>CAXXRM010000004.1:0-221508 GCA_963663135.2 Dehalococcoidia bacterium | reverse complement strand
GGGCGGCTCAGGCGGAGATTCCGGCGCGGCAGGGCAGGCAGCCGGCCTGCCGGGGTCTAGCTCTACACGGGAGGAAGGACTGAATGGGCAAACTGGACGGCAAAGTAGCGATAGTAACCGGCGCCAGCAGGGGAATCGGCGCTGAAATTGCCAGACTGTTTGCCTCCGAAGGCGGCAAGGTGATTTGCGCCGCCCGCACCATCCGGGAAGGCGATCATCCACTGGAAGGGTCTCTGGAAGGCACCATCGCCCAGATTAAAGAAGCTGGCGGAGAAGCCACCGCCGTGGCGGTCAACGTGTCCCTGACCGAAGAGTGCGAGAAGCTGGTGCATGACACCAGGGACATCTACGGCCCGCCCGACGTACTGGTCAACAACGCTGCCCTTACCTACTTCATCCCGGTCAAAGACTTTCCGGTCAACCGCTGGCTGCGCTCCTGGCTGGTGAATTTCCAGGCCCCGTTCATCCTGAGCAAGCTGGTCCTGGAGGACATGATTCCCAGGGGGTCCGGCAGCATAGTGAACATATCGTCGGGAGCGGCTGTAGGACCGGGCCGCGGGCCCTATCCCGACGCGCCGCCCGACAGCGGCAACACTTGCTACGGCGCGGAGAAGGCCGCGTTGGAGCGGTTCACCCAGGGCCTGGCCATGGAGACCTACCAGCACGGGATTTCGGTCACCTGCGTATCCCCGTCCCTGGTGGTCCCGACGCCGGGAACGGTGTTCCACAACCTGGTCACCGGCATGGACGACCCAAGGGGCGAACCGCCGGACCTGATGGCCAAGGCGTCGTTGCTGTTGGCAACCGAGCCCCTGGACGAGGTCACCGGGCGCGTGACCTACAGCCAGCAGATTCTCAAGGAGTTCGGCTGGATATCGGAGGGCAACGGACTGGGAGTAGACCCGGCCCGGCCCGGCTCGGGATACAGCCAGGTTTAAGGAAAGCGTTAAGGGATGCCGGAAGCGGAAATTATCTTCGACGTGCGGGAGTCTCCCGAAGGCGGCTATGAAGCCCGGGCCTTTCAATTGTCCCCCGTCATTCTCGCCGCAGCGGGAATCCAGAGCCCTGGTCATACGCCAAGACGGTTATGCAAGCTAGGACGCTCCAGATGGACCGGACGACGTCCCAGCTGGACCACTTCTGCATACCCGCACCAAGTTGGATTGGAGAAAGGGCTCTGGATTCCCGCTGCGGCGAGAATGACGGGCGTAGTGGACAAAAGGGCCTCTGGATTCCCACTGCGGCAAGAGCAACGGGGGGATTTGATGACAATTGAAAGACCCTGGGCTTTGAAGCCCGGGCCTAGGGCTACGGCATCTTTACCGAGGCCGACGATTGGGAGCACCTGAAACACATGCTGCGGGACGCCGTGTTGTGCCACTTCGATGACGGAGAAGCGCCTTCGATGATCCGTATCCACCTGGTGCATGACGCAGATATGTTGACTCATCACCACGGGGAAAGCCATGCGGTAGAGGTTGTTTGTCTGTCCAAGGGCAAGCCCTACCGCTAGTCTTCAACGCGCAGGAGCAAGAATGATGTCGGGCATTGCGGAAATACAGGAGGCGATTCTGGCCCTCCAGGACAACGACTACGCTCAACTGCGGCAATGGTTCGGCGAATTGGATTGGGAAAAGTGGGACCGAGAGATCGAGGCGGACTCTGAGGCCGGAAGGTTGGGCTCCCTTGTTGCAGAAGCCTTGGAAGCGAAAGACAACGGAACCCTTCAAGAGCTTTAAGTGCACTGGACAACGCCCCGTTTCTGGAGATATTTTGAGCAACTTCCTGAATCGGTTCAACGAATCGCTAGACAGAATTTTTCTTTACTCAAGGCAAATCCGAGGCACCCATCCCTCCATTTCAGGAAGGTCGGCAATTTCTGGTCTGTACGAGTGGGGCTTGGCTACCGGGCTCTTGCGATAGAAGATGATAGAAGCTTTATCTGGTTCTGGATTGGCGGGCATGATGAATACGTTAGGAGAATCCGAGTCTAGTACTCGGCCAACCCTCAGAGGGGAGTTACAGCCTGGCTTTCCCAGCCTGGCCAGGCTGACTCTTGGGCTGGATTTCGGGTGGAGGTAGCCGTTTGCCCGGCGCGCTGAACGGCATCAAAGTGCTGGACCTTTCCGGGGATATAGCCGGCTCTTTCTGTGCCCGGCTGCTGGCCGATTACGGGGCCGACGTTCTGAAGTTGGAGCCTCCCGGCGGCAGTGCCTTGCGACGCCTGGGGCCCTTTTTCCACGACGAACCCCATTGGGAAAAGAGTCTCTTTTTCCTGGTGATGAACCTCAACAAAAAGGGCGCGACCCTAAACCTGGAAGATGCCGCCGGCCGGAAGATATTCAAGGAGTTGGTGTCCCGCGTGGACGTGGTGGTGGAAAGCCACCGGCCCGGCTGGTTAGAGTCGTTGGGCCTAGGATACCCGCAATTGGAAGAGATAAACCCGGGCCTGGTTATGACTTCCATTACGCCCTTCGGCCAGGACGGCCCCTACAGCGCGTTCAAGGGTGAGGAAGTGGTCAACTACGCCATGGGGATGATTATGAGCATCAGCGGCCTGCAGGGCCGGGAGCCGCTGAAGCACGGCGGGTTTCAGGCGCAGTACGAAGGCGGTCTTAACGGGGCCGCCGCTACCAGCATGGCAATTTTCATGAAGGAGACCACCGGGTTGGGTCAGCACATCGACCTGTCCGTCACCGAATGCGTGGCGTCTTCGATGATGGCGGTCCAAACCACCTATCCCTTCATGGGCGGAGTACAGACCCGGCGGCGGGCCACCGGCGGCCAATTCACCCATCCCATGGCCTGCTCCGACGGGTGGATAATTGTCCAACCCGGAGGCGGCGCTTCCTGGGAAGACATCGCAGAGTTTTTCGAGGCCCCCGAGTTGTTGGAGCCCAGGTTCGCCCAGGGGGCCCAACGCAGCCTGAACGGCGAGGACCTGGACCGGATAGTTCTGGATGCGATCAAGGACCGGGGCAAGTGGGAGCTGTTTCCCAAAGCCGCCGCGGCCCGTATGCTGTTCGGACTGGTCCAAACTCCCAGCGAGTTGGCCCATTGCCCCCAACTGGAATCCAGGGATTTCTACCGGGAGGTGGACCACCCGGTTATGGGTAAGCTCCGCGTCCCTTCGGTCCTTTTCAACTTTGGCCTGACACCCTATCAGATGCAGATGGCTTCCCCAACCCTGGGCCAGCACAACCGGGAGATATACCTCGATGGCCTGGGATACAGCCAGCAGGACCTGGACTGCCTGCGCCAACAGAACGTGATCTGAGGACTGTGATTTATGGCCCCTTTGCCGCTGAGCGGTATCAGAGTGCTGGATTCCACCTACGTTTTCGCCCTCCCCTACGCGGGTGGTCTTCTCTCCGACTTCGGAGCGGAGGTCATCAAGGTAGAAGGGCCAACCCGCCCAGACACCACCCGGACCGGCGGATTCGCCGGCGCTTTCCCGGAAAACCAGCTGGGTGAGGACTGGTGGAACCGCCCCTCTACCTACAACCTGCTGCACCGGGGAAAGCAGTCCATAACCCTGGACATGACCAACCCCAAGGGCCGGGACTTGTTTGTGGAGTTGGTCAAGATCAGCGACATCGTGATGGAAAACTTCACCCCCCGGGTCATGCGGGGCTGGGGATTGGACTACCCGAATCTCCGAAAGATCAAGCCGGACATCATCATGGTTTCCAACACGGGTTACGGCCACGGGGACGGCCCCTACGCCAACTATCCCGCCCAGGCCACCACCCAGGAGGGCACCCACGGTCACTGCTGGGTTACGGGTTATCCCGGTGAAGGCCCCAGCAAGGCCGGGGCTTCCTTCGTGGACTTTTTATCGACGTGGACTTCCCTGTTCGCCATGGGGACCGCGCTGAGGTACCGGAACCAGACGGGATTGGGCCAGTGGATCGACATCAGCATGTACCAGGCCGGCGTGATGTTCCTTTCGGAGTACATCATGGACGCCCAGGTCAACGGCAGGGATGGAACGCGGATCGGCAACCGCCACCCACAGCGGGCGCCCCAGGGTTGCTACCCCGCAGCCGGGGACGACCAGTGGATAACCCTGTCGGTGGGCAGCGAGGAGGAATGGCTGGACCTGTGCCGGCTGATGGACCGGGAAGACCTGGCCGCCAGCCCGGACTTCGGGGACATAACGGCGCGTACACGCAACCACGACGCCCTGGACGAGATTATCGGGGCCTGGACCGCCAATTTTGAAAAGTACGATTTGATGCACCGGCTGCAGGCCGCGGGAATCGCCTCCGGCCCGGTCCTGACCGGCAAAGACATCCACTTCGACCCCCAGTACCAGAGCCGCAACTTCCTGGAAAGAGTCTCCTTCCCACCGGAGAGAAACATCGGCGTCCGGCCGTTCATGGGGCGGCCTTACAAGTTCTCCAAGAGCCCTCTGAAAATTCGGGGACCAGCACCGGCGTACGGGCAGCACAACCAGCCGGTCCTCCAGGAGTTGCTGGGAATCGACGAGGAATCTTACGAGGGCCTGGTGCGGGACTCCATTGTCGCCGCCGTCCCCCTGACCGGAGACGCACAGGAACGCCTGGAACCGCAGCAAGCAGTGGAGATAGGCCTGCTGGCCGAATGGGACCCGGACTACCGGCAAAAGCTGGGGCTGGATTAGCAACCCCTATCGGTAGCCCACGTCCCACGCCCTCTAAATCGGCGGGTGCTGCTCGTGCCAGCGGGCCTGCTGCTGGTAGGCGTAGGCGGCCCGGATGACTCCCGGTTCATCGAAAGGCTTGCCGGCGATTTGCATGCCCACGGGCAGACCGCCGGCGGTGAATCCGCATGGAATTGAAATTGCGGGCAACCCGGTCAGGTTGTAGGGGGCGGTAAAGCTCGGACCCCTGACCGTGCTGGATGCGTCGTATCCCTCAAAAGCAGCGGCCGGTTGGGTCATAGTGGGCGAAACCAGCAGGTCCACCTGCTGGAACACCTGGGCAAACTCCTTTTTGACTATCTGGCGGCACCGCAGCGACTGAACGTAGTCGCTGGACTGGAACAGGCCGCCGATGCGGAAGCGGTCCCGCACCATCTCCCCAAAGTCCTGTGGCCGGGTCTTCAAGTTCTTCTCATGGAAAGCGTAGGCCTCGCTGAGCATTATGATGGTATTGGCCGCCCGGACGTAATCCAAGCTGGGGATAGTGACCTCAACCAGGTTGGCGCCTAACTCCTCCAATACCTGCAAACCCTTTTCCACGGTGGACAAGACTTCGGGGTTGACGCTGGGATCATCGGAGAAGAAGAAATGGCGGGGCACCCCAATGGTCACGCCCCTGATGTCTTCTCTCAGCGAAAGGGAGTAGTCAGGCACGGGCGCCGTGCTGGTAGTGGGGTCCCTGGCATCCCGACCGGCGATTGCCTGGAGCATGTAGGCAGTGTCTTCCACGGTCCTGGTCATTGGGCCGCAGTGGTCCTGGGACCAGCTCAGGGTTACCACCCCGGCGCGGCTTACTCTGCCATAGGTGGCCTTGAGCCCGACAATGCCGCACAGCGACGCCGGCCCCCGGATGGAGCCGCCGGTGCAGGAACCCAGCGCGCCCATGCATTGACCCGCCGCCACCGCGGAGCCGGAACCGCTGCTGGAGCCCCCGGTCACGTGGGCCTGGTTCCAGGGGTTTCGGGCCGGCGTGAACGGCGTGGTGAAATCCGGGCCTCCCAAGGCGAATTCATGCATGGCCAGCTTGCCCATCAGGATACCACCAGCGGCCTTGAGCCTGGCGGTGGTGGTGGCATCCTCGGTGGGAACCCGGTCGATGTCCACCTTGGAGCCTGACGTTGTGCGGACTCCGGCGGTGTCGTAAAGGTCTTTGAGAGCGAAGGGAATCCCGTGCAGATGACCCTTGTAGTCGCCCCGGAGAATTTCCGCCTCGGCGGTCCGGGCGTCCGCCAGGGCCTGCTCTTTCAGAAGCAAAATGTAGGAGTGAAGCTGGTCATCGGTGGCCGCGATTCGGTCGAGAGTAGCCTGGGTCAGCTCCACCGGTGAGAGTTCCTGGCGGCGCAACAGCTCCGACGCCTGCCTGATGGACATGTAGTGAAGGTCGGTGTCTATCTCCGGCATTTCCCTTGGCCTCCAATCAACAACCTGGTGGATTTTCCTCTAGCCGAGGCCACTGGGCCTCAGTAACGCAACTGCCCCGACGGAATTCCTGGCCTTTAAGCGGGCGGCCATTCCGGATGGAAGACCGCGGCGACTTCCTCGGCGCCAAGTTCCACCGAATGGACCGTGGTGACGTACCGGGCGTAGAGATCGTAAAGTGGCTTCAGGTGTTCGATTTCCTGGTCCGTCATGCCCAACCCGGCAATTTCAATCATAGTCTTGAATTTGTCCATCGATACCTGGCCTTCACTCGTTGACGCCATTGTCACGGCCTCCTGTTGACTACCATTCCCGGCTTGTGGGTGGTTTGCCGGTAAGTCCGGGGTCAATTGCCCCTAGCAAATGGGATTATACACTCGCAACCGCGCTCGGGGGTTGACCCGCCACCGGATCGGTCCGCACGCCTTCCGCCTTAGACTTAGGAGGGGTCGCCCGCCAATATTTCAAAGTGTGCTTCGGTTGGGAGGCAATCCTCGCCGTTAATCGGCACCATATCCTGGGGGCAGGCGGAAAAAGCGACCAGGCAATCCATTTCGGCGCGCAGCAGAACGTAGTCGCCAGCCCTGGAGACCGGAGGTTGAAAAGAAAGCTCGCCGCCGGACGCCACCGGAATATTCATAAACAGGTTCAACGGGCTGGGAGTACGAGTGGTAGTGATATCCAACTCGGCAAGGGCGGCAGTCAAGTTGTCGGTGCAATTGTCGTGGAACCCGATACAGCCAAGCTGCTCGTAGCGGTAACTGTCGCAGGCCGCCAGCAGGGTGTCATGAACACCGGGAGATGTGTCTTTTACAATGGTCAAAATGGGCCGGCGGCGGTTGGTGACCAGGGCATCGCCGGTTGCCACCGTCACCCGGGTCAAGGCGGTGCGGGTATGCTCCATCGACATGAACTCGGACAGGTCGGCGGCATTAAATGCCCAGGTGTCGACCACCTGCTGGCCGTGGGTGTTGATTACCCTAACCAGTTGACCCCGGTCCAACCGGCTGGCCTTGCCCTTACGGGCTGGAATTATCTCCCGGTGCAAGGTCTCCATGACCGCGCCCTCTTGATCAATTTGGGCCCTCCCCAGACGAGTCTACCCAAGGCTGATTATACCCGGATACTCGGACGAGGGAGGGTTAATGGGAAACTTCCTCATTCTTGACACTCCCAAACCCCCGGCATAAGCTTGAACTAGGGGCCCGTAGCTCAGCGGCAGAGCAGCCGGCTCATAACCGGCGGGTGGTAGGTTCAACTCCTTCCGGGCCCACCAACGTTCGAGTAAACTCCCCTCAATTGAAAGCACAATAGGGTGACCAGCAGGGCATTAGCTAAGTCCATGAGGGACAAAGCCGGATTGCCCGGGGTTTAGCGGCCGCGGCCAAGGGCCTACTTCTCAGCAGAACCTAAGCGGGCGTCAGCCAGGCGTCGCGACCGCAAGATTGCCGGCGGACCCGTCATCGGACGCGGGTTGGCGCAACCCAATCACCGGTAGGGTATGAACGAGGCGACAGCACGGCTGAAGATCAATAAGCTAATGGAAAGGGCTGGCTGGCGCTTCTTCCCAGATGGGAATAAGCCCGCCAACGTTCGGCTTGAGCCAAGCGTCGCAATCAAACCGTCCGCACTGGACGGTCTTGGCGACAACTTTGAGAAGACCGGCAAGGGATTCATCGATTACCTTCTTCTGGACGACCGGGGATTCCCGCTCATCGTTTTGGAGGCCAAGTCCGAAGAGAAACAGCCGCTGGTAGGGAAGGAACAGGCCCGGAGATATGCCCGATCTCAGAACTGCCGGTTCGTAATCCTTTCCAACGGCAACCTGCACTACTCCTGGGACCTGGAGCGCGGAAATCCCTATATCGTCACCTCATTCCCGACACCTGAGTCGGTGATAGTCTACGGCAAGGTCAAACCCAACCCCAAAAGCTTGATCGATGAGCTGGTCCAGGCCAACTACATCGTTCTCACCCAGCGGCCGAATTATGCCTCCGAAGCAGCGTGGAAGAATGAGGCGGAGCGGCCTGGGTTCATACGTTCCAACGACCTGCGGTTTTTGCGCGTTTACCAACTCGGTGCAATTCAGTCGTTGCAGCGGGCGGTGAAGGACGGCAGCGACCGCTTCCTTTTTGAGATGGCCACCGGCACCGGCAAGACACTCACCGCCGCGGCCATCATCAAGCTATTCCTTCGCACCGGCAACGCCTCGCGCGTGCTGTTCCTGGTGGACCGGCTTGAGCTAGAAGAGCAAGCCCAAAAGCAATTCACCAGCCTGCTCTCAGCGGACTACACGACTGTTATCTACAAGGAAAGACGCGACGAATGGCGTTCAGCGGACATCGTCGTCACCACCGTCCAGTCCCTGCTGTTCAACAATAAGCACCAAACGCTGTTCTCTCCGACGGACTTCGATCTTGTTATCTCCGATGAAGCGCATCGCTCCATAAGCGGCAATGCCCGCGCCGTTTTCGACTACTTCGTTGGTTACAAGCTGGGCCTTACGGCAACTCCCAGGGATTACCTGCACGGCTTCAGCAAGACCGGCCCCACCGTCAATGACCCCCGCGAGGCCGAACGCAGGCTGCTGCTGGACACCTACCGCACCTTCGGCTGCGAGAGCGGGCAGCCCACGTTCCGGTACTCGCTGCTCGACGGCGTGCGAGACGGCTACCTGGTCAATCCTGTCGTGGTGGACGCCCGCACCGACATTACAACGCAACTGCTTGCCGACCAGGGTTTTGTCGTTTCCGTCACCGACGATACCGGCGATGAGCATGAGGAGGCTTTCAAGCAGCGGGAATTTGAGAAACGCTTCTTTTCCGAGGCCACAAACCAGGTCTTCTGCAAGACGTTCTTGGAAAACGCCCTGCGCGACCCCATCAGCGACGAGATCGGAAAGTCCATCATCTTCGGCGTAAGCCAAAACCACGCGGGCAGACTGGCCCAAACCTTTAACGAAATGGCCGATGTTATGTTCCCGGGCAAGTACCAGTCCGATTTCGCGGTGCAAGTTACCTCAGCTATAACGAACGCCCAACAGTTCACCAGCAATTTTGCAAACAACAACCTGAGCGGTTTCTCCAACTTTCTGCCCTCGTATCGGACCAGCAGGACGCGAGTCTGCGTGACCGTCGGGATGATGACCACCGGATACGATTGCACCGACGTCCTGAACCTGGGCCTTCTCCGGCCCATATTCTCACCTACCGACTTTGTCCAGATCAAAGGCCGGGGCACGCGCCGGCACAACTTCACGGAGCAGTTATTGGATTCCGGCCTCGCGGAGGATGTGGCCCACCCGGAGAAGACTGCATTCAAACTTTTCGACTTCTTCGCCAACTGCGAGTGCTTTGAGACCGAGTTCAACTATGACGAGGTGCTGAAGCTGCCGCGGCCCCAGCCACTTGGGGGCGAACCCGTGGACGGGGTCCAAGGCCCGTCATATACCTTCGCCTACGAGCACCTTGGCTCAGACATCCTTTCGGAAATCAAGGAAGAAACCGTCGGGCCCCAGGGTATGAAGATTGACCGGATGTTTTTCGACCGGTTCGCCGATGTCGTCCGTGAGGACCCGGTCGTAGCACAGGGCGTGGAAGCCGGGCAATGGGACCACGTCATCGACTACGTGACCCGCGAGGTCTTCGACCAGCCGGAGGAGTATTACACACTCGCCAAGCTGCGAAGGGCAGCCGAGGTGGACCGCCGCCTGACGCTGCGCGAGATTCTGGAAAAGGTTTTCGGTCTCATCCCACGCTTCAAGTCCAGGGACGAACTTTTAGATGAGGCATTTGATCAATTCGCCGTCACCCGCAAATTGGAAAAGGCTGCGGACATCCTGCCAATCAAGAACTATTTCAAGGCATACGCCATCGACGGCTACCTGCGCAGTATTATCGACAAGGGCCAGTTTTCCGTACTGGCCACCAACCCGGCGTTCAACCGGAACGACTTTCGCGCCGTGCCAAGACAGTACCGCCAGTTAGTCCCTGAATACATCAACGACTACGTTTCCCTGAACCAATTCGCGCCATAAACGGCTGATATGCGCCTAATTGAGATTGAGTGGCAGGCCGTTGATTAACCCCAAGCACAGATATTCTGCCCTTACTGGCAAAATAATTGGATGCTTCATGGCGGTTCATTCGGCCTTGGGCATCGGCTTCCAGGAAGTCATCTACCAAAGAGCATTGCAGATAGAGATGGCTGACCAGGGCATCTCATTCAGCCGCGAGCATGAGATGCCCATCCTTTACAAAGAGCAGCAGGTAGGTACAAGAAGGGTCGATTTCCTGGTGGAAGGCCTGGTATCCGTCGAACTGAAGGCCATTGCCCTGCTGGAGGACATCCACCTGGCGCAGGCCATAAACTATCTCGAAACTTACAACCTGGAAGTAGGGCTGCTTATCAACTTCGGCGCAAGAAGGCTTCAATTCAAGAGAGTCGTCAACAAAAAGTTCTGAACTGTGATGCGTCGGATTGCCTTGATAGACAGGATACGGGGTCTGTGCAGGATAGTTGACCCTGAAACATGGTCATCATGCATATCAAATGAATCACAGTTCAGACAGCGGAGCCAAGTATCAAGGGCAATCCAAAAACTCAAGGTGCTGCCACATGCTGGACGCCATCACCAAACGCCGCATAGACACGGCTCGCGATATCCTCGTGGGCAAGGTGCCAGACCCCAAAAGCCAGGTTGAGCAGATTACCATCGCGCTCATCTACAAGTTCATGGATGACATTGACGCCGGGACTGAGGAGGACGGCGGCGAGCGGAGCTTTTTCACCGGCGATTTCGCCGGCTTTGGATGGACCAAACTTATGGACCGGCGTCTCGGCGGGCACGATACCTTGAACCTGTATATCGAATCCATCACCAAAATGTCTTAGAGGGTGTGTGAGAAATCCGGTTCAAGCTGGCTGGAGTCTTTTTAGCATGAGATGGATCATGGCGACATAAACCCAAGCCTCGCTGGTTTCCGGTAGGGCTTCATAGTCTTTGCTCAAGCGCCGGCAGCGGCCCAGCCACGCCAACGTCCGCTCCACCACCCACCGGCGGGGCAGCACCTCAAAGGAGTGAGTGTCCGGCCTCCGCCGGATCACGGTCAGCAGCCAACCGCCAGTGACCCAGGCCCAGGCTACCAACTTGCCAGCGTATGCCCCGTCAGCCCAGATCACTTTGAGCCTGGGAAACCGGCCCACCATTTTGCTCAACACCAGCTTGGCTCCATCCCGGTCCTGAATGTTGGCGGCATGTACCACGACGGCCAAGAGCAGTCCTAAAGTATCTACTGCGATGTGACGCTTGCGCCCAGCAACCTTCTTGCCTGCATCGTAGCCTCTGGGCCCCCTTTTTCCGTGGTCTTCACCGACTGGCTGTCGATGATCGCGGCGCTGGGCGTAGCCTCGTGTCCCTCAGCCTCCCGAACCCTGGGACGCAGCGCCGCCTCAATGCTCTCCCAGGTCCCATCTCTGCGCCACTTCCGAAAATACCACCAAATCGTCCCCCAGGGCGGCAGGTCATGGGGCGCCATGCGCCAGGGTATGCCGCCGCGCAGCACATACAGAACGCCATTTACTACTTCGCGCAAGTCCACGGTCCGAGGATGCCCCCTGGGTTTGCTTGGCGGCAGTAAGGGAGCTAATTCCGCCCACTGGGCGTCGGTCAAATCGCTGGGATAAGGTTTTCTGTTCATACCCCCACAATAGCAAGATTGCTGACCCACTCCCCAAGAGAAATTCGTGCAGGTTTAGCCCTTTCTCACACACCCTCTCAGAACCCCGGCGTCCCACCGTTGTTTCGAGACATATTCAACAATGCTTACCTCCCCTACCGGGACCCGGAGACCCTTCGCTCTTTCCTCCGGATTATTGACGAATTCTCCTACGAGGACTCGGAGAGCTTGGGAGACGCCTTCGAGTACCTGCTCTCGGTGCTCGACTCCCAGGGCGACGCCGGGCAGTTCCGCACACCGCGCCATATCATCGACTTCATCGTTGCCATCGTTGACCCGAAGAAGAACGAATCGGTGCTCGACCCGGCCTGCGGCACCGCCGGGTTCCTCATATCGTCCTACAAGCACATCATGGCAGCCAACACCGGTGAGGACGGCCAAAGCCGGTTGACGCCCCAGGAGCGCGGGGCGCTGGCCGAAAACTTCCGGGGCTACGACATTTCACCGGACATGGTGCGGTTGTCGCTGGTGAACATGTACCTGCATGGGTTCGTCGCCCCGCACATCTACGAGTACGACACCCTCACCAGCGATGAGCGCTGGAACGAGTACGCCGACGTGATTCTGGCCAACCCGCCGTTCATGTCGCCGAAGGGCGGCATCCGGCCCCACAACCGCTTCTCGGTCCAGTCCAAGCGCAGCGAAGTTCTGTTCGTGGACTACATGGCGGAGCATCTTTCGCCCACGGGCCGCGCCGGCATCATCGTCCCCGAGGGAATCATCTTCCAGAGCCAGAACGCCCACAAGCGGCTGCGCAAAATGCTGGTGGAAGAATACCTGGTGGCGGTGGTTTCCCTCCCCGCCGGCGTCTTCCAGCCCTACTCCGGCGTCAAGACCTCGGTCCTCATCCTGGACCGGGCGCTGGCCAAGCGGACTCACACCATCGCCTTTTTCAAGGTGGAGAATGACGGGTTCGACCTGGGCGCCCAGCGCCGCCCGATAGACCGCAGCGATCTCCCGCGCGTACAGGCTGAGCTTGCCGAATACCTGGATCGCCAAAGAGCAGGCGGATCCTTGGATGACTTTCAGCCCTCCAGAGGCCTTATCGTAGAAAAAGAGAGAATTGCCGCAGACGACGACTACAACCTGAGCGGGGAGCGGTATCGGGTGATCGTAGTCCCAAAATCCGTTTATCCACTTGTTCCAATCGGAAATTTCTACAGAGACGGTGTTAAATCGCTTGATCCTCGGTTGACCCCAGATGACCACTTTGAACTTTGGAGTATCCCTGCTTTTGACAAAAGAATTCCGGAGATTCTTAGGGGCGATGAGATTGGATCGGCAAAAAAGGTTGTGTACCCGGGTGATGTTCTCCTTTCTCGGATTATTCCGCACATCCGAAGAGCATGGGTTGTTCGAGAAAGCCCGACAGGATATTCTCAAATCGCATCTACTGAATGGATGGTCTTTTCCAGCGAACAAATCGTCCCTGCATTTCTCCAACGGACCGTTACTTGTGATGCTTTTCATGCCCAGTTTATGCAGACTATAACTGGTGTAGGCGGCTCATTGTCCCGCGCCAACCCAAGAGCCGTTACGAACATCGAAATCCCACTCCCTCCGCTGGAAGTACAGCAGGAAATAGTCGCGGAAATTGACGGTTACCAAAAGGTTATCGACGGCGCGCGGGCAGTGGTGGAGAACTACCGGCCGCATATTGTGGTTGACCCGGAGTGGCCGCTGGTGGCGTTGGGGGATGTTTGCTCGTTGATCTCGGGTCAACACGTAAACAAGGATGATTACAACACTGATAGAACGGGCATCGGTTATCTTACTGGCCCAGCAGATTTCGGCGAAAAGTGCACCAGCTTTTCCAAATGGACGACAAAACCAAAAGTAATTGCTGAAGAAGGGGACGTACTGATTACTGTCAAAGGCTCTGGTCTGGGGAAAGTTAACCTTTTGGGCGCGGAAAAAGCGGCAATTGGACGACAGTTGATGGCCATCCGCTCCGATGCCGCCATTCCTGAGTACATCTACAGCCGCCTTGCAGGAATGTATGACCACATACAATCCCTCGGTAATGGGGCAGCAATTCCAGGGATAACTAGGGATGATGTGTTGAGGTTGCAAATACCGCTACCTGACTTGGCAGAGCAGGAATCCATCATTGCTAACTTGGATCGAAATATGGAACTAGTGAACGGCAACCGCGAGTTGGTAATGCGCTTTGAAGAGAAGATTCAGGCAGTCATCGGACGGGTATGGGGCAATGTTGGGGGAAACGGAGCCGTTGACAAGTCCCGGACGGCCTAGGGATACTGGCAGCCTTGGAAGGTGCGTCGCCGGAGTTGGGTTACTGCGTAGGGTTCGAACAGCCATTGAAGTCGCATTGAAGGATGTATTTTATGCATACACATCCTCACGTGAACTGCGGGATACGTCATGGCCAGGGTGCAGCTAATAATACCGGACGAGGACCGTGACCGGTTTGTTCATCAAGCGCGTAGAGAGGGAATGACCCTGAGCGCTTGGCTGAGGGCCGCCGCGAGGGAACGTCTCGAAAAACGGCAGCGGACAAAACCCTTTGAGTCCGCGGCGGATGTGGAAGCCTTTTTCCGTTGGTGCGATACCTTGGAACGCCCAGAGTCGGAACCGGACTGGGAGGAGCATCTGGCCGTAATCAATCGCTCCCGTAGTTCGGGAGCGGCCCACACTTGATCTTCATTGACACCCGTCCCTTGCCAGCTGGGGCATGAGATTCCTACTATAGCAATTACACGGATAAACCGCCCGCCCCCGTCCCGGAATTCAGTTCCGCCGTGGGGACAAAAAGCGACAAAAAGTCGTCAAAAACGCGCCGAAGCATCAAAATCTCGTGCATTTTCCTCAACTAGCCACTCTTCCGAGACTTAAAATACAGCAGCCGTCAAAGCTAAAGGGCATCAAATGGCGTCAAATGGCAACGTGAACCAAAAAACCGCTCTCTGCCTCTCCTGGAAAGGCCCTGCCTCTGCCACTTGGCCAGTTGCCGAAGGCGCGGCGTGAGCGAGATAATGACCTTTGACGAAGCCCTGCACGGGGTCATCGGAATAAAGTCGGGTGAAAAGGAGTAATGGCCAATGACCTCTAACTTGGTGTTGTCCAATGTGGAATACAACGTGGTTGGGACCAGGCCCATCAGGCATGACGGCGTGGACAAGGTGACCGGAAGGGCGCAATACGCTGCTGACGTGCAGCTTCCCGGGGCCCTGCACGGCAAGGTGCTGCGCAGCCCCCATGCTCACGCCATTATCAAGTCCATTGACACTTCACGGGCCGAGGCTCACCCCAGCGTGTTGGCAGTGGCAACGTCCAAGGACTTCGCCCCGGTCCCGGACCGGTTGGCAGAGGTGGGCGAAGATGCCGTTCTGAGCCTGAAGTACCTCAGCAACAACGTTTTGGCGGGGGACAAGGTCCTTTACAAGGGCCACGCGGTGGCGGCCGTGGCGGCGGAGAACCCCCACGACGCCGAGGAGGCTTTAAAGCTTATCCAGGTAGAGTACGAGGTATTGCCCCCGGTTATTACCGCCGAAGAAGCCATGGCGCCGGGCGCCCCGATTTTGCACGAACACATGACCGCCCCTAGCCTTAACGACGGGCCACCTGAAAAAACCAACGTTGCCGCCCGCCAACGGTTAAGGCTGGGTGAGCTCGAAGAGGGTTTCGAACAGGCCGCGGTGGTGGTGGAGCGTGAGTTTCGGACCAAGACGGTGCACCAGGGCTACATTGAGCCCCAAAGCGCGTCGGCGTCCTGGAGCCACGATGGCCGGGTTACTGTTTGGAACAGTTCGCAGAACCCTTTCGGCATCCGGGATAACACCGCCCTCATCCTGGGCATCCCATCGTCCAAGGTCAAGCTGGTCCCAATGGAGATCGGCGGCGGTTTCGGCGGCAAACTGGCCACCTACCTGGAGCCGGTGGCGGCGGTCCTTTCCAGGAAGAGCAACCGCCCGGTAACAGTGACCATGAGCCGAAAAGACGTTCTGGAGGCAACCGGGCCCACTTCCGGGAGCTACATGAAGGTGAAATTGGGCGCTGACTCCGAAGGGAAGATCACCGCGGCCCAAGGCTACCTGGCCTTGGAAGCCGGCGCTTATCCCGGGTCGCCCATTGGCGGCGCTCTCAACTGCATGCTAACTCCCTACGACGTTGCCAATTTGGACCTGGAAGCCTACGACGTAGTGGACAACAAACCCAAGACCGCCGCCTATAGGGCCCCGGGGGCCCCGTTGGGCTGCTTTGCAGTGGAGATCCTGTTGGACGAGTTGAGCGAGAAGCTGGGGATAGACCCGGTGGAGCTCCGGCTGCGAAACGCTGCGAAAGAAGGCGACCGCAAGGCGGACGGAACCCTGCATCCACCAATCGGAGTGGTGGAAACGTTGGAGGCGATTAAGGCCCATCCCCACTACCAAACGCCGTTGGAAGGCAAGAACCGGGGCCGCGGGGTGGCCCTGGGCTTCTGGCGCAACAACACCGGTCCCTCCTGCGCCGTCGCCAACGTCAACGCCGACGGCACTGTGATGCTGGTAGAGGGCTCGGTGGATATTGGCGGGACCCGCACCTCGATTTCCCAACAACTGGCCGAGGTCTTGGGAATTTCGGTGGAAGAGGTCTTCCCGGAGGTCGCGGACACCGACTCCATCGGGTTCACCTCCTTGACTGCCGGGAGCGGTGTCGCTTTCAAGACCGGTTGGGCCGCAATCCAGGCCGCCAATGACATCAAACAACAGCTCGTAGCACGGGCCGCCCTCATCTGGGAGACCGATCCGGAAAACGTGGAGTACGTCAACGGCGCGTTGCAACACAAGTCGGACCCGGAGCTAAGGATGACCTTCAAGCAGATAGCTCCCAGGCTCAATGAAACGGGAGGGCCGGTGGTGGGCCGGGGCAACGTGAACCCCCGGGGCGCCGGAGGCTCGGCGGCCGCTACCCTGGTGGACCTGGAGATAGACCCCGAGACCGGCAAGGTCCAGGTGCTGCGTTGCACCGTCTTCCAGGACGCCGGTAAAGCGGTCCATCCCAGTTACGTAGAGGGACAGATGCAGGGCGGCACCGTTCAGGGGTTGGGCTGGGCCCTCAACGAAGAGTATTTTATGAGCGACAACGGGGAGTTGGTGAATTCCAGTCTGCTGGACTACCGCATGATGACCAGCCTGGACACCCCCATGATCGACACGGTCATCGTGGAGGTAGCCAACCCCGGACACCCGTTCGGCGTGCGCGGCGTAGGCGAAGCGTCCATTGTCCCGCCCATGGCGGCGGTTGCCAACGCCGTTCACCAAGCCACCGGCCTGACCATAGACCAGCTCCCCCTTTCCCCCGGAGTGCTGGTCGCGGCGATCCAGGACCAACAGGCTTAGTTATTCTCGGACAGCCCCGCCGCTCCCCGGAATGTGTCTACGCAGTCCGGTCCGGGATGCAATTGCTAAGAAGCCCGGTCATTTCCGCCTCCACGGAAATGGCCGGGCAGTTCCGGACCCGGCAACCGAGCCAGTGCAAACGCATTCTAATGTGACGGGCGAACCTCGCGTCCAAAGCGATACTTGACCCCTGGTATCAGACCGCTCCTGCCTCCCGTCATTCTCACCGCGGCGGGAATCCAGAGCCCTTTCCTCATGGCCCGCAAAACTCACGCTAAGCTTGGCACACAACATGGGGCAAGACCAGGTTTGTGGGGGACAACATGTCGAGAGGATTAGGCCCATGGAGTATTTTCTTCGCTTTCGCTCTTGGAGGCTTGGGTTGGGTGGCACATTGGGTAGCCAACCTCTTGGTAGATGTTGATCAGAAATGGCTGTTCATGGGTATTTCCGCTTTCGTTGGAGGTTGTGTCGGTGTTGTGCTGGATAACAAGAGCGAGGGTTACCCTGGGAGCGGCGCTGGTCAGAAGAAGGGTGACTGGGGCTTCCTTATCTTCTGGGCCGCCTTGGCTGTAATAAATTATATCGTCTTGCTCGTGTTCTTCGGTGATAAACCGCTGCCCTTTCCCTGGGTGCGGCGAACCACCGGAACCAAATGCTGAGAGCACTTGATCACAACACACCAATTGACGTTGAGGGCAACACACAGCCAGACAAGGTGCCGTCCCACGAGAAGGGCTACCCAATCAACCCGCCGGAGCCGCTCCCCAAACGTGTAACATTGGACCGAGCTGCCGGGGGAAAGTTGGGTCTATGACGTCACAAACGCCAATTCTAGAAGGAGCAAATCCAGGAACCATCAAAGATTTTGTACCCAGGTGTCGATCAACCCGCGATGCCTCACGGCTTTCACTGTTGGGAGACTGCATCAACGACAAATTGCGGCGCTCGTCGGACTGGGAACTAGGTAAACAAAGAACCGACGGACTCGGAAATGGTATAAATACCCATCATCCGAACAGCCCACGGTTAAATGACAAAAAGGTCAGATAACCGCGCTAACGACCGATTCGATTCTTTTTGGATGGGCTACCGGACAATGCCCAGTTTCACTATTTCGGCGTAGGTCAGCTGGCTTATATCTATCCGTTGGATAGGAGGATTGGGTCGCAATTCGGGGAAAAATTCCTTGATCTTCTTGAGGGGCACCAAATCAGTAAACTCAGACTCAACCTGAATATCTATCAACTTCTTTGTAGGGTCATTCGGACTTTCGTAAGCTTCTCGTACAACTCGTACCGTTCCCACAACCACGTTATCCGTTGGCCTAGTGTAGCCGCTATGCTGGAACAGCCCTAAGTCTCCCACCTTCATATCTGTGATGTACTTAATGGACTCAGGTAGAATGATTTCCTCGCCCCAACAATCCGTACGGTTGGGTTTACCAAGGAGATCGCGAAAGGTATAGCCTTTATGCTTCTTGGGGTTACACTTGAACAACCAGTATGTCCGGTTTGGAAGTTCCTCGTCCGGTGGAGGACTCTCGCTACTACGATACTTGTCTTCATACTCGTCCACATCAATCGGAGTTAAGGGCTTGGCCCAACAATGCTCCCATAAGAGGTCGAATTGTTCCATCGCATCTCGGGCAGCCTGCTCACTATTATTGCACGTAACCAAGAGGCCGTGCTCCTTGTTACGGCCCAAGGCTGCCCCGGTCAAGTTATACGAGCCGGTCAGGAATCTAGTAAATTCATCACCCCGGGATATGTAAAGCTTTGGGTGAAAAATAGCGTGTCTGTCGGCAGGGATATCGAAGAACTTGTCGCTAACCCTTTGTCCTCTAACTCAAGCAGCCTTCTCAAAGCTTTGGGTTGGGTTGTCAGGGAAATCATTATTCTCACTTGACCTCTCCCCATTCCAATCATTAACTCATGCTCAATCAGTTCTAATCCTTCCTGTGTCACATACGCCACTGCAACACTAATGTTGCCCCCAGAGGTCAAAAGCTCCTTGAGATCCTTCAGCTGGTCTGCAGTCTTTATCTCAACCATTTCTCCTCCAAATTGCAGGTGAGCATGGGCCTATTCGTGGTAATTCGTGAAATATTAGCAGTTACCGAAACGTCGAAGGGTTTTGTTCTGCCGTCATCCCGAGGTATATCGGCCGTAACCGCATTGCCGCCAATCCGGTCCTGGGCATGAAAGAGCGGGATGGCAAGCACGTCTCGGTGGTGGTCCAACGCCTATGCCGTGCCCGGCCCCGAAATGCCTCCGGCAAAAATGGCCATGCGCCTTAGCATCACTTCTCTGACGCCGGCTGCAATGAGTTCCTATTCTACGAATCTCGCTGGTTGCTGGCTAGCGGACGATAACTCCGAACGCCGTCTAAGCCCGGAGTCAGTGATCTCCTTCATCCGCCAGGCGGTGTACCTCAGGCCGAAGGGCAGAATGGTTGGACCAGCGCGGCAATTACAGGTTCGGACCACGACGGGACCATGAAGGAGGTCGCAGCGTTACCCTCGCCGGACAACCCACGACAGAGAAACGAAACGGGACCGGAGCGTCGAACGGTAGGGACAGCCATCGTGGGATACTTGGAAGTTCTACCGCGGAAACACTGCGCCTTCACAGCAACGCGGGTCTCACAAGAACAAATGTCCCTTCGGCAGTGGCGAGGCCTTCGGGCAACTTCCATTTCTTTTCAACCACACAAGGCCAGCGCTCTGTCTTATAACTCCAGAACGAACCGCAACGTGTAGGTTCTTGATTTTGTCCAGTTTGGTCTCCATTAGTCCCTGCCTATAGTGCCAATGTAATAATGACTGACCGGGACCCTCCCGATAGCAGATCGGTTAGTGACGCACACATGGCCGTAAACCACTTTTGTCTCTAGACGTGTCTGTGGTTGCGAAGGATAGCTTGTCCGCCCTAAAAGCGTGCCGCGATGAGAGACTATGCAGCAGACAACACTGCGGCCATTTCAGGGCATCTTAGGGTGGCGACCCGCCCCCGGCTGGCCGGTCTTCGGCTCGTTATTGTCATCCTGCTGGTGGCAGTGGCCGCCGGATACAACGACGGCTAATCCTCTTCAATGTTTTCCCGCAGTATGACGCACTGCTGGCAACGGACAGAGGGGGAGATTACTTCGCTGGGCAGTTGGTCCTGAGCAAAGGGTGTCTGCGCGCTGAAATCCCTCAAATGATGCCACCAACGCCCGACAATCCCGGTCGCTTATCCGGCCAAGCGCGTTCAAGCTGAGAGTGGAGGATGAGGTCGCCGGAATAGTCGACGCAACTGGGCGTTTTGTCGCGCGCGTCGGAGATGAGATTCAGTTCAGCGCCCTTGACATCTACTATCAACGGGCCTTGGAGCATGGAGAGCTGGAGGAGATAACACCGGCTTGCTCGAGTCCCTGTTGGGCCGTGGGAGAGGAGTTCACCGCGGCGCCAGCTTCCGAGGCCCCATGAAAGGACCGCGGCTCACGAGAATAGCCTACCCGCACCGGCACCGCGCCTCGACTCATTTCCACGCCGGGCCTACACCAGAATAGAAATACCGCCGTCGCAAGGTCACCGGCCCTGTGTCCGGTTTCAGTTCATCCTGTCGAATTAGCCCGGGTGCTAAAACATTGGACGTACCCCATACGCCCGACGCCCGCCTCGCCGGATTCTTCAAAGCCAGTTTGTTTATGGCGTCCGGGTTTTGTCAGGCCGAGGCGTTAATCGAGAGCGCCTGATTGCGTCCAAAGAGGCGCCGCCGGCGGGCAGGATGAAGTCTGTTTGGGGTCATCGACGGTTTGCGGGTGGTGGATGTAAGCTTGTCAATGATCCATCTGCCCAGAGCGGGATAACCGTCGAGATTCAGTTTCGGGAGGGCTAACCTGATGTTGGGGTGGGGAATAATCAGCACCGGTTTGCACCCGGAGAACAAGATAGCGCCGGCCATCGCAAGGGCCGACGGCGCCGAGTTGGCGGCGGTGTACAGCCGGGACCGGCTTCGTGCGGAGGCATTCGCCGAAAGACACGGGGCCAGGACCGCCTACGATGACCTTGACGCAATGCTTGCCGATGCCGCGGTTGATGCGGTGTTCATATCATCACCGAACTCCCTCCACGCCCAACACGGCATCAAGGCAGCAGCCGCCGGCAAGCACGTGCTGGTTGAAAAGCCCATGACCACTACCCTCGAGGACAGTGTAGCTTTAGTGCAGGCCTGCCGTACCCGTGGGGTCAAGCTGGGGGTTGGGTTCGAACTGAGGCTCCACCCCGGCCACGTCACGGCCCGCCGGCAGGTGGCCCAAGGCACACTGGGAGTCATCACGATGGCCCAAGCGCAGTGGGGCTTCGGCGTGCGGGGTCAGCAGATACCGGAGCCCCGGACCGGGTTGAGGCAGTGGTGGATGCAACCCGAGATGATCGGCGGCGCGGCCGCGATTATGGGCACAGGGGTGCATGCGATTGACCTGTTGCGGTTCCTGCTGGGCCAGGAAGTCACCGAGGTTACAGCCCTCACCAACGGCCAGACACCGGACCAACCCCTGGAGACAATCGCCGCCCTTAGCCTGCGGTTTTCCAGCGGCTGCATAGCGACCGTTTTCTGCGGCCGAACGCTGCCTGATTCCAGGAACGACTTTGTTTTGTATGGCGTTAACGGCCGCATCACTGGCCGGGCTACCCTCTGGGAGGCCCAGCAAGGGAAGCTGGAGATGGTCAGCGACTCCGAGAATTACACTGAGGTTTACCCGGCAGACTACTTGGGGAACTTCACGGCT
Source organism: Dehalococcoidia bacterium (assembly GCA_963663135.2). Taxonomy (GTDB): domain Bacteria; phylum Chloroflexota; class Dehalococcoidia; order Lucifugimonadales; family UBA3495; genus Io17-Chloro-G2. Next base: position 199,552 of record CAXXRM010000004.1, on the reverse strand, counting down.
CTAATCGAAGACTTCGGAAGGGCGGTAGCCGAAGACGGGGAACCCGCGGCCACCGGAATGGACGGCCTGCGGGTGGTGGAAATCACCCTGGCGGCTCTGGAATCCGCCCGGGAAGGACGCACCGTCAAACTGACGCCTACGACCCCGTAATCGGAATATTCCTGCCCCGGCGCATCGGGCGTCCGAGGGCCACCAAAAACATGACGCTCTTGCCCGCGGCGTGGGGCGAAAAAAACTTGGTCACGTCGTCGTCGAAAAATGTCAGACCGGTGGCCCCCAGCCTCTGGGCGTAGGCTCCAAGGTAGAGCCTGCCGCCCCGGATGGCAGCCTCCATCTGGGCCATGCGATAGCCCCGGTTGCCGTAACGCTGCAACACTGCTTCAAGGTCAGCAAGGATATAGACGTTTATGCTGGCATCGGCCGCCAATTCCTGGCCCAAGTCCAGGTACCCGGCCTGCCGGCGGAAATCCCCCTCTGCCAACTGCTCCAGCGTTTCCATGTGCCGGTGGTAGACGTAGCTCCCCGCGGGCAGACCATCCACCTGATTGACAATGAGGTAAAGTTGGTTAAGTGACCCGTCAGAACCGCCCAGAAAGTCGGCGTCTATGGAGCCAGCGGAGCCGCGCAATATGACCGAGAGTTGGGCAAACGTGATGCCACCGCGGCGGAAACGGCGGCTGGACCCCCGCCGGCGGATGGTCTCTTCAACGGATTCTTCTGGAACATCCGTCTCGGCCACTGGGACCAGCGAAAACTCGGGCCCCGATGGCGAAGCGGGGTTCGAAAGCGGCGGATTGCCCCAAAGCTCGACCGCCTGCTCTCCGGATGCCAGGCTGGAAGCGGTATGCATTTCCCTCACGGCGGGATAGTCCACCTCCCACCGTGAGTACGGCTGGACCTCCAGGTCAAGGGACTCAACCACGGGCGGGTCCGGTAGAGTTTGGCCGCTAACAGAGCCCAGGGGCACGATTTCCAGCGCCGCTTCCCGGTCGGCGTCCAGGCCCAACAAATGGTTCACTTGGACATCTCCGAAGGTGGAAACCAACTTCAGCGGCAGACCCCGGGCGGCTCCCACGGCGAAAAGGTTGGCCAGCATTGTTCCGCTGTCCCAGAAGCTGTGCCGGTAGGCCCGGGCCTGGTACTTCCAGGAGTTTCGCCAATACACCGAGGTGAAAATCAGCGCCGCAGGCGCGGTTCCCACGGCCGGCTCACCGCCGGTGGCTTCTGACAAGACCTGCCGGTAGTCACCGTCCCTCAATTTGCGCAAGGCAAAATCGTGGGGGCCAAAGTGGTAAACGCCCGCGTCCACACCAGCCAAGGGTCCGCACACCAGGTAAATCTCAATGTGGTAAAGGGCTCCGGTGCAAGCAGCGGCGCGGAAGTGCAACCTCCCTCCGCCGGCCACTGTGGCGACCTTGGTCACGCCTCCGGTGTAAAAGAGCAAAGCCGCCAGGTCCTCGGCGGTTGGGACGGCGTCGCCATGCACGGGTGGCAGAGACAGGGCCGACACTGCGGGGATCCCGGTGGAAGTCAGTGCGCCCGCAAGTCTCTCCCCGTCCAGCGACGGGTAAATCTTGAATGGCAAGGGTTGGTTGTCCCACTCCATACGGTGGGAACTGTGCTGAACGCTCTCAAGAGAATGGTTGGTCGCGAGGTGGTAGCGCCAGCCAGCCTGGGTTTCCTCGTTAGTGAATTGATCCACCGGCGATAACTCAGGCTGATTCATTGAAACGCTCCCGGGATTGCTCCTGGTTATTGGGAGGCCACTAGCCAACGGGGCGCCTTGTTTGAAACAAGGCGCCCCGTGTCCGGACCATCTATTGATCTATTGGCCTATTGACTGTCTATGGGCGCATCACCCGCCGCCGATGGCGGGCAGGAAATGCACCTCGCTGTCCTCTCCGACTCTTTCCAGAAGACCCATCTGGCTGGCGTCGCCGTCGACGATCACCGCTACGCCGGGCAACAGGTCGTCCTCCTCTGCGTCGTACAGGCGCGCCTTAGTGCCGGGGAACTGTTTGTCCAGGTTATTTACTATCTGGCGAACCGTTCGCCCTTCCACCAAGACCCGCTGCTGTCCCTGGGTAAGGGGAAGCATTGCCGTGGGTATCCAAACTTCGGCCATAAACGTCGACTTCCCCTACTTCGAGGCTCCGACTCCCTCACTTTCCCACATGGCTTCCAGGACCGAGCCTGGGGTCATGGGAAGCTGATTGAGACGAACACCCAATGCGCTATGGATAGCATTGGAAATTGCCGCCATCGGCGGAACGATGGGAACCTCTCCCACACCCCGGACTCCGAACGGATGCGTGGGGTTGGCAACTTCCACAATGACGGTGTCGATCATTGGCAGGTCCAACACCGTGGGCATCCGGTAGTCCAGGAAAGTGGAGTTGAGCATGTGGCCCTGGTCGTTGAAGAAATACTCCTCGTTCAACGCCCAGCCAATTCCCTGAACGGCGCCGCCCTGAATTTGTCCTTCCACGTAGCCCGGATGGATGGCCTTACCGACATCCTGCACCGCCGTATACCGCAGGATGGTAACCTTGCCGGTTTCGGGGTCCACCTCCACGTCCACTATGTGGGTGGCCAAGCAGGGGCCGGCGCCGCCGGGGTTCACACCGGCGCTGCCGATGATCGGACCACCGGTGGCGTTCTGCCGGGCGGCAACCTGCCGGAAGGTCATTTTCAGTTCGGGGTCCGACTTGTGCTGCAAAGCCCCGTCGACATACTCGACGTCGTCTTCGTTTACATCCCAAATCTTGGCGGCCCGGGCAACCATCTGACGCTGCACTTCTTGGGCTGCCTCATAGGTGGCCCAACCCGTCTTGAAGGTGGCGCCGCTGCCGCCGCTGTTGGAGGTGAACCCCACCGATTCCGTGTCTCCAACAGATGGTTTAACGTCTTCTACCGCTATCCCCAGCACTTCAGCGGCCTGCTGCGCGAAGGCAACCCTGGTGCCGCTCAGGTCTGCCGAGCCCTCAACGAGGTTCAAGGTCCCGTCGGCGTTGACAATGGCGACGGCACTGGCGGGACCCGTCCCATTGCCCCAGAATCCGCTGGCCACTCCGCGGCCCCGGTACGGACCCTCCAGGGTCGACTTGTAATGGTCATGTTCCTTGGCGGCCTGGAGTGTTTCTATAATGCCAACCGACGGCATCAGGGGGCCGGTGGCCCTCCGGGTGCCTTCCTTGGCGCCATTCAAAAGCCGAAACTCCAGGGGATCCATTCCCAGCTTGTCGCACAACTCGTCAACCGCCGTCTCCATGGCGAACGCCGCCGCGGGAGCGCCGGGAGCGCGGTAGGCCGCCGCCTTGGGACGGTTCACAACCACATCCACGCCTTCCAGGTAGGTGTTAGGAATATCGTAGGGGGCGAAGATGCAGTTGCAGCCGCCGGGCACCGGGGAGCCGGGAAACGCGCCCGACTCATAGATCAAATGGGCCTCTGCGGCCAGCAGTTTGCCGTCTTTGGACGCTCCAAGTTTGACCGAAATGTTGGTGCCGGACGTGGGACCGCTGGCCTCGAAAACCTCGGTCCGGCTCATGGTCACCTTCACCGGCCGGTTGGCCTTCTTGGCCAGCAACGCCGCGACCGGCTCGGAGTAGACAATTCCCTTGGCGCCGAAACCGCCGCCGATTTCCATCGGGATGACCCTGATCTTGGAAACCGGCATTCCAAGCATGCGGGAAAGCAGGTCGCGCACGTTGAAATGGCCCTGGGTGCTGGACCAAACCGTCAAGCTGCCGTCGGTATTCCACATGGCAGTCCCGGTATGGGGCTCGATGTAGCCCTGATGCACTGCCGCCGTGCCGACGGTCTTTTCCACAATTACGTCGGATTCGTTGAAGCCTCTCTCAACGTCCCCTAGCTTGAAATCGAAACGATTGGCGACGTTGGTCCCCTTACTGTCATCGGAATCAGACTTGTAGCCGCCGGACCTGAGACCTGGATTGGAAAGGCTCTCCAATCTTTCGTGCAAGATCGGGGCATCTTCTGCCATTGCGCTGGTGAAATTCACCACCGGGGGCAGCACCTCGTACTCTACCTCGATCAAGTCCGCCGCCTGCTCCGCCAGGTGAGCCCCTTCCGCCGCCACTCCGGCTATAGCGTGGCCCTTGTACAAGACCTTTTCGTAAGCAAGAACGTTGTTGCTCAAAAACCGCAGGTTGTGAATCGAGCCTTCGGCCAGGTCTTCCACTTTGCCCGAGGGCTGCTCCCAATCGGAGGCGGTGACCACCGCGTGAACTCCGGACAACGCCAAAGCTTTGCTGACGTCGATGGACTTGATCCTGGCGTGGGCATGAGGGCTGCGCAGGATTTTCCCGAACAGCAGGCCGGGCAGTTGAATGTCGGCCCCGTATTTGGCCTGCCCGGTTACTTTATCCGCGCCGTCGTGACGTATCGGACGGCTCCCCACCACCTTGAATTCTTTTGTTGCGAGGACTTGGTTGGGTTGATAGTCAACCATTGTCTGCCTCCCAGTAGATCGTGACCGCAAGTAGACTTTGAAATTATGCCCTAATATACCATAACCGCGGCCTCACCTGAACAACGATTTATGGCTGCTGGACCGGGGGCAAACGCAGGTCAAACCGTTGGTACAGCTCTCGTAAAATCCCCCTTCTTGTGGCTGGGAAGGGGGATGTCGTTCACCTGCACCCCGCCATTTCGCCGCCGCGGGATTGCAGGAAGTGTTTATGAGAAGCCTGGCTTAAACACGCCAACCTGTCCTGCGACACCAGTGGCTCCGTTAACGCGGGCGTATTCACGACTCAGACTTTCTGGATTTCCGCTACGGTACGGATGACGACACAGGAGACGGTGTCGCATTGCAATCCTTAACCAGCCCGTCCATAAAGTCGCCACTCTGCATGGATTCTCGACTTGAGGTGGGGAATCCGGGAGCGATGGCGTTCCAAATGCGATTGGCGTGTGTGCAGCCTGCCCCCGGCAACCGCTTGGTGCTATACTGTTCGCTGTTTTAGGTCCAGGCGCAGCCACGCTGGCCGAACGGTTTGCCAGTGGCGATGCGCCGCCCATTTGTCCGACAACGGGGGTATTCCAGCCTCATGCGAAGATTTGCCTGTTTTGGGCCCAAGGCAGCCATTGCGGCTCTGTTCTTGGGAGGGATATTGCTGGCGCCCTTGACCAGCCACGGCTGCGACGCCAGGGGAACCAACCTGCAACAAGAACCTCTGATTGCCGGCGTGCAGATTTCGATAGAAAGCCTGCCCTCCTCTGCATTCTCCTCGGAATTACCCCTACCAGGCGATTAAGCCACACTCCGGCGGAGGCGGCCTGACGTCCCGCTTGGACCATTCCTGCAGACCCACACGAGGTTGGATGGGAGAAAGGGCTCTGGATTCCCGCTGCGGCGAGAATGACGGGTGGGGGGGTTATGACAATTGAAAGCCCCTGTAGGAAGCGGGAACGGGCTACCGGCGGTCCTGACGCCAGTTATCCCATAGTTGCCTGACGTTAAAGCCGTCATCACCGCGCCCGCGCCTGTCGAAAACTGTCTTGTACACCAGCATCATCACCAAGCCGGCAACGAACCCTCCCACATGGGCGAAGAACGCCACCGACACCTGATGGGATAATCCGACAGCCAACAAACCCTGGACCAATTGCCATAAGAACCACAACCCCAGAAGGTAAACGGCCCGTACTTCAACCACTGTGATGAGGTAAAACAAGATCAGGGCTCTCACCCGGTTCCGCGGGTAGAGCAGCAAGTATGCGCCCATGACGCCGGAGATGGCGCCACTGGCCCCCACCAGTGGGCTGTGCGAATGGGGTTCAATCAGCAAGTGGCTCAACGCCGCGGCCACCCCCGCCAACAGGTAGAAAACCAGGAATTTCAGGTGGCCCAGCCGGTCTTCAATCCGGTCTCCAAAAACCCATAAGAACAGCATGTTCCCGGCGAAGTGAAGAAATCCGCCGTGGATGAACATGGAGGAAAAGATGGTTGCCTCAGTGGGGGCGGGCGTGCGGATTATCGAAGGCAGTGTGAAGGGCTCTCCCCGGGTCAATTCCTGGGGGATGAATCCCCACCGGAGGAATAACGCCCCCAGGTCCGAGTTGGAATTCCCGAACAGCAGGCCAAGTCCACCTACTGCCAATTCGTAAATGAACACCACGCTGCACAGTGCGATGAGGGCGCACTTTACAAAGGGGAAGGTAATTCTGCGAGGGCCTAGGTCGGAAAACGGGAACACAGATTCATGGGCCCCATTCGGTTAAGCCGACCAACCGGCTAGCCGGCGCTTGATGCAAGCGCGGGGATAGCTCCGATCAAACCGTCAGGTCGGCGCAGGCGTGGATAATCACTTCCGTAGCCTTGCTGGCCTGCATTTTATCCATGTTCAAAATCATGTGATACAGGGAAGGGTCAGTAGGATCCTTCTGGAAGTATTTTCGGAAGTAGGTTTGCCAAGCCTGGTCCAACTCCCGGACGTAAACCTGGGCCTCGTCCCGGTCCAAGTGCTCGCGCTGCATCATGGTTTCCAACCGCAACTCCACCGGCGCCACCAGCCCAACGTGCATGACCCCCGGCATATCGGCCAGGATTACATTGGCCCCGCGTCCGATAATTACCACGTTGCCAGCCCGGTAGTGGTCCATAACCACTTTGGTTGTGGCGTCCAAGAAGGTCTTGTCATCCACGTGAGTCGGGCTAGAGCTCCCTTCCCCGGCCAACTCCGCCAGGGTTTCCGAAGGCAAGGCTTCCATGCCTGGGCCGAAGTAAGGCTCTCCGCTTACTCCCGCAACCGCGGCCCTTTCCAGCACGGTCTGTATCAGGCGACCCAACCGGTCCTTGAACCGAATCACTCGCTGTTCTTTTTCAATCAGCGCTCCCACGGGGCTGCCAACCAATCGCGCCGCCTGCGTAAAAACCAAGCGGTCCACGAAATTGATGTCCATTTCCTTGGCGACCAGTTGCCCCACCGTAACTGATCCACATCCTATGGGTCCATTGATGGTTATTACTGCCATGATTACACCTGGATGTTAACCGAATGTGCCATCAAAATCAGATAGGTCCGGTAACAAACGCCTCGGGGCGCCCGGCGCTTGACCGCCGGGGACGAGTTTTTGAGCTCACGGTTGGACCGCGGCGCCCCCCATGAGCCTGGACCGCCTCCGGGCGTACTCTTCGGTCAAGAGTCCCATCGCGGATGAGTCAAACCATTCCCCATTCTTGCGGTGGGTTTTGCGCAGGTGTCCCTCAAGCACAAACCCGATGTGGCCGAACATTCGTAGAGCATGTTCGTTGTACTCGGGCACATCCACCCAAACCCGGTGCAGCTTGAGGTTTTCAAAGGCCTCATCCAGAAGCCTGACCAGCGCCATTGTCCCGTAATGATGGTGCCACAGGTCTTTGCGGCCCACGATCAACACCAGTTGGGCCTCCACCAGGGGCCATTCGACGAATAGTTGCCCCTCACCGATGTGCTCACCCTCTGACGTATACACCGAGTAAATCTTTCGGTCGTCCGAGCCAAAAACCTGGTCCCATTCTTGCGGAGAGGCCTGGAGGATGCTGTGGGGGGAATAGCCAATGTGCAGCGGCACACCGTCTTCCCCAAGACCGTACCACATGGAGTTGACCTCTTCGTCATTTAACCATTCGGCCATACGCTGCACATCACTATGAGTGATCGCCATTAGAGCGACGTCTGGAACCATGTTCCACCTCTTGCGCTAACTTCGGCCAGTAACCACTTAGGATCGGATGCGCCATCCTGAGAGTTGGCGCATTCTATCAACAAGACGTGAGAATTGCAATCAAATTGCGGTTGTACCCACATCTTTGAGGATTTATTTCACTGATCCATTAACAAAAAAGCCTATCAATAACGAAAATTGCAAATTCAAGGCGAAGATTGCACCTATTAAGATGCCCAATCACCGGGGTCCGTGTACGTCGGATGCAAAAACGAGGCAGGGACGATTCCTGCCTCGTTTTAGCGTTTGCCGCATAATCATGGGGATATGTCTCAGGCCGGAGCCTGGCGTCTGTTCAGGACGCCACCGGCTCGCTCTGGCGGGCAGAGGAAACGGCCCTAACCTGGTCCATTAGTATCCGGAAGTTCTCGAAGGTCAGAGACTGGGGCCCATCGCACAACGCCTTGTCCGGATTGGGGTGGACCTCCACCAGCAATCCGTGGGCGCCGGCTGCGATGGAAGCCAAGGCAACCGGGGTGACCAGGTACCATTTGCCGGTGCTGTGGCTGGGGTCGGCAACGATGGGAAGGTGGCTAAGCCGCTTGATGACGGGTATCGCCGCCACGTCCAAGGTGAAACGGGTAAACTGCTCGAATCCCCGGATGCCCCGTTCGCACAGGATCACCTGGCTGTTGCCGCGGGCCATGACGTATTCAGCGGCGAGAAGCCATTCCTCGTAGGGCGCGGCCATACCCCGCTTGACCATCACGGGCTTGCCGGTTTCGCCGACCTCGTCCAGCAGGTTGTAGTTCTGCATGTTACGAGTGCCGATTTGAAGTATGTCGGCGTATTGGGCAACCGTGTCCACATCGGCAGGGGCCATAACCTCGGTGATGATGGGCAACCCGGTCTCTTCTTTGGCCATTTTGAGCAGTTTCAGACCTTCGAGCCCCATTCCACGAAAGCTGTAGGGAGAAGTTCTGGGCTTGAACGCCCCTCCCCGCAAGACCGTGGCCCCGGCGGCTTTTACCGCCCGGGCTGTCGAGATCATCTGCTCCTCATCTTCCACCGAACACGGGCCCGCCATAATCACCGGAGTGTCTCCGCCGACAACGACTCCTCCCACGGTAACCTTGGTGCTGTCAGGGTGGAACTCCCGGCTCGCCAGCTTGTAAGGCTTGGAAATGGCGACTACTTCAGACACCCCGTCCAGAAGCTCCATCCGCTCTTTCAGATCGGGGGGAATAGTGCCAAGTACGCCGACGACGACCCTTTCCACGCCGTGGAAAATTTGGGCCTTCAATCCGGGATTGCTCTCTATCCGCTCCCGCACCTCGTCCACGTTCGCTTCCACGCTGTCTTTGGACATTACCACAATCATTTCGGAAACACCTTTGACTCTTTGCTAATTCAGCGACCCTGCGGTCGGGAGGTGAGAATGGAAAGCCCGGATAGCCGTGTCAATCAGCACGCTTCTGGTCTCAGGTCAGGTGGCTTCTACTCCGGCAAGCCTCAGGACTTCGGTCCCTCTTAGGTATAGGTTCACCAGTTGGTCCGGTTCCAAATGGGTGTTTATCAGTATAAGTATCCTGATACACCGGGGCAAGCTACCGGGAACGCCAACTTCAGCGCTTCCCATCAACGCGGTCTGATTCCAGCCAAGTTGCCGGGCGGCGCTGGCGGGAAAACTGGCGTTCAGGTCAGGGGTGGTGGTGAAGTGGACTGCTGCGACGTCCCGTTCCACGATGCTATTGGCTTCTACGAGTTGGGACAGCAACTCCCGGGTGGCCTCATAAATGGCTTCACTCGTGTTGTCCGAAGCCACGGTGGCTCCCCTGATTCCACGGCAAACGGTCACACCCCGGGTCCTCCCATTTATTGCTGGGTCCCCGACAATTCGGCTACCAACTCGGTGGCGCGTTTGGTCACCTGCCCTGTGGGCGATTCTAGCATTACCCGCACCAAGGCGCTACCTACCACCGCTGCATCAGCTTTTCGGCAGACCTCGACCACGTGTTCCCGACGGGAAATCCCGAATCCAACGGCCAGGGGCAGGGACGTATGCGCCCGGACCCGGTCCACCAAATCCAGACCTCTGGATGACACGGAATCCCTTGCTCCGGTCACGCCGGTGAGGCTGAGACAATAGACAAATCCGGTGGCGGAGGCGCAGGAGGCTTCGATGCTGGAATCGGTGCTGGTAGGCGCCAGCAGCGGCACAATGTGAATGCCCCGGGAAACGCATTGGTCTTCCAGAGGGGCCACTTCATCATGGGGCAGGTCCACCACTATCAGGCCGTCCACCCCCGCCTGCTTGCTGGCGACGGCGAATTTCTCCAGTCCGTAACTATGTATTGGGTTGTAGTAGCCCATCAGGAGCAGGGGCGTTTCCGGAACTTGCCGCCGCAGCCGGTCCACCGCGCCAAGGCAGTCTTCCAGGGTGACCCCCTGCTGCAACGCCTTGAAGCTGGACTCCTGGATGGTGGGGCCTTCGGCCAGGGGATCGCTGAATGGTATCCCCAGCTCGATCGCGTCGGCGCCGGCCGAAACCAATTCCGGCACCAGGTCAATCGTGGTTTCCATGTCGGGGAATCCGGCGGTGAGAAACATCACAAGACCGGTTCGGCCGTCCCGGCGAATGTCCTGGAATTTCTGCTTTATGCGGTCCGGGGTCACGGCGAATTACCCGCTCTCATCCTGCCTCTTTTGGGCAAATTTATCCCACATGGATGGGGTTGTCTAGACCCCGTAGATTGCCCCTAGCAAAGCCAGGGAGTTCTGGCCGGCGTGGGCCGCTATTCCCGGCCATAGAGAGCCGGTGCGATGGTACAGCCAGGCCAGTATCAAACCGGTGACAAAGATGGGAATTGCCACCCCCCAGTTCAGGTGGAAGGCGCTGAAAATGGCGGCGCTGGCAATCATTGACCACCAGGGCCCAAACCGGGAGACCAAGCCGGCGAAAATGAAACCACGGAAGAAGATTTCTTCGGTAACCGGGGTCCAGGCCGCCAGCCCGGCAAACGTGATCGATGCCGCCAAGCCGGGAAAGGCGATTTGTGAGCCTATCTCCGGGGGTGTAAGCACATCGACGTCCAGCCACATAACCAGCGCGGAGTAAAGACCGGTAATCACCAAGCTGGCGACCAACCCCGCGACTGCCAGCAGGATTGCCATCCACCACCGCCCGCGGGGTTTGACCATCCCCAGCGACACGGGAAGGCCGCTGAGTTGATCCGGCGCAAGACGCCACACCACCACCAGGATCACCAGCCCCATGACCACGCTGGCGGTCCAGGCCTGCACCGCCAGATGATGCCGGCCCAGGAAGTCGGCCAGAAACATTGCCAAAAAAATGGTAGGGGTGATGGCCAATGCGACCAAAAAAATCCCCAACAAGACCTGGAAGCCGCCCCATGAGATCGCCCGGGAGCCGGAGGCGTCGGCCTCAGGGTTATGGATGGGAATTTGATCGGACGCGCCGGGCAATGTCAGGACGCTGCCGCAATCGGGACAGAATGTGTCCTCCCGACCGCGTTGGGTATTGCAATAGGAACAATGCAAGGAATGGTCTCCGGGGACGCTGGAATCCGGCACCGGTGCGGTTCAAGTCTCTGAACCGGACGCGAGTATATCAGCATCAGGAACAGGCGCATTGCACCGGAACCCTGCCTGGCCGATAATACGCATTCGGTCGGCGGGGACCCATGCTTCCTCAGGACCGTCGCCCGGGTCGAATCGCAAAATTTTGTGCGCGGAGAGTCAAAACATGGCTTCGGAGACGCCGTTGAGCTACGAAACATTTCTGGAGCTAGCCAACAGTGCAGGAATTAACGCCGGTCCCGAGGCCGGTCCCGAAGCAGACCGGGAGCACCTCCAACAGCTCTACGCCTTTCTACAGCCGGTCCTGGCCAGTCTAAAGTCCCTGGAACAAATCGACGTAAGCCAGGATGAACCGGACATGTCCTTTATTGTTCCCCGGAACTAATTCCGCTCTCCGGGCGAACGGGCAAATGGAGAAAACCTATGGACCCAATTGAGCTGTGTTTCAAAAGCGCCGGGGAGCTTGGCCCCCTGATTAGAGACAAAGAAATCTCCCCCGTCGAAATCATTGAAGCGCACCTGGCCCGGATCGAGGAGACCGAACCGGTTCTCAACTCCTTCATCACGTTGCTCCCCGAAGAATCCCGCGCAACCGCCAAACGAGCCGAGTCCGACATCCTGGCCGGCAGGTATCGCGGGCCTCTTCACGGCATTCCCGTCGCGCTTAAAGACCTGTACAACACCGCCGGCGTCCGCACGACGTCGGGGTCCAAGCTGTTCGACACGTATGTGCCGGAACGGGACTGCACGGTGGCCCGCCGGTTTGGGGAAGCAGGGGCGATACTTTTGGGCAAGCTGAACCTGCACCAGTTCGCCTACGGCCCCACCGGTGAAAACCCGGACTACGGCCACATGCACAACCCGTGGGACCCCGACCGGGTGGCCGGCGGTTCCAGCGGCGGGTCCGGGTCGGCCACCGCAGCCGGCCAGTGCACCATCACCACCGGCAGCGACACGGGCGGCTCGATACGAATTCCCGCCGCTTTGTGCGGAATCGTCGGCCTTAAACCCACCTACGGATTGGTCAGCCGCTACGGCTTGACCCCGTTGGCCTGGAGCATGGACCATCCGGGTCCCATGGTGAGGACGGTTGAAGATGCGGCAATCGCCATGAACGCGATTGCCGGGTATGACCCCAACGACATTGCCTCCGCCAACGTCATCATTCCCGACTACACCACCGCTTTGACCGGGGATGTTCACGGAATTCGCATCGGAGTCCCCAAAGAATATTTTGAGGCTCCGCTGGACCCGCAGGTGAGCCTGGCTGTGCGGGACGCGATCGCCAGGCTGGAAAGGATGGGCGCAGAGGTCAAAGAGGTGTCCTTCCCCATGTTCGAGGACTCCCAGGCTATCTCGTCGGCCATACTTATGGCCGAGGCTGCGGCCTATCACAAGGACCTGCTGGCACGGGACGGAGACAAGCTTTACCCGCCGGTCCGCCTGCGGCTGGAGGCCGGTCTGTTCATTACGGCGGCGGATTACCTGCGTGCGCAGCAAGCCCGAACCCGATTCAACCGGCAGACTCGCGACCTCCTCAGAGACGTTGACTTGCTGGCAGGGCCCGCCGAGCCGGTGACGGCGCCCGAGTTGCTGGCGGAACAGGTGCAGGCCGGCGAGCATTGGGTTGGCACCACCGCGGCCCTAACCCAATACACCAGGCCGTACAATATCAACGGGTTTCCCGCCATCTCCATCTGCTGCGGCTTTTCCGACGCGGACATGCCCATAGGGCTACAGCTTGCGGGACGCCCTTTCGACGAGTTGACCGTTCTGAAGGCAGCCTACGCCTACGAGCAAGGCACCGACTGGCACCAACGCCGCCCGCCGCTGTAGCGCGGCCGGGCCGGCCTCGGGGGCGGGGCGCTCCAACCAGCGCGCCCTGCACAACTCACTCACAGAAGGAGCTTTCCTTGGCCAAGTTGACTGCGGTCACTTTCGACCTTTGGCAGACCCTTTTGCTGGACAACCGGGACCTGGGACGGCAACGCGCCCAGGTCAGGTTGGAGGGCGCTCAGGACGCCCTGCGCCGGCGCGGGCTGGAATTCGACGTAGAGCACATCAGGGAGGCGTACCGGGCTTGCTACCGGCAGTGCCACCTAATCCGGGAGGGAAACGTCGACATCAGTTTCCGGGAGCAGGTGGAGATTTTCATCAACAACATCGATGACGGCCTCGTCGAAAGACTGGACGAAGAAACGATCGTTGAAATTGTGCGGTCCTACGCTGATTCTTTCTTCGTCTACCCTCCGATTGTCCATGACGACGCCCTGGCTGTGCTGCAGGATATCAAACAACAGGGACTAACTATCGGCTTAATCTCCAACACGGGTATGACGCCGGGCGAAACGTTCAGACAGTTCCTGGACCAGCACGGATTATTGAAATATTTCCAGACGCTGACGTTTTCGGACGAAGTGCGACTATCGAAACCATCGGACGAAATCTTCCGCCTCACCCTGCAGTCCATGGGCGCCGCTCCCGAGGAAACGGTCCACGTTGGAGACCACGTCCAGAACGACGTGGTGGGGGCCAAACGCTGCGGGCTGAAGACCATCTGGATCACCGGATTTTACGAGAACGAAAACCCCTCGGACCCCGACACCCAACCCGATGCCGCGGTCGCCACCCTCGGCCTGGTGCCTCAAGCCCTGGCCAAGCTGGCAGATTAACAGACGATTCTCGCGTCGGGTGCAACGGCGTGTTGCGGCAAAGCAGTCCACACCAAGTCCACCATTCGACGATCCCACTAACGGACTCTTGGGAAAGTAAAGCTATTGAGTAGCAAACGGCGTTTTTTGTTCGCCGGCGCGGCGGTTTTGGTCCTAGCGGCAATTGTCGCCGGTGGGGCATTCTTCTTTTATTTCCGCTTCGTCAGCCTCCCGGGAGAGGCGACCGCTAAGTTCATACCCTCGGACGCGCCGGTGTACCTGTCCGTCAATCTTCGTCCCGGCATAGGCCAGATAAGGTCCGCCAGGGATTTTCTGGGCGTGCTGCAAACCGAGGGCTTCCTCGAAAGGCGGGACCTGATTCTGGATGATCTCGAAAAGGAATTCGGCTTTCACCCCATTGACAATGTGTCCCCATGGCTGGGCACAAGCATCTCCTTCGCCCTTCTCAATCCAGACCCGGATGCGCCGGAGTGGGTCTTGTTGGCGCATTCCAGGGACCGGGACACCGCCATTGATTTCGCAGATACGCTGGTCAAATCACTACAATACAATCGTGGCCCAGAGATGCGTTTCACAGATACCATGACAGATACCCTGGTTGAATCACTCGCAGACAATCAGGGCTATGACAGCCGCAGCTACCGGGGCGCACAGCTCTGGGAGCACACTCACGATGATAAGCCGGCCGTAGGTGTGACAGAGGAGTATTTGCTCATCGCAAGCAGTGCAGCCACTATCGAGGAAATGGTCGGCAACCTGTTGGCTCCGCCATCAACGTCACTGGCCAAGAACGCTGATTTCATGGCGGCGCGGGAGTCTCTGGCCACCGCCAGGGTCGTGTTCTTGTATGTACGGGCGAGGGAGGTCTTAGACGTCCTTGGCCTTGGCTACGGGCCCATCCTGGGATCCATTGGACCGGATCAGGTCACCTCGAATGTGCTGGGAAATACACCCGAATTCATTGCGGCCTCTGCCTCTTTCGTAGACCTTGGTTTCCGAGTCGATTTTGTAGCGGAGACCCCTCCCGAAGCGTTGGTAATGGACCCCTCAGACCGGCTGGAATCGGCAAAAGCCATTGGACCGGATCCGGTCACCTCGAATGTGCTGGGACTGCCGGCGAATACGCTCGTACTATTATCAACCCTGGAATTCCCAGAGAAGTGGAAGCGCTTACGGGAATCCCTGGATGGCGATGGGTCGGAGGGGTTCGACATCTTGATGGGAACGTTCTTGGAGTTTACCGGCATCGACGTAGAGATCGACCTGATAGACCCACTGTCAGGCGAGGTCGCCCTGGCGCTGCTTCCCAGCGACATTTCCATTGGAACCATCTCGGGCCAGCTCTTGTCCGGCCCCATCCAAGCCTTGCTGCTGTTGGGCGTTGAGGACCCTCAAAAAATCGGGCAGACGCTCGATAAAATCGCCCGGAAACTGGAGGAAGACGGCCTGCAAACTGACCGGCCCGCGCTGGGAGACTGGGAAGCAGTCACCTGGGACTTGGATGATGCGGGCGGTCCATTGTCGGATTACAGGCCGGGGTATGTGGTCACGGATGAGTGGGCAGTCATTGGGAGCACTTTTGAGGGCCTGGAGGATTTTCATGGTGCGATATCGGGTAACGCGGACCGGCTGGAATCGGACCCGGAGTTCTCCCGGCTGGGGAAAATGACTCCCAACCCCGCCCTGGGGCTGACCTACTTCAACCTGGCGGGCATCTTCGAGATGATCGAAGGCGCTCTCACGGATGACGCATTATCTAGCTACCAAGAGGAAGTCCTCCCGCTGGTCGAGCATCTCAGCGCCTTCCTCGGGGCCGGTTCCGTCACCGAGGAAGAGGTCCGGATTACTTTCGTCCTATCGCTGCGAGAGTAGCTTTCCGGGGCCGAGGCGCCGGCGTATACCAGTCCCACAATAGTTAGCCGGGCGTAACCGCGGATGAACGAGCGGCGAAAACAACCCCAGCAGCCTGTCTATGGGCCAGGCCTGCCCGTTGGCATAACCGTGCTGGCACAGGGAATGGGCTCTGGATTCCCGTTGCGACGAAAATGACGCGGCGGGCGCGGCGGCGGCGATGACGACGGGAGACAATTAGAAGGCACGGCCCGCGCCGGGGCATTCCTTGACAACCCATAGGGCAAATGATAACTTCCGGTTCGCCGCATCGAGGCTCCCAAGCATTGAAATTATCCGCGCTATCCCCGGCCCCCCTCCGCCAATCCCGTAACCGAGTTAGACATCCTGGATTCCGCGCCCCTTAAGATTTGACCCTTCCATCCTTCTGTCGTGACCGGGGAACCGCCCGAGTGCTTAACCGGAAGTGGGCATGGCCGATTTAACGCAGCTATGCGATGAGGTGCTTGGCAAGAGGCGCCTCATTCTGGCCAGCAACCGGGGGCCGGTCGAGCACCTGTTGACCCCCGATGGAGTCCCCGAGGGCAGAAGGGGAAGCGGCGGCGGCGTAACTGCATTCAATTGCCTGACTCAACTGGCCAATTTCACCTGGGTGGCCAGCGCCATGGGGGAAGGCGACCGGGCGGTGTCCCGCAATGGCTCCGCCCCTAGCATCCAATCTCCCATTCCTGGGCACAAGATAGACCTTCGCTACGTGGTTACCCAACGCCGGGTCTACCACAAGTATTACAACGTGCTGTGCAACCCCCTCCTCTGGTTTCTCCAGCATTACATGTGGAACCCACCCTACAACCCCAACGTCGACGCCAACGTCCACGACGCCTGGGAGACCGGCTACATCCCAGTGAATCAGGCCTTCGCCAAGGCAATTGTAGAAGAAGCCCGGAACTCGTCGTTGCCGCCGGTTATCCTTGGGCATGATTACCACCTGTACCTGTTGCCGGAATTTCTGCGCAGCGAACTGCCAGCGGCGATCATCCAGCACTACGTCCACATCCCGTGGCCCGCGGCTCGTTATTGGCAAATGATCCCCAACTACATGGTGAAGCGCATCTGCTCTTCCCTCTGCCGCGCGGACATTATCGGGTTCCAATCGCCACAGGACTGCCGCAGCTTTCTGGACACGGTGGAGGAATTCTTGCCCAAAGCGAGCGTTGACCGGAAGGCTGGAAGCGTCGTCTGGCGGGACCAGAAGACCCAGGTGAAATCCTATCCCTTATCAATCAACGTCGCCGAGGTCCAGGGCATTGCCAATTCTCCCAGGGCCCTGGAATACGAGACCGGGCTGGCCGAACAATGCAATGAAATGACCATTGTCCGCGTTGATCGAGCCGAACCCAACAGGAACATCGTCCGGGGTTTCAAGGCTTTCGGCCTCCTGCTCTCCCGTTATCCCGAACTCAGAGGCCGGGTGAACTTTCTGGCTTTTCTGGTTCCGTCCCGCACCCACATCCGCCAATACCAGCGGTACATGGATGAGATTCATCAAACCGTGACTCACGTTAACCAGACCTACGGGAACGACGGCTGGCAGCCAATCCAGACCTTCATCGAAAACAATTACACCCAGGCGGTGGCGGGCATGAAGCTGTATGACGCCCTGCTGGTTAACACCATCATCGAAGGCATGAATCTGGTTGCCAAAGAAGGCCCTGTGGTGAACAACCGCGACGGCGTGCTGGTGTTATCTGAAACCAGCGGAGTCCATCACCAACTATCCAAGGGAGCCATCTCCATCTCCCCAACCGACGTTGAGGGCACAATGGACGCTTTGTACCGGGCCATCACCATGGCCCCGGAAAAACGCCGGGAAATGTCGGCGTTTTTGACCGACTCGGTCACGCGGGAGGACATTGTTCATTGGATTTCAAGCCAACTGGAAGACCTGGCCAAACTAATGTAAAGTGAAATAGGAAATTCCGCCGGTGGTTCGAAAGACCCATCGGGTCTCCTTTGGAATTGTCAGCCTCAAGGCGAACACACCGGAGTCCACTACGCCGGAGCCCTAAGGAATAATGGACGAGCTTTTCGATTCACCGTTGCCCGGCGGGCAGCGGTCCGACATCCAGATATGCATATTTCCTCACCTGAGGGAATTTCTGACCGTGGACCTGCGTGAAGGCGGCCCCAACGTGACGCTGATGGACACCAGCGAGATTTTCACGCCCGAGTTTTTCAAGAGCGTCGAGGAGGAAATCTCCGCCGCGGTCCGGGACCAGGGCGATTTCCCCTTCGCCCATCTGATCAACCTCCCCATGCGCCTGGAAGAAGCCGTGCGGGAAACGGCTATGACCTACATCCTGGAGCGGCTGGGAGTCCACCTGGACGACGATGAAGACTTCCCCACCGTGGTGGTTTACATCATCACCGGGGGAGCCCTGCAAATGCACCGCCAGTTGGTGTTGGACGGCCTGAAGGACCTGTTGCAAGACCGGTCAGGGAAGTCGGTGGCCAGCCAGTGGGAACCCGAGCTAAACCGGTTGGTGCAGGAAGAGCACCGCATCCTGAAGGACTTGAGCAGCCACGACCTGGCCGAGGCGGTGCAGAGCGATTCCCCTGACTATTTCACCCTGTGGGAAAACCGGAACTAACCGCCAAACTACCATCCGCCAAACTACCGTCGTCAAATTACCATCCGTCGTCAAATTACCATCCGTCAAATTACCATCGGAGTGACCGGTCGAGTCACCAGAGCTTTTTTATGCCGGATATTGCCTTAGCATTCAACCCGTACCGAGTTGGTTCTGAAACCGCCAACGAAGACCTGGTTTCGGTTACCCGACTTGCCGACGAGTTGGGTTACCACACTTTTTTCAGCGGCGAGTCCTGGGGGACGGATGCGCTTACCGTCCTAACCGCCGTGGCGTGTCACACCAAAAACATCAGGGTGGGCTCGGGCATTCTGCCGGTGTTCAGCCGGACTCCGGCCCTCATTGCCCAAAGCATCGCTTCCCTGGACCAAATTTCTAACGGCCGGGCCACTTTGGGGCTGGGCACCAGCGGCCGCATAGTGATCGAAAACTGGCACGGAATGCCCTACCAACGCCCCCTGCAGCGGACCGAGGAGTACATCCAGATCGTCCGCCAAGCCCTAAGCGGAGAGCCAGTCAACTTTAAGGGGCGTTCTTTCGAGTTGTCCCGGTTCCGGCTGGGGATTGCCCCGGTGCAGAGTCGGGTCCCCATATACTTGGCAAGCCTCGGCCCCAAGAACCTGGAATTGACCGGGCGGCTGGCCGACGGTTGGCTGCCGATCTGGCTGCATCGGGACAAGGTGCCGGAATTGAAAGAACCCATCGCCCGGGCTGCCGCCGCCGCGGGAAGGGACATGTCCGACATAACCGTGGCGCCCCAGATCATGTGCTACACGACGGAAGACCCCGACGAATTGGCGGACGTGAAGAACCAGGTCAGGGCCCACATGGCCTACTACATCGGCGGTATGGGGACCTACTACTATGACCTGTTCCGCCGGTCCGGATTCCAAGCCGAAGCGGACGCAGTGCGCGAAGCGTGGGCGGCCCGGGAGCGCGGGCAAGCCGCCGAGGCTATCTCCGACCATCTATTGGACGGAATCGCCGTTTTGGGGGACGCACCTTCCTGCCGAACCAAACTGGACCGGTTCCGAGCCAACGGGGTCGACATGCCGGTGATTACCTTCCCCCACGGTTCTGCATTGCCCGGTATCCTCCGGACGGTGGAAGCCCTGGCGCCGGGCGCGGCCTCCCAGGGATGAAAATCGGGCTGGTCTCCGACACCCACGCCGCGGGAAGCGGCCGCAATCTCCCCGAAAAGCTCTTGAGGTCACTGGATGGCGTGGACCTCATCCTGCACGCCGGCGACCTGGAGTGCCTCGGGGTGCTGGACTACCTGGAAACAATAGCTCCGGTGCTGGCGGTGCGGGGTTACGAAGACCCAACTGAGCCTGGGGACCGCCTGGCCCACACTACCCGAGTGGTCGATGTTGAAGGCGCAGCCATCGGCCTGGTTCACGACATTCAGTGGCCGGGGCCGCGAATCGTTCCCAACCTGGACAACACCCTGGAACCCGGCTTGGACTTTCCTTCCGGGTCTCCGCGGGACTTGCTGGCCAAAAAGTTTGGCAGGCGCGTGGACGCGGTGGTCTTTGGAGACACCCACGAAGAGATGGTTGCGACCTATGACGCCGTCTTATTGGTCAACCCGGGAAGCCCCACCTACCCGGGCCGCCGCCATAGCGCGGGCGCCCTGGGCACCATCGGACTTATGGAAGTCACCGAAGGGGTTGTCACCGCCCGGCTGGTGAGCCTGGAGACGTTGGGCCGCTAGCGCCGGGAATCCCGGGTCCTGCCGGCGCTGATTCCGCCCTTTGCATTCAATTGTCGCTCCGGCGGGTGCGGCCCCACAGCAGACTCATTCTAATGTGACGGGCGAATCTTCCATCCGAAGTGTTGCCTGATCGGCTTTTGTCCGACACTGGTCATTCTCGCCGCAGCGGGAATCCAGAGCCCTGTCCGTGCACCTAAACACTTATGCTAACGGGGAAGCGCCAGGTGTAGGCATTCCTCGTCCCTCCGCCCGCCTTGCCGCATGACTATGCCCTGGACACCAGAGCCTACTTAAAGGACAAAAAGGGCTCTGGATTCCCGCTGAGGCGAGAATGACGGATGGCTTTGCGCAGGCCGCAAATGAGGATGGAAATAGGCGTATTTTCGAAGCAATAACGGCGCAGGGAACCGGCGAACACGGCAGCACCGCAGCACCAACGTTTTGATGTAGTCGGCTTCCGCGAGTCCCCCAGTCTTAGAATGCGATAGTCGTGTTGCGACCCCAGCCGTTTAAATTCGGTCGATTAACGGGCTCACTTGCAGGAAGACCGGCGCGAACACCAGGGAAACGATCGCCATCAGCTTCAACAATATGTTCAGCGATGGCCCGGACGTGTCTTTGAACGGGTCGCCAACCAAATCGCCTTCAACCGCGGCCTTGTGCGCTTCTGACCCCTTGCCCCCGTAGTTACCCAGTTCGACGTACTTCTTCGCGTTGTCCCAGGCGCCGCCGGCAGTGGCCATCATGATAGCCAGCATGAATCCCGCTCCCACCGACCCGATCAACAGACCGCCCAGCGCCTGAGTGCCCAGGATGAAACCACAGGCAACGGGCGCAACGACGGCCATCAACCCCGGCACAACCATTTCCTTCAGCGCTCCGTCGGTGCTTATGGCAACGCAACGAGCGTAATCCGGCCTGCCGGTTCCCTCCATGATTCCGGGAATCTCTCGGAACTGCCGCCGCACTTCGTTAACAATGGAGAAGGCGGCGCGGCCCACAGCTTTCATGGTGAAGGCCGCAAACAGGAAGGGCAACATGGCGCCGATTAACAGCCCAACCAACGTAGTGTGGTTGAGCAGGTTTATCCCTTGGGAAACGGCCTCACCCCTCAGACCGGATGCTTCGGCGTATGCCGCCAGCAGGGCCAGGGAGGTCAGGGCCGCCGAGCCGATGGCGAAACCTTTGCCCGTAGCCGCGGTGGTGTTTCCCAAAGCATCGAGGGCGTCAGTGCGTTCCCGCACTTCCGGCGCCAACTGCGCCTGCTCCGCAATCCCGCCGGCATTGTCGGCCACGGGACCGTAGGCATCGGTGGCCAGGGTAATGCCCAGTGTGGAGAGCAAGCCGACCCCTGCCAGGGCCACGCCATAAAAATCCGCCAATTCAAAGGCAATTAGAATGGTCAACCCGATGGCGATAACGGGGATCACCGTGCTCACCATTCCGGTGGCAATGCCGCTGATCATTACCGTCGCCGCTCCGGTCTGAGAGGTTTCCGCAACCTGCTTGACCGGATTGTAGTCGTAGGAGGTGTAGTACTCGGTGGAAAGGCCGATGACCAAACCGGCAACCAGGCCGACCAGGATAGCCCAGAACCACTCAAACTGCATGTCCAAGGTCCACACGATCACCAGGGCGAACACCGCCAACAGCGCCGCCGAAGCGAATATACCCCGCCGGAGCGACCAAAGCAGTTGGCCGAAATCTGCGGTTTCCCCGCTGCGAACCACAAACGTGCCCAGGATGGCCGCGACGATGCCCGCTCCGGCGAGCATCAAAGGCAAAACCAACTGATTGGCGTTCCAACCCAGGAGCGATCCTCCGGCGGTTGTAGCGGCGGCCGCCAAGGCTATGGCTGCTATGATAGAACTGACGTAGGACTCAAAAAGGTCTGCGCCCATTCCGGCCACGTCGCCAACGTTATCCCCCACGTTGTCCGCAATCACTCCGGGGTTCCGGGGATCGTCTTCCGGGATTCCCGCCTCCACCTTACCTACCAAGTCGGTCCCAACGTCGGCGGCCTTGGTGAAAATTCCGCCGCCAACCCTGGCGAAAAGGGCTATCGAACTGGCTCCCAAACCGAACCCGGCCACGATGCCAATGTCTTGGAAGATGACGTAAAGGATGGTGACTCCCAGCAGGCCAATGCCCACCACGCTTATCCCCATCACCGAGCCGCTGGAAAACGCCACCCGCAGCGCCGGGTTCAGACCCCTCATTGCCGCCGCCGCAGTCCGGGTGTTGGCCCGCACCGCCACGAACATCCCAATGAACCCGGCCGAAGCCGAACACAGAGTTCCGGCCAGATATGCGATCGCGGTCTTGGGGACCACGGAGTCCAGGGTATACCAGTCGATGAGCACCCACAGCACGACCGCAACCACCACCACAAAGGGCAGCAAGACGATGTACTCACGGCGCAGGAAAGCGTTGGCGCCCTCGCTAATCGCGGCGCCAATGTCCTGCATCCGCTCGTTTCCAGGATTGGCGCGCAAGACCCTAATCGCCATGCCCAGGGCAAACAACAACGCCACAACCCCGGCGGCTAGAGCCACGATTATGGATTCCATTTCAAAAAACCTCTCGGCCTGACGGCCGCTGACACAAGCAGAATTGCCTCAATTTTTGAGCGCCCGAAAGCTATCACACTACCCTATAGGTGTCAAGAAATCCCTGCGGCGCAGCAGGTCACCGTCATTCCCGCCGCAGCTAGAATCTAGGTTCATTGGGTCCAATAAAATTGGTGCGGGTGTGCAGGCCGCGGCCCGATTACCCCGTGAGCCGGCCCCAACCCGGACCATTCCTGCATTGCGCGACCTAGTAGGGTTTGGGAAAGGGCTCTGGATTCCCGCTGCGGCGGGAATGACGGGGGTGGGAGTACGCGCTCGCGTTAAGGGACACATCACCGCTGTGGGGCATCACCAGCGTGCATAAGACTGCCTCTCCTGCTCAAGTGCCGGTGGTACAACGCTGGACCGCCGGTCATGCTTCTCTGGCTAGCACCAACGCGTGCACCGATGTTGCGCCCGCTGCCTTTAGCGCCGCGGCGCAGGCGGAGAGGGTGCTGCCCGTGGTGGCAACGTCATCGATTAGAACCAAGGAGACCCCGGAGAGGTCTGCTTGGCATTGGAAACTGCCATCGACGTTGGACCGGCGTTGCTCCCGACCCTGGGACGCGACCTGAGGGGCAGTGTTCTTGGTGCGGGTCAACAACTGCTTCCCCAGAGGAAATCCGGCGGTCCGGGCCACGCCTTTTGCCAGCAATTCCGATTGATTGTAACCTCGTTGGCGGAGCCGGCCCGGGTGCAGCGGTACGGGAACGACAAGCTGTCCGGGTATCTTCTGGGACATAAGATGCTCGCCCATGATTCGGCCCAGCTGGGGAGCTGCTGCCCGCAAATTTCCGTATTTAAGCCGGTGGACCGCTCGCCGCACTACCCCATCCAAGATGAATGGCGCCCGAATCCCGTCAACTGCCAGGGGAATGGCCCAGCAGGAAGCGCAGGGCGATTCTATCCCTGGTTGGCAGCACAGCCGGCAAAAGGGCGCTCGCAACTGGGGGAGTTCCTTCAAGCACGCCGCGCAGAAAACTTCGCCTTCTTTTGAGCAGCCGAAGCACTCCAATGGGAACAGCAGGTCCAACGTCGAGCCGGCGAGCCTGTTGAGAATTTGCTTCATTGCTTACCGGGGCTTACCGGGGCTTACCGGGAACGCCGGAGTCACGCCACATTTCCAGGATGAGACTGTCCCTAGGGAACGCCAGCGGGGGCAGCCCGTCCAACGGGAAGAATCCCACCTGCTGGGCCTCCGGGCCGGCTTCAAGGGAGCCGCCGGTCTCCCGTGCGGCGTAGGCAACCACCACCACCGGGTTTCCCGCTTCGGAGAAAACGCCGATCAGGCCCTGAATCTCCACCTGCAGTCCGGTCTCCTCGGACACCTCCCGGACCGCCCCTTCCTCCACCAACTCCCCTCGATCGATGAACCCGCCCGGCATGCTCCACAGCCCGCGTCCCACCGGGGTATCTCGCTGTATCATCAGGACCTGCCCACCGCGCTCCACCACGCTGATTGCGGCGACTTTGGGGTCGTGGTAGACCACCTTGCCGCACTGGACGCACACCGGCCGCTGTTTGCCTTCGACGCCTCGGACCTCAAGGTTGGAACCGCAGGCCGAGCAGAATTTTTCTTGGGGAGACATTATTTCACCAGCATACCACGGGCCCTGACGGCTACCCACGTCCAAGGGTCACCACGCGGCCGGTTGATTTGGGGCTTTGCCGGACCTTCAGGCCCCGGTCTGTGACTGCAACAGCGCCGCCACTTCCGCCTCGGAGGGCATGGAACTCTGGGCCCCGGACTTGGTGACGGCCAAAGCGCCGGCGGCCGAGGCTATGCGGACCGCCTGGCCAGCTTCCTCCCCTCGGGCAAGGGCCGCGGCCAGCGCGCCGTTAAAGGCGTCGCCCGCGGCAACCGAATCCACAGCGGTTACCGGAAACGGCGCCACGTACCCGCTCATCCGGACGGTAGCGTAAACCGCGCCTTGGGCGCCCAATGTCACCACGGCCAACTCCACTCCCCGATCCAGCAATGTTTGGGCGGCTCTGGCAGCCGATTCCCGGTCCGTCACCGGGAATCCCACCAGGGCTTGGGCCTCGGTCTCATTCGGCGTAATCACGTTGCAGCAGTGGTAGAAATCCTGGGGTATTGGGCGCACCGGACCCGGGTCGAGGATCACCGTCTTCCCCCGGGCGCGGGCCTCCCTGGCGGCCTCCAGGGAAACGCCGATGGGCGTTTCGAGTTGCAGCATCAACGTTGATGCTCGGTCCAAGTATTCCGAGACATACTCAACCTCCTCGTAGTCGCAAGCGTTGTTGGCGCCTAATATTTGTATGATGCTGTTTTGGGCGGAGCCGTCTATTGCTATGACCGCAATCCCGGAGCTAACGTCGGGGACAATTCCGACGCCGGCAACGTTAACCCCTTTGGACCGGAGAGCCGCCATCAGCTCAGGGCCAAACTGGTCGTCGCCAACGCGCCCCACCATCAAGGTATCGGCGCCCATCATCGCCGATGCCACCGCTTGGTTGGCTCCTTTACCGCCTGGATAGGTCAGGAACCGGTCGCCCACCACGGTCTCCCCGGCTGCAGGAAACCGGGGCGTGATGGCTACCAGATCCATATTGATGCCGCCCAGCACAATTACCAGTCCGCTCGTCGTGACCGCCGCCAAATTGCTACCTCCCGGACCAACCCCGGACCCGCCAGGAAATCCCCCCACTCCTGGGACAGGCGGGCGCCGCAGGTCGGCAAGTACTACCGTGCTATAATGCGCCCTGGCAACTTCAGAAGCTAATCTACTAGATTTTCCCCAACAGGATTTTCCCCAACAGCCCGCCAAACGGCAACCCCGCAGACAACGGCCGCTTCCGGTTTTTCATGCCGGGCGGCGGCGCACCGGGTACGCCTTTAGTGGTAGGCCGCTGATAATTGGGGGATCCCCGGAAGAAAGAGGTTGACATGGCCGCTGCGTTGCAAGACCTGAAGGTGGTGGACCTAACCCGCACACTGGCCGGGCCCTTTTGCACCATGATGATGGGCGACATGGGCGCCAACGTGGTGAAAATCGAGGAACCATCCCGGGGGGACGAAACCCGGTCCTGGACCCCGTTCTGGAACGATCAAAGCACCCAGTTCCTCTCTTTCAATCGGAACAAACGCAGCCTCAGCTTGAACCTCAAGGAGCAGGAGGCGGTGGATATCGTCCTAGCAATGGCGACTGATGCCGACGTCATGGTGGAGAGTTTTCGCACCGGGGCCCTGGACCGGATGGGGCTTGGCTACGATGCGGTGCGCGCCATAAATCCCGGAATAGTTTACTGCTCCATCTCCGGGTACGGACGCACCGGCCCCATGGCCGACATGCCCGGTTACGATCTGATCATTCAAGCCTACAGCGGCTTGATGAACCTGACCGGCGAGCCTGACGGCCTGCCTCTGCGGGTCGGATTTTCCCTGGTGGACCTGTTTACCGGAATGCTGGCCTACGGCTCCATTCTGACCGCGCTGCGCTACAAAGACCAAACCGGGCTCGGGCAGTGGATTGACACGTCGTTGCTGGATGGACAGGTGGCCACGATGAGCTACCACGCCACCGGGTATATGGGCACCGGCGTGGAGCCTCACCGTTTGGGGTCGGGTCACCCCAGCCTGGTCCCGTACCAGAGTTTTCCGGCTTCCGACGGCTACTTCATCCTGGCTTGCGCCAACGACGGCCTGTGGGAAAGGGCCTGCCGGGCCGTGGGACAGGCGGAGTTGTTGGAAGACCCAAGGTTCAAGACCAACACGGACCGGGTGGCCAACCGGGCCGAGTGCGTTGAAGTCTTTAGCCGGATGTTTCAGACCGATACCGTGGCCCACTGGGTTCAGTTAATCTCCGCCGCCGGTGTTCCCTGCGGCCCAATCAACCGGGTCTCCGACGTCGTTAACGATCCCCAGGTGCGGGCCCGCAACATGATTGCCGAAATGCCTCATCCCGATGTTCCGGACCTGCGCGTTCCCGCATCGCCCATCAAGCTGAATGAAACTCCCGCCGAGATCCGGCGTCCTCCTCCCGGTCTGGGGCAGGACAACGATGAAATCCTATCCGAATTGGGATTTGACCCAGACCGCATTTCCGACCTCAAACGGCGCGGTGTCGTCGGCGGTTAGAGCCGCCCGGAAGGATAAGCCAACAAATAGATCAGCAGGCAGGAACGACTTTTGGAATCACCCAAGAAAATCAGGCTCGTCCATACCTCCGATATCCACCTTGGTGACCCCGCGGGGCATCCCAAGGCGGCCCAGGCGTTGCGGGACGTGGTGAATTCGGTGGCCGGGTTGGGCGCCGACGCCGTGTTGATGGTGGGGGACGTGTTTGACAACGCCCGCGTGGGCGACGACGTGTTACAGTTTTTCGTGGATCAGGTCCAACGCCTCAATGTGCCCACAGTGGTGCTGCCCGGCAACCATGACCTGCTGGATGAAACTTCGGTGTACTACCGGGGTCCCTTCCAAAACAAGCCCAGCAACCTTCACGTGTTGAGCCGGTACGACGGTGAAGCCATCAGCTTTCCCGGGCTCACGCTGGACCTTTGGGGGCGCGCCATGCCCTCCCACACGCCCCAATTCCGCCCACTGTTGGGCATGCCCGCCAAGAATTCCGGAAGGTGGCTGGTTGCCTTGGCCCACGGACATTTTCACCTGGACGGGGACATCGACTTGAGGTCGTCTCCAATCTACCCCCACGAGGTGGCCGAGGCCCCGTGTGACTACCTGGCCCTGGGCCATTGGGACCGCCACCTGGACGTGTCGCAGGGCGGCGTCAAAGCCGCTTACTCGGGCGCCCCCATGGGGCCGGTGGGCAACAGGACCGAGGTGGGGGTCACGGTGGTTGACCTGAATCCCGCGAGCGGCGTGGCGTTCCGGCGGGTCTCGGTGGGCCGCGCGATCGGAGTCTCCAACGGAGCTTGATGACATGCAGCAACTGAGCCGCAGCCAGCGCGTCTACGTCCTGGACCCCGAAACCGCTCCGGCCGTTACGGTTGACTCCGATGAGGAGTTGATGGTTGAGACCTGGGACGCGTTTGAAGGCGTTCGGGACCCGGTAGCAGTCAGCGCCACTGAACTGAAGGGCGGCGCAACCGGACCGATCTACGTCAACGGCGCCCAACCCGGGGACGCCTTGAAGATTGAGTTCCTGTCCATCACCCCCAAGGGAGGAGCGGTCCACATGGTGATGCCGGGCCGGGGATTCCTGGAGGAAGAGTTCACCGAAGGTTACGCCACGGTCATCGAATTCCAGGACGGCCATGCGGTCCTTCCCACGGGCGTGCGGCTCCCCCTGGCGCCGTCAATGGGCTTGGTGGCGACTACGCCCACCTACCGCCAGTCCACCGCCAGCGACAGCGGCCCCTATGGCGGAGACATCGACATGAAGGAGTTGGTGGCAGGGAGCATCCTGTATCTGCCCGTGTTTGTGCCCGGCGGTCTACTTTGCCTGGGGGACTGCCACGCCGTGGTAGGGGACGGCGCAGTGGCGGGCACCGGGGCGGAGTGCTCAGCGGACAGCCGGATTCGGATCACCGTGGAGAAGCAATCCGGAATCACCAGCCCCCGAGCCCTTACTCCCCAACACTACGTGGTATTGTCCCACGGCGGGGACCTGGGAGTGGCCATGCGGCAGGCGGTGCGGGACATGGTGGACTTCCTGGTGCGGGAGAAGGGCCTTGACCCCTACGATGCCTACAGCCTGCTGAGTCTGGCCGGGGACGTGCGGGTCTCGCGCACCTTCCGACCCATCAGCCCGGTAAAGATGATGCTGTCCCGGCAGGCCCTGGACCAACTTAAGAAAAATTAAAGCATCCGGTTCGCGGAGATATTTAACTCCAGCGCAGCTTGAATCAGGGTTATTAGAACGATCTTGGGTTAATCTCCGCTGGTACGAGTTGCTGGCCCACAGGGTCTGCCATTAACTCAAAGGCCTCCAACGTAGTGGCCCCTAATAAATATTGGTCCTCAGCTCCGAAGATGACGGGGCAAATCCATTCTTGTCCGTCATAAACAATTCGTACTTGGCCCCTGGACAGCACCTTGGTGCTACCGTCCGCAAACCGTACCAGTCGGTCAACCTTTGGCTCCACGTGCAATTGCTCCAGCAAAGACCTTGGAATCGCGGTATGTGTTGCTCCCGTGTCAACCAGGGCCGACACTTCAACCAACTCGCCACCTTCAAGGTTCCCAACTCCAATAGTCACATCAAATGTCCCCATGCGAACTCCCCTGCTATTGCTTAGTTGGCCGGTCCGACTTTCCCTTGTCGTGGCGGAGCAACACTCAGGGCTGTGCGCTCCCCCGCGGGAATACCCACAAACCAGGTGTCCATTGCGCTTTTCCGATAGGTGTTCACCCTAGATCTCGCCTGTAGTAATCTCCGGCACCCTAACAGCGCCATCGGTATTGCCAATTGGCCGCTTCTATTGTTGCGCCTGTTGCGCCCTACCAATCTCCCGGTCAACGAAGGCATGCCTTTAGGTAATTCTCATCCAAGGGGGCGTGCAGCCCCTTAGCTGACCGAATACCCTCCGTCCACAGTCAACACTGCGCCGGTGACGTAGTTGGATGCGGAGCTGGCCAGGAAAACCACAGCTCCCTGCAACTCTTCAACCTCGCCCCAGCGGCCGGTGGGTATCCGACCGCTAATAAGTTGGTACCTCTCAGGCTGGTTGACCGGAATGTCCGAGGTTAGGGTGGTCATAAACCAGCCGGGCAGGATGGCGTTGGACTGGATGTTGTCCTTGGCCCAAGACACCGCCAGGCTCTTGGACAACTGCACCAGGCCGCCCTTGCTGGAGGAATATGGCGCGCCGCTGCCTCCCCCGCCGAAAATGGAATACATGGAGCCGATGCCGATAATCTTCCCACCTCCCTGGTTTACCATGTGAGGGTAAACTTCCCGGGCGGCCAGGAAAGCGGCCCGCAGGTTGACGTCCAGCACCAGGTCCCATTCCTCGGTGGTGGTGTGGTCGGGAGTTTTGCGCACGACGGTCCCGGCATTGTTGACCAGGATGTCCACCCGGCCAAAGGCGGATATAGTGTCAGCCACCATCGCCGTTATTTCCGGCTCCCTGGTTACGTCAACGGTCAGGCCTATGGCTTGTACGCCCAGGGATTCCAACTCCGCGACCGCCTGACCGGTCTTCTCGGCGTTGCGGGCGGCCACCACAATGTTGGCGCCGGCTCCGGCCAGACCCCGGGCCATGCCCAAGCCAATGCCGCCGTTGCCTCCGGTCACCAACGCCACTTTGCCGGTCAGGTCAAACAGGGTCTGAATGCTCATTCGGGCCTCCGGTTCAATAGGTATTAGGCCTTAGCAGGAAATGGCTCGCCGCTCGGCTTCACCGGGGCATCGTTAGGGTACCGTTGGGGCATCCCGAAATTTGGGGAGGACTTTCCGGCCGAAGATCTCCAGGGACCGTTCTACCTGGTGTTTAGGAATCTGACCCACGTTGAAATTCAACATCAGGTTGCGGACACCCGCCTCTTTCAGTTCAACAATTTTTTCGGTTACCGTTTCGGGCGTTCCGGCCAGAAAGACATGTTCCAGGACCTCGCTGTCCGGCGGAGGCCTGCTGGGGTCCCGGTAGGTATTGCCCCCAGGGTTGTATTTGACCCTGGCATTCAGCAGATGTTCCATGTATCTTCCCAGCGCGGCCTCGGCGATTTCCAAGCCCTCCTGGTCGCTTTCGCCAATCACTACCCCCCGCTGGACCCAGGTCTGGTCCAATGCCATCTCCACCGCGGGTTCTGGGAACCCTGCCTGGGACATGGTCTCTCCGTACAAACTGAGCCGGCGCCGCAGGGTATCCACCGCCTGGACACCTATTAGCACGGGGCGGCCCACCTTGGCCATTTCCACCATTGAGGGCTCGCTGATGCAGGCCCGCACCAGGGGTGGATGGGGGGTCTGGAACGGACGGGGCCGCAGTCCGGGGGATTCTACCTGCCAATACCGGCCCTGGTGGTGGACGTTTTCGCCGGTCCAGGCCTTGAGCAGCAGTTCCTCAGCCTCGGTTATCATATCTCGGCCCTGTTCCAGGTTGATGCCGAAGCCCAGGTATTCGTACTCGTTGTAGGCCGATCCTCGTCCTACGCCAACGATCAAGCGCCCGTTGCTGAGATGGTCCAGCACCGACGTCTGCACCGCAAGCCGTACCGGATGGTGAAGAGCCATTTCCACCACCGCGAATCCGATGCGAATACGGTCGGTCCGCATCGCCACCGACGCGCCGAATACCAGGGGATCCGCATAGGCCACCGCACCATCGAAGTGATGCTCGGTCAACCACACGGCATCCAATCCCACGTTCTCGGCCAGCACGATCTCGTCCATGGTGGACTCGATAACACGGTGATCATTGTCTGGGTCGCTGCTGATTGGAAAAACGAATGACCCGAAGCGCAAGGGTCACCTCCGGTGCTGTTGGCCGATTGGGCCTTGGCCGTCCATCTCACGGAACCATTGAGATTATAGACCACGAGGAGCCGCGACATATCGCCATACCGCCGGCTGCTATGGGCAGACCTTTTGATGACGGTTAACGATGAAAAGGACCTTCGTGAGGGCGCGGCTGTCCAGTCTCGGGACTGCCTGGGATCGCGAAATCGCCGGAGGAATGCCTCGGGATAACTGGTTGGGTTTCTTTAACTTCGGGGCTGGTAGTACAATACCGACTCTTGGCCAATAATATTTCGGTGGGGATATTGTGCTGATTGCTATCAGGGACCGGTTTCTGCTGGCCCTGCAATACGAAGACTATCGGACCCTGTGGACTGCCAACGTCTGCGCCGGGGCGGCGGCCTGGGCGTTAATCGTCGCCCGGGGCTGGCTGGCTTACCAAATTACCGACTCGTCGCTGTGGGTGGGGTTGGTCACTTTTGGGGCCATGGCCCCCCGGTTCTTTGCTACTCCGATTATCGGCTTCCTGGCTGACCGTGTGGACCGTCAAACCCTGTTGTCCTGGACTTATTTCTTCAACTTTGCCCATAACGTGCTCCTGGCGGCCCTGGTGATGTTCGGCCTGGCGGGGCCGTGGCTGCTGGTCATACTGGCCCTGACCAACGGCACTTTGCGCGCCGGGCAGATGACCACCACCCAGTCCCTGGTGCCCAACCTGCTCCCCCGCGAGTATCTGCTCAACGCCATAGCCCTGAATGAAGCAACCCAGCAGGGTTCAAGATTGGTGGGGGCGGTGATAATCATTCCGTTCCTTGGCCTTGGGTTCTTCTCCGGCAACCTGGAATGGGCGTTTGCGGCATGCAGCCTGCTTTACGGGTTGGGAATGATCCAAACCCTGCGCATCAAGACCCGGTCCAGGGGCGTCGTTGACCGGAACCGCAGCCTGGCCAGCAATTTCGTTGCCGGGTTCTCATACGTGTACCGCACGCCTTTACTCCTCGCAATGGTGTTTATCGTGCTGGCCCACTGCGCATTCACCATGTCCTACGAGTCAATGCTGCCGGCCATTTCTCAGGACAAGCTGGGAGCGGGGCCGGTGGGGGTTTCCTACCTGCTCGGCGGCGTGGGCGTGGGAGCCCTTTTCTCCTCTATATTCCTGGCAGGTGTGCGGAGCGAAAAAAACCGCGGCAAGCTGTTTTTGTTTTTCGGGTTCACCAGCGGGCTTGGACCGATTCTTTTGGGCCTGTCCACGAGCCGGGAGTTATCGGTTGCGGCGACGATCGCTATGGGTATCAACCAGGCTGGATTTATGACGATAAGCCACACGATCATCCAGTCCATTGTGCCCGACTGGGTACGGGGCCGGGTTTCCGGCGTGTATTCGATGCACGTGGGCGGCAGTATGGCCCTGGCGAATCTGGCCAACGGCGGCCTCTCCGATCCATTTAGCGCATCGGCGGTCATGGCCGTTGGTGGGATCCTGTTCCTGGTTGCCATATCCGTGAGCCTGGCCAGCGGCCCACTGCGAAGAATCTATTTCCCCCCGCCTGCGGCGGAGCCTGCCGCCGCCGAAATTGCGGGACACGCCCCGGTACGCGAAGGCTAAGAATCACCTGGTTTAGCCTGGAGTGGGTTGAAAGTTATGGACGTACAAGCCATCCGCCAGCAGATTCCCGTTTGCCAGCGCCTGACCTACGTAAATACGGGCTGGTCGGGACCATCTCCCCAGCCCGTGGTGGACGCCATCAAGGCGCGGCTGGACTGGGAGATGGAAGACGGCCCCACCACCCCCCAGGTCCAACAGAGGGGCCGCGAGGTGCAGCAGGAAGCCCGGCAGGCGGTGGCCGGCTTGCTGAACGCTTCTCCCGAGGAGATTTGCCTCACCAAGAACACCACCGAGGGCCTGAACCACGTGATGAATGGGTTGACCTGGGCCGACGGTGACGAAATCGTGACCTGCAGTTTGGAGCACGGCTCGGTCTTGATCCCCAGCCATTTCCAGGGATTGCGGCACGGCGTAAACGTCAAAGTCCTGACTTTTGCCTCCAACCAGCCTCGGGGCTCGATCCTGGACAAAATCCAGGGAGCCTTAACTGACAAGACCCGGTTGGTGTTCCTCAGCCACATCGAATACTCCAGCGGCCTGCGAATGCCGATAAAAGAGATCCGGGCAATGACCAAGGACCGGGGGATACTGCTCCTACTTGACGGCGCTCAGACCGCCGGCCACATCGCGCTGGACATGAAGGATCTGGACTGCGATTTCTACTCGATTCCCGGGCAGAAGTGGCTGCTGGGACCAGAGGGAGTCGGAGCCCTGTACGTCCGTCAAGACATGATTTCCGAATTGAAGCCAACCCACGTGTCCGGGCGCGCGGTCGTGTCGGACCACAACCCCTACGGCATTCAGACCGTCACGGACAGCATGGACAAATTCCTCCTGTCTTCAACCAGCGTGGCAATCCAGACCGGCATGTTGGAGGCAATCAAATTCGTGCAGGGAGTGGGCGTAGACCAGATCGAATCCAGGGACCTGGACCTAGCCGACGCCTGCAAAAGCGCCCTCCAGGAAGTCCCAGGCGTGACTGTTCAATCGCCGATGGCCCGGGAGGACTCATCCGGCCTGGTGACTTTTTCCGTCGAGGGGTTGGACCCGCCGGAGGCCGTCTCCCGGTTATGGGAACGCCACCAGATCGTTTGCCGGCAGGTGGCGGTCCCGTCCTGCGTCCGGGTGTCGCTCCACTTTTTCAACACCCAGGAAGAGGTGGACCAAATCGTGGACGCGGTGGCGCACTTGACCTGACGCGAATTTACCCAGAGCTTGGCAGAACATGAAGGTAAGAGGG
Organism: Dehalococcoidia bacterium; assembly: GCA_963663135.2. Taxonomy (GTDB): domain Bacteria; phylum Chloroflexota; class Dehalococcoidia; order Lucifugimonadales; family UBA3495; genus Io17-Chloro-G2. The sequence goes on along the minus strand of CAXXRM010000004.1, from coordinate 165,551 downwards.
AATTGAGATGGCATCGGAAAAGATCCGTTTGGGCGTCATCGGAGCCAATGTAAGCAAGGGTTGGGCACACCGCTCTCACCTGCCTGCCATTCTGGCCAGCCCCGAGTTTGAGTTGGCCGCCGTCTGCACCACCAGGCAAGAGAGCGCCGAAGAGTCGGCCCGGAAATTCGGGGCGCGGATGGCCTTCCACGACCATCGAGACATGCTGGCCCGGGACGACATCGACGCCGTGGCGGTGGTGGTGCGCGTGCCGAACCACTTTCACTTGACCAAGGACGTTTTGGAGGCGGGTAAGCACGTCTATACCGAGTGGCCCCTGGGCGCAACTCTGGCCGAAGCCCAGGAGTTGGCCGACCTGGCCAAGTCCAAAGGGGTGCAAACCATGGTGGGACTCCAGGCCCGGGCGGCGCCCGCGGTGCTGCACATGAAGGAGTTGGTGGAAGATGGCTACGTCGGCGAGGTCATGGCCTGCCACATGAGCCTGGCGCGGGGAGGGCTGTTGGAGCGGACTTCCGACCGCACGTGGCAGCGGGATGCCTCTCTGGGCGCTAACACCCTGACCATTGCCACCGGCCACACCATCGACGCCCTGAGGTTTGTATTGGGGGACTTCGCCCAGGTATCCACAGTGGTCAGCACCAGGGCCGACCAGTGGTTTGAGTCGGACACCAAACAGATGGTCGACGTGACCTCGCCGGACAACATCCTTATCAGCGGCACCTTGACCGGAGGCGCCGTGGTGTCGGCGTACGTGTCCAGCGTTCCTTGGGCCGACAGCGGTTACAAGTTGGAGATTTTCGGCCGGGAGGGGACTCTGGTAGCAACGTCCGAGGATTCGGTGCAACTCGGCGCCGTGCGATTGCAGGGGGCCAAGGTCACCGACTCGGCGCTTCAAGACCTGGAGATTCCCGAAAAGCACGTCAACGTGCTGGAAGGCATGCCCTCCGGCGCTCCCTATAACGTGGGCCAGATGTACTACCAGTTCGGCCAGGTAATCCGGTCCGGCGGCCCCCACGATGCCGGGTTCGACACCGCGGTAGAACTTCACCGGCTGATTGACGCGATCTCAAAGTCTTCAGACACAGGCAGGAGAGTAGACGTTCCCGGTTCGTAGCGCTCGGGTTAATGCGGGTTTCAGAGTGCTCCACAGAGTCGCCGGCCCGCGGTTCTAATGTAATCCGGCCTACAACCCGGCCAACCGGTCGATTGAGCCGTCCACGTACAGAATGCCCAGGGCCGCCAGCGCGCTTTGGGAGATCTGTTGGGCTTGTCCCGGTTGTCGGCCGCGGCCCATGGACTCCAGGATGGCGGCCACCGGCGTCTCTCCGTCAATCATCGACACCAGCAAGGCGACCAGGGGGCTGCAGGGCATTCCTTGAGATTGCCCGGGGCCGCAAATCACCTGCCCCCAATCAAACCGGCCCTGTCCGAGAACCGGCTTTCGCTCTATCCTGACGCCGGGGCTCAATTTGGGGACCGACCGGTAGATGGCCTCCGGGTCCCGGTTGGCCTGGTCCAGGGTTGCCCGTCGATGCAACTGGTCGACTTCGACGGCCCCGACACTCTGAGTGAATTCCAGGGGCGCCTGTCCCCGTTCCAGCACTGCCCGTTCGTACCCACGCGGCGGTTGACCCGCCACTGCCCGGATGAACGCCTGTCGGGGTGAGAAAGACTCGGAGGCGTCCTCTGATCCAGCCAGAATTCGCCTTGCTTCCCAGAAGTAGGAGTCGGAGGTGAGGTTGGAAGTATAGAACAGCCGGGCCATTTCCCTGAAGTGGCTGTATTCCTGCAGGTACAACTCCTCGTAAGCCCGGCCCGCCGCATCCGCTATTCCAGGATCGTTCAGCTTCGAGATCGCCAGCGCGGCCGCCATCACCCCTCCCATGAGCGCCAGGTGCACGCCGGAGGAGAACAGGGGGTCGACGAAGCAGGCCGCGTCTCCCACCAGAATGTATCCATCCCCCACCATCGGCTGGCAGGTATAAGACCAGTCCTTGACCACGAACGGGCCGGAGACCATGCGAGAATTGCGCAGCATGGCGGCGGTGTGGGGAGCCCGGGAGATTTGCCGGCGCAGGAACTCCGCAGGGCCAAATTCCCGGATTCCTTCCTGCCCGGCAATACTGTCCACCACCGCTCCGACCCCCGCTTGGCCGCCCTGGAGAGGAATGTTCCAGAACCACCCCTCGCGATAGGACTCGATGAATATGTTGGTCTGGTCGGGCGGAGCCAGGGGCTGCGAACCCTCGAAGTAACCATATACCGCCAGGTTTTGGAAGAACGCGTCCCACCGCCGGAGCCCCAAGGTCCGTCCTATCAACCCACCCTGCCCGCTCGCGTCCACCACCAACCGGCAGGAAGCGGCACCGGCGCGGCCGTCCTGCGTGTTGAAGCGCACCCCCGACGGTTTGCCGTGTCGGTACAGGACCTGGACCACCCGGTGCGCCTCCCGGACTTCGACACCCTGGCTCCGGCTGTTGTCCAGCAGGATCTGGTCGAATTGGGGACGCCAGACCTGGTACGAGTGGGGATACTGGCGGCTGGTTTCCCTGAAATACCAACTCCACGGCTGCGCGTCCTTGCCCCAAACCATGGTGGCGCCCCACTTGGGTAGGAACCCGGCGCGTTCAACGGCGGAAAGCGCACCCAACTCCTTCAGCACAGGGATGCTGGCCGGCAGGAGAGATTCGCCGACGTGGTGGCGGGGGAAGCTCTCCCTTTCGAAAAGCAGGACCGATACCCCTTGCCGGGCCAGCATGGTGGCTGTAGCGCTGCCTGCGGGGCCGCCGCCAATGACTATGATGTCGGCGTCAAGATTTCGAGTATCAGAAGCCATCAGGAAATTTCAGCCATGGTGTTTTAACCGCCCTGGCAGATAATTGAGACTTGGCGGGCTCAGACTTTACGCGGAAGGGTCCGTACAGAGCCGGATTCTTAAAGCGTAGCCTTCTATGGTTATTCTGACCAAGCCCTTGACTCCTCAGCTGTATCTTTTGCCAGTAACCGATGGCTCAGCAGCAAGTTGAAGGCGGATGGTATCCATCGTTTCCCCGTCCATTCCCAGGGCGTCGCATACCACCACATCCAAAGTCCGCCGCACCGCGCAATTATTCATTCGCGGCAAGGGCAGCAGGACGGAGTTGGCGTACTTGTCGTAGGTGGCCGCGAGCTTGTCAATCGCATCTCCGCCAATAGTGGCAAAGTCGGGAACTATTAGCTTGCGAAGGTCATCAATAGACAATCGAGGGTATGATGGCACTTGGTTGGAACGATTGCCCAACATCGCCAGGACACCGACGGATGAGTTCAAATAAACGGAGAGGGATTTTTCTAAGTCCTCTTGGTCATAGTCTGGCACCGTGATTTTGCATGGCGTCCATAACGAGCCCAACACAAGCGTTTGTAGTTTGACGCACAGCGTTCTGACGGTATTGAGGCGCATTCTGTGGGGTAGCAGTAACGTGCTTCGTTGTTGCCAGTAACTTTCCGCCAAATTAACTTTCGATGGCTTAGCGACAATATGCCAATCGGGTTTGGCCGCCATTGACTGAGTTATTTCAGTATCGTGTTGCCACAGCGCAACTCGGCCCTGTTCATCTGGCATCGTTGACTTGGTAAACGCGTCTCTTATCCGCTGTCCCGCCGGCCCTATCCGGGCAACGCTGCCCAGCGCAACCGACCGAAAAAACCGTTATCTCCTAACTCAACGAACTTCTCACACAAGTATGGCGACAAAAACTGGACCGCACCCCAATTCCCGGCCGCAATTCTGGACGCAGGCCATTGTTGCACCGTGCCATAAGCTTGGCTTTCAATATTCTTACTCTTAATGGACCCAGCCACCGTAAATGCCTCGGCGGGCGTGGCGGGATTTCTGGCCAGATTTACCACCCGTGTTGAAGGTTTTTGTCCCTTGTTCACAGGCCAGCGCCGGCACACCAGAAGCATTTCGCCAATGGTCGTGTTCTCAGAAAAGAAGATGCGCTCCGGGTCGTGGGAGGTTACGATAGTCTCAATATGAAAACGCTGTGCCAGTAATTGCCGCATCTCCATTGTCGAATAGTTAGTTGCTCCTACCAATGGCAAAACTGCTGCAATTGTCGCGGCATCAAGTTTGGTCAGAAAGTCGGCGAGGTACAAAAAGGCGGCGCCACTGTGGGAGAGGTGGACCGGCTTATCCGAAAACAGTTCCATCTCCCGGGCTTTGATTTTCAATTCATGCTCGATGCTGAACTGGTCATAGCACAGACTATCCCGGGTAAAAGGCGGGTTCATAATCACCAAATCGGCGGGTTCCGCTACCGCCATTTCCTGGCCGCTGTCCACTTGCGTTACCGCCTGGGCGGCGTTGGGCCACGGCATGAGTTTTGGCTGCAGGTCAAGAAACTCCAGAGATCCGAGAAATGCTTTCCCCGTGCTGTCCACGCCGAGGAAGGCGCGGCCTATCTTCATATTGTTGAACCGGGTGGTGGGTGACAGCAGGCCCAGGGTGGTGGCGGCCATATGGGTGGCAGTCAGGTTAACGTCATAGCCGGTCAACACCTGCTCAATCAGGGCGGCGGCCAAGGTTTCATCGTCCCGAGACCGGGGGGCCAATTCCCGGATACGCTCGGCGGCGGCCATCAGTAGAGTGCCGGTGCCGCAGGCAGGATCGGTGATACGCAAGCGGGCGACGGCCTCCGGATCCTGCCAGTCGCACATATCCTCGGTGATGGCCAGGGCCGCCAGCAGGGTGGCGGCGGGCGTGGTGGTGTAGAAGGAGCCATCGTAGCGAGCAGTATCCAGCACGGTGTGAAAGATGCGACCCAGCAAATCGTGGCGCAGGCTGGCAATGTTTTCCGCCACGGCCAGCGCGGCCCGGCCCGTGTCGCGAATCGCCCCGGCAAATGACGGTTCCGGCGGACAGGCGTTCAGCGCGGCGCGGCCCGTTTCAAAAATCGGCTTGTAATCGAGAGCCAAAACCAAGTTCCAGGCATCAAGAAAGGATTGAATGGGAGAGTCAGAATCGGCACAATGGTGCGCCGTAGCGGGAGGCCAGTCTCCACCGAAGGGTTCCGGCGGGCTCTTCCGGTTATCGTTTTCCGGCCGCAGCTCTCTCAAATGAACGTCCAGGCGAGAATGAAACATGACAGCGGTGGCAACCACCAGCAAGGCGCGTTTGGCCGGAGCGTCCCAGGGATTACGCACATTGGCTTTCCGGGGCAGGTCCAAAGCGCGGGCCAGTTCCCGTTTCTGGCTTTCGCCGAGGCGCCGCACCGCCCCATCAAGGCTTACCGACAAGACGGCGGCAGCAGTGTCCGGGTCGCCCAACTGGGCGGGAGTAAGACGAATCACGGAAACCAGCCTTTCGATATCTTCGGTCGTCCAGACAGGAGCGGACTTGCTGCCATCCCGCACAGTCCACATTAGTTGCGCAGAGGGTAAGGATTCCTGGGTGGTGTCGTTGGGATAACAAACGGCGATTGCACACTGGGCGAGTTCCTGTTCAAGCCTGCGGTCGGCATCGCGAATAGCCTCGGCCTGCTTGGCCCGGTTCTGCCCGTGCTCGGCTTCCACGGCAATCACCGCCGGACCGATGCGCACCTCGACGTCAATCCGCCGGTTCCCGACGTGAGTGACCTCCGGTTTGGCGTTGAGGCCATAGCTTTTCAGATGGTCCGACAGGCGTACGTTCAGGGTTTGCTCATGTTCCCTGGCAGTCACAAACGTCACCTCGGGTGGCAGGCAATCGCATTCTGATTTGTTGAAGCATCAGTCAATCGTGACTCCTCGCGGAATCTAGCGCAGGGGAGGTCCGGGATCCGGTATCGCGAGTTGTGCCAAAGCTGAGTCGGATCAAAATACGGTTGCCCTGCCTCATGTGGGTCCTGCAGGTGTTCACCATGCCACGGGATGCTGTGATGTCTGGCCGTTTGAGAGAGAGGCGAGTTGCCATTGGTGGTGGGGCAGACCTGGCGACCTTGCTTAGCTCGGACAGTGTCCGCTTATATTCGATTCCCTAATTCACGCTAAAGACAGCCAGTGTAAAAGCTGGGAGCAACAAGTCCGCTGGGGGCGCCCCGTGCGCAACCGGGGAATTAAGACTGTCATTTCAAAATCCCCTCGCCCCTTTTGGAAGGGAGCGAGGGGACCTGTCTGTTGCTGAATTGCCGGACCGGAGCAGTAGGTTTGGCTAAAGTTTAGTCCGAAGCGCTGGCGACCTCTTGCTCGATGGCCTGGCCCGTGGCCGGATCCACCTCGAAAGGACTGGTCAGCCCCAATTCTTTGCCCATCTCCTTGACTGCGGGAATAACTTCCTCTCCCATCAGGCGCAGGCTGCGCATGGCGTCGTCGTGGGTCATGGCGCCGTCGCCGTCCCAGAAGAAAATGCTGCCAGGACGGATGTATTCCAGCACTTCCCGAATCTGGGGGATTACCGTCTTGGGCGTGCCGCAGATGATAGTCCTGTCTTTGATCTGCTGCTCATAAGGACGTCCCAACACACCGGCGGCGGTGCCTCCCCTGGCGCGGGTGGCCACGGCCTGGGTCGGCAGCACACGGGTGCGAGAGCTCAGTCCGGGCAGGTTGACCAAAGCCGGGTTGACCGTGCCTTCATTGCCGGCCAGGAACGGGTTGCTGGGCCCCTGCACGTATTTTCTGCCCGTCTCCTCGGCCAACTCCTCGGTCTCATCCACGTGGACTTTCCAGAGATACCCCACGTTTTGGGGACCCGACTGGTACCCCAACTCCGCAGCGGTGTCGTGGTACAGTTGGAAGGCCAGCTTGGTGGGTTCCATTTCCGTAGCCAGCATGATGTAAGGGATCCGTTGTTCGGCGGCCCACATCAGGGAGTCGCGGCTGACCACGCCGGGGAGCCAGATAGGAGGATGGGGTTTTTGGTAGGGCCTCACCCAAGGGTTTACGTGGCGGTAGTGGAAGTGTTTGCCTTCCCAGCGGAACGGACCGGGCTCGCTCCAGGCCTTGACGATCAATTCGTGGGCTTCCTGGAACCGCTCCCAGTTGTAATGGGGCTCTATGTTGTGGGCCACGCTCTCACGGCCGGTGCCCCGCACCCAACCGGAGACCAACCGTCCGTGGGAGATGAGGTCGATCATGGCGAGTTGTTCCACCAACCACAGGGGGTCATCCCATATCGGCAGAATGTTGCCCAACAGCACGATCTTGGCCCGCTTGGTGATACGGGCCAGGATTGAAGCTTCGACGTTCATCGCGCCGCCCATGCAGAAGGGCGTCCCGTGGTGTTCGTTCAGCATCAATCCGTCGAACCCCATCTCTTCGGCGTAAATCTTCTCGTCCAAGTACCGGTTGTACAAAGAGGCGGCCAACGGCGGGTCGTAGATCTCATTGCTGACAGTCAAATCCATAATTGGCTTTCCGGTAGCGCCGAAATAGCCCGACTGCTCGTCCTGGTAGGGGCGCTCCGTAAAGTAACCGACAAACATTCTCTACCCTCCTGTTGGGTGACGGGGACGGTGCGCTTGACTGGCTTGCCGCCTCCATTCCGGATTCCCATGACTTGGTATTAACCGGGCCATTCTGGATTATAACATCGCAGGCAGCCCGCGGATTGCGGGTGACTCCTAGGCTAGAAAGTCTCGGACCAGAGCCACAAATTCCTCAGTTCTTTCGACTTCCGGGTGGTGGCCCGAATTTTCCAACACCGTCAGCCGGCTTCCGGCGATCGCCTTTTGATAGGCCTCTCCCGCGCTGAGGGGCACTATTTGGTCTTCTTTTCCCCAGACAATTTGCGTTGGCAATTTCCTTACCCGGTGCAACAGGTGTGGCAGGGAAGGGTCGAACATGTACGGACGCCACCCCAGCCGGGAAGAACTCTCTCTGGCCATTTCCCAGGCCTCCACCTGTTCCGTCGACGGCTCATCCGGGCAGATTTGTAGGAACTCGGCCACGCCGGCCGGGTCATGGTAGTTGGCGGTGATGAACTCTTTGGCCACCACCAGGAACATATCGTAGATTTCACTCACCGGCGGACGGATTCCCATGGGTCCCACCAAGACCATTTTCTGGAAGTGGGAAGGCGACATTGCCGCCATCTCCGCGACCAACCATCCGCCCAGGGAGAACCCTATCACCTTTACCGGCCCAAGATCCAAATCATCCAAAACCTCCAGATACCAACCGGCGAGGTCCCGCATGCCCAAGATCCACTCCACAAGGGGGGTACCGCCGTATCCCGAGTGGGACGGGATGTACAGGGTGTGGTTTTGGGCCAGTTCCTGGTGCCACCGAAGCCAGCCTGGATGCCCCATTTCGTCGTGCAATATTAGCAAGGGCTCACCCGAGCCGCCTTTTACCAATTGGATTTTGGATCCGGCAAGCTCCACCAGTTCTTCGGTCCAAGCTTGAGACGCTGCGGTCATTGGGGTCGTTCCTCCTAACCGGAGTCCTGCCCCGGGCGGTGATCGAAAATCCCGCGGGCGGCGAAAAGCCGTTCCCAAGGATACCGCATCAGACCCGCAGACGCCACCCGACGGAGCGGTTCTATCAAAGCCAAACGCATTCTGAGTCGTTGGCACAGCGTTCGAAGAATCTCCCCTGCCGAGGCTGGGGGCAGGGTTACAAGAAAGGAACAACAACGCATCCCAAATCTTGCCACCCCATCCGTTGGGTCTCATCTCTACGTGGCAAAGGGCGAGGGGTGATCGACTTGTGGAATGTCGACTTCAGCGCGTATACGAAGGGGTACATGGGGCCTGTTCGTAGGACTTGCCGGCCATTGACAGGGGTGGTGTTCTTTGGTGAAATTAGCCTGTCTTGAGGCTGTGCTTCCCGGTTCAAGAATGTGGTTTTTGATCCTTGTTCTAACTCTCAGCATCAACTCATCGGTTTCAACTCAACACAAATGACGAGCCCAATGGAGGCTGAATTATGGCCCAAACATTAATCTACGTAGGAGCCGAATCTGACGGGTTGTACCGCAAAGAGGCCGGCGCCGACCGCTGGGACCACCTGACCCGGGGTTTGGCGCCTTCCGCCCAGGTCCGGGCAATCGCCATCCATCCCCAAGACCCGGCCACGGTTTTCGCCGGCACCCAGCGGGGGGTGTACCGCAGCGTTGACCGGGGCGACAACTGGGAGAGAATGAATCTGACGGAAGGCCGGATTGTTTGGTCGATCAAATTCCACCCGGGTGACCCGAGCATCATGTTTCTCGGAACCGAGGGCAGCGAAGTCTACCGGAGCCAGGACGGCGGTGAGAATTGGGAGTATATGGCCACCATCTCCAACCCGGATTCGGTGCAGATGGCTTTCGCCACGCGGATTTTGGGCATCGGCATAGAAGCTGCCAACCCGGATAACATGTACGTCGCATTGGAAGTGGGGGGCGCCGCCCGCAGCGCCGACGGCGGCAAGACCTGGGAGATTGTCAACCGGCAATTTGACGGCAACGTTGACCTCATGGACCTCCACGGGGTCGCAATCGGCTCCCCGGATTCCAGCAATGTGTTCATCTCCAACCGCACCGGCGTGTGGCGCAGCACCGACCGTGGAGAGTCCTGGGAGAACCTGAATTTCGAGAATTTCTCCGACATACAGTACTCTCGCGGGGTCGTGGTTGACCCCACCGACCCGAACACCGTTTACGCCTGCGTCGGCATGAACTTCGGCAGTGAACAGGGCGGAGTATTGAGGTCCACCGACCTGGGGAATACCTGGCAGCGGTTCGACCAGGGCGGAGCGGCCAAAAGCACCACGTTCGGCGTAGCAGTCAACGCCCAGCAACCGGAGCAGGTTTATTTTTGCACCAGGCGCGGGCAGGTGTTCGGCACCCACGACGGCGGGGAGTCCTGGACGGAGCACGATCTACCCGAGTCCGCCGCTAACGTGATCAGCGTCGCCTGCGCCTCCGCCTAACCGGCGCCAGCCTCAAGCCCACCAACCAGAGGCATAAATCCCGCCCAACAGATTGAAGGGGCCCAACAACCTTGGGCCCCTTTAGTTTGTCGACTAGGAACCCGGCCGCCACTACGGCTGGCTCAAGTCCCAGTTGGGCAGGGCGAGGTAGCCTTCCATGGGAACATCGACCACCGGGTCCAGTCCCTGGGCCCGTTTAAGCCTTTGAATGTTGTACAGGTGGGTGATGTATTCGAAGTACCGGTGGCGGAACGTGGCCTCCAGGGTGATATGCGTTTTGCCCGGGTCGTCAGCGTCCGGCCGGATGCCCGAGTAACCCGCCTGGCTGATTTCGTGGAAAAGGCCGCCGCTCCCGATTACTATTTCCCGGCTGCGCATCGATGCCACGGTCTCGCCGGAAAGTACGCTGCGGGCGAAATCCAACCCCTGGCGCAGTACGCCAAGAATGTCGTCCAGCGCCCAATACCTGCTTTCGTCCAACCGGCGGTCGTTCGGGGACTCGATGATTGCATCAATATCCGGTGCGGTGGGCAGGCCGTCGGGAAACAGCTCAGGGCCCCATCTCAACCACAGCCAGCGCATATCACCGGAAGCCATGTGGCTGAGGTTGCGCCGGATGCTCCATTTGGACCACTCCCAGCGGTCAGTCTCGAAGTCAAGCTGCTCATCGGTCAGGCCATGGACTTCCGATGAGATCATTTCGTATAGCTGGTCGCCGAATTGGGGAAACAGGTCAGTTGCCGGAGCGTCGGCAGACAGGTCGCCGGTGGTCATTATTCTTCTCCCACAGGACCAAGAATCGTCGAATCAACTGCTAGCTGCGTCAGGAAACACCTGCCGGGGCGCTAGGGTTTCACCCACGTCTCAGACCAAGCTATGCAAGCGCTGCTGGCCCGTTGGTCCCCTCTCATCGATTCCACGACCTGCCCTTGGGCCGCGAGGCCGTTTATCGTTAGCTGGGCTCTGCGAGCTGGGATGAAACAGCTATACACCCCATGAGGCCGGCCTTCAACACTGCCCGCCGGCACCGTGATCATGAACGGTTCCATGAAGTCGTACCAGGACATCGTGATGGTGTCATCGTCGCTTTCTACGGTTTCGGTCCAAAACCCGATAGCGTCGCCGGACCGGGAAAAAACCGCCTCCACCACTGGAATGGACTCATCGGCAAACTCGGGGAACAGATGGGTTTCGATTTCCCCTTGCAGCCACCGGGCCAGCCCAATGTTGTCGGAGTAAATCCGAACTTCATCATCGGCGGCGTCCGATTTGATGTAAAGCACGTGGCCCTGGCCCATGGGGGACAGCAGAATGCGCCAGTGGCTAATCCTGGTGGTGTTGGGGCCGTCCGCCTGGCGGGACAAGCGGATGAATGAATTTTCTCCGGTTAGCACCACGCGATTGGGGTCGGTTGTGTTGGTAGTCATTCAGGCCTCCAGACCAGGTGAATGTTAGGGCTGCCCCGAGAAAAGCCTGGGGCCGTCCGGTTGCGGACGGCCCCAGGTTCGGTTTACTTGGCGCTGGCGAAAGCAGCGGCCGGCTAATCTTTGGCCGGGAACCAGTCCTGCTTCCAGGGGAATTCGCCGCCGTCAGCGTCGAACGCAGGGAGCCCCTGATCAACCCGGTCACGGTAGGGGCTGGTTATGGGTTCGTTGTAGGGATAGATGCCGCCTTCATAGACCTCCGGGCCCTTCTTGAAGTGCTTGGCCTGTTCCAATGTCTCGACGAAAGGCATGTTGATGTCGTAAAGCTGTTCAACCCGCTTGGGCCGTGGGCCAGCCTTGGAAACGTGGCCGTACAACTCACGACCCATGATCCTTTCCGCCGTCCACACACAGTCGATCAGCTTGTCGATGTCAACGCCGGTGTCGATCCCCATGTCTTCCATCATGTGGAGCAGGTCCTCAGAGGGGGCCATCCCGGTGGCGCGGCCATTGCCGCAGTAGGGGCACCCGCCGTAGCCGCCGATGGTGCCGTCCAGGTCCAGAGTATCCTCGGGCCCCAGGGTCCGCATGGCGGCGTACGCTGACGCAATGGCCATGTTGCGACCGTTGTGCAAGTGCAGCCGGAAGTTGGTGATTTCCGGCCACTGCTCCTTGATCCGTGAGATGCTTTCTTCGACCTTGGCCGGCGTACAGTGGCTCATGGGATCACCCATGGACACGCTGACCACGTCGATGCCAACCTCATCCCACATGCTGTGCTCTTTCTCCAGCAGGGTCATGAGGCTGTCAACCGGAAACCCTCCCAGGAAGTTGGAGCCCCAACTGGCGTTGCAGCCAATTCCGGCCTCTTTGATGTTCAACTCCTGGGCCTGGGCGACGATCTGGGGCCATCGTTCCATTTCCTGCATCTGGGTGCGGTTGGTGTTGCGCCGGGTGAACACGTCGCACATGTGACAGCTCAGGCGCGGGAAGCGGTCTCTCTCAATGGTCAGCGGCGGGGAATAGGCTTTGGCCCTTTCCACACCCCGGGAGTTCAACGCCAGCGCAGTGTACTTCACCGCGGGATTCGGCTTGAACTTGGTGACAATTTCGTCGATCCGCTCCATCTGGGGGGTCCACTTGGGGCTTACAAAGGAGCCCACGACAATCTCTCTCAGACCCGACTCGGACAGAGCGTCCAGCAGCTCTATCTTATGATCCACGGATATATGGGAGTCCTCAATCTGCATGCCTTCCCGCATGCCCTCTTCCTTGTAGTTGACCGTGGGCCACCTGTACATAGCGTCCTCCTTTAATTGCCCCGAACAGTTGCTGCCGTGTAGTTAACAGGACCCGGTTATCAGGACTTCCCCACGCAAAAATCGCGCCCCGGGTCCGGCCCATCCTGACAGTGTATTTTGGGCAAATTCTATGGCTCTACACTCGGCATTGTCAAGAAACGCGCGTTAGACGGGAGATTGTGGGCAGTTTCACGGAACGACGCGAAAGGAACGACAAGGCCGGGAGCGGGCAACAACGGACATTGGCCGCTGCCCCGGCGGAACGTGGGCGGTTTGTATTTGACACCCCGACGCGTTCCAAATATAATCGCTTTCGTTAACAAAAGGATAGACCACTCGCACAGGGGAGCTCGGGGAAAACCGGGCTGAGAGGCCCCGAATAAATCGGGGCGACCCTAGGAACCTGATCTGGGTAATGCCAGCGGAGGGAATTGGGCTTTGGTGTTAGGTCTTGTAATAGACCGCCGGAACCGTTTCCCGGCGGTCTATTTTTTTGTCTCTCTTAAGTCAAGCAAGGACGGCACGCGTTGACCGACGGAGCACGGCCCATCCCCAAACTGCGGGTGGAGTCTCTGGCCAAGTCCTTCCTCGTAGAAGGGCGCCGCGAGCAGGTGCTTGACGGCGTGGACCTATCGGTCGACTCCGGTGGTTTCATCAGCATCATTGGTCCCAGCGGCTGCGGCAAAAGCACTTTGCTTAACATTGTGGCCGGACTGGACCAACCCGAAACCGGCGCCGTGGCCCTGGACGGAGACCGGTCCGCCTCCCGGTTGGGCCGGGTGGGCTACATGCAGCAAAAGGACTTGTTGCTACCCTGGCGTACCGTGTTGGACAACGCCATTTTGGGACTGGAGCTCCAGGGAGTGCCCCGGTCGCAGGCCCGGCGTCGGGCGCTGGACCTGACCGAGAACTTCGGCCTCAAGGGGTTCGAAGGTCAGTACCCGTTCGCCCTGTCCGGCGGCATGCGCCAGAGGGCGGCGTTTCTCCGCACCATGCTGTTGGGCCAAGACCTGGTGCTGTTGGACGAGCCATTCGGAGCCCTAGACGCCCTGACCCGGGTGCAGATGCAGGAATGGCTGCTGGAACTTTGGGACTCCATGAGCAGCACCATTGTCCTGATTACCCACGACGTAGATGAGGCTCTGCTGGTCTCCGACCGGGTGTACGTCCTGACCGCGCGGCCCGGCCGGGTCAAGATGGTGCTGGACGTGGATTTGCCCAGACCCAGGTCGTATGAGGCCGTGACCCAGCCGGACTTTACCGGGTTAAAGGCCGAGCTGCTTGCCGCCCTACGGGAGGAAATCCTCCCTGTAGAATCGCGGTCCCCGGAGTCGCATCCCACGGAATCTCAGCCCACAGGACTACAGTCCACAGAGTCCCAGCCCTCGGAGTCCCCGAGAGGAGTCCAGTCTTGGCCGTAAGGAAAGAAGCGCCCCTGGCCGACCTCGTGGAGGTCCAAACGGCAGGCAAATCGAAGGTGGCGCCACCTTTTGCCGAATATGCCGCCCAAAGCATCACGCGTTGGCTTCCGGCGGGAATTATCGTCGCCGGGATTATTGGCCTTTGGGAATGGGTCGTCGCCACCAACGACATACCCGCATGGAAGCTGCCGGCTCCTTCAGCGATCGGAGCCGAGCTTTGGACATCCCGCGGCATGCTGTGGGGCCACACCTGGGTAACCGTGGAAGAAGTCATGATCGGGTTTGCCCTGGCGCTGTTTAGTGGAGTAGCGCTGGCCTGGCTTATCACCTGGTCCAAAACCCTGGAGCGGGTAATCTACCCCGGCGTGGTCGCTTCGCAAACCATCCCGATAATCGTAATTGCCCCACTGCTGCTGATCTGGCTGGGCTACGGTATCCAGCACAAAGTCATCGTAGTAGCCCTCATCTCGTTCTTTCCCATCGTGGTAAACACCGTCGATGGGTTGAAATCCGCCGACCCCGACATGATCAACCTGTTGAAGACCCTGGGCGCCAGCCGCTGGCAGGTCTTTCGCAAAATCCACGTGCCGGCGTCTATGCCCTTCCTGTTTTCCGGCGTCAAGATCGCCATTACGGTGAGCGTAATCGGGGCGGTAATCGGGGAGTGGGTGGGTTCCAGCGAAGGCCTGGGGTACCTGGCCATCCGGTCCAAGGCCCAGTTTTTGTCGGAGCGAGTCTACGCCGCAGTGGTGCTGCTCAGCCTAATGGGGATAACGCTTTTTTTGATAGCCGGCGCCCTGGAAAGGTTGATGTTGCCCTGGTACCACACCGAAAAACGCCGGCGACAGACGGAGGGACATTAGCCGAGAAATTGAACAGACCATTACGCGGTGGGCTTACGGGCTGGATCTGGGCAGACACGTCCCCGCCGTCGCTTGATACACCGCGGGCGCCCGGTTGGCGCCACTGGCTCTATATTTTAGGAGGTGCTTCTTAGATGCGCGGAAAATTGTGGGTCCTCACTTTAGTAGTCGTCGGTATATTGGCTTTCGCGGCGTGCGGCGGGCAAGAAGAGACGACCAAGATCAGGCTGGCGATGGACTGGTATCCCAACGCCAACCATGCCGGAATTTTTGTAGCCCAGGAGAAAGGCTACTTTGCCGACGAGAACCTGGATGTCGAATTCTACACCCCGGTGGACCCTTCCACGGTAAACCAGACCGTTGCCGCCGGAGCCGACGACTTTGGCATCAACTACCAACCTGATCTTTTGCTGGCCCGATCACAGGGCGTGCCCGTGGTATCCATCGCCGCCCTGGTCCAACATCCATTGAACTCGGTGCAGACCCTCAAGTCATCGGGAATCGAACGCCCAAGCCAATTGGCCGGCAAAAAGGTAGGTTACCCCGGCATACCGATTAACGAGCCCCTGCTGGATACCATGTTGAAGCACGACGGCGTTTCCGGAGGGATCGAGGAAGTTGAGCTGATTAACGTGGGGTACAACTTAGTGGAGGTCCTGATCACCAACGAAGTGGACGCCTGTATTGGCTGCTATTTCAGCCACGAATCGATCTTAATTGAAAACGAGGGCCACCCAGTGAATGTCATGCGCATGGAGGAGTGGGGAGTACCCGACTTCTACCAATTGGTGCTGGTCGCCAGCGAGGAGACCCTGGAAGAGCGGCCCGAGGTCGCCCAGCGTTTGGTGCGGGCCCTGATGCGCGGCTATGCCGACGCCGCCGCAGACCCTGAGGCAGCCGTGGACACATTGCTTGCCGCTTCCAACGAAGAGGTGGATGAGGCCATAGAACGGCCGGGGATCCTGGTCATCGCTCCCCTGTGGACCGAGGCCGGGAAAGTTGGTTGGCAAACATCGGAGAAATGGACGAATTTCGCTGACTGGATGCACACCAACGGTTTGGTGGACAGTCCTATCGATGGAGAAGCGGCCTTCACCAACAAGTTCGTGGAAGAAGCCGATAACTGAAGCCGGAGGTTGGTCCGGACCGGCCGCATTCCCGGCGCAACGCGGGTGTTTTACTAGGCCAGCCCAACGATCCGGACCACACGAAAGGTGTAACCCTATGGCGCTTTATTTCCTGCTTGGCACATTGACTACCGAGGGCCAACAGAGGGTCTACGACAACCCCGATCTGGTGGTGGAAGCCACCGGCAACATCTCGGTGGCGGGAGCCGAGATTCTGGGCCGCTATGCGGTGTTGGGACACTACGACTTTTTGATGATGATCCAGGCCGACGACAACGAAGCGGTGGCCCGGCTTTCCCTTGAGGTTGGCGTCCGGACCGGGATGCACATCGAGACTCTGCCGGGTATCGCCATGGGATTTCTGACCGACCCGCACGAGGGTGAAGGCTCAAACCATCCGGAATCGGTCCAACTCACCGTTGATCAAACATGACCACGCATAACTTTGTCGGGGACGCCCATCTTGCGCCGCCCGGACCGGCTTAAAGGCGCTCTTAACCACGGAGTACCCGAGTAAAAGGCAAACGAGACTATGGGTCTGAGTGATGAGCTAAGATCGGGCGTAGGCCCCTGGTGGGAAAGGGTAGTCACCCATCGATTTGTCATCGAGTTGGGGGATAACACCCTGGACCCCCAGGTTTTCCAGACCTACTTCGACCAGGACTACCTGTTCCTCAAGGATTGGGCTATCCTGCTCAGCCTGGCCAGCGCCAAGGCTCCCGACTTCGACGCCTGCCGGCAACTTGTGGGATTTCTCCACCTGGGCCTGGGCGGGGAGGAATCGCTCTTCCAGGAAGCCTTTCGGCAACGGGGCATGTCGGCCCATGATGTGGCCAGCTTGGCCTATCGTCCCACTACCTTGCATTACAGCGGCTACCTGCGCAACATCGCCTACTCCGGAGACTTCACCGAGGTCGCCGCCGCGCTGCTGGCGGTAGAGTGGCCCTACCTGGACTGGGCCCAACGCCTGGAAAGGGCCGGCAAACAACCGGCAAACCACTACTACCAGACCTGGATCGACCTGCACACCAGTCCGGGCATGGCCACGTTCGCAGGCTGGCTCCGGAGCGTCGTCGACCAGGCGGACCTGTCGGTCGCCGCCCGGTCCCGGTTGCAGCGTATTTTCGTGGACGTTCTACGGTATGAGCACCTGTTCTGGGAAATGGCCTATCAGGACGACCGGTGGCCGGAGTGATGACCACACCTCGGGCGAGAGCCATGACCATCGCCGGCTCGGATTCCGGTGGAGGCGCCGGCATCCAGGCCGACCTCAAGACTTTTGCAGCGTTGGGAGTCTACGGGGCCTCGGCGCTCACCGCGATTACCGCGCAAAACACCGTGGGAGTCACCGCGGTCCATGAGATCCCAACCGACGTAATCACCGCGCAGATTGACGCTGTGCTGGATGACATCGGCGCCGACGCAGTCAAAACGGGAATGCTGTCCTCCAGCCCGATCATCGAGTGTGTATCCCAGGCCGTTCAGCGCCACCAGGTGCAACGCCTGGTCGTGGACCCGGTTATGGTCGCCAAAAGCGGGGATTCCCTTTTGCGGGAAGACGCCATCGACTCCCTGCGAAGCCTGCTTCTTCCCCTGGCGGCGGTGGTCACACCCAATATCCCGGAGGCGGAGGCTCTCACGTCCAGAGCCATAACTTCCCCCGACGACGCCCGCGTCGCCGCCCGTGAGATTGTGAATATGGGATGCCGGTCCGTGGTCGTTAAGGGCGGGCATCTGGATGGTCCCGCCACCGACCTCTTTTTCGACGGAGTCGCCTTCCGGGAATTCACGTCTCCCAGGATAGAGACCAAAAACACCCACGGCACCGGCTGCACCTTCGCGTCCGCGGTGGCGGCCGGCCTGGCCCGGGGCATGACTCCCTCCGACGCCGTAGCCCTAGCCAAAGACTACGTCACTGAAGCCATCCGGCATTCCTTCCCCATAGGCCAGGGCCACGGCCCCCTGAATCACTTCTGGCGAATGGGGTAGGAGCTTGGCGAAAACGTTGGAGCGTCTACCAAGGAGTATAATGTCCTAAATCAACCCAGAGGCGTTTTGCGCGATGACTGCCAGCAAGAGGAAGTTGCTTACCGCTGACGACCTGCTCTGCCTGCATAGCCAGGGAGTCAAGGGCGAATTGATCAGGGGAGTGTTGGCGGCCACCATGGCGACCGGAGTGGAGCATGGCGTAATCGCGGTTAACATTTCCGGAGAATTACGATCTTTCATAAAACCCAGAAGGCTGGGGCGCGTGATTGCCTTTGATTCCGGTGTAAGGGTTGGAACCAACCCGGACATGGTCCGGGAACCGGACGTAGCATTCATCTCCGCAGAAAGACTGCATTTGGACCAGCGAATCCGCGGCTATTCCGATGCCATCCCCGACTTGGTGGTGGAGATTGCATCTCCCCATGACACCGCGGCATCCGTGTACGATAAGGCACGGATGTGGTTGAGTCACGAGGTCAGGCTGGTATGGGTGGTGGACCCCGACTCCCGAACGGTAGACGTTCACCGGCCCAATAGTCCCGTAGTGACTCTCTCAGAAGACGACACGCTTGACGGCGACGCAGTGCTGCCAGGTTTCACCCTCCCGATACAAGAAATTTTCGAGTAGTTGAATCACATGTTTAACCCCGTTTCCAGCCGGGTCAGCTTTCCTGAGCTTGACTCGAACGTGCTCCAGCTTTGGAAAGACAAAGACGTTTTTCACCGCACCGAGAGTGAACGGCAGGACAGCCCGCAGTTCATGCTCTTCGAAGGCCCCCCTACCGCCAACGGCAGCCCCGGCATACACCACGTGCTGGCCCGGGTCTTCAAGGACGTTATTTGCCGGCACCGCACCATGAAGGGTTTTCGCTGCCTGCGGAAGGGCGGCTGGGACACCCACGGCCTGCCTGTGGAACTGGAAATTGAGAAGGAGTTGGGCCTCCGGAGCAAGCGGGAAATCGAAGAGTACGGCATTGAGAAATTCAACCAGCAATGCCGGGAAAGCGTCTTCCGCTATGTTAAAGATTGGGAGGTAATGACCGACCGCATCGGCTATTGGGTGGACATGGCCGATCCATACGTCACGTTGGAGAACGGGTACATCGAGTCAGGGTGGTGGATCCTGAAGGAGCTATGGGACAAGGGCCTGCTGTACCAGGACCTGAGAGGCACGCCGCACTGTCCCCGTTGCGTCACCAGCCTCAGCTCCCATGAAGTAGCCCTGGGCTACCAGGAAAACACACCCGACCCATCCGTGTTCGTAAAATTCCGCGTGGAAGGCGGACCATCCCAAGGCGATTCCCAACCCGGTTCTCCATCGGATAACGGAGGGCCCGCCGCGGTCTTGTACACCGGCGTCCCCACCTACCTGCTGGCTTGGACCACCACTCCCTGGACGCTGCCCGGCAACACGGCTCTGGCAGTGGACCCGGCCGCCGACTATTCGGTGGTGGAGTTGAACGACGAATCCGGTGAAGTGCATCGACTGGCCTTCGCCACCGCGTTGTTGGAGCCCAACCTGCGTCAGGAGTATCGGGTAATCGCGTCCCTGAAGGGCGCAGACCTGGTAGGCGTCCACTATACCCCCTTGTACTCTCCCAGCGATTACGGCTCCGAGGTCCGGCGGTTTGTCCGAACGAACCCGGAGTTGCCCGCGGAGCTTCAATCTGTTCCGGCAGGCTCCAGCTTCACACCCCATGTGGTCCCGGCCGGCTTCGTGTCCATGGAGGACGGCACGGGCATCGTGCACATTGCTCCGGCTTTCGGCGATGAAGACCTGTCCCTGGGCCGGGACGAGGGGCTTGATTTCGTGCAACCGGTGGACCTGCTGGGCAACATCACCGGCCAGTATCCCTTCGCCGGCAAGTTCGTCAAGGATGCCGACCAGGAGATCATGACCGACCTCCAGGAAAGGGGGCTGCTGCATCATCGAGACGTCTACCGTCACACCTACCCCTTCTGCTGGCGCTGTGAAACCCCGCTGCTGTACTACGCCAAAAGCTCCTGGTACATCCGGACGTCGGCGTTGAAGGACCAGTTGGTCACCGGCAACCGGGACATCAACTGGTACCCCGACTACATCCAGGAGGGCCGGTTCGGCGAGTGGCTGCGCAACAACGTGGACTGGGCCATCTCGCGGGAACGGTACTGGGGCACTCCGATTCCCATCTGGCGGTGCGCGGAATGCGGCCAACACCGGTGCGTCGGCAGCGTATCGGAGCTAAGAGAGTTGGCAGCGGACGGCCAACAAGCCCGGCTGGAAAACCTGGATTTGCACCGTCCCTACGTGGACGAAATCACGCTTACCTGCCCCAATGACGGCTGCGGCGGGGCGATGCGGCGCATTCCAGAGGTTATGGACGCCTGGTTCGATTCGGGAGCCATGCCCTTCGCCCAGTGGCATACCCTTAGCCGGGACGACCTGGCAGAGCTCAAAAGGGTGCAAAAATTTCCCGCGGACTATATTTGCGAGGCCGTGGACCAGACCCGTGGCTGGTTTTACAGCCTCCACGCCCTCTCAACGTTGATAGAGGGGGAGCCGTCTTACCGCAACGTGATCTGCCTGGGCCTCATCCTGGACGAAAAGGGCCAGAAAATGAGCAAGCGTGTCGGGAACGTGGTCGATCCCCTGGCCGTCCTGGACGAACACGGAGCCGACGCTCTGCGTTGGTACCTGTTCACCGCCTCCCATCCCGGCGAAGCCCGCCGGTTTTCATCCCGGTTGGTCAATGAAACCCTTCGCCGGGTGTTGTTGACCCTGTGGAACGTGTATTCCTTTTTCACCAACTACGCGTCCATCGACCAGTTTCACCCGGACCAGAAACCTGCGGGTTGGAAGCCGGAAAACGAGTTGGACCGCTGGATTTTATCCGAGTTGAACGCCCTGGTTGAACAGGTCGATGGCCTGTTGGAATCATACGACCCCACCAATGCAGGGCGGCGCATCCAGGAGTTCATTGACCAGTTGTCAAACTGGTACGTGCGCCGCAGCCGCCGGCGTTTCTGGAAGAGCGAGAATGACACCGACAAGCTGTCGGCCTACATCAGCCTGTACACCTGCCTGGAAACCGTGGCCAAGCTGATGGCCCCGCTGGCTCCCTTCGTGGCGGAGGAGTTGTACCAGGGCCTGGTGAAAAAGGTAAATCCCGCCGCTCCCGATAGTGTGCACCTGGCAGAGTTCCCCGTGGCCGACCCGGACCTGATCGAACAGCCGCTCATGGAGGCCACCCGGCTGGCCATGAAGGTAGCCAGCATGGGCCGGGGCGCCCGTTCCAAAGCCGGCCTGCGGGTCCGGCAACCGTTGGCCTCGGTATCGGTAAAAGTCCGGTCACCTGGGGAAGCGGGCTACCTGGACTTGATCCGGCTTCAAGTTTTGGAAGAGCTGAACATCAAAGAGCTACAAACGCTGGACGACGATTCGCCCCTGTACCGGCAGGCGGTCGAAGCCGCAGGCGATCAAACCGAAGCGACAGTCGCCGTCGGCGACCACTGGGTCTCTCTGGACGGGGGTTACGCGGTGGCGGTGGACTCCCAACTCACCCCGGACCTGGCAGAAGAGGGACTGGCTCGGGAGGTGGTGCACCGTATCCAGAACCTGCGCCGGGACGCCAAGTTTGAGCTCACCGACCGGATCATTACCTACTTCCAGGGCCCAGAAGATATTTCCAATGTCATGAACGGCCAATTTGCCGACTACATTCGCCAGGAAACCCTGACCGAACAGCTGACTCCGGGAACTCTGGAAGACGCCGACAGGACCGACACAGTGAAACTGGACGGCCGGGAGCTTACGCTGGCGGTAAAGCGGGCCTGACTAGAATGCGCCGGCCGGGGCCCCGGCGCAGCCCATCGCGCTTCTGGGCGACCCGAGCTTGATTCCCGACCAGCACGGCGGCAAATAGCCGATGCCCTGTTGCCCTGACCGCCCCCGCGGATGCGTGTGACCCTGCCGCGCTCTCACAGAATCGGACGATGCCCGAATTACCGGAAGTCGAAAATACCCGCCGCTACCTGATAGAAGCAGGACTGCCCTCCAGCAGCTTCCAGGGGGCAAACATTACCTGGGCAAAGGCGGTGCGGACGCCACCCCTTGAGGACTTCGTGCTTGGGTTGTTGGGAACAACGGTTCAGCAGGTAAATCGTCGGGGGAAATATCTCCTGTTCCGGTTGTCCAAGGAAGAAGGGGCTGACGGGGAGACTCAACCGGCCCAACCAGCGACACTGATATTGCATCTGGGGATGACTGGCGGTCTCCGGGTGCAGTCCTCCGAGCAGACTCCCCATCCCCTGGTCCGGCACACCTTCCATCTGCAAGGCGGCCGGGAGTTGCGGTTTATCGACGGGCGCAAGTTCGGCAAATTGTGGCTGACCTCGGACCCAGACCAAATCTTGCCGTCGCTGGGACCGGACCCGCTCGGCGGGGGCTTTACCGTCGATGGCCTGGCCGGAGCCCTGGGCCGCCGGAACGCTCCGGTCAAAGCGATGCTGCTAGAGCAAGCCATCGTTGCGGGAATGGGGAACCTGTACGCCGACGAGTCGCTGCACCTGAGCGGCATCAACCCCACCCGGCCCGCGTCGTCCCTATCCACAACAGAGTTGGATCGCTTGCGAAACAGCATCGTCGCTGCGTTTTCCGCATCCCTGGCTCGCTACGACCAAGCGCGGCAGGCACAATGGCCCGATCCGCCCATGGGACTGGAAGCCTGGTCCATACCCCGCAAGTCCGGAGCACCGTGCCCTAGCTGCGGCGCCGAGATAGTGGGCATTCGGGTTAGAGCCCGAGGCACCTACTACTGTCCGGGTTGCCAGCCGCCCTAGCGCGACAGCACGCGCTCCGGACAAAGCTTAATCTTAGAATCCCCGGCGGCTTCGCGCTTTAGAGGGTGTGTGAGAAAGGGCTAAACCTGCACCAATTTCTCTTGGGGAGTGGGTCAGCAATCTTGCTATTGTGGGGGTATGAACAGAAAACCTTATCCCAGCGATTTGACCGACGCCCAGTGGGCGGAATTAGCTCCCTTACTGCCGCCAAGCAAACCCAGGGGGCATCCTCGGACCGTGGACTTGCGCGAAGTAGTAAATGGCGTTCTGTATGTGCTGCGCGGCGGCATACCCTGGCGCATGACGCCCCATGACCTGCCGCCCTGGGGGACGGTTTGGTGGTATTTTCGGAAGTGGCGCAGAGATGGGACCTGGGAGAGCATTGAGGCGGCGCTGCGTCCCAGGGTTCGGGAGGCTGAGGGACACGAGGCTACGCCCAGCGCCGCGATCATCGACAGCCAGTCGGTGAAGACCACGGAAAAAGGGGGCCCAGAGGCTACGATGCAGGCAAGAAGGTTGCTGGGCGCAAGCGTCACATCGCAGTAGATACTTTAGGACTGCTCTTGGCCGTCGTGGTACATGCCGCCAACATTCAGGACCGGGATGGAGCCAAGCTGGTGTTGAGCAAAATGGTGGGCCGGTTTCCCAGGCTCAAAGTGATCTGGGCTGACGGGGCATACGCTGGCAAGTTGGTAGCCTGGGCCTGGGTCACTGGCGGTTGGCTGCTGACCGTGATCCGGCGGAGGCCGGACACTCACTCCTTTGAGGTGCTGCCCCGCCGGTGGGTGGTGGAGCGGACGTTGGCGTGGCTGGGCCGCTGCCGGCGCTTGAGCAAAGACTATGAAGCCCTACCGGAAACCAGCGAGGCTTGGGTTTATGTAGCCATGATCCATCTCATGCTCAAAAGACTCCAGCCAGCTTGAACGGGATTTCTCACACACCCTCTTAGACCCGGGTACCGTAGATTTGTTCCGGCAGCACGATTATTGCGGACCTTTTGTCGTTCCGCATTGCCTGGTCGTATTCTTCCCAGTTGGAATGTTCTTCGCCGGCCGCGGCGCGGTAGACATCCCTCAGGGCGTCTCGCAGCTCTACGGCATCGGTGTTGTCGGGGGAAAGGACCTGGGCGCGGCCTTCAAAGACTACGTAGCCTCGCCAGTCCTCTTGGGAGACCAGCAACGAGCACCGGGCGTCCCGCTTGAGGTTCAGCAGCTTGGCGCGGTCGGCCGTGGTGGTGAAGGCCACGCCGTCCCGGTAGGGCCCGCAGGTTATGATGCTCATTTGGGCCGCGCCGCTTCGCCGGAAGGTGGTCAACACCCCGCGTCTGGTCTCGGCAACGAAGGTTCGGATGGGTTCGGTCAACATAGCTGTGCCTCCTTGGAGCGCTGATGGGGGATGCTGCCCCTACCGGTCAAATTCCACTTCGAACAGATCATACCGGGCATGGGTCATTCCCAGGTTAGTGTACACGCGCTGGGCCGCGAGGTTGTCCCGGTCTACGTACAGCCGAATTCCGCAAACGTCACCCTGTTGTTGGGCCTGGGATTTCACCCTGCTCTCCAACAACCGGTACACGCCCTTGCGCCGGAACTCGGGCGCCACGTACACGCTCTGAATCCACCAGAAATAAGCGTTGCGCCAGTCGCTCCATTCAAAGGTGACCATCAGCTGTCCCACTATCTGTCCGGCGGACTCGGCCGCCAGGTAAAACCCTCGGAGGTCATCGCTGAGTAGTCTACTGACACCCGCTCGCAGCGTATCCTGGTCCAGGGTCTTGGCTTCCGTCTCCAGGGCCATCGCTGTGTTGAGCCGAACGATGGTTTCAAGATCGTCAAGGGTACCCCGCCGAACCGAAAATTCGTCGTTTGCCTTGGCGTTCACGTCCCGGCCTCCACCATTACGCCCGAGGATACCCGGGGCAAAAACTCATTCCCGACCACCCCTGCAACCCCAAGCGGGCAGGCGGTGTCAGATTTACCGGCGCCGCGAGTCTCAGTTGAGCCAGAAAGTGGAACCATGAGAGTCCTTCTGAACTTCGATTCGGACCGGAAAGACTTCCTTCATGTCTTCCAGATGAGTAATCACGATGATTTTTTCGAAGTCATTCTGAATCGCGGCCAGAGCATCCAGGATAGACTCCCGACCGGATGCGTCCTGGGTCCCGAATCCTTCATCTATAAACAGGGTGGGAAGCGGCGCTCCCACTCTCTGGGCCAGCACTTTGGAAAGAGCGATGCGGAGGGCCGGGTTTACCCTGAATGCCTCACCTCCGCTGTACATTTCGTAGCCTCGCGGGCCTAGCTCATCATTGACGTTGATCTCCAGGGTCTCGATCGGTTCCCCCCGGCCGGTGCGCCGTTCCCGCTGGGTCTCCAGCTTGACGTGCAAACGGTTGTCGGTCATGCGGCCCAACAGGAGGTTGGTCTGCTCCTCCAACTGGGGCACGACGGTTTCGATAAGCATCGCCTGGACCCCCTGACGGCCCAAAGCGGAAACCAACTCCTGGAACGTGCCCTGGTCATCTTCGATACTACGCAGACGGGCAGAACCCTCTTCAAGGTCCGCTAGCAATTCCTTCTGCCGGTTCAGCTGGCCCTGCAGATAACCTCGTCGCGCCACCGCGGATTCTCGCTTGGTTTGCAGGCCGGGCAGTTGGGTCAACGCCTCCATTTCAGTTTGGCGTTCCAGGTCAAGGCGGCGCAAATCCGCCTGCCGCCGCTCCAACATTTCCCTGGTCCGGACCAAAAGGCCTTCTGCCCCGAGCAAGGATTCCAATGCCTCTTCCAGCCGGCGGGCCTGTTCCTCAAAGGGTTGGAGTTCCCTGGCCTGCTGGTACAAACGCTGGCGGGCCGATTCATCGTAGCCCAACTTTTGGATTTCCAGGTCAAGTTGCTTCAGTTCGACTTGCTCGCTCTCCGCGTAGGCTTTCTCATCCAGCGTCTTGCGCAAAGAGAGCAGGTCCCGGCCGGAGGACTCCAATTCCGTTTGAGCCTGGCGAGATTCTTGAATCCGGCGCTCCAGGTCCTGGCGATTGGCATCGGCCCAAGCCTGCTCCCGCTGCGACAGTTCCTCTTCCAAGTCTGCCAGTTCCTTTTCCAGCTTGACGCGCAGGTCCCGATTTTGCCGGTAGAGTCCGCGTTTCTCCTGAACCTGGTCCCGGTACGAATCGGCCAACCGCAGGCAACTGTCCTGGTCCAGCGGGGTTTGGCAAAGGGGGCAAACCGTTCTTCCGGCCTCGCCATTCTGCAAAAGGGCCACTTGGCATTCAGTTCCTTGCCTTCACTTTCATACAGCAGGGCGGTGCTTTTGGCTTCTCTTACCTGGGTGGCCAGCGCCTGGGCCCGCTCCCGCGATTCGGCAACCTCCCGCCGCTGCCGGGCCAACCCGACTATCCGCCGGTCAAGTTCCGCCAACTGGCGGAGCAATTCCGGCTCCTCTTGGGATTTCTTCGGCAGTTCGACTTCCACGCGGTCTTGCAGGGCATTAATCCGGCCTTCCAGCCGGGTGCGGGCTTCCTGAATCGCCAAATCCAGGGGCGCTCGCTGGCGGAGCAGATCATCGTAACGTTGGCGGGCCTGTTCCATCCGGTCCAAGTCATCCCTGGCCCGCGCCAATCTGGCGATACCCTCCCGGACCGGCCCCTCCTGAGCCGCTATTAGCTGAAACTGTTCAATACGGGCGGCGATCGCCTTCTCTTCCGAACCCAGATGCTCCAGGTCTTGCCCCAGAGCCCCCATCTGCGCCTGAATGGCGTCGAGTTGTTGTTTGCTGGCTTCCACCTGCGTGAGTCGAACGCCCAGACCGCCGGCTTCCGGCCGGTGACGTTCCAGGTTTTAATTCACCAGGGATAGTATCCGGTCGGGCTCGGCTATTTCCACCTTAGGGTCTCCGATGTCGTCTGCCTGGCGGCGCATTTCCGCCAACCGGCCGCTCAGTTCTTTCCCATCGCCGGTGACCCGGGCCAGGCGTTCCCGGGCCCGGGCTTGAAGAAGATCGTAGGTTTCCAGGCTGAGAACCTTGGCAAGGACGGCATTGCGGTCTGCCGGCGGCTTGTTGGTGAATTCATCCGCTCTGCCCTGGAGCAAGAAGGCCGAGTTGATGAAGGTCTCATAGTCCATGCCCACGGTCCGCTCTATTTTGGCCTGGGACTCGCGTATTGTGTTGCCCGTGAGGGCGACGGGGTCCCCGCCGGAGAGCGACTGCAATTGCAGGTCGGTGGCTCCCTGCTGCCGGCGGCCGCCGCCCTTGATATGGCTTCTGATTACTCGGTAGGTCTCTTCCCGAGACGAAAAATCAAGCTGGACGCGGCATTCCTCGGCCCCAAAGGAAATCAACGCGTCCTGAGACCTGGCCCGAGCCTTTCCCCATAAGCACCAGGTAATAGCATCCAGCAGCGCGGACTTGCCGTGTCCGTTGGGGCCGCAAAGGCATGCCAGGTGTATCCCGGTAAAATCCAGAGTCGGGACATTTTCCCGGTAACACAGGAAGTTCCTGAGCTCCAACCGCAGGGGTATCATGTGATCATCCCGTAGAACCTGCGAATGTTATACCTGCGAATGTCATATATGCAGGAGTAGCCGCGGCTCTTAACACGCTTGAAGTGGAATGCCGGGGACCAGGCGCTATTGCCACACCGCCGCCCATGCTTCTCCCTCCAATGGCAAGCCAATTCTAGCATAGCAAAATCGCCTTGACCCCTTGGTTCCGGGGGCCATAAAATCCACGTGCAGTGGACGGGCATTCTGCGCTCGCCGCCACGGCCCTGGGCGTCCGGCAACGGTGAGACCTCCGTGCGCTCCTGGCAATGTCCGCCAAGCTCCGGCCGCTCCCGACAACGGCCTCACCGATTTGACGCGGAGAATTCTTTGAGGATACCCACCGATGTTTGACAATCTGAGCGACAAACTTACCGGCATCTTTCAACGGCTGCACTCCAAGGGCCGGCTGACCGAAAAGGACATCGATGAAGCCCTTAGCCAAGTTCGCCGGTCCATGCTGGAAGCCGACGTCAATTTTCGGGTAGCCCGTGATTTCGTCGCCGGGATAAAAGAGCGCGTCCTGGGCGCCGACGTTATGGAAAGCCTCACCCCGGGTCAGCAGGTGGTAAAGATCGTCCATGAAGAGCTTACCGCCCTGTTGAGCGCCGGTGACCACACAATGCGGGCTTCCGATCAGGCCACCACGGCACTGATGTTGGTTGGGTTGCAGGGATCGGGCAAGACCACCACCGCCGCCAAGCTGGCGCTCAACCTCCGCCGGCAGGGCCACCGGTCGCTGCTGGTGGCGGCGGACCTTCGGCGTCCGGCGGCAATTCAGCAGTTGGAAGCCCTGGGCAAGCAGTTGGACATCCCGGTCTACTCTGAAGACCCGGCCAGTTCCTCGGTGGTGCAGGTGGCGAAGGCCGGCCTCGAACGCGGCCAAAGGCTTGGCGTCAATTGGGTAATCATCGACACGGGAGGACGCCTCCACATCGACGACGAGTTGATGGAGGAAATTCAGGCGGCCAAGGACGCCGTGTCGCCCCACGAAATACTGCTGGTGCTCGACGCCATGACCGGGCAGGACGCGGTTAACGCCGCCCAGGAGTTCCATGAACGAGTGAACCTCACCGGCCTGGTCCTGAGCAAGTTGGACGGCGACGCCCGGGGCGGCGCCGCCCTGTCGGTGACCAAGGTCACGGGAGTGCCCATCAAATTCGTCGGAGTGGGAGAAAGGCCCGATGCCCTGGAGCAGTTCCATCCCGACAGGATGGCCTCCCGGATTCTAGCCATGGGCGACATGCTGACCTTGATAGAAAAGGCCCAAGAAGCCGTAGATGAGGACCGCGCTAAGGAGTTGGAACGCAAATTCCGCCAGGCGACCTTTGACCTGGAAGACTTCCTCCAACAAATCCAAAGCGTCAAGAAGATGGGTTCCCTCTCCCAGATCATGGAAATGATTCCCGGAATGGGCCAGCTAGCCAAGCGGATGCCGGCCGATGAATTGGGCGACGGGCAGATAAAAAAGGTGGAGGCGATAATCCGGTCGATGACGCCCCAGGAAAGGCACCATCCGGAGCTCATCAACGGGAGCAGACGCCGGCGAATTGCCCAAGGCAGCGGCTCCACAGCCCAGGACATCAACCAGCTGCTAAAGCAGTTCCAGCAGACCCAAAAAATGGTGAAACAGCTCTCCCGCTCCAGAAACCCGAAAGACCTGATGAACCTATTTCGGTAAACCCATAGCCGCCGCCGGCAAACCTCTCCCCTACTGGCGGCGTCTACGCCATTCCTCGTCTCAGCGCGGCGAACCAATAAACCGTGGCGTAGCTTCGCCAGGGCGACCACTGGCGGCAGAAGTCTTCGACCACACGGTCGTCCACGGGTTGGTTGTCGAAATAAAGCTGGGACACTACCCGCCGCAGCGCAAGGTCCCCCAGGGGCAGGGCATCTGGGCGGCCCAAGCCGCGAATAAGCAGCCACTGGGCCGTCCACCGGCCAACACCGCGAAGTTGCACCACCCGGCGGACCACTTCTTCATCCTCCAAACCGTCCAACCCGCATAAGGTCAACCCAGGGGAGTCAAGGGTTTCCGCAGCTACACCCTGGACGTACTCCGCCTTGCTCCTGCTCAGTTTCAGGCCGCGCAACTCCTCCAATGTGGCCGCGGCCAAGGACTCGGCGTGGGGAAAAGCGTAGTAGGTCTCGCCGCCAAAGTCAGCGCTGGGCCCATAGGTCTCGATAAGCAGCGTCCGGATGACCCTGGCCACGCTGGTGGAAATTTGCTGCCCCAAGATTCCCAACACCAGGGCCTCGAAAACCGACGCGGTATGGGGCAGGTGCAGACCGCGGAACCGGTCGACCACCGCCGACATGGTGGGGTCCTGTTGCGCCAGTTTGTAAAAGGGGGCCAGGTCTTGCCCAACGCCCAGCAGCCAACAGATCCGGGCCGCCGCCGCATGCGTCATCGCCGGATCCAGGCCCTCACCCTCCAGTTCCACCAGGAGTTCCGGGGAATCGACGCTGCCCACCGACGACACCGAGGCCAACACCAAGCGGCCGCCCAGATCCAACAAACGCCGGTAGACCCCCTGGTCCAAGGAGTCTGTGCCATAACGACCTTGAAAGTAGGTGTGGTACCCGGCGGTCAGCTCAAAGTCGAAAGGAGCCGCCGGACTGATGTAGGCCTGGGTGGTTTCCATATGGGATGACCCACCGTGGGAAGAAATATCATTCATCCGGTGGCCGGGGAAAGGCGCGCTGCCCCCAACGACGTATAGATGGCCCCCTGGGGCGTGAGAGTGCTGCGAATCAGGTGCGACTCTTCCACCACCCAGGGCTCGGCATGGCCGAGCGCCACGGAGCCGGTAGCGGCTGCGATGCGTTTTCGCTCGGCGCTCGAGGCCCTGTCCCTGATTCGCCCCAAGGTCAAGTGGGGAGCGAAAGGCCGCCGGTCCCTGGGGAACCCGACCCGCTCCAATTGCGCTTCCACCTCTTCCTGGAGGAGACGCAGAGCATCCATGTCTCCGGAAACCCCAGCCCACAACACCCTGGGCCGTTCCGAGTTGGGGAACATCCCCAAACCGGAAAGCTGGAGAGAAAACGGTTCGCCGGAGCCGGCCGCAACCCCCTGCGCCGCCAAGACATGCTCAACCCTTTCCACCGGAATATCACCCAGAAACCGGAGGGTCAGATGGATCCCTTCAGGATCGACCCACCGGACTCCTTGGGGCGCCAAGCCGGATAGCTGTTGAATACACTCGGCCAACGCCCGTCTGGTTTTGTCAGGAATAAGGATGGCGATAAAGGTCCTGACCTTGTCACCGGGCCCGGTCAACCAGTCATCTCCCCGGTGATCTCCATCATTATCTCCAATCGAAACGCCTGAAGCTGCCGGAACCAACCAACAAGGTCGTCCAGCGTAAATTTTGCATTGGCCGGACTGGGGTTGGGAACGACAAACACGGCGGAATCGCCGATGCGAAGCGGCTGCTTACCCAGTTCCGGTTTCTCCCTGACACCTTCAGCATGTCTCAAATACCGGCCGTATCCCATCAGCCCTTGAAAACAAACTATGCGGGGCTGGCATCCTAGCAGCTTGGCCTTGAGCATGGGGGCGCCTTCCCGAAAATCAGCTGCCCTCAACCCAGACCCTTGCGAAGTTGCGCGTTTGACCACGTCGGTGAATCCCAGCCCGTGTTCCAACACCTGGTAGTCGGTTTCCGCGGACAACTCCTGGCCCACCAGTCCCGAACGGTTGAGGGCAGCCCAAAAACGGTTGCGAGGATTGGCAAAGTAGTGGCCTTCACGGACCGAGTAATCCGAAGGATTCAAACCCACCAGCACAATGTCCAGGCCGGGGGCCAGGTAGTCCAGTAGAGTTTGCGTGTCATCCACGTCTTCCCCCAAGAGGCTTTCCACGTCCTTTAGGACCTAGTTGCGACCCGGTCCCTTGTCAAAAGACCCCGAAGCATCACAGCCCAAATAGGCGAGCGGCATTGCCCCCCAAAATGGCTTCCCGGTCCCCGGACACCAACCCGGATTCTTCGACCTGCCCCAACGCCCTGGGGTACCCGATTAACGGGAAATCAGAGGCGAAAAGGACTTTTTCCGGCCCCGCAAGACTCGCCCCGGTCCGGTATACCGCCGGTTGGTAGAGGAACGGCGTCGCCGCAGTGTCGAAAAAGACGTTTTTAAGCACTGCCGGAACCTCGGGCATCAGCGTGTAAAATGGCAACCCGCCGCCCCAGTGGGCGCAGATGATCCGGGCTCCGGGAAAATTTGCTATGAACCGGTAGACTTTTCCGGGGGTGGTTGATCCCTTGCCGGGATAGTCGTGCCCCGCCGGTTCGGAGCAGTGGACCAGCACCGGCCAGCGCAGCCGGCGGGCTAAATCCATCAATGGGGCCAAGGTGTCCTGGTCGTCAAGGGCAAATCCCTGGGTGTCGGGGTGCAATTCTCCAATCCCAATCAGGCCACCCTCAGCGCAACGCTCCATTTCATCCAGAGCCGCCTTGCCCCAACCGGGATTAACCGAGCATAGACCCGAGAGCCGTCCGGGATAGGCCGCGGCGGCCTCCATCAAGTAATCGTTGGCCTCCCGGGCCAGGGCGAGGTCATTCCAGCCCACTCCCATCGCCACTGCCCGGTCAATCCCATGACGGTCCATTGCTTCAACCAGGGTCTCCGCAGTCGCCAACGCCGCCCGGCCCGTGGAAAACAGTTCGGCGAAGGTGGCGTCCCGCACCAGCAATTCAGAGCGCCTCTCGGAGAAATCGCCGGGAAAGATATGGCAATGGCTGTCGATCACGGGGCCCATGACCACAGATTATAGAAACAACGCCCCGCAATGCCAATCACGAAATTTTCGCACCCTCTTACTTCCCTTCAACCCCGCATGACGCAAAATGACGCAACGTTAAGTCGTCGCAAACTTGGCCCCATCCCGCCATAATTCCCGCAGCAACGGAGAACCAAGAACTCCCGCCGGCCCGTCTGTCCCGTTGCGACGCGAATGACGAGGTATGACGGCCTAAAGACCCCGGAATGCAGCCGGGTTGGCTAGACACTCCAAAGGACTCAGGAATATAATTGGCGCGCCGGAACCAGCCTCAAATATCCCGCTGTTCTCGGACGTAGGGCATTTTCAGGGCCGCTTCGCGAATTTCTCGGTTCCGGGAGGGACTTTGGCGAAATCCTCCAAGCCGGTTGCCGGAATGACTTCGTCCACCTACAGCGGGCGCACCGGAGCGCCCCGTTTCACCGTCCAAGAGTTGGAAACCATGGCTCGGGAAATCCGCCGCGACGCCATCAAGACCATCTTTGACGCGGGGAGCGGTCATCCGGGCGGCTCTCTTTCCGAAATGGAAATCCTCATTTCCCTGTACTTCGTCGTGATGCGCCACGACCCAGGCAACCCCGGTTGGCCAGACCGGGACCGGCTGATCCTGAGCAAGGGCCACGCCTCTCCGGGCCTGTATGCGGTGCTCGCCAGGGCGGGCTACATTCCCAGGGAAGAATTGTCCACTTTCCGAAAACTAAACAGCCGGCTCCAAGGTCACGCGCACCCAATGACCCCCGGCGTAGAGATGAACTCGGGTTCCCTGGGTATGGGCCTGTCATTCGCGTTGGGGTGTGCTCTGGCCGCCCGCCTCAGCCAAAAGGACTACATGGTGTACGCCGTTTTGGGTGACGGCGAATGTGATGAAGGAGAGATCTGGGAAGCCGCAATGGCAGCCTCGCACCACGGTGTAACCAACCTGATCGCGGTGGTGGACCGGAACCGCATCCAAAACGACCGTTTCACCGATGACGTGATGAAATTGGAGCCTTTGGCGGCCAAATGGCGGGCCTTCGGCTGGAGGGTTTTGGAAACCCCGGGGCACGACTTTACGTCAATGTTGGAAACCCTGGGCAAAGCGCAAAAGAGACGCACCCGTCCCACCGTAATCATTGCCCACACCGTCAAAGGCAAGGGAGTTTCTTTCATGGAAAACAACCCGGGTTTCCACGGAAGGGCCCCCAACCAGGAAGAATTTGACCGGGCCATGCAGGAGTTAGCCTAATGGCGGCCGCCAGGGAGATGGTCTCAAACCGGGAGACCTACGGTAGGACTCTGCTGGACATGGCCGAAGACCACCCGGATATCGTGGTGTTGGGAGGCGATTTAAACGTCTCCGTTTTTACCCATCTCTGGCGGGACCAACACCCTGACCGGTTCTTTGACTTCGGCCCGTCGGAGCAAAACTTGATAGCCGTGGGGGCCGGGCTGGCCGCCTCCGGCAAGATCCCCTTCGTCAGCACCTTTGCCGTTTTCGGCGTGGGACGCCCCTTCGATCAGCTCAGGGTGCTGGTGGCCCAACCACACCTCAACCTCAAGCTAGTCTGCACTCACGCGGGTATTCTAACCGGCGAAGACGGCATGTCGGCCCAGGGCATAGAGGACCTGGCATTGGCCTGCTCGCTGCCCGGCTTTTCCGTGATTTGCCCGTCCGACTCGGTGGAAACGGCCCAGGCGGTGCGAGCGGCGGCGGCGGTGGACGGCCCCATGTACATCCGGCTGCCCCGTGCGGCTACCCCAGTGATCCATGACGAAGACTACGTGTTCACACCGGGCCGCGCCGAGGTTATGCGGCAAGGGGACGACGTCACCCTCATAGCGACCGGAGTAATGGTTTCGGTGAGCTTGGACGCCGCCGACCTGTTGGCCGAGTCCGGAATTCAGGCCAGGGTGATTAACATGCACACGCTGGCCCCCGCCGACGAGGCCACCATTCTGGCCGCAGCAAGGGAGACGGGAGCCATCGTTACCGCCGAGGAACACTACATTCACGGCGGGCTGGGCAGCATCGTGGGACAGGCGCTGGGCCAAGGCCATCCCGTTCCGCTGGAGATGGTGGCGCTGCGGGGTTATGCCGAGTCGGGCAAGCCCGAAGAGCTGATGGCGAAAGCGGGCCTCACCCCTGAGGGCGTCCGCGACGCGGCGGAAAGGGCGCTGCAACGCAAGAGTGGCTAACCCTCGCTGCCGTTTTCTCCGAACCCTTCATCATCGCTGAATACGCCGGTTTCCCTGCCCTGGAACACGTGGACCACGAAACCCTCCCGGGTGATTCCCACGGCGTCCAGCAGATCCTTGTCGATGCTGTCGATGATCTCTTGAATGGAGTCCTGGGTCAGGCTCTCGTCCACCGCCACAGCCACGTGCACCAGGTCCTCGGTAAAGTGGATGTCAACCCGGCCGACGGCCCGGTCCTGTTCCTGGATAGTGTACGCCTCGGAGTGAGGCGTCCTAACCTCCCTTTCGAAATTAAACCCGGCCAAGACCCGCCTCCTGATTACTCCCGGACCTGCCCGTTGCCCATGACTACCCACTTGTAAGAAGTCAGTTCCCTCAGTCCCATGGGGCCGCGGGCATGGAACTTTTGGGTGCTGATACCGATTTCTGCGCCCATACCGAACTGCCCGCCATCGGTGAACTGGGTGCTGGCGTTCACGTAAACCGCGGCCGCATCGGTCTCGTCGACAAAACGCATAGCGGCGGAGTAATCCTCGGTGACGATGGCCTCGGAATGTCCCGATCCATATTCTTCGATGTGGGCCAAAGCCTCGTCCAACGAGTCAACCACCTTTACCGCGGCTATCAAGGCGAGGAATTCCCGGCCCCAGTCATCCTCGTCGGCAGGGACGGCGTTCAGGCCGTGCTGCGGGCCCAACATGCTCAACGCCCGGTGGTCGCAGTGCAATTCCACACCGGCCGCGGCGAGTCCCTGGGCAGCCAGCGGCAAAAAGCGGGGGGCCACGTCAGAATGGACCAGCAGGGTATCCAAAGCATTGCAAATGCTGGGGCGGCGGACCTTGGCGTTATAAACAATGGCGGAGGCCTGCTCCAGGTCGGCGGCGGCATCCACGTACGTGTGGCAAACCCCTATGCCCCCGGTAACCGATGGCATGGCGGCCTTCTCCCGCACCAACCGGATCAACTCGGCCCCGCCACGGGGAACCAGGAGGTCGATGTACTCCTTCATCTGGAGCATGGCGTCCACCAGGGCCCGGTCGGGATTGTCCACGACCTGAACACCATCTTTGACAACCCCGGCCTGCCCAATGGCTTCACGGATCAGGTTGGAAAGAGCGAGGTTGGACCGGATACTCTCCCGGCCGCCTCGGAGAATGCAAGCGTTGCCGGATTTCAGCGCCAGCCCGGCAATGTCCACGGTAACGTTGGGACGGCTTTCATAAATGCTGCCGATAACTCCCAGGGGGACGCGCCGCCGCTCGGCGCGCAAACCGTTGGGCAGGTTAATAGTCTCGATGGTCTCGCCAACCGGGTCCGGCAGCGCGGCCACCTGCCGCAGGTCGTGGGCCATGCGATCGATGCGGCCCGAAGTGAGCTGGAGCCGGTCCAGCATCGCCTCGTTAAGGCCGCCGGATTTGGCCGCCTGGTAGTCTCTCTCATTCTCAACCAGCAGCTTCCCCTGGTTGAGTTCCAGGGCGTCGGCGATGTTGAGCAACGCCTGGTTTTTGACCTGGGTGGGCGTTCTGGCCAGTTGCCGCGCCGCAGCTTTGGCCGCCTGCCCCATGACTGTAAGTTCTTCGACGGTGGTGGCCATTTCGCTCCTGTCAGGATTCCGGCGGGTTTCAGCCAACGGGCCGATATCCCCGGTTCGCCGGCTGATATTTGGAAATCAACCCGTGGTTAGGCTCCGTGGAATTGCTAACTTCCAACCCCACGGGCCGGCGCGTTTTACAACAGCACCAGGTTATTCCGGTGCACTACTTCTTCACCGTAGTGGTACCCCAGGATCGGCAGGATGTTGTCCGATTTTACGCCCTGAATGCGGGCAACGTCCGCCGATTGGTAGTTGGCGATTCCACAGGCAATGCGGCCGCCCTCGGGGCCCAGAATATATACGATGTCGCCGCGTTGAAAACTCCCATTGACCGATTTGATGCCCGCGGGCAGCAGGCTGCCGTGCTTCTGGCCCA
Source organism: Dehalococcoidia bacterium (assembly GCA_963663135.2). Taxonomy (GTDB): domain Bacteria; phylum Chloroflexota; class Dehalococcoidia; order Lucifugimonadales; family UBA3495; genus Io17-Chloro-G2. The sequence continues at coordinate 129,272 of CAXXRM010000004.1, read as the reverse complement.
ACGCCCGGGCGGCTCCCACATCCACCACCACCTCACCGCGGACGGTGATTCCTCCCAACATCCAGCGTTTCCGGGCTTCCAGCTTTCCTGCCGCCGGGTGGAACAAGGTGCCGATGGGCTGTCCCTGCGCCGCTTTCAACACTGCGTCCTCCGCGGAACCGCGGCACATCACCATTGCCATCCCAGAAGACGTGACCAGGCGGGCGGCATCAATTTTCGTCGGCATGCCGCCCCTGGCCCAGGGGTTAAAATTCTTGCCGGCCAATGCCATGATGTCTTCATTCACCCGGTTGACTTCGGGTATCAACTCGGCGGAGGGGTCCAGGTTGGGATCGGCGGTATAAAGGCCGTCGGTGTCGGTCAAAATAACCAAAAGATCCGCATCCACCAGGTTGGCCACCAGGGCAGAGAGACGGTCGTTGTCCCCGAAAACCTCGCCGATCTCGTCTACGGCCACAACGTCGTTTTCGTTCAGAATGGGAATTACACCCAGCTCCAGCAGCCCCGTCAGGGTGTTGCCCACGTTGAGGTAGGCCTGGCGGTCAGTCAGGTCATTGATGGTCAGCAGGGTTTGCGCCACCATGTGGCCCCGTCCACCGAACATTTCCTGGTAGGCATGCATCAATCTGCTTTGCCCCACCGCGGCCATGACCTGCCGGGAGCGGATGTCATGACCTGCCAGGACCCGCCTGCGGCCCAACGAGCTTGAGCTGCGCGTCCTTGTTTCCAGGGCCTCTCGCCCGGCGGCGACGGCCCCCGAAGTCACCAGCAGCGCCTCGACGCCCTGGTCTCGAAGCAGGCTGATCTGGCGGACAAGGTCGGCGATTATTTCGCGGTTCAGGCCGCGGTCGCCGGACCCCAACGTCAACAAGCTGGTGCCGACTTTGATCACGACGCGGCGATAAATCGGTTTTAGAGAGGGGGCCTTCGAAGCCATGGCGCTTTCAGCAGACGAGCGAGGGATAACCAAGGGGCGGGCATTTGACAGACTAGACATGCGATGAGGGGTTTGGTTGGCCAGCTAACATTATAGCACGCGAGATAGGAGACAAAGCTGGCGGCTCCTTGTGCGGAAATGCCGGGGCCTAGTACAATTGCTTGCACGGGGCTGCCGCTGACGGCGAGTCCCTTTGGGAGTTTACGGTTGAAACCGTCCAATCGCACCGACTGTTTTGTACCGGGAGTTGTAGCCTAGTCAATGTCTTTATCCGGAATTCTGCCGGTGATCGGCGCCCATCCCGCGTTCCGCCGCCACGTGGCAACCCTCACGAGTCTCCAAGACCCACCTCCCATTACCGTTCGCCAAGGGGCCAGGCCGGCCTACATCGGGTCCCTCTGGCGCACTCTGCGGGCCCCGATTCTGGTGCTGACGCCCAGGCCGGAAGACGCCCGGCGTCTCCACGACCACCTTCAAACCTACCTGGGAGAGGACTCCCCAACCTACCTGCTGCCGGAACCCGAGGTACTCCCCTTTGAACGGCTGTCCGTAGACGCCCATACCGGCAACCAAAGGCTGACCGCCCTGGCCGCTTTGGCCGGATCCCCGGAGGGCGAGGCCGGCCCGACTCAATTGCCGCCGCTGGTAGTGACCTCGGTGGGCGCCGCCCTCCGGTTGACCCTGCCGCCTTCCGTTTTCAACCCAGGTTTAACCCCAAGCTCAACGTCCGCCGGCAACCCCTTGCCCACCGCCTGCGTGTCCCTGGAGCAACGAATCGGCCTTGGCCAAATGCTGAATAGTTGGGTGGAACTGGGTTACCGGCACGAGGCATTGGTGGAATCGCCGGGCTCGTTCAGCCACCGGGGCGGGATCATCGACGTCTTTCCTACCGACGCAGTCTTTCCTTTTCGGATAGAACTGTGGGACGACCGGGTGGACACAATCAGGACGTTTGACCCCCACACTCAGCGTTCGGTAGCCGACGCCGGCTCGGTGACCCTGATTCCCGCCCGGGAGCAATTGCCGGGGTTGGTCCACGCGGCCTCCCTGGAGACGCGCATCGCTCGGCTGGACTACGCGCGCTGTTCCGGCGAGACCCGGGACCGAATTGAAGACGAGCTGGCTTCCCTGTCTTCAGCGCCCAACTCGGAAACGCTGTCGTTCTATAACGGACTGCTAAACGAGTCCTGCCTGTTGGAGTACCTGCCGGCCAACGGATTCCTGATCTTGGAAAGGGCCGGGCAGGTCGAGGCAGAAGCCCTGGAATTGGAGGACAGGTTCCAACGGATGCGGGAAACACGGGAGGACCGCGGTGAGTTGCCGGGCAATTTCCCCCCGCCATATCTACCGTGGATACGGTTTCAGGACGGCATGGAGGGCCGCCGGCGCGTTTCCCTGCAAAGTTGGGTCCACGAAAGTGAGGACCATATTTTCCAGCCCTCCACGCCCTACTACGGCCGGCTGGAGCAGTTGGCCGCCGACGTCCGTAGATATCAGCATGAAGGCGCGTCGGTGGTGGCAGTCACCCAGCACGCCCGCCGGCTGGCCGACATCCTGGAAGAGCAAGGGGTCGGAGCCACCATCACCGAAGACATTGTGGAGCCCGTAGAACCCGGCGTTATGCGGGTCGTGGCCGGCTCGCTGCCCGAAGGGTGGGTGGTTGGGATGAATGGCCCCCAGGAGACCGGCACGACTCCCGGGGAGGCCGGAGACGGGTTGCGCTCCCTGGCCCTGCTCACCGACGCGGAATTGTTCGGGACCGTTAAAGAACGCCGCTACCGCCGCACCAGGAAAGCCGAGGGAGGGCCCGATATCGTGCTCTCAGACCTGGTCCCGGGCAGCTTCGTGGTCCACGTGGACCACGGGGTCGCCAGGTTCGCCGGGACGACGCGCCTCGGGGACGACCTGACAGCGGGGGACTCCGACGACAAAGAGTACCTGGTCCTGGAGTACGCCGATAAAGACAAGCTGTACGTGCCCACGGACCACTTGGACCGGGTCTCTTCCTACATCGGCGCTCAAGACCAGACCCCAACGTTGACCCGGCTGAACACGGCAGAATGGGCCAGGATCAAAGAAAAGGTCAAAGGCGCCACCCGGGAACTGGCCGAGGACTTGTTGAAACTCCATGCCGCTCGCCAGACCGCGCAAGGTCACGACTTCAGCCCCGACACCACCTGGCAGCAGGAATTGGAAGACGCATTCCCCTTTGAAGAGACCCCGGACCAGTCCCGGGCCATCGACCAGGTCAAAACCGACATGGAACAGGCCAAGCCCATGGACCGCCTGATCTGCGGGGACGTTGGCTACGGAAAAACCGAAGTGGCCCTGAGGGCGGCGTTCAAGGCAGTGAACGATGGTTTTCAGGTTGGTGTCCTGGTGCCAACCACCGTCCTTGCTCAGCAGCACTACGCCACTTTCAGCGAGCGTCTCAGCCCCTACCCGGTCAGGGTGGAAGTCCTCAGCCGCTTCCGTACGCCCAAGGAACAGGACGAAGTGGTTGCGGGCCTCAAGTCCGGAGACGTAGATATTGTGATCGGCACCCACCGGTTGCTGCAAAAGGACATTGGTTTCAAGAACCTGGGCCTGGCGGTGGTGGATGAAGAGCAGCGCTTTGGCGTGGCCCACAAAGAACGGCTGGTCCAGTTGCGCCGGGAGGTGGACGTGTTGACGCTGAGCGCAACGCCCATCCCCCGAACGCTGAATCAGGCCCTTTCCGGCATAAGAGATTTAAGCACGATGGACACGCCTCCAGAGGCGCGTCTTCCGGTCAAGACCTTCGCCTCCGAGTACAGCGAAGACGTTATCAAGGAGGCAATTCTCCGGGAACTGGAAAGAAACGGGCAGTTGTTCTTTGTGCATAACCGGGTACGAACCATCGGGCAAACCGCAGCCCAACTGGCCGAGTTGGTGCCGCAAGCCCGTATCCTGGTCGGCCACGGCCAGATGCCTGAATCGGACCTGGAAGACGTCATGGTGGCCTTTGCCGCCGGCGAGGCCGACATCCTGGTGTGCACCACCATCATCGAATCCGGCCTGGACATGCCTAACGTCAACACCCTGATTCTGGACCGGGCCGACCGCTTCGGCCTGTCCCAGCTTTACCAGCTAAGAGGTCGAGTCGGGCGAGGAGAGCACCGAGCCTACGCCTACTTGTTGCTGCCGAAGGGCCGCCGCATCACCGAAGCAGCCGAAAGGCGCATCCAGGCAATATTGGAAGCATCCGAGTTGGGGTCCGGATTCCGCATCGCCATGCGAGACCTGGAAATTCGAGGAGCGGGGAACCTGCTGGGCGGAGCCCAAAGCGGCCATATCTATGACGTGGGCCTGAGTCTTTATAGCCAACTGTTGCAAGAGGCCGTGGAGCAGCTAAAAGCGTCGGAAGAACAGGGGGCCAAGCAGTCAACAACGGAGGATTCCGGGTTTCCCCGGGTGGAACTGCCGGAGCCGGCCCAGATTCCGGAAAGCTACATCGCGCATCTCCCGACACGGTTGGCGGTGTACCAAAGGATCGCCAAGATAAGGGGCCGCGGCGAGGTAAATGCGCTTCGGGAGGAGCTTCGAGACCGCTTCGGCCCACTGCCGGATGAAACCGAATCCCTCCTGAAGTTGGCCGCCCTGCGGGCATTGGCCGGTTCGGTAGGGATACAATCGATAACTCACGATAGTGAATCCATTGCACTTTCCTTGGCCGTACCAATCGGAGGAGCAAGGATTCCATTGGAAAAAGCCCTCGGCCCCGCAGCCAAAGTGGGTAATCAGCAGATTCACCTGTCCATGCGCCAGTTAGGGAAGCAGTGGCTGTCCAGGTTGACCCTCGTCCTCGAACGATTACAGGTGTTTCAACAGAACCTCAAGGACCTGGCCGTCGCCCCAAAGACGTGAGGCTATCCGAGGTATTCGCCGGTTACCCAACGGCGGCGAATACCTTCACACATGGAGATAAACAAGTATGACCGGTCCGTCCTTGGGACGCCCCGATACCTCGATTGATGTCAATGTCCCCAGGAATCCCTTGAAACTCCGGAAGATTGGGTTGGTCCCGCTGGCCTTGGGGGCCCTGATGATGATGCTGGCATTTGCGTGCAGCAGTCCCGGGGAACCGGCTCCCGATTTAGTATTTACGCTATTCCAAGGTGAAGGCTTCCCGGCAGGCGACGAACTCCACGTCAGCGACCTCAAAGGCAAACCGGTGGTGCTGAATTTCTGGGCCGGTTTGTGTCCCCCTTGCCGGGCAGAAATGCCGGACTTGCAGGCTTTCTACGACGAGAACAAGGAGGATGCCACGCTGGTGGGCGTGGACGTCGGTCAATTCATGGGGTTGGGTTCCCAGGCCGACGCTGAAACCCTGCTGCGGGAATTGAATATCACCTACCCCGCCGGATTCACAAACGATCCCAACGTTATCCCGAACTACAAGGTGATCGGGATGCCAACCACGGTGTTCATCAACGCCGACGGCTCAATCTTCGAACGCTGGACCGGGGTGCTGGACCGGGAAGTCCTGGAAGAGAAGGTCCAAATGATGTTGGACCAACAGGGGTAGGAACGGCGGCCACTCTCTCCGAACCGCTGCACGGGATTTTGCAGACGCTAAACCTGCGGTTTGAAATGCGACTGCCCAGCAACGTTAGACAGAGCTATCGCATTCTAAAATCGTAGGACTCGGGGAAGCCAATTTACATCAAAGCGTTGGTGTTGCGGTATCTGGCGGGTCCCTCCCCGTCTTTCCCGCCGCAGCGGGAATCCAGAGCCCATTTTGTCCTTTAAGCAGGCTCCGGTGTCCAAGGAACGGTCATGCGACAAGGGCGGTGGGGTGGAAGGAACCACGCTGCGGCAAGGGCGACGAGAGGGGCGCGGCTTGCCCATACCTAGCGTTTCTACGCTGCCATAATCGTGTCTGCGCAGGGAAAGGGCTCTGGATTACAGCTGCGGCGGGAAAGACGGGGGAGGTGTCCGGTCGGATAAAAAAGAGCAGGCATAACTTTGGATACAACGTTGGCCCGTCACTTTAGAATGCGTTTGCCCGGCGGGGTTAGGGAATTCGTTCCCCCAATCTGCCGGATTGGCGTATAATGGTCCCTGGTTAAACCCGATAGGCTCGGGGTGTAGCGCAGTGGCTAGCGCGCTTCGTTCGGGACGAAGAGGCCGGTGGTTCGAGTCCACTCACCCCGACCAAGTATCCTTCCTCAAAACACGGTTCTAACTCTCCCATCAACCCGCCGATCCGAGCCATTTGACGCCACCCGGCATGGGCTTGGACACTCTCAGCAAAGGCACTTCGTCAGCTTGACTCAACCGCCCAATCGGGACGGACCTGCCAGCGCAAGCCCCATCGGGGCGCATCCGCAGAAAACACGCCGATCAACAGCCTCTCGATAAGACAACTGGACTTGAAGAAAGGCCTGCCCCGGGCAAACCGCGGACGGAATGCCCGGAATTTGGTTGCTCTGTTACCTACCCTGGAACGTTGGCGCCCGCTTCTCCAGGAAAGCCTGCCTGGCTTCAATGGCGTCTTCAGACCCATTGAGAATGCCACCGGCGTTGGACGTCATAACCATGGTGTTTTCCAAAGTGCTGTCCAGAGAAGCGCGCATGATACGCTTGCTGACCCACTGCACCATCGGCGGCGTTCGCATGATGCGGTCGCAAAGCTCCCTGGTGGTCTCCTCCAGTTTTTCCGACTCCACCAGGTGGTTAAGCAAGCCCCACTGGTAGGCGCGCTGGGCATCCAGGTGCCCGGTGTAGGCGAATTCCAGGGCGCGGCCCAATCCCGCCATCTTTGGCAGGTAGTAACTGCCGCCGTTTTCAACGATCTGGCCCAATTGCTGGTACCCGATGAACCGGGTGTTTTCGCAGCCCACCCGGATGTCGCAGTGCAGCGCCATATCCATGCCCGACCCGACCGCCGGCCCGTTGATCATGGCCACGGTGGGTTTGCGTACCTGGGATATGTCCCGGTGCAGCTTGGTAAAGCCGTGGAAGAAATGCTCCCGGCTGGAGTCGGGTCCGGATGTCTCGCTCCGGTTGCCGGTAAAATTCTCTCCCTTGACATCGTCCGGAGTGTCCCGCCGCATGTCCGCGCCGGAACAGAATCCTCTTCCCACCCCGGTGAGCACGATCACCCGGATGTTGGGGTCATCGTCTCCCGCCCGCATGTACTCGCCAACCTTCGCTACCGTGCTGTTTTCCTCAGAAGACCCAATCAGGGCGTTCATCCGCTCCGGGCGGTTGAACCTGATCCAGAGAATTCCGGATTCTTCGGGTTCGTACAACAGGTGGTCCACCAACTTTGGTCCCATGATTTCCTCCAAATTCTAATTCAGTATTCCGGCGACACGCCGACCGAGAGGGTTGCTGTAACGGTTGGGACCGTCCCCAAGCCGTTTCGTTAATCAGTTTAGTCTCAGATTGCGTGGCGTCAAGGCCGCGTACCCGCGCGCTGGAACAGTTGACCGTCATTAGCCGCGGTGCTACATTCACGCCTACCCAAATGGGCTAAGTTCCTCCAAGAATCCAGACCGCGCGGCCCAATCAATACTGCCCCGAAATGAGATGAGCTATGAAAGCAGCGGTACTCCGTGAAGTGGACCGACCCCTGGAGATTGAAGAAGTGCAGGTGGACAACCCCGGACCGCGAGAGGTCTTAATCCGCACCGGCGCCACCGGAGTCTGTCACAGCGACCTGCATTTTGTCGAGGGCAAATACCGGATCAACATGCCGGTCGTGCTCGGCCATGAAGCCGCGGGCACAGTGGAAGCCGTGGGCAGCCAGGTGAGTTACGTGCAGCCGGGCGACCGGGTGATCACCTGCCTTTCGGTCTTCTGCGGCCTTTGCGACCGGTGTCTCAGCGGACGGCCGAATCTTTGTTACCGGGAAGACGTGGTCCGGTCTCCCGGAGAACCTCCCCGGCTCCGCCAGGGCAACGACCGGATTACTCAGATGGCGGAGATATCGTCTTTCGCCGAGCAGATGCTGGTACACGAAAACGCCACGGTCAAAGTTCGGGACGACGTGCCCTTCGAGCAGCTTGCCCTCATCGGGTGCGGAGTCACCACCGGCGTTGGCGCAGCGATCAACACCGCCAAGGTCGAGCCCGGCAGCACGGTGGCGGTCATCGGGTGCGGCGGTGTGGGCCTCAGCGCCATCCAGGGGGCAATCCTGGCCGGAGCGCTCCGGGTCATCGCCATCGACCGGGTGGAAACCAAGCTGACCATGGCCACCCAATTCGGGGCCACCGACGTCATAGACGCGTCGGGGGGCGACGTGGTGGAGAAAATCCGAGACCTGACCAACGGCGGTGTGGACTACTCCTTCGAAGCCATCGGAACCAAAGAAACCGCCGAGCAGTCCTTCGCCATGCTGCGGGCGGGCGGGACGGCAACCATAATCGGCATGATTCCCCAGGGGGTCAAGATCGAGCTGGACGGGCCGTCATTCCTGCGGGAACGTCGGATTCAGGGAAGCAGCATGGGCTCCAACAGGTTCCGGACCGACATGCCCCGTTACATCGAGTTTTACTTGCAGGGACGGCTGAAGTTGGACCAGATGGTGTCCCAGAGGTTGAACCTGTCGGACGTCAACGAGGCCTTCGAGGATATGAAGCAGGGCGCCGTGGCCCGGAGCGTGATCACTTTCGGATAACGGGAATCCGGCGGGGGGATAACCGGAATCCACCGTGCGTCCGGAATGGTCGAGCCGAAACGGGTCAGCCGGTCCAGTGGGGCTCCCGCTTCTCCAGGAAAGCGGTTATCCCCTCCTGGGCGTCTACGTCCTGTAGGTTCTCCACCATGACCCTCTGCGCCATGTCGTAAGCGGCTGGCCGGTCCATTTCCACTTGCCGGTAGAAGGCCGGCTTGCCTATGGCAATGGTCCGGGCGCTGGCCTGGCAGATCCGCCGAGCCAAGGCCATAGTTTCTTGTTCCAGTTCCTCCGCGGGCACCACCCGGTTTACCAGTCCAAACTCCAGGGCCTCTTGGGCCGGGATGGGAAGGCCGGTCAACAGCATTTCCATCGCCTTCTTGGGCATTACCGCCCGGGCAACGGCTACGCCGGGAGTGGTGCAAAACAAGCCTATTTGGACTCCCGGAGTTGCAAATCTAGCGTTGTCCGCGGCTACGGAGAGATCGCAGGTGGCAACCAACTGGCAGCCGGCAGCAGTAGCCAAACCCTGCACCTGGGCAATCACGGGCTTGGTCAACAGCCGGATAGCCTCCATCACCGCGGTGCAATCAGCGAACACCCCCGCGTAGTCTTCCGGGTCACCGCCCACCAACTCGTTGAGATCATGCCCGGAACTGAACACCGGACCCTCGGAACGAATAACCACCACCTTGATGGTTGAATCGCCTGCGATTTGCGCCAGGTAGGTTTTGAGCAGCGCCAAGGTGGAACTGGACAGGGCGTTGCGCTGCTTTGGATTGTTCAAGGTCAACACCGCAACGCCGTCTTCTGCATGGTAGAGGACCGTGTCTTGTGTCATGGTGTTGCCTCCTCATTGATACCGGTGGCGCCGGGGCCCAACGCCTCCCACCGGGCCGGAACCGGTGAGATGCAACCGGGGGAGCGAATTCAGTTTAGCACCGCGGGTTGCGGCGGTCAGTCCGCCAACGCTCCAACCACTTCCTTGAACTGCTGGATTACGCTGAGCCGGCCATCCATGGACTCCAGCCCGCCCTTGCGGGTTTCCACCACCAGGTGCGTGGCTCCCAATTCCTGCCACTGCCTGGCTTCGCCCAGCCAGTCTTCGGGCTGCTTGCCGGCAGTCCAAATGCGACCCTCCAGGTCCAGGTCCGCGGGGTCGCGGCCTGCCTTGGTCATGTAGTCCCGGACCATCTGGACCAACTCTTGGCCCACGGCATCGGGGCCGAAACCGGGACACCAGCCATCGGCGATGGCGGCGACGCGGCGAAGCACGCGGCCCGTTCCCTGGGTGCCTCCGCCGAGCCAAACGGGAATGGGACGCTGCACGGGCAGGGGATTTATTCCGGCGTTGCTGACCCGGTGCCAACGCCCCTCAAAATTGACCACTTCTTTGGTCCACAAGGCCCGCATCAGCGCGATCTGCTCTTCGCTGCGTTTACCTCTATTCTGAAAGTCCTGGCCGAGGGCCTGGTATTCTACGTCGTTCCAACCCACGCCAATGCCCAGCCGCAGCCGGCCGCCGCTCAGGATGTCCACCTCCGCGGCCTGCTTGGCCACCAGCGCTGTCTGCCGCTGGGGCAGAATCAAGATTCCCGACGCCAAACCGACTGTCTTGGTGACCGCCGCCAAATACCCCATGGTAGTCATGATTTCGTGCACCACGCTTTCATGACTGTAGGTCTGCAGCGACGGATGACTATGACGCCGCGGGTCGGCTCCTAAAACATGGTCGGCAATGAAAATGTGGTCGTATCCCATGCCCTCGACCGCTTGGGCAAAGTCTTTAATCTCCACCGGGTCCGGAGAGATTTCAGTTTGCGGAAAAATAGCTCCTATCTTCAACGAGCAACCCCTACCAAAAGTAGTTGTAAGCGCGGCGCCAGTGTACAAACCCAGCGCCCATAATAAGACCTCTGTGTTCTCTGCGCCCTCTGTGGTAAATCCAGCCTTGGTCCTTAGCCCACTTTGCGGTACTTGAGCAGGCGCTGGCCTTCCAGGTTCTGGTTGATGTACAGGTCACCGCGGGAGTCCAACCAGATGGCGTGAGCCCCGGCGTCGGTCGGCCCCGCCCACCGGGCCAAAAGCTCTCCATCTATGGACACAACGCTCATGAACGCGTCCAACTCGGGAATAAAAAGCACCTCGTCCTGGTCGATGTAGATATCACAGGGACGGGAAAAATCGGTCCACTGGTCCAGGAAATTGCCATCCAGATCAAAAATCTGGACCCGGTTGTTTTCCCGGTCGGCCACGAAGACCCTGCCGTCGGTGTGCACCCATACTCCATGGGGAACGTGAAACACTCCGGGACCCGTTTTTCCCGGTTCTCCCCACGAAAAGAGCAACTCGCCCCCGGTGGTGAACTTGTGGACCCGGGAGTTGCCGTAACCGTCCGAAATGTACAGGTCTCCATCCGGGGAAAGGGCAACGTCGGTGGGACGGTTGAACGGACCTGCGGCTCGCTGCACCGGGTCGGAGATATTGCCCGACCAACCGGTGTCCGAGGGTTGGTCTCGCGTGCCCAGCGACATCAAAAGGTTACCCTGGGAGCTGTACTTGAGCACCAAGTGATTGTTCTTGACCGGGAGGTACAGATTGTCTTCGGCGTCGATAAACATGCCGTGGGCATCGGTCAAAACCCCTTCGCCCCACGCCGATAGAAAATTCCCCTCCCGGTCCAGCACAATCAACGGGTGGTCGCTGCGGTTGAACAGGTACACCCGGTCCTGGGAGTCAGTGACAATGGCAGTCTGGCCCAACTCCCAACCCTGGGGGAGTGAGCCCCAGTCTTCCACTATCTCATAGGTGTATTTCCCGGTACCTACCGTCGCCATCTTTAGTCTCCTTAGGGTGAGTGGAGTTTAGTGCGGGCGGCCCAAGGCCTAATCCCAAGCACAACCGCGCCGGCCATCCGGCTAAGGATCCAGGATCAGAGCCGAGACCACCTCATCCACAATCGATTCGGCCCGTTCCGACACCAACGCGCCGGGCAACCCGCCCAGAGGATGGGGGATGCCCACAGGCCGAAATCCCTGGCGGCCAAAGGTCCGAGCGTGAACGTGTGCTGAATTAAGAAAGGGTTGGGTGCAGATAACCACCGTGGGTATCCCCCGGTTTTCCAGGGTCATTGCGTCGTGCACACTGCACGAGGTGCAGGACCCTCAATCGGCGATTGCCGTCACCACAAAGTCGCAACGGTCAACCAGAGAATCAATGATGTCATCGGCGGCGGGCCTGGAGTAGATGAACTTGTCCAGGGCAATGCCGTCGGCAGGTCCGAACCGCTGGGCCATTATCTGCTGGACGTCCCGGAGCAAAACTTCTGCGTTGGCCTTTCTGTTTCCCAAGAAACCGCCGACTTTCCCGTCCAGGATGGTGAGCCGCGGCGCGGCGCGCCACAGGGTGGCCGCTTCGGGGTCAATCGGGCTGCGAATTCCCAGAGCGCTTAGCCTCTCTTCTATGCTCCGCGCCGGAGCCTTGGTGGGGGCAATTGCCATACAACCTCGCTGGAAAACCTATCTGGGTGTTGGGCCTCTAGGGAATCTCAATCCTGCGGATGGCCCGGCGGGAACCCCAGCCAGGCACGCACACCGAGTGAGGACCTCCGGCGCCGCCGGCGACAAAAATGTGAATATCCTCCACCCGGCGCACCACCGGAACCATTTCCCTGTCGTCGGTGTGGTCTACAAACCTGGGCCAGAGCATTTCCCGCCGGTCGTCTCCCTGGGCCGGGCCGCCCCGGCGCAGCAAGCCGACAGGCCGGCGTGCGTGCTCGAACAGGAACTGTTTAACGTCCCGCTTCCGCCACCCGGCCTCCGCCAGCAGGCGGGCATGCTCGGGGCCTAGGAACACCATGGTGTCGCCCATCACGTACATTTGAACATTGCCCAAAGCGCACATGGTATCGGCCAGCACGGTCAAGAAATTCCTGGCGTTCACCGCGTGATACATCACGTTGTGGGGCGCTTCTCCGGGAAAAACCGTGACCGTGCTGTCTTCCGGGGAAAACCCTTCCTCCACGTGATATGGCTCCCAGGGATTGGCGTCTTCGTTTTCCGCGACGCAGTAGGTGTAGGCGCCGGGATGGCCAAAGGTAGCCTTATTGGTCTCCCCCGGGGTTGCGCCTCCCAGGTTCACCAGCACCAGCTTTACCGCCCGGCCGATGGTGGCGTTGGCCCGCCATCCCTGGCCGAAACAGTTGTATCCCGAGTTGATTCCCAACTGCTTGACGATTGGCCCGTTGACAATCACCAGGGGTGAGTGGATGCCCGTCGAGCACTGAACGCCCCGCAGGTTAAACCGGTCGTCTATCAGCGCTTGAATCGCGGTAATGACCACCGGCATGTATTCCGGAAGGCACCCGGCCATGACTGCGTTGACCGCGATGCGCTCCACGGTGGCACGGCCTCCCAAGGGCGGCAGTTCGGCGACAAGCTCATCCGGGACCCGGCCGGACGCGTCCACAAACGCTTCAACCAAATCCCCGGTGGGCGGCACCACCGGAAGCCCGTCGGTCCATCCGGTTTCGTACATCAATTCCATGGCTTCCGCCATTGCCGGAGAAAGGGTCATCGCTCCTCGTCGTGGCTTTTCTGAGCCCGGCCCCGGGCGCAGCGTGGCTTTTTCGAGTCCCAGTCCCGGACGCAAACGGAAGCCGCCGCCACCGGGGGTTTAAGCGAGTGTAAGCAGGGGCGAGTCCAGTGTCAACGCTCCGGTCCGTGGGCCAAGGTCCGGCTTCAGACGTAAACACACCCGGCCAAAATAGCCGGGTGTGTTTATCTCAAATCGGCCGGTCCGGGTCGGCATTCGCCAACCGGGGCGTTAATCAGCGGGAACTGCGGCCTCCACCCTGCCTTTGAATGACGGCATCACCTCTTTGGCGAACCATTCCAGTTGCTCCAGAATAACTCTTTGAGGGGTGCCCACGGGGTGGCCCACCTCAATCCTTTCCAGGCCCGGATACTTCTGCTCCACAGCCTTCAACTGTTCGATGATCCGCTCCGGCGGGCCTACCAGGAAAGCGCCCTGTTTGACTGCAGCCTCCATGGAAGGAAGGCCGGCAAGAGGGGCGCGCGTCCGGTCTGCGATGTCCAACATCTGCTGCTCGGTCAGGCCGCGGTGTAGCCGCAGCGGGCCAAACATCTTGACGTTTTCCTCATAGTAAGCCGAGGCCGCCTTGATTGCCTCTTCCTGGGTGTCGGCAAGATAGCAATGGAACCCCACGCTCAGATCTCCACCGATGTCCATCTCCCGACCGTACCTGGCCTGGGCGGCGCGGTAATTGACCATCACGTCATCCATCACGCCGCCTTCGGCCACGCCGCCGCCGATGATCCCCTTGATGTGATGCTTGGCCATGAAGTCGAGGGCCCGCTGGGTGCCGCCCTGAATTGGCTGCCAGCATTCCACCGGCAGGTGTTTGGGCCGGGGAACCAACGAGATGTCCTTCAGCTGGTAGCCCCGATACGGAACGTCTGGCGGCAGGTCGTAATATTTGCCGTGGTGGGAGAATGACGGCTCGTTAAACGCCTTGAAGATTACCTCCACCTGCTCTTCGAACAATTCCCGGTTGGCATCCTGGTCCAACAAGGGCGCACCAAATGTCTCCACCTCCCTGGTGTGGTACCCGCGGCCCACGCCGAACACGACCCGCCCATCGGTGAGCACGTCGGCGGTGGCAAAATCTTCGGCAAGCCGCAGTGGATGCCACATCGGCGCAATGTTGAAGGCGCACCCCAGTCTGACATTCGAGGTTAGGTGGGCGAGGTGAACGTTGAAAAGCAACAGGTTGGGGATACACTCGTACCCCTCGGGCTGAAAATGGTGTTCGGCCATCCAAAAAGTGTCGAACCCCAGCCTGTCCGCCAGGGTTGCAATGGCCTCGGCCTTGTCGAAGGCCGTAGCGAGATGACCGTTGGGGAAAAAGCGGTCGTTGACCGGAGTGCCCGCGTAGCCCACATCGTCCATGTCGACGTGGCCCGCGTAAAGAGTGTCGAATTTGGTAATCATAATCAGCCTCCCTTGTTGAGAACAGCTAAAAACGCCTGCTGGGATTCCCCTGCTGGGATTCCATTGTAGGGTGCGACCTCTGGGTGTCAACCCATGTATTGGCTGGACCTAGCGCTGGGCCGGGGTCGCCCGGCTGTGCATGCTTAGGATTACAGATTGTCCCCTTTCCAAAAGGAATTATCGAATGCTCCAAAACCAATAGGCGCGTCGGCGGTGGTTGCCCCGCTCAACATCATCACACCCTGGCTATGGTTGCCCGCCTGCCCGCTTTCCAGAGAAAAAGCCCCCCTCGACCACGTCCTCGCCTCCGGGGTTAAACCAATCGCTCACCGCACCATCCCCTTGCGCGGCCCAGACAAAACCATCCCCATTTCAGCCGTTGGCCCTGCTTCCTGACTGACAGTTCCTCCGTACTGACCAGTGGGGCTCCCTCCTACTCTATTATCTGTCTCGCCCTTATTGGCCGCTATTGGCCTCAGGCTCACCCCTGCAATAGGTCCTGGCTATCCTGGCACCAGTCCCCCACTGATCGCCCCGCCCCCCGGCCCAAAGATGCCAATCGCCCGTCTGAAGACTCATCGGCATCATGTGCTATCATTTCGATAGCGATGCGTTGAGGGAAAGGTATGGCGACTATCATTGTGCGGCGATTGGACGAGGCATTGGTTTCGCGTCTTAAGCGACGGGCTGCGGACAACAACCGTTCCTTGGAAAGCGAGGTCCGGGACATATTGGAGCGGGCCGCCGAGGACGAGATGAAAGAAAAGGTCGGGGCCTTCCGGGCTTTGGCCCAGGGTTTAAGGCAACAGACCAAGGGCCGGTATCAAACCCCCTCCCAGGTTCTGGTTAGGGCAGACAGGAATAGCGGGCATTGGCCTGCCTGATGCGGTTAGTAGTGGATGCCAGCATAGCGGTTAAGTGGCTGGTCGAGGAAGAAAACTCGGAGGCCGCTGACAACATACTGGATGGACGGCATGAGCTGCATGCGCCCCGGTTGATGGTCTCAGAGGTGGGTAACACCCTATGGCGGAAAGCCAAAATGGGGGAAATAGAACGAAGTCTTGCCGGAGCGTTGGCTGCAGCCATACCCGAGATGGGTGTCCATTGGAGCGACGATGAAGCAATCAGCGCTGATGCGGTCCGCTTGGCAGTGGCCTTGGACCGGTCGGTGTACGACTGCGTCTACCTGGCCTTGACGAACCGGATTGGCGCGACCCTGGTAACCGCGGACGAGCGATTTGCCAATGCACTGGCGGGCACGGAGCACGGAGGAGCCGTAGTGACCCTGAGCGGGATGGTTTTGGAGTGAAGCAGCACCAGCCCGTGGTATACTCGGGGCGAAATCCCACCCGCTCAACAAGCTCGGGCAAGGCTCAAAAAGGAGTGATTATGGTGGACCGGCTGAAAGGAAAAGTTGCTTTGGTGACCGGATCGGGAAGGAACATCGGCCGGGCCACCATTTTGAAACTGGCTGAGGAAGGGGCCAACGTTGTGGTCAACGCCCGCGCCAACCGGGAGGAAGCCGAATCGACCGCCCGCGAAGCCCGGGAATTGGGCGTGGACGCCATGGCGATTCTGGCCGACGTGGCCGACCGGGACCAGGTCAACAACATGATGACCCAGGCCATGGACCATTTCGGGCAGATTGACGTGTTGATCAGCAATGCCGCAATCAGGCCCCACAAGCCCTTTTTGGACCTCACCCTGGACGACTGGGAGCGGGTGCGGGGCGTGGTTCTGGACGGAGCGTTTTACTGTGCCCACGCCGTCATGCCGTCAATGGTGAAGAACCAGTTTGGGCGCCTGGTATTCCTGGCCGGAGGCGGCGCCTGGGCAGGTACGGCGGAGCGTTCCCATGTGTCGGCGGCCAAGATGGGGTTGGTAGGCTTTGCGCGGGGGCTGGCGTCGGAGTTTGCACCCCATAACATCCGGGCCAATGTTATCGCGCCGGGAAGCATCAACACCTCACGGGAGAATCCCCAGTGGTACCCGAACCGGCCGCCCACTGCTTCCGGAATCCCAATGGGACGCCAAGGGGACGTCAACGAAATCGCGTCGGCCATCCTGTTCATGGTCACCGACGATGGCGGGTTCGTGACGGGGCAAACCCTTCACGTCAACGGAGGATCGGCCTACTTCTGATGGAGGGCTGTGACCCGGTTCCCGGGAGGAGCAGCAGGCCGACCTAGTCCCGCAGCCGCACCTCGGGAACTTCGTCGGGGATGATTAGCTTGGCTTCGGTCAGTTCCTGGATCTCTTCCGGAGTCCATCCCGGCGCGCGTTCCCGCAGCACAATCCCTTCCGGGGTGACCTCGAAGAATCCCAGGTCGGTGGACACCATCTTCACCACTCCGGGGGCGGTGATGGGCAGGTTGCACTGCCGGAGCAGCCGCGGCCCTCCTTCCCGGGTGCAGTGTTCCATGGCGATGAAGACGCGCTTGGCGCAGGCCGCCAGGTCCATGGCCCCGCCGATGCCGCCGCCCTTCCGGTTGGGCAGGCGCCAGTTGGCAAAGTCGCCGTTTTCCGCAACTTCATAAGCGCCCAGTACGGTTACGTCAACCATCCCACCCCGGATAATTCCAAAGGAATCGGCGTGGTGGACTATGGCCATACCCGGCAGGCTGGTCACATACTGACCGCCGGCGTTGACCAGATGCCGGTCCTCTTCACCCGGCGCGGCCAGGGGCCCATAACCGATTACGCCGTTTTCGGACTGGTTAATAGTCTCCCGGCTGGGGTCAACGTAGTTGGAACACAAAGTCGGTATACCAATCCCCAGGTTGACCACCCATCCGTCCTGAAACTCCATGGCCAGCCGGTCGCACATGGCCTGCCGGTCTAGCCTAGCCTTTTCCGCCATAGAAATCCTCCGGGTTGTTAATGTCGGGTTTCTCTGCTCTACGGGTTTCCCTGCTATACCGGGAACGCCGGGCCTATATGGCTCCGCGTCGAGTGCGGAGCCGCCCGCCTATCTTCCTCTAATCCCAGATTCCGTCTTCCGGAATCCGCACGACCCGGTTGACGTAAATTCCGGGCACGTGAATGTGGTCCGGGTCCAGTCCGCCAATTTCCACAATGTCGTTTTCCACTTCCACGATAGTGGTAGTGGCCGCCATCGCCATCACAGGGTTAAAGTTGCGCTGAGTCAACCGGAACTGCAAATTGCCGAAGGTGTCGGCCTTCCAGGCCCGGATGAAAGCGTAGTCGGTCCGTAGGGGATGTTCCAGCACGTAGGTGCGTCCGTCAATCACCCGGTGCTCCTTGCCTTCAGCCAACTCAGTGCCCACGCTGGTGGGAGTGAAGAACCCGCCGATGCCGTAGGCGGCGGCGCGCAGGCGCTCCACCAAAGTCCCCTGCGGAACTGTCTCCGCCTCAATTTCACCGTCGTTGTACATCCTCACGAAGTCCGTGATCCTTGAAGGGTGCGTGGCGGCGGTAAAGGCGCAAATCATTTTTCTAAACCGGCCGGCCCCTACCAGCAAGCCCACGTCCACCCTGTCGTCCAGGGCCCCCGCGTTGTTGGAAATGCCCTCCATGTTAGTGGCGCCTTGCCGGTGCAGAGCGGCGATGAGGTTGCGGGGAAATCCGACGTTGCCGAACCCGGCAAAAGCCACGGTACAGCCGTCGGGCACGCCGGCCACCGCCTCGTCAAAGGTGGCGAAGACCTTGTTTTGCATATTCCGTATCTCCTGACCCCTTGTTTTTCCCCATACTACCCTACAGCGGGAGCCCTTGCCAGAGGCGGCAGCGGATGGCGGCCCTGTGGCAGGGCCCTTGACCCTTTAACCTTGACAAGGTTGGCGATTCGTCGAACAATTCCCGGTGGCTTCCGCGGCTGCCCTGGCAACGTTCAGGGGGCGCCGACAGGCACTCCCCGGTACCCGCGAAACCAAAAACATAGGTTAGGCTGGGATTGACCACGGCAATCGCATTTTAAAAACCGGAGGACTCTGGGAAACCGATCATACGAAAGCGTTGGTGCTACGGTCCTGGCGGAACCCCTCCCCCGTCATTCTCGTCGCAGCGGGAATCCAGAGCCCCTTTCAACCTTTAAACAGGCTTCGGTGTCCAAGGCATGGTTGTGCGGCAAGGGCGACGGAGGGAGCCCGGCCTGCACACACCCGGCGTTTCCTCGTTGGGACCAAGCGTGTCGCCGCACAGAAAGGGCTCTGGATTCCCGCTGCGGCGAGAATGACGGGAGGTGGGGGCGGTTGGATAAATGCCGATCAAGCATCACTTTGGACGCAAGATTCTCCCGTTGCACTGGAATGCGTTTGCCTAGGGCAATTGACCATGCCACCCGGTCCCTCCCCTAATGTATGCGACAATGGCATCCGGGCATTCAATATAACCACGACGCCCCCAACAGGAGCAGGCTATGTCTGAAACACAGCACAAGACCTACGTTTACGTTGGACTCGGCGGAGAAAGCCCCCTTTTGGTGGGCTCCGATGGTCCTCCGCTGAACCAGGGAGGCCTTTATCGCCGGGGAGACGGCGACGAGATTTGGGACAGCCTCTCTCAGGGACTTCCCGCCCACCCCCAGGTCAGGGCCTTGTTGATCAGCCCCCAAGACCCAAAGGTCATTTTCGCCGGGACTCACGATGGTGTTTACCGAAGCGACGACCGGGGAGAAAGTTGGGGAAGACAGGACTCGCCCCGGGGAGACGTTTGGTCGCTGGCGGCCCATCCGCATGACCCAAACGTAATGTTTGCCGGGTATGACCGCAGCGTCATCTGCCGCTCGGTGGACGCCGGGGACTCCTGGCAACCAATGAACACCGCCAACGTGGTCTTCCCCCACATCACCATGCATCCCAGGCAAATCGTAAAGCGAGTAATCGGCATTTCGGTGGACCCGGGCAATCCCGACGACGTTTACGGCGCGGTGGAGGTGGGCGGCCTGGTGGCCAGCAGGGACGGTGGGGAGACCTGGGTGTCGGCAACCGACGGCCACTACACCAGCACCAGCCCGATTGACCTTCACGGCGTACAGGTCAACCCATCTGCGCCGGGCCTGGTGTTCATCATCACCCAAATCGCCATGTTCCGCAGCCGCCAACGGGGACATCATTGGGAGTTGGTCCCCCTGGAAGAGATGTTCCCCGGCGGCTCCTACTGCCGGGGACTGACCGTGGCCCCCGATGACCCCAGGACCATGTACCTCGCCTCCGGCGCCGGCGGTGGCGGCGCTCCTCCCGGCACCCAGGAGGCCGGGGTGCTGGTGTGCACCCGGGACATGGGTGAGTCCTGGGAACGGATGGACCTGGGCGAGACGCCCCCAAGCCGAATGTTCCAGGTCGCTATTGATCCGGCGGCTCCGTCCAGCATCCACTGCTGCACCAGGGACGGCCTGGTTTATAGCAGCGCCGACCAGGGCAGCACCTGGAACAAGAGCCAGATACCGGTGGAAATGTCGCGCACCAACCACGTCTATCCCATGGTGTGCGGATAACCCTACCGGGCCATTAGACCGGCCGCCGCGGCTTCACCCTGAAACGCGCGGCTTCACCCCAAAACGGAGGAAACGAACACAACCATGGCAATCAACCGGGCAACTTTCAGCGTCACCGACAACGCCTTGGAGTTCATGGTCCTGGAGAAATCCGACCTGCCACCGGATTTTTCGGGCCACCAACTGGTCCGGGAAGGCCTGCTGGACAACGCCACCATGGCACAACAGGGATTTCCGGGCAACACGGAAGAGAAGCTCCGGAATGCGGGTCGTGTAACCGGATTCCTCCGCGAGTTTGGTCCCACCAGCAACATGCCCAGCGTAGACGGGTTCGATTTCCTGGCCGCGACAGTGTCGCACCTGTTCGACGACCCGGCCTCGGTGCCTGCATGGATGACCGACATATTCATCAAGGACTTTGAAAACAACGTGGGCGAAAGGGTTGGGGACGACCACCAGTTGGTGTCGGCAACCCGGCTGGAGCCACAGGGGTTCTACGACGAAGCCGTGGCCCTCAAGGTGGTCCAGGGCGGGGCATCGGGCCTGGTGTCATCCACCATAATCGACTTCCGGGTTGGCCGCCTACTGGGCGTGGCCTTCGTAGCCACCATCGGCGACCACACGCGCCTGGACCTGACCACCCAGCTAGGCCTGGCCCTGGAAAAACGCATGGTAAAGGTGGTTTTGGGGGCGGGGTAGGAGACGCCTGTCAAAATTTTCGGTAGGGTGGCTGATAATTTTATGGCAGCGCAAAAAGACCAGCGACAATCCTAGCAAAAGTTAATAGATGAAGAGTCAACGCGAAACGTGCCAGTCATCAGGGCAAAGGGTTTCTCCGTCTGGTCCGTGGTGGGGTATTTCCTTACCTGCGAGGAAGACCGGGACCGGGTGCTGGCCGACTATGCCGGAACGCTCACCCCTGAAGAACTCGCGGCAGCCCTGGCTTACTATGAGGCCAATCCGGACGCCATCGACAAAAAGCTGAAAGAGATTGCAAGCTAGATGGGACTCTTTTACTTGGATGAGGATATACCTCCGGAAGTAGGGAAAATGCTGGCGCAACGCTCCCATGATGTGGTTCACGTGTTTGACTTGGGCGTACGGTCCACAATAGACCCTGAACACCTTAGGGTTGCGGCGAGGGACGAACGGATCCTGGTCACCTTCAATCGAAATGACTTCAGGGAACTACATTAACTCTGGGTTGCCCTTAATGCGTGGGGGACTCTCGACCAACCTCACGCAGGTATTTTGACTTCTTGGGGTCAGATACCAGCCACTCAGTGGGCAGACTTGGTTCACGCATTCGTTGGACATCATGAAAGCCCTCGCAACCAAATTTGGGAGTGGAGACGCCAGCAACAAATGTGGGAACGCTTTGGCTGGTAGCTTGGAATTCCCCTTAATGCGGGTGGCGCCTTCTCTCTGTAGCCGCCGGGCTGGCCTAGCCCTGGAAAAACGCATGGTAAGGGTGATTCTGGGGGCGGGGTAGACTATAGGGTAGGAGCCGCCGTTGGGGACTCCCAACCATGAATTTGCAACTTGACCCAAGCGTCGCCGGCCGGTTACGGAGTCCCAGCCAGATTGCCCGCCTCATAACCGAGGACTGGGCAAGTCGCAATCTGTTCTGCATTGCCTGTTCATCAACCCAGGTTACGTCCGAGCCTGTCAACACCCCGGTGCGGGACTACAAATGCCCGGAATGCGACGCTATTTTTCAACTCAAGAGCAAGCAGGGCCGGTTTGGCAGCGTGGTCACAAACTCCGCTTACGACCGGAAGCTAGCCGCCATACGCGCCGGCGCCGTTCCCCATTACGCATTCCTCGAATATTCTAAATCTACGTGGACGGTAGACCGGTTATTTGTTGTTCCGGGCTATTTCATCAGTCCTGCCGTCATACAGCAAAGGGCCCCTCTGGCGGAGACCGCCCGCCGAGCAGGCTGGGTAGGGTCAAACATATTGCTGGGACAGTTGCCGGCGGAAGCCCGTGTTTCGGTCGTCGACAACGGAACGGTCCGAGACATAGCGGATGTAAGGAGCGACTGGCGTCGATTTGATTTTCTTGGGTCAGACACCCGCGCCTCAGCAGGTTGGGGGGCGCAGGCTCTCAACTGCGTCAAAACGATTCAGGCTGAATCCGGCGAGCAAGAATTCACTCTTCAGGGCTTTTATTCCAGATTTGAGGCCGAGCTATCCGCTCTCAACCCGGACAACCACAACATTCGAGCCAAGATTCGCCAACAACTCCAAGTTCTGCGGGATGGTGGAGTGATCAGGTTCCTCGGAAAGGGCCGCTATCGCATTACTTACTAGCAAATACTTCTCGTAAACCACGCACCCAAAAAGCCCCTTGACAACCGGACCGCTGCGATCAACGATCCCGATCCGTTTCGAGAACAGGGGGTTGTCAGCGGTGAACGATGAGTGTGCGTGGACCCATAGAAAACTGCTCGACGAGGCGATTGCCAATTACCAGAGCTCGCAAGGTATTCAGATTGATTGGTTGAGTCTTGAACTAGACGGGTATCCGCAGGAGTTGGTCAGAATCGAAACCCTTGAGGGAAAGGTATTCCGATTCGAAATCCTGGCCATTGGCGACCACGAGTCTGGCGCCTTCGACGGGCTATTCCCGTTCCTCAAAATCTAACAATGCCAGGCTCTCTCAAAAGAAGCCCGCACGCGCCGCCGCCCACCCCCTGAATCCTCAGCCTTCAACTGCCAGCAGCTTCAATTCCTGCGAAAGGGCCAATCTCAGGATTTCCTAGAAGCTAGTCGTAACGATGTCACTGTTTGAGGGAGGTGGTAGGCAGGGCAAACGCATTTCAGGGTGACGGACGAATCTTGCATCCAGTGTGGTGCTTGCTTCCCTTTTTTCCGACTGCACCCACCTCCCGTCATTCTAGCCGCGGCGGGAATCCAGAGCCCTTGTTGTCCTTTAAGCAGGCTCCGAAGTCCGGGGCATGGTCATGCGGCAAGGGCGATGGGAGGGGCGCGGCTTGCCCACCACCTGGCGTTTTCCCATTTCCATAAGCGTGTCCGCGCACGAGAACGGTTCTGGATTCCCGCCGCGGCGAGAATGACCGGGGGGAGGCCCGGCGAATACCGCAGCGACAGCGCTACGGCGTACCCCTTTTCTCGTAGATGGAGATGGCCTCCGAATCTATGTAGGCCTTGAGACTGGTATTGCTGATTAGCTCATAGGCGTGCACATCGCATTTCTGGAGGATGTTTGAATCCTCCAGGTCCAAGACGAGGCGGCCGAGGCGGTGGGAATCCAGGATGCCGCGGGTGGCAAGGTCGATGTCCGAACGGGGTGTCGAGTTGCCGGTGGCCCGGGACCCGTAGAGCAGGACTTGGGTCAAATCGGGGTAGCGAGTGAACACTTGAGCCAGCGCATTCACGGTTTGCTTGGAGAGGCAGGGCGCTTTCACTATTCCACCATGTCCTCGGTCAATCTCAAGTGTAAGCCGTTCAATACTGCGAGGTAGCGTTCGTATACGTTTTTAAGCACGGCCTCGATGCCGGCCGAGTCATAAGTATGAGAACTCAGATTCCGGTCGGTGAGCATGTCGAGCCAGGCGTCGCCGTCTTCGATAAATCGCGCCTGATACGCTTGTCGGATGACATTTCGCGGCGTGACCGCAGGCAGGGTAACTCCCTCGTACTCCAGCCGGTCTTTGAGAGTGTTCCAGGCCAACTCGAAGGTATATTCGAAACGTTGGATGACCCCCTCGCGCTCCAGTTCGTTGAGCGGTCCTACCCCGGACTCGAGGGCGCTCCGCAACAACCCGAATGCCCGGGAGAAGCTGCTAAATCGGAGTTTCCACCGCGGTTCACTTGTCATCGATTCGGCCCTCTGCCGCCTGGCTACCTCGTGCTTAACCTGTGGGAAAAGGCCCGCAGAGGGATTCCGTGATTTCTCGAATCTCCCGCAGGTCCCCGTTCTTTCCTCGCAACAGTTAGTTCCCGCCCTGTTGGCGGCGAAGTTCCTCCTCCAATTCCCGTACTCTGGACTCGGCCTGGGTCAGGTCCCGGTGGTAAGTGTTGCTATCGGGGTCGTAGAGTTCCGGTATCCCGTCCTGCCAACACAGGCTTCGCCCTAGTATCGTGCTGTGCCCTTTCAGAATACCGTCCGGTTCGGTAGTAAGTTCGATGGGCAAGTAAACCCCGCTAACCAGCCGCTCTCCGGCCAAAGGTTGGCCGTAATGGCCGCCGCCGCTGGGGTCAAAGCGCCAGTATTCAAGGACACCGATTTGGGCGTACCGATCGCGTTTGGGGCCCAGGTCGTTTTGGGAAGTGCTCTCCGACCCGACTTCCAGCACGAAGTCGGGGGGCTTGCCCGCTTCCCAGGGGAGGTACAGTTTTCTTTGCCGGATGGCCGGGGCGTCCACGTCGAATGCGATATAAATGTCGGGCATGACCCGGTCGTTCAGATTGTCGCGGTTGTAGCACACCGGCGTGTTGGTGTCGATGAAGACCTCTTCGGGTAGGTACCGGGATTTCAAGTGGGCATCTATGATGTTGATGATTCTCAGGATAGTTGGATTTTGTTCCATGGCCTCCGGCAGTGGCTCAGATTCGTTGGGGTCAAAGTCTAGGCTGGCGTAGTCGATGACCGATAGAATTTGGTAAGTGGGTTTTGTCGTCATAACGGGATCTCCTGGGCGCCGTGCTTGTTTTCCTTGTCAAGGTAATGACGATGATAGCAAAAGCCCGAATTTCCGACCGCCGGCGGGTGAGCACAATACCGCTGATCCGCACTGCCGATCCGCGCTGGCTCCAAGTAACTGTTGTCTCTATTTCACGGTGGTCTTGGCACCGGGACCCAAGGCGGCTGCTTGGAGGCCTCTCTATGGGTCTCAATAGTACCATTTTGGTATCAACTTCTACCCATCCCTCAACAACCGCACCACCTCATCCGCTACCTGGGATGTGGATGCGTCGCCGCCCAGGTCCGGTGTCAAGGCGTTGCGTTCGCTCAGGCATTGGGCCACGGCTCGGTCCACCCTTTCGGCGGCCTCTCTTTCGCCCAGGTGCTCCAGCATCATGGCAACTGCAGATATGGTGGCCAGGGGGTTGGCGATGCCCTTGCCGGTGATGTCGAAAGCGGCGCCGTGCACCGGCTCAAACATGGAGGGGTGGATGCGTTCGGGGTTGATGTTGGCGCTGGGGGCCAGGCCCATACTTCCGGTGACCACGGCGGCAATGTCGGAAAGAATATCGGCAAAGAGATTGGACGCCACCACCACGTCGAAAGCCTCCGGCCAGCGCACAAAGTCCATGCAGGCCCGGTCCACCAGAAGCGATTCGGTTTCGATATTTGGAAACTCGGCGGCCACTTCCTGGAAAACCTCGTCCCAGAACACCATGCCGAATGCCTGGGCGTTGGACTTGGTGACGGAGGTAACCTTGTTTTTCCGGCCCCTTCTTTCGCAGAACTCAAAAGCGGCCCGGATAATCCGCTCGGTACCCCGGCGGGTGAAGACGTTGGTCTGGATCACCGTTTCGTGGGCGGTGGCCGGGTAAAGACGGCCGCCAATGGGGGCATACTCCCCCTCGGTGTTTTCCCGGAATATCACCAGGTCGATATCACCGGGCCGCTTGCCGGCAAGGGGGGATTCGACCCCCGGGTACAAATAGGCCGGACGGATGCACACACCTTGATCGAAGGTGCGCCGCATGGGCAACAGCAGGCCGTGGAGCGTCACGTGGTCCGGAATCTGCGGGTCGCCCACGGCGCCGAAAAGAATGGCGTCGAAAGCTTCAAGCTGCTCCAGGCCGTCTTCCGGCATCAACCGGCCTGTCTCCCGGTAGTAATCAGACCCCCAGGGGAAATCGGTGCATTGGAACTGGGGGGCGTCCGGGGAACCGGCCAGCGCGTCCAGCACCTTGCGGCCTTCAGATATGACCTCGGGTCCAACGCCGTCGCCGGCGATAACCGCTAGCTTATATTCCGACATACTTCCTACACCCTTCGACCGGATTTGCGAGTTGGCCCAACGGGTAGCGAGTTGCTGCTACGCTCCGGCGGCAACCCGCCGTACGCCCCCGCCCAAAAGCCGGAAGTGGTAGACCATCTCCGCCTTGGGAAAGGCATCCCTGGCTTTCCGAAACACCGATAAGCCCCGCCGCTGCCGGGCGTCCAGCAGTACACCGATGAGCGCGCCGCTGTGGGCCACGTTCACACCCACGGCTCCCACAGCCTGGGCGAAATCGCAGACCAGGGGCAATTGAGGCTTTGGCGACACCTTCTGCCCGGTCCAGGCGCTGATGGTGGCGCCCTGCCCGAGCAAAACCGGGTCGCCGCCCGCCACGCCCCGGCGCACCAGTTCCAACGCCCGGGACGTGTCCACCGATACCGATTCCCACAGAGAACGTCGGTCGGTCCGGTTGAAATCAACGGTGTCCACCGTGCCGCCAAAGTCCAGGGCCACTATCTCCAGCGGCGGGGGCGGGCCCAGGGATTCCATGACCGCTCCGTCGCGATGGTCGAAGAGGGCGATTCCCGGATACATGACGCCGTCGGTGGGTTCCACTTTGAGCGCGAGACGGGCAATTTCCGCCGGCGGCAGCTCTCGACCCAACGCGAGCCCGGTGGCGGCGATGGCCCCCACCACGTCGGCGCTGCTGCTTCCCAGGCCCTTGCCCTTGGGAATAGGATTGCTTACTTCCACACAAGCGGTGAAGCCAACCGTTTGAAGGTGGTCCAGCGCAATGCGGGCGGCTTGCCCGGCTTTGCTCAACCCTTCAGGGGCGTCGACGTCATTAGCCACATACGCGGAAGCACCCCGCTTGACCGTAACCGTGACCCGAGAGTGGAAATCCACCGGGCAGGAAACCAGGAAATATCCGTCCTCGTTGATCCCCTGCACCAGTTCTCCGCAGGACCCGGGCACCCGCACCGTCGCGGCGCCGACTTCGCCGCCACCGACGGTTTCCAAGGTTGGCTGATGATTTGGAGGGTTAAGGGGTTTTTCGACCAACTCACTCACCGGGCAAATCGGGCCGATAACGCCGGTGCTATCTACGTCTTGATCGCCACCGGCAGGCCGGCTACGACCAGGGTAACGCGGTCGGCGGACCCGGCTACCCTCTGGTTCACCAGTCCCAACAGGTCCTGGAAACGCCGTCCCAGGGGGGTTGTCGGCGTGAGCGTCAGGCCAACCTCTGCACTGACCGCAAAGACCGCGCCCGCTCCCTTCCTGCCAACGTCCAACAGACGGTCGGCGGCGCACAACGCAAGATTTTCAACGTCACCGGCAGGCTTGTCTTCATGTTTCAGCAGGATGTTGGCCAGCCAACCGTCAATGCTTTCGACAATCACCCCCGTGGGTCCGCTCCGCGATGCGAGGTAGCGTTGCAGGCATTCGGGCAAATTCAGACTCTCTTCCAACGTGTCCCACCAGTTGGGCCGGCGTTGGCGGTGAAGGCGGATTCGTTCCTCCATCTCTTCGTCCATCGCTTGGCCCGTGGCCAGGTAAACCGTATGGAGACCCAGATCGTGTGCCAGCCCTTCGGCAAACGCGCTTTTGCCCGACCGGACACCCCCCAAGATGAGATGCACCTCTGGCTCCCGGTCCGCCATCAGGACAGGCCCGGAGCGGCAGGTTCGCCGGCGTCCCGGTGGTGCGAAAGCCCGGCCATCCGGTACACCAGGTCCATGTCCAAGCTGTTCCTAACCCAGTCCGCCAGCTTGTCAAACTCCTGCTCCATCGACGGGTCAAACCCCGACGAGGGCAACGCCACTCCTTTGGCGTCTGCTAGTTGCCTCAACATCGCGTTCCGCACGCCGTGGTTGTGGAACAACCCATGGATGTAGGTGCCCAACACCCGGCCGGTTGGGTCCATGCATCCATCCGTTGCGGTTTCCGGCGACACCGCTGCGTCGGACCGGTCTTCAATCAGAAACGGGGCCGTTTGCGCTGAAGCGGCCGAGACGCTGGTGAGACCCATGTGTATTTCATAGCCTTGCACGTCGGACCCTCGAGCCCCGGAGAGAAGCCCAAGGGCATTGCCCACCCGGCCCCGGATGCGGTGGGTCTCCTTGGTCCCGGAAAACACGGTGCTGATGGGAAGAAGTCCCAGGCCATCGATCTCTTCCATGCTCGATTCGATTTTATTGGGGTCCGAGACCCTGGCGCCCAACATTTGGTACCCGCCGCAGATTCCTACCACCGCGGCTCCGTCTTGCAGGTGCAGGTCCCGGATGGCCTGGGTCAGTCCCCGGCTGTTCATCCACGCCAGGTCAGGGATGGTGGTCTTGGTGCCGGGAAGAATCACCAGGTCCGGCCTGCCCAATTCAGCCTGAGACGTCACGTACCGCAGAGAAACGCCGGGCTCCCGGGCCAGCAGGTCAAAGTCATCAAAGTTTGAAATATGGGGAAGCTGGACCACGGCTATGTCCAACACCGGATGGGCCGTCCTTGGAGCGGGTATTTCCAAGGCCACTGAGTCTTCCTCCGGGATGTGTATATCCCGGAAGTGATGCACAACCCCTGCAACCGGAATGCCCGTGCGCTCCTCCAGCCAGGTCAGCCCGTCGGTCAACAGGCTTACGTCGCCCCGGAATTTATTGATTACAAACCCCTTGATGGTCTGCCGCTCCTCGGGTTCCAGCAGTTCCAGCGTGCCCACCAGAGAAGCGAAAACACCGCCCCGGTCTATGTCTCCGCAAAGCAGGACCGGGGCGTCGGCGTAGCGGGCCACGCGCATGTTTACTATTTCGGTGGCCTTCAGGTTGATCTCCGCCGGGCTTCCCGCTCCTTCGGCGATGACCAGGTCATAAGAGTCCCTGAGACGGTCCAGGGAAGCGCTGACGGATTCCCAAAGCTGGGGCTTCAACCGGAAGTAGTCCCTGGAACCCGCTGCCTGCAGGGGCCGGCCCATCAACACCACCTGCGATGTATGGTCGGCCTCGGGTTTCAGCAGCACCGGGTTCATCTCCACTTGGGCTTCCACTCCGGCGGCTTCGGCCTGCACCGCCTGGGCGCGGCCTATCTCTCCTCCGTCCCGAGTCACGTAGGAATTGTTGGACATGTTCTGGGCTTTGAAGGGGGCCACCCGGAACCCATCCTGGCGGAAGATGCGGCAAAGCGCCGCCACCAGCACGCTCTTGCCGACGTGGGAAGCAGTCCCCTGCACCATCAAGACCCGCCCGGTCACCGGCTCAACCTCTGCAGTTCACCGGCGTCTGGATTGGGAAACCGACGGTCCCAACAGCAACCACCAACACGGCTGTGCCTCGCTTTAAGCCGGAGCATGACCGGTATCAGCGCTCGCGTTGCCCGCAGCCGTAACGCCCACCTGGCCCAAATGGGTTAGATGGGAGGTGTCGTTATAGAGCCGGAGCACAGCGTTGTCCCAGTAAGTGTCGATAATGGTGAGGCTGCAATTGGCCATCACAAATTTCCAGGTAGCCTCCGCAGGCAAGTCCATCACAGCCAGAATCAGTGACCTCAGCGACCCGCCGTGGCCAACCAGGAGAACCGTTTCCTCCAGGTGTTTTTCTTTGATTTCGCCTACAAACGCCGCCATGCGGTCCAGGGTCTTCCGGGCGCTCTCACCGCCGGCGGGCGCAAAATCCAGGTCTTTCACCAGGGACGCGGCAAACATATCAGGATATTGGGTGCGGCGCTCATCGACCGTCAGCCCTTCAAAGACCCCATAATACCGTTCCCGAAGCTCGGCAGTCCGGACCAGCGGCGCGGCGCGGCCCTCCAACAATATCCTGGCCGTCTCCGAGGCCCGTACAAGGTCGCTGCTGTAAGCCGCGTCGATAACGGTATCGGCTAACCGACTGGCGGCGGCCCGCGCCTGCCGAACGCCATGCTCAGACAACGCTGTGTCCGAGTGTCCCTGAATCCGGCCTTCGGCGTTCCACGCAGTCTCGCCGTGGCGAACAATGAGAAATCTTCCCATGACGGCGGTATCCACAATCAAGGAATATTGAGTAGCCCGGGACCAACCCGATCAAGCCGCCGGCCCCGCCGAAAGATTGTACCAGAGTAACCGCCCCGGCATATCCGGGTCACGCCGCAACGGGACCCCAGAAATTGCCGGGCTCAAGAGCACTCGTGCTAACGGAGCCACCGCTGGCGCCAGGCATCGTTGACAGGCTTAACCTTGGCCTCTCCTCTCGTCACTCTCGCGCTAACAGAGCCACCGCGTGCGCCGGGCGGCGAGGACGAAGTGCGGCCGGTCCCCGGTCGATGTCAAATTTATCCTGAAGGAATTTGAGAATTGAGCATACAATATATTGACATTTTTGCCTGTCGTATATAGGATGTAGACACTCTTAGGCCAACACTCTATGGGTAAGGAGTTGTCTCATGGAAGCATATTGTGTCAAATGCAGGTCCAAGATGGAAATCAAGGATCCTCAGGCCATCACGATGAAAAACGGCAAGCCCGCCACGTCTGGGATCTGTCCCGCCTGCGGGACCAAGGTCTTCCGCATCGGCGCTGCCGTATAGCCGGAATCCCCTCCGATTAATCCTCGGCATATTCCCGCTGCCGGGTACCGGCCCAGGCGCAACTGGGGCTCCAGGCAGCGGGCACAGCTCTAAGAGGGTCGGGTGGTAATTCCATCCGAGTGTTCTTCGGGATGCCGACGGCAACACTATCCGCTTGGTTCCGTCGCTACGCCAGAGTAAGTAGGCCATCAGGGCCTGTAAGGCGCATGCGACTGTGGGATCCTGTTCTGGCAGCGTCTTCGCTCCGGATATAAGTCTATTGCGGTGACTTTGGCCAGCTAAACCATATTTCTCTGGCTCGGTACACGCTTCCTCGTGCATCGTTCTAGGCCGCGCCTGGTAGGTCTCCCCTTAACGCTTGGTATGCTGTCGCCATCCGTTGGCCGTTAATTGCCCTCGTCCCTCCTCCTTGGTATCATTCCAGCCTGCGGCGCTTCACCGCTGATGCCAAAATTCCGTTCCCATTAGAGAGGAGGCGAGAACATGACGCAAGCCCAGGTGCCCCCTTGGCAAGCCGCCCTGGAGAAAAACGCGCCGGCGCTGTTTGCCGATATTTCCAAAGTGCGGGAATCGGTTTTGACTGAAGGCGCCCTGCCTCTGAAAGTCAAAATCCTTATGACCATGCTATGCGACGCGATTCTCGCCCATCCCGACGGCGTTGCCGGCATTGCTCAGCGGGCTCGAGCCGCTGGCGCGAGCGAGGCGGAAATCGCTGAGACCGTGGGAGTGGCCTTTATTATGGGCGGCATGCCCGGCTTGGTAACCGGCGCCAACGCATTCCGGGACTAATCTATCTCCCCAAGCCAAAACGAGGTGCACCTATGGCCACTGAGAACCCAGTAGTATTTTTTAACGGCAACCTCAAACTGGAAAGCGAGGTGGGGATTTCTATCCGGGACCGGGGTTATCTTTACGGAGACGCGGTTTTCGACGCCACCCGAACCTTCAACGGCGCTCCCTTCAAGCTTCGGGAGCACATCCACCGGTTGTACGATTCGCTCCGTTATTTGAGAATCGACCCGGGCCTAGATCCGGAGGCCATGGAGCATTGGTCCCTGGAGGTGGTGGCCCACAACTACCCGTTGCTGCCTCCCAACCAGGATATGTGGGTGATGCAGCGTATCAGCCGCGGTGTGGAGTCTACCCAGCCCGGAGAGGCCAACCATGCCACAGTGTTGATCGAAAGCCACGCCATACCGTTTGCCAGCCGCGCTCCCCTCTACCGCGACGGCGCCAAGGTCAGAACTCCTTCGGTACCCCGGACCCCGCCCAGGTTCATGAGCCCCAGGGCCAAGACCCATAATTACTTGAACCTGGTGTTGGGAGACCTGGAAGCCCAGGGCGTTGAGCCGGGCTCTTGGGCGGTGTTGTTGGACGAAAACGGCAATCTCACCGAAGGCCGGGGGTCCAATATATTCCTGGTCAAGGACGGGCAGTTGAGCACCCCCAGGGGCCAATTCGTCCTGGAGGGAATTACCAGGAACACAGTTTTGGGGTTGGCTTCGGGGCTGGACATTCCGACTGCCGAGCAAGACATCGACCTGTTCGACGCCTACACGGCCGACGAGGCGTTCTTGACCTCCACCAGCCTTTGCATCTGCCCGGTGTCTTCGATAAACGGGGCTCAGGTGGCTGACGGCGAAATCCCCGGCCCTATCACGCAAAGGTTGATGGGGGCGTTCTCCGACATTGCCGGGATGGACTACGTCGCCCAGTACCTGGCCCACATGCCGGAATAAGCCTGGACCGGCGCCGTAGAGGCGACGGTTTCCCGCCCCCCTATTGAGTACCCATTGAGTACTCAGAGCCCCGGTTGCCGCGAGGCCGACCGGGACGGTTAACCAGCTTACCTGCAGGAGGGAGCTATGCCCGACAGTTTGGACCAGATTGTTGAATCCAACTCCAACGAGCAGTTGGCCACCGGGTTCGTGTTTACCGAGGGCCCTCTTTGGCATCCTGAGGGCTACTGGTTGTTTGTGGACGTGCGCACCAGCATCATCCACCGCCTGACTCCCGGCGGCCAGGCCGAAGTCTTTCGCGACAACAGCGGCGGCTCCAACGGCCTGACTTTCGATGCCCAGGGCCGCTTGGTGATGTGCGAAGGGGACAACCGGCAGATTGCCCGGATGGAGCCCGGCGGCGGGATAACCCCCATCGCCAGCCAGGTGGGCGGCAAACGCATCAACCGGCCCAACGACATCGTTTGCCACAGCAATGGCAGCCTCTACTTCACGGATCCCGGCGGGCGCCTGCCGGCCGAAGAGCGGGAACTGGACTTTTTCGGCGTCCATAGAGTTTCTCCCGACGGTTCCGTCACCACGGCAACCCGAGAGACCGAATACCCCAACGGCCTGGGGTTCTCACCGGACGAAAGCATTCTATACGTAACCATTACCCGAAGGGATGATGAATGCGCTGAGGAGAAGGCTCGAGGGGAAGTTTGTCCCCACCAGATCATCCGTGCCTTCGACGTTGCTTCGGACGGATCGCTCACCAACAACCGGGTCTTCGCTGAACTGCCATCCGCCGGGGACGGCGTTCCCGATGGCATGAAAGTCGACGCCGAAGGCCGGGTCTTCTCCACCGGGGCCGGTGGATGCTGGGTATTTGATTCCTCTGGCGCCCACCTGGGGACCATCGTGCTGCCGGAAATTCCGGCCAACTGCGCCTGGGGCGGCCCGGATAACCGCACGATGCTTTTCACCGCCCGCAACTCGGTATATACCATGCGGATGAAAACACCGGGCACTACGATCCACGGGGCGGCCCGGGCAACTTCCTATGGTTAGTGGGCGACGTGGTTAATGGCTGACGCGGTTAATGGGTGACGTGGTCAATGAGCCACGCTCCTCGGTCCGGGAGGCTGGACTGTGGCTTGGTTGATGGTGGCCGTCGGCGGAGGACTGGGTTCAGTCCTTCGATACGGAGCGCAACGGATAGCGGCCACCTATGCCGGGCCGGAAACCGTGATGGGGACTCTGGCGGTGAACCTGGTCGGGTCCTTTATCTTGGGATTCCTGATGACCTTGCTGCTGACCCGCGTCCCCGTCTCCACCGAGGTCCGCATCTTCCTGACCGTCGGTCTCTTGGGCGGTTTCACCACTTTTTCCACCCTCAGCTACCAAACCGTCCAACTCCTGGAAACCAGTTCACCCGTCGCCGCGGTTGGCAGCCTGGCGGCCAACGTCATCCTGGGACTGGCCTTAGCCTACGCGGGCATTCTCCTGGCCCGAGCAATCTAACAAACCCGCTCCTCGTTCGCCGTCACGCGCCAATTCCATACTGTAGTCGACCGAGAAAAGCGAGGAGCCAAGGCCTGCCTCCCAAGCCATCCGTTGCAATAACTCCCAGGATACCAGCTCTTGGGCCGGGGTAACGCGTACAGATAGACCGTAATTCCTTCGGATGTGGGAATCAGGGGCTATGACTCAGAGGGCGGGTTGGGGCCGTTAAGGCCGGTGGTTACTCCCCGTCATTCCAATCCGTGGACATGGCTTCCTCATCAATGGCCGGGCTGTCGTCGTCTTCGAAGTTGTCGTCGCCGTTGTACCTGGCCAGAGTGTCGTCCAGGTAGACGCGGCGCCGCTCCTTGATTCTGGTGGGGAAGGAGGACACGTCGTTGAGGGCGCGGGCACGGTGGGTTTCCCGGACGATAATCGAGATGCCCTGGTCGTTGTTCCCCAGGATTGCGGCGTCGTAGGCATTGCCGCCGCACATCAGCCTGATGAGCCGTCGAGCCAGCTTGGGCTCAATCTGCCCCAGGTACTCGTTCTGGCGGGTGTAGACCTTGATGGAATCCTGCTCCACCACCAGGTCGGCAGGGTCGCTCGGGGTGATCCGCGCAGTGACCTGGCCTTGGGCCTGTTTCCGCAGCAGCGTGATGCCGGATTTGCCACTTTCCTCCAGGAAAAGCTGGGGAGCGGCGCCGCCTTTGCGCACCTGTTTGGCAGCAACCGGGGTCGCTACCAAACGGTCCAAGCGGACGGAGTTTTTCCTGGCTATGTTGTTGTAGGGAGCGATGCACACAACCCGGTCGAAGACCTCCTTCGCCTCGGCGTAATCGCCCAGTTCCATCAAGGCCTTGCCCAGCCGGTTCATAGCCGGCACGTCATCCTCAAACAGCTCGAGGATTGCGCGGTTTACCTCGGTGGCTCGTTCCCATTCTCCCCGCAGCGCTAAAGCAACGGCTTCACGGGAGAGATTGCGCTCTAGCCTGGAAGAGTTTGCAGACATTGCCTGTTTCCTGTCCCCGTGCTTGTCCCCAACAAGGGTTTGGTTATCGTTCACTTGACTATCCATCATTTGAAAACTCCAAATGCGCGCCTATCTACGGCGTCGCTTTATGCAAGGTGATGAAAGAACGAACACTGAACACTGCCGCGTCGACCGGCGGGTCCGCGGAAAGTTCAATTCCGCGGCGCAGTGGCGCTCGGGCCCCAACACTTCCTCCTCCCTCCAGTCCTCAAGGGATCGCTTTTTGCCAATGAAACGTTGGCTATTCTTACTGCTCGGCGCTGGAACCGACCGGGAGCTTGCTCACTTTTCGTTGAGCTTAGACCGCAGTCTGTTTACCAGTGCAACATGATTGCTAAATTGACCAATAGTAATTACAACAAAAGCAAACTGGCGGTCAATACGTTTTGCTGGCATTTTAGAGCCATTTCCGGGGTAATAATTCCCACTGGCGGTTATTGCGGGTATTCCCGGGAATAAGATCCTCTGAAATGTAACCGGCGAATCTTGAACAGGTCCCGGGTCATGGCCAGGGAATCCTTGATCGGGCGGACTTTGCTGCCGTCCCCGTAGTACCACTCGACGCCTATTTCTTGGATCGTGAGACCCATCTTCCTGGCCAGGAACAGCAACTCGGTATCGAAGGTAAACCCGTCCAGATGCTGCCTCTGGAACAGCAGGGGAACTATATCGGCCCTGAAGCACTTGAAGCCGCATTGGGTGTCGTTGAGGCCGGGCAGGGCAACCGCTCGGACCAGCCAGTTGAATAACCGGCCCATCAAGCGGCGCGTCCCCGGTTCACCGATGCGGAAGGACTCGGGTTGTTCCCTGGAGCCCACCGCTACGTCCACGCCCTGCAGCCTGGGGGGAAGAAGGCGCTCCACCTGCTCTATCGGCACCGCAAGATCGGCGTCGCAAAACAGCCGATACTCGCCGGAAGCAGCCAGAATACCGTTTTTGACGGCCCAGCCCTTACCCCGATGCACCAGACGCAGCATCTTGACGTTAGGATTGGTCGCCGCAACTTTTTCCACTAACCGGGAGGTCCCATCGGTGGAACCGTCGTCGCTCACGACCACTTCCCACTGGTACTCCCGAGTCGCCAAATACCGGGTGATCCGGTCCAGCGTAAGCTGTATGCGGCTTTCTTCGTTGTAGGTCGGTATCACCACTGAAAGGAAGGGCCGAGCCAAGGTGCTTCCCTCTTACCAGAATGAGCGGCTCATGCCGTTTCCGGGTCCCCGTCCAATTCAAACCCCTTGTGGAGCAAACGGACCGCCTCACCCACCTGGCTTTCGTTGATTATGCAGGAAATCCTGATCTCCGACGTGGTGATCATGTCGATATTGACATTGCCGTCAGCCAGAATGCGGAACATTCTAGCGGCGAATCCGGGGTTGTTCTGCATACCGGAACCAATGACACTCACCGACCCCAGGTTGGAGTCGCTGATGACCGTCTCGGCTCCGAGCTGAGGCAAGACCTGTTGGACCTCCTGCACGGCGGCCGGCAAATCTGTGCGGGAGACCGTGAAGCTGATGTCAGTGGTCCGTTCCAGGCTGGTGTTCTGGACAATGGTATCCACGCTGATACCCACCCGGGCCAGTGGTTCGAACAGAGCGGCGGCAATGCCGGGACGGTCCGGCAACGCCCGCACGGTGATTTTGGCTACGTTGCCGTTGCCGACGATACCCGTCGCCCTGATCCGATCTTCCATAGACAAATTGTGAGACATATCGTTCACCGACGTTGATTCGGGTTTGTCGTGAATGAGCGTTCCCGTGGCGTTCCCGAAAGTTGAGGCCACGTAGATGGGCACCTTGTAGGCCGCGCCCAACTCGATTGACCGGGGGTGCATCTTGGCCCCGTAGGAAGCCATTTCCAGCATTTCTTCATAGCTGATCTTATCCAGCTTCCTCGCCAGGGGCGCAACCCGCGGGTCGGCGGAAAAGATGCCGTCCACGTCGGTATATATTTCGCACCGGTACGCTCCCAGGGCCGCGGCCAAAGCCACCGCGGTGGTGTCGGACCCGCCCCGGCCCAACGTAGTAACGTCCTGCTCCTCGGTTATGCCCTGGAAGCCCGCCACCACCGGGAGACGGCCCTTATGCAGTTCATGTTCTATACGGCTTGGATCGATGCGGTGGATTCTCGCCCGGCCGTACATGGTATCGGTGTGTATGCCAGCCTGAAAGCCGCTGAGACTGACCGCCGGGAGTCCCATGCCCCGCAACGCCATGGTCAGCAGAGTGCAAGAGACCAACTCGCCGGTGGAAAGCAGGAGGTCCAGTTCCCTGGCGTCGGGGGCAGTGGACACGGTTTGGGCCAATAGAAGCAGTTTGTCGGTATCGTCGCCCATGGCCGAAACCACTGCCACTATATCCTGGCCCGACTCTTTGGCTCGCGCGATGCGCTGCGCCACGCCCAGTATCTTTTGGGCGTCGGCAACCGACGATCCTCCGTATTTTTGAACAACCAGCGCCATCAATCGGATTCCATATCGGGTTTTACGTCCCGGTCCTTGCTAGTCATTGATTACACGGGCGCCCTGAAGAGTCGGCAGGGTCACCCTGACCCGGCCCTCTACGCCCGCCTGCTTGGCTGCCTCGGCCATTTCATAGGCCACCGTCATCTCCCGGCCCTGGGTGAGCGCCAGCACCGTCGAGCCGCTCCCGGACAGAAACACGCCCAGGGCACCCGCATCCAGGGCCGCCTGGAAAAGCAACTTCATTGCCGGAAAAAGCGGCTGGCGATAGGGTTGGTGCAGACTGTCCCTGGTGGCTTCCGCCAGGTATTCGGGATGATTGCCGGCCATTCCGGCCACCAGCAGGGCGGTCCGGCTCATGTTGAAAACCGCATCCGCCCGCGTCACCGTTTCGGGCAGGACCTCCCGGGCGTCGGAGGTAGCGATTCTCACGGAAGGAACGAACAAAACAGCGTGGATCTCCGGCGGAACGTTGATCTGCGCCGTTTGAATCCGGTTGCCATCCGCCACCACCAATTGGAGCCCGCCCAACACTGCCGCTGCCACGTTGTCGGGGTGCCCTTCGATGGTTACCGCCATTTCCAGGAGTTCATTACTGGAGAAGTGGGTTGAGGCCAGAGCATTGGCCGCCGCCAACCCGCCGGCAATGGCGGCAGCGCTGCTGCCCAGTCCCCGTTTCAATGGAATTTCGTTGTGGCATCTGAGCCGCACCGGCGGCATGTCTTCCCCGGCTTCGTGGAACAAAAACCCCATGGCCTGGTAAACCAGGTTATCCCGACGGGCACTCAGCTCCCCGGCTCCTTCCCCGATGACTTCAACATCAGCAGCAGCGTCCCCGGAAGCGGCCGGCCCCGTGGTCGATTCGGCGTCGTCAACGACCACTTCCAGGCGGTTCCAAATGTCCAACGCCATGCCCAGGCAGTCAAATCCAGGGCCCAGGTTAGCCGTGGTGGCGGGGGCCAGTACTGTAATCCGGTTGTCAGTCATCTCAGGTGTGGAAAGCGGTGCGGACCTTGTCTGATACGTGAAGAATAGCCTGCGATTTGTCCTAGGCCAGCACGTGCTGAAACACGTATCGGCCCAAATCGACGTTCTCCCGAAACTGATGCCCGTGAAACGAACCGCCCCAGCCGATTATCGGCACGGTTGACTCATGGAGGGAGCCGTGGGACCTCAGGCGCGGGGGCAAGTCCACCTGCTGGGGGTCTCCAAAAACCACGCGGGGACCAGCCATCACCATGATGTCTCCGATGCGGTCCGGCATGAGGTGGAAACGACCGGCGGCCTGTTCTCGGTCCAGGGCCTCATCCACGCCATCGGTCTCTGCCAGAACTGCCAGGGCCGGCTCAACTTGGTCCTCGGAAAGGTAAAGGTAGATACATCCGCCAAGGTTGGAATGGTGTACGGTGTACCTGTCCTTAATGATGGGAACGGCTCTGGCCTCGATGCCATGGGCCGCCAGCGCCTGGGGCAAGTGGACCATCGTGCTCTTTTCCGACATGCCATGGTCCGCCGTAATCAAGACCTGGGGACTCGGCAACGCTTCAACCAGCTTGCCTACCGCCTGGTCCAACAACTCCATGTGGCGTTGAGATTCCGGCTCCTCCGGCGCGAACGTGTGCATGGCGTAATCGGTTGTGGTTACGTAGGCCAGGTCATAGGCCTCGTTGCTTAAAATGAATCGCGCGGCATCCACCACCCACTGGTTCACTTCCACCGAGTAAATGGGTGGCGGCTCGCCCACTCCCTCTACCACCCAGCCGGGCGGGCATTCCGATGAAACGCTCAGGGTGGCTCCGTCCCCCAGCAATGTTCTCAGTTTATCCTTGGCGGTGACCAGCAACGTACGCGCCCCTTGTCGCGCGGCCCTCTGGAACATCGTTTCACAACCAATGAATTCCCCGGACTCGGTGTACACTTCTTCGCCCGAACTGCGGTTCAGCCAGAAGTTGGAATTGATACCGTGGGCCTCCGGATAACTTCCGGTAATCAGGGAGACGTTGTTGACGTTGGTCACCGTCGGCATAACCGCCGAGCCATCGACGCGGAACCCGTGTTTGGCCAATTGACCCAAATTAGTCGCCGGTGAAGCGGCTAGGTATTCGGGGTCCAGGCCGTCGATTACCATCAGGAGAGTTGTTGATTGCATTCCAAGACCACCAAGGTTCACCATCTTCGCCCATAGCGAGACCGCCGCAGCCTGCGTCGGGGTAGACTGTATCCCATATGCCAAACCAGGGCAAGTTAGAGGCCGCCCGGCTAGATCCGGCCGACTATATCCGGGACGAACCGCGGACGTCCGGCGGCCGGAGCAGGGTTATTTCCGGGACTGGGACCATCATCTGCTGCGCTTGCGGTGGCCGGTTGGACAGCCCTAATCGCCAAGCACTGGGGTTGGCGGGGCGCCGATTTCGCCGGTCATCCCTTCGAAGGCACCGCTGGCATGGCCGTTGCTGCTCCCGTTAGTCCCGTTGCTGCCCCCGTTAGTTCCATTGCTGACATTGGAGCTCCAGCCGGCCTTGACCGCCCTCAGGTAGTCCGCGACCAGCCGGGGCAACAAGAACTTTTGGCGGACAGACTCGTGGGCCGCGTCGCCCAACTGTTGGCGGAGTTCCGCGTCCTTCATCAACTGTACAATGCGCCGGGCGCAGGTTTCCGGAGAGTCCACCAGATACCCGCTGATTCCATCTTCGATCTGGGCTCGGATGCCGCCAACGTTTCCGCCAATGACCGGCTTCCCCTTCCACATGGCTTCGGTGACGGTCAGTCCGAACCCTTCCCGGGTGGATTTCTGCAACACCACTTGGGAAGCGACCTGAAACGCATTCACCACCTGGTCTATGGAACCGGGCAGGTCCACCGGATAAAAGTACAGGTGGATTTCAGGGTCTCCGCCGGCGTGATTTTCCACTGCGTTAAGGACATTGAGGGCTTCCGGGTCATCGATGGCTTGGCTGAGACCCAACATGGCCAGTTGCAACCCTGGGACTTGCTCGCGAGCCAGTCGGTAGGCGTCCACGACGCCGATGGGGTCCTTCCAAAGGTCAAACCGCGACACTTGGGTGACCAACGGTCGGTCCGGGTCGATGCCCATAGCAGCCACCGCGGAGGCGGCATCCCGGTCGCTCATCGGCGTGTTTTTCACGCTGATGGGGTCGATCGCCGGAGGGGTAATGTGCACCCGCGCGTTTTCCAATCCCGCGGGCACGTAGTCGTTGAGGGAGAAGAACAGATTGTCATAGTGCCGGGTGAATGGGAGCAGGGAGTTTATGGTCGACTCGTTGGGCGCGGTTAAATCGATGTGGCAAACCCAGTTCCTGACCTCGGCGGGCCTGAGGGGCAACATGCCGGCTAGAGGCAACACCTGGGGGTCGTGGAAAAACCAGACGTCGGCTTCCAGGCCTTGCCGGCGAAACTCGTCGGCAACACGCTGGTTGGTTTCGAAATAAATCTCAAACTCTGCCGCCGATAGGGACCCTTCCGCCCCTTGGAGCAGGTTATGAATTCGCTTGGTCGCCTGGAAAAACTCGGGAGCGCCATCGATGACCACCCGCTCTGTGTGCAACCCCAAGGCATTCATCAAGGGCGTCATGGATTGAAGGATTTCAGCGACGCCGCCACCGGTGGCGGTGCTGTTAATATGGACCACTCGCATGTGGCGGAGTTCATCGGCCAAGGCAGTGAGCTCATAGGCCAAATTGGGGGACACGATGTCTAGGTAGACATCCTTGGATATAGCGGAATGGTCCAATTTAACGAACATCTATGGGCAGACCCTCTCTAAAACCAGCCAAGTTTCTCCTGAAACTCCGACCCGATCGTCGAATTCCATTGGCGATAGCATGATTTCACTCTTTTTGCCCAAACACAAGACTATTTCCCCCCATTCTTTGAGCAGTTTTCGAAAGACGCAAGCGCAGCCAAGTTTGGGGAAGTCGGGGCAAGGGATCCCAGGAACGGCAAGGACTTTGAACTCGTCACTCCGTTCGGCGTATCGTGTGTAACCACGAGGCCAGACCCTACTCCACCGTCACTGACTTGGCCAGGTTGCGGGGTTGGTCCACGTCGCAGCCGCGCTGGACTGCGATGTGGTAGGCCAATAACTGCAGCGGCACGGAGGCGATGATGGGGCTGAGGTGCTCCGGCACTTCGGGGATGTAAAGAGCGTGGTCAACTTCTGCGGACAACTCGGTGTCTCCTCGGGTTAGAACCGCCAGAACCACGCCGTCCCTGGCTTTGACCTCTTTCACGTTGTTCGCTACCTTCTCGTACAGTTGGTCCTTGGGCGCCAGCGCCAGGGTCACCATGCGGGAGTCAATCAGGGCAATCGGCCCGTGCTTGATCTCGCCGGCGGAACAGCCTTCGGCGTGGATGTAACTGATTTCCTTTAGTTTGAGCGCGCCCTCAAACGCAACCGGCGTGTGAATGCCGCGGCCCAGGAAAAGAAAGTCGTTGTAGCCGGAAAACCGCCGGGCCAAATCTTGATACTGGGACAAATTCGCCAGCAATTCACCGACCAGCCTTGGACACTGGGCCAACGCGTCCACCACGGACCTGGTCTGTTCCGGCGTCAAAAACCCCCTGGTTTGGCCCAGGTAGGTTGCCAAAAGGTTCAGGATAGTCAGCGAAGCCACAAAGGTCTTGGTGCTCGCTACGCCGATCTCTATTCCGGCGCGCATGTACAGCGTGACGTCGGCCAATCGGGAAGCCTGGCTGCTTTCGG
Source organism: Dehalococcoidia bacterium (assembly GCA_963663135.2). GTDB lineage: Bacteria > Chloroflexota > Dehalococcoidia > Lucifugimonadales > UBA3495 > Io17-Chloro-G2. The sequence continues at coordinate 87,311 of CAXXRM010000004.1, read as the reverse complement.
AATTGCATATCGTGACCAGCACAGCCCCTTTATCTTTCACCATTTGCATCGTGGCAATTGTATCCGCAGTCTCTCCCGACTGACCGATAGCAACAACTAACGTGTGGTCGTCGACGTATGGGTCGCGATACCGGTACTCGGACGCGCTTTCCGCTTCCGCCGGCAACCCGCTTAATCTCTCTACCAGGTGCCGGCCGATCATAGCGGCGTGCATGCTGGTGCCGCATCCAATGAGCACCACCCGCTGCACATCTCTTAGCCGCCGCTCGATGACGGACAACTCGGGCAGCGCCACCTGGCCCGCCTCAAAGTCAACCCGGCCTGCCAGGGCGCTCGCCACCGATTGGGGCTGTTCCAATATCTCCTTGAGCATAAAATGGCGGCGCCCTCCCTTGTCCACTACCACGTCCTCCTGGGAAACTGCGCGCAGGACCTTGGTCAAGAGGTTGCCTTCCAAATCACGATACTCAACACCTTCTTCCGTGACCACCGCCATCTCCCCTGCGTCCAAAAAGCCCACCGGGAAGCCGGAAGGAAGGCTGCCGTGAGACCCATTGGAATTCCTTCGCAGCAGGGGGAGAACCGCCGGCAGGTCGCTACCCACAATGCCCTGGCCGTCCTTATGGGCGACCACGATGCCGCCGGCATGGCCCAACCGCACCGCGCAGATCTTGGCTTCCGGCCCATGAAGCATCGCGGTGATTGCCTGTGAGCCCCGGATCGCATGGGCCATGTCCAGCACAGCATCTTCCAGGTTCATTCCCTGGTCGATGCCAGCTTCAATCAGGTGGGTGATGACCTCAGTGTCGGTATCGGAGGAGAAAGTATGCCCGTCCGCAAGCAACTGCCGCTTAAGCTCCAGGTAGTTCTCCACAATCCCGTTATGCACCACCGCCACCCGGTGGTGGCAGTCCGTTTGCGGATGGGCGTTGGCGTGGGACGGACGGCCGTGGGTCGCCCAGCGGGTGTGGCCCAGCCCGGTGGAGCCCTGGAGAGGGTACGGGGCGGATGGAGAACCGAGGCCCCGCACTTTGCCGACCGTCTTACGAAACTGTAGCTGTCCTTCATCGTCGACTACGACGACCCCGGCGCTGTCATATCCCCGGTACTCCAACCCCTGGAGACCTTCCAGGATAATAGGCCAAGCGGGCTCGTTCCCAACGTACCCGACTATTCCGCACAAAGTAACCTCCGGCTTGGTCGGCAGCACCGCCAAAACCACGCCAAGTTATTACGGACCTTGGCTGCCGGCGGTGTGGTGACGCAAGACCCCAGCATGTTGAGCCATCCTTGAGAGTGGAACGACAAGCTCACCGCAACCCGACAAACCCGTTCCCGCCCAGACCGGTCGGAGCATCGAGCCCGCTCCGGCCCCCGCCGCCCACTGTTAGAACGGATTGGGGATATTCGGTACGCGTTCAGTCCCGGGCGCGGAACCCCCGGAAGGGAAAATGGGGGGCCGCTCCTCAGCAGCCCTGGGGCGGCGCTTATAGCCATTGGCCGGACCGGGAGCCCCGGGATAGACTCAAGGGGGCGGCAGGTTGAAAAGCCAGGCCATTGGAGGCGTCGGTGCGGTTAAGGGTCAACCGGCAGATGGTTTTACTCTCCGATTTGGCGCTGAATAGACCGCGCCAAGTTTTTGGCAAACTCCTCGACGGTAGTCCTGGCTTTGCGATGCATCAAGGGTTGGCCCAATTCACCCAGCTTGCCCATGAAAGCGGTCTCGGTCACTATGCCCAGGCGGGTCTGTCCGGGCTCATGTTCCGTCACGGTAATCGTCATATCGGCCTTGATGGACCCGCCCACTCGGCGATCGGATGCCTCTACAAGAACCCTGGCTTCCCGGAGGGTCGAATCCGATTCCAGCACCGACACCGTCCCGGAAAAGTTGAGGCTCATGGGGCCCACCCGCGCCTGCAGGGAGGCCGCATAACGGCCTTCCCCCTCGGGAGTTATCTCCTTGAGGCCCGGAACACATACGGCGGCCGCGGGAATATCCATGATAAGGTCCCAAGCGGTTGCCGGGTCGGTGGGAATCAGGCAGCTATTCTCCAATCTCATGGGCGTTTTGGCCGGGCCTAGGAAGCTCCCGCCACCGCCTGCCGAATGGCCCGCCGGGTGAAGACTTCGGCCATCTCCCTTTTGTAGTCCTCGGACCCCCTGAAATCATCCAACGGGTCCACCGCATCTTTTACTGCGGCGGCGCAGGCGGCGATATTTTCCTCGGTCAAAGGCCGGCCTCTGAGGATCTCCTCGGCGCCGGTGGCATGAACGGGAGTCATGCCCACCGAGCCCAGGACAATCTTCACGTCCCGGCACAGGTTGTTTTCATCCGGCGTCACGATTGCGGCCACCGACACCGTGCCGTAGTCGTCGGCGGTCTTGGGGAGAAACTTCAGGTAGACACCCCCCGATGCGGCCGGCATCGGAGGTATCGTCACGCTGGTCAAGATTTCTCCCGGCTGTACGTCGGTTTCGTAGTAGTCCAGGAACAGGTCCTCCACGGGCACTACCCGGCTACCGTTGGCGGATGTCAGCTCCACCGATGCCCCCAAGGCAATGAGCGTTGGCGGTGGGTCTTCGTTGGGATCGCCGTGAACCAAGCCGCCGCCGACAGTGGCCATGGAGCGAATCCGCGTGGTGGCCACGTGTTCGTAGGTTTGGACCACCAAGGGGAAACGTTGGCGCATCACCGGGTTAATCTCCAGCCGCCGGTGGGTGCACAGGGCGCCAACCTCAACCGGGCCGTCGTTGCCGGTGGACTCGGATTTGATAGAGTCTAGACCCGGAATCTTCTTCAGGCCGATCACGTGCCCCGGTTGGGACAACCGCTGCTTCATTTGCAGCACCAGCCCGGTCCCGCCAGCCATCACCCGGCCGTCGTCCCCGTAGCGGTCCATTAAGTCGAATGCTTCCGCCAAGCTGGTGGGACTATGAAACTCGAAATCGTTCACGCGGCGGCGCCTTTGGCCGAGCGGGCAGCCTCAACAATGGAATTCAGGATTCCGTAGTACCCGGTGCACCGGCACAGGTTACCCATCATCCACGCCTTGATTTCTTCCTCGCTGGGATCGGGGTTCTGGTCCAACAGCGCTTTTGCGGCCACCACCTGGCCCGGAGTGCAAATTCCGCACTGGAACCCGCCATTGTCGATAAACGCCTGCTGTACCGGATGCAACCGCCCCTCCTGGGCAATGCCTTCAACGGTGGTGATTTCAGCGCCGTCCACCGCCGCGGCCAGGGTGATGCAAGACGCATACATCTCCCCGTCAACCAAAACGGTGCAAGCGCCGCACACACCCACGCTGCAACCCTCTTTGGCGCCGGTCAATCCAAGATCAAACCGCAGGCAATCCACCAATAGGCGGCGCGCGGGGATTTCCAACTCATAGTCGTCGCCGTTGACTTTAAACCGGACCTGCTGATTCATCGCACTCCCGTGGCAAACCCCCATAGATAGAAGCCCAATGCGACCCCTGGAGCGGACCCAAACCTTCCCAATGTTATACTACCCGCTACCCACGCACAAGCCGCCGAATAGCTGCATAAATGTTATTACTGGAACCCATATTCTGCCTCAGCAGACGCGCTGCGGCATGGGGGCACGACCCACGGCGGCAAGTCTCCCAGCCTTGGCGGGAAGCTCCCGCCGGTTGCTCCAACACCGCCTCGGCGATAGGGGCGCCGCCTCGCCGGATCCGGTTATGTTCCGGGTCCGGTTGTGTTAATGATAGGGAGGAACACTTATGACAGCATCTAAGGAACGGGCGTCAGACCAGTATCCCAGCCAGCACGTCGGCGGCACGATTCTGGTTGTGATGATGGAGGTGGACCAAGGGCACGAGGAAGCGTTCAACCGGTGGTACAACGACGAACACCTGCCCGAGCGCTTGGAAATACCTGGCTACGTCAGCGCCCGCCGGTTCAAGCTGCAGGAGGGTGAAGGGGTTTTGCAGTACCTGTGTATCTGGGAACTGGAGGACGCCTCACCGCTGGAGAGCGAAATGTACCTGGCCCAACGAGCCCGTCCCAGCAAGCTCCGCGAGGCAGCGGCGCCCCATATCCGGCAGCGGGCCCGGGGGCTGTACCAACAAATCTTCCCCGCCTCCGGCGCTTTCGAAGACCACTCCGGCAACTATCCCGACCCCGCGGGTTGATGGCGCGGCCTCTGGCCGGAGCACCCAACAGGCCCGGCGGTGGGAGTTGGTCCGGGCCGGCTAAACTTTGGCCAGCCGGAGGATATCCGCCATCTCTTCCACGGTTTCCAGCCGCCACAGCCGGTCCAAAAGAGCATTGGTGCGAGCTTCGGACAAAAACCCGCGGCACTGGCGCCGGAATTTCTCGCTGACCTCGGCATCGGAGAGCGGGTCTTTGTAGTGGCCCTTGTGGTAGGCCACCTCGGAAGAAAACCGCTCGCCCGATGCCATCACCACCTCCAGGCGGCACAGCATTGCCTCCGGCGCCCGCCGGTTTGCTTCTTCCGAGACCTTGACTTTGACCCGGCCCACGAGTTCCAACAAGTCCTCATCGCCCAGGTATACCGGGTCGAAATGCCGCTCTTCCACCGATCCGTGGGTCAGCGCCACGCCCACCGTGTATGGCATGGAATGGTCCGCCGTCTCCCGGTTTGCGGGCCTCCACTTCTCCGGGTCCCCGGCCATAATATTGACCGCCTGCTCCAGGGTCTCAATGTTGACTTCAACAATGTCCCTGACATCCGCAATCCGGCGGCGCAGTTCCAGGGCTGCTTGGACCACCGTTTGGGAATACTGGCCCAGGGGATAACGTTTGATGCTGCACTCCATAATCTTATAAGGCCGGCCCTCTCCTCCGAAGGGCTCAAGATCAAAAGCGCCGCCGCTAACCGCCTTGAAATAGCCGCCGGGTCCCTCAAAAATCGGCGCCGGGCCGGACAATCCCCGCCTGGCCAATAACGAAGTAAACACGGCGTTTCGGCTGGCGTTGGCGTAGGCGCAGCCCTTCCACATGGAAACGTCGCCGATGCGGGTCTGGTGCAACGCCAGATTGCCGGCAACAGCCATATTCACTGCCTGGCAGGTCTGCTCTTCGGACAGCCCCAATCCTTTGGCCGCCCCAACTGTGCTGGCGATACAACCTACCGTCACGTGGTCAAAGCCCCTGGGTTTGAGATCCGCGGCGTCGCAGATCCGGCAAAACACCTCGTACGCCACCAGGGTCGATGCAATCAGGCGTTGCCCGCCCGCCCGAGCAACCTCGGTAGCCGCCAAAGTAGCCGCTATGCTGTCGCTGGGATGGCCGGATTCCTTGCTGGTGTACCCGTCATTGAAATCCAGGTAGCGAATCATCACGCCGTTGGCGAATGCCGCCAGATCCGGACTGGTCGGCAAGCCGCTGCCCAGGACGGTAGCCGGTTGGGTGCTTGACACAGTGGCGGCCAAATCTCTGGCCAGTTTGCTGGGCTCTCCGGCATAGCCGCCGAAGGCGCATCCCAAAGTGTCGATGATCATTCGTTTGGTTTGTTTCACAACCTCTGCGGGCAGGTCCTGATAGCGTAAAGAAGTAGAGAAGGAGCTGAGACGCTCCGCGATGGTGGCCATTTTAGGTCCTCCACGGTGCCCCTCCCGGTCAAAGGAAAGAGTCGACCGTGCGTTATCAATTCAGCAGGAGTTCGCTTGGACATAATATGAACGGCCCACCCAATTAACGGGACCGTCAAGGGATATATGGGTCCGCCGTCGGCAACCTAGGTAAAGTGTGGCATTACCTCTTCCGCAAACAGCTTCATGGACCGCAGCACATTGCTTTGTTTCATGCCGCCAAAGGAAAAATTGCACAGGAAGTAATCGATACCCTGGCTTTCCACTTCCTTGATTTTAGCAACGCATTGCTCGGGGGAGCCTATGAAAGCCCTCCGCTGGAACAAGTCTTCGTAGCTGGGTGGGAATTCAGTGCGGGTCTGCCGCCAATCTTGCAGCCGATGGTAGACCTCACTGCCCACGTCAAAAGTGCGCCTGAATTGGTTCATGTCCATGGTCCAGTTCAAGGCCTCTTCGGTGTCCTTGCGCGCCTGCTCTTCGGTTTCTCCCACGTAGAAATACCTGGAGAAGGGGATGGCCGACATCGGTACATTGTGCCCCGCTTCCCGGGACGCTGCGACAAAGCGATGGCAAAGGTCCAGGGCATCGTCGGTGTCCAGGACCACGCCCAGCATCAGAGGATGGCCGGTGGAGACCACGTACTGCAGGGTTTCCGGAGTCCTGGTGGCCGCAATGTAAATAGGCGGATGCGGTTTTTGCAGCGGCAAGGGCACCAGATTCGTCTCCTCAATGTCAAAATGGTCCCCGTGGAACGTGAACCCGGGTGTCGTCCACAGCCCCTGGACGACGCTGATAGTTTCCTGAAACCGCTCCTGGCTTTCTCCACGGTCAACGCCATAACCCCGGTATTCGTACCCCGACGCGCCGCGTCCGAACCCGGCGTCAAACCGGCCGTTGCTGACCACGTCCAGCGTAGCAGCCTCTTCAGCCAACCTTATAGGGTGATGCAAAGCCGGGACCAAGACCGCGGTCCCCAGTCGAATTGTCTTGGTCTGAGCGGCCACGTGGGCGGCAAACAGCAGGGAAGACGCGCCAAGGCCGTACCGGGTGAAGTGGTGCTCCGCCAACCAGGCCCCAACGAAACCCAACTCCTCGCCGGTCGCGATCTCTTCGGCGGTCTGTTCCAACACCTGTTTGGGATCGATCCCTTCCGGCCATGGGATATGGGAAAAGAGCCCGAACCTCATAACATCACTCCGCAAAGGCTTGCCGCCTTGGTTCCAACCGGCAACCGGAAAGAATCCAAAGCTAAAGCTGCGGTCATTATTTCACATTACCCCCCACGCCGCTACCGCGGGGGTAACGGGTACCGTGCCCTTTTAATTGTCCTCCGTCATGCACCAGGGAGGTTATGCCAGCTAAGACATGCTGGGTGGACAGTCGGACATCCCACCTGGACTATTCCTGCAAACCCGCATCAGGTCGAATAGGGAAAAGGGTTCGGATTTCCGTTGCGTCGAGACTGCCGGGAGGCTTAATGGCAATTGAACGACCCTGCCGTAGTAGCCGAGCGAGATGCGACGCGGGTATGGGTATAGTATGATGCGGCAATGGCAGAGCGAAGTCTGAAATTAAAATTGCAGCCTGGTGTGTTGCGCTGGGCGAGGCAGCGGGCGGGCCTGAGCGAGGACGAACTCGCCAAGAAAATGCAAGTCAAGCTGGAGCGGGTCCTAGAATGGGAGCGCTCCGGCGAAATCAGCACGGCTCAAGTACGCAAACTCGCACAGGGTACATACACGCCGGAGGGGTATATTTATCTGGACCAGCCAGCGGACGACAGCTTGCCGATAGCAGATTTCCGCACCATCGGCGACCATCCAATAACCCGTCCCAGCCCTAACCTGCTGGACACGATTTATCAAATGCAGCGTCGTCAGGATTGGATGCGGGAGGAATTGCTGATTGATGAAGCCGATCCACTGGAATTCGTGGGCGCATTCAGGGACAACACGGACTTTGAAGACGTAGCCGACGGTATGCGCGAAGCCCTTACTCTCGATCCAGACTGGGCTTCTGGTAATACCACGTGGGACGCCGCCCTACGATTCCTCAGAAACCGTATCGAAGAAGTTGGGGTGTTGGTATTCATTAACGGAATAGTGGGCAATAACACCCATCGGAAACTGGACCCAGACGAATTCCGGGGTTTCGCCCTGATTGACGAATACGCGCCGTTGATTTTCATCAACAACGCTGACTATACCTCGGCGCAAATGTTCACCATAGCCCATGAGTTAGCTCATATCTTCATAGGCGCGGAGGGTGTGTCCAATTTTGAAGCGCTGCTCCCATCGGGCCACGCGACCGAAGGCCTTTGTAACAACATTGCCGCCGAATTTCTCGTTCCCCACGCCGTCTTGGAAGAGATGTGGGAAACTGTAGAAAAAGACGAAGAGCCATACCAGAAGATAGCCCGCAAATTTAAAGTCAGCGTCATAGTTGCAGCACGCAGGACGTTTGATCTTGGTTTGATAAACAAGGAAGCCTACTTTCAGTTTTACGCCAAGTATCTTGCGGATGAACGCCGACAAAAAGACAGCCGCACTAGTGGAGGCAACTTCTGGAACAATCAAAATGTGCGGCTAGGCAGACGATTCGGTATAGCGGTGGCGCGTGCGGTGAAAGAAGGCCGTTTGCTACACCGGGAGGCGTACAGACTCGCTGACCTGAAGGGGACAGCTTTGCCAGCATGCCAGGAAGAATGGGAATGCGGCTGTGAACAGCCAACCCCGACGAATATTTGTGCCGGATACCAATGTATTCATAACCGCCCACCGTAGTTATTATCCTCTGAATCTATGCCCTGGTTTCTGGAATTGTCTAATTCACCACGTTCATTCGGGACAGATACTAAGCATCGACCGCGTACATGACGAACTCGTTGGATATGGGGACGAGCTATCAGATTGGGTGCAAGACGCACCGGCAGAGATGTTTGTCCCGACCTCAGAAGCGCCAGTAATTGCCGCCTATCAAGAAGTAATGGCTTGGGTCAATGGCAACGCCCAGTTTTCCCCCCAAGCCAAGTACGAGTTTTCCCAAGGTGCTGACGGCTGGCTCGTAGCCTATGCTATGTCGCATAACGTGATACTCGTTACTCTTGAGGCATACCAGCAGAATGCAAGGAGAAGAGTACCCATACCCAATGTCTGCGACCAGTTCGGTGTTACCCCTATGGACACATTTGAGATGCTGGACGATCTCGGCGTCCGCTTCGACTGGCACCCATCAGGTTGATACCCCGGCCCTGCGATGGCTGTATTCTCATTCTTGAGTGCCTTGGCCACCTTATAAGCCCCGAAGGCCACCCACTCACCGCAACAGCAGGAACTCCGACAAAAGCGAGAACCGGAAAACTATTGCGGTTCCGCCAATAGCCAGCCCTTGCCCCTTCCAAGTCTCTCACAACTGTGCCTTGACCTGCACCGGCGAATGCGCCTACCGGGCAGGCCACCACATCATCGACACTTACCTGCTGACCGTCACGATTCTTCGCCATGACCTTGCTTCCGTTAGGTGGCAGGTCCTCGGCAGGGCATCTTCACTACCCGAAAATAGAACAGGACACGCCTTTCTCGTGCTTCCTCCGAGTTTACCTCTTTCTTCGCCGTTTAGGGTGGTTCCTCTGGAACTTGGGCGGGTCCGAGGGTTTCGAAATTTGTTCGTAACGGGTACCGTGCGGGCTTGAATGCACCCAAGTGTCTGACCGCCGGACATCTGGGTTAGTCCTCTCCGCTAACGCTCAACCCCAGGATTATCAACCGGCATTCGGCCAATTCAACTCACCAAGTCTGACCAGTTACAATTGACGGGTCCAGGCCGGGGTCCCAAGCAGAATGCTATAATCACAGTGCACCCAACTAATCCCTGCTCGTTGTCCATTGGCATCCCTCAAGAATACGTCCCGGGAAGCAACGCCTTGCCTGTACACCTATTGTACGGCGACACTTTTTTGGTATCCCAAGAACTGCGCAAACTGGAGCGCAGCGTGGGTGACTTGCTGGACGCCAACCGTCATCGATTGGCCGGCGGCAACCTGGCTCCGGCCCAGCTGTTGGAGGTCTGCGCCGCCGCTCCTTTCCTGGACATTGCCAGGCTGGTGGTGGTGGAAGGTTTGCTGGCCACCGCAGAAGGTTCTCGCCAGGGCCGCCGCACCCGGAGGCCCACCGGTCAAAGGCGCACCCGCGCTTCCGACGCGGGAAGCAGCCAGACCCAATCTTCCGACCCGCGGGACCAGTTGGAGCAGGCCGTCTCCGGCATTCCCGAAACCACGCTTTTGATCTTCGTCGACGGCCCGGTCTCGGAAAGCAACTCCATACTTCAGACCCTGAAGCCGTTGGCTCAGGTCCAGAACCTGCAGGCCCCCGCGGGAGAATCTCTGGCCCGGTGGATCAAGACTGCCGCCCAGGAAAAGGGCGCGTCTCTAAGCCCGCCGGCCATTGCCAACCTGGCCGATCAGGTGGGAAACGACTTGCGGACGCTGGATCAGGAATTGGAGAAGCTCTCCCTCTACTGCTGGGGCCGCACCGTTGAGGAATCCGACGTAACTGCCCTGGTGTCCCACGCCAGGGAGGCGAATATATTCGCGGCGGTGGACGCCATAGTCGAGGGCCGGCAGGGTCAAGCCCTGCACCTCCTGCACCAGATAAGGCAGGACGGGCGCGACCCCTCATACATCATCGCCATGGTGGAGCGGCAACTGCGCCTGCTCGCGCTAGCCAGAGACGCCATTGACCAGCGGTTAGACCAAAGGGCGTTGGTAGAGCAGTTGGGCTCTACCTCCCAATTCGTCATTCGGAAAACCATGGACCAAGCGAGAAAGCATACCTGGAGCGACATTACCTGGCGGTACCAACAGTTGCTGGAAACGGACCTATCGATCAAGCAAGGGCGTCTGGACCCCGACGTCGCCCTGGCAATGCTGGTAGCCGGGCCCGCCGACCAGGCATGATCTCAACCGGAACTCGCCCGGTTCAGTTAAGTTCCGACGGCATCACGGGGTTGTAACAAGCGACCGAGTGACCCGGGCTCACCTCGTTCATTTCCGGCACGGGGTCTACGCGGCACCGTGCCAGCGCTTTGCTACAACGGGGCACAAAGGGGCATTCTTCGGAAAGGTTCACCAGGTCCGGAGGAGCGCCTCGCAGGGGTTGAATCTCGTGGTCCGGTTTATCCAGCCGGGGCAAGGACTGAAGCAGTGACCAGGTATAGGGGTGCTGGGGCTCTTTGAATACCGGGACCACCGGGGCCGACTCCACCATGGTTCCCGCATAAAGCACGCCCACGCTTTTGGCCACGTGGGCTACCACGCCCATGTCGTGAGTAATCAACAAGATTGAAGAGTGCTGCTCAACGCAGAGTTTCTTCAGCCTTTCCAGAATTTCCGCCTGTAACGTCACGTCCAGGCCGCTGGTTGGTTCATCGGCAATCAGCAGCTTGGGGCTCAAGACCAAAGCGATGGCCAGCATGATCCGCTGGCACATGCCCCCGCTGAGGCTGAAGGGGTAGGAACCCATGATCCGCCTGGGGTCGGGCAACCCCATCTCCCGGAGTATCTCCTGCGCCATCCGGTTGGCGGTCCGGGCCGTCACGTCGCTATGGGCCAGAATCACCTCTTCAAGCTGCGGGCCCACCAGGTGGACCGGGTTTAACGCCGACTGGGCATCCTGAAAAACCATAGAAATGTCGTTGCCCCGCAGGTCCCTCATGTAATCATCGCTGGCGGTCAACAGGTCGACACCGTCAACCACGATGCTGCCCTGTAGGACCGACGCCGACCGCGGCAAAAGTCCCATGACGGCCAGGGCCAGGGTGCTCTTGCCTGATCCGCTCTCCCCGACCAGGCAATAGATCTCCCCCTTTTCCTGGACCAAGTTGACACCATTGAGCGCTTTTACGTCGCCCTCAACGGCTCTGTAGCGGACGTGAAGGTCGCTGATTCTAAGGGCTTCAACCACTAGGACCCCCGTTCACTCCGGTCGGGATTTCACTGTGCCCGTTGGTGAGGTCCATCGCCCGGAACCTCCCCGCTTTCAACTCTTCAATCAACCCATCAAGATCGGTTATTTTGCGTTCAAACATCGTGGCCGCGGTCCCCAACTGGTGGGGCCGATGGGCATCGCTCCCAGCGGCCATTTTCGCCCCAAGGCGTAAGGTGAGGTCATGGGAAAAACTGTTTTGTACCGGCGTCGCTCGCCCGTTCAGCCCTTCCACGGCCTGGCACATCTGGAAAATCCGGTCCCTGGTGGCAGTCTCCAGCATCTCCTCCCGCATCTCGGGCACGTGGCCGGGGTCCTCGAGGAAACGACGGCGATGGGGATGCGCCGCCACCATTACCCCCCCACGCCGGACCACCTTCTCGTGCAAAAAGTCTGGTTTGTGAAGACCGAACACGTACTCGTCCAAGCCGAACACCAGCACGTGTCCGGCATCGGTATTGATCTCGGAACCGGACAGGACCAGGAATTGGTGCTTCTTGGACAGCTCGCGGGTCTCGTTCTCGGACCAAAACCGATCATGGTCGGTAAGGCAAACCCCATCAAGACCCCGGGACCTGGCGGTGTCTATAAGCTCATCCACCGCCATGAATGCATCGTCGGACTGGGGATAAGAATGGGTGTGGAGGTCAATCAGCAAAAGGAGTCAATCATGTCCCAACGGGTCCGGGGAAGCCCGTGGCCCATGATACCAAAGGAACACCGCATCGGGAAGAGCCGAGGCCCAGCATTGACGCCCGGCCCACCTCCCAGATTTACGCCGGGATAACCAACCCTTCGTCGGCCAGGGCCTCTAGCAGTTGGTCGGCCCGGCTGCGGCCGACTCTCAGACGCCGTTCCAGGTAGGACGCAGACATGTGGGGGTTGCGTATAGCGTACTCCCTGGCCTGGTCCAGCATCGTGTCTTCTCCGTATCCGTTCTCATCCTCATCATCTATCTGCATTGAGAATTCAGGAAGGGGCGGCCCGTTCTGATTCGCCCAGAATTCAACGAACCGGTCGATTTCTTCGTCGTAAACCAAAGTGCCCTGGACCCGCCGGGGTTTGGGTGAATCGTTGTTCAACAACAGCATGTCGCCCTTGCCCAGCAATTTCTCCGCTCCAGCGGTATCCAAAATGACCCGGGAGTCGGTGTTGGAAGCCACGGCGAATGCCACCCGGGGCACAATGTTTGCTTTCAGCAAGCCGGTCATCACCTTGACCGAAGGGCGCTGGGTCGCCAGCACCAGGTGTATCCCGGAGGCCCGGCCCAATTGTGCCAGGCGAATCAGGTTAGGCTCCACCTCAAGACCGCCGGACATAATCAGGTCGGCAAGTTCATCCACAAACAACACCAAGTAGGGCATGGGGTCGTCGGTCTTGGCCCGGTACCCTGAGATATTACGGACCCCCATTTCTTCCATTTTCTGGTAGCGGCGCATCATTTCCCGCACCAGGGCCAGCAGCGCGTCGTTGACCTCGTTGACATCCACGATTACCGGGGTGACCAGGTGGGGAATCCGGTTGAACGGCGTCAGCTCCACCCGCTTTGGGTCCACCATCATCATGCGGAGTTGGTCGGGCGGATGGGTCAGCAACAAAGACGCCACTATGGAATTGATGCACACGCTCTTACCGCTGCCGGTGGAGCCCGCGATCATCAGGTGGGGCAAGCTTGCCAGGTCCATCACCACGGGGGCGCCCCCGGTATCCTGGCCCATGGCTATCGGAAGGCCTCCGGCAGCAGCCACTTTTTTAAACGGGGCGCTCTCCATAACCTCTCTCAACATTACCCGGCTGGGTGAAGGGTTGGGCACCTCGATGCCCACCAGGGCTTCTCCGGGAACCGGCGCTTCCAGCCGTAGGTACGGCGTTTTCAGGGCCAGGGCGAGGTCCTTCTCCAGGGCCAGGATACTCTGCACTTTCACCCGGCCGCCGTCTCCGTTTTCCGGGCCCGCGGCAGCATCGGCGCCATTCCTCTGGCCGCCTCCTCTCTTGGAGACCCATCCGGGGACCAGGCCGAACCTGACAATTCTCGGCCCGGGTTTAATATTATTGACGGCCACGTTGACGCCGTGCTCCCCCAGGGTGCTCTCAACCAGTCTGGCCATGTCCTCCAGGGCAGACGCATCCTTGTCCCGAGGTTCGGCGGGGGAAAGCAACTCAATGGAAGGCAGAATCCAACTGAGCCCGGCTTTGCCCGCCGGTTTAAGACCGGATGGGTCCCGGACCGGGGCGGCCGTGCCCGCATCGAAATCCGGAACTCGGATCTGATCTTCGTCGTAGTGCGGGACGGGGACTTGCTCTTCATCCTCGTCGGGGAGGAATTCCTCCTCGGAAGGGGAGTCGACCGCGGCTGGTTGGCGGGCTCCCAACCAATTGCGAAACAGGCTGCCCGGCTTCATCCGGCGTACCGCACCGAACGTCCGGCTGACCCCTGTGCAAAGACCCGACCAGGTTATCGTCAGGCCGCTCCACGCAATGCTCAGGGCCTTGGCGTAGTAGACGACCACCGACCGGGGGAAGAAAACCAGCGGCGTAATGACCGATATTGCGGCGATTTTAGCGATGGCCAATGTCAGGGGCGCGCCGCCCAGAGCGGTCCCCCAACTCCCGCCATAGCTGGCCTGGGCCAACAAGCCGAGCTGCGGATGGAACAAAGACAGCAGGCCCAGCGAGGCAGCCACGGCGCCGGCGGCAATTCCCCACCAACGCCAGGAGCGGGTCAGAAGCCCGGGGCGGAAACGAAGCGTCAGGGCTAGCGCAGCCACCCATGCGGATACGGGCGCCCAGCCATAGCCCAGTGTGGTGATGGCCCAGTCATTGGCCGGTTGATAGAGCCAAACCGACAGGCCCGCCCCCGTCAGGGCTAGCAGAACAAGAGGGTCGGCAACGTATCGGAGTCGTGACCTGGAATTCTCTTGGAACGGCGCCATGAGCTACTTCCCATCATTACAAGCATTGGCATGGAAACCTGGGGATTACCGGGCTTCCAACACTACAGGAATAATGATAGGGCTCCGGCGGGTTTCTTTGACTAGGAATTTGCGGGCAGTTTCTTTAACTTTGGACTTCAGCTCCTCGGTTTCCCCGGCGGGACGGTCCCAATGTTTCAGCTCGCTGGCCAAAGAGGCGGTCAACTCACTGAACAGATCGCCCGTCTCAGAGGCGTCCATAAAACCGCTGGCAAATGCCTTGGGCTCCGAGATGAACTGCCCGGTGTCTTTGTCCTCGGCCACCAGGATTACCACCACGCCGTCTTTGGACAGCGCTTTACGCTGGCTGAGCACCTCGCTGGTCTGGTCCCGCGTGCTGAGACCGTCGATGTAAATCGGCCCGGCAGAAATCGATTCAACCACCTCTGCTCCGTTCTCGGAAAACTGCAACACATCCCCGTCTTCCAGGACAAAGATGCCGTCCTGTCCCATTCCCAAGTCCCACGCCAACTGCGCGTGGGCCATCAGGTGGCGGTACTCGCCATGGACCGGCACGAAATAGCGGGGCCGCACCAGGCTCAACACCATCTTGAGTTCTTCCTGGCTGGCGTGGCCGTGGACGTGCACCAGGGCGATGCGGTCGTAGAGGACGGTGGCTCCCTGGCGCAAGAGGTTATCTATAGTCCGGCTGACACCCAACTCATTCCCGGGTATAGGGGTCGCTGAAACAATGACCGTGTCGCCGGCAACCACCCGGACGTCCCGGTGGTTTTGATTGGCGATGCGCACCAGGGCCGAAGTCGGTTCCCCCTGGCTGCCGGTGGTCATAAGCACGACTTCTTCCGGGGGCAGGCTCCGGCTCCGGTTCAGGGGCACCAAAGTGTCCGGGGGCATCTTGATGTAGCCCAGCTCTGCCGCCGCGGCCACGCTATCGACCATGCTGCGGCCGACTATGCTGACTTTTCGGTTGTATTTGACGGCGGCATCCACCACCTGCTGGATCCGGGAAATCAGAGAGGCGAAGGTCGCCACCATCACTCTGCCGGGAGCGTCGCGGATGGCCGCGTCCAATGCCGCTCCCACATCCTTTTCAGAGGTGGTGTACCCCGGCACCTCGGCGTACGTGGAGTCGGAAAGGAGCAACAGGACCCCTTGAGTCCCCCAGTGGGCCAAAGCAGCCAGGTCCATGGTCCTGCCATCCACCGGCGTGTGGTCGATCTTGAAATCGCCGGTATGTATGATGACTCCCGCCGGGGTTTCGATGGCCATCCCCATGGCGTCGGGGATACTGTGGCAGACGCGAAACCAGGTAACCTGGAAATTTTCGCCAAACCGGTAGGCTCGCCCGGGCTCTATATCTTCCACTCGGGCCCCGGTCGCCGCTTTATGCTCCTTCAGCTTGGCGGAAATAAGCCCGTATGCCAGCCTGGGGGCGAACACGGGCGCTTTAAGTTCCGGGAGAACGAAAGGAAGCGCCCCGATGTGGTCCTCGTGGCCGTGGGTGATCAGGATCCCACGCACTTTTTCCGACCGCTCTTGCAAATAAGACACGTCGGGAATGATCAGGTCTACACCGGGCATGTTGTCGTCGGGAAACTGAACGCCGCAGTCGACAACGATGATATCGTCGCCGCACTCTATGGCCATCATGTTCTTGCCGATTTCACCCAGCCCGCCTAGTGGAATGATTCGAAGATTAGGAATCAAATTGCGTTAAACACCTTTGTAAAGATTAGGAACCGAACAGTGAAAGTTGCTGGGGTTCCGGGGTTTCCTTCCCCAGAGGGGCTCCGGCCGCTGCCGGGTTGCCCACCGCGTTTTGCGCCGGGTCTACTGGTTGGGGCCGCACCAACTTTACCAATAGCTCCGGAATAGCCTTAAAATCGTTGACGATGGTTGACCTGTTTTCTTGCCGGTGCAGGGCCGCGGCCGGGTGCATCACCGGGTAAACCCAACGGCCGTCTTTCTCCCTGAGTTTGCCCCTGGCCCGGCTGATACTCTCTCCGGGGAAGAACCGCCCCAGGGAGAACCTGCCGAGGGTCACTATCAACTTTGGGTTGATTAGCTCTATTTGGCGGTCCAGGTACTTGGCGCAGGCCTTCATCTCCTCGGGAAGAGGGTCCCGGTTTTGGGGCGGCCGGCATTTGATCATGTTGGCTACAAACACATGCTCCCGCTTGAGCCCAATGGAGGCTAATAGCTCATCCAGGAAGTGGCCGGCGGGGCCAACGAACGGGCGACCTAACCGGTCCTCATGAAACCCGGGGCCCTCCCCTATGAACATTACCTCAGACTGGGCGGATCCCTCGCCCGGCACCGCATTGTTGCGGCCTTGAGAAAGCTGGCATAGGGTGCACTGCCTGACCTGTGAGGCTACCTCTTCCAGAGTTTCCATGCAGGCCCTTCCTCCCTTCAAGACGATGGAGCCTCAAGGCTCGGAAGGACTCCCGGCCAATGCGGCTACCCGCGGAACCTAAGCGTCGGGATCACCGGTATGGATGCCGCGAGATGGGCCGCAACGCCGCCCGAGGGTTCTTCGCTTGAGAAAATCTGCCGTGAAGGTAAATCGGACCCCTCACTGATCTCGAGTGAGGGATGGCAACAACCGGGTCCCGGTGGCTTTAGGTATCGGTATCTTGGACGCCCTGGTTTTTGAGGAAGACCACCGCATCCTTTACGGTGAAAATGTTGCCGGCGTCCTCGTCGGAAATCTCCACCGGCGCATCGTCGGTGGAAAACTCTTCCTCAAAGGCCATGATAAGTTCCACCAGGTCAAGTGAATCCGCCTTGAGGTTTTCGACAAAAGAGGAGTCTTCTTCCACTTCGGATTCCTCAACCCCAAGCTTGTCGACAACAATAGTTTTTACGCGATCATAAACTGTGGGCACGCTATTATCCCCCTTCCGGAGCGGCGCCGTCCGCCGTTAATTCTCCGGTTTCTAGCCCCGACATGACTGAACCCAGCACCCCATTGACGAATTTGGCGGAACTGTCACTGCCAAAGGTTTTGGCTAGTTCCACTGCTTCATTTATTGCTGTTTTTCTGGGAGTTTCGGGATTATGCAATAGTTCGAACAGGGCAATCCTCAATATATTACGGTCCACCGAAGCCAGCTGAGACACGGGCCAAGCCGGCGCATAGCGCTGGGTCACCTCATCAAGCGACGGACGCCGCCCGCAGACGCCGTCAAGAAGCAAATTGGCAAAGTCGGCTGCTTTTTCCGGGAGGCTGTTCTCTTGAGCAAGCCAGTCCAGACAGGAATGCCCGTCAACATCCTTGATGTCCAAGGCGAAGAGGGACTGAAGCACCGCCATCCGGGCTTGCCGTCTTGGGTCGGCTGTCTTCAACTCTGGCATACGCCAATTTCTCGCCGCCCAACCGGACGACGCATCCAGGTGTTACTTGCCAGCTTCAGCCATTTTAGCAATGGATCCAGGGCTAGAAACGCAGGTGGCTTTAACACCGCGGTCAATTCGGCGTATCAAACCGGAAAGCACGTTGCCGGAGCCAAATTCCACGAACTCAGAGACCCCTGACTCCACCATGTAGCGCACCGAGTTGTTCCATTGGACGCAGCGGCATAGGCCATCCACCAGTTCTTGTCGGACCTGACTGCCCTCGGTTAAAGGTACGCAATCGCAATTGGCCACGATTGGGACCGTCGGGTCTTTGAAGTTGATCGCGTCTACCGCTTCCTGAAGGCCTTCCTGCGCCCAACGCATTGACGACGAGTGGAACGCCCCGCTGACCGGGAGCGCGATGGTCTTTTTCGCCCCACGGGCCGAGGCCAAGTCCATGGCCTGGGCCACCGCCAGCTTGTCTCCACTGATAACTATTTGGTCGGCGGAATTGACGTTTGCCACTTCGACGCCGGTCTCGGCGCAGATATCCTCGAAGGCGCGTTCATCAAGGCCGATGATCGCGGCCATTCCGCCTGGCCGGTTGGCGGACGCCTGCTGCATTAGCCGGCCCCGTTCCCGGACCAGCCGCACACCCTCAGCGAAGCTGGTGACTCCGGCGACCACCATGGACGTGTACTCTCCCAGGCTGTGCCCAGCTACAAAAATCGGCGGGGCTGCAGTCCCGCCGGAGTGGTCTGACTGTGATTCCCATGCCCGATAGCAGGCCATGCTGACGGTCATGATAGCGGGTTGGGAATTCACGGTGTCCCGCAAATCGGCCTCAGGACCCCGGAAGATGATTCGAGATAGGTTGAACCCCAGGCTTTCGTCAGCCTCTTGAAAAACCTCCCGGGCGGCAGGAACGGAGTTATAGAGTTCAAGCCCCATTCCCACGCTTTGGGAGCCTTGACCCGGGAAAACGTAAGCTCGGTTTCCCGACAATCTATTTTGCGTAAGATCCTCCATACATTGGCCCGGCTATTGATGCCCCGGATGGTTTTCGGTGCATTTTAGGACTCCGAGCATATTTTGTACACCGATTTCTGTTGGATTTTCTTTCGATTCTATTGGGCTTCCACACCAAGAACCGACCGGCCCCGGTAAAACCCGCACTGCCGGCATACCGTGTGAGGCATCTTTGCCGTCCGGCACCGGGGGCAGAAGGCGGCATGGATGGGCCGCATTTTCAGTGAGTTGAGCCGCCGGCCTTTGCGCGCCCTGGTTAGTTTTTTTTTGGGTAAAGCGCCCATAGTGAATGTCCTTTATGATCTCAGAGATTTTTGATTTTTAATCGTCATCGTGGAACGTCAAAGAGGCCAGTGCACCCCACCGAGGGTCGATGGCGTCGCCCGAGCAGGCGCACCGTTCCAGATTCAAGTTGACTCCGCAGGAATGGCACAGCCCGGAGCAGTCCTTTTTGCATAGGGGCTTCATCGGCTGGCCCGCAATGGCATACTGTCTAAGCGCCTCGGTCAGGTCCAAAATGTGGTCGCCGTCGATGTGGAATAGGGCGTCCTCGTCAGGTTCGATGTCGACACTGCGCCCGGTGAGCAGGTCGAACTCGGGAAGAAACTCTTCCTCGATATCCATAGAAGAATTCCACATGTAATCGGACAGGCACCGTCCACAGTTGAGAGACGTCTGAGCGTGAAACAGGGCTTGAACCAGGATTCCCCTATGGGTCCGTATCATATGAACGGAACCTTGGGCGCCATGGACGTTCAGAAGATTTTGTTGCGCCTCTATGTAGTCCAACTCGGCTGAAAAGTCGCGAGTGGAGCCGATAGGTTCAAGCAACAACTGTGCAACGTTAAATTGCAATGGCGGCATAAATCACGCCGTTTGAAAGCCATACTAATTATAAAGGCCGTCTTCGGCCCATTGTCAAGGCAGTGGCCCGACGCGAGAGTTTCTCGTTATTGTTTTAAAACGCCCCGAGGAGCGACTCCCACCACTTGATAGGGTTGTATGAACACCGTGGTGTTGCGTTCCTCTAGGCGAACCACAACACCTCTTCTTTCGCTGCGTCCAACGCCGGTGTTGGGCCCACAGAGAGCTTGATGCCCAAATGGCGCGTGATCGTCTCCACCAGATTGGCCACAGTCACTGAATCGACAATTATCTCGGCCGGCAACATGTCGGATTTCTCAAGTACGCCGGCAATCGTGTTCTGGCGTTCAACTGCCGATGGTGCAGGACCATTGACCTCCACAGCCAGGACTAATCCGTTATTCGGCTCCACAGCAAGCGTCATTTCCGGGAAGTAGGCCCGTTCTCCTCTCCCATCTTGCATAGGGTCGTCAATTATAGAAAATACCCAACTCCCAGACCAATCTCCCCTTAGAAGTGGTTTGAATAGAGTTCGTCTGAATCAACTGTTGAAGCCGCCCCAAGTCCGGGTAGTCGGGGATAGACACTGGAGGCTGCACCGTGGGAATGGGTTCCCACTGGTCCAGCCATTCGCCGTTACGAAAGACGCGGGTCGGCGCCGAGTCGAAGCCGCTTGCCGCACAACCGGCAAATTCGCCGCTCGGTATTTTTTCGACCAGGTCAATCACATAACGTAATGCCATGGTCAGGAAGACGGCTTCATCCGCCTCCAGAAACCACGGCACGTAACCTGGGATGGTTCTTCGAAACAAGGGCCAACTGCCCCGGCCCCTGTATTTCAGGCCTAACTCCCGAATCGTGGCGCGGTCCGGGTTCTCGAGGTCTTCCCGGTCGGCGAGCATGGCCGACACGGCGTTCAATTCATACAATGAGGCCAGCGACTCCGAATCTACCGGTCCCGCCGTTAGGGCCCAATAAGCAGCCAACCCCTCTTCACCTATAAAGACGGCCAGACCATATTCCAACCCGCTGCCGCCCATGACCACGCAGTAGCCCCTATACTGATCCGCCGGGTGCTCAATGACCAGGACGTTGGTGTCGTCCAGTCCCTCCCATGGGGTTGCCTGGCAGTAATCTCTGAATGCCCCATATAGGTCCAGCCACTGTTGCGCCGTTGGTTCGGCCATCAACCTACCACCGCATCAGGTCTCCGGGCCGCCGCATTAGGTCTTCGGGATAGTTTGCCTGCTCCCGGATGGTGCATCGCCGCGCAACACGTCATGTCCCGGCCCCCAATTGGACCGACCCTAACACATGAATCCGGGGCGTGAATCCAACGACAGCGCAGGCCTGCATTCACGCCTCAGTCTTGTTCGCGGTGAGCGACTCAAGGAATTCCACAATTTCCCGGGTGGATGTTCCAGGGCCAAACACGCCCGCAATACCGAGGTCCAATAACGGTTGACGGTCTGATTCCGGGATGATGCCTCCCACCACCACGGACACGTCGGCCATGCCTTGCTGCTCCAGAAGTTGCATCAGTTCGGGCAGTATCTCCATGTGCGCCCCCGAAAGGATGCTTAGCCCCAGCACGTCCACGTCCTCTTGTGACGCCGCCTGGGCAATCATTTGGGGTGTCTGCCGGATCCCGGTGTAAATCACCTCCATGCCGGCGTCCCGCAGAGCCCGGGCTATCACCTTGGCCCCGCGGTCATGGCCGTCCAAACCGGGCTTGGCTACCAGCACTCGCGCAGGTCTGCTTCGCTGGGTCATTGGAAACTCTCCACCAACTCGGTAAGAACCCCGAAAACCGAGGAAGGATGCACAAAGGCGATGTTTCCGGAAAGGCCGTGCCGGGGTTGCCGGTCCACCAGGCGCAAACCCCTTTGGTCCAGCACGTCCAGCTTTTCCTGAATGCCGGAGACGTTTAACGCAAGGTGATGTAAACCCTGGCCCCGGTTCTGGATAAACCGCCCCACGGCGCTATCGGGCGCAATTGGCTGCAAGAGTTCCAGGCGGGTCTGCCCCACCTGGATTAACGCCGCTTTCACGCCCTGATCGGCCAGTTCTTCCACCCGCGCCGGAGGCGTATCGAACACCTGCTGGAAGAACTCCAACGCGGCATCAATATCCTCCACGGCTACGCCCACGTGGTCAATGTAGTTTACGGTGCAGGTCTCGGTCACCCTCGCTTTTCCTCCTTACCAACCATCGAGACAAACCATCGGAATTCATGGCCCGGCCTTGGTATGTCCTCCGCCCTGTCATCACAGGGGGTATTGCGCCAGCACCTGCCGGGCGATGACCAGTCGCTGAATTTCAGACGTGCCTTCGTATATGGTGGTTACCCTTGCATCCCGGAAGATCCTCTCCACGCCGGTTTCCTGAAAGTAGCCGATCCCACCGTGGACCTGAATGGCTTTGGACGACACGTTGACGCACATTTCGGAGGCCAGCAGCTTGGCCATGGACGCCTCCGCCAGGAAGGGCTCTCCGTCATCCTTCAGAGTGGCGGCGTGCATGGTGGCCAACCGGGCCGCGTGCACCTCGGTAGCCATGTCCGCCAGCATGAACTGGATTGCCTGGTGTTGGGCGATGGGCTTGCCGAAGGTCTCCCTTTGCTGGGCGTAACGCATCGCCGCCTCCAGCGCCGATTGGCCGATGCCAAGGCACTGGGCGGCAATGATTATCCGGCTGGAATCTAAGATTTCCATAGCATAGTTGAAACCCCGGCCTTCTTCTCCGAGAAGGTTTTGGGCCGGCACCGGCGTATCCTGGAACACCACCTCATCGGTGCTGGACCCCCGCATGCCCATCTTCCCGTGCAACGGGTTTACCTGCAGCCCGGGGGCGTTGCGGTCGACCACAAAGGCGCTGATGCCCCGGTAGCCCTGGCTGGGGTCCTGAGTGGCGAACACCACAATGGATTCCGCAACGTCGGCGTTGGTGATAAACATCTTGCTTCCATTGAGGAAATAGGTGCCGTCGCGGTTGGTCGCCGTGGTGCGCAAAGCGGCCGCATCGGACCCGCCGCCCGGCTCGGTCAGGGCCCAGGCGGCAATCCCTTTGCCCGAAGCCAGCGAGGGCACCAACCGTTGCCGTTGCTCCTCATTGGCGAACCGGTAGATGGTGGTGGTCCCCAATGAAAGATGGGCGAGCAGGCTTACGCTGGCGGCCGCGTCGCCGCGGGCAATTTCCTCAGCCACCAGCGCCACGTGACGATAACCGCCCGACCCGGCGCCGCCGTATTTCTCCGGTATGCCGATACCGGTAAGCCCCAGCGCGGCCATCCCTTTCCAGTTCTCCCAGGAAAACTCCTCGGCTTGGTCTACTTCCCTGGCACGGGGAGCAATTTCACGGTCAACCAGTTCGCGGACCGTGCTTTGCAACATTCTCTCTTCTTCGGTTAGCTTTAGCCCTGGCATGTTTCGGTCCTCTCTCAGCGCGCCGGTTCGTTCGGCGGCATTTCTATTTCCAGTATCGGTTCACGGGGTAAAACAATAGTATCAGAACGCGGCTAGCTCCTCCTGCTGGCCGAACACATCCCGGAAAACCTGGCAGATTTCTCCCAGGGTGCAGTAGCTTTCGACACATTCCAGGATTGCCGGCACTGTATTGGCCTCACTGCGGGCAACATCGGCCAACCGGGACAGGGTTGACTTGACCAGGTCTCCGTCTCGGGTCTTCCTCAACCTCTGCAACCGTTGAACCTGGCTTTGCGCGGCCTGCTCATCAACTCTAAGCAGTCCTTCCACCGGACCTTCCTCGGTCACGTATTGATTGACGCCCACGATAGTGCGAGACCCAGACTCCACTTCCCGGCGGTGCTGGTAAGCGGCCTCACCGATTTCCATAACCTGGTAGCCTTGCTCGATGGCCAAGACCGCGCCGCCCATGTCATCGATCCGTTGCAGGTATTCGAACGCTTCCGCCTCCAGCCGGTTGGTCAGGGATTCCACGTAGTAAGACCCCCCCAGAGGGTCCACCACGTCGGCTGCCCCGCTTTCATAGGCAATGATCTGCTGGGTGCGCAGCGAGAGCTGCACCGACTCCTCGGTGGGCAACGCCAGCGCCTCGTCGCGGGAATTGACGTGCAGCGACTGCGACCCGCCTAGCACCCCCGCCAACGCCTGGATGGTGCACCGGATCAGGTTGTTGTCGGGCTGCTGGGCGGTGAGGGCCACTCCGGCGGTCTGAGTGTGGAACCGCAGCGTCATCGACCGCGGGTCCCGTGCGTCGAAGCGTTCCTTCATAATCTTGGCCCACATGCGCCGCGCGGCCCGAAACTTCGCCACCTCTTCGAACAGGTTATTCTGGGCCACGAAAAAGAAGGAAAGTCGGGGCGCGAATTCGTCAACCGGCAGGCCAGCGTCCACCGCCGCCTGAACGTAGGCGATGGCATCTGCGAAGGTGAAAGCCAGTTCCTGCACCGCGGTGGCGCCGGCTTCCCTCATGTGATAGCCGCTCACGCTGATTGTGTTCCAACGCGGCACGTTTTCGGCGCAATACTTGAACACGTCCACCACCAGGCGCATGGACGGCCTGGGGGGGTAGGCGTAGGTCCCCCGAGCGATGTATTCCTTGAGAATGTCGTTCTGGATAGTTCCGGTCAGCTTGCCGGTTGGTATTCCATTCCGGTTGGCGACCGCGATGTAAAGACACAGCAGGATAGACGCGGTGGCGTTTATGGTCATGGAGGTGCTTACCTGGTCCAGGGGGATGCCCTCAAACAGGGCTTCCATGTCCTCCAGGCTGCAGATGGGCACACCCACCTTCCCCACTTCTCCCCTTGCCAACTCATGGTCCGAGTCGTAACCGATCTGCGTGGGCAGGTCGAACGCCACCGAAAGACCCGTTTGGCCCTGGTCCAGCAGGTACCGGAACCTGCGGTTGGTTTCAGAGGCGGTGGCATATCCGGAATACTGGCGCATGGTCCAGATACGGCCCCGGTAGGTATTTGGCTGCACACCCCTGGTATAGGGGTACTCTCCCGGATAACCCAGATCACGGTTGTAGTCAAAGTCGTGCCCCGCCGAACCTTCCGGTCCATACAGGGCGTCTATCTCAATGCCGCTGTCGGTAAAAAACCGGTCCTGTCGCTGGGGAAACCGGCTCACGGTGGGATTCAGGGTTTGAGCCTCCCACTCTTCCTGGTTGCTGCTGGGCATACTTGTCTCCGTCTGCTGTTTCGGTCTGGTGCGGACCGATGCCCATCTGCCCGTAGCATTGCTCCGGGGCCGCGGCAGGTCCATCAAGTCAATCTAATTGTACCCTTGTTTCCCGGGGCCGCTCAAACCCGGACAGCCGGGCCAGGCAGGGATGATAGGGACCCGCAGCTCAAATGGCGGCAAATTCCGGGCTGGAACAACGTCCCCGCAGTGTCTGGCTGTGCCCGCGGTGCCTGACATTGAAAGATCGCCGTAACCGGATTTTGTGTCCGATTGCGGAGTCAGCCTCTCAAATGTATACTCACCAAACAAAACGTGCTATCCCGGTCTGCCGGGACACCAACGATCACAAGAGGAGGATGGAGTTATGGGCAAAATTCGGCATATTGCCATTACCAGTTCAAACCCCAAAGAAGTTGGCGATTTTTTCCGGGAAGCTTTTGAAATGACGGAGGTCCGCAAGAGCGACAACGGCGCCGTGTTCCTGAGCGACGGCTACATCAACCTGGCCATTTTGAACCATAAGACCGAGAAGGACGCCGACGTAGGACAGAACGGTCCCAACTACAACGGCATCCACCACATCGGGTTCAAGGTGGACGACCTGGAAGAGGCGGGCAAGAGGCTGGAGAAGGTCAACGGCAAGCCGCTGGGCAACCGGGACGGCCTGGAAGTCAACCTTGGCGATGTCCCGCGCAACTACGAGCAGAAGTGGGGCGGCCCCCATGACATGGTCATCGACGTCTCCCACACCGGATGGGTGACCAGCGACTAGTCCAGACACCGCCTTTCGCTAGCGCCACAAAAAGTCCCCGCAGCCGGCGGTCGCAACTGCATGTTCCAAGGGAGTTTCTCAGGCAACATGCAATGCGCGCCTCCCGGTTGCGGGGGCTTCGCTATTTCAAGGAATGTTCCCGCTTCCCCCGCCAATTCTGGCCGCGTTGGGAATCCGAAAAATCCCGATGATTAGCGTCACGCGCGTATACCCATAACGCCTCGACCGGCTTTAACGTTCCGGTGCCTAGCCGGGGAGTGGATGCCCACCGCAACGGCCATGGTGGGGGCTTCTTGAGGCCGCGGTCGCGTCGTGTCCCCCCTACTGGGGAACAGCGTGGCGTCCCCGCTTGGTTAGTCGATGACGGCAATGGCCTCAATTTCGACGTCCAGACCGGGTTCGGCCAGGGCCGTAGTGCCAATCAGCGTATTGGCCGGGTATTCCCCTTGGAAATACTCTTCCATCAGCGCTTGGTTTTGCTCGCCGGTGGCCCGCCAATCTTCCACATTGGTGACGAAGGTGGTGAATTTAGTGATGTCTCCGGGCGAACCGCCTTCCGCCGCCACGATTCGGGTAATCCGGTCCAGGACCACCCGGAGTTGGTCGATGAATGGTTTTCCCTGGCTGTCAGACCCGCGTGCGGTGACGCCAGCGATGAAAACCAGGTTCCCGCTGCGCACGACGCGGCTGAAACCAGTCCCGCCCGGCGTAATGTCCGTGTGATGGTTTCTAATCTTGGGCATGCCGTCCCTCCAGAATATCTATTTCAGAATGGATATTATCGAATCCGAGCCCGCGTGATTCCCTCTCAGCGATATGATTGGAGTCACATCAGGCAACCCGGCAACGGCAGGCCCGTTGCTCCGCCAATTAAGCCGCAATCGCAGCGCATTTGATCGCCGCGGGGAAGTGGCAAGGAGCGCGCCTGCCGTCTATAATTGTCAGGCGGTTCCAAACCCATGCGGGCGTAGCTCAGTGGTAGAGCTCCAGCCTTCCAAGCTGGTCACGTGGGTCCGATTCCCATCGCCCGCTCCAAAGCCAAACAGGGGCGTATCCGCCGACGCGGGGCTCCCGTGGCTCGGGGAGCTTGAAACCAGGCATTAACCCTGGGCCCGGTTGGCGTCGATATAAGCCCTGGCCGCCAGGGCCACGGCATCGGCGTCCAAAACCGCCTCCAGTTCACCGGTTTCACCGGCCTGGAACGAAGACTCGAGATTGAACTGGGGAACCAGCGCCTGCGCGGTTGATTCAATCTCCTCTGTTGAAAGGCGTCCTTCAGCCAGCTCAAGGCCCTCAAGCTGGCCCTGAATTTCAGCGGTGAGGACCTCCACTTCCACGGCTTTGCGTTGAATCTGGGCCAACCGGTCCAGATGGTTGCCCCCAAGGTAGCAGCCGCCGAACTGCATCACCTGGCACTTGCGCCCCTCCAATTCGTCGTCAAACAGGTACCTGGGTTCCAACTCGTGCTCTTCCAGGTATTCCCTTGCTTCGGCGTCCTCCAGGTCGGGGCTCTCCAGGTCAAAAATCAGCTTGACCCGGTGCATGAAAAATTCTGCCGGCTCCACAACTACGAACATGTGCCTACTCCTGGCGGGAATGCCTACCGGGTTGATCCAATTGGTCCACCGGACCCGATGGCGCCTTACCCGTTCACCGCTTTCATGATGCGGTCAACATTGTCGGCTCCCTGGGCCAAACTGTGGTCGTCGATTCCGTGCATGGCATCGACAATGGCGTCGTTATAGGGCGTGGGCACCGCCGCCTCACGGCCTTTGCTGGCTATCAGGCCGTTCATGAAATCAATCTCTGAATGGCGTCCCTTCTTGATATCCTGGGCCATTGACGCCAGCCAATTGACGTTCCCACCGCGGGACTCCATCAACGCATCGGCTTCTTCAAAAATATCGCCCTGGTCGGCAGCGGCCCAAAACTCGGCGGGTTTTCCGCTTATCTCCACCACGTTTAGTCCCATGGCGATACCGACCTTTGCGCCCTCCTTGGCCAGGTGGATCCGGATGGACCGGCACCGGGGGTCATCGGCCATGTCCTGAGACCCCAGGCCGGACATGGCGGAGATGGCGTTGCCCATGCCGTTCTGGCACAACTTGGCCCAACGCTCCCCCCAAAGGTTGTCGGTGGCGTAGGCGTCGTCGATGCAGTTGAGTTTTTGGGCAATGGCTTTGGACCGTTCGGTAATCCGGCCGTCCTGCTCCCCAACGCGGAAGACCACGTGCCCGTGGCCCCTCCCAGGCTCTCCGCCGCGGGTGACATGGCCCGGCTCCCACAACGCCACTTCGATATGCGACGCAATGCAGCCAAGTTGCCGGTTAGCCCCGACTATGTCGCCAATGACCGGATCGTTCCAGCAGTTCTGGATGGACAGGAAGAACCCTTCGGGCTTAACGTGCCGCTTGATGAAGTGGGTCGCCCACTCGGTGTCGTAGGACTTGACGGTGACAAACGCCATGTCAAACGGTTCGCTGATGTTCTGAGCATCGGTCAGGTGCATCGCGTTTACGGGCACCGTGAAGTCACCCTGGCTGCCGCTGGCCCGAAGACCCTGCCGCCTCATGGTCTCCACGTGCTCCGGCCACATATCGATGAAAGTCACGTCCTCGCCTTCCCTCACCAAAAAGGCGCCCACGTAGCTTCCGACCGCTCCCGGTCCCATGATCGCTATTCTATCGGCCATCGTTCCAGCCTCCTGTTGCAGTTGAGAGTGGTTGCCGGCGTCTCTATTTCCTCGCGGGGATTTCTCAAGCGGCCATCCGGCGCCAACGCTGGAAGAGCCGTGAAAAGCGCCGGTCTTGCGTCAGATTACAACCAGGCGGGCGTTGTGAATCTGCGGCAACGCCCTGATTTCGTCCAATACCGGGGCCGGGACCGGGTCATCCAGGCCCAGCACCATCATGGCGCGCCCCCTGAGGTTGAGCCGCCCAACTTCCATGAAGCTGATGTTGATATTGTGGCGTCCCGCAATGGTCCCCACCGCGCCGACGGACCCCGGCTGGTCCTCGTTTTCCACGAAGAGCAGGAAGGGCACCGAGGGCGTCATATCCAGCCAATAGTTGTTTACCCGGACAATGTGCGGCTCGTCCCGCATCGAGGTCCCCGCCAGGGTCACGTCGCCCTGGTTGGTGTGCAGCGTCACCGTGAGGATACTGGCATATTCCCGGGCTGTCCGGTCGCGCTGTTCCGTGACGTTCAACCCCCGTTGCGCCGCCAGCAATGGGGAGTTGATTAGGTTCACCACTTCGTCGCACACGGGGCCGAGCAGTCCCGCCAGGACCGCCGACTTCATTATCGGGGTCTCGTGCTGGGCGATCTCGCCTTCGTACCGGATGGTCAGCCCCATGAATTGCCCATCAGCCAAAAATGTGAGCAGCTTGCCCACTACCGAGCCAACCTTCAGGTATGGAGCCACCACGGCGTGGACTTCCGGAGGCACGAAGGGAGCGTTAACCGTGTTCCGCGCCGGTTGACCGCTGAGCACCGCCAGAACCTGTTCCGCGGCCTCTACGGCCACCTCCCGCTGGGCCTCCTCCGTGGATGCGCCCAGGTGGGGTGTAGCCAAAACCTTGTGGTGTTGCGGCAGACGGCTGTCCACCGGCGGCTCCTGGGCAAAAACGTCCAGTGCAGCCGCCGCCAGCCGGTCTCCATCCAGCGCCTCCAACAGGGCAGCTTCGTCGATGAGTTCGCCGCGCGCCACGTTGATGATGCGCGCTCCGGGTTTGATCAAGGCCAGCTGCTCGGCCCCAATCATCTCCCTGGTGCCCTCGGTCAGCGGAGTGTGCAAGGTGACAAAATCGGACTGGGCGAGCATTTCTTCCAGGTCCACCAGTTCAACACCGATCTGCGCCGCATGGTCCGGAGCCAGGAAAGGATCGTAGCCCAACAGGCGCATACCGAAGCTCTTGGCCCGGCGGGCCACTTCAGTGCCCACCCGGCCTAACCCCACGATTCCCAGGGTCTTATTCCTTACTTCAATGCCCATGAACGCGCTGCGCCGCCACTGGCCCTCCTTCATGGACTGGTTGGCGTTGGCGATGTTCCTGGACAGGGCCAGCATCAACGCCATGGTGTGCTCCGCGGCGGCCACGGTGTTGCCGGTCGGAGCGTTAACCACGGCGATGCCTGCGCCGGTGGCCGCGGCCAGGTCTATGTTGTCCACGCCGATGCCAGCTCGGGCGATTACCCGGAGCTTGGCGGCATGTTTGATAACGTCGGCGGTGACCTTAGTTTCACTGCGCACCACCAGCCCGTCATAGGACTCCACCACTTGCAGCAACTCGCCGGGGTCCATCCCCGTTTTTACGTCAACCTCAATGCCGGATTGGGATTGGAGTAGCTCCACTCCTTCAGTTGCTATAGGGTCGGATACTAAGATTTTGGCCATGTTCTCCTGTTTCAAGCGGAGCCGGTATTGGCGGCCGAGTTTTCGATTTTGGACCGGCCCAAGCGTGACCATCTAAGGGCCGGGGGCGCCCAGGCCAACCTTAAGATATAGGACGCCAGCTTCCCACGCAACCTGATTTAGCGCCCAACCCGGCTCACAGCCTGCTTCCGCCGCAGGCTCCCATGCCTTCGGTCCCCGGAGGCCCGGAACTCCGCCGCTTGACCCAAGCCAACCGCATCGTTAGGATAGACAATAGTTCCCGCCGTTCATTATCTCTAGGTAAGAAGTCTGGCCGCGGGCGCATCCACAGGGGCGGGACCGGCTAGGCGCGTCAAATACACTACGTTCTGCAGAATCCAGGGATGAGGAGAGTACTGAAGACATGACCACAGCGTTTACCGATGAGATCGTGGAGGTCGGGGGGGCGAAAATCCAGGTGCTTAAAGGCGGCTCCGGCGATCCGCTGGTGTTGTTCCACGGCGCCGAGGGCAATTCGGGCTGGCTGAAATACGTCCAGGCCCTGTCGGACCATTACACGGTCTACATACCCACCCACCCAGGTTACGCCGGGTCGGATAGGCCGGATTGGCTTGAATCAATCCCGGACCTTGCGGCCTTTTATACCTGGTTCTTGGAACAGCAGGGGCTGGAAGGCGCACGAGCCATTGGGTTCTCCATGGGCGGCTGGCTGGCCTCGGAAATCGCCGCCAGTTGCCGTCACGCCTTTAGTAAGTTGATGTTGGTCGGCGCAGCGGGGATTCGGCCGCAGCAAGGTGAGATTGCCGACATCTTCATCCTCAGCCCGGCACAAGTGAGCGAGTTGCTGTTCCATGATCCCAGTCAGGGCGGCGAGTTCACGGAATTGTATGGCGGCGAGCTAACCCCGGAGCAAACCGACGCAATAGAGGAAAACCGGGAGATGGCGGTCCGGCTGTGCTGGAAACCCTACATGTTCGACCCCCGGCTCCCCGGGTTGCTGGGCCGGGTCAACGTCCCCACCAGTATTGTATGGGGACGGGAAGACGGGTTGGTGCCCCTGGAATGCGGCGAGTTGTACCACAAGGCCATCCCCGGATCAAACCTAGTGGTAATCGACAACTGCGGGCACGTGCCCCAAATCGAAAAGACCGACGAGTTCGTCAAAACCGCCCTGGAATTCCTGGCTTAGCCACTAGACCCTTTTTCATCGCCTGGCAAAGCTAATCCCCGGACCAATGAGTTTTGTAGCTCAATTGGTCCGGGGATTACTATTGGTTCGGGGGGGGGTTCATGGTCGTACGACGGCACACAGGTCAGTGGAACGCATTGACGCTGCGTCCAGCACGCCGGTGAACCAGCCCTAAACCAGGCAGGGTGTCGAAAGCTCGCCGCAGGTGTCCCGGAGCCAGTCGACTACCTCTTGATGCAGCGGGATGCCTTCTTCTCTCCGCACTATTTCCATTTCGGCCTCGGGTTGTCCGGCCACCATCACCCTGTCATGTCCCGGGGCAGGCTTGGTGGTCTTCATCATCTCCATCCATTCATCCATGGTCACTTTGAACTGTTCGACATCGGTGAAGGCGTCCACGCTATAAGCCGCGACATAGTGACCAAAGTTGGGACGTCCTGGGAAAACGCCGTAGCCAAACCCGGTTAGGACTCCTCCCAGAATGTCCACAATGCAGGAAAGGCCGTAGCCTTTGTGCGACCCCAGTTCACGGGTGCTGCCCAGAGGCAGCAGGGTGTAGGTGTCCGGGGTATCAATCTCCTCCATGATGGGGTTGCCCTCGCTGTCGGCCAGCCAACCGGGCTCAAGTTTGGCGCCCAAACGGCGGGCAATGCCGATTTTGTTGCCCGCAACGGTGCTGGTAGCCGCATCGAACACGAAGGGCGGCTCCTTGCCCGCGGGCACTGCCACCGCGATGGGATTGGTGCCCAGCCGCGGCTCGGCCCCGAAGGTGGGCACCACTGAGGGTGGACAACTGGTCATGCAGACGCCGATCATATCGTGCTTCAGCGCCAGCATTGCGTGATATGAGGCCATGCCCAGGTGCCGGGCGTTGCCGATAGATGCCATCCCCACGCCCACTTGCCTGGCTTTTTCAATCGCTAAATCCATGGCCTTGGGAGTGATGATGATGCCCAGGCCCCGGTCCGAGTCTATGGTGACGGTGCTGGGTGATTCCCGGATTACCTTCCAGTCCGGGCGGGGGTTGATCTGGCCGATCTGGTACTGGTTCACGTAGTTGCGAAGCATATTGGAGACGCCGTGGCTGTCCACGCCACGAAGGTCGGCCAGCACCAGCACGTCGGCCGCCAGCACGGAGTCCTCGGGCGGAACGCCCATCTTCTCAAATACGCCGGCGACAGTGGTTTTCAGGTCATCGCCGGGCACCAACACGGCTTCATCTTGGTTGACCCTAAATCGTGGCAGCAATCCTGGCCTCCTCGTTCGACTTGCGAAAATCAACCCGGCCCCAGCCGACCCGAATCCAAAGGGTGGCCCCGCCGGGCTTGCTTGCGTTGGCAGAAGTATATCACCGCATGGCGCCTGTAACCGCAAGCCGCATTTCAGTAAAAGGCTCCGTCCCAGGTCATTGTGCAAAAGGGGCCTCCGGCTGCCCGTGTCAACATTCACCACCAAAGCCGGTGAGTCAGGCTGATATAATCCGGCCTGGTGCCTTCGGGAAGTCCGTACGAGTCCAGGCAGAGTCCAGCTACCTCTGCCAACGGTGAACTCCAACCGGACCGCACACCCAAATTCCGCAATCGCCAGAGGAACAAATGCCTGTCGCCGCTGAATCCGCCTTGAATTTTCTTTCTACCTTGGGTCGCCACCCCGCGGTGGCGTTCCACGAGGCCCCCGTGGCATCCGCCATACAATCAATTTTGGCCGGCGCCGGGTTATCCGCGGACTCCGACGCCTTCGGAAACATCATCTGCCGGCTTCCGGGCCAAGACCCAGGGGAGACTCCCCTGGCGCTGGTGGCCCACATGGACCATCCGGGGTTCGAGGCGGTGGATTACCAGGGCGATTTCCTGATAGCCGATGCCCTGGGCGGTATTCCTGAAGGGGCTTTCGCCGAAGGTGTGCCGGTCCGGTTGCTGTTGCCCAACGGTGAACGACTAACCGGGACGGTCGCGGGCAAATTCGGTGACGAAGCCGATCGCCGGGCCTTAATCCGTCTGGAACACCCGCAGACCCTGGACCTCCCCAGGCCGGTGGTTTTCGATCTCCCCGACTTTCAGTTGGACGGCGACTTTATTCGGATGCGGGCGGCGGACGACCTGGCCGGGTGCGCCAGTATCCTGGCGGCGTTAACCGTCTTGAGCCGGGAGGGGCAACCCCCCGGTGACGTCTATGGCGTTTTTACCCGGGCCGAGGAAGTGGGCCTGGTGGGCGCCCGGTTGATGGCCCAGGATGGGACGCTGCCACCGGAAACCCTGGTGGTTTCCGCCGAATCCAGTCGTACTCTGCCAGGCGCGGAGCAGGGGCTGGGCCCCGTAATCCGGGTGGGCGACGCCGGGTCCACCTTCAACAACGAGGCCGAAAGCTGTTTGGTCAAAGCCCGCGAAACGCTGCAAGCCCGCAATCAGGGTTTCAAGGCTCAACGCCAGCTCATGAGCGGAGGAGTGTGTGAAGCCAGCGCCTTCGCAGTCCACGGCTACCGGACAACCGGCATCGCCTTCCCCCTGGGAAACTATCACAACGGTGGAGTCGACGGGCGGGTAGAAGCGGAATTCATCCACCGGGAGGACTTCTTGGGTGGTGTCGAGCTTATGGTAGAGGCGGCGCGTCAGGTGAGCCAAAGGGGGACCACCCGGTTCCGCCAGCGGATCGGGGAGGTCTCAGCGGAGTTCCAGGACCGGTTGACCAGGACTGCCCACAGCGCCACCACATAGACCGGCGGCCCAGGCTACTCGTCCGGGTATGGCTCACCCCGGTGTGGACCGCGAACCTACGCCGTATCCAGCGCAAAGCGAGCGCCTAGCCCGCGCCCACCTGGGAGTTGTACCAGTCCAGAATTTCGCTGCCGGTCATGAACTCTACGCCTTGGAACCGGCTGATATAGTCGAAGATCATGTCGAAGTACTTGATGCGGTGCGCCGCCCCGGTGATGTACGGGTGCGTGGAAATTGCCATCACCCGGGAGCTTTCAGCCCCCTCCTCGTAGAGGGTATCGAACTGGTCCCTGGCGCGCTCAAAGATTTCCGGCGACCGGTGGTGCTGCACCGCGTAAATGGGGATGTCGTTTAGCTCCACGGTGTACGGCATAGACACCAAACGGCCCGCCTTGACCTTCATCTCGTAGGGTTGGTCATCGTTGCACCAGTCGCAAACGTACTCGATGCCCTCCTCAGCCAAAATGTCCGGCGTGTCAAAGGTCTCGGCCAGACCAGGACCCATCCAACCCCTGGGGGCTTGCCCGCTGAACTCCTGAATAGTGCGGATGGAACGTTGGATCACCGCTCGCTCATCCGGCTCGGCGTTGATGACTCTCTGGATGAAACCGTGGCCCATCAACTCCCAGCCCGAATCGAGGCAGGCTTTGACGATCTGGGGATACGTGAGGCAGACCGATGCGTTCAGGCTTATCGTCGCCTTTATTCCCCGCCGGTCCAGGACCCGCTTTAACCGCCAAAATCCCACCCGGAGCCCGTAGTCAAACCAACCGAAGTTGGGAATGTCGGGGATGACCTCCCTTCCCTGGGGAGCCGGCAGCACGGTCCTGGCCATCGCCTCGTTGATGTCCCACTCCTCCAGGTTAATGATGACCCACAATGCTACCCGGGAATCACCGGGCAGACGCAGGGGATTTCGGCTGAATATCGGCGAGTATTCGGCGCGGGGATTGGACATGACCTCTCCTCACCGGTCCGCTAACCGACCGGCCGGATGCTGGGCTGGATCAAGCCTGGGTTAAGACTATTCGGAGCCGCCGGGATTCCGAGGACCGCCGCTGCTAGATCCCCAATGCCTGAAGGCCTAACTTCGCAATGTCTTCATCTTCCTGGGCAGCGAGGCCGCTGACTCCGATACCGCCCATTATT
The DNA here is from genome assembly GCA_963663135.2 of Dehalococcoidia bacterium. Taxonomy (GTDB): domain Bacteria; phylum Chloroflexota; class Dehalococcoidia; order Lucifugimonadales; family UBA3495; genus Io17-Chloro-G2. The sequence goes on along the minus strand of CAXXRM010000004.1, from coordinate 52,219 downwards.
GCGCCGGTCTCGGGATGGACCACCACCACACCGCCCTGCACCGCGGCAAGCATGGCGTCTCCCATTTCGGCCACCGTGCGGCCCTGGCTCTTCAGCCTTTCGGCATAGTCGTTTGAGTTCTGACCCGACAGGGCGCAGGTATAGGCTTTCCGGATGGCCATTCGCTGGGGTGTCGGGCGGCACCGGTCCATGCGGGCATAACTGAGCAGTTGGCCGGTGTCGTCCACAATGGCAATGGTCACCGGCCGGTCGGGCTCCCCGGTGGCGTGGTCCAACATTGCCGACATGGCTCTCTGGGTCTGGTCCAGGCTCAACATTGGCTTGTCGTACATTGCCGGTCTCCTTACAAAAAGTTCGAGAATGCGTGGGGAGGGTGTAGGCGATTGATATATCAGTGAATTCGGCCCATTTTAGCCATGCCCGTGAAGTGAGGCAAGCGGCGTCACGGCTCTGTCTCGACGTACCGCCGCCCCCGCAATTCCAGCCTGACTTCCGCCAGGTTCTTGAACTCTCGATACCTGTCACCGGTCAAATTGCCGTGCACCAACAGGTTCCTGAGATAATTCATGCCCACCAACAAGTGGCCCACAACAATCGCTGTCCCTTGGTACCGGTCCAGGTGGTCCTCAACCAGCCGGGTTAACCTCCCCCCAACGGCTTCAAGGCTTTCACCTCCGGGCACATCGGCGGCCTGGAACAAATGGGCGTAGACGCCGGTGGGAGGAAGATGCGGAAAGGCCTCCTGAAAGGATTTTCCTTCCAGGTCTCCCTGGCCTCTTTCCCTCAAGGCTGGCGTAGCAATGTAATCGAAGCGGTAGCCGAACCGTCGCCTGAGCCGCTGCGCCAACCGGTTGGCGGTAAGGTTAGAGCGGGTCAGGTCCGAGGCTATCAAGACGCTCGGCGGGCCTTCGGACGCGACCAACCGGTCAGCCAGCCGGTCCACCAGGGGTCCATATCCCGGTTGCAGCACCGCGTCCAACTGGCCTTGAATCATGCCTCCGACATTGAACTTGGTGGCGGCATGGCGAATCAAAATTATCCGTTCCAACGGCATTCCAGTCTCCCCTCGTCAATCGTTCGAATAGGGATATCACCCGAAGGCTCCACAAGCAACCCTCATGCAGGCAACCCTCATCGATCTTCAAGCAGGTCTGTTGGTCCAGGATCCTATTGGGTGTTGCGCCGAATCCCCAGGCCCAACGGGCGGTTAAAACGCAAATTTGAAGGTATGATCATCCGCTCTGCCAGGCACAGGGTATTGCGCCCGATGACCGGAGGCCATAACACGACATTAGCGCCTAGCCGGTCCGGTACCACGGAACACTGCCGCCTTGCTCCGCGGCAACCCGATAGTTATCATGTCGCCAGAGACTTACCCATTTCAATTAGCCAATCAAGTCCAAGCTGGCGGACCGCGCTGGATACAGTCCGGGCGCCGGAAAGAGAGAGTAGCATGCTTCTGAAAGTACACCACGTTGGGTATCTGGTCCCGAACCTGGACGACGCGGTCAATCTTTACGTAAAGACTTTCGGCGCCAAACAGTCGGGCCGGGGCGCCGCCGGACGACTGGGTGAAATAGCATTCATTCAGGCCGGAGACGTAGAGGTGGAGTTGATCCAACCAAACGACCGGGCCCTGCTGACCAACGGCGACGGCCATGTATACCACCATGTCGGTTACGTGGTGGACAAACTGGACGAGGCAGTGGCTGAATTCAAAGCCAAGGGCTACCAGTTCAACAGCGAGGAGCCCAATGTCAACTTCATGGGCTACCGCCTGATCTACTTCGATTCCAAATTCACCGCCGGCCTGGGCATGCACCTGACCGAAGCCAGCTCAATGGTTAAAGCATAGGGCAGGTTACACCGCTGCCCAGCGACGCCATTCAGGATCAGAACGAAACCTCCGGCGTGAGCCCGTAGTCAGGCGGCGACCATCAGATCGGCGTGCAGTTGGGCTTTTTTTGTAGCTAACGAGCTAAACGGTTCCCGATTCCCGCAGGTTCGTGAAGGTTTCAATTTGGTCTTTCCTCTTGGCTCCAACCACATAGAGCAGAAAATATCGGGGTCTGTCTGCTTGCGTTAGTATGTCGGTTATGCGGTCGGGTTGGTTGACGAGCATCCGCAAAATATCCTTCATGCTGGCATTCCGCTCGATGGACCCCCCTCTTCTATTGCCATCAGACAATCCACGGACCCACACCACATTTACACCTGCTTCCTCAATTAGATTCCCATGTTCTGTCCGAGATTGATTGTCCTTGGTAATCCAGGTTTGACCATTTGCGCCCATGTCTGGAATCAAGATTTCGTCTTTTGTGCCTGGCGATGCAAAGACCACCGGAAAACCTACGTGTGCGAGAACCCTGCCAATCTCTGGAGGCAAGCTCTCGTCGTAACGGTAAACAACCCCGCTACGTTGCAAGCGCCCCAAGTCTTTCTTCCCAGGCAATCGCCGACTTTACTTGTTTCACCGGCAGGTTATAGGCTACCGCAATCCTGTCTATTGGGTCGCCCTCCGCATGAAGCGCCCACAGCGCCTCTGCCGGTTTCCTGGTGCCTTTGATACAGGGCTCACCAAATGAAATCTGCGGGTCGAGGAAAATACCTGGCTCCGGTTCCCATGATGTTGGCTGGCCATTTTCATCGAACAGGAGCGATCGCGCTGGAATCAGCCAGTCAATAATAAAGTCGAGGGCGGGTTGCCAATTTTTTGAGACAGCGAAAGCCTTGCCTGATTCCTTGATAAAGATATCCGGTCCAAAGAGCCAAACCGGTTGCATCGCGAACGGGTGAGTATAGCCCCGGCTTTCCTGAATAAGGTCGTGGGCAGCCTTAATTTCCCGAGGTTTAACGCCGTGTGAGCGGAATACCGCCACCATCCGCAGGCTTACCAGGTCAAGAAACGTGAGCGCCACCCGGTCGCCTTTAAGGCCTCCAAAATAATCCCCTGCTAATCCCTCTTTGATCCAGCGGTGAAGATGGCGTGTAGACAGGTCAAGGGGAACACACGCCTCCGGCGTTGTGGCCCGAATCAACCAAGCCGCGTCGGGGACTGTGTATACTCCGGCGAACGATGGCCGGGCAGCTTGGGAGATCATTGTAGACCTCCCGTCCGTAGAACCAGGATGAATTCAGTAGGCGGTTAGCAAAACGGTCGCGGGGCAACATCCCTTGTTGGAGAGGGATAGTAGCCCTTTTGAGCCAACCGGGCGTGAGTTTATCACACACCGTCCGATTGTATTCGGTTCAAGTATTGTCGACCTTATCCGAGAATACAGCTTTGGCTAAGTCCTGGAAACCAACCTATGGTCATACAATCAACCCCTCACCTACAGCCCTATGAACTCCCGGGCGTTGTCACCTAGGATGCCCGCCGTGGCGGCGCTGGGCAATCCCAGGGTTTCGATGTACTCCGCGTCGGCGGCTTGGCTGGCCAGGGGGAAGTCGGTGCCGAAGCATACGCGGTGGGCCCCGTGCTTGCTGATGATGGCGGATAGGGTTTCGGGGACTATTTCTTTCAGCGACGGCGGCCAGGTGGTGTCGATAAACACGTTCTCCCGGCCCAGCAACTCCCGCTCCGCTTCGTCCAGCATGTAAAAACCGCCCAGGTGAAGGGCGATTACCTTCAGCCTGGGAAATCGCTCAACCACGTTCATTATTCGTTCCGGCGCCGCGTACACCGGAGCCGCCGGGTCGGTCCCGGGGAACCTGCCCGAGTGGATTTCCAGGACCATGTCTTCGCCCAACTCTTCGTACACCGGAAACATCCTGGGGTCGTCCGGGTAAAAGCTATTCACCACCGGGTGAAGTTTGATGCCCTTGATGCCCCCCTGGCGCAAACGCCGCACTTCGTCCGCCTTGTCTTCCAGGTCGGGATGGATAGCGCCGAAGGGCACCACCATCTCATCCTGAATGCTGATTAGCCAGTCGTTGGCCCGCTTGACCTGGTCGGCGCGCTCGACCAGGCCCAAGACCACCGACTTGTCCACCCCGGACTCCCGCATGTGGGCTTTGAGGGAGTCCACGGTGTTGGCCGCAACCGCTTCAAATCCCAAGTCCCTCGTCATTGAGTCCAGGGCAATACTGGCAATCCGGTCCGGCCAAACATGGGTGTGAACGTCTATTCGCATCAGTAAACATCACCTCTTGGCACAAGCTGGGATACTTGGCCGGTTTTCGGGGTGGACCAACAAAAAAGCGTCCCCTCCCCAATTGCGATGGGCGAGGGGACGCTTTGAACACCAACCCGGGTAGAAACGCGCTAGGCGGCTACCTTGGTTTTCGCCATCTGTTCCAGCTTGAAATAGTCGATGCAGTTGCCGGCCCAGATACGGTGCTTCTCGTCCTCGGGCACGTTGGCATAGATCCGGTCAACGATGGGCCGGGTGTCCGGCCATTCGCACTCGATGTGGGGGAAGTCGGTGGCAAACATGATGTGATCGACTCCAACGTGATGGCGCAGTTCCACCGCTACCGATTCGTACTGGACGCTGAAGTATATGTGCTCTTTGACGTACTCGCTGGGCAACTGCTTGAGAGGCTTGAACCCCAGCATGTCCTCGGCCCAGCCGATGTGCCGGTTGTACCAAAGGTCGGCGTGTTCCATCCAAAAGGGCACCCAGCCCAGCCTGGTCTCCGCGAAGAACATCTTCATGTCGGGGAACCGGTCAAAAACCCCGGAGAAGATCATTTGGGTGATGCCCACCGACGGGGCCAGTCCGAAGTTGCACATCCACTCCAAGAGCGGCCGGCGGACCTTGCTCAGGGTCGCGGGATCGTTATTGGGGTAGATGAACGTGGGCTGGTTGGCCCGAGCGCCGTTGCGGTCAAAGGAGACGTGGACCGTCAGAGGCATACCCATTTCCACCGCGGCAGCCCAGAACTTGTCATCCTCGGGCATGGGGTAAGCGTGGCCGTTGGGGAAAGAGTTCAGCACGACGCCCCTGATTCCCAACTCCTTGAGATGATAAAGCTCGTCCATGGCATCGTCGAGGTTAGTCATGGGGATGATGCCCATTCCAATGAGCCGGTCCCGGTCCACCGAGCAGTATTCCTCGCCCAACCAGTCGTTGTAGGCGCGAATCATTGACCGGAAGACTTCGTCGTGGCTGATATTTCGCCAGAAAGAGGGGCCGGCGACCATAGCCGGAAACAGCACTTCCGACTCAATGCCGTCCTGGTCCTGTTCCAAAACTCGCTGCTCGGGACTTCCTATACCGGCGGCTCCCTCGACCCTAAGGCCAAAGGGTTGCCACTGGCCGGTAGCGCGCCCGGCGCGCAGGTCCAGGAAATTGGCTTCCCGCAAGGGCTGGCCCTCGATGATCATGGCATCGCCGCCATCGGGCAGCGTGATGCTCTTGGGGGCGCGGTCCTGGTACTTCTGAGGTACGCGGTGCGTCCACCGCTCCGGGGGAACTTCCAAGTGCCCATCACTGGACATTAATTCATAAAGCCTAGGCATGGTCTCCTCCCATATTCGGCATCAATCCTGGGCGTTACTGGCCCGGTTGCTAATGGTTTACCCGGTCTTCGTTCGACCAATAATAGCCGTATGTTAATACGAGATTTTCCGGTTGGCAACACACAGTCTTAGACCCGTGCGTCCCGGGCTCGCCGCCATTAGAGGCATGTCCCCTGAAGACTTGCCGCTCCAACCAGAATCGCCTAGTTGAACTGGAACTTTGAGTACTCGCCCTCCTCTTTGGTAATGAATTCCAACAGGGCCGTTTTGCCTGCCCGGTTCATTTCCTGGGCGCGCTTGATGGCCGGAACGATTTCACCGGGCTCCGTCACTCGCTCACTGAATGCGCCCAGAGCTTGGGCCACGTCGGCGAAATTGCCGCTCAATTCCTTCAAATTGTACTTCCGCACCGCCTCCGGGAAGCGGCTGTCGGAGTAGATGGCCATTGTGTAGTTGTTGAGCACGATAGTGGTGATGGGGATTTGAGACCGGACCGCCGTTTCCACGTCCAACCCCACCATGCCGAACGCGGCATCGCCCATGATGTTGATCACCTGCTTTTGCGGCTCCGCCAGCTTGGCGCCCAGGGCCAGCCCCAGGCTGTAACCCAACTGGGTGGATTTGCCCCATCCAATGAAGCTGCGGGGCGCCCGAGCCTCCCAGAATGGGACCGCGTACTCTCTGGAGCTGCCTGACTCATGGGTAACAATGGTGTTGTCCAGGTCCACGTTGTGCATCAGGTCCCAGATGACCCGGTACGGATTCAGAGGCACCTCGGAGGACGTCAGCTTGGGCATCCACTGGTCCAGCCATTTTTGCTTGGCCTCTTCAATTTCCTGGTGCAGCGCATGGTCCACCGGGCGCCCCTGGAGCCCGGATTGGCGTTTCATCTCTTCCAGCAACTGGCGCAAAATCAGCTTGGCATCTCCCAGCAGCGGATGGTGCGACTTGATGTCCTTGTTGATGTCGTCATGGTCGTTGGTAGCGTGGATGATTACCTTGCCCGGCGGTATCGGGGTGGCGAAATTGGTCCGGGTCATGCTGCAGCCAATGCCGAACACCAGGTCTGCCCGGGTTAGGAATTGGTGGACCCCTCCGGTGGTGCTGGTGCCGCCTGAACCAACCGACAGGGGATGATTCTCCGGGAACCCGCTTTTGCCGGGCATGGTAGTCATCACCGGCGCCTGGAGAAATTCGGCTATCTGCACCAGTTCTTCGGAGGCCTCGGCGTACAGAACACCCTGTCCGGAGTGAATCAAGGGCCGTGAGGCCCCCAACAGGGCCGCGGCGGCGCGAGAGACTGCCTCTGGGTCGGCAGCGGTCCGCACCACCGGCGGCACTTCATAGTCGAACTTGACCTCATCCAACTCCTCAGTGGCCACATCCGACGGTATCTCCAAGAGAACGGGCCCTGGCCGGCCTCCACGCAGTTTGGTAAATGCCCGGCGCATCAATTCAGGCACCCGATCGGCGGAATTTACGGTCGCCGACCACTTGGTCACGGTTTCATAACTCCGGGTAGGATTGAAGTTGGGGTGGACCCCCTGCCGGTCTCGGGCCACCCCTGCCGGAAGCAACAGGATGGGGACCGAATCGGCATAGGCCTGGGCCACGCCGCTGAATGCGTTTTCGGCTCCAGGCCCGTTCTGCGCCACGAAGATTCCCGTCTTTTTACCGTTGGTGATCCTGGCAAACCCGTCAGCCATATGGACCCCGGTCCGCTCCTGGCGGCAGACTATAGGACGGATGCCCGCTATCGCCAGGGCTTCGATGAGGGGATTGGTGGGCATACACGCAACGAAATCCACGCCCTCCATCTTGAGAATATTAGCTATCGCAGTAACGCCATTCATGGTCTCTCCTATCCGGCCTTAACTGATGGTTGGGTCTTGACTCAGTGCTTCAATCAGGGTTTGCATCACCCTCTGAAATTTAGATAACCGAGGGATTTCTCTACCAAATAGTCGCACAATTCGCGGTGGGGTAACGCCGGCGGCCCAAGGCTATGGCAGCTTGGCCGACAGTCAAGCCAGTGTAGGCGTCGTCTAAGAAAAGTGTCAATACAAAAGCGCCACGCAGACAGGGCATTCGCATTCAGGGCGGCGTAACTTCCATGTCCCCCGTGAAGTCCAAAATCCACGAGGGTCGCACCCTCACCATGTGCTACGAACATGGGGCTCAATGGGCGCGCCGGCTAACCTTTGGGATCCGAAGCCGCCCCTACCCCACCATTTCCGTCGCAAAGGGAATCCAGGGCAATTTGCGACTTCCAACCCAGTGGTGCAATTCAGGGATGGTCCGAGTGGGACCGGTCCGCGTGTGTGAGACGGGCCGCGTCCATCATTCCTAAGCCAGGTCTAACGACGAAAATAGCTCGGGCTTCCCGCCGCGACGGCCATCGCGGGGGTTTGAAACGCAATTGCCCTGACCATGCGATTATGCCCCTGCGGGCTGTGACAGGAAAGAGCCGTCCCCACCCCAAGCCGTCACTCTTTCCGGGGTCAGCTTGACTACCGGGTTGTCGGCTATATCCATTTCCCGGTACTGCCGATACTTGCGGCGCAGCGCATCCACGGCTGCGGTTCGTTCGTCCTCGGATTCGTCCCCTTCAATCAACAAACTGGCGGGACCCCAGACCAGAATGTACCAGAGCCCCTGCCAGTCCTCCTGGTAGTGGTCCACAATCAAGGCTGCCGTGGGATTGGCGATAATGTTGCGGACCCGCCTGAGCCTCGTCAATGGGGCTCGTTTCGGCTTCTGGTCCAGCACCGAGTACAAGTTACCCTCGTGGAGAGCGAAACAAACGGGTATCACGTGAGGTTGGCCCTGGCGGTCTGAGGTGGCAAGATGCCCCACCCTGGCTTCCGCCAACAGACGAGTCTGGCTTGAGGTTAGCAAGGCCGGAAACAGCCTCCATTGAGTTTGGTCGAGCGGTACCTGGGGTCGGTGGGCCGGCGCCAGGGGAAGGGAAGCCTGAAAGGTCCTGGTGGGCTAAATATCCGAGGAGAAGGCCATGGGGTCTTCCAGCAACTCAATGTTTTGAAGTTCGGTCCGGGCGGCATCTTCCAGCGTAGCATCGCCATCTTCGAGGCATTTCAGCAGCACTTTCTTTGCCAGGGGGCCGCCGATCTGGCCTAAGGCGGAGACGCCAGCAAGTTGGACCTGGTAGTCGTCATCTTCCAACAGGGGGATAAGATAGGGCACCGCATCCTCGTCCCCCAACTCCCCGCAGGCGTGGGCTGTCTCGTAGCGAATAGTTGGCTCCCGGTTATCCAATTCCTTCAACAGGATCGGAAGCCAACTGGGCTCGCCGGTGCGTCCCATGGCATATATCGAGCTGGACTTCAGTTTGATGTCGGGGCTTTCGTATGCCCAGCAGACAAACTGCCGGATATCCGAAGTGTTGAAAGGAGCGATCGCTTCCAGGCTGCGGCGGCGCACGTCAATATCCTGCTCGGGGTCCTGAAGCACCTCCATCAAGGTTTGATGAATCGACTCGCCATCCCGCGCCAACAGTTTCCCTTCCTGGGCCAGCATTGGAAACTTGCTCAGCGCAACGGCGGCGGCGGCTTTCACCGTCCCGCTATGGTCCGAGCGGAGAATCCTGAGCAAACTGGGAATCACCGACCGGTCTTCGTGCTCCCAGAGGCCTTCCATGGCTTTTTCCAGGACCACCTCGTCGCTGTCTCTCAAGCACATCTTGAAAACGGTGTCGAAGTCCAATTCCGGGTTTCCTTCGCCCAACTGCACCAGGGTGGAAACTATCCAGCGCTGTTGCTCAATGGAGAGGTCGCACCAGGTGTTAACGAATGCGCCCAATTCCGACGGAGATAGGTCGGACAACTCGACGAATTCCGAAGCCGATACGTCCGTTCCGGATTCTATCAGTGTTTCAAGAAAAGCTTCCAAAGACATGGCGTTGTTCCAAAATAGTCCCAACAGTTCGGGCTCTGTCTCCCAAAAACGGGACTGGAGCAGCTACTATCCGTCTGCTTCCCCCTTTGAAAAAAGATAATGTTTATTCTAAGTTACTCGAGCCCAGTATAACATAAGGTGGGTTTGGGCAAAGGGCAAAATCGTGGCTAAAACGCGAAAATCCCGGTTGCGCCGGCCGGTGAACCGGGGGTTAAAGCTTGACTTGTGCTATGGTCTCCGGCAACAGATCGAGCAGGTCAGTGGCGGTGGTCCCTGCATTCCCTTTCCGCTGCACCGCCGCCTCACCGGCAAGTCCGTGGAGGTACACTCCACACGCCGCCGCCTCGCCGGGGGCCATTCCCTGGGCCATCAACCCCACTATTATCCCGGAAAGCACGTCTCCGGTGCCCCCGGACGCCAAGCCCGGATTGGCAAAGGGCGACACCTTTACCGGCCCCCCTGGTTCGCCAACCAGGGTATAAGCCCCTTTGAGCGTCACGGTCACTCCCCAACGGGAAGACCATTCCCGCACTTGGGCAAGCCGGTCGGATTGAACTTCGGAAATCGTCTGTCCGGTCAAGGTCGCCATTTCCCCGGGATGGGGAGTCAGCACTGCGGGCGACCCGAAACGCTGCCACCAGTCGGGCGCTTGGGACAGGTTGTTCAAGCCGTCGGCGTCGACAATCAGCGGGATTCCGCGGACCGGGTCGCCCAGCAAAAGCTCGTCCACGAACCCCGCGGTGGCGCCGGACCACCCCAGCCCGCAGCCGGCCAACACCGCCGTATAACGGGCTGCGGAATCTCCGATGATCTTGGCGGCGTCAAGGTGGATCCGCCCCTCCTCATCTTCTGGAAGGGGCAGGTGGATGGCTTCAGTTACCTTACCGGCGGCAATCGGGTAAACGCTGTGGGGCGATGCCAACGTGACCACCCCGGCGCCCACCCTGACCGCAGCCTGGGACGCCAGGGAAGCAGCTCCTACATAGTTGCGAGACCCCGCTACCACAAGAGCGTGTCCAAATGCGCCTTTGTGGGCATCAGCGGGGCGAGGCGGCAGCCGCTGGGCCACCCACTCGCGGGTAAGCAATTCCAGGTCCAGACCTAGCTCGGATTCAACCTCTTCTTCCAGCCCCGGCGGCAGCCCGATGCCCGCCACTTCCAGGCGTCCCGCCTGGGCGGCTCCGGGCATGGTCACCAGGCCCACCTTGGGAAACCCCAACGACACCGTCAAGTCTGCGGGATAGCATGCCGGGTCTACCTCACCGGTGTCGGCGTCAAGACCCGAGGGCATGTCCAGGGCCAAGACCGCCAGGCGGCCCCTGGAGCGATGAGCGGACAAAAGTCCTGACGCCCGTTCCAGCAAACCGTCCAGGGGCCGCGCCCTGCCGGTGCCCAAGACCGCGTCGACCGCCAGCCGGCAGCCGGCTAACCAGGCATCCAGATCGGAAAGCGACGGGTCCGAGTCCCCGGAGATTGCCGCTGGGAACAACAAACGGACCCCGTAGAGGCGCGCCGCGTCCAGCTTCGGGTCCACGTCCGGCCGGACGGTGAGCATCCAAGAGGCAACCTCGGCGCCCCACCGCCGGAGGTGCCTGGCCGTGACCAGGCCGTCCCCGCCGTTGTTTCCCGGGCCAACCAGCACCGCCACCTTGACGCCGGCAACCCCGCCAAGTTGCTTCCGAGCCGCTTGGGCGACAGCCAATCCGGCTTTTTCCATCATGGCGTCATTGCTGACGCCGCGGCTAACCGCAGCCTGCTCCAGGGCAACCATCTGGGAAGCGGTCACAATTTTCATGACGTGGAGGGCGGAGGTTCATTTTGGGCTACCACGGAGGCCACGGCATATTCGCGGGAGTGGGACAGGCTCAAGGCCATTTCCTGGAGGCCTAGGCGTTTGGCCCGGCTTTCGGCCCGTCCGTGAAGCTGGATGCTGGGAGCCCCGCTCTGCGCCCGGACAACTTCCACGTCCTTCCAGCTAACGCCCCGATAGCCGGTGCCGAGGGCCTTCATTGCGGCTTCCTTGGCGGCAAAACGGGCCGCCAGGTTGGGCGCACGGCCCCGGCAATACTCAATCTCGCCCGGAGTGAACACCCGGTTCAAAAAGCGTTGGCCATAGCGTTCCAACACTTGGCGGACCCGGGAGATTTCTATGATGTCTACACCCGTCGTAAGCATTAACGGCAGACCGGCAGCGGTATGGCCTCTCGAATCACTATCGCCCGGCACCCGGCTTGGCCCGGTCGGTCGCCGCCTCTATATCAGCTAGGAATTTCCTGGGCTAGGAACTCCGCGGGCTGGGAATTCTGCGGGATTGAACCGGTTTTGCTAATTCCCGGCGGCGGCCTCGTGCCCGGGAAGTCCCAGGTTCTGCAGTATCTTGGAAACCGAGTAGCTTCGATTCAGAACGTAGAAGTGTACGCCCGCAACGTCATTGTCCCACAACTCTTCGACCTGCCGGGTTGCATACTCGATGCCCAACTCCCTGGCTGCGGTATCGTCGTCCGCAAAAGCCTCCAGTTTACGGTCCAAATCTGGAGGCAGCTTGGCCCCGCACAACGAGGTAAACCGGCGGATCTGGGGGGCGCTCAGGATGGGCAGGATGCCCGGAATAATCGGGATGTCCACCCCTGCTTTTTGGGCCCGTTCTCTGAAATCAAAAAAATCGCTGTTGTCGTAAAAAAGCTGGGTGATCAGGAAATCCACACCCTGATTCACCTTGAAGCGGGTGTGCTGCAGGTCGCTTTCCAGGCCCCCTGACTCCAGGTGCCCCTCGGGATAGCAGGCGGCCGCAACTCCGAACTCGAAATTCTCTCGAATATGCTGCACCAGGTCCGAAGCGTGTTGAAAACCATCGTCCACCGGCACGAACGCGGTCTCACCCCGGGGAGGGTCGCCGCGCAGCGCGATGATGTTTTCGATGCCCGCATCGTCCAACCGCTCCAACACCTGGTTCAATTCCGCCCTGGTCTGCCCAACGCAGGTCAGGTGGGCCATCACCTCTGTGTCGTAGCGCTCCTTGAGACCCCTGGTAATCTCCTCGGTAAACCCCCTGGTGGTCCCGCCGGCTCCATACGTCACCGAAACGAAATCGGGTTGAAAGGCTGTCAACCGGTCCACCGCTCTGAAAACCGCCGGTATTCCTTCGGCGTTCTTCGGCGGGAAGAACTCGAAGGAAATGGTTCTGGCAGACGCCAGAATATCTTTAATCTTCACCTATCGCTTCATCCGTGAACCACTGACCCAAGGCCGCGGTCAAAAATATACACGCGCCCGAAAACGCGGGTGTGCGGAGAGAGTTCATAATAGCATCGGCCCCAATCCCTGTCTAACGCCGGCGTGCCCAGGCAGGCGCCTTTCAATCGTCGCCCGTCATTCTCGCCGCAGCGGGAATCCAGAGCACTTTGTATGCTCCAATACGTCTGTGGCAACGGAGACACGCCGGGTGGACGACCGCCTCACCCTCGCCATTCCCGAGCATCCGCACGTGGTTGAACGACACAAGGGGCTCTGGATTCCCGCTGCGGCGAGAATGACGGGGGGTTTTAATGACAACTGAAAGACCCTGAGTGGGTGAAACCAATAGCAAGCGTCGAAGCAATGTGGAGAGCCGCCGTCGCTAGGCAACGACGCTTGAGGTAGTCCGCGTTAGGGGATTCGCGCTACCGGCCGGTGGCGCTGCATCGGCCGGTAGTCCAGTGGTCGTTGCCAGATGTCCTGGAGGGCTGATCCCTTGCGTTGCTAGGCTATGAAGCCGCTCCGCACACGGTGTTCAAAATGAGCCTGGTTACTTTGTAAGGGTCACAATTGGCATTGGGTCGCCTGTCCTCGATGTACCCCTTGCCGTCCCGGTAAACCTGCCATGGGATACGAACGGACGCCCCCCGGTCCGACACCCCGTACCTGAACTCCCTGTAGGAGCAGGTCTCGTGGAGACCGGTCAAACGCTCCTCGATCCGATGCCCATAGTCGACGATGTGCTCATCGTGGTTTGCCCCAAGCGCCTCGGCAGCCGCCACGCAGGGATCGTAAGCCTCGCGCATCTGCTTGGTCGAGAAGTTGGTATGTGCGCCGGCACCGTTCCAATCACCCTGGACGGGTTTGGGGTCCAGCTTGGCGCTCACGCCCCTCTTGTCCCCAATAAAAATATCCTCTCCCAGGCGGTACAGCAGCCATCGGGCGAGCCATAGCTGATCGCCGATTTCAGGAGCATTAACCGGCCCGACCTGGAACTCCCACTGGGCGGGCATCACCTCGCCATTGATCCCGCCTATCGATAGCCCCGCCCGGAGACAGGCGTCCAAGTGGGCCTCTACCAGCGGGCGGCCATGGACCTCGTCCGATCCTACTCCGCAGTAGTACCCGCCCTGGGGGGCAGGGAACCCGTTGTCCGGCCAACCCAAGGGCTTGATGCCATCGAAGAGAGTGTATTCCTGTTCGATACCGAACCAAGTATCGAAATCGGCGAACTTCTCCGCTGCGGCGGCGCACGCCGCCCTGGTGTTAGACGGGTGAGGGGTCATGTCCGTCAGCAACACCTCACACATTACCAACTTGTTGTCGCCCCCCCGAATCGGGTCACTGCAGGTGAAAACCGGCTTCAACACGCAGTCGGAGTTATCGCCGGTGGCTTGGTTCGTGCTGGAGCCGTCGTAACCCCAGATAGGCGGCTCTTCTCCCTTCTCGACTACTTTGCCCTTGGAGCGGAGCTTGGATACCGGTTCCGACCCGTCAATCCAAATGTATTCAGCTTTGTAATACTCCATCTCTATCCTTCCAGCTAGGCGCTAAACTCACCGTTATTTTTGGATTCGAAGGGAGCCTCAGTAACCGCCACGCTACTCTAATCGAAAGTATAGAGCTACAAGCACGGTCACCGCAATATGGAAACCGAGGCTCGATCCAGCCGGTCAGTTTGATGTTTTTTCCAGTAGCCCCCTAACAGGTACACGGTAAGCTGCACCGTATCGCCACTCTTGCCGACAACCGCAACCGGGGGGATTTAGCCGGGCGGAACGACCCTTCGACAACGACCCTTCGACATTAAAATAGCTTACACCAACACTGTTTCGTACACGTTACAAAATGCGGACCATCCCGGCGCGCCAAACGCCGCCATGAGGTCAGCCGCCGGTGACTCCACTTGGCGCTGGTCCTTCATGCTGAGTGTGGCAACACAAATGGATGCTTAACGTATCAAGCGCTATTCTGTCGCCCTCCTTCAACGAAAAAATTGACACCAACGGTAGGGCATACATATACTTGGAGATACTAAAACTGAATATCTAAAGGCTGTGAAGGGGAGTAGTAGGCTTCCAGCGAGGCACAGAGAGCCGGGTTAGGTGAGAGCCGGCGCCAAGCGCAGAAGCTCCAATGGACCCCGGAGCCGCAGGCCGATCACAACCGTACCCCATTGAAAGACGGTCGTGCTAGGCCGCGACGGTTGAGCGCCGTTAAAGGCTCGCGGCACAGGGGTCAAGTAGACCAGGACTCCTCCGCCGGTTGAGAAATCAGCACACTCCGTCTACATCTCGGGAGCCGGGCTGAAAAATAGGGTGGCAACACGGAAAGCCCCGTCCCTTGTGGATGGGGCTTTTTGTTTTGGACCGGCGCCTTGGGACAGCCAGGGCCCCAGACCGGCCCCGGCGACGCATCTCTGGAGAACACCTATGTACCAACCAACGTTGGAACAAGTAAAGGCAATGGCCGGCCGGGGAAACCTGGTCCCGGTGTACCGCTCGATCAACGCCGACCTGGAAACCCCGGTGTCCGCCTACTTGAAGGTGGCCCGGCCGCCTTACTCCTACCTGCTGGAAAGTGTGGCCGGAGGGGAACGCATCGGGCGTTACAGCTTCATCGGGACCGACCCCTACCGGGTCATCAAGACCGGCCCCGGCCAGCCCGAAGGCCAGGTTGACCCCTTGACCCCGGTCCAGGAAGAGATGAGCAAATTCAAGCTCATACCAGTGGACGGCCTGCCCCGGTTCCACGGCGGTGCGGTGGGGTACCTGTCCTACGATTCCGTCAGTTACTTCGAGCCCAGGGTTCCGGTTATGCCGGCCGATCCGCAGGGATTGCCCGAATCCGTGTTCACCTTCGGCGACACCATGTTGGTGTTCGATCACTTGAGACATGACATCAAAGTGGTCAGCCACGCCCACCTGAACGGCGACATTGAGGCTGCCTACAAGGCAGCCACCGCAAAGATAGATGAAATGGTCGACCGGCTGTCCAAGCCGCTGGAATTGCCCGCCGAATTGCAGTCGTTTAACGCCCGCGGGTCGAAAGACTCGGGAGAGGTGGTTTCCAACTTCAACCGGGAAGGGTATGAGGATGCAATCGACAAGTGCATCGAGTACATCTACTCCGGGGACGTGATACAGGTCGTCAACTCCCAACGTTTCTCCCGCCGCACCGATGCCCACCCCTTCCAGGTGTACCGGAGCTTGCGCAGCATCAACCCATCACCTTACATGTACTATTTGCAGCTCGACGATTTCCAGATTATCGGCGCCGCAATCGAAACCGTCGTCATGGTTGAGGACGGAATCGCCGCTACTCACCCCATCGCCGGCACTCGCCCCCGCGGCCAGACTCCCGAGGAAGACGCCGCGCTGGAGGAGGAACTCAAAACCAGCGAAAAGCAGCGTGCGGAGCACATAATGCTGGTGGACCTGGGGCGCAACGACATTGGCAAGGTAAGCATCCCCGGGACAGTGTCGGTCACCCAGCTGATGGACGTCGAGCGCTTCTCCCACGTCATGCACCTGGTTTCCCACATAGAGGGGCGCATGCGGCCCGACCTTACCCCATATGACGCGCTGCGTTCCTGCTTTCCGGCGGGGACCGTTTCGGGCGCGCCCAAAATCAGGGCCATGGAGATTATCGCCGAGATAGAAGGGGAAAAACGAGGCGCTTACGGAGGCGCGGTGGGCTATTTCAGCTATTCCGGCAACATGGACACCGCCCTGGTGCTGCGCACCGGTATCTACAAAGACGGGGTCATGTACGTGCAGGCCGGCGGCGGAATTGTCGCCGACAGCAACGCCGAGGATGAATACCAGGAGACCAGGCATAAAGCCGGGGCCCTGCTGAGGGCGATTGACCTGGCGGAAGGCAAGGAGTGAATTATGCTGAAGTCGTTTTATCACACCGGATTTGTCGTTGAGGACCTGGAAAGATCGGTCGCGTTCTATTCCGAAGTCTTGGGGATGAGGGTCGCCACCCGGATCGAACGCGAGGGTGACACCATCAACCAGATATTGGGATTCCCCAACGCCCACGTCAAAGGCGCGTTCCTGAACAAAGATGAGGGCCACCAGTTGGAGTTGATCCAGTACATCTCCCCGCCCAGCGGTAGGTCGGCGATCAAAATCAACGACCTGGGAGCCAGCCACCTGGCATTTTTCGTTGAAGATATGGACCGGTTCTACCAGGAAACCTCCCAGCGGGGCCTCACCTACGTCAACCCCCCAACCGCGCTTACCGATGAAGATGGCAACGTGAACCGGAAAGTCTGTTACTCCCAGGACCCCGACGGCAACTGGTTGGAGTTTATTGAGGTTCTGTGATGCTGTTACTCATCGACAACTACGATAGCTTTACCTACAACCTCTACCAATACCTGGCCGAGTCGGGCGCCGAGGTGGTCCCGGTCCGGAACGACAAGATAACTCTGGAAGAAATCGAGGCGATGGCTCCCCAGGGAATCGTCGTTTCTCCGGGGCCCTGCACGCCGGCGGAGGCCGGAATTTCCAACGACGTCATCCGCCATTTTGGTCCCCGGATGCCGGTCCTGGGTGTTTGCCTTGGCCATCAGTGTATGGGTCAGGTCTATGGCGGCACAGTGGACCGGGCCGGCGAGATACGCCACGGTAAGACATCCACCATCCACCACACGGGCCAGGGCGTGCTGGCCGGCCTCCCCGACCCTTTCGACGGCATCCGCTACCACTCGTTGGTGGTGTACCGGGAGGGATTGCCCGACTGTTTGGAAATCACCGCCTGGACCGACAATGGCCTCATCATGGGTTTGCGCCACAAAGAGTACCCGGTGGAGGGAGTGCAATTTCATCCGGAGTCCATCATGACCCCGGTGGGCAAACCCCTTCTCCAAAATTTCCTGGACCGCGTCGAGTCGTGGACCGGCTGACCGGAGCAGCTTTCCCGCAGCCCATGCGCAGTCTCACATTCCACTCGCTGGCGCAGCGTCCAAAATTCCTGCTGCCTCGGATGGGAGATTGTGGGCCGGCCGGCGCCCAACCCCCGTCATTCTCACCGCAGTGGGAATCCAGAGCCCTTTCTATGCGCCGACACGGTTACGGCAACGGAGGCACTCCGGGTGGATGGCCGTCTCACCCCGGCCATTCCCCCACATCCCCCCGTGGTTGAACGACACGAAAGGCTCGCGATTCCCGCTGCGGGGGAATGATGTGGGACGATCAAAAAGCCCTTTCTATGCTCCACTATCCGGTGACGGGTCTTTCAGCGTGATATATACTTGGGCCTTCCGAGATACTAAGATTCGGTCAAAATTACGGGTTAAAAATCCAACTTCCGAGACTGCTAATGATTCGTGAAGCCATAGATGCCCTGGTGTCCGGCCGCTCGCTGGATTTCCAGGAAGCCTCCGCAGTCATGAATGAAATCATGGAAGGGGAAGCCACTCCGGGCCAGTTGGGGGCGTTTTTGACCGCCCTGCGATTGAAGGGTGAGACCGTTCCGGAGATTGCCGGCATGGCCTCCGTAATGCGGCAAAAGGCGCTGCGCGTCGAGGTGGAAGGGCCGTTGGTCGACTCGGTCGGCACCGGGGGCGACGGCAAGAACACATTTAATATCTCCACAGCCTGCGCTTTCGTGGCCGCCGGCGCGGGGTTGACCGTTGCCAAACACGGCAACCGCGCCGCCTCGGGCGCCTGCGGGGCCGCAGACGTCTTGGAAGCCCTGGGGGTCAAGCTTGAGCTAACCCCGGATTCAGTGGCCCGTTGCCTCAAGGAACTGGGCATTGGCTTCATGTTCGCCCCGGCGTTCCACCCCGCGATGCGTCATGCCGGGCCTGTGCGCCGGGAAATCGGGATTCCGACGGTGTTCAACATCCTGGGACCTCTGACCAACCCTGCGGGCGCCCAAAGCCAGCTTTTGGGTGTGGGCATCCCTGAAATCGGCGAAACGATGGCGCAAGTGATGAATACCCTGGGCGCACGCCACGTTCTCGTGGTCCACGGCCACGGCGGCCTGGACGAGCTGTCTCTTTCCGGAGAGAACTCGGTTTGGGAATTGCAAGGCGGGGAGGTCCGGCGATGGACGCTAACACCGGATGACGCCGGCCTCCCTACCTGCTCTGTCGGAGACATCGCCGGAGGAGACCAGGACGCCAACGCTGCCACCATGCGCCGCCTGTTCAATGGCGAAAAAGGCCCGATTCGGGACACTGTATTGCTGAATTCGGCCGGCGTGTTGCTGGCTGGAGACAAAGTGGACAATCTGCCCCAGGGAGTAGAGTTGGCGGCAGCGGTTATTGACAGTGGCGAAGCGATGCAAAAACTGGAAGGGTTGGCGGCGTTAAGCCAAACGCTGGATTAGTTGCGCAAATCCGGTTCCCGGACAAGACTCCAGGCATCACCGGCGGCATCAAAGGGTGGTATCAAAGAGAGTAGTATCAAAGGATAGGCAGGCAATCGTTTAATGACCGGACCAGCCAACATACTGGGCGACATCGTCGCCGCCAAGACCCCTGAACTGGCGCGGCAGAAGGAGTTGGTCTCCCTCGCCAACCTGCAGGAAAAAATAACCCGGCAACCGCCTCCGTTGAACCTCTCGGGCGCTTTGTTGGGAGGCGGCGTGTGGTTGATCGCCGAGGTAAAGAAAGCGTCGCCGTCCCGCGGACTCCTGCGTCCCAACTTTGACCCGCTGGACCTGGCCAGGACCTATGTCGAAAACGGCGCGGCGGCATTGTCCGTACTGACAGACCCCAGGTTCGAAGGCGAACTGGAACACCTGGACCAGATTAAGTCCACGGGATCCGCCGGCCGAGCTCCCGTGCTGAGGAAGGACTTTATTTTCGATCCCTACCAGGTGTATGAGGCCCGTGCCGCAGGCGCCGACGCCCTGCTGCTGATCGTGGCTATCCTCGAGCCAGACCTGTTAAAGAAGTTGTTGGGCCTCAGTCAGGAACTCTGGATGCAATGCCTGGTCGAAGTGCATGACGAAGATGAACTAACCGTTGCCCTGGATTCGGGCGCAGAGATTATCGGCATCAACAACCGGGACCTCCGGACCTTCAATACGGACCTCGCGGTTTCCGAAGCCCTTGCGCCCAAGGTCCCCCGTGGCAAGATCATTGTCAGTGAAAGCGGCATTTCCAGCCCGGCCGACCTTCGCCGGGTGTCTGCCGTCGGGGTGAACGCGGTGCTGGTTGGGGAAGCCCTGGTAACCGCCTCGGACGTGGGACAAAAGGTGAGGGAGCTAACCGGACAAGGGGTCCCAACCAGTGGCAGCTCCTAAAGTAAAAATTTGCGGCATCCGCCGTTTGGAAGACGCCCAGGTTGCCGCGGATGCCGGCGCTGACTACATCGGGTTGGTGTTCGTGCCGGGAAGGCCCCGCCGGGTTGACCTTCCGACCGCGGCGGCCATCGTGTCCGGGATCAAAGCCAAGGGGATTGACGCTCCCCAGGTAGTGGGCCTGTTCGCCGACCAACCCCTGGAAGAAGTCAACCACACTGCCAATGCCTGCGGGTTGGACCTCCTGCAACTCTGCGGCAGCGAATCCATTGAGTATTGTGCCGGCGCTGACCGGCCGGTCATTAAGGTCATCCACGTCTCCAGCAATATCAAGGGAACCGATTTCACGGGCGATGAAACCGCCGACGAATCGGCTTGGCAAACCCTGGTGGACCAGATCAAGCGCTACTCATCCTCCGGAAATATGGTCACCCTGGACCGGTTGGTGGAGGGTATACCCGGTGGTACCGGGGAGAGCTTTGACTGGGGAGTGGCCGCGGAACTGTCCCGCCAGGGCCATTCCTTCCTTCTGGCAGGAGGCCTTTTGCCGGATACGGTCGGACAGGCTATTGAGTGCGTTCAGCCCTGGGGTGTCGACGTTTCCAGTGGTGTGGAGACCCAGGGAGTCAAAGACGCCGGCAAAATCAGAGATTTCATCCAGGTCGCCAGGGGGTTGGGAGATTCGCTTAGGCCGCCGGCTGAGTCCAGGGATCGGCGTAGGAGCAGCGTAGAGGTATCTGACCATGTCCGACAATAACTCACCCAGCCTTCCCGACCGGAGGGGGCGCTTTGGGATGTTCGGGGGCAAATTCGTCCCTGAAACCCTGATGGCGGCCCTGGATGAGTTGGAGTCGGCCTACGAACAGGCCAGCGCGAGTGCCGAGTTCCAGGCCGAGCTGGACCGGTTGTTGACGACCTACGCCGGCCGGCCCACACCCCTGTATTTTGCCCAAAATCTGACGCGCCATTGCGGCGGGGCTAAAATCTTTCTCAAGCGCGAGGACCTGGCCCACACCGGCGCCCACAAGATAAACAATGCCCTGGGACAGGCCCTGCTGGCCAAGCACATGGGCAAAGGCAGAATCATCGCCGAAACCGGCGCCGGCCAGCACGGCGTGGCCTCGGCCACCGTCTGCGCGATGATGGGCCTGGAATGCCTCGTCTACATGGGCGCGGAGGACGTGCGGCGGCAGTCCTTGAACGTGTATCGAATGCGCTTGTTGGAAGCAGAGGTCGTGCCGGTGGAGTCGGGAGCCAGGACCCTGAAAGATGCCATCAACGAAGCGATCCGCGACTGGGTCACTAACGTGGAAACGACCCACTACCTGATTGGAAGCGTGGTCGGCCCCCACCCCTACCCGATGCTGGTGCGGGATTTCCAGTCGGTCATTGGCCAGGAGGCGCGCGGCCAAATCCTGGAGGCCCAGGGCCGTCTGCCCGACTACGTGATGGCCTGCGTGGGCGGCGGCAGTAACGCCATCGGGACTTTCCACGCCTTTATCCCCGATGAAGCCGTGGGTTTGATCGGAGTGGAAGCCGGCGGGGAGGGGCTGGAAGGCGACAGGCACTCGGCAACGTTGAGCGCAGGCCGGCCCGGCGTTCTCCACGGGTCCATGTCGTACCTGCTCCAGGATGAACACGGGCAGGTGCGCGAGGCCCACAGCATCTCCGCCGGGTTGGACTACCCCGGCGTGGGACCCGAGCATAGCTATCTGAAGGATGCCGGCCGCGCCGAGTACGTGGCCGTCAACGACCAGCAGGCCCTGGAGGGATTCCATCTGCTGTCCCGTACCGAGGGGATCATCCCCGCGTTGGAGCCGTCGCACGCAATCTACCACGCCGCCAAGCTGGCAGAGGAGTTATCGCCCGAACAGAGCATCCTGGTCTGCCTCAGCGGCCGGGGCGACAAAGACATACACGTGGTGGCGGAGGCCTCAGGCATGGAGATTTGACCCGTCCGAATCCTGGAATGACTTAGAAACTATCTCAAATTAGGATTGGTCTGAAAGGGAGAACACATAGGCGGTTGGGTTAAGCTGGGGGAAACTTGGGTGGTGGTGGTGGATGATGGGAAAGAGCGAGACTCTGCCCACGATATGGGAAATACCCGATGATCTGTGGGAGCGAATTGAACCGGTGATTTTGGAGTTGGACCCACCCAAGGCGAAGGGGCGCAAACGGGTGAACCAGCGGAGGATGCTGGAAGGCGTCATCTTCCGTATGCGTAGCTCCTGCCAATGGAACCACTTGCCCAAGGAGTTGGGGGATGACAGCACCATCCACCGGACCTTCCAGCGATGGGTAGAGGGTGGGGTGCTGGAGCGTATCTGGGCCGTCCTGATAGAAGAATGCCGGGAGTTGGACGGCGTAAACTGGGAATGGCAGTCAGCCGACTGCTCGATGGGAAAAGCGCGTTTTGGGGGGGCGCTATTGGACGCAATCCCACGGACCGGGGCAAGGCTGGGAGCAAGAAAAGCATCCTGGTCGACGGGGCTGGCGGACCACTGAGCGTGGTGGTGGCCGGAGCTAATGTCCACGATACGAAACTCCTTAGGCCGACGCTGGAGAGCATAGTGGTGGAGCGGCCGGAAGGCGCCCAAAACCTGTGCCTGGACAAGGGGTATGACAATCCCACCGGCCACGGGACCGTCGCCGACGCCGGATACCAGCCGCAGATTCGGCGTATTGGCGAGGAGAAATTGGACCAATCAGGCGAGAAGACCCACCCGGCCCGGCGGTGGGTGGTGGAACGCACCCTGGGCTGGCTGTCCAAGTGCCGAGCGATACTGGTGCGCTACGACAAGAAGCCGTCCAATTACCTGGGTCTGCTCCAACTGGCATGTGCCCTTATCTGGTACCGCCGTCAATGGAGCCTCGCTAATTTGAGATAGTTTCTTAGAGGGTGTGTGAGAAATCCGGTTCAAGCTGGCTGGAGTCTTTTGAGCATGAGATGGATCATGGCTACATAAACCCAAGCCTCGCTGGTTTCCGGTAGGGCTTCATAGTCTTTGCTCAAGCGCCGGCAGCGGCCCAGCCACGCCAACGTCCGCTCCACCACCCACCGGCGGGGCAGCACCTCAAAGGAGTGAGTGTCCGGCCTCCGCCGGATCACGGTCAGCAGCCAACCGCCAGTGACCCAGGCCCAGGCTACCAACTTGCCAGCGTATGCCCCGTCAGCCCAGATCACTTTGAGCCTGGGAAACCGGCCCACCATTTTGCTCAACACCAGCTTGGCTCCATCCCGGTCCTGAATGTTGGCGGCATGTACCACGACGGCCAAGAGCAGTCCTAAAGTATCTACTGCGATGTGACGCTTGCGCCCAGCAACCTTCTTGCCTGCATCGTAGCCTCTGGGCCCCCTTTTTCCGTGGTCTTCACCGACTGGCTGTCGATGATCGCGGCGCTGGGCGTAGCCTCGTGTCCCTCAGCCTCCCGAACCCTGGGACGCAGCGCCGCCTCAATGCTCTCCCAGGTCCCATCTCTGCGCCACTTCCGAAAATACCACCAAATCGCCCCCCAGGGCGGCAGGTCATGGGGCGCCATGCGCCAGGGTATGCCGCCGCGCAGCACATACAGAACGCCATTTACTACTTCGCGCAAGTCCACGGTCCGAGGATGCCCCCTGGGTTTGCTTGGCGGCAGTAAGGGAGCTAATTCCGCCCACTGGGCGTCGGTCAAATCGCTGGGATAAGGTTTTCTGTTCATACCCCCACAATAGCAAGATTGCTGACCCACTCCCCAAGAGAAATTCGTGCAGGTTTAGCCCTTTCTCACACACCCTCTTAGACGTTCGCCGCAGGCACGCCATCCGGGGAAATCACGCCAGCTCAGTCACGCATCCAGTATCACAACAACAGTTTATCGAGCTGGGTGATTTTCGCGGCCAAGCGGCCAGGCGGCCAAATGGAACCTGCCAACATACGGCCATGAACCTACCTCGATAGCTCGGTCGTGGCCGAATACGAAGACCGGGCCGCATATTGGGCTATCAGTGGTTGTAATGCTCGTTAATTGTTCATAACAGATGAACTGCTGCTTGCATGTCCAGAGCAAACATCAGGGTGAAGGTTCCTGATTTTTTCCAATTTGGTGGCCTTTAGATATCAGGCAACAGTGCTCATCGAATAACGACTGAGAGGAAGCGCGCATATAGCAGATCAATTGTTGACGTGCACAAGCCCATCAACCACCTTAGTTTCTTGACGTGTCTGTGGTTGCAGAACAGTAACTTCTAGATATTGAAACGGGTGCCACCCTGAGAGACTTTGCAACAGACAGCCTTTCAGCCGCTTCAGGTCCTCCTTGGTTTGCGACCTGCCCCCGGCTGGGGTGCCTTAGACTCGTTATTGTCAGCCTGCTGGTGGTACTGGCCGCCGGATGCAGCGACGGCCAGGAATACGATCAAGTGCCTACCGAGACTTCTCCACCGCATGACGCTCCGTCGGCAGGTGCCGGTCAAGCCTCTTCTATGGTTTTCCCGCAGCACGACGCGCCGCTGGGATCGGACCGTGGGGGAGAATACTTCGCCGGACAGCTGGTCCTGAGCGATGGGTGTCTACGTGCTGAAGTTCCCTCCAATAATGCCACCAACCCCCGACAATCCTGGTTGCTCATCTGGCCAAGCGCATTCACACTCGAAGCTGAATTCGGAGCGGTGCGGATAGTCGATGGGCTTGGCCGGATCGTTGCGCGCGTCGGAGACCATGTTCGCCTCAGCCGGGCCGCGGTCACATATCAGCAGGCCATGGATCTGGGATTGGTAAAGGGGCTGTCCGAGTCTTGTGCAGAGCCTTATTTCCTGGTGGGTGACGAGGTTACCGCCTTCGATCCCAGGAACGAGGCCGCCGAACTGCGGTTGTCAGACCCCGATGTCCTGTTCCTCAGACAAAAGACTGCAATCACGAGTGCCCAGGCGCTCATGACTGCGTCAGGCATCGGAGAGCTGGTTTTAGACGGCCGGTGCCTTCGCCTGAAAGACAGTTCCACCACGATAATTTGGCCTGCCGGGTTTACGCCTCATGTACACGACGGCGTGGTCCACGTCCGCAATGGAGCAGGTCGAATTATAGCTAAGGTTGGGGATGAAATTGCCGGGGGCGGCGGATTCTTCGACCAGGATGGCGGAGGCTGTCCGGGACCCGTGTGGGAGGCCAATACAATCAAAGCCTTGCCGGATGTTGAGGTCTACTTCCCCAGGCAGGATGGAACGCTGGCTGCAGATCAGCAGGCGGAGCGCTTCGTTGGCGAGTTGGTCCTGAACGGAAAATGTCTGGAGGTCGATGCCGCCATTCGCGTTAGTGACCGCTCCCATATACCGTACCCCCCGCTGATCATCTGGCCAAGCACTCTTGCGCTAAGCTTGGTAGATGGGGGCGTCGGGATAGTCGACGCAACTGGGCATGTCGTCGCACGCGTCGGAGATGCGGTTCAGTTCAGCGCCTTTGTCCTCTCCTATCAGCAGGCCATGGAGCATGGAGGGCTGGATGAGATAACGCCGGCTTGCTCGAGTCCCTATTGGGCAGTGGGAGAGGAGTTCTCCGCTGCGCAGGCTCAAGAGGCCCCTTGACCAGAGGCCCCTTGAAAGAACCGCGGCTCACGCGAATAGCCATCGCAGTCGTTTCGGCTATAGCCTTGTCGTTCTTCGCGCCAGTATTACAATGCCGGTTTATCTGGCAGGGCGATTTTCGCGGGCAATTTGGACCTGACAACATACTCCATGAACCTATCGCGATAGCTCGATCGCGGCCGAATCTGAAGGATCAGACGGCCTGTTGGGCTTTACGTCGTTGTAATACTAGTCTACTGTTCAACTAATCTACGCAGGGGTAATTGTTTATGGACATGGGGTTGGAAAACAAGGTCGCCATCATAACCGGCGGCAGCGAGGGAATCGGCAAGGCCTCGGCGTTGAGTATGGCCCGGGAAGGGTCCAAGGTTGTGATAGTGGCCCGCCGGCAAGAGGTGCTGGACGCGGCGGCACAGGAGATTAAGACCGCCACCGAGGGCGACGTACTGGCCCTGTCTGCCGACGTTACCGACCCGGACTCCAGCCGAAGGGTGCTGCAGACCACGCTGGACCGCTACGGCCGCCTGGATATTCTAGTGAACAACGCCGGAACCTCCCTGGCGAAAGGGTTCGAAGAGGTCAGCGACGAGGAGTGGGAGTATGATTTTGACCTGAAGGTTTGGGGAGCGGTCAGGCTCATACGAATGGCCGTGCCGGAAATGCGGAAGGTTGGCGGCGGAAGGATCATCAACGTGACAAACTTGGGCGGCCGGACCCCGGGACCCGCCTCGATGCCTACTTCCATCTCCCGGGCGGCTGGCATAGCCATCACCAAGGGCTTGTCCAAAGACCTGGCCAAAGACAACATCCTGGTCAGCACGGTGTGTATCGGCCTGATCAAGAGCGGCCAACACGAGACGCGATACGCGCGGCTGAAAGAGTCCGACCCCGGTCTGTCCATGGACCAATTCTGGAGCGACACGGTGGCGCGCCGGGGCGTGCCCCTGGGCCGGATGGGAGAAGCGGAGGAAGCTGGGGACGTCATAGCATTCCTGGCATCCGAGCGGGCCAGCTACCTCACCGGAATCGCCGTCAACATTGACGGTGGAACCTCGGCAGTAGTTTAAGCTCCCGTCCGGATGAACAGGCTTTCGACTTACCAAGACATTGCCGGAATTTTCCCGGGTCTCATCAATTAAAACGCTGCCAAAACGCCGCCAAAACGCTTTAAAGAATTTGTACCCCTCATTCCGCTCAGCATGATAATGCCCCGCCGCAGGAACAATTTAGTCCATCGGTGGTTGACAGGAGGACCCCTTTGACCAACACCTACATGAATGAAGCAGACCTGCCCAGCAGGCTCCTGTTGGGACCAGGGCCGAGTACAGTCCACCCGAGGGTGCTCCAGGCAATGACCCAGCCGGTGGTCGGACACCTTGACCCCAAGTTCTTCCAGATCATGGATGAAGTGGGGCACATGCTCCGGCAGGTCTTCCACACCACCAATTACATGACTGTTCCCCTATCATCCACCGGAACCGGCGGCATGGAAGCGGCCTGCGCCAACGTCTTGGAGCCTGGCGACACCATGATCGTCTGCCGCAACGGTTACTTCGGGTACCGGTTGGCAGACATCGCCGAACGCTGCGGCGCGGAGACCATTACGCTGGATGCGCCCTGGGGAAAACCGGTTGACGTTCAAGCGTTGGCCGACGAACTGGACAAACACCCCCGGGTCAAGGCCGTCGGCGTGGTCCACGCCGAGACCTCCACCGGCGTGATCACTCCCCTTACCGAGGTTGCCCAGATGGTGCACGAACACGACGCGCTCCTGGTAGTCGACGCCGTCACCTCCCTGGGTGGGCACGACGTCCAGATGGACCAGTGGGACCTGGACGTGTGTTACAGCGCCACCCAAAAGTGCCTTGGCGCGCCTCCCGGTCTTTCGCCAATCAGCGTCGGCCCCCGCGCTATGGAGATCATCAATCAACGAGAGTCCAAGGTCCAGAGCTTCTATTTCAACCTCAAGGACCTGCAGGAATACTGGAACCAGACCCGCGCCTACCACCACACTTCCCCCATCTCCATGACCTACGCGTTGCGGGAGTCGCTGCGAATGATGATGGAAGAAGGGATAGACAACCGGATCCGCCGCCATGCCCGGACGGCGGGGGCGCTCCGAGCGGGACTGGAAGCCATGGGGCTGGAGTTGTTGGCTGACCCCGCCTACCGGCTCAACCCGCTGACCACCGTGGTGATTCCCGAGGAAATCGACGACGCCGGGGTGCGGGGCAAGCTGCTCAACGACTACAACATAGAAATCGGAGGCGGCCTCGGCGACCTGCGGGGCAAGGCCTGGCGGATCGGCCTGATGGGCGAATCGGCCAGAGAAGCCAACGTGTTCTCTCTGCTCTCCGCCCTCGAACGCATCCTAGCCGGCATGGAATTCGAGGTTGCCTCAGGCGCCAGCCTCGCCGCCGCCCAACAAGCCCTCGCCAGCTTTGGCGATGCAGCGTAGCCATCAGCCTGGGTTGAGCCCACCGTGCTTGAGCGGGTGTTCCAAAGGGAATTATAAACCTGTTTACCCAAGGGTCTTTTTCAACTAGAAGGACCCTGGGAAGTGTTACTTTCCCCCGCCCGGTGGCCCAAACCCAGAACGCTTCGCATATAGCCCACGGTCCTCTGACTGTCTGCCCACCCAGCTCGCGCATTCCTGCGTCACCACTTGGGAGTGAAAAACTCGTTGATCTGCTGTTCCGCCCGTTTGATCTTCGCAGGTTCCTGTCCCGCCAGAATTAACAACTGCCGCCTCTGACAACGCACGAAGTCCGAGCGTTTGACAATCATCCCGGCCCTACGCTTGCTAACAACCATCCATTGCCAAATGCCGAGCGAATTCGCCAGCTTGGAACTGCACCTAGGTAACTCCTATCATATCTACCTAGCGATTACATCCTCGACAGGGAATCCCATCACCGATTTAGGTTTACTCCCTGACATTCTAGATTCTTCATAGACTTCTGGCCTACAAACCAAGACATAGGTGCCGTGGTCTTCCAGGAAAATCCGTTGCAATACCTTGTCGGGATATGCTCGAACTAGTATTTTTTCGCCCTGTTCCACCTCATTCACTCCTGCTCGATCTAGAATGGGAGGACATTACACTATGCCAAAGGCATTTTCAAAATCTGTCCGCCGAGATGCCACTGCCGGGTTGCATTGTGGCATGGATTCATCTATAGTTGGATCGAACAATGCCACTACGTAAGGCCAGAGCGCGAGGGAGTCATGGTGATGCAGACGATGACAGATAATTCTCAAGAAGTTAAGCTGTTGTCCCCGCCATATGTTTCGTATCTGACATTTAAGAATCTCCTAGAGTGGTTGGAAACCGAGGGCGTTCCACTCAGGTTTGACCGGTCATTTTGGAGCAAAAAATACAGCGGCAGTCTTGGCCCTCAATTGATGTCCGGGATTCGGTTTTTGGGTCTGCTGATCGAAGAGAAACCAACCCCGCTACTAGAGAACTTAGTTAATGCCAAAGGTGACGAGCGGAAGGCAAGTCTGCGGGACATTTATCGACAGGCATACAAGGTTGTTGATTTTGACGCGTTGCAAAGAGCTACACCAGGAATGCTAAATGAATGGTTTGCATCATATTCAATAGACGGCTCAACGCTCAGAAAGGCAGAATCCTTTTTTGTTAATGCTCTAAAAGATGCCGATTACCCATTGTCCAATTCGCTTAAGAAGCTTGCTAGGAACAAAGCGGGTGGAAGAAGTTCACCAGCATCAACTGGTTCTAGGAATAGTAGGACTAAGAAAGAACCACTGGCTCAGCTGCCCAATGAACAGAACCCTGACCCACCCGTACGGGAAATGACGACTGACTCGGCGGATGCTCAAGCTAGTCTGATGCTTTGGGGATTGTTCAAGCGACTTCCGAAGCCTGGCTCTGTTTTCGCCACCCATGACCGGGAAAGTTGGCTAGCAGCCGCGAGCACCTTGTTTAACCTGGAGTACCAGGTGGAGTCTCAGGATAGCCGCTTAAACGTGGGATAAGGACCACCTTCCTTACCCACGAATCTATAGTGCGGAGAGAGCGGTCAGCTAGCTCCTGACCGCTCTCTAAAAGGAGGTGATAAGCCATGCGACTCGTCAACCTCAGCCCCATCGTGGTTTGGCAAGCCGTACTGTTATTACAGTGTTTGGCCTGTTCGGGAACCTCGTCAACGGCCTTCCCGATAGGTGGTATAAATTCCTTGGTCTGAAAGCAAGCCCGCCCCTTCTGCCAAATGCTATTCCCCGTATAACGCCCTTCTCATAAGACGGGCGTAACGGATCCTATTTCTACGAGCAGGCCGTGATTTCATCATACACTACCTTGTAAATAGAGGCGTAGTGAGCATTCGTGCATTAAAGTGATAGTTGTATGGCAACTTGAAAGAGTTCACCTCCGGCTGTTAACCGGCCGTGCGATAAGATCATAGCGTTCAAACCCATGGGTTGCGGGAGAGAAATAGCAACTGAGCGATTGCTTGCCAGACCGGGAATCTATTTGGACCGTACCTACGTCGTGGCGCATATTTTTATAGGTTCTCTTCCCGGTCCAAGTTCCGGTATATGCTGGACTTGTCGCTTGGTACGAAATTGCTGTCCGCACTAATGACGATGTGTTCGAAACATTCATTAGTATCGGGCGCAATTCCAGCCCCTTCGTCCTCATATCGGTGGTAAGCACAACCGTTGTAGTAGAGGTTATTTTCATGCTCTCAGAGTGGTTCTCAGAATGGCTTCGGAAAAGACGCGAAGAGAGAGGACGCCAACTGGAACGCCGCGAGTGGGTAGCCTGGCTGGAGCGGTTGAAACAGGCTCAGGCAGATGGCCAGCCGTTCGATGAACCTCCGCCGTCGGAAAGGCAATCCAGCCCCGCTGCCAACGGAAACAACGCTTGACCGTTTACCCCAGCCGTTTTGTTACCTTCTTCGAGCCTATTCTACAAACAAAGTCTGCGATGACCCCCATGCGCCCCGAAAGGGAAGAGGCCAGGGTCGAAGTAAAACTTGGAGGATGCCCAATCTGAAAAGCCCAAGCCCCCTCGACCGGGCCGCTCCGACCGGGCCTGCTCAGGCTAGTTGGGCTGAATCAGAGCAAGAAAATCCTCGTCGGTTACATTGGCCTCGCCGTAGACCGACTGCCCTTCCGCTCTCCACTGGTCAATCCGGGCGCCGCTTCCGTAACCGATCCTCCGCCAGAACGAATCCTCCTGCTCTCCCAGCCAGGCGGCGGCAGCAGCGGCTTGGTCATCGTCGCTGAACTGCTGTAGAGCGCGCATCGTAGTGGTCGCATTTTCTCCCAGCGTAGCGTGGAAAACGTAGTACTTCGCCGCGCTCAGAGGGCCCGGCAACGTTAGGTTAGGATCGCTCCCCAATCTCAAGGCATCCAGGTAATCGGGGTGTCCCCAATCCTCCAGCATTACCGCAAAAGACTGCGGTAGGCTGAGGCCGTCCCGCTGCCGGTCAATTATCTCCTTCACCAGTTCCAGGTCTTGGCTCGCTGCCAGCGTCTTCCGGTCCGGGATGGCCAGATAGACTTGGATTTCAGAACGAGAAGTATTTCTGACCAGGGAGAAGATTTCCACGTCCCGGTGCGCATCAATCATGCTGGCAGACAAACCGCCCACTGAATCAACGGCGCCAGCCAAGCGCAGGGCGCCCTGAACCAAAGCAAAATCGCCGCTTAAGATGCAAGCCCATTCGGACCCAGTGTAAAAATCCCCAAGAGCCATAGCGCTAACGCCGATGGAGCGAAGCAACTCTTCGGCAAGCGGTATCTCGTCCAGGTTAACGAAGTGGCCAAGTTGAAACTCAACCGACTCTCGAAAGGCAGACCGCTCCACTGCAGCCTCAATGTCAACAAAAATAAACTGCGAGGCGCCGGCCGGCAGCATGGCGAGAAGAGCCCCCGGATGGTTCGAGGGGAAATCGGTCGCCGGTTGTTCCGCGGGTGTTGCCGCGGGCCGCTCTGGGGTCTCCGTTGCCGGCGGTCCTGGCGTCGTTGCCGCCGTTGGCTTTGGGGTGTCGGTAACCGGTGGCCTTGTCGACGTGGCAGTGGCCGTCTCCGGGGTCTCCCTTGCTGACTGCTCCGCCGGTGCAGCCGGAGACTGCTCCTGGGTCTCAGGATGAGACAGCTCTGTCGGAGTAGCTGTTGGGGTTCCGCAGGCTAAGATTAGGGCCAGCGCGACCAGAAAGCTAAGCCATAGGACAATTCTCAATTTGTGTGTCTCCTGGGCGCTCTCTGCCTTGGTTCCGCCCCTGCAAGACCGCCAAAACCAACTCCTATCCGATTTCCGGCTTGGCCTCACCCACCCTCGTTCCGGTAGGCCTCGGCCAGAACGTCCACCACGTGGCAGACGCCGCCGGGAAGGCCCCGCTCGCGCATTCCCCGGTCTATCTGGAGCATACAGCCGGGGTTCGCCGTAACCACCTGGGTCGCCCCGGTCGCCACGATGTGATCCATCTTGCGCGCCAGCAGGCCCTGCGACATCTCCGGCTGCACTATCGAATAATATCCCGCGCTCCCGCAGCACATGCTCGCCTGCTCCATCTCCGCCAACTCCAGGCCCGGTATCGCAGCGAGGACGGCCCTGGGCTCCTTGGTGATTCGCTGGGAATGGGCCAGGTGGCAGGGGTCTTGGTAGGTCACCCGCCGCTCAACCCGACCGCGGGGTTGCTCCAGGGGCAGCTGTGCCAGAAACTCTGTGATATCCACCGTCTTGGCGCCGAAAGTCTCGGCTTTGGCGGAGTAGGCCGGGTCCCCGGCCAACAGTTCCCCGTATTCCTTCATGGTCGAACTGCAACCCGCTGACGCAACCACTACCCGGTCCACCCCGGCCTGAAGGAAAACATCGATGTTGCGGCGGGCCATAATCCGGGCGTATTCCAGGTCGCCGCTGTGAGCGTTCAACGAGCCGCAGCAGCCCTGGCCCTTGGGCGTTACCACGTCGCATCCGTTGCGGGTCAACACCTCCACCGCGGCATCCATCGTGTCGCCGTGGACCAGCGGCATAACGCAGCCGGAAAGGAGGCCAACCGTCATCCGCCTGGTTCCCTTGGCCGGGTGCACCTGGTCCGATGGGCCGAAGAAACGGCCGCCCAGGGCCGGAATCTGCGATTCGAAGCTGCCCAGCGTTCCCGGCAACAGCCGGAGCAGACCGAATCGCCGGATGAACCACTGCAACCCCGAGCGTTGGTACGCCCGCAGCAGGTGGGCGCCAAACCGCAACCGCCCCGGATACGGCAGGGCCGCCCGGAGAAACCAACGGCTGATGGTCTTCATGTTGTCCGACCGCATTCCCTGGTCGAAAACCTGGGCCCTGGTTTGCTCCATGATTCGGCCGTAGGGGACACCCGACGGGCAAACGGCTTCGCAGGCCCGGCACTGAAGGCACAGGTCCCAGTGGGACGCGATGCGGTCGGTGATGGGTGTGCGCCCCTCGTTGACCGCTTTCATCAACGCCAGCCGGCCTCGTGGTGATTCAGTCTCCACGCCCAGCTGGATGTAGGTGGGACAGGCGCTGAGGCACAGGCCGCAGTGAACGCACCGGTAAAGGTCCGCCTCCACCGGCACGTCGGCCCCCCGAAAGCCCGATAGCGGCAAGCCCGATAGCGGCAACCCCGATGGCGGCAAGTCCGGCAGCACCATCAGATACCTCCCAGGAAACGGCCGGGATTGAGGACGCCCGTTGGGTCGAATTTCCCTTTGATCTGCCTCATGAGTTTGACCTCCCGGTCGCCATAGGCCGAACCGTCCCACACGTCAATCCCGCGTTTTACCGGCAGGGGGCACTGCTCGACCACCGCGGTCCCCCCGGCTTGGTGGGTTAGGTCTCGGATTGTTTCGAGTATTTCCAACAGCGCTGTGCTATCGGGACCCCCCGCGTTTTCTGGCGGGCCCTGCGAGTCTTGGTCCGCATCGGGCCACCAGAGGAGTTTAATCGTGCCGAAACCGGGGTCCGCGATTATGGCGGGTGCGGGGGCGCGGCCCGAGGGCATCGGTTGCGCCGCCTCCATGACCAGGGCCGGCACGGCCGAAGGAGGGACGTTGATTTTGATCGACAAATACGGCGGAGTTTCCGCCTCCCATCCCAACGCGGTAGTTTCTGCCAAAAGAGCGTCGGTGTCTGCCTGTCCGGCTTGGACCACTTCCCGGGCTCCCAGGGAACCCATGAGGTCGGCCCCGATCGAGGAGCACTGTTGGACCACGCCCTCATCCCTTCCTTCATAAAATCCCAAGACTAGCCACGGGCCAGGGTCGGTCCCGCGCACCATATCCTGGATGATCGGAACGGCTATCCGCCGGGCCGCCGCTTGGTTCAGGACTTGAATCCCCTGGGGAGCATAACCCTGGTTCACCAGGGCTTGGGCCGCCCCGACCGGCGCATCGGCAGTCCCGGAGGCAGGTTGGAAGCAGGCAACCAGGGCCCGTGATTGTCGGGGGACCGGAGTCAATTTGAAGCTGGCTTCAACTATGACCCCTAGAGTGCCCAGGGCCCCGGTGTACAGTTTGTTCAGGTCGTAGCCGGTGACGTTTTTGACCACCCGGCCGCCGGCCTTGGACTCACCGCCGCCCGGCGACACCACGGCAATGCCAATGAGCCAGTCCCGGGGCAGGCCATACGCAAACCGCCTTGGCCCGGTGCAGTTGGTGGACAGAATGCCCCCGATTGTGGCCCTGGCCGGATGAGGGGCTTCCATGGGAAGGTACTTGCGTCCCTGGGCCAGCTCGGCGTGCAAGACATCCAGCGTCATTCCGGCTTCCACCGTCACCGTCAGGTCATCGGGTTGAAAGTCCAACACCCTGTTGCATTTGCGCAAATCCAGGGCCAGGTCCAAGCGTGCCGGTACGTTCCCCAACCCGGACATGGTGCCGCCGCCCCTGGGAGCCACCGCGGCATCCTGCGCGGCGGCCCATTGCATGACCGCGGATACTGCGGCCCGGTCTGCGGGATGCACCGCCGCCCCGGGCGTCTGCCCGTCTATGGCATAACCGGGCAGGGCCTCGGCCCCGACCACGCCGGCCGGTCCAACCAGGCCGGTCAGTTGCTCAATCCAGGACGCGGTCATGGGCCACTCCGGAAGGTGTGGGTGCTCATGCTGGCTGGCATTGGGCGTAGGTCAGGCCCCAGGGCGTTTCAATTGTCATTAATTCCCCCGTCACTGTTACTGCAGCGGGAATCCAGACCCCTTTTGTCCCCTACTCCCGTCATTCTCGCCGCAGCGGGAATCCAGACCCCTTTCCGTCCCCTACTCCCGTCATTCTCGCCGCAGCGGGAATCCAGACCCCTTTTGCCCCCTATTCCCGTCCATTCTCGCCGCAGCGGGAATCCAGACCCCTTTTCGTCCCCTAATCCCGTCATTCTCGCCACAGCGGGAATCCAGAGCCCTTTTCGTCCCCTACTCCCGTCATTCTCGCCGCAGCGGGAATCCAGAGCCCTTTCCGTCCCTTACTCCCGTCATTCTCGCCGCAGCGGGAATCCAGACCCCTTTTGTCCCCTACTCCCGTCATTCTCGCCGCAGCGGGAATCCAGACCCCTTTCGTCCCCTACTCCCGTCATTCTCGCCGCAGCGGGAATCCAGACCCCTTTTCGTCCCCCACCCCCGTCATTCTCGCCGCAGCGGGAATCCAGAGCCCTTTTCGTCCCCCACCCCCGTCATTCTCGCCGCAGCGGGAATCCAGAGCCCTTTTCGTGTGTAGTGAAGGTTGCGCTGACAGGGACACCCCGGGCGTGGGACGCCCCCCGCCCCGTCATTCCCGCTGCGGCTAGAATGACGGGGACACTTGAAAGGCCTTGGGTCAGACAACTTACCTGGGCTTCCAAGCGCTTCCGATTGGTGATCATGGGCATAAACGATGCGCGTCAGCCGTCCGGGAGAGGGCCTGTTGACCTACACCGTCATTCCCGGCGTTGCCCGGTCCGAGTACAGCTTACTGTTGCACGTATAAGGCTCAATGAAGACCTACACCGTCATTCCCGGCGTTACCCGGTGTGAAGGCGGTTGGTACGGTTGCCCGTCGGGGAAAATCTTGCCGGGGTTCAGCCGGTTGGCCGGAGCAAAGGAGTCGCGGACCTTTTTCATGGCGTCCATGTCTTCACCGGTAAACATCAAGGGCATGTATTCCTTTTTCTCCAAGCCAACTCCATGTTCGCCGGTCAGCGCGCCCCCGGCGGCCACGCAGACCTTGAGCATTTGCCCGGCGGCCTCAATCACCCGGTCCAGCGTCCCGGGCTCGCGCTCGTTGAACAGAATGCACGGGTGAAGGTTGCCGTCGCCGGCGTGGAACACGTTGGCTATGGTAAGCCCGTAGTCCCGTCCAATGTCCCCCACGTCAGCCAGTACCTGGGTTAGCTTGGTGCGCGGGACGACTCCATCAACCAGGTAGAGGTTGGGGGCGATATTGCCAAAAGCTCCAAAAGCGCTTTTTCGGCCCGCCCACAACTTCGCCCGGTGCTCCTCCTCCAGGGCCACGTTGACCCTGACCGCCCCGGTATCCCACAGGCATGCCTCAACCTGGACCCCCACGTCCTCAACCTCTTCAGGCAGTCCCTCCAACTCGATGAGCAGCACTGCGCCGGCGTCGTCGGGGAACCCGGCGTCGGTGGTTTTCTGCACCGCCCGGATGGTCACCGAGTCCATCATCTCCAGGGCCGCCGGGACTATCCCCTGCGCGATGATTGCCGACACGGCAGTACAGGCGGAATCGATTCCGGGGAAAATGCCGAGAAAGGTTTTCACCGCGAGCGGCAGTGGCAGCAACCGGACAGCCACCTCGGTAGCAACCCCAAACGTCCCTTCGGAACCCACGAAAACTCCCCGAAGATCGTAGCCGGGCTGTTCTCTAACTGGCGCCGTGGTTAGGCTGCCCAGCCGGACCATTTCACCGTCTTCCAGGACCACCTCCAGACCCAGGATGTGGTTGGTGGTGGAGCCGTAGACCAGGCAATGGGGACCGCCGGCGTTTTCGGCCACATTGCCCCCGATGCTGCACGCCCGCTGGCTTGACGGGTCCGGGGCATAACGCATGCCGAATTTATGAACGTGATTATCCAGGTCCAGGTTGATCACGCCGGGTTGCACCACGGCGGCCCGGTTGGCTGTATCCACCTGCAAAATCCGGTTCATCCTGGAGAAAGAAATCTGCATCCCGCCCGGTGGCGAGATTGCGCCGCCGCTCAGGCCGGTCCCGGAACCTCTCCCGGCGACGGGTATCCCCTCCTGGTAGGCCCGGGCCATCACCCGGGAAACTTCTTGTCCCGAATCAGGCAGCACCACCACCCGCGGCATTCCGCGGTCAATGGAGCCATCGTATTCGTAAACGAGCAAATCGTCAGGATGGGAGATGACATTTCTCTCGCCGACAATCTCGCTCAGGTCTTCAACAAACTGTGTGAACTGTAGCTGCGCCAACGAAACGCTCCTCCCTCAGGTGGCTACCCGCGGCGAACCCCTTGGCGAACCCCGCAGGTTACATCCCGAGAGTTGGGGGTTTCGAAATCATAGACCACCGCCACAGCACTGGCAAGAAACCACCCATACCACCCCCCACCGTCATTCTCGCCGCAGCGGAAATCCAAAGCCCCAACCCCCCGTCATTCTCGCCGCAGCGGGAATCCAGAGCCCTTTCCGTCATTGAACAAGGCATGGAAACAGCAGGCGCGCCTGTACCCACCCAACAATCTCCGTGCTTCCTGCGGTAAGCGAAAACGCAGTCACCAGCCCCTTGACACCCCCGAATGCACCTCCCTATCATCGAACCAATGTTCTCTAACACAGACAGCCAGGAAGCCCAACCGCCCTCCCTCGCCGACATCGTCCGCGAGGAGACCGATGACGGCCGCCTAATTGTTCGCTTCCTAATCGACGTCATGCAGGGCCTCCTCGAAAATTCCAAGCCCTGCCACCGCCTCGACGCCGCCCGTCAACTCCTCAACCTTGGCTTCCATCCCGCACAATCCTTCATCGACGAAAATAGCCCCGCCGCTCCAACCCGAAAAAATCTCCGCGCCCATG
Organism: Dehalococcoidia bacterium; assembly: GCA_963663135.2. Lineage (GTDB taxonomy): Bacteria > Chloroflexota > Dehalococcoidia > Lucifugimonadales > UBA3495 > Io17-Chloro-G2. The sequence goes on along the minus strand of CAXXRM010000004.1, from coordinate 14,766 downwards.
GCGTCCTCGGCGTTGAAACCGCCCCCCTGCACCAGGAACTGGCCGCCCTCATCCGGGAAGAGACCGACAACGGCCTCACCACCGTCCGCTTCCTGGTAGACGTCATGCAGGGCACAATCCCTGACTTCAAGCCCCACCACCGGCTGTCCGCCGCCAAAGAACTCCTGCGCCGCGGCTTTGACATACCTGCCTCTGCCGACGCCGGCAACCCAACCACCACGGAATCCGGCGAAGAATCCGCCCCGGCTGAAAAACCCACCGAGGCGCCCCGCTCTTGGACCCACATCCTGGAGGGCCGCTATGCCGGCTACCCCGCCGGCTATAACCGCTACGAAACGGAGTACGGCCCCTTTGACTTCCGGTCCTACGATGACGAGGAATACCACTTCGACACCCACGGCTCTCGGGCCCTGACGCACATCTCCGGCGGTGAGGAGGCAGCCAGCGCAGTCCACAAGACGGTCTTCGACTTCCGCTTCGCTGCCTGGAAGCTTGCCAAGGCCACCGGCCAGGACCGCGACCGCTGCGACCACCTGATCAAGATCCCCGACGACTGCCCCCAGCCCGAAAACATCTACGGCTACCAGGCCCTGCGGCAGATATTCGGCACCGAGCAGGCCGCCCGGATAGCCGCTTGGGCCGTCGCCGGCTACCACCGGAAGCAAGCCGCCCTGGCCGCCGACCTCGGTCCCGAATCCCCGGCCCGGCCCCCGCCCCCGGACACCATCTGGGACCAACCGGCGGAGGAACTGTACCCGGAAGACCGGTCGCCGCCGGACCCGGAACCTGACGCTCCCGATGCGCCCAAGCTAACCATGCTTGAGGAATATTTAATCCACCGCCGCCGGGAGCGCGCGCGGAACGACCGGAATAACTGGGATGATGACCCGCCCGGTTTAATCTATGACCGGGTTACCATCCCCATAATACCGTGACGCCCCAACCCGGGGGCGCCGCGGTCCTTCACCCTCATACCCCCACGCCCAACGAAAAAGTTTTGCGCAGCTTTTCCAAAAGCGGGTCCCGCGTCCCCCAAACCCGAACGGTGACCCTTTGCCGCCTCGTTTGATTGCCCTGGCGGTTTGTTTGTATACTGAGGCCCGGCTTGCTCCGGCGAGCCTCGTGGAATATCAAAGGCAGGAAGCAGGTTTTCAGGGTGAAGTAGCGTGGAATTTCAGATCGCCGTGTTGGGTGGAGATGGCATCGGTCCCGAGGTCACCGGCCAGGCGGTGCGGGTCCTTCAAGAACTTGAGACATTGTCGGGGCACCGGTTCAACCTCGCCTACGGTGACGTAGGGGGCGTGTCCATCGACCAACACGGGATTGCCCTTCAACCGGAGGTGGCAGACCTGGCCGCCGGGGCGGACGCGGTGCTGTTCGGAGCCGTCGGCGGTCCCAAGTGGGATGACCCCGCGGCCTCCGTGCATCCTGAAGACGCCATACTCCAGTTGAGGAGCCACCTGGGCGTTTTCGCCAACATTCGGCCGGTTAAGGTCTATCCCTGGTTGGCCGACTCCAGCGCCCTCAAACCCTCAGTCCTGGAAGGGGTGGACCTGGTGGTGGTCCGTGAACTCACCGGCGGCCTTTATTACGCCCAGCCCAAGCAGCGGACCCAAACGCCGCAGGGTTGGTCGGCAGTGGACACCATGCGCTACAGTGAAGGGGAAATTGCGAGAATCCTGCGGGTCGGCTTCGAGTTAGCCATGGTCCGGCGGCGAAAGCTGGCCTCGGTGGACAAGGCCAACGTTTTAGAGTGCTCGCGGTTGTGGCGTCAGATCGCTACCCAGATGGCGCCCGAATACCCCGACGTGGAATTGGAGCACATCCTGGTTGATTCCTGCGCCATGCAGCTGATTCAACAGCCGGGCAAGTTTGACGTGATAGTAGCCGGCAACATGTTTGGCGACATTCTGACCGATGAAGCGTCAGTGCTCGCGTCATCTATGGGGCTGCTGCCCTCGGCCAGTCTTTCCGACGTCCCCGTGAGCGGCGAGCGGACTCCGGGGTTCTACGAGCCAATCCACGGCACCGCTCCCGACATCGCCGGACAGGGCATCGCCAACCCCATCGGGTCCATCCTCAGCGTCGCCATGATGCTGCGGTACTCCCTGGGACTTACCGAAGAAGCCTCCTGGGTTGAGCGGGCGGTGGACCAAACGCTGGGGGATGGAGCCCGGACCAGAGATATCGCCGCCGCCGGGGACCCCGCGGCCACCACCTCGGAGATGGCAGACCTGGTTGTTTCGGCCTTGAGGCCCGGTGGGTAATCCCCTCCCAATTTCGGGTAGCCCCAGCCAGCCCGGCGCTCCTCTTCCGGCCTGGCTGGCCCCCCGGTTGGTTCAATGGTAACCAACCCGCCTGCGAGTTGCCCGGATTTTCTCCCAAGCATTACCTTTGACGATGTCGAACGCGGAATGCTGCACTGCCGGAGGAGTTGCCCAGCATGAGTGGTGAGTTGGCGATTGCGGTGTTCGTCTTTCTTGCCAGCGCCGCCGCGGTTTGGGTTTTGGGCGCCGGCCTTTCCAGGTACGGCGACGCGTTGGCAGACCTCACCGGATTGGGGCGGCTCTTCGTCGGCAGCATTCTGGTCGCCCTGGCCACCTCCCTACCCGAGCTTTCCACCAACATATCCGCAGTCCGGCTGAACCCGCCTAATCCGGACCTGGCCGTGGGCAACGTGATGGGCGCCAATATGCTGGACATGTTCATTTTTGCGATGGTAGCCCTGCTGTTCGGTGGGCGGAGTTTCCTGAGGCAAATCGCGCCGGAGCAAGGTTATTTGATCGTGCTGGCGGCGGCGATGACCGGGCTTGCCGTGGTATTTGGAGCGTTGAGGCTGGACGTCGGCTACTGGAAAGTGGGCGTTTCATCCGTGCTGCTGCTGGTGGTGTATGTAGTAGGAATGTGGGTGGTTTACCAGAGACGGCCCCAACGTGCGGTAGCCTCAGGGGATGGAGCTGTAGTCTCGGGGGACGGCGGAGCCGCGGCGGAAAGCGAGCCCTCGATGACGCTGGGCCGGGCCTGGTTGATGTTTTTCCTGGTCTCCTGCGGGGTCATCGCAGCGGGCATATTCCTGGCATGGAGCACTGACCGCATCGCCGAGATAACCGGCGTGGCGTCAAGCACCCTGGGAATCCTGGCGGTCTCGGTCATAACCACGCTGCCCGAACTCTCGGCCGCCGTCGCCGCCGCGCGCATGGGAGCGGCTGACTTGGGCGTGGCGGGGCTTTTCGGCAGCGCCGTGTTCAACGCATCTGTCCTGGCCTATGCCGACCCGTTTTACCGGGTCGGCATTTTGGTCAACCAGGCCGGGCCGGCCCACTTCGTGGCTGGAGGCGTTGCCGTCGGGCTGATTCTGGCGGGATTGCTTCTGGTCTTGGGCAGAAATCGCCTGCCCGGCTGGGCCGCGGTCACGGGCTTGGTCCTGATGTGTGCCGCCTGGGTAGCCGGCGCAGCGGTCGTGATCGCCATGGGGGCGCGGTAGAAGGTACCTTCTACCGCGCCGGCCGACGCCCGCAGCGCGGCCCCACCCCCGTCATTCACGTCGCAACGGGAATCCAGAGCCCTTCCTCTGCACCAACACGGTCATGGCAGCGCCGACGCATCGTCCGACGCCCCCAACGCGGCCCCACCCTCCGTCATTCCCGTCGCAGCGGGAATCCAGAGCCCTTCCTCTGCACCAACACGGTCATGGCAGCGCCGACGCGCCGTCCGTCACCCGCAACGCGGCCCCACCCTCCGTCATTCCCGTCGCAGCGGGAATCCAGAGCCCTTTCTGTGCGCCAACACGGTCATCGCAGCACCGACGCGCCGTCCGTCACCCGCAACGCGCCCCCACCCCCGTCATTCTCGCCGCAGCGGGAATCCAGAGCCCTTTCTGTGCGTCAACACGGTCATGGCAGCGCCGACACGCCATCCGACGCCCGCAACCCGGCCCCACCCACCGTCATTCCCGTCGCAACGGGAATCCAGAGCCCTTTCTGTGCGTCAACACGGTCATGGCAGCGCCGACACGCCATCCGACGCCCGCAACCCGGCCCCACCCACCGCCATCATCTGACCTTTTCCATGCCTCACTGGGGACTATTCGGAGGCTGCACCAACGGTTTGAAATGCGGTCACCCAGTTGGAACTGCCCTCTCAGACAACCTGCAGCGTTTCTTCGGTGATTACCTGTTGGTAGATGCGGAAGAGGCGGACCTTGGGGTCGGCGGGGTCCATGAGAGAAACGAGGATATAGCGCACCTCCGGCCAAAGCTCGGTGGTCCCGCCGGCGATTCTTACGTCGGTGTCCGACGGGTACGCTTCACTGTGGGTGTGGGAATGGTAAATGACCAGGAGTTCCCAATTCATTTCCCCGGCTTCCTCATCGACCTTCATGATTTCCAGGGGGTCCATGGAGAAGCGGAACGGGCTGGCTTCCACATTCGTCATCCGGTACAACTTTTCTACGGCCACCCCGGCTCCCGACAGAATCCCGCAACATTCGTTGGGCATGGATTCCCGGGAATGGGCTATCATTTCGTCCACGAACCGCTGTTGAATTTGCACCGGCAGTTATCTCCTGACCAATGGATGAGTGTCGCCGCGTCCCGTCCCCGGAGCGGCGTTAAAGGTCTCCCAAGGCTTCAATCGCTTTGCGCCGCCGCTCCCGTTCCTCCTCCTTCAGCAGGGCGGAGTACTCGTGGACCGCGGCCTCCTGGGATGCGGTTTCGATGGCCCCCGGCCGCCGCTGGCGGATGTAATTAATAGCCGCGCCGGGCTGGTAGCCCACATAGACCATGTAACAGGCCAGCACCGTACCCGTCCTACCCAAACCGGCTTTGCAGGTTACGGCCACAGGATGCTCCCAGGTTTCGACTTCAGCCTCGATAAACCGGGTCATCCGGCTGACCTGCTCCATGGTCGGAGGCTGGCCGTCCTCCACCGGCTCAAACAGGTCCGCCAGGTCATGGGATTCTCCCGAAATGGTGTCGGGCTCCATTCGGATAATGGCCTTGACCTCTTGGAGTTTGAGGAAGGTCAGGTCTCTTGGGGAGGTGGGTCCCCGAGCGGCCGCCAATGCGCCTTCAAGGATCCACCCAAAATCCATGTAGGGCAAGAGTCACGCTCCTTGTGCCGGCAGTGTTGGACCGCCGCTATTGGGAATCCGGAGGACCTACTCTGTTGCGGGCCTCTGCGGGCAATTATAACGGCCTGACGGCGCTCACAAAAAGGGGGTGGCCAACGGGGCCAGGTTGGGCGGGAGCAACAGGGACTCATTGGGAGGAGGCCAGTCGCTCTTTAATTTCATCCAGGGTAAGGAGGTTGATCCGCAAGACTTTGTCCCGCGAGGCGAACCCTTTGACTATGCTGACGCTGCTGGGGGACACTCGCAGGGATTTCGCTACCAGAGCGACCACTGCGGCGTTGGCTTTTCCTCCCTCCGGCAGGGCGGTGACCCGGAGGTGCAGCACGTCTTCTCTCGAACCCGTGGCCTGCGGGCCCGACTCCTGGAAGCCCACCACCCTGGACCTCGAGGCCTTGGGCTGCACCCTGACCCGTAGAGTAGACGACTGTGTGGATTGGCTTTGGGGTCGGGTCACGACATATTGGCGTTGACGGCGTCTGATATATTAAGCCGATTTGATTTTCAACACTCAGGAGGAACCCGTGGAGTATACCAACATCAAGTTGGAGAAAGAAGGCGCGGTGGCCACCATCAGCCTCAACCGCCCCGATGCAATGAACGCGTTGAGCCCCGCCCTGCTCGAAGACCTATCCGGGGCCGTCGCCAACGTGCAAGATGACCAGAACATCAAGGCCCTGGTTATCCGCGGCGAAGGCCGCGCCTTTTCGGCTGGGGCCGACCTTGTATACTTCCAGACGGCATTTGCCCGGCCGGACCTGCTCACGCCATACCTCCAGCAATTCAACGACTGCCTTTTCCAGCTAGAATCCCTGCCGGTGCCGGTTATCGCCGTGGTTCACGGGTTCGCCCTGGCCGGCGGGTTGGAGCTCATGCTGGCCTGCGATATGGCGCTAGCGGCGGACGATGCCCGGATCGGCGACCAGCACGCGAATTTTGGATTGATGCCGGGCGGAGGGTCTACTCAAAGGCTTCCCCGGAGGATCGGCATGCAGCGCGCCATGGACCTGCTGACCACGGGACGCTGGCTGTCGGGCCGCGAGGCTGCGGAATGGGGACTGGTCCTGCGGGCCGTCCCTTCCGAAGACCTGGCCGAGGAATTGGAAAAGCTGCTGACGCCCCTGCGCACCAAGAGCCGGCCCGGGCTTGGCTGGATCAAGTCGATCGCCCTTCGGGGGCAAAGCCTTCCGCTGCGGGAGGGAGTCGCCAACGAAATCATGGCCTTCGCCCAATACGTGGCCACATCCACCCATCCCTCCGAAGGCATCCAAGCATTCAAGGAAAAGCGCCAGCCAGAGTTCTGATCCAGGCCGTGCCCGCAACCGGACCGGGAGCAGGCGGAGCCGAAAAGATGGGTTAGATTTGCAATCTAGCCCTTTGCCTTGGAGGGACGATGAATATCGAGACCATCACCATTCAAAGCGGACGCTCCGGGAACCCTTCACGCGCCCTTCTGGAGGAATGCGTGCGAGGCCTCGAGGGAGGAGCTGCCGCCGCAGCGTTTGATGCAGGGATGGCCGCCATCATGAGTGTCTTCCGGCCCCCTGCCCACCAACCGGGCAATGGGGCAGGGGGCCGGGCTGCCGCCAGGATTGGTTCAGTCACCCCGGTAGTATTCCATGCCGAGGTGGGTTATCTGTTCCTCTCCCATCAGCCACCGGATAGTGTTCTTGAGCTTCGTCTGCTGTATGAACAGGTCGTGCTCCGGATAGACCGACGGCGCGTGCTGCGGGCTCTTGAAGTAGAAGGACAGCCACTCTTGAATACCGGACATGCCGGCGCGTTGCGCCAAGTCCATGAACAGGACGACGTCGAGCACGAGGGGAGCGGCCAGTATCGAGTCTGAGCACAGGAAGTTGACCTTAAGCTGCATCCGGCGGCCCAGCCAGCCGAAGAGGTCGATGTTGTCCCAACCCTCCTTATTGTCCCCGCGTGGAGGGTAATAGTTGATTCGCACCTTGTGATAGGCGTCCGAATATAGCTCCGGATACATATCGGGCTGCAGGATGTACTCCAAGACGCCAAGCTTGGACTCTTCCTTAGTCTTGAAGTTCTCAGGCTCGTCGAGGACTTCTCCGTCCCGGTTGCCAAGTATGTTGGTGGAGAACCAGCCGTCCATGCCCAACATCCTGGCCTTCAACATCGGCCCGATAACGGTTTTGACGAGGGTCTGGCCGGTCTTGAAGTCTTTGCCGCATATTGGCACACTCCGATCCCTGGCCAGCCTTTCCAGGGCGGGTATGTCTACCGTCAGGTTGGGGGCCCCGTTTACAAAGGGGACGCCCTCCATCAGCGCCGCGTAAGCGTAGACCATCGAGGGGGCGATGCTCTCATTGTCGTCGTGCAGCCCGCCAACGAAGCTTTCTATGTTTCCATGAACCTCGGTCTCTGTAATGAATTTTTCGGTAGAGGCACACCAGACCATTACCAACCGGTCGCAATCATTGACCTCTTTGAAGCGCCGGATATCGTCCCGAATTGCCTCCACGGAAGCAAGCTTGGAGCCCGCAACCTTGGTATTGGTCCCGTTGATTCGCCTCACGTAATCGTTGTCGAACACTGCCGGCATGGGCTGGATCGACTTCAGGAAATCGGCAATGGGCTCCAGTTGTTCGTAGCGGTTCAGAACGCCTGCCTTGACCGCCGCTTCGTAGGCGTTGTCGGGGATGGGGTCCCACGCGCCGAATACCAGTTGGTCGAGCTCTGCCAGCTGGGCGAAGTCGCGTATCAGCGGAGTCCGCTTTTCGGGCCGCTTGCCGAGGCGGATGGTCGCCATCTGGGAGACCGAGCCAAACGGCCTACCTGTCCCACGCCGGATGTGTTCGACACCGGCAATAAATGTAGAAGACACCGCTCCCAAACCAACCAGCAGGACGCCAAGTTTGCCACCTCCCGGCCTTACGCTGGGCGCGTCTGTTGAAACAAAGTCCTTGGGTTCCAAGCTGATACCCTGCTGAAATGCAAGCTCCAAGAGCCTCTCGTGCCACTGCGACGGTATCCTCCCCGTCCTGGCCCAGTACTGCACCGTGCTCTGACGCTTGCCCAGCAGTGCGGCCAGCGAGGACTGGCCACCGAAACGGTCTATAATCCGCCTTGCGCTATTCATAATGGAATATCATAACGAATTTTTCGTTATCGGTCAATCAACTGCATCCCAATTGAACATTACTGAGGTGGCCCCGAAACAGCGAAGAGGTCAGCTACGTGAGGAACCCTTGGCCGCGATTGCCCTAAACTGAGACGGAGTTGTCTCGGACTCGGTGGGAGTGTGGTGGTCGGGCAGCCTTGGCGCCCTTTCCCGGCCTAGCGGTTTATTCCGGCGGGTCTATAACTATATCCGGGTGGGTGTCCACGCCGTAGCGGGCGAACACCTCGTCAATCTGCTCCATTTCCGCCCCCGATAGGGCCCACTCCAGCCCGGCGACGTTGTCTTCCACTTCCTGAACGGTGCGAGTGCCTACCAATGCTACGCTTACCGCTGGATTAGACAGGACCCAGCGCAAAGCAAGGTGCGGCATCTTCTTGCCTCGGGAGGCGGCCATGGGTTTCAGTTCCTCCACTACCTGCAAGTTTCGCTGAAAATGCTCCTCGGCAAACACGCCCACGTTCCACCCCGGCCGCCCGCCGGTGGAGCGCCAATCGTTGCTCCCGAACGTCGTTTCGGCGGTAAATGCGCCGGACAGCAGGCCAAATGCCAGCGGGCCGTAGACCATTACGCCGGCCCCACGCTGCTGGCAGTGGGGAAATATCTCCTGCTCCATGCGCCGGTCGAACATGTTGAAGCCATACTGCACGATGTCGACACTTCGTACGGCTTCGCATTCCTCAATCTGGTCGAGGGTAAAGTTGGAGACCCCAACGGCGCGGACTTTTCCCTGGCGCACCAGGCTGTCCAGCGCATGCATGGTCTCATCGAAAGGCGTGCTTACGTCCGGCCAGTGAATGAGCAAAGCGTCCACGTAGTCAGTCCCCAGGTTCCGCAGGCTCTGCTCGACCGAGGCCAAAATAGACACCATCCGGCTATCCCTGCCCTTTGGACGGTCGGGGTAGCCAACACCGCACTTGGTGACCACCACCACGTCCTTCCGCCTGGCCCCCAGAGCCCTGCCCAATAGAATCTCGGACTCGCCTCTTCCGTATGCCGGGGCCGTGTCGAAACAGTTGATGCCAAGGTCTATCGCGCGGTTGACGGCAGCCGCCACTTCCGACTCGGTAACGTCGCCGTAGGTGCCTCCCATCTCCCAACAACCGAACCCCAGGGCAGATACCGTTATGTCCGTAGGTCCAAATCTCCGATATTCCATCGAAGTCATGCTCCTGTCGAGTTAAACGTTTAACGCCATGATTGTATTGCTACGATTCTAACCCAAGCAACCGGCAGGGTCTTTCCATTGTCAGCGTTCATTCCCGCCACACCCACCGGCACCCTACGCACCGCCGGCCCATCGCGTCCCATCGTCATTCTCGCCGCAGCGGGAATCCAGAGCCCTTTCTATGTGTAATGGCGGTTGTGCTGACAGGAGACAGCGGGTTGCGAGGCCGCAGCTCCCGGCGGATCGTGCGCTGCCATGACCGTGTTGGCGCATAGTCAGGGCTCTGGATTCCCGCTGCGGCGAGAATGACTGGAGAGAATGAAAAGGCCCTGAAGCAACCGGCCAGTCCGTTGACAATGGCAACGCTCCTTGCTAGATTGGGCTCAATACGCCCGAAACAACCCTCCGCATTGCCTAGAGGAGGTCCGCCTTGCCCGTCCAGAGATTCAGGCCAATGACCAAGGATTTCCCCACCTTCGACTGTGACGCCCATGTCGTGGAGCCGGCGAAGGTTTGGGCCCAAGCCGCCGACCACCTCACCAAGGACGAACTGGAAGCTCTGAAGTCCACTATGTGGTACCACGCTGAAACGAACCAGTTGCTGGTCAATGGGAAAGCCGACGTGAACAGCTTTTCACCGATACCGAAGACCGGCCCCGGGATCATCGACATCGTGAGGCTGGCCGGTCCCGGACTCAAACACGACATTCAACGCGCCTTCAACGTCCGCAACCTCAATCCTGAGACCGCCCTGACCAGGGAGCAGTCGGATTACCTGGCCCACGCCGGAGCCGAGGAACCCGGGCCGCGGCTGCGGGACATGGACATCCAGGGTATAGACCAGGTGATGATCATTCCCACCAGCATCGACACCTACCCCTGGCTGCAGAACGCCCTGGGAGCCCGGGCCATGTGCAAGGCCTACAACGAATGGGCCTATGAGTTCACGCAGGAAGACCCGGAACGGCTCTTCTTCGCGGCCCTCATTCCCATGCAAAGCCCCCAATATGCCGCCGAAGAAGTCTATCGCGTCGCCGCCCAAGGCTGCCGGGTTGCCCTCATCCGCCCCATGGACGCCATGGGCAACTACCCAATTCAGCCCAAGTACGAGATCGTGTGGAACGCCCTGGAAGATACCGGGTTGGTCTACGGCATGCACCCGTTCCCGGCCACGGGAGTTAACAAACCACCGGGCTACTCGGACCAGTATTCGGGCGCGGAGCTTATCAGGAGGGCCGTCTCCACGTCCGGCTTGCCCCACACGCTACTCACCAACGTGCAGAACTTTCAGGCCGAGGCCGCCCTTTGGGTGACCCTGGTGCTGATGTCCGGGTTCTTCGAGAGGCATCCGAAGATTCAGGCCGCGGTGTTTGAGGCCTCGTCCACCTGGCTCAGCTTCCTGCTGGATGAGTGCGACAAGACCTACCGGCTATACCGCAACGACCGCATGCTGCCCCCTCTGAAGCAACTGCCCAGCGAGACCTTCTTCCAGCATTGCGTCACCGGGTTCGAAGGAGACGAGGCGCCGCCGTCGCGCCTGCCCGGCTTCTACCGCGATATCCTCGCCTGGGCCTCGGACGTGTACCACCACGACGGAGACGACGCCTGGAGAGCTATCGAGACAATGGAGGCCTGTGAGTTGCCAATTGCCGATCAGGCCCGGTTCCTGGGGGCGAACGCCCGCAGGCTTTACAACATCGACCCTCCCAGCAAGTTCGTCCGGGAACGCGTCACCGAGATCCAACGCCCGGACTGGTGGCCCGACCAGGACGAAATCAGGGAGTCGCTCAAGCCGGAATCCTCTGTGACGCGCTGGTAACCGGAATTCCATTGGTTCGCGAACGATGACTACCAGGAAGGACTTCGAGGTTTTCGACAGCGACTCCCACGTTGTGGAGCCCCGGGAGCTGTGGGAGAAATACCTGGAATCCGAGTACCGAGTCGTGGGCAAACACGCCCTCTGGCGGGAAGAAGGACGGTTTGACTCGTACCTGAAAGTCAACGGCCAGGTGTTTCGTGACAGTGGCAACCCCAACATCCCCCGACACGCCATCTGGAAGCCCGGAATGACCTGGGACTCCGTCGGCGAATTGGACCCGGACATCCGCCATCCAATGAGTGAAGGCGCCTGGGACCCGCGGGCGAGGCTCCGGGACATGGACGCCATGGGTATAGACCAGACCTTCGTTTACCCCACTTGGTTCGCCGAAGGTTTCCACCTGGTGGAAGACCCGGACGTAGCCTACGCCCTGGCGCGGGCATACAACGACTGGGTTGCAGATTTCTGCCAGGCAGCGCCGGACCGCCTCTTCGCTGCCGCAATGGTTCCCCTCGGGAACATGGACTTCGCCTTGGCGGAGTTGCGACGCGCCGCCGGAATCCGATGTTTCCGCGGCGCATTCATCCGCCCCATGTTTATGGAGGGGCGGTACCTCACTCACCCCTACTACGAGCCGCTATGGAATGAATTGGAAAGTTTGGGCATGGCCGCCGCGGTGCACCCCGCCGCCGGCTTGTGGAACCCGGAGTGGACTTCCCATGGTCCCTTCATCGAAAAGGTTAAGGGCCGGCTCTCACAGACCAACGCCCTGGGGGGCGGTGGCGGCGGCCCCGACGCGGGCGGCAGCACCGGCGACCGCAACCGGGTATCCCCGGCGACCGGGATGGTCCCCCTGGGGCATCCGGTGGCGCCGGTACTCTCCCACTGGCTCGACAACCACCTGTTCGTCGCATCCACGTTGGTCGGCTATACGGTGATGCAGCGGTTCCCTGAGATGAAGGTGGTTGTGGCCCACGGGAAGGCATCATGGATGGAAGAAGTCCTGGAGAAAATGGAGGCTTCAACGCGGGTGATTCCTCTGCAGCATTACTACCCGGTCAGGACCGATCCGGAGGAAATGTGGGAGGAAGGCCGCGTCATGCTTGGGTTCGACGCTGAGGAGCGGTTAATCCAGGAGCTTCCGCATGCCTTCGCCAAGAAAATCGTCTGGGGCTCGCGTTACCCCCACCATGACACCACCAGCGCCTGGGAAGCCATCCAAGCCCTCACCCAAGCAGACGTAGAGCCCCCCATCATCGCCCAAATGATGGGTGGAAACGCCAGAGACCAATTCGGCCTAAGCTGAGCGGCCGTGCTCCCGCTGGCCTACCAACTCGCCCGAATGGCCTACGTGTCACAGACTTCTGATGGCCGAAAGCTGAGTCGCCGGTGCTTGACCAGCCCCAAATTAGACCAATAGAAGCCGTTGAATTAGACGCAGCAGACCCCGAATTATCCCAGCATCACCTGTACTGCCTATTCTTGGTCTGGGTTCCTTCATCCCGCGCCACCGCCTTCGGTATGGACGTCATACACTGTATGCGGGAGGGCAGCGGCTAATTCAGTTCCTGCTGCTCCTCTCGGACCAGGGATTTGGCCCGGCGCCAGTCCAGGATGATCAGCAACATCGTCAATCCGAAATACCCGTACGTGATCCACAGGCGGTGTCGCGACTGAGGGAAGAACAGGTGAACAACGAACAGGCCCAACAAAGCCGCCCCGGCTCGCCAATCGACGGTCCGCCTGGCGATCAACGCGAGCCCAAACAGAGAAACCGCCGTCGTCAGCAGGAACTCGATGGCCTGCCTGCCGTCCAATGGGAACGCGATTATCTGGCCCGCCGATGCGCTGAATATCACAACCATGCTGCCGATCAGCAAGGTGAACTTGTTGACCTCAGAAGAGATCAGCACCGTCAGACCGGCGGCGGGATTGGCCCGCAAGCCGAACAGCACTGCCACAATGATCTCCGGGGTCTCGGAAGCCAGCGGCGCGACCCACTGGATGAGTATGAAATCGTCTACGCCCAAGCCATTGCCAGCCTCGACGAGTCCTTCCACGAAGGGCTCCGCGGCGATTACGATTACGCCCGCGGCATACACGAGCAAAAAAACCACCATCGTCCGGCGCCACTTGGCGGGTAACGACCCGATCAGCGCCGCCGCGCCTATAAGTTCAGGCTCTTCCGCCGGCCTGGTGGAACTAATCCACACGTAGGCGATGTAGATGCCAATGAGAGCCGCCGCCAGCAGGATGTGGATACTCTGCATGAAGAAGATGACAAATGTCAGCAGCGTTGCTACCGTCAGAAAGGTCACTTCCGGACCCATCTTGCCACGCATATCCAAAACGCCTCGGTGTTTGAGCCAGTAGATCAGGATAACGACGGACCAACCCACTCCGATAAGCAGCCGGTTGGCCCCGGTCACGTTGGCCGCCACTCGTTGCGTCTCTGCCGTGATTTCTCGAGTCTCGGTATTGAACGACGAGCCGGCGTCCCAGGCGAGCACCGACTCAATGGCGTATTCCGGGAGAATGGTGAGCAAGGCGAGAACAGCGATCGCCAGAGACGCTGAAATGTCGAGTTCGGCCACCTCGGCGGCCCAAGAAAGCAGGAACGCGCCGGCCAAAATACCCACTCCGTATACGCAGGCGGCGGCGAGCGGGTTGATGTGAATGCCCGAAAACAGGAGCGCGGCGGCGGGCAACCCCAGCAACAGGGTGACTACGAGGGTTGTCCAGTGGTGGCGGTTACTGAGCAACTCTGCCAAGTCTTGCTCCAAGGGTGCGGTGTCCCGGTTTCCACCGAAAAGCGTACGACACCAGGCACGTCGCAGGTTTACTCGACCGGCGGACTCACTAACCTGTCGCTCTAGTTGATGGTAACCTATCGTTGCCCATTGGATGCCTTTCAAACAAAGCAGGGGGCGGGCAATCACCATGTACTCCAAAGTAATCATTCCGCTGGACGGGTCGGAGCTATCCGAGCAGGCTTTGCCCTTCTGCCAGTTCGTCGCCAGTTCGATGTCAGTCCCCATCGAACTGGTTGAGGCCTACGACATTCTGCCGCCGGCGGTGCATGACAGGCACACGAGTCAGGTCGTCAGCGAGATGCTGTCGGATGCACGGCGGCGTTCGGAAACCTACCTGACGAGCATCCGGGAACGCCTGGAGACGGCCGGCAATGCGGCATCCGTTTCAATGCTGTACGGCGCTCCGGCCGACGCCATCGTCGCCCTGGCCAGCGCCGACCCGGATGCGCTGGTTGTGATGTCAACCCACGGGCGAGGCGGGATCGTCCGCTGGGCCCTGGGCAGCGTCGCCGATAAGGTCCTCCACATTGTCTCCAACCCCATGCTCGTCGTCCGCGCCAATGCTGCCCGCCCGGCGCGGGCGGACACTTCGCTGAAGACGGTGCTGGTGCCGTTGGACGGGTCCGCCCGTGCGGAACTGTCCCTGCCCCACGCCGCAGACATGGCCGCAGCATTGACCGCCCGCATATCGCT
>CAXXRM010000003.1:0-429479 GCA_963663135.2 Dehalococcoidia bacterium | reverse complement strand
GCTACTTTCGGACCACCCGCTACTTTCGGCCCGAAGGAAGGAATCGAGAATTAGCTGCTAAAGGCCATGCGTTGGCTCAGGAGTGGATTTCAGGTTGCCTGGTCGAGTCCGAAAAGGCGAAGGAGACAATGACGACGGTTGAAATGCGATTGCCCGGTTGCCTTCGAGATTTCTTGGCTAACCGCAGTCTATTCTATATAATTCGACATAATTCGACTCCCTTCAATTCGATTTCGCTTCGTGACTTTTTGATTCGAGCGGACAGACCGATATCCTGTCAGAACCGGCGCCAGCGGTTAGATAGCGTGTTTCCGGGCGTTGTCCTGCTACCCAAGGGTATTAACCCGCCAAGTCTGTAGAAGGAGATTACCCATGACGCTACTTATCAACACGGAGGAGGCGAGGCGAGTCCTTGCAATGGGCGACTGCCTCGACTACCTGGACACAGCCTACAAGGACCTGGCGAACAAGGAGGCCGTCACCGCGCCTCCCGGGGGACGGTGGGACGTTTGGGTGCCCGTCGGCGATGAGAAGTTCTATGTCTTCGGCTCTCTGCAGGGAGCCAGCCGCCGCTTGGGTGTGTTCGCGCTCCGGTTCAAATCCGACATCATGCACTTCCCGTGGGAATCGGAGGGCCAGACCCTCGACAAATACTGCGTGGAGCCTGGCAAATACTGCGGCCTCATCCTCCTGTTCAGCATTTGGAACGGGGAACTGCTGGCCATCCTGAACGATGGCCACATCCAGCACATGCGCGTCGGCGCCACGGCCGGCGTAGCGGCAAACTACATGGCCAAGGAAAACGCCCGGTCGGTCGGCATGTTCGGCTCGGGAGGAATGGCCAGGACATACCTGGAAGCGTTTACCAAGGTGCGTAAGATCGATTACTGCCGGGTATACAGCCCCACGCCCGCGCACCGAGAGGCCTACGCAGCCGAGATGAGCGACAAGCTGGACATCGACGTCGTCGCCGTGGACAGCCCCGATCAGGTGACTGAGGGAGTGGACATCGTAGCGGGGTGCACCGACTCGGCGCAGCCCGTCATCCATCCCCAGTTCCTCGCGCCCGGTATGCACGTGACGCCCGTCGTGCCGAAAGAATTGCCGTCCGAATCGGTCGATAAGTTCGACCTCGTCGTGAGGCACAACGACGGCGGGGCCGAGGGATTTTTCGTCGGGCAAGAATCGGAATACGCCGGACTGCCTGCAGGCCACTTCGACGGCTCTTACCGAGGGGTCGACCGCAGTGACGCACCGACGCTGGCCGACCTGGTGTCGGGAAAGGTCGTCGGACGTGCAAACGACGACCAGCTGACTTGCTATTACAACGTGCCGGGCTCCGGATTGCAGTTCGCAGCCGTCGCCTTCCGGGCTTACGAGCTGGCAAAGGCGGCAGGCATCGGACGCGAGCTGCCGACCGAATGGTTCCTGCAGGACGAGCGGAACTGAGCAGCCCGCCCGGCCCGCTCCTTTGTCCCATGATGTGAGAAGGGGCTCAGGGCGAGAAGAGAGCGCGCACCGCGGGCAGGATTTTTGCCTGCTTGGCATCCGACAACCGGCCAACCGTGTTACGGAACAAACTGCCGTTCAGAGTATGCAATCTGCTGGTACGCACCCGGCTGTTGTTCCTCAATATGCCTGCTCGCATATCGCGCTGGGTTATAGCGACGCTTCCGAAGTAACTCTGCCGCCTGCTGGTGACTTGGCAAACTGCCCAGTCCCTGGGTCCGGCGCTGGCAAGTACCACTGCGGGTCGAATGGCGACAGTGCTCAAGTCGGTATATGGGAATGTGGTGACTATTACGTCTCCAACCATCCCGCCAGCCACTCCTCGTCTTCGTCCCCGTCCGAACGGCCCAGACTGGCAACCCCGGCATCGACCCCTAGGCCCCTTCCCGGTCACCGCGCGCCACCAGGTTGCCCGCATCGTCCCGGTAGGCCATCTTGTCCACCACGGCCGTCGTCCCCACGCTGACGGCGCAGACCCGCTGCAGCAGGTCGATGACCCGCTCCTTGTAGTCGGCGAACCGGTAGGTGTTGAACTTGGCCGCGATTGTCGGGTCCCGGGGCTTGCGCTCCTTGTACTGGTCCAGCACCCACTCCAGGGCCGACCGGCTGCCCAGGCGGTAGCGCCAGGCGTCCGGCGGCACCCCGGTCAGCGAGGTCACGTCATCCAGGACGATGACTCCCCGCTCTTTGTCGGCCCGCAGGATGACCCGCTTGGCTTCGCCGTCCTGCTGCACCCGCTCCAAGGGATAGGGCTCCGCCGACTCGAAACCGGTGTGCAGCTCCAGAAGCTCCCGCCCCATCTTCACCCAGTCCCAAAACTCGGGGTAGAAGGGCAGCCGGGGGAACTCCCGCAGCAGGTCGATAGAGTACTTCTCCCGGTAGACCGGGTCGTGCAGCACGGCGTAGGTGTAGGCGAATACGTCCTCCGCGGAGATGGAGTCGTCGGAGTAGCGCTCCCGGACCTGCCGCAGCCCCCACTCGGTAATGTTGCTGACCCGCTCACCCTCCGCCGTGTAACGATAGAGGGGAAGGCAAAACGTAATCGAGTTGTTAGTGCCTGTACATTTTTTTCGATGATTTTATCGGTCGCTAAAGCAGAAAAGTAATTTGAGCCGGGCCCATTGACACAGATGATTTGGTTGGGCCGTTTCAAGGTCTCTCCAAACATTTCGGAGTGATTTTTAGTAAGTCTGTCGTTCATTGTGGAATGGGCAAAATAATGTTTGACAATGAATGGGCGGTAGAGTGACAGGATGATGTTATCTTTGTTGAGAACGATTGGTTGGCGGCGGCGGGATATGTCCCGCAACGTGCTGCTCCATTTTATGATTGGAGCATTCGATTCGCCGCCGTTGGCAATAATGCCGTTATAAGTTTCTGCAAAGAACTCCGCCTTATTTCGTAGATTGAGCATGTTAAAGTCATACACCCAATCATCACGACCCGTCATGACGCCTGGCGTGTTGAGTTTGAAAATGGCGTGCTCCTCGCCGATCGTCTTGGCAAACTTGGTTTGATGGTCCGCCAGTGGTTGTAATTTCTCGAAATCGCCGTTGACCTGATTGAGCCAGTTGTCCTTTGCATCGGGCACGATTTCGCTGAAAAGCAGGTTCTCGAAATCGAGGTTCTTCAATGCAGCCAGCTTGTCATCGCTTCGTTGCTCGTCCTTGATGGGATAGTAGTTGATTTTGCTGTTACCTCGTGATTCCGAGCGTCGCACAAAAAAGCCGATAGCGACTCCAATCCTAATGCCAAAGACGTTACCTACGTTGCCACGTTGGAAATTGCCGCCTAGGTCGATGATGTAGATGTCGTTAAATTCCTGGGCGGCGACTTTTCGAAAGCCATCGTCTTGAAACGAATCTATATAGGCACGGTTAGTGACTAGTGCGACAATTCCGTCATCAGCCAATCGGTCGGACGCCCAGCGAATGAAACGCTTGTACATATCATACTGTTGGGTCTTTTGGGCAGTGCTGGCATTGACGTATGTCGCCCGGATTCGTTGGTCGATTTCAGGGTATACCCGATTGGGATTCGCCTGATTGAAATTGCTCTGAGCAGCGTTATACGGGGGGTTGCCGATGATGACGCTGATGCTCTTTTCGTTCTGCTCCTGCACACGTATCCAGTTCTCTTCGGACAGCCCACCCAGGTTGAAGGATGCCTGGCGGGTTACCGAGCCGCCGGTTGCCCCGGCCTGCTGCCAGTCCATGTTGTCCAGGGTGTCCACGAAGCACAGGTTGGGGAACCCCAGGTACTTCCCGGTGCGCTCCTTGTAGGTGTACTCGATGTTCAGGTTGGCGATGTAGTAGGGCAGTATCGCCACCTCGTTGGCATGAATTTCGTTCCGGTACTTGTACTCCAGCCGGTCTTCCGGCAGGTAGTTGATCAGGCTGGTGATGAAGGTGCCGGTGCCGGTGGCCGGGTCCAGAATCTGCACGTTGTCGTCGGCCAGGCTGCGCCCGAAGTGCTTCTGCAGCAGGTGGTCGGCGCCCCGGATGATGAAGTCCACCACCTCGTTGGGGGTGTACACCACGCCCAGGCGGTCGGCGGCGGCGGGATTGTAAGCTTGGTAGAAGTCCTCGTAGATGGCCTTGAGGAACTGCTGCTTCTCGGCGTAGTCGGCAATCTCGTCGGCGGCCCGGCCGATGGCTCCGTAGTAGGCCCGCAGCCGGTCGATGGCCTGGCGACGCACGTCGCCGGTGAAGAAGGTCTGTTCCAGGTCGTCCAACTGGCGGGCCACGTTGTTCTCCCGGTGGAACTGGGACTCGCCGAACACCCGCAGGAATATGTCCTGGGTGAGGATGTGCTGGAGCACCATCTCCCGGACGTCGGCTTCGGAGACCGAGGGGCCGATGGTGCGCTGGCACAGTTCCAGGAAGCCGGAGGCGGCGCTTTGATAGTTGGCGTTCTCCGCTTCCGCCTCGGCGACTACTTCTCGCAGGTTTCCCAGCACCGCCGGAAGATCGGCCTTGAACTGTTGCCTGGCCTGGCGGAACTCCCCGATCTCCGGAAGTTCGTAGTCCAGGAAGCGCCGGATAAGGCGGTGCAGCTCGCCGGGCCGCCCCATGTCGACCCGCATCGCCTCGTTCCCGTTCTGGAACAGGACGGCGGTCTCGGAATCTTCGAATAGGATGTTGTCCCGGGGATAGCCGCTGTTGAACTTCTTCTGGATTTCGGCGTCCAGGTCGTCGTGGGTGTCTTTGGCCTCCCAGTACCCCCGGGCCATCCGCAGCGAATCCTTGACCGTTCCGTCGGGAATAACGCCGCCGGCCGACAGTTCCGGGACCAGGCCCAGCTTCTCCCGGTGCTCCCGGCAGTAAGCGCCAAGGCAGTTCTGGAAGGCCGGCCGGATGCTCAGCTCGTTATCCGAGCCGCCGAACTCCTTCAGCTCCTGTAGATGCGCCCGGTACTGTTCTATGTGGGGGTAGGTTGGCATGGGGAGAATATACACCATGCGACGGGAGGCCGGAATTCGGGGGCTTCGCGCTTCAGGTGATTCACTGGCGGAAATGCAATTGCCCTGCCAAGAGTATCAGGGTCTCTCAATTGTCATCAAATCCCCCCGTCACTCTTGCCGCAGTGGGAATGCAGAGGCCCTTTTGTCCACTCCGCTCGTCATTCTCGCCGCAGCGGGAATCCAGAGCCCTTTCTCCAATCCAAGCTGGTGCGAGTATTCAGGTGTGGTCCAGGTGGGACGTCTCCTGTCGACCCGGGGCATCCTAGCTGGCATAACCGTCTTGGCGCATGACCAGGGCTCTGGATTTCCGCTGCGGCGAGAATGACGGGGGACGATTGAAAGACCCTGCCAAGAGTATCCTGGTGAGAGCGGTGGACCCGGCAAAGTTGTATCATGTATCCCCTACACCAAAACACGCAATGCCTTGATGGAGACAGCGTGTTCGGAAGCGCCCCCATTTATTGACTATATCCGGCAGGGCCGGTGATTCACCCGCCCCGCATCCACCGGAGGCGTAAGCCTATGACCACACCAAACAAAGCTAACGAATTCGAACACCTTGGCGAGCCGGAACCGGCCCTGGCTCTTGGTCGGCTGATAGGCGTCGACACGAAACTGGGGACGGCCACCCTGGACAATTTCATGGGCCGCCAGACCCCACTTCGCTTCGACCCTTCCTTGGCTCAGGAAATGCTCCGTCTGGAGGACAAGCACGTAAAGGTCCGGGGCAAAGGCTGGATTAACGAAAGCGACAGCAACTGGATTGTCGTCATTGTGGAAGAAATTATCCGTCCGGTGGCCAAGCCATTTGACATGGATGAGTTTCTCAACGATCCCAACCCGAAAATCTTCGACCCGGATAAGATCATAACGGCGAGCGAGCCCTTTGACGTTGACGAATTCCTGCGGCCCATCTACGAGTCCCGCGGGCGTCGCTACACTTGACCTTGGACCGGCCGCCCGTGGTCCTGGACACTAATGTCGTATCCTACATCTTCAACCGGGATAGCAGGGCAGCATATTACCGGGAACGGCTGCTGGCCAATCGTCAAGTTATCTCATTCCAGACACTTGAAGAGAGCCTGTTCGGAGCTCATCGGGCCCGCTGGGGTGATAGTCGGGTTAGGGACCTATTAGGCTATCTCGCTGCTTACGAGGTGATTTGGCCTACCGACGACTTGGTGGTAACGTGCGCCCGCTTGCGGGCTGAACGCAGGGCCGCCGGACGTGAATTGGAGATGCAGGACGCGTGGATTGCGGCAACTGCGCTTTTTCTCCGCTGCCCGTTGGCGTCCCATGATGCCCACTTCACCGGCATCCCCGCCCTCGAATTGGTAAGAGACCCGTCGCCGTAACCGCCGTAACCGCCGTAACCGCCGTTCCGCCCGTCGCCCTAGTGCACGAACCTGGGCGGGGGGCCGTACACCTGCTCCATCTTGGAGGTGTACTCCTCCAGGGTGAAGCTGTATTCCTGGGTGCCGTGGCGCTGGATGGCGTAGTGGGCGCATACCGATCCCATCTGCGCCGCCCGCTCTATTTGAATGCCCATAACTAGGCCCTTGATCAACCCGCCCCGGAAGGCGTCGCCGGCCCCGGTTGGGTCCACCACGTTGGTGGTTTCTACCGCCGGCACCCTGGTGACTTCGTTGTGGGTCAACACCTCGGTGCCGGCAGCGCCCTTGGTGGTGATTACTCTGCCAACCCGGTCCAACAGGCCGTCAATGGACAGACCCGTCTTGCTGGTGATCATCTCCAGTTCAAACTCGTTGGAAATCAAAATGTCGGACAAAGCGATGGCGTCGACGAGGGCCGGCCCTTCCCACGCCGGTAGGGACTGTCCGGGGTCGAAGATGCAGAACACCCCCAGTTCCCGGTAGACCTTGGGGTACCGGGCCATGTCGTCCAGGTTGCCCGGCGCTACTATGGCGATGGTGTTCTCCGGGTCGATGCCGTCGGCGTTCAGCTCGGAAGAGTGTTTCATGGCTCCGGGATTGAAAAAGGTAATCTGGTTGCCGTTCAGATCGGTGGTGATATAAGCGGAAGCGGTGAACTCCTCCGGAATGACCCGGATGTCTCCGGTTTCCAGGCCGCACCGCTCCAGCCACCCCAGGTATCTCTGGGAGTCCTGCCCGATCGCGGCCAGGATGCGGGGTTTCTCGGCCAACAGCGACAGGGCGTAGGCGATATTCCCGGCGGTGCCGCCGAAATTTTCGACCAGGCCGTTCACCATCAGGCTCAGGTTGATATTGTGCAGTTGGTCCGGCATGAAGTGGTCGTCATACCGGCCAGGAAAATCCATAATCCGGTCGTAGGCCAGGGAGCCGGAAACTAAAACATCCATATGAGTGCTTTCCTGTCCGTCTATGCAGAATGAGCCTATGCAGAACGAGCGCCAACCCCGGGGCGGGTCGCTATTGGGCGGCTACCGGGCAAAAGCCGCTGACCACTTTAACCGGGGGTTGACCTTGGCGCAACGCCTTGCGATGGCCCCAGCACTATGGGCCTAACAGCCGTGCTTTCCCTTCAGGCTTCCGGCAAAGACGACCTTGTCGCCGATGTCGATACCGTATTGGCGGGACTCACCGGCGTTGATTTCAAAGACGTGACGCACCGGGACCCTGGGCGAATACAAGGGCAGTTCCGAGTCCTTCATGCCGGGTTCAGGGGCCGGGACATTCTCTGAAATATCGGCCACCTTGCAATCGCCGTCTATCCAGACCATGTCCAGTGGAAACCTCATTTCAAACATCCAGAAGGTGCGCATCCGCTCCTCCGGGTATACGAACAGCATTCCGGTTCCGGGAGGCAGCAACTCTCTATAAGACAACCCCCGGGAGGCTTGTTCGTTGTCCAGGGCAAGCTCCACCTGGAAGATGAAGCCGTCCACTGTGAGCAGGGTCGGCTCGGCGGACTCATTCCCTGCGGTTGCCCCGACCGAAGGGGCCAGTACGACGGTGGGTTCCGCTGTCAGGACGGGTTGCGGCATCCTGGTTGGCTCGGCTGCCAGGACGGGTTCCAGCGTCACAGGGAGCTCCGCCGTCCGAGTAGGCGCTGCTGCCAGCGTTGGTACTACCACGGCGGTAGGCGCCGCCGCCCGCTCCTGGGATGCCTCCCCAGGTGCGGCATCGGGGTCACAAGCCAGCAACAGTCCGGCGATCAAAAGAAGAAAGACCCACCGGGAGAGGAAAAAAAGTTGGCTGGACACAGGCGGCGATGCGTTCATTCAGGCAGGCTTTGCAGAGGGCGGCCGGGCCTATTGTGCCGGGAAATCTTAACTCACCAAGCGTCAACTATGGTAGACCATGGCAACTATGGTAGACCAAGGCCGCGGGGGACTACAAGCTTGGGCTTGAGGCTTATGGCTCAGGGCTTATATTGACTCTAACTTGGGACTGCGTTAGTCTGAGGCTCGTTAACTCCATACGCGGCGGTGAGAGAATGACTCAGGAAACCCAATCTGCCCTAACCCCTGAAGTCAAGGCGATGATCGGGGTTTCCGGCGAGGTCGTGGAGGGTTGGGGCGTGGTGGATGCCGAGTACCTGCGCCGGTTTACCCAGGCGTTGATGGACCCCGATCCCAGTTACTGGGACGAGGAATACGCCAAGACCAGCCGGTTCGGCGAAATTACGACTCCGCCTATCATGGTCAGCTACATGTCCAGCCGCATCCGGCCGGACCAGACCGATCCTATCACCCAGGCTTTCGACGAAAACCCCATGTCCGACGGGATAGGCCGCGTCAGCCGCCCGGGGGCCCTGCCTTCGGTGCCCACCGACCTGGTGCGGGTGCTGAACGCGGGCAACGAGCTGGAGATTTACAAGTACCCCAGCATCGGGGACACGATCTTCTTCCAGAATCGGTACTCGGATATACGGGAACGGGTGGGTCGGGACGGCAAACCGTTTTTGATAGTCACCACCGAGACGACCTACAAGAACCAAAAGGATGAAGTGCTTTGTATTACCAGGGCCTCAAGCATCCGTCGGTGATCAATTCCTCCTTCATTTGCTCCTTCATTACCCTGCCGGAGAGGTGTCTGATATGACCGCGTCCCTGGAAGACCTCCTGAAGATGGAATCGGAAGAGATTCTGACTCACAATGAGAGGCCCACGGCCGACCAACTCCGCGTCAAAGAGCAGATTTATTATGACGATGTGGAAGAAGGGATGGAGCTGCCCAAGTACATCTACCATCCCACGCCCACGCATTTATTCCGGTGGAGCGCCGCCATCGAAAATTTCCACCGGATTCACTACGATTTGGACTTCGGCCTTAACCATGACCGGAACCCTAGCATATTGGTTCACGGGTCGTGGAAACAGAGCGTCGTTCCCCAGTACATCAAAGACTGGACATCGCCCAAAGGGTGGCCCTGGAAGGCGAGGTTCGAGCACCGCGCCATGTTGGTGCCGGGAGACGTTCTCATCATGTGGGGAAAGGTCACCGGCAAATACGAAAAAAGCTCCATGGGATTCGTCGAGTTGGAAATCGGCATGACCACCCAGGACGGCGTGGAGAGTATGCCGGGGTCCGCGACGGTGGTCCTGCCTTTGAAGGGCGGGCCGGACATTCCATATCCCTTCGTGCCTCCCCAGGATTGACCAAAGGATTGACCGAGACCGGTACAACTGCCCCCGGCGGATGGGGCATATCCCTTAACTACAAGGAAAAAAACATGACCCGATTCATGGCCATTCACAACGTCTCCGGAGTCTCCGAGGAGGAATTCCGGGAAAAGCTGGGGGCCGTTCGCAAGTGGCGTCCCGACCGGCGCACCACCATTCTCAAGGTCTACGGCGACCTGGAGCAGGGAAAGCTGGTCACCGAGTGTGAGGCGGTGGAGCAGTCCCACTTTGAGGACTGGATAAACCTGGTGGGTTGGCCGGCGGAATCCATCCACAAGGTGGACGTCATCTGCCAGGTGGGCAACTTCTGGAAGATGTAGCGCGCGCCTAGCTGCTCGGAAGGCCGCGGGGACGGCGTCCGGTCCCCGTTCAGAAATTCCGGGTTATTCTTTCAGGTCAACTCCCGGCGAAATCCCTGCTATTCCCCAGTCATCCGACTCCGGAATCCGCGTCCAGGGGCCCCTCCTTGCGGCGCCCATCCGAACTCTGCTGTATTCCGATGAAATCTCGGCTCCCAGAATCATGACCAGCGATGACACGTATATCCAGAGCATAAGGGCCATGACCGACGTCAGCGACCCGTAGATCAAGCTGTGGGTAGCCAGGTTTTCCACGTACCATACAAAAATGCCTTTGCCGATCTCGAAAAGGATCGCCGCTACCACCGCTCCCGGCCACACGTACCTCCAGTAGGTCTTGGTATTGGGCGCAACCCGGTAGATTACCAGGAAGATCACCACGCTCAAGCCCCAGGGGATGAGTCGCAGAGCAATGATGCCCAAGCCCAGGTTCAGGAACAAGTCTAGCCCTAAGATTCCCACGTATCTGGGTTGGTGGGCGAAGAGCTCAATTATCGAGGTGGCGACTGCAGACAAAATGAACAGGATACCGATCAAAGTCGACATTCCAACGTGCAGCACCTTGGAGATGTAAAAAGGGCGGTCCTGGTGGATGTTCCAAGCCCGGTTAACCGACCTGGCGACGGCCCCGAATACCGTGCTGGCCGACCAAACCAGGCCCACAAAGCCGACCGCACCCAACAACCCCCGGAATCGGATTACCTGGTCCAGGTTTTGCTCAACGATGTCACCGGAACCGGGCAGATTGTCCGTGACGAACTTCGTAAAATCGACTTGCAGGGATCCAAAAGCCAGGACCGAACCGGATATGGCCAGCGTCGCCAACAGCAGGGGAAATATGGAAAACATGGAGTAGTAGGCAATTCCCGCCGCAAGGTGAGTGGCGTCATCGTTGCCCATCTCCAGGAGAGCCCGCCACACCAACTGGACCCACCTTTTCCCCGGAAAGCGGACGCTCAGCCAGAAGCCGCGGACCTGTTGGACCCCTTGAGCGACCGTCGGCCTCAACGAAATTGACATAGCGCCATTTTAACAACATTTGACGGCTGCCCTCACCATCGACAGCGTCCCATCGTAGGTTTCCGCTCGCCGGATGGGCGGGCCCAAAGGGTTCCAGGGACACAGGACTCAGCCCCGGCAACTGCGACGGTATTCGGAGGGCCGAATCCACTGCGGGTTTAGCCCCAGGTTGTCCGGATGCTGTTCAGCGGCGGGTGAGGGAGCCCCACGCTTGGGGCGGCCAGTAGCGCAGCCACACCAGGCCCAGGATGAGGTCCCGGTGCACCGGGCCGAAAGAACGGCTGTCCTGGCTGTCCTCCCGCCGGTCGCCCAGGACGAAGTATTCCTCCGCATCGTTGATCCATAGCCGGGCGGTCTCCCGACGCGGTGTTTCGAAACCGTTGGGAGCTTGGCCCTGGGCCAAGTAGGGCTCGGGTAGTAGGATGTCGTCCAGGTACACCCGGTGCCCATCGATGCGAATTGACTCACCGGGGAGGCCGATGATCCGCTTGATGTAAATCTGGCCGGGCAAGACCGGGTGGCGGAGCACTACCATCGCTCCCCGGGGAACGGCCCCGGTTTCTTGGCCTGGGATGTAGGCAAGGACCTGCTGTCCTTCCTTTAAGGTTGGGGCCATGCTGTTCCCGACCACCCGGAACCGGGTTGCGGAGAACGCCCGGGCCAGAATTCTGGAGAAATCTAGTGCCAGAAACATGCGGTGATGATTATACTAGCCCCGCGCCGGTCCGGATTCGCTGGGCAGTCTAAGCAGTCTAAACCATGCCCCGGCGCCTTGGAGCAATGGGCAGAAACGGCGCCGCTGGACTAACCGGCGTTGCTCTCGTAGAATGTAGCGAATCACAAGCCAGGGACACTGGCTCATCGGTAAGGATTCAACGACAGGCGAATAATCTAGGAGGAAAACCATGGCTGATGGAATCATTCGAGTGGGGCTGATAGGCGCCGGGGCCAACACCCGGCTCCGTCACATCGGTGGGCTTCGGGAACAGGAGGGTGTTGAGATCGTAGGAGTGGCCAACCGTAGCCGGGAATCCGGCGAACGCATCGCCGGGGAGTACGAAATCCCCCGGGTTTACGACAACTGGCGCGACCTGATGGATGAGGATGATATTGACGCGGTCTGCATTGGCACCTGGCCTTACATGCACCGGACCCTGGTGCTGGAATCCTTCGAACGGGGCAAGCACGTGCTTACCGAGGCCCGGATGGCCATGAACGCCAAAGAGGCCCACGACATGCTGGACGCCTCGCGGCGGCACCCCGAACTGATAGCGCAGATTGTGCCGGCGCCGGGCACGCTCCAGGTGGACGAGACCATCATAGACACCATGGCTTCCGGCTACCTGGGAGAAGTATTGGCGGTTCGGCTGCGTGTGGCGGACGCCCACGGTCGGCAGCCGGGCGGGACGCCGGACACGTTTGTTCACCCGGAAGCGGCCCTGCACTGGCGGCACAACCGGGACCTGAGCGGCTACAACATCCTGGGCATGGGCATCTGGTACGAAAGCATCATGCGCTACGTTGGCCCGGCTTCCCGGGTGATGGCCATGACCAAAGTGTGTGTCCAGCAGCGGTTGGACGAAGACGGCCATCTTCGGGCTATCTCCATTCCGGACCACGTCGGCGTACTGTGCGACATGGTGTGCGGCGCTCAGGCCGACATGAGCTGGAGTTCGATTACCGGCCTCCAGGGCGGCAGCGAGTTCTGGATGTTCGGCACCGAGGGGACCATCGCTTTGAAGGGCGGCAACGACAAGGTGTGGGGAGGCCGCAGGGGCGACGCCGAACTGTCGGAGATTCCCATTGCTCCGGAAAAGCGGGGCGGGTGGCGCGTAGAGGAAGAGTTCATCAGCGCCATCAGGGGCAGCGAGCCCATAACCAGGACCCCCTTTGACGTGGGTGTCCAGTACATGGAATGGACCGAAGCGGTGACCCGCAGCGCCCAGACCGGCCAGGCTATCGACCTGCCTTTGTAAACAGGAAAGGCACAGGCATTCGGGACACCGAAAACGGGGCGGCGATTAGCCGTCCCGTTTCTTTTTCCCAGTGGAGCCACTTTTCGAGACTCGAAGCCGCCGCGCCAGGTAGGGAACGCAGCGCTGCGGCCTTCCCGGTGTGCGCTTAGGTCTTGGCCGGACCCACCAATATGTCGCTGCCCTCGACCCGAACTTCGAACACTTTAAGGGTTTCGTCGGCGGGAGGGGTCAACGCTTCCCCGGAAATAACGTTGAATGCCGAGCCGTGCAGGGGGCATTCCACCTCATTCCCGTTCAAATCGCCGTCGGATAGGAAGGCATAGGCGTGGGAGCAGACATCGTCGCAGGCATGAATGTTCCCGCTCACGTTCACCAGCAAGATATGGGCTTCCCCAACGTCCACGGACATCATCTCACCGGGAGGAAGGTCCGCCACGTCTGCTACTTTAACGAAACCCGCTTGGGCCATAATGTGTTCCACTCCTATAATTTTGATCCGCCGCAATTTTGCCGGCGCGAGCACGCCGCCGGGCCATCTAGGGCGACATCCCCGGCGCCCGGGAGTCCGCGCTACATTATAGGTTACCAACCGCGGCGAATGTAAGGGTCAAGGGTATTCGTTCACAGCGCCGGCAATTGGACTCAGCTTGCAGAACCCGGTTGCGGCGGTAGTACGGCCAGACCTAGAATGAGTCCCGGAGCGTCGCCGGAGTTGCGGCGCCGGGCTTTCAAATGAGCCAAAGATTCAAACACGCCTCTAACGTTCCTGGCAGCCGCTACCGGAACGCATTACGGAGTTAATGGATGACGTCTGAGTTCCAGTTCCCCGAAAACCGCGGAAATCGCCCTTTGCCCAATAGTTATTGGGTCATCCCAGGCCGCTTCGCGGCGGGAGAGTACCCTGGCGCGATGGACGCCGAGCAGGCTGCAACAAAATTAGACACTTTGCTTTCAGCGGGGATTGACCATTTCATAGATCTGACAAAGCCGGGAGAGTTGGAACCTTATGTCGAAATTGCGGAAGAGGGAGCCCGCAATCTTGGCCTGACCGTTGCACATGAACGGCATCCGATTGTTGACGGGAGCGTTCCTCGCAATCCGGAACAGATGGCCAGAGTGCTTGACGCCATTGACGCTGCCCTGAGTGACCGCAAGACCATCTATATCCACTGCTGGGGCGGGGTTGGCCGGACCGGCACCGTGGTTGGTTGTTGGTGCGGCGCGGCCACACGGGCGACGCCGCCCTTAGCCAGCTAGCCGAGTGGTGGCAGGAAGTGGAAAAGTTTTACCGGCAGCCCAATTCGCCCGAGACATTCGAGCAAAAAACGTATGTCCGCAACTGGACCGAGGCGTCGCTGGATACGTGAACTCTTAGTGGGAAAGCAATCCGGAACCTTTTCCACAGCTGCCTGCTGAGACTGGCGACTGGTGACGCGCGAGGAGCCACCCTAACATCGTCGGGCTTCGCTGCTCCCTGGACGGTATGACACCGGCGGCGTATTTTGAATGACGCCACCGGAAATGTTGGCCCCTCCAAAACTGCCCCCTACGTACTGTACGAGCGTACCGGACGAGCGTACCGGTGGACAGTGTCGACGGTTGTTCAATATAATCTTTCCGGGCGGTTTCCGGCGCGGGACCCCTGCCAGGAGTCCAACCGCCGCGCCGGGGAAACTAAGGGCTATCAATCCCTGGTTACTGCGCCCGTGTCGCGGAGAGGTGCCGGAGCGGCCGAACGGGCGCGACTGGAAATCGCGTAGGGGCTACCGCCTCTCGCGGGTTCAAATCCCGCCCTCTCCGCCAGGTGTTTCCCCCCAACCCGCACTGGCAACCCCAATCGACGTTTGCCTTCCCCTTCCCATCCACCGCCGTGGCGTGGGACTCTCGATGCGCTTCCCGGGCGCCCGCCGCACCCCCGGTTGCGGCGGATGTTCAGGGGCGAAGGAGGGGGTCAGGGGCTGTAGACTTCCGGGTTGGCGCATTGCTCCAGCCGTTTGCCTTCGATGCCGGCGATCAAGTTCCGGGCGGCCAGCAGGCACGTGGACCTGCGCGATCCGATAGAGGCGCTCCCGATGTGAGGCGTAATCACCAGGTTGTCCAGGGCCAAGAGCGGGTCGTCGGCGTGAATGGGCTCCGGGTCAGTGACGTCCAGACCCGCCGCCCGAATCCAGCCTTCCTGCAGCGCGGTGCAAAGCGCCTTGGTGTCCACTACGGGGCCCCTGGAAAGATTGACCAGGACCGCGTTGGACTTCATAGCCCGGAGTTCCGGTTCACCGATCAGGCCCCGTGTGGATGGCGTTAAGGGCACGTGCAACGACACAAAATCCGCCGATGCCAACAATGGCTCGAGGTCAGAGTATTCCAAGCCCAGCCGGGTTTCCAGGTCGGGCTTGCGGGTGCGGGAATGGTAGATGACCCGCATGTCGAAACCCACCGCCCGTTTGGCCATCTCCATGCCGATCTGCCCCAGGCCAACGATGCCCAGCGTGGCTCCGTTCACCTCCGCCCCCAGCCAGTACATGGGGTGGTGGGCCAACTGCCAGTTTCCTTCCCTCACCCAGCGATCACTGGTGTTGATTCTGCGGGCTGCCGCTAGCAGCAGGCCAAAACCCAGGTCCGCCGTAGCTTTGGCCAGTACGCCGGGCGTAAACCCCACCGGTATTCCCCGGCGGGTGGCCTCGGTCAGGTCGACGTTGTCCAAACCGACGCTTACCTGGCTGATGACTTGCAACTCGGGCGACGCCTCCATCAGCGACGCGTCCACCCGGTCCATGACGTTGGTCAGCAGGCCATGCACCCGCCCGGCGGCGACCATCTCCCGCAGCTGCTCGGGAGCGGGTGGGGGGTCCTCCGGCCATAACTCAACCTGGGCGTGCTGTCCAATCAATTCCAGGGCTTCGGGAAATATCCTGCGAGTGACCAGCACTCGTTTACTGTTCATGGATCACCAACTCGGTTAGCAAAGTTCAATCGGCGGGCTGGGTCCCCGTACGGGTAGATATATCTATTTTAACGAATCAAAATTCCAATATCCAAGGCCGTAAAGGGTGTAAGGAGGTTCCCCGGGGCAACGCCCCGAGTTGACCGCCTGGACCAATGCTATACTTGGCCCCGGCCGGGTTTCAGGTCGGCCACAGAGTAAGAGTTTCCCGTTAACCCGCATCGGGCAGGAGGCTAAGCATGGCATTGTTTTTGAATGAGGAAGAGGTGGCGCGGCTGCTGCCGATGGACGAGTGCATCCTGGCCCTGGAGCAGGCGTTCCTCAATGCCTCTCGCGGGTCCGTCGAGGTCAAGCCGCGATCACGGATGGTGATGCCCAATGGGATGTTTCACTTCATGGCGGCGGCCGATTCCGAAGCCGGCGTGTTCGGCTACAAGGCGTACCCCTCTTTCGCCGGCGGAGCGAAAATGATGGTGATGCTGTTCGACTACCAGACCGGGCAGCTTCTATCCTGCATGGACGGCGGGCGGCTGGGTCAAGTACGGACCGGAGCAGCCTCTGGTTTGGCTACCAAGCACATGGCCAACGAGGACGCGGCCAGAGTTGCGGTGATTGGCTCCGGATTCCAGGCGCGCACGCAGTTGGAGGCCGTGTGCGCCGTGCGGCCGGTGAGCCGGGTGAAGGTCTTCAGCCGCCGGGAAGAGCGGCGGGAGCAATTCGCCCAACGCATGTCCGAAAGCCTGGGCGTCGAGGTGGTCCCCGTGGCCAATGGCCAGGATTGCGTGTCCGACGCCGACGTGGTGTTGGTGATTACCTCGTCCAGAGAACCCGTCTTGCTGGGCGAATGGCTGAAGCCGGGTGCTCACGTGAACGCAGCCGGCGGCAACCATTGGATGCGCCGTGAAATAGACCAGGACGCGGTGCAGCGGGCGGACGTGATCGTGGTGGACAACCTGGAGCAGGCCAAGATCGAGTGCGGCGATTTGATCTGGCCCCAGGCCCGGGGCGGGTTCAGGTGGGATATGGTGCACCAGCTTCAAGATGTGGTGGCGGGGGCCGTTCCGGGGCGGCCCGGCCCGCAGGCCATCACGCTGTTCGAGTCCATGGGCATAGGTCTTGAGGACATCGCCGCCGCGCAATTGGTCTACCAAAAGGCCGTGGAACAGGGGATTGGGCAGCAACTGCCGTTTTAGCCGCGGGCTTGGGCCGCCTGATGGATGTGCCCAACGAACGGAGGGAATTGTACCAACCGGCTGAGACATCCCCGCAGCAGGTGTGGAATACACTCAGGATGGCGCCCCCCCGGCCCCAGTAAGGCCAGGGTCTTTTTATTGTCAGCCGTCATTCCCGCCGGACCCACCGGCACCCTACGCAACGCCGCCCCACCGCGTCCCATCGTCATTCTCCCCGCAGCGGGAATCCAGAGCCCTTTTTATGTGTAATGGCGGTTATGCTGACATGAGACTGTGGGGTGCGAGGCCGCAGTTCCCGGCGCGTCGGCACTGCCATGAACGTGTTGGCGCATAGTCAGGGCTCTGGATTCCCGCTGCGGCGAGAATGACTGGAGAGAATGAAAAGGCCCTGCCAGTAAGGCCGGCGTGGAAAAGAGAAAGGCCTCCGGTTCGGGGGCCTTTTTTACTCTTCTATGTCTACCGGTCTGCCCTGCCGCATTCTTTCGAACTCGGCCATTGACTCGGCCAACTGCCGGGTGGTTTCAGTGTCGGCCACCGTAAACACTTGATAGAGTTTTGCGAGGCTCTTTCCTAATTTGATCATTTTGAATCAACTCTCACTCTTTGAACCAGCTTATCTTCGACACGGTTGAATTGTTGGAGTTGAGCCCGCCGGGCCCGGCCTGTCGAGGCTCATGGCCCCCGGCCAACGGGCTAGAAGTCAAACGCCATGATCCTGGCCGCCCGGCTCTCGTTGATCTCAGCCACTTCCAGGGCTATCCGTTGCTTACCTGTGGTAGGAGGTCCCATCAACCAGTCGTAGATACCGGTAATCCCACCGGAAAGACGCGCCATCCTGGGTTTCCCCGGATTCACGACGACTGTCTCAAATACCGGTGTCGGAACAGCAGATTGACTCTGTGGGATAGATTCCCGCGTTTCCGCCGGCGCTGTGGAGCCGTCCGGGCGATTGTCAGCAATGTTGGATTGTTTTGGTTCTGCCAGTGTAACCATAAGGTTTGGGTCACCCCCTAGGTTGATTTCGTGGCCGCCCTGGCAGGTATGTGCGAATGGATAATATCAGTAAACACAATATTGTCAGCCGGTCAACATCTCTAAAACAATAGTATTTTACTGCAAACCCCATGTCAACAGATAATAGGCGATACATACTATCAACATTGCAGGAACACCTTGGCGACAAACCGTAGAGGCATGGCAAGTTCCCGTGTGCTACCATCGGAGCACTCCAACCCACCCGGACAAAGGCAATGCCGCACCAGACCGAACCCAGCGCCAACAACGCCATGGGGACCCTGCTTCAGGGCATGCTGTCCCGCAGCCATGTGCGCTCCGAGAACACCCAGACCATCGAAGGTCACCCCGGAATGCACCCAGATATCCTGGTCACTGCCCCCGGTAGCGCCCCGGTGGTGCTGGAAGCCGAGTACCTGCCTGCCCTGACCGCCGAGACCGAAGCAAAGGACCGCCTTGGGCTGGTGGTTGCCGAAACCGGGCGACCCATCGAGGCCGCCATCGCCCTCCGCTATCCCGAGGAAATTGGCGACGCGGACGACTTGGCCGCCGCCCTGAAGGACGCCCGCCTCTCTTACTGTGTCTTCACCGAGGCTCCCCGGGGCCCTGACCGATTCCCCGAGTCCGGCTGGCTGGTGGGGTCGGTCGAAGATGTGGCTGACTTGGTCCGCCTGATGTCGGTCCCACAACGCGCCGCGGATGAGGCGGCCACCATTCTTCAAGAGGGCATTGACACCGCGGCAAAGCTCTTGGACGAGGTCAACGTGACCAGGGCTGCTATCACAATTTCAATAGCGCGCCTGCTGGGGATGACCAACGTGCCCCAGACCCGCCGCATGGCCTGCGCTATCATCGCCAACGCCCTGGTCTTCCACGAACGCATCGCCGGGATGCACCCGGAGGTCAAGCCGCTGGGCCAAGTTTGCGGCCCCTCGACTGCCAATCCCAAGGCTGAGACGCTGGTCGCGTGGACTGCCATCCTGAAGATCAACTACTGGCCCATCTTCGCGATCGCCAAGGATATCCTGGAGCAACTACCGTCCGGGGACGCCGCGGTGATCCTGAAAGATTTGCGGGACACCGCCGAGAAGATCGACGCCACCGGCGTAAACAATGCCCACGATCTGACCGGTCGCGTCTTTCAACGGCTCATCGCCGACCGCAAGTACCTGGCCACCTTCTACACCCTTCCCGCGTCCGCGGCGCTCCTGGCCCGCTTGGCCGTCGCCAAGATGGAGGGCGTGGACTGGTCCAGCACCGAGGCCATCGGCAAGATGCGCATCGGCGACTTCGCCTGCGGTACGGGTGCATTGCTGTCGGCAGTCTACGATCAGATAGCGACTCGCCATGAACGGGCTGGTGGTGACCTTTCCTCCCTGCACCCGATCATGATGGAGGAGGTGCTGTATGGTTGTGACGTCATGCCGTCGGCCATTCACATCACGGGCTCCACCCTGTCGGGCGTCGAGCCTTCAACAGGCTTCGGCAGTTCACGTCTTTACACTATGCCTTACGGACGCCAGCCCGACGGCAGCGTGAAACTCGGCTCTCTGGAACTGCTCCAGTCCTCTAAGGTGCTTACCCTGTTCAACACCAGCGACCCGGCGATGCGCACAGGCAGCTCGGGGGAGGAGACCGCTGCCCAGGTGCTTGCCGAGGCACCGGATGGCGGGTACGACCTGGTAATCATGAACCCGCCCTTTACTAGCGACACCAAACACCGAGACTCAAAGGACGGTGTTCTGAATGCCGCCTTTGCCGCGTTCGAGACTACGGAAGAAGTCCAGTCCGATATGGCGAAAAAGCTGATAGGGCTGGCGAACGATATGTCCTATCACGGTCATGCAGGGTTGGGCTCTGCGTTTTCTGCGCTCGCCCATAAGAAGGTGCGCCCGGGCGGAGTCGTAGCCTTTGTGCTGCCGTTTACTGCAATCAACGGCTCCTCATGGACCAAATTCAGGGAGTTGATTGCCAAACACTACACCGATGTGACGATTGTTAGCATCGCGGCCAATGGTCATGCCATGTCGTTTTCGTCCGATACAGGCATGGCCGAGTGTCTAGTACTCAGTCAACTTTGGAATCAAAAGGGTAAAGGCGGTGAAGTTTGGTTCGGGCGTCCCGGGTGTTGAACCTCCAGTTGATGGTGGCTTGGGCGGCGTTGCGTTCCTTGACCAGAGCCTGGACTTCCCGCCGGAGCGCCTCCTCGTCGGGGAGTCGCTGCTTCAGGCAGGAGCGGGATAGCACGCTGAACTCGATTTCCGCCATGTTCAACCAACTTCCGTGCTTGGGGGTGTAGTGGAACTCCAGCCGCTTGGCAATCCTCCGGGCCTCTGGCGCCGGGAACGTCTCGTACAGGGACGCCGGACGGTGCGTGTTCAGGTTGTCCATGACCACCCGCACGACCGGGGTCTCCGGGTAAGCTTCGTCCACCAGCCAACGCATCTGATGGGCGAAGTCCTCCATGGTGCGCCGCTGGGTCACCGCCACGTGACGCCAGCCCGCCAGCGGCTCACAGGCCAGGAACAGGTTGCGGACACCCTCCCTCCGGTACTCGTAGTCCTGCCGCAGCGGAATTCCGGGCCGTGGCGGCAGAGATGGCCGAGTCTCGGCCAACAACTGGGTCGAGGTCTCGTCGAAGCAGACCACCGGCCGTCGGGAGTCATAGGGTTCGGCGTAGAGGTCCAGCAGGTCCTCCATGTTGGCCACGAACTCCGCGCTCACCTTGGGAATGCACCATTCCTTCTTCTGCCAGGGCTTGAGATCGTTTTTTTGAGACGCTTGCGCACCCCTTCGTGGGACATGGAGGAGGCCAACTTCAACTCCACCACCTTGCCAGCCAGCAGGCGCAGGGTCCAGTGGTCATGCCCTGTCGGCGGCGGGCTGCAAGCCAGGGCGATCAGGTGGGCCTCGCCCCGGTCGTCCAGCTTCCTGCGCCGGTTGGCCTGGGGACGGTCCTTCAGAACCCCGGCCAACCCTTCTTCGGTAAAGCGCTGCTTGACCCGGTACACCGTGCCCAGAGCCACATCCACAGCTTCAGCCACTTGGGGAGCCCGCCAACCGTCGTCGCTCTTGAGGAGAATCCGGGCCCTGGCGGTGACTCGGGCCGGGTGTTTCCCAACCCGAATCAGACGCCGGAGTTCTTCCCGTTGTTCCAACGCCAGCCGCACTGCGTACTTGTCCCTGACCATCACTGCCACCCCCGCCAACAACACTTCCCACCAGGTAGGATAACCTAATTGTCCGTTTTCTTAAATAAATGCTAAAACCAGGTTGACTGAGTACTAGTAATTGGCCGGAAGCTGGCACCCAGCGAGAAGTCAGGCGCCAGAGGGACCTTCATCTCATTGCTGCGCAAGCCGAGTAATTTCGTGGACGCGCAAGAACTCTCCAAGGCGGCGTTGTCCGGGGCTTCGCCTAGGCGGTTAGAGGACGGGCCGTACGGGGGGCTCACCCTATTTCGCGGCAACGCGGTGGCGGGCGATGTACTGAATGCTCCCCTGGACAGCCATGAAACCGGATGGGGAGCGGCCCGGCTACTCGATGCATCTGTGGCACAGGCGGCTTACTCACTCACCAAAGGGAAGCTCTGGCTACCCGCAGAACCAGAAGGTCGGAAATTGCCAATAGCTCTTCTGAAGCAAGTTGGGCAGCGCGGGCTAGACTCTCAGCTATTTGTTAGTGTCGCGCATAAAGGGCCGTTCACTCAAGCGCCTCCTAGTCCCACGGCCACCTACCCTGCCTTATGGAACCACAAAGCCACGAAAGAGACTCGACTCGTTTGTGCACCTGATTCACAGTTGCAGGTGAGACAGGGCATGGAAAGCAAAGCTGCCAAACTCTGGGCTACCGCCAGCCGCTCCCACTTGAACCGAGACTTCACCTTTGGCTCCCAGGCTCTGGCAATTGCTTTCACCGATGGGGAGGCCATCGGCGGGAGAGTGTGGCCCAACGTCATCTTCTCCGACAAGAGATTTGATTACGCCTTCTCGGTGTGGGGCAACTCCACTCTAGGCCTACTGTTCTACTGGTGGCACTCAAGCCGTCAGCAATCCAGCAAAGCCGGCATGACCATCCGCTCCGCGGAGTCTCTCCCAATCCTAGACTTCCGCTCCCTCAGCGACGAACAACTAGCTAAGGCCGAGGCCGTCTTCCAAGAATTCCGGGACAAAGAGTTTAAGCCTGCCTACCTGGCCGACGCCGACCCCAACCGCGCCCTGCTGGACCGCCGGGTGGTCTGCGACCTGCTGGGGTTCGACGAAGCAACTTACCGTGCGGTGCGCCGCTTGGCCGCCAAGTGGTGCGCCGAGCCGTCCGTCCACGGCGGCAAGCCTCGCCCGATAGGCTCAAACCTGGTTGTGTAGGGGAGATTTGCGGATGGGCAGTAACCGGCAAGACCCGGAACAGTTGGCGTTGTTCAATCCGGATGAGATTGAAGAACCCCCAAGTAACGGCACAGAGGTTTTGATCGCCCACATCAACGACACAATCGCCACGGTCCAGGCAAGTCACCCAAGGGGTAAGCACAAAACCGAGTTCATCCGTAATCTCAAGGCCATCAGAGCAGGCTTGGCAGAGGGGGATGCGGAGCTCGCAAATCGGGGTGTGGACCAACTGCTGCGCCAGATTGAGGACGTCGGGGGCGTCTTGAAAGCGCGGGGAGTCGGCCCGCACGGCTCACCGAAGACGGTCATTTACGGGTCAGAGACGGCTAAGAACAACCACCAGTTCGTGCTGCAACTCTTGCATGACGTCCGGTCGGTTACGGGAACGCAATGCAACGCTCCCTTTTGCCCGTCCTGCCGAACGCCGGTGAACCGGGAGGCCTAGGTCCTCAGGGCCTCCCAATTGTTCCCCGTCATTCTCGCCGCAGCGGGAATCCAGAGCCCCGATCATGCGCCAAGACGGCTATGCCAACTAATACGCGCCGGGTGGGCAGGTCGACGTCCCACCTGGACCATTTATGCAGAGCCACATCGGGTTGGATGGGAGAAAGGGCTCTGGATTCCCGCTGCAGCGAGAATGACGGGAGTAGCGGGCCAATGGACCACTGATTCCCGCTGCGACGAGAATGACGGAGGGATTTAAGGACAATTGAAAGACCCTGCCTAGGGCCCCAAGTCCCCGGGTTTCAGAATGTTGGCCAGATCCAGGACCTGCTTGTTTTGCCCCATAACTTCCCAGACGACGGCAACCCCGTCCCCCTACCCCCGGCGCGGCGGCAGGAACTCCCGGGGGAACTTGGCCACTATGGTGTACAGGATGTCCACCATGTTGGCGAGCCGGACTTTGGCCACCTGGGAGCAAAGCTGGTAGGCGCTTAGCTGGTCAATCTCGTAGTCTTTCTCCAGCCAGCGCACCAGTTCGTAGAAGGCGATTCGGGCGGCGTCTTCCATGGGCCGGGCGTTGCCGACCACCATCAAGAATTCGGAGTTTTCCACCCGGGGCGTGGCAATTGCCTGGCCCTTGATCAGGTCTACAGTCAAGGTCCCCTGGGTTGGGATTTCCACCGCCACACCGGAAACCTCGCCGTCTCCCTGGGCGGCGTGGCCGTCACCTAGGTGGAGCAGCGCTCCGGGCACGTTAACCGGGAAGTAGGCGGTGTTGCCGGGGCACATTTCCGGGGCGTCCATGTTGCCGCCGTGGAAGCCCGGAGCCAGTGTTGAAATCGCTTCCAACTCAGGGGAAGTGCCGATAGTCCCGTAGAAGGGCTCCAATGGTATGGGCGGAATCGCCAATTGGGGATCGAAGATTATTCCCTCGGGGCCGATGGGATGGACCCACACTCTCTCCGGGAGCGGCTCGTTGAGAGTACGGGTCAGGAACGTGCCGCACAGTCCGCCGAACTCGGGGATGGTGGCGCTGACGCCGAAATCCCGGGTTGGTTGCAGGTCGTGGATCGTCACCGCCAGCGTATCTCCCCGCTCGGCGCCCTCCACGTAAATGGGACCGGTCACGGGATTGACATAGGGCATTGCCAGTACCCGCGACGGCAGCGTATCCGGCGAGGTTACCTGGCCGCCGAAGGCATCCAGGGTCGCCACGGTGAAGGTCTCGCCCGGGGCAACGGTCGCTACCGGACTGCGGTAGGGACCCAAAACGTAGCACCGGTCCGGGGCATCCTCCCAGGAAATGTGTTGCATGTGTTGACACCCCCACGTGATGAATCTGCATACCCGTCCGAAATACATCCGGCGTCGGCGTTATGGGCCGGAGCTTGACCCCGACTGCCGTCCCTCACCCCCCGTCATTCTCGCCGCCGCGGGAATCCAGAGCCCTTTTCACCGCCGAGAGCGCCGAGAGCGCGGAGTTTTTTGTTTGGGTCCATTTTACCCAAACATCTCGGCGTCCTCAGCGATGAAAACGTCACCACCCCCGTCTTTCTCGCCGCCGCGGGAATCCAGAGCCCTTTCTCCCATCCAACCCGGTGTGGGTGTTCAGTATCTCTGGCCTTACCCAATTGGGCCGTCCTTGCCTCCGCACCGTGTCTGCTTATCCAGGCCAGGGCGAATGACAAAAGGAGCTCTGGATTCCCGCTGCGGCGAGAATGACGGGTGGCCTTGCCCATGCCACGTGCAAGAATGAAAATGGCCTACTTTCATGCCAGTGACGTGGGAGAATCTGACGACCACCGAAACACCCTGACGGGTGGTCACAATCCCAACTTCCCCGGGTTCAAAATGTTTGCCGGGTCCAGTGTTTGCTTGATGGACCCGACCACCTGGTGGCTTACTCCCATCTCCCGGGCCAGTAGGTGATTGAGCTTGACCCCGACCCCGTGGCAATACTCCATGATTCCGCCCATGTCCTGGGCCAGCGTCAGCACCTGCTCCACCACCCCGGACAGGTTGGCGCGAAAATCATCGTCCGCGCCGGCTGTGGGTGTCACCAGCATGGAAAACAACTCGGGACGGCTCCAGATGGCATACTCGGTAACCCGCACGCCGGTGCCTTCCATGATCTCCTCGCAGCGGCGCCGGTATTCCAGGACCTTGGATATCGGCAGGGCCATGTGCAGGTAGTCCATGCTGCGACCGCCCCACCGCTGCCACCGGTCCTTCCGGGGTCTGCCCAGCGAGGTGCGTTTGTAGTTGTAGCCCGACCGGTGCCGGTCTCGCCAGTAGGCCTTGGTGGGTTCCGGGCCAACCGGCCTGCCGCCCATGCCGGTCAGCACCTTCAACGATCGCTGGTGCTGGGCCGCCACTCCTTCTTTGAACCCCTCGAAAAGCAGGTGGAGCCGTATGCCCTCCTCGTCATCCGACAGGTCCAACAGCGTGGGCCGTATGCCCAACGCAAGTATTTCCGCCGCCCCCTGGAATCCGGTGTCGAAGCTGTCGAAGTCCACTGCGCTGAAGGTCCGCGCCTCGGGCAGCCGGAATACCTGGATTGTGGCCTGGGTTATAACGCCGAAGACGCCTTCGCTGCCGATGAACAGGTGATTCAGGTTGGGGCCAGACGAATACTTTGGAACAGCCCTGGTGGACATGGTGCGGCCGTCGGGCAGGACCACTTCCAGGGCAACCACCTGGCTCCCCATGGGCCCAAAGGCGGCGGCCCGGTAACCCACGCCGTTGGTGGATATGGCGCCGGCCACGGTGGCGATCGGCACACTGTACGGGTCGTGGCCGGGCATCAGGCCGTGTTCGGCCAGTGCGTCCACCAGGTCCTTCAGGACCACGCCCGGCTCCACCTGGGCCGTCAGATCGGTAGGATTGATACTCAGGATCCGGTTCATCCGCTTCAAGTCCAGGACAATCCCGCCCCGCACCGGAAGCACACCCCCCATTACCCCGGTGCCGCCGCCGTGGGGTACCACTGGAACGCTCTCCAGGGATGCCAGGCGGACCACTTCGGCCACCTCGCCGGCGCAGGAAGGACGCACCACCGCGTCGGCCAAACGGTCGAAAGCCTCCTCAGCGCCAAAGGCCCGGAAGGGATTGAGCGCGTCTGCAGAGTAACGGTCCAGGTCATAGGCGTCGGTCAGGACGTTCTCGTCGCCAACCACCTTGGCCAGCGATTCAAGTACAGCGCTATCCAGCATGGGCCTCCGATCGGGCGGTAAAGTGGGCCGGGCTTAGGTGATTCATGCGGAGATCAAGGGTTCGCCAGTTACGTGGTTGCGCCTTTCGATTGTCATCACAACCCCCCGTCATTCTCGCCGCAGCGGGAATCCAGAGCCCTTTCTCCCATCCAACCTGATGTGGGACTGCAGGAATGGTCCGGGTGGGACACCGACCTGTCCACCTGGCGCGTCTTGGTTGGCATAACCGTCTTGGCGCATGATCAGGTCTTTGGATTCCCATTGCGGCGAAAATTGCGGATGGTCTTCCAAGACCACGTATGGAGAATGAAAACAGCCTATTTTCATAATAATGACGTGGGACAATCGAAAGGCCCTAGGTCACGTGGTCACGCCTACATGGTAACGCGGTGGGCCGGTATTGGGAAAGAGGCCGGTTGGTTGCCGGCGCGTGCGGTTATTTGGCGGGGGGTGTGATTAGCCGGGGTTCCGGTAGTGCCAGTGAGAACCCTGGGGAGTGTCTTCCAGGGTCACGCCCTGCCGGTCCAGGTCGTCACGAATCTGGTCGGCCAAAGCGTACTGCTTGGCTTCCCGAAGTTTCTGCCGGGTGGCCAGCAGCATTTCGATAAAGGGCTGGGCGGCCAAATTATCCGCGGTGTCCGCGGTCTCCGGAACAAGGGTCAATCCGAGCACGCTGCCCAACTTCTGCAGGCATTCCTGGGCGGCCTTTACGTCCATGTCCGCGCTGCGCCGGTTGATCTCCCGGGACAGGTCGAACAGGGCGGCCAAAGCCCTGGGGGTATTCAGGTCGTCGTCCATCGCCTGATGGAATCTCGATTCAAAGGTGCTGGGGTCAAGCGCCTCAGGGCCCCCGCTTTCCCTGGTGAGAGGCTCCCGCAAACGTTGGAGGCTGCGTTCCATGGCCGCGCATCCATCGTCGGTGTATTGCAGCGGGCTCCGGTAGTGGGAGCTGAGGAAATAGAGGCGCAGCGACTCGGCGGAGTGCCGTTCCAACGCCTCCTCCACCGAGACCAGGTTGCCCAGGGACTTGCTCATCTTGTCCTGGCCCAGCTGGAGCAGCCCGTTGTGGACCCAGTAATGACTGAACGGCTGGACGCCGGTGCTGGCTTCGCTCTGGGCGATTTCGTTTTCGTGGTGGGGGAAGATCAGGTCCTGGCCCCCGCCGTGGATGTCCAGGGTCTCCCCCAGGTAGGTCATCGACATGCTGGTGCATTCGATGTGCCAGCCCGGCCGGCCGGGCCCCCAGGGGCTCTCCCAGGCCGGTTCGCCGTGCCTGGCCGACTTCCACAGGGCAAAGTCCATGGGATGTTCTTTGTGTTTGTCCACCTCCACCCGGGCGCCGGCCTGCATGCCCTCCAGGGTGCGGTGACTCAGTTTGCCGTAGCCGTCGCTTCGGGTGACGCGGAAAAAGACGTCGCCGCCGGCGGGATAGGCGAAACCCTTCTCCACCAGGGTCGCTATGGTCTGGATAATCGGGTCGATCTCTTGGGTGGCCCGAGGGTAGATGTGGGCCCGCTGCACGTTCAGTGCATCCACCGACCGGTAGAAATCCTCAATGTACTCGTCTGCCAGCGCTGTGGGGTCGATGCCCTGCTCCTGGGCTCTTTGGATAATCTTGTCGTCCACGTCGGTGAAGTTCTGGACATGCTTGACCGAATAACCCAGGTACTCCAGGTACCGGCGCAGAACATCAAAAGCGACGTAGCTCAGGGCGTGGCCCACGTGGGTGGTGGAATACGGGGTGACGCCGCAGACGTACATCTTGACGGTTTTCCCGTCCGCGGGCGCGAACTCTTGGGCCTCTCCGGTCAGGGTGTTGTAAAGCCTCATTGCCTAGTTGCCAAGCCTTTTGCCAGCGCGGCCACCGCGCAGGCGGCAATGCCTTCCTCCCTGCCGATAAAACCCATGTAGTCGGTGGTGGTTACTTTGATGCTGACCCGGTCCGGGGGCACCAAAAGAGCCTCGCTGGTATGCAGCCTCATAGTGGAAATGAAGGGGCCCAACCTGGGCTTTTGCGCCAACATTGTAGCATCAACGTTTGAGATGCGCCAACCGGCTTGGCCCACCAGGTCTGCCACCCGGGCCAGCAAAATCAGGCTGGAAATGTCCTTGTATTGCGGATCGGTGGAAGGGAAGTGGACCCCCTTGTCGCCCAGGCCGGCCGCTCCCAGCAGGGCATCCATCAGGGCATGGACCAGCACGTCGCCGTCGCTGTGCCCCGACAGGCCCCGCTCGAAGGGCACGCTCACTCCGCCCAACACCAGGCTGCGCCCTTCCGCCAGGGGGTGGGCGTCAAATCCTATTCCGGTCCGGAATTCCAACGGTTCGTCGTCAGGCACTGGTCATCTTGGTGCGCTTGGGGTCGTTTCCCTTTGGGTCTATGTTGCACTGGGCCAGTCTCACCGTTGGCTTGTTCATGCGGTGGAGTTGACCGTGCGTCCAAGAATCAAGTCGGCGATGGCCAGGTCTTCGGGAGTGGTTACCTTCAGGTTTTCGTAGCTGCCGAGGAACATCCTAACCGGTTGCCCCAGTCGCTCTAACATCGTGGC
Source organism: Dehalococcoidia bacterium (assembly GCA_963663135.2). Lineage (GTDB taxonomy): Bacteria > Chloroflexota > Dehalococcoidia > Lucifugimonadales > UBA3495 > Io17-Chloro-G2. Next base: position 400,787 of record CAXXRM010000003.1, on the reverse strand, counting down.
ATCGTCTGTCACATCGCTTTCCCATCGTTGGTGGGCGTCCCACAGCAGGGAAAATCGAAAAACCTGGGGAGTCTGGGCCGCCCACAGGCCTTCCCTGGGGGGTGTCCAGGTCACCAGGCCTTGCTCCGAAACCTCCTTGATGGTGTCCTTCACCGGGACCCCGGCCACCGCCGCGCCCGATTCTCGGGCTGCCTCCAGGCCTCTTTGCAGGATGCCCTGGTCCAGGCAGGGGCGGGCGCCGTCGTGGACCATAACCCACTCCGGCGGGGCCGGGTCCTGGGCCGATGTCTCCGCAAGGCGCTCCAGGCCCAACCGGACCGAGTCCTGGCGGCGGGACCCGCCAACGCAAACCCCGGCGATCTTCCGGTAGCCCCGGCTGTCTACCAGGGCCCGGCACCGGTCCAGGCTGCCCGCCCCAATCACAATCGCCACGCGTTGCAACGGAGGGAACGCCTCCAGCTGGTCCAACACGTGGACGATGCCGGGAACGCCGGCCAGGGGAGCAAAAATCTTGTCCACTCCGTCCATGCGGCTGCTGTTGCCGGCGGCAACCACCACCGCCCCCACCCCATCCGGGTTAGGGCTGTCTGCCGGCATATCGGATACCGTGTCAGATAGGTTGGACGCCAAGAGTTCAACCCCCCTTGGGGTGAGCGAAGATAATGCGGCCGGCGGCGGTTTGCAGCACCCTGGTCACCACCACGTCATGGACCGAGTTCACGTAGCGGCGTCCTTCCTCGACTACCACCATGGTGCCGTCGTCCAGGTAGGCAACTCCCTGGCCGGCCTCCTTGCCATCCTGGACGATGTTGACCCGCATCTCCTCGCCGGGCAGCACGACGGACTTCAGGGCGTTGGCCAGCTCGTTGACGTTGAGCACCTGGACTCCCTGCAACTCGGCCACCCGGTTGAGGTTGTAATCTGTGGTGAGAATGGAGGAGTTCATCCCTTTGGCCAGCTTCACTAGCTGGGCGTCCACCTCTTCACCGGTCTCGATTCCCATGTCCAGGACTTCCAGTGAAACCGTGGCGTCCCGCCTCAACCGGCCCAGGACCTCCAGGCCGCGCCGGCCCCGATTGCGCCGCAGGGAGTCACTGGAGTCGGCGATGTGACGCAATTCGTCGAGGATGAACCGGGGAATGATCAGGGTGCCGTCCAGAAACCCGGTGATGGTGAGGTCGGCGATGCGCCCGTCGATGATGGCGCTGGTGTCCACCAGGATCTTGCCGCCGGAAGGAATTTCAACCTCTGGGGGCTTTCCCTCCAGGGATGGAAACAGCGCTTTGATATCCGTTTGGCGGTTGGCCCCCAACCAGAGGCCCAATGCCCCCAGAAAAACGCTGACCATGATGGGAATGCCCCATCCCCGCCAGCCGCTCAGCGTGTACAGAGGAATGGAAATCAGGAAGGCCGCCATCAATCCCACCAGCAACCCGATCGTCCCCGCCATCAGGGTGGGTCCGGGTATGGAGCGCATGAATTCGGCGGCTTTACGCATGGGTGGGACGACCAAAAATGGGGTTGCCAGCGCCCCCAAGGCCACTCCGGTTATTGTCAGGGCCAAGCCCCAAGGCAAATACTGCTGCTGGCCGATGACTAGTTCTGACACCAGGGCCCCCAGCCTCCACCCCAGGACCCCAAATCCTCCGGCGCCCAACACCCTGAGCGTCCAAAGGGTCAACACCTTGAGTCACCTCCGCCGCAGATCGGCCACAAACCATCAAGACTTGAACGACACCGCGAGTTGATCTTACCATGATCAGCGCACAGGCGTTAAAGCCGCCCGGCCCCATAGATCCATTAATCTCAACCCCCCAACCCGTCATTCCAGCCGCAGCGGGAATCCAGACCCCTTCCCGTGCACCGAAACGTCTATGGCAACAAGAACACGCCAGGTGCGGGCAATCCCCGCCCCCGTCGTCCTTCCCGCATGTCCATGCCTTGGACACCGCCCACCCGTCATTCTCGCCACCCGCGTCCCCGTTCGCTTCCGGGCGTCCTCCCCCGCCGGGTTAAGCTGGCCGGGTTCCGGCAGCGTATACTGCGTCTGAATTGCCGCGGCGCGCCGGCAAGCCTCTGAACCCCTGGAGGCCCGGCCCAAACCACCGCGGCTGACGCCGATAACGGGCGCGGCAGCGCTCCGGGTCGGCGACTGAAATCGAGAGAAATCCAGGAGGAATCATGGCTGGGCAACCCAGGCCTCGAGTCTACTTGATCGGCACCGGGGGCAGCATCTCCTTCGTGGGGCGGGAACGCACCGATTTCATCAATTACAGCTACGACAACCAACACCTGACGATTCAGGAGTTGCTGGAGCGGGTTCCCGAGGTGAGCGAGTTCGCCGAGGTTCGGGCCGAGCAATTCCTGAACCTGGGAAGCCCCGACGTTCTGCCGTCCCACTGGCTGGAACTGGCCAGGCGGATCAACCAGATTTTTGAAGAAGACCCCCTGGCGGCGGGCGTGGCCGTTACCCACGGGACCGCGACCCTGGAGGAGACGGCCTACTTCCTGAACCTCACCGTCAAGAGCGACAAGCCGGTGGTTATCACCGGGGCGATGCGCCCGCCGACGGCCATGGGGACCGATGCCGACGTGAACCTGATGGACTGCATCCGCGTGGCGGCGGCGCCCCACGCCCGGGGCCGGGGCGTGCTGACGGTGATGAACAACCAGGTCCAGGCCGGCCGGGAGGTGACCAAAACCAATAGCTACCGGCTGGAAACCTTCCGTGCCCACGACCTGGGGCTGCTTGGGTACGCCGACGCCGACGGCCAGGTGGTGTTTTACCGGGAGTCCACCCGGACGCACACCGAGTCCACCGAGTTTGACGTGAGCGAGTTGGCCGAGTTGCCCCGCGTCGATATCGCCCACAGCTACGCCGGGGCTGACGGCGTGGTAGTCGAGGCCTTGGTTGGGGCGGGAGTGCCTGGCATTGTGGCGGCGGGACTGGGCAGCGGTGGCTCGCCTCCGGCGTTCACCGCCGCGTTGCGAGAGGCTCGAGACCGGGGCGTGCTGGTGGTCATCGCCACCCAGGTGGGCAGCGGCCGGGTGACCCTGACCCGCCGCTTCCGGGAAGACGGCTTCGTGGTCGCCGACAACCTGGAACCGAAGAAAGCCCGCATCCTTCTAATGCTGGCGCTAACTAGGACCAGCAACCCCGCAGAAGTCCAGCGGATGATGCTGACCTATTAGGCCGCGGGCTCGTGTTAGGCCACGGGCTCGTGGATATCGACCCGGCTTCTCCCCGTCATTCTCGCCGCAGCGGGAATCCAGAGCCCTGACTCCCGTCATTCTCGCCGCAGCGGGAATCCAGAGCCCTGACTATGGGCCAACACGGTTATGGCAACGCAGACGCGGCGGGTGGACGGCCATACACACCCGCACATCTACCTCAGCACGACCTTCAATTAAAAAAATAGGTTCCGGATTTCCGCTGCGGCCAGAATGACAAGAGAGAATCAAGAATCCACAAACCCCCTCTAACCGAACGCAATCGTGGGACGGATAGAGGGGGTTAATTGTCAGGTCTGCCTGTGACCGCGGACCCGAAGCCGCCGGTCGAATGGCGGCCGACTAAGCGATGCGGGCCCTGGTCTTATCCGGGAACCTCATCGTAGTGGTGGGACTCGCCGATGACGTTCTCTTCCATCAGTTCCGCAATCTGCTCGTCGGTGTAGTCCAGCAACTCTCCCAGCAGCTCCCGGTTGTGCTCGCCCACCTTGGGGGTGGACCCAACCGCTGCGGGAGTGCGGCTGAAGTGCCAGTAATCCCCGGAAACCGAGATGGTGCCGGCCAGGAAGTCGGGGACCTCTTTCAGCGCGCCCCTCTCCCAGGGATGCGGGTCTTCGGCGGCCATCGGGATGGTGTTCACCGGCGCCGCCACCACATCGTGCTTGGTGAAGTGTGCGATGGCCTGCTCCATGCTCATGTTTGAAAGCAGCTCTTTGATGGCCTCGTCCACGGTCGCCCGGTTGTTGCCCCGCTCGTGCCGGGTGGTGAACCTGGGGTCTTCCAGCCATTCCGGCTTGCCCAGGGCGTTGCACACCCGGTGCCAGTGTATCTGGTCCCCGGCGGAAAGCAGCACCCAGCCCTCTTTGCAGGGGTAAATGCCGCTGGGAGGCGCGGTCGTGTCTCCCCGCTTGGGCGCCACCTTCGTGCCGTGGTAGGCGGTTATCGGTATCTCGGTCATGCTGTACCCGGTGTCGGCCAGGCACACGTCGATGGACTGGCCCTCTCCGGAGTACTCCCGTTCGTGCAGGGCGGCCAGAGTGCCGATGGCCGAATGCAGCGCCGTGATCCGGTCGATAATGGGCACCCCGGTGCGGATGGGAGGCATCCCATCCTCGCCGGTCACCATGGTGATGCCCGACATGGTCTGACCGATGGGGTCGTAGCCGATCTGGTCCCGGTAGGGGCCGAACTGGCCGTAGGCCGAAACGTTGACCATTATGATGCGGGGGTTCAATTCCTTTAGAACGTCGTAGCCGAACCCCATTTTCTCAATGGTGCCGGGCCGGAAGTTCTGCACCAGCACGTCGGACTGCTTGATCAGCTCGGTCAGGATCTCCTTGCCCTTATCCTTGCGCAGGTCGATGCTCAGGCTCTTTTTCCCCGAGTTGTACTGTACCCAGTAGGAGCTTTGTTTTCTGACCCATGGACCGTGATATCGGGTTTCCTCACCGCCCAGCCTCTCCACCTTGATAACCTCGGCGCCCATGCGGGCCAGCACCTGGGCGCAGCGGGGACCGGCCTGGTGGCGCCCCAGGTCCAAAACTCGGATATTCTCCAACGGGTGATTCAAACCGGCCATTTTCAAGGACCCCCTAGACGATGTTGGGCCATTTTAAATCCCCACACCTGAAAGAGCAAGAAACCGGGTTGCACCAATAGGTCAAGCGAATTCAAACGTGATGGGCGAATCTGCCATCGCCTGTGATGCCCGAATGACTCCCATCCGACCGCACCCACCTCCCGTCGTCAATTCGAAAACCGGCCATTTTCGTCCTCGCAAGTAGCCTTGACACAGCCTCGCGTCATTCTTGCCGCAGCGGGAATCCAGAGCCCTTTCCGTGCGCCGGTACGCTTATGGCAACCGGCAAACGCCAGGTGTGGGGGCCCAAGCCCCTGCCGCATGACCACGCCCTGGACACGGGACCTTGCGTAAAGGACAAAAATGGATTTGGATTTCTGCTGCCGTGAGAAACACCGGAGGGGCCTGACGAATACCGTAGCATCAACGCTTTGATGAAACCTGTTACCGAGAGTCCTCCGGTTTTCGAACCCGATAGCCTTGACCACGCATTGTTCCTGGCTATCTCCTCCCGCGCCCCGCAGGGGTTTCCAACCCGAAAAGTCCGAAAAGCTGGTCTGCAGACAGAGACTTGGCCAGGTCTATAGAAACGTCGTCCACCAACTCGTCAAACAGTTCCTGTTTTTGCTCCAGTATCCGGTCAATGCGTTCCTCTATGGTTCCGATGCACGAATACTTGAACACCTGGACCGGAACATCCTGCCCGTAACGGTGACTGCGGTCCTCGGCCTGCCGCTCGACCGCCGGGTTCCACCAACGGTCCAGGTGAAAGACGTAAGATGCTTCTTGTAGGTTCAGTCCAACGCCGCCGGCCCTCAGCGAAACAATTAGCGCCTTGTGCCTGTCGTCAGTCCTGAACCGGCGGATGATGTCCCGCCTTTCCTCCATCGTATGGTCTCCGGTAAAAGTCAGTGGGTCGAACTCCCGCAGGACCTCGGACATAGCGGCGACTCCAAAACCGGCGCTGGTGTATTGGGAGAACACGAGAGCCCGGTTGCCCTGGTTCGCCAACGTCTCGATCCTGCTGCGAATATCCTCGAATTTGCTGGACTCTCCGCTCTCCGGCTCTGAATTACATATCTGCTTTAGCCGGGCAATCAGCTCCAGAACGTGCTGGACCCGGACATCCGCCCCCAGTTCCCGCAGGTGCACGATTCCGTCCCGTTCGGCCCGCTCGTAGCTCCGCTGTTGCTTGGGCAGCAGCGGAATCTTGAGCTTCGTGGTCAACTTGGGCGGAAGGTCCTGCAGCACTTCGGCTTTCTTGCGCCGCAGTTGTAACTCGCGGTGGCGCTCCCGCAGGGTCAGGCCTGGGGAGTAAGTGTTTGGGGGCAGCCCCTCGTGGTGGTCTACAAATTCAACGATAGATGCAAGCTCTTCTTCGTTGTTTTCCAATGGCGTGCCGGTGAGCGCCCAAGAACGTACTCGTTTGATCCCCTTGACCGCCCTGCTGGTAGGGTTCGGGTTCTTGATGCGTTGAGCCTCGTCCGCCACCAGGACATCCCAGGTCTTTTCCCCCAGGGTGGAGTAGGGGCTCTCGGTGTAATCCGACCTCAATGTCTCGTAGCCAACGATGGCCACGTGGACTTGGGCTGCCCACTGCCAGGCCCGGTCGGCCGGGTTGCCCCGGATCACCATGGCCCGTAAATCGGGCGCCCACTTCTGAAGCTCCTGCCGCCATTGGTCCAGGATGCTGGCCGGAGCAACCACCAGGGCCGAGCCTATATCGCCGCGGATGAACAGCACACGAAGGGCCACGATTACCTGGAGAGTCTTGCCCAACCCCATGTCGTCAGCCAGGAGCAGCCTTTCGCTGTCCAGCAGGAGTTTTACTCCGTCCAGTTGGAAGGGCATCAACTCTCCCGGCCATTCAAGCACGGAATCGGGACCCGGTAGAAGACAATCAAGTGGCGGGGCTAGGACCCGCCTGAGCCGCTCCGGCAGCGTGTCCATAGACGGCTCCCGGGGCTTTCTGGACTGTCCGTTTGAGGGCGACGACCGGACCTCATCGCCTGAGACGACTGACGTCGCCTTTGAGAGGGCGTCTGACGTCCCGGTCAATACAATCGACGTCACTGGATCGGGAATTATTCCCGGATACAGTGGTAAAGAATCGACTGGAGCCGGCAAGCTCTGGGCGTAATCCAGGTTGGTCGGTTTGAATGGACCGGATTGGGGCAAGGGGATGCGCTGCACCGGTTCGGCCTTGGCTTGGCGCCATCGCGAAATCCTCGGGCGGTGCTTGAAGGCATTGGATTTGTTACGCCAGGGGAGTAAAAACTTCACGATTCGAAAGCCTTTTGCATTCCCAAGGCTGTACGCTCGAATGGTTCGAGCAGCAACCGACGGCTTTCAAGCACCTCGACCATCTTGGCCGACTCTCCCCCAACCTCTGGCGGCCCGTTTACCCAAAGGAGCGATATAGAGTCGGAAAGGCGTTGGACTTCTCCCGTCCCCCCTGGTTCCGTATCCTGGGCGCCAACCCGGCATAGGGAAACCTGCACGTTCAGGCCTTCAGAAAACACTTCCAAGGGCGTTTCGTTCGCCAAGGCAAACACCACCTCCGGAACGCGGGCGGTGGATTCAAACAGGGCCTTGGTCAGGGATGCTAAGGCCCTGCTTCTCGCCTGACCCGTGCGCCAAAGCACGCCCGAACGGACATCGATCCTGGTAAAGCTGAACTCCAGGGGGTCGCCGCGCGGGGACATGATGAACAGCGCCCCGCGAATGCCATTACCGTCCGGTTCGTCCATAAACCGGAGATAAGCGGCTGCTCCCGAAGGCTCGTCCTCCCCCAAGTCGCGAAACGGTATCGGCAATACTACGGTTCCTGATTCAAGCTGAGAGGTTCACCCTCTTCGCGGATTTGTCCGGGGTCAGGATCCTCGGAAGACGGCTTTTCCAACATGGTATCTTCGTCGTACCTGAACTCCAATTCCGTCTCCTCTATGTCCGGTTCCAAGCCTGGATAGAGACGGCGCAGGTCCCATTCGTTGATCCATCGCCTTACATAAGCGCGGATTGTCCGTGTATTACCCTGCCCGATGCCATGGTTTATGTCGGGAGCATCCCAACCGTAACCCTGGGAATGGATGGCCTTAAGGCGTCCATACAGGTTGGACAACATCACGTCGTCGGGTTCAACCAGCAGGCGTTGGCCCCTTTCAATTAGACGCATCCCGGTTTCGGCCCTGGCTGCGACTGCATCTCGTTGGCTCGCTCTTAGGCGAGGCACGATCTTATCCAGGTCCTCCTTTTCTTCGAAAACGACCGAGCGAAAGGCTGATGAGACTGTTCCAACCACTATAAGCCCGGGATATTTCTCGTCGACGGCTTGGCCCATCCACCTAGTCAACTCAGCATACGACCTGGCTCGCTGCAACCAGCTGTAAATCCCCACCAATTCAATCTCATCTATTAGGATTACCCAACCGGAATAGCCAGCCGCCTTGATGAGCTCGAGGACGAATCGCAACTTTTGTGGCGGCATATCCCTGGCGACGGGTGCCCTAAAGGAATAGGATTGCTGTTGGCCGACGTGCTTCAATCCGTCGCGCACTTTCTTCAGTTCAATTTTCTCTCCAGACCAGAACCAATTTATGTCGTTGGCGAGGTCGGGGTCATTGTCCTTCTCCTGAACTATAAGTGTAGCGGGCAGGATTCTATGCAAGCCATTGTCTTCCCGGTTGGCCCACTTGAAAAATTCAGCATACTTTGGAGAGTCGTAGTCCAATTTCTGTACTATCTCTTCCACCAGGTGCCCCGTCATTCCCTGGGCCTTCCCGTTGAAAACTGCCGACTTGAACACCTTCTCCATGTCGAACAGTGGAGTCTCCTTGCTGATTACCACTCTGCTGCACACGAAATTTTGAGTCAGAGCCTGTGCTTCCAGGTAACCGAGGAGGTGAGATTTGCCTGAGCCGAAATTCCCGGCCACCAACATTCCCAGGCTGGAGTCGGGCAATCCCGTCTCGCTGGACACGCTGGACAAGATCTTGCTGAATTCCTTCTGAACTTCCGGCTGATTGCACCCCAGTGCTGCCACTGCATCGCCGTTGGGGACGCCGTTTCTCAGGGCTTCCATCGCGCACCGATTTTGTAACATTGACAAGTCATTTCCGTTAACCATTGCGGATACTCCTAAGCGGCTGTATCGGCTAAGCGAACAAGAGCCGATAACGGGTTAGCTTGGCTGCGATCCCGAATCTCATCGGCAATTCTTCCTTTCAGGGCATCGTAAGCGCCAAGGCCTTTATTGGCACGAGAGTATTCGGTGTCCAGAAAATCGTTACTGGGCAGCACAACCATTAACAACCCTTCCAAGTGGTCAGTGCCATCTACAAATTCTCTCAACAGTTCATAATGGTCTAACACGGCGGGGCGGGAATAGAACAGTAGTCCATCTCGGGGGTTTTGCCTCAGCGTCACCCTTGAATTGTTTAGCAGAACTACGGTTCCCGAGTATCCGACAAATCTTACCCAGTACAAGAGCGACTGAAAGAAGTATTTTGCGTTGGTCCGGACAATGCTATTGTAAATCGAATAGCGGCGAACGCTCGATACGCGTCGGTTATTGCCGGTCAACCATTCCAGTAGTGGGATTGCTTCTTGCTTTTGCACGGTGTTGCCCATTTCCGTAAGGCAGAGGTGGGTCATTGCTACTCTGAAATCTCTCGACATGTTGGTGTTAAAGGAGATGCCTTCAAACAGCCGCGGTCTGAGATGAAGGGCAATCATGCTTTCTTCGACTGAGTTTGCGTCGCCGATGGCCCGCATTATTGGAGAGTCGGTTTTAGGGTCGATGGTATCGGTGGAGTAATTTGCGTTCTTGGACAATTGGAGCAGCACTTGTCGAGCTAGCGTCCGCCAATCAATCTGCTCTGCGATACTAAAGAAAATTTCCTGAGGCAGGTGGACCCGGGTCTTACTAGAGTCGACGCTCACAACCTGATACCCTAGCTTGGAAGCCAGACCGGTCAAAGCGTCCTTCAGCAGTCCCCCGAGGTCCTCCCTCACGGGCACGGCGAACTTGATTGACGAGCCTCCGTCCTTCACCATTCCAGCAAGGTACTCGTCTTTGATTACATTTAGCCATTCCTGGATTGGCAGAGTGTTGGTCATGAACTCACTCCGGTAAACTGAATTGCCGAATAGATAACTGTTGCTCCATCTGGCCCTATAAATGAGAAAGTCCCTCGGGGATTTTGGCCAGACGCGGCCTCCGCGATGAAAAGCCTTGGTCCAGATCGCACCACCGTGACGCCTGTAGCTTTCAAATTGTACAAGTCTCTGGCAAAGTCCAACCTGCTGTAGTCTCGTTTGGCCCCCGGAAGACCGGTGAACAGGTTGTACATTCGCTCTAATCGAACTGACTGCCCCACTTGTCCCAACTCCAGTCTATTTGCTGTATCGGAGGTGGTGAGGTCAAGGTAAGCTCCAAATAACGATTCTAGAAATTGCCGAGGGTTGAATTTTGGAGGCTTCTTCTGCAGGTCTTCCAGCAGACCAACGACCTTGCTGGGGCGGATAGCCGATGATTGCCGCCGGTTCACTTCCACTGCCTTTTCGCCGGCTATGACTCGAACCACCGAAGGGTGGGCTATTAGCCTGCCGTCTCTTTCGAATGTTTGGAGGCCCTTCTTCTCGGCTATCTGTTTGAGTTCCTCGGTGTACTGCCCTTGCAGGTATTCCCGTTCACCATCGGGAGTGAATGGCCAAGCATCGGCTGCATTGACAACTTCCTGTCGGATCAGGTTAAGGCTGTCCTGTAGCCGTTCACTGGTCCTCCTGACGGCGGCGATGTTGCCGTCCTGTGCGGCCTTTCGCATTTGCCTGGTCAGCCTGGAAACGTCGCCCAAAGTCTTAAGTACCGCATCCGCCGCATACTCCGCTGCGGCGAATCCCTCTTCGAAGGTGCTCATCACTCCCCTACCATCCCTTTTCTGAATGCTACCTAAATCGGGTCAAAATTAGTTATTTTCCTGCTGCCGGCCAGCGGAACGCCGGGATTATAACAAATGGCGGTTTCCGAATCGGCGGCCCCGGCCCCCGGCCTAGGCGAAACGTATCCTGACGGGACGGGCCAATCATGCATCCAAAGTGATGCCTGAGCGCCTCTTATCCGGCCGGGCCTACTTCCCGTCAATACTTTGAAAATAAGCCATTTTCATCCCCGTGGGTGGCCTTGGTTAGGCTATCCGTCATTCTCGCCGCAGTGGGAATGACGGGGAAGAAGCCGGCCGAGTACCGCAGCTCCAACGCTTTGATGCAATTGGCTTGTGCGAGTCCCGCGGTTGTAGAACACGATGGTACCGCCCCGCCTCACCCGTGGCACGCCCCGTTGTGATGGGCGCTTGGCGGCACGTCCAGGACCGGGTTGGTGTCGAAGAAGCCCACCGGCTTCAGCATGAAACCGCAGTAGGCGACCGGGGAGATGGGCCAGTCTTCGGGGCGGGGGACATGGTGGTAGCCCAGGGTGTACCAGAGCACCAGGTCGGTGTTCTCCACGTTGCGGTCGTTCCTGGTGTAGTCGGGCAGGCCGGCCCCGCCGGAGTGCTGGTTGGGGTAGGGCCCGGTGGCCGTCAGCTCGCCGGGGTCGTAGGGCGTGACCCACAGGTGCTTGGTCATGAACCCGGCCCGCTTCATAATGCTGGCGCTGGGGTGGGCAAAGGGCAGGATGTTTTCCCCCGGCATCAGCTTGTAGCCTACCGGCCGCCCCAGGGCGTTCGTGACCGACGGGTTGGAGACCACCCAGTAGCGCCCGCTCATGGGGTCGACCACCCTCTGGGCGGCCAGTTCCGTCTTGAGCGGCGTCGACTCGGCGTAGAAGGCGTTGCCGTGGGGATTGGCTGGCCCCGGGGGCTCGGCCACGGTATTCACCTCGTGGACCGTGTTGTCCTCGCCGTCCACGCTCAGGTCCAGCCGGAAGTTGAAAAAGTGCTGGTGAATGTGGGCGTTCAGTTGGGGGGCCACCACCGTCCCGTACTTGGGCGTCTCGCCCTCGGGGATTCCGGCCGTGTTCAATATGCCGGTCAGCTTTATCTCCAGTTGGATTGTCCCGTCCTGGTAGAAGTACCAGAAGAAACCGTACTCGTAGTTGCCCACGGTGGCGATGCTGGAAACCACCAGGCGCCGGGAGCGGCGCACCTCGGTCATGCCGGTGCGCCAGTCCACGTGCTTCCACAGGATTCCGTAGTCCTCTTCGTGCAGGCACACGGCGTTGGGTATCGTGAACGCCCCGCCCCGGCTGTCGTTCATCACCGCGTCGAAGTAGTGGATCTCCCCCAGGCAGTCGCAGCCGAGCATCAGGGAGTTGGTGAGGGAGCCGATGCCGTACTCCCCGGCGTCGAAAGCGTTCTTCCGGTAATGGTCCTTGCCTGGATCGCCGTAGGGCACCACCATGTCCGACAGCGCCGCCCGGTACAGCACCGGCCTGATGCGTCCCTGGTCCTCGTAGCCGGCGGTGTGGATTACCAGCCCCTCTCGGGGCGTGAACCCTATCCGCAGCCGCCACTTTTGCCAGGCAACGCTCTGTCCGTCGACCTGGAAGCTGGCGCCCTCGGGTTGCACGATGTCCAGCGGCTTCAGGTCCTGGCGGAACTCGCCTCCGAACTCGCCGATAAACTCGGAACCGTAGTTGCCGGGGTTGGGCGGCAGCGGGACCACGCCGTAATCGTCCACCCGCATCACTTCCATGCTGTTGAGGTCGACCACCGCGGTTACCCCTTCAATTGGCCGGGCGTAGCCGTTGTCGGTCGGGCTTGACCGCAGGAAATTGCGGGCCAGCACCAGTCGCCGGCCTTCCTCGTCTTCAAACCCGTAGTTGCCCGCCGACCAGGGGTCGACCATCACCAGGTCGGGGTCGGTGATGCCGCGTTTCTTGATTGCCGCCAGAAAATCCGGGTTGGCTTTTACAGCTGCCTCGCACTCGGAAAACTCGTCCAACATCACCCTGGGTTGCACCCCGGGCACGTGCCGCCATGAGGTCACCCGCCCTTCATTGAGGGACACCACCGCCTCGTAGGTAGCCGCGGCGTCATTGTCCAGAATGACCAGGAAGGCGTTTCGCTCTATAGGATCGCCGGGCTGAAAGTTAAGAACGGTTTCCTTCGGCGGTTCCTGGAGCACGATGGTCTCGAACCGCACCCGGCTTCCCAATTGGCGCTGGGCCTTCAGAATGGAGGCCGCCTCGACTATTTCGTCAGCCGTCAGCGGGTCAAGGGGATGGGAGACGGAAGAAAAAGTAGCTGCGTCCGGTTGTTTCTCCACGGGAATTGCCATAAAAGCCTCCTGAAAGCTCTCCTATCGCTTGGCCGGGTCTTCCACTGCTGCTTCCCGATGCTCTCAGCTTACGGTCCAACGGTCGGGTGGGTGAATCCGGGGAACTATTCGAAAACGCCGGCAGCTATCGGCAGCAGCGCCAGAGGAGCGCAGTTGGTATTCGGAGTGAGCGTGGGCAATTGTATGCCTTCAGGTCGCAGCGCACCAACATTCCCCATCCCACGGAGCGCTAAACGGGAGCCCGGCCCGCCCCAACTCCTACCCCCGTCTTTCCCGTCGCAACGGGAATCCAGAGCTCCTTTTGCCATCCAACCACGTGCCGGAATGCGGGAACGGTTCGGGCCAGGCGGCCGTCGCCACGGGTAATCCTGGTGGGTCATAAGGATTTCCCCGATTCCCGTCGCGACGGGAGGAATTAGCGAACGCGGGAAACCTCCGACCTTTTGAGGGCTCGCTGTCCCCGGTTGGGCAAGTGTGATATGTTGCCCAAAGCTAAGCGCGGAGCGGGACACTGGCCTTGTTGATCGCGGAAAGACCTCCCAAATATTCAAGGCATGACCGGGGAGCAATCCCGGAGAAGCTGCTGGCGCGCCTTTGGCGGCAACGGGCGGCGCGCCAGGAGGGGTTCCGCACGGCTGCCGGGCTCCTGGTCCGGGTGGTCTACCCGGGGCGGGAGGGCGGCCCCGGCCCCGACTTCAAGGATGCCATCCTGGAAATGGAAGGCCAGGGTTTGGTCCGAGGCGACGTGGAGTTGCACGTGCGCCAGCGGGACTGGAGCAGCCACGGTCACACCCAGGACCCCAACTACAACGGTGTGGTGCTGCACGCCGCCCTGGAAGTGGAGTCCGGTTCCACCGGGTTGCACAGCGGCGGCAATGCGCCCGTCGTGTCCCTGGCCTCCCTTTTGGACGAGGCAGACCACCCCGATCAGGAGCCCGATGCAGGCGAAGACGGCCATGCCGGTGTTTCCGGCAATCTTTGGAGCCTGCTGAAACCCCTGGGTTATCCTTGTCCGGCGACGAAGGCCGAGGCCGGCGAGTTGCTCGACCGGGCCGGCGACCGGCGTTTCCAGGCCAGGGTCCGGGAATTCGCGGTGCTGCTGGAAGAGACCTGCCGGTCCGGGGATTCCGGCGACCAGGTCCTGTACGAAGGCCTCATGGAGGGGTTGGGCTACAAGGCCAACCGGCAGGGGTTCCTGGGCCTGGCGCACCGGACGCCCTGGCGGCGGCTGGTCGAACTGACCTCCGGCATGAATGAAGAACAGGTGTTTTCGGCTGTGCGCGGCTGGATGTCGCAGGCTTCCGGCCTGAATCGCAAGCCCGCAAACCCCGCTGTTGGGGAAAGGCTGCCCTCGGGAATCGGTCCGTCCCTCGGGCCCGGCGACTGGCGGCTCTCCGGGCTGAGGCCGGCCAACCACCCACTCCGCCGCACGGCGGGGGCTGCCGGGTTGGTGCAGCAGTTCCGTAAGGTCGGGTTGACCGCGGGGTTGCAGGCAATTTGCGACGCCAGTGACCATCGGAAGCTGACCAAGGCGCTGATGAAGCCGGCCGAGACCGGGTCCGGAGGGGCCCTCATCGGCCAGGACCGGGCCCGAGACCTGGCGGTCAACGTCGTGCTGCCCTTTCTTCAGGCCGCGGACCTGAAGACCACGGACCAGCAGGCCGCGCAGCCGCAGGTTGTGGACCGGCTCGGTGGAGCCGTCGCCCCGGAGTCGCTTCACGAGGGGCGTTACTGGGAACTCTACCGGGCCTACGGCAAGCTCCAGGACAACGACGTGACCAAAGAGATGGCGCGTTTGTTGCTGCCGCCCGCCTGGCGGTCGGTGGCCAACTCGGCCCGCCGTCAACAGGGCTTGATCCGGCTGCACCGTCTCCTGGCCGGGGAGTCCTGAGTGAAAACCCGTTCGGCCCGCCGCTCCAATAAGACACCACTGCCCTGAAGAGTAGGGCCAGCGGTTTCTGGCTCGGCGGTTTCTGACACGGTTCCTGGGGACGGATATAATAGGGGCTGCGGCTGGCCGAGCCAGTCTGCAGGACGCTGCACCGGGGATAGCATGGAAGTAATCGGCTCCAACCTGCGAGCCGCCGACCCGCATTTTCAGGACAACCAGGCCCGCATGGAGGCCCTGGTGCGGGACCTGAAAGAGCGGTTGGCCGGGGTGCGGGGCGGCGGCGGGGAGCGGGCGGTGGAGTTGCACCGCAGCCGCGGCAAGTTGTTGGCCCGGGAGAGGATCGAAGGGCTGGTCGACGCCAACACCCCCTTCCTTGAGTTGAGTCCCCTGGCGGCATGGGATATGTACGACGGGGAGGAAGCGTCCGCCGGGATCGTGACCGGCGTCGGCGTGGTCCAGGGGAAAGAGGTCGTGGTCCTCGCCAATGATGCCACCGTCAAGGGCGGCGCCTACTATCCGATTACCGTCAAGAAGCACCTGCGCGCCCAGGAAATTGCCCTGGAAAACCACCTGCCCTGCATTTACCTGGTGGATTCCGGCGGAGCCTTTCTGCCGTTGCAGGCGGAGGTATTCCCCGACCGGGACCATTTCGGCCGAATCTTCTACAACCAGGCCCAGATGTCGGCCCTCGGCATTCCCCAGGTGGCGGTGGTCATGGGGTCGTGCACCGCCGGGGGCGCGTACATTCCGGCCATGAGCGACGAGGTCGTGATGGTGCGGCATCAGGGCACCATCTTTCTCGGCGGGCCGCCGCTGGTGCGGGCGGCCACCGGGGAGGAGGTGGACCCGGAGACCCTGGGCGGCTCCGAGGTGCATACCCGGATCTCCGGGGTGGCCGACCATCAGGCCGCCGATGATGAGGATGCCCTGGCGATCACCCGGGACATCGTTGAGAACTTCGTGCGGAGGCGCGCCCCCCCATTCCTGGTCTCCAGCCCGGAGCCGCCGGCCCACGAGCCCGGGGAGCTTTACGGCATAGTGTCCCCGGACAACCGGCGCCAGTACGATGTCCGCGAGGTCATTGCCCGCATCGTGGACGGGAGCCGCTTCCACGAATTCAAGTCCGCGTACGGGGAAACCTTGGTCTGCGGCTTCTCGCGCATCTGGGGGTATCCGGTGGGAGTGGTCGCCAACAACGGAGTCCTCTTTTCCGAGAGCGCGCTGAAGGGGACTCACTTCATCGAGTTGTGCAGCCAGCGGGGAATTCCGCTGTTGTTTCTGCAGAACATTACCGGCTTCATGGTGGGCCGCCAGTACGAGGCCGGGGGTATTGCCAAGGATGGGGCCAAGATGGTCATGGCCGTGTCCAACGCCGCCGTCCCCAAGTTCACGGTAGTCATCGGCAGTTCCTTCGGGGCGGGAAACTACGGCATGTGCGGGCGGGCCTACCAGCCCCGATTCCTTTGGACGTGGCCCAACGCCCGCATTTCGGTTATGGGCGGGCAACAGGCGGCAGAGGTCCTGCTCACTATAAGGCTGCAACAACTGGAGCGGCAGGGCCGGACCATGGAGCAGGAGGAACGGGACGCCCTGCAACAGCCCATCCTGGAAAAGTACGAAGCGGAGAGCGATCCCTACTACAGTACCGCCCGCCTGTGGGACGACGGCATCATTGACCCGGTGGACACGCGGACCGTGGTAGGCCTGGGAATCGCCGCTTCCATCAACGCCCCCTTCCCGGAGCAGAAGCGGGGCGTCTTCCGAATGTGAATCCCAGCGTCCTGCATCAATCACGAGGCTGCCTCAACCACAAGGTCCCGCGCCGGATGCCTATGCCGGATGCCCACGCCGGATGTATGACGATGTTCTCCAGAGTTCTGGTAGCCAATCGAGGCGAAATAGCGGTCCGGATCAACCAGACCCTCCGCGCGATGGGGATTTCCCCCGTCGCTGTCTATTCCGACCCGGACGCCGGCGCCCCCCACGTCAACACGGCGGAGCAGTCCGTGGCCCTGCCGGGTAAGACCGCCGAAGAGACCTACCTGAGCATCCCCAAAATGCTGCAAGCCGCCCGGGACTGCGGGGCCGGTGCGATACACCCCGGCTACGGTTTTCTGTCGGAGAATCCGGAGTTCGCCCGGGCCTGCCGGGAAGCGCAGATAACCTTCATCGGGCCAACTCCGGAAAGCATGGAGACCCTGGGAGACAAGCTGCGTTCCAAGGAAATAGCCCTGAGCGCCGGGATCCCGGTGGTCCCCGGTTCTCCCGTGTGCCTGCCGGGGGACGCTGCGGCAGAAGAGTTCGTGGAGCAGTGGGGGTTCCCCTTGCTGGTCAAGGCTGCCGCCGGAGGCGGTGGCCGGGGCATGCGCCTGGTCAACCGGCGGCGCGAGTTGGACGGGGATATGGAGATGGCCAGCCGGGAGGCCCAGGCTGCCTTCGGCGACGGCAGGGTGTTCCTGGAGCGTTACATCGCCAGCCCCCGCCACGTGGAGGTACAGGTGCTGGCCGACGGGTCCGGACATACCATCCACCTCGGCGAGCGGGAATGCAGCATACAGCGCCGCCACCAGAAGATAATTGAAGAGACTCCCTCCCCGGCCCTGACGCCGGAATTACGCCGGCGCCTGGGCGACGCCGCCATCGCGGTGGCTCGCCGGGCCGGCTACGTCAACGCCGGGACAGTGGAGTTCCTGCTGGACCCCCAGAACGGCGAGTTCTACTTCCTCGAAATGAATGCCAGGCTCCAGGTCGAGCACCCGGTCACTGAGGCCGTGCTGGGGCTGGACATGGTGGAGTGGCAGGTCCGCATCGCCGGCGGGGAACCGCTGACGCTGCAACAGGAGGACATCCAGCCCCGGGGCCACGCGGTAGAGTGCCGCATCTACGCCGAGGACCCTTACCGCAACTTTGTTCCGTCAACCGGCACGCTGCTGCGCTGGCGGCCTCCCAGCGGCCCAGGGCTGCGGCTGGACAGCGGTGTGTTCCAGGGCCAGGAGGTGTCCGTCTACTACGACCCCATGCTGGCGAAGCTGATAGCCTGGGCGCCGCGGCGCGACCTCAGCCTGCGCCGGATGGAGGTGGCCCTGTCCCAGTTCCTGGTCCTGGGCGTGGTGACCAACATTCCCCTGCTGCGGGCGGTGGTGGGGCATCCCCAGTTTCAGAAGGGGGAATACGATACCGGCTTTTTGGAGTGGAACCCGGCGGTTACCAGCCCGGCCATGCCCGGCGAATCCCGCATGATGGCCCGGGCGCTGGCGGCATGGGCGTCGCATCAGCCGGTTGGCCCGGCGTCCCCGGCGGTGGGGGGAGATATCCGGGTTAGCGCCAACCCCTGGCAGTCCGCCGGGGGGCAAAGGCTGCCGTGACCCAGAACCAGGGCGGGATGCGGGAGATTTACCCGGAGACGGGAGAAGTCTATCGCTACCGGATGGAAGGTCGGGTGGAGGATCGGGCAGAAGATCGGGAAAGCCGTTTCACTTTCGACCTGGAAGGCGAGGCACCGGCGGGTTTCGAACCCGCCACTACACTCGGCATTGAGTCCCGGGAGACCGGGGAAGGGTTATGCCGCACCGAATCGGGCCATACTCACCCCTTCGCCTGGGCCTGGGTCGGCCCGGAGTTGCACCTGTGGCTGGATGGCGACCTGTTCGTGTTCCAGCGGGCGGAGGCCCGGCGGCGGGGCAACTCTCCCGCCACCGAAGCACCCGGAGATGTCCTCTCTCCCATGCCCGGCGTTGTGTTGGAGGTACTGGTCGGTGAGGGCGACCGGGTGGAGCGAAACCAGACTGTCGTGGTAATCGAGTCTATGAAAATGGAGTTGGTGATCACGGCCTCCCGCAGCGGCGTCGTGCGGCGGGTGGCGGTCCATCCTGGGCAGCAGGTGGACCGGGGTATGCGCCTGTTGGAGCTGGCCCCCGAGAGCGATACCGGGGAGTGATGACTTACAGAAGCGGCCAACTGGTCATCCAGGCCCAAGCCGGAATGATGGGTGGTGGACCGATCCCGTGTAATGGCAGGGTCCCCGCAAGATCATTCAAATGAAGACGCGATGGGCCCACGGAGCCAGCCGCCCGGTCGCCAACAGTACCCTGGTAGTATGCTGGACGCCGGCCAGGCAACAGGCAAACCAATGAGGACAAAAATGGCGGAAATTTACACCCTGGGCGCCGGAACGCCCACGCCTACTCCCACCCGGTTCGGAAGCTCCCACGTGCTCAAACTTGGCGACGAACTCTTGATGTTCGACTGCGGTCCGGCCGCCACCCATAAGCTGGTCAAAGCGGGACTATTCCCCACCCAGGTCGACTACCTCTTCTTCTCCCACCACCACTTCGACCATGACATCGACTATCCCTGCTTCCTCCTCTGCCGCTGGGACCAGAGCATCGGTAAGGAAAACCAGCTCCAGGTCTTTGGCCCCGACCTGACGGAGAAGATAACCGAGGGCATCATCGGCGAAAACGGCCTGTTCGCCCACGACTGGAAGGCCCGGGTCAACCACCCCCTCAGCCAGCAGGTTTTTGTCAACCGCGGTGGCTCCCTCCCCCGTCCGGCCCCATCGGTTGCTGCCCGGGACGTCGGGCCGGGCAAGGTGTTCAGCGGGACGGATTGGGAGGTGACCGCCGCTCCCGCCGAGCACGTCCAGCCCTGGCTCGACTCCCTGGCCTACCGGGTGGATTCAGCCGAAGGGAGCGTAATATTCACCGGCGACACCCAGCCCTGCGACTCGGTGACCGAGTTGGCTCGCGGCGCCGACATGATGCTTTGCATGTGCTGGGACGACCAGGCGGTGATGGACGCCAATGGTGAGTACAACGGCCAGTGCGGCACCACCGGCGCGGCCCGCATGGCCCAGGCCGCCGGGGTGAAAAAACTGGTCCTCGTTCACGTCGGCCCCCACCTCTCAGCCCACGGTCCCATGGAGCAGGGCATCGGCGACGTTAGCCGGATCTACGACGGCGAGATAGTATTCTCGGAAGAACTCATGCGTATTTCGTTGTAGACCCGGCAGTTGTAGGCCCGGCGGGGGCCGCCGGCTCTGCTAGTCGGCCAGGGGCACCGCCAGCGAAACCCTCAATTCATTGCCCACGTTTCGGGCGATGTGGCCGTGGCCCGTGATGTCCTCGGCAACCAGGACGTCCCCGGCGACCAACTGCACCTTGGTGCCGTCGGCCACCTCGAACTCGGCGGTGCCGGCCATGTTCACCACGTACTGGCGGCGGGGCGCGGTGTGGTAATCGGAAAAAGAAGGGGATTCCCGGCGGCCCAAAGTGATGTCGCCCTGGCCGATGGGGAACACCAGCTCGGCAAATCGCTCGGGGGTCAGGTCTTCAAAATGGGATTCCCCGTCGTCGCCGGAATAGACGCGTACTATCCGCATGATAGATACTCCTGAAAATATTTTCGATGAAGGCTTTTGCCGGCGACGGACCGCCGGCAGTGACCAGTCGACCGTGAGTCGCCCCCCAGCATAGCGGGGCAGATTCCCGGAAGCAATAGGCGCACGGTCACCGGCGCAGCCACCAGTCCTGAGCGATTGACGATCTGGGCGATTGACGATCTGGGCGATTGACGATCTGGGCGATTGACGAGTCGATGCGAATAGACGAATAGAAAGGCCGCAATATTCCCGGAACATCAAGGGAGCCTGAACATTAAGGGAGATTAAACCGTGGCTACCTTGGACTACACCAGGCTCGACCGGCCGGAAATCTCCATGAACTCCTTCTACCCCAGGAGAAACTGGACCGACACACCGCCGGGGGCCCAGGATCACACCATCCCCGTGGGGCCGGACGTAAGCCTGTCCGCCCGGTTCTTTCCCGCAGACGTTGGTACTGCCAGCATCCTGTACTTCTACGGCAACGGGGAGACCGCCGCAGACTACGACGATATCGCGCTGTGGTACAACAGCGTCGGGGTCAACTTCTTCGTGGTCGACTACCGCGGCTACGGCAACAGCGGGGGCAGCCCGGCCTTCTCCACCATGCTGTCCGATGCCTGGCAGGTCCTGGATTACGTGAAGAAAATGCTCAGCGACGGCGGGTACCGGGGAGGCCTGTTCGTCATGGGCCGCTCCATGGGCCGCCACGCTGCCTTCGAGCTGGCCGCGGGTTCGCGAGGCGGCCGGGAAGGGGGCGCGGCCGGACCGGCTGGACCCATCGCCGGCGTGATTATAGAGAGCGGCCGTCCTACTTTGGGTCAATTCACCCGCGGGTTGCCCCCGGAGGAAGCCGGGGAATTCCAGGCGGCTTACCGGGAGAAGGTCAGGTCGATTCCCCTGCCGGTACTGGTGATTCACGGCGAGGTCGACACCCTGGCGCCCCACCAGGAGGCTGCCGCCATGCACGATGAAATGGTCTCAGCCAACAAGCGCATGCTCACCATCAAGGGCGCCGGGCACAATGACCTGTTGTACCGGGGAATCACCGAGTATTTCGCCGCCATCAAGGAGTTTGTCACTCTTGGGCGGGATGCGGCAGACGGGGATAGCGGACCCTAAAATCGGAGGACTCTCGAAAGCCGGTTACATCAACGCATCCCCGCTGCGGTCTTCGCCGAGCCCCATCCCCCGTCATTCTCGCCGCAGCGGGAATCCAGAGCCCTTTTTGTCCTTTAAGCAGGCCCCGGTCCCCAGGGCATGTTCATGCGGCAAGGGCGTATTTGGGGGTCGGCCTCGCCCACCCCCGGCGTTTCCCCGTTAACATTAGCGTGTCGGCACACGGAAATGGCCCTGGATTCCCGCTGTGGGAAAAAGACGGGACGTGAGCGCGTTCGGACAAAAACCGCTCGAGCCTTGCTTTGGGTGGAAGATTGGCCCTTCACATCAGAAAGCGTTCACCTTGGCTCGGTTGGCGCCTGAAACGCCCTGACCCCAGCATCTATGGTATTCTGAGGCAGCGCCTGGCCCGGGGATGCGTCACTTCCCAGGCTTGGTAGCGGGTTGTTCGGGTGGCGCTGAGTCACTAAAACCGGAGTCCCTAAGCGCAGCCCATTGGTGAATCTCACAATAGCGACGGAGTTAGTATGTCCTACGCAAATGTAAACGGCGTCAATTTGTACTACGAAGACCACGGGACCGGACCCGCGGTGATCCTGACCCCCGGCGGCAGGGTGGACCACAACGGGCTGCGCCCCATCGGAGCCCTGCTTTCCGCCCATTTCCGGGTCATCCTCCACGACCGGCGCAACTGCGGCAAGTCCGACGTGGTTATCGGCGGCGGCCCGTCGGAGCAGCACCTTTGGGCCGAGGAGATGGCCGGGCTGTTGAAACACATCGGCGCCTCCCCCGCCTACGCCGCCGGAGGTTCCGCCGGTTCCCGCACCTCGCTGACTTTGGCCGTGCGCCATCCCGAGGTGGTCAAGGGCCTCTTCGTCTGGGAGGTCAGCGGCGGCCCCAACAGCGCCCGGGACACCGGGCCCAACTACTACGGCCAGTTCATCGAGGCGGCGGAAAAGGGAGGCATGGCGGCGGTGGCGGAGACCGAGTTCTTCACCCAGCGCATCGCCGACAACCCGGCCAACCGGGAAGTCCTGTTGTCGATGGACGTTGGGGAGTTCCTTTCGGCAATGCGCCGTTGGCAGGAGTCCTACTACACGCCCCATCCGGTCAGCGAACTTACCGAGGAGCAGTTGAAGACCATCACCTGCCCGCTGGTCATTTTCGAGGGCAACACGCCTGACGAAGTCCACCACCGTTCCGCGGCCGAAGCCCTGCACCGGCTGACACCCCAGTCCGAGTTGCGCCCCTCCGCCTGGACCCACGAGGAGTGGGACGTCATCGGGCAGCACGACCATACTTTCCCGGGCATCGCGGCCACCAACCGCTATTCCATGAAAGCGCCCTTTTACGCGGCCCAGCTGCGGGAATTCATCGAGAAGGTGGAGGCGGCCCAACGAGTGGCCGCGGCCTAGGACCGGGCCGGGTCTGCCCTTCTCCTGGGTAAAGCGGGGGTAAAGCGGGGGTAAAGCGGGGGTAAAGCGGGGGTAGCGGGGTAAAAATGGTGAGCAGCAAGGGTGAAATCTACCGCGAACTGTTGGGGCGGGCGGCCGAGTTGGTCCCCGCCCTGAAGCAGCGCGCCGCCCGCACCGAAGAATTGCGGAACCTTCCGCGGGAAACGGTGGACGACTTTCATGCCTCGGGCGTGCTGCGGGCGGCCCAGCCGAAGCGTTACGGCGGCTACGACATCGACTACGGGGCGGTGCTGGACATCGCCGCCGCGTTGGGCCGGGGCTGCGGCTCCACGGCCTGGTGCTACAGCATCTGGGCGAGCCACAACTGGGCGGTTGGCATGTTTCCCCTGGAGGCCCAGGACGAGTATTGGGCCGAGTCGCCGGACACCCTCTCTTCGACCTCGCTGAACCCTTCGAATTCCAAAGTGGAAGCCGCCGCCGGGGGCTACCGGCTCAGTGGCCGCTGGCAGTTTTCCAGCGGCTGCGACTACGCCGATTGGGTGATGCTCGCCGGGAACGGAGCCGACGGCCTGCTGTACATGCTGCTTCCCAAGTCCGACTACGTCATCGACGACACCTGGCATGTGTCCGGGTTGAGAGGCACCGGGAGCAAGGACATCGTGGTGAAAGACGCCCTGGTTCCGCAACACCGGACGGTGCCCCAAGCCGCTCTCAGGGAGGGTCGCTACCCCGGACGCCGGATACACAACACACCAAATTTCCGCATTCCCCTCGGAACCATGTTTTCCTACACCCTGGCGGCTCCCATCCTGGGCATGGCCCAGGGCGCCTTGGAGGAGTTCGAAAGTCACACCGCGGCCAGGGTGAACTACACCTCCGGGGAGAGGATGGCCGAATCTGCCCCGGTCCACGTCCGCATCGCTCAAGCCGAGGCGGAAGTACACGCCGCCCGGTTGATCATGGAAAACGACGGTCGGGACGTCTTCGAGCGGGCCCGGAGGGACGAGGACCCGTCACTGCCGGAGCGAGCCCGCTACCGCCGGAACCAGGCCTACGTGGCCCGGTTGTCGGTCAGTGCAGTCGACCGGCTGTTCCAGGCCAGCGGCGGCCACGCCATCTTTGACGGCAGCCCCCTGCAGCGGTTCCACCGGGACGCCCACGCCGCCTCGCACCACTTCGGCCTCTCCTGGGACACCGTGGCCGAGGAGTACGGTCGCATCATGCTGGGCCTGGAGCCCAAAAACCCGGGACGGATTTAGGGGTGGGGGCCGGCCGAGCCAGTTGGCCCTGCCAGCGGTCTTCCTTATTTCTTCGGGGCGTAAATCCAGCCTTCCACTCTGGCGGCTGCCAGCTGCGTCATTCCCTTCGCTTGCGTGGACGCCTGCCGCTTATGCTTACCGTCGCGTTTCAGGGTGGTAACAATTTCGTGGGTCGGGGTGCAAAAGTCGGCTTCGCATTTGGCCCACCTGGCAGCGACTGTTGCCGCAACCAAAGAATCCAAACCGTCGGCGCCGTTGTAGTCGATGCAAGTGTTGCGAACGTCCGGGGGCACCTCTAGTCGAAGGCCAGACGCACTACTTAGTTCGCTCAGAATCTCCTTGCGGTTCCCCCGTCTTTCTTGCTGTTGGGCTTCAGTGGACCCGTTCTTGTACCGGGTGTATCGCAAGCCATAGTTCCTGAGTGCTGCACCCGGCATCACTTCCAGTAATACCGGCAACGATTGCGTTGGAGCGGTAAGAGGAGGAACTTGGAAACGGCCGGTCGTCCAAAGCCTGTGCACCATCTGCATCCCCCGGAATGTCATCGGGATCATGGAAGGATAGCCCTTGTGCAAGCATGGCTGGGCATTGGGGAAGAGCAGGTCACCCACCCGTAAATGTTCGAAATCGTGCTCCGCCGCAAATCGCGTTACCGCCGTCCGAAACTGGTCCAATTCAATCGCCGCCGCTGCCGCCCACAAGTCGGGCATTTCGTAGTCGTTGGACTGCCAGAACTTTGCGAAGCTCATTGGGATTGAGAACGGGAAGTCCAGGGCCGCGACGGATCCACACCGCAGCTTTTTCAGAAAAATCTCTAGCCCCACGCGGCTGATAGGTCGGCAGTCTTCAATCGTCAGGACCTGGCCGTCGAAATAGCCTTCAGTGACCCATGTACCCCCCACAGAGTCGTCTGTTCCCGCCCCGCTGAAGTCGACACCGACAATCGTATGCTCTGCCATCGCGCCGTCCACCGTGCTTACGTTAGGTGAGACTCAGGAATGGGTTTCGTCGATACGGACTATCTCTGCCGGCATTACCGCAACGGCTTGGACCATCCGTTGCAACAGTTCATCCCGGCGGCGGCGTGATTCTTCGACAAGGTGCAGCCTTTCTTCGGAGTGGCGCATAGATTCTTCCATATGCACCGCTAGGCCCTTGGCAATTTTGGTGAAGTCCTCAAGGTTTCTTGACCGTTCTTCCATCTATGCCCGGCTTATAAATGCCGCTTGTGTTACCGCTACCGCAGACTGTGATGAGCCATTGCCCGCTCCGCTGAAGTCCACGCCAATAATCTTGGTCACCATTCGCCTCCGTTACGGGTCCGGGTTACAGCGTTAGTTCGGCGGGAATCAGGCGGCGATTCTTGGCGTCCGCAGCCAGCGCGAAGGACTCCAGGGCCATTGCTCCCAGCAGTATCTTGCGGCTATCGAGGCCAAACACCACGGATACTGGGCTGCTTCGGCCGCCAAGGTCCATGCCTGCCCACCCTATTGAAAGCTCCTGCCTGGAACCGTCGGCTAGGTTGAACACCCTTGACTCGACCCGCTCTATGCCCAGTTCCTCCAGGATTGATGCCGAGATCAGGGTGTAGGATGCGCCGGTGTCAACCAACCCGTTCAGAGTGCGGGACTGGGTTTTGTCCTGGTTCCAGATGACAAAATCGACGTAGAAGGTTCCCACTTCACCCCCAACGGTGGTGCCCGGCAGGATGATCCACTCCTCCGATGCTCGTTGTTCTTGGGCGGTTGCCTTTCTGCTGGCCTTGTCCATCGGCTCATGCCCCGCTATGTTAGAATTGCCGAAGGCCTCACGCACGCTGTTTTCAGCCTTGAGGCAGGCAGTATATCACTGTAAAAAAGGAGCGACATGAACCTGACCCAGCGTAGGGAAAACTACCGGGCCATCCTGGCCGGAGACAAGTGCGTTCACCCGGCCTCGGTGTACGACCCCATCTCGGCCCGCATCGCTGAGGACCTGGGCTTCGAAGTGGCCATGTTCGCCGGGTCTATCGCCTCGGGCACCGTGCTGGGGGCTCCCGACATCATCGTGCTGACGCTCAGTGAGTTTGCCCAGCAGATTCACCGCATCTGCCGCGCCGGAAACATCAGCCTGATGGTGGACGCCGACCACGGCTACGGCAACGCCATGAACGTGAAGCGCACGGTGGAAGAACTGGAAACCGCCGGGGTGGCGGCGCTTACTATCGAAGACACCCTGTTGCCCCGCGGCTTCGGCTCCGAAGGTGAGGAGTTGATCCCAATCGAAGAGGGCGTGGGCAAAATGAAAGCGGCACTGGCCGGGCGGCAGGACTCCAGCCTCGTCGTGGCCGGCCGCACCAGCGCCATCCGCTTCGTCGGCTTGGACGAGGCCATCAAGCGGGCCAAAGCCTACGAACAGGCGGGAGTGGATGCGGTCTTTCTGGCAGGAGCCCAGACCAGGGCCGAGGTGGAAGCCGTGCATGCCGAGGTAAACATCCCGCTGTTGTTGGGAGGCGCCGGAGGGGAACTGGCCGACCGGGAGTTCCTGGCGGCCAACGGCGTGCGGGTTGCGCTGCAGGGCCACCTCCCCTTCTACGCGGCCGTCAAGGCAACCTACGACACGCTCAAAGCCCTGCGGGACGGCGTGTCCCCCGGAGACCTGCGAGACGGCCAACCATCACCGGCCCTGGTCGACCAGGTCACCCGCAAACAGGACTACGACCGCTGGACCCAGGAGTTTTTGGCGTAGGCCCAAACCGCATCTCGAAACCGGATTCATCCAATCCCGGCGGGTTTAACTGGTCAATTTAAGAGGAGAATCCTAATGAACTTTACCTATAACCACCTGCACTTCCGAAGCGGGGACCCTGACGCCGCGGCAAAGTTCTACTGCGACAATTTCGGCGCCGAGATCACCGGGGAGCGGCCCCTGTCCACCACCAAGTCCATCACCCTGTCCCTGGGCGGCGAACCGTTGATGACCATCTCCGGTCGCGCCGAAGGGGAGGACCCGGTGGCCGGCTCGACGGAGCCGCGCTATGGGCTGGACCATTTCGGGTTCGAGGTGGACGACATGGAGTCCGCCGCGTCCCACCTGAAGTCCAACGGCGTCAAGTTCAACTGCGAGCCCTGGACCATGCCGTCGGGTTCCACCGTCGCCTTTATCGAAGCGCCTGACCAGGTGAGTGTAGAGATAATCCAGCGTCCCAAGGGTTAACGCACGCACCGGGCCTCCTGGCTGCGTCCCCAAACCGGGGCGGGCAATCCCGCCTGTCGCGCCCGGTTAAAACCCATCCCGGTCATAGCCCCTCAAAAAAGTCCTCGGGGAGCAATTCCCCCGGGGCCACCGGAGGGTGGGCGCGGACGTAGAACTCGCGTCCCAGGATGCGGGCCGTGACGTGGCGGGGCACCCGGTGATAGGGCCAGTCGGGGGCCACCTGGGTGCGGTGGCAGAGGATGCAGGCCATCTTGGCTTCCATGTCGCCTTCGCCGGAAACGTCCAGCTCCAAGTGCAGCTCCTCCTCCGGCACCCCTTGAAGTTCCTGCTCCGGCGTGGGCATGGGCCAGTCGATTCCCTGCCCCCGCAGCGCTTCGGCCCACTCCCGCCGGAACCCCTGGGGGCGGACGCTGTAGAACAGCCGCTCCCCTTGGTGTGACTCCACGCCGCCGGACAGTTGGTGCGGGAAGGCGGTGGGGTCAGAGGCTAAGCGGAACGCCTCGGTGGCGTGGTTGCTGATCGCGATGTGGTCGGGGTGGCCGTACAACCCGTCGGGTCCAAAGGTGAGCACCACTTGGGGGCGGAAGCGGCGCATTTCCAGCACCAGCCGCTCCACCACCTCGGCGGCGTCGGCATTGACGAATGCCTTGGGATGGTTGTTGGAGTCCCAGCCTGCCATCCCCGAGTCCCGGTAGTCCCAGACGTCGTTGCCGGCCAGCCCCAAGGCCCGCACGGCGCAGGAAAGCTCCACACGACGCACTTGACCCAAGGTTTCTCGCGTGGCCGCTCCTTCTTGCCGGATGTCGCCCTCTTCGCCCAGGGTGGCTGTAATCAACCGCACCGTCACACCGCGGCGGGCGTGGGCGGCCAGGACCCCTCCCACGGGAAATGCCTCGTCGTCGGGGTGGGCGAAGCAAGCCAGCAAACGCTTTTCGGACACGTCGATTCCTCCCAAGAGACTCCCCGCAGGAAACCTATCCGGGCATCCCAAAGAGACCCGGAGGCAGCCCGTTTTCAAGCCGGTCAACACGGCAAGTGTAGATTGACCAAAGCGACGGCGCAATCGCCCCCAGCACTCCTCCTTTCCGATCGCAACGGGAATCCAGAGTGTTTTCGTCCTCTCCCCCCGTCATTCTCGTCGCAACGGGAATCCAGAGCCCTTTCCCCATCGAACCTGATGCAGTTCTGCAGGAATGGTCCAGGTGGGAGGTCGACCTGTCCGCCTGGCGCGACTTGGTTAGCATAACCGTCTTGGCGGATCATCAGGGCTCTGGATTCCCGCTGCGGCGAGAATGACGGGTGGAGTTAATGACAATCGAAAGGCCTTGCGGGTAGGCCGCATTCGGTTGACAGCATCTTGGGGTAACACTAGAATCCGAACAGACGAAGCGGAATCCCTTCCGGCCTGCGCCTTGCGGACCCTGCCGCCAACCCCGGGTTCCGCCCAGTGAATTTCCCTGGAAAGTCTTACCCCAAAGGTAACCGGAGGATGCCATGGCTGAGATATTTGGCTTGGGCGTTTCCCACGGGCCCATCATCCTGACGCCCCCCGAGCTCTGGGCCCAGGGCAGGGAGCGAATTTACAAGCGAGTGCGGAACTACGAAAAGCCCGCCCAACTGCTGGAAGAACTCGGTACCGACAATGGCCTTAGCCTGGACATCGCGGACCAGAAGGCGGTGATGGACTCCTTCCAGGTGATGCGCGACCGACTGCACCAGTGGGACCCTGACCTCGTCATGATTATCGGCGACGATCAGGCGGAAAACTTCCTTCAGGACAACCTTCCTCCGTTCTGCCTGTACACCGGCGCCGAGGTTTCCGGGTTCCCGTTCCAGAGGCCGTCGGCTCGGGTCAACCTGTGGGACGCCACCCCGGAGACTGAGTTCAAGTTCCAGTGCCCCAAGGACTTCTCCCGGGACCTGCGCAATTACCTGATCCGGGACTGTTTTGACATTGCCTCTTCCTCAGCCTTGAAGGGCTGGGACTGGGGTCTGGCCCACGCCATCATCAATCCGCTGGTGTTCCTCGACCCCGAAGCCAAATTCCCCATCCTGCCCCTTTTCGTTAACTGTTACGGCGAGGAGGCGGGGCCCGACTACCCGCCCCGGCCAACTCCCAGGCGGTGTTATCAGCTTGGACAGTCCATTCGCCGGTTCCTCGATACCCGCAGCGAAAAGGTGGCCGTGATAGCCTCGTCCAGTTGGTCGCACAGCTTCCTGGCCCACAAGTTCCAATGCCGGGAGATCGACGTTGAAACCGACCGCCGGTACCTGGATTTGGTGCGCAGCGGTCAGGGCAGCAAGCTGGGAGAGATCGAACCCGAAGATCTCCAGCAGTCCGGAGACCACGAGCTGTTGAACTGGATCATCGCCCTGGGTGTCCTCGGCGACCGGTCGGCGGAGATCGTGGACGTCAGGGAAACCAACAACCAGCTGGCCTACCGGGTGGCTGCTATCTGGGAGTAGCCCCGTCCGGCATTCACCACTGTTGTCCCGGTCGATGGCCACACGCCCCTGACCGGAATGACAGTCTGGATAAATTAAAAAAGAAACGGTCGCAGCAGTTTGCGGCGGCAAGAGGATTGGGATGCATTACGGCTTGGTGATGGAGTGCGACTACCGGTACGGCTCCACCTTGGAAGACTCTTTTGTAGATGCCTTCGGGATGGTGGATGCGGCTGAAGCCGGCGGATTGGATGGCGTCTGGCTGGCCGAGCGCCATTTCGCCGCTCCTGGAAACCCACTGGATTTCCAGGGAGCCGGTATCCCGTCCTTCGTCTCCTCTCCCCTGATAATGGCCAGCGCCATCGCCGCCCGCACCCACAGGTTGCGGGTCGGCGTCGCGGTCAGCGTGCTGCCCCTAGCCCATCCCATTCGATTGGCCGAAGAAGCCGCTACCGTCGACCAGGTAAGCCAGGGCCGGTTCGAATTCGGCGTGGGGCGCAGCGGGTTTCCCCGGGCCTATGAAGGGTATGGCGTGCCCTACGGCGAGAGCAGGGAGCGGTTCCAGGAGTGCTTGGACGTGATCCTGAACGCCTGGACCAACGACACCTTCTCCCATGACGGAAAGTACTACAAATTCGACAACCTCTGCGTACTCCCCAAGCCGTACCAGAAGCCCTACCCGCCGGTGCGTATTGCCGCCACCACCAAGGAAACCTTCCCGCTGACTGGCCAGGACGGCCACGATATCTTTGTGGGGCTGCGGGGCATGAACCAGCAGGACCTGGTTGATTCGTTGGGGGAGTATCGCCAGTCCAGGAAGGCCGGGGGTCATCCGGGCAATGGCGACGTAATCCTCAGAATCCCCATCTACGTTGCCGAGACCGAGGAGCAGGCCTATTCGGAACCAGAGGAAAGCACCTGGCGCTCCTACCGCAGGCTCGCCGAGTCCTTCAGGAGTTCGGCTTCCTCTCAGGGAACCACCGCTTCCGAAGAGCGGTCCGAACGGTACCAGCGCCTTTCCAACGTCGGCTACGACGAATTGCTGCGAGACCGCCTGGCCTACGGCACCCCCGACGCGGTGGTTGAACGGCTTCGAGGACTCCAGGAAGAGCTACAACTCTCCGGCATCATCGCCGAGATGAACGTTGGCGGCCTGATCCCCCAGGAAAAGGTCAAGAAATCCCTCAGCCTGTTCTGCGAGCAGGTCGTTCCGAAACTCCGGTCTTAACGGGAGCGGCCCCTCAAAGCCATTTCGAGAGTTGATTGCCACACCAGGGGACGAGGGCAACCAGTCCCCAAGCTCAGTGGGCGCTCGACCTGCTGATGCCTGCCCACCAGCCGCGGGTAGCTACACTGCAGCCGGCTGAACCCGCTACAATTGCCCCATAACTTTCCCGAAGACGGGCGATTCGAACTCAACAACACATTGAAGCAGCGCAGGAGTTTCTGGAGGCGTCTGACCGGGAGTTCGCCGCCGGGGACGTTCTGCGGGGTTCAGAGAAGATGTGGGGCGCCGCGTCCCACTTCGTGATGGTTGCCGCCCAACAGCGCGGTTGGGAATTTGGCGATCATCGTTCCCTCAAGGCGGCGGTACAGCGGCTGGCTCAAGAATCCGGTGACGAGTCTTTGAGCGGCGATTTTATTGCGGCGGACCACTTCCACGCCGACCTATACCACAAATTCATGCAGGACTATGAAATCGATGACGACCGCCTGATGGTGCGCCGTTTCGTCGAGCGGATGCAGGCCTTGGTGGGCTAGCCCCGCTGTCAGTCGTCTTCTTGGCTGTTCACGAAGGAAGGGGCCAGGAACTCCCTCAGGCTACCCGATAGCTTACGTTCGTGCCAGCAGTATTTCCTCGATAGCCCAGGCCAACCCGTCTTGTTCCACCCCTGGTGCCTGGTAATCCGCCACGGCTTTAACCTCCGGCGCCGCGTTGCCCATGGCGATTCCCATTCCGCAGGCCTGAAGCAATGCCAGGTCGTTGAAGCTGTCCCCCACACCCGCCATGTCTTGGGTCTGGCATCCCAGCATAGTCCCCAATCGGGCGGCGGCAGTGCCCTTGTCCACTCCACGATGCGTGAAGTCAACCGCCCACAGCCCGTTGTAGGGCAGGTAGGCCTTCACGGTTTGGATGCTTGGGTTGTCTGAGAACCAACCCGCCAACTCCTCCGCCTGCGATTCGGAAATGTCCAAAGCGGAAATGCGGGTGATGTCCCAGTGAGGCAGCCGGTCAAAGTCCTTCACGCTTCCCTGGGGGAAGGTGGCTATAAATTCCGTGCCCAGAGAACGCAGGCTTTCAATAACCTTACGGGAGTTTTCCGGCCCCAGCGGGTCCCGCCAAAGGATTTCCTCCGATTGGGGGCCCAGGATTGTAGCCCCGCCGTCGCAGACCTGCGGAGCGGTCAGCCCCAGGCGCCGGGCGTAACTCACCACGTCCTTGGACTCGCGCCCGGTGGCGATTGAGACCGGCACCTTCCCGGCCAGCCGGCCCACTGCGCTCAGGACCGCCGGCCTGATCTGCTCGTCCGGGCCAATGATGGTCCCGTCCAGGTCCAGAATCACCGCCCTGATCAAGTTGATCAAGGCAGCACGCAGTCGCCGGGCAAGATGCCGCGGGTTGGTGAGTGGCTTGGTGCTTTAACGTTGGTCAATTTAAGAGACTTTTTCCGAACCTGAAATACGTTGGAACCACGTTGGCCCTCCGGATATTGAGCCTCACAACTTTCCAGTGGTTTCTAACAGGCGTCGCCCTCAAAGATGCCGTTGTCCCGCTGTAATTCGCGGACATAGCAAACTATCTGTTCCACTTGCTGCTCCGAAATGCCGGGCAGGGGCGCCATATCGCCAAACCACCAGTGGTGGGACGGAACACCATTTTGCACGGCGTTTTTGAAGGCGAAATCGGGGTGATGGCCCGGCCCATAAATCGGGTGGACCAGGGGCGGACCCGCATTGGAGCCGGAAGCGTTCGCTCCATGACAAACGGCGCAGTTTCTGTTGAACAGCGTCTGACCTGAGCGGGCGGATTGCGATAACTCCGGCGCCGTTACTACCACAGTCGCGTAGGCCCCGGTGTTGGGCGGCGATGTTGGTCTCTCGGCCGTGGCGCCGGGCTCCTGCGTCGGCGACCCTGAACAAGCCAACACCGCCAGCGCCATGCCCAGCAATCCGGCAACCCCGTAAATCGGACCGATATACTGGCGGATTCTCCGCATCCCATGCCCTACCCTACAGATACCGTTCAACGATTCCGCAAGCCTGTCACAATGTTGGGCCAAGTCCTTTTGACCCCCCCCCCACGTCATTCTCGCCGCAGCGGGAATCCAGAGCCCTGATCATACGCCAAGGCGGTTATGCCAACTTAGACGCGCCGGGTCGACAGTCCGAGGTCCCAGCTGGACCATTCCTGCAGACCCGCATCATGTTGGATGGGAGAAATGCCTCTGGATTGCCGCGGCGGTTAACATCACAGTCGGATTTAATGGCAACTGCAAGCCCACTGGTGTTGGGAAGACATCGGTGCAAAGCTTGCTGGTTGCGGCCTTCGGCGGGTTACTCCTTGGCGTAAAGTCGGGGTGGCGGCGGACGCACTCGGCAGACCCGCTCCCTACCCTTAACCCCGGTTTCCCGCCGCCTACTCGAACGCGGGCATAACCTCTTTGGCAAACAGTTTCAACGAGTTCAGCGATTGCTCTTTTGGCATTCGACCAATGCGGTGCGCCGCGCAAAAGATGTCGTAACCGATTAATTCGCGCTGCTCCTTGAGCTTTGCAGTCACGGTCTCCGGGCTGCCCACCAGTGCCAGGCCGTTGTCTATCCAGAAATCCAGCGATGTACCCATGCCCTGAAACACCCGGGCCAGTTCATTCTGGCTGGGCGTTCCCTCGTTGCGGCCTTGGTACCCGATGCGGGTGTTGGACAGGCCTTCGCGGCCCAGCCTTCGGGATTCCAGCAGCGGTCCTTCGGCTTCCTCCTTGGCCTTTTCGTCGGTCTCCGCCACGTGCACTGCCCGCGTCAGGAAAGTGCGGGGCATGGGGCCGGGGTGGTTGCACTCCCGCCAAATCTTCCGATACAGGTCGAACTTCTCGGCGATAGTGGGGTCGATGTCCAGGTTCTGGGAAACGTGGAAGTTGTTCTTGGCCGCGTACTCCAGCGACGCCGGGCTGTGTGCGCCCACCCAGATGGGCGGGTAGGGCTGCTGGTAAGGCTTGGGCACCGGCAGAGCTTCGTCGAACTGCCAGTAGTCACCCTGGTAGGTCACTTCGTCCTGGGTCCAGGCCTTGATAATGATTTCCATGGCCTCTGACGACATCTTCTGGCGCTCGAAGAACGGCAGGTTCCAGCGCATGAACTCGTGCTCGGCCACGCCGATTCCGGTGCCAAACTCCAGCCGGCCGTGAGACAGGTGGTCCAGCATGGCCGCGTCCTGGGCGAGTCGCATCGGGTTGTAGAAGGGAAGCTGGTAAATCATGACCCCGAACCGCATGGACGTGGTCCGCAGGGCCACGGCGGTAAGGTAAACGCTGGGCGCGGTGAGTTGGCCTATGTGTGAGTTCTGGTGCTCGATGATGTAGTAGGACTCGTAGCCCAGCTCTTCACCCAGTTGGACCTCGTAGAGATGTTGATCGTAGGCGTCGGCGGCCAGGGCATAGTTGTCAAATTCGTGGGCGGGGAAAGTGTCCCAGATGCCGAATTCCAGATGCGCCATAGGAACCCTCCTTTGTGGTGGCCGGTTCGTGGACAATTTGAAGACCGTTAAAGGGTCTGGCGGCCCGATCTCCGGTTTCATGGACTCCGGTCTCGCTGATTTCGGTTTGTCTGCCCGGTGCAGCGACCCGGACGCAGTAACACTGATGCCAAAATAAAAGGTGGGCCCCAACCTTGGCTGGACCCACCTCTGATCAGGGGCATTTAGCCGGGTTCGGTCCGGCTTATTCGAACACCAACGCCA
Organism: Dehalococcoidia bacterium; assembly: GCA_963663135.2. Taxonomy (GTDB): domain Bacteria; phylum Chloroflexota; class Dehalococcoidia; order Lucifugimonadales; family UBA3495; genus Io17-Chloro-G2. The sequence continues at coordinate 366,042 of CAXXRM010000003.1, read as the reverse complement.
CGTTTTTGCGGCCAGGGGTGCGCATCTCGGTCAGCCCTTCCTCGGCGGTGGCCTGCGCGTTGCAGAACAACTCGATGCCGTTGCCGTCGGGGTCGTTGATGTAGATGCTGTAGGTCATGCTGTGGTCCGTGGTGTGGTCGATGGGCACGTCGGTCTCCACCAAGTACTTGTAGAACTCGTTCAGAGTGTCCCAGTCTTGGACCTGCAGGGCCATGTGGTTCAGGCCCAGGCCGCCCTTGCTCACGGGGGCCGCGTCCTCTGCGGCCTGGAACAGGGCCAGGTCATGGTGAATCTTGCCGCAGGTCAAAAAGGTCCCGAAACCGGGGCGGTCGATGGAAATCTCGAATCCCAGCACTTCGGTGTAGAACTTGGTGGAAGCTACCTGGTCTTTGACGTTGAGAACCAGGTGCCCGACTCTAATCGGTTTTGGCATAATGGCTCCTCCTCCTATTCAATACTCAGAAACGTAAATCCTCTGTTAAACAACAATATACGCCATACTTTAGAAAAATCCAAGGGTATAGGCACAAGGCGCAGGGTATTTCGATTGTCTTCAAATCACCGTCACCCTCGCCGCAGTGGGAATCCAGACGCCTTTCTGAACCTTACTCCCGTCATTATTATGAAAAGGCTATTTTCATCCTCACGGGTGGCTCTAACCAAGTCATCCGTCATTCTCGCCGCCGCGGGAATCCAGAGCCCTTTCTGCCATCCAACCTGATCGAGTCTGCAGGAATGGTCCAGGTGGAACGTCGGCCTGTCCACCAGGCGCGTCATAATTGTCATAACCGTCTTGGCGCATGGCCAGGGCTCTGGATTCCCGCTGCGACGGGAATGACGGGGCGGCGTCCTACGTTCCCCCCGGACCTATGGCTCACCAAGAGCAGAAAATCCGGGTAACGGAAGTGGGCGAAACGTCCCGGCCCACCAGGATAGCTGTCGCGCCGCTGTCGAAAGCTCGCGGGCATGCACCCGGTTAGTTCATTACCGGGTTGGATGTGAAGATGATTCAGATTGGTGAGGTTGCCCAGTTCCGGGGGTATCTCTCCGGTCAACCGGTTCCCTGCGAGGTACAGCTGTTGGGTGCTCCTGTTTTGGGACCGGTTTTCTGTCTCGAAAACCATTATCCCAGAGGCGCAGGAGCACTTTCGTCTCTTCAGGACCCCGCTACACGCCCTCCTTCGGTGGATTAGGGCTTAGGGGGAGAGGGCTTCAACGGCGCAGAATGGCAGTCCAAGCGTTGAAAGGTCGTTCTTCGAGACTGAGCGCAAACCACCGGGTATGCACCCCGTAAGCAGGTTTCCGCCGATGTGCAGGGTAAGCAGCGAAAGGAGATTGCTCAACTCAGACGGAATCTCGCCGCTTAAGTTGTTGCCTTGAAGGCGCAGGGAGCGCAGCGAAAGGAGATTTCCCAACTCGGGCGGAATCTCACCGCTTAAGTTGTTCCCTTGGAGGTACAGGACATCCAGTGATAGGAGATTGCCCAATTCGGACGGGATCTCACCGGTCAACCTGTTTTCGTTAAGGTAAAGACGGTACAGCGATCCGAGGTCACCGAACTCCGTCGGTATCTCGCCGCTTAACTTGCGATCCGAGGTCACCGAACTCCGTGTATCTCGCCGCTTAACTTGTTGTCCAGGAGGGTCAGGTGTTCCAAGTCACGGAGGTTACCCAATTCGGGCGGGATCTCCCCGGTCAACCTGTTTTCGCTAAGGAAAAGACGGTACAGCGATCCGAGGTCACCGAACTCCGTCGGTATCTCGCCGCTTAACTTGTTGTCCAGGAGGGTCAGGTGTTCCAAGTCACGGAGTTTACCCAATTCGGGCGGGATCTCCCCGGTCAACCTGTTTTCGCTAAGGAAAAGACGGTACAGCGATCCGAGGTCACCGAACTCCGTCGGTATCTCGCCGCTTAACTTGTTGTCCAGGAGGGTCAGGTGTTCCAAGTCACGGAGTTTACCCAATTCGGGCGGGATCTCCCCGGTCAACCTGTTTTCGCTAAGGAAAAGACGGTACAGCGATCCGAGGTCACCCAACTCCGTCGGTATCTCCCCACTCAGGTCATTCCTCTGGAGATCCACAATCCGGAGGTGTTTGAGGTCGCCCAACTCGGGCGGGACCTCCCCGGTCAGGTTATTCTCCGCGAGGTTTAGCCCTTTGACTCTTCCTGACCGGGGGTTGGTGGCGACGCTGTACCAGTCGCGAATTGGCTCTGAGGTCAACCAGTTGGAGTTGTCCCGCCAGCTTTCCCCGCCCGTGGCGTTATAGAAAGCGACCAATGCGGTCCTGTCGCCGGAAGAAGGAGGAGGACCGATGGTTTCCTGTTCGCCGCAGATGGGCAGACCAAGCTCCCATAGATCATTATCCGGAACTGAGCGCCACCTACCGGGGATGCACCCGGTCAACCGGTTCCCTCCGAGGCGCAGCACTTGAAGCCTGGTGAGGTTACCCAATTCAGGCGGTATCTTCCCGGTTAGATCGTTCCCTTCGAGGCGCAACTCCGTCAATCTTTCGATGCTGCCCAGCTGGGGCGGAATCTCCCCGCTCAACCGGTTGTCATTAAGGTAAATTTGGCTCAAGCCGGGGACGTTACCTAGCTCGGACGGTATATCACCGCTCAAGTTTTTCTGCGCGAGGTTCAGAGTATGCAGTCTTTTGAGGCTGCCCAACTCGGTGGGTATATTGCCGCTCAAGTTGTTGTCCGCTAGGTTCAGAGATCTCAGTCCTTTGAGGCTGGCCAACTCGGGCGGTAACTCCCCCCTCAAATTATTCCCCTTTAGATTTAGTGTGTGGATCCGGCCGGAGCGAGACCCCGTCGAGGAGACGCCATACCACTTATGCAATGGCTCAGAGGTCATCCAGTTGGTGTTGTCCCGCCAGCTTTCGCCGCCCGCGGCATTGTAAAGGGCGGCCAACGCTTCCGTGTCGCTGCCAACAGGGATGCGGGCGCCTTGGTCCTGGTCGCCGCAAAAGGGCAGACTAAGCCCAAGGAAGTCATGCTCTCGAACTCTCTTCCAACTTGCGGGTATGCACCCGGAGAACTGGTTCCCGCCCAGATACACCTTCCACAGCTTTGAGAGTGTGCCCAATTCTGGAGGTATCTGACCGCTCAGATTATTGTCTTGAAGGTACAATTGTTCCAGATCGCGAAGACTTTCCAGTTCTGATGGAATCTCCCCGCGCAACTGGTTCTTAGTAAGGTACAGTCCTCTCAGTCGGCTGAGGCTGCCCAGCTTGGACGGAATCTCCCCACTCAACCGGTTGCCACTGAGGTCCAAAGATACCAGGTGGTCGAGCTTGCCCAACTCAGGCGGTATCTCTCCCCTCAACCCATTCCACGACGTAGGTTCCTTCAACAGGGCCGGGCCTGAGCCTTTCGCCGTGGTGGTATCCGACGCCGTGCCAAGTTTCCATGTGCCGGTTGCTTAGCCATCCGGAGCTATTCCTCCAATCAGCTCCGCCCGTGGCATTGTAGAGAGCGGCCAGGGCCTCTTCTTCCGAGGTGTGAACGGGTTCAGTCCCGAGACGAACGGGACCGGGCTGCAGGCGGCCAACAGAATGGCTATTGCACCGCACAGGGCAAACCGGAGGGTAACCCTGAGGAGGGTGGGCCGTTTGTCGTTCCTCACTTCGTCGCCCTCCGGCAAAGATCGAGAGCTCCTGGGGGTTAGGGAGAGTTTGCCCCGGCCTACCCGCTCCGGTCCAGAAACTCCTGCACCCGGGCCTTGGATGGCTCCTTGTTGTAGTTGTTGTACAGCATCATTGCATTGCGGACCGGGTCTCCGCCGAAGAACCGCTCGTACAGCACCTGGCGCCCGCCAAAGGCGCTGCACGCCACGTCCCAAGCCAGGTGGAACAGCTTGGCCCGGTCCCGGGCGCTGGCGGTGTCCGTGGACATGTACTGTTCGATTTCCGCGGCGATAGGTGTGTCAAAATCGGCTTCGGCCGGCAGGGCCATCAGGCTGCTGGAACCCATCTGCTGCACGATTTCGGCCAGCCTGGGGTAGATGGTCTTCGGAAACAGGCTGCGGCTGGCCGTGAACGGCGCTAGGGCCGGGCACATCACCCCCCACCGGTCGATTTCGGCGTCGGCTTCGGCGGCCCGCAGCAGGGCCTTCATGGTTTCCAGGTAAACAATTACCTCCCCCATCCGTTCTTGCACCTGGGGTATCTGGGTGGAACCGAGGGTCTCAATCATCAGGGAAAGCAGGCCCAGGACGAATTCGGTCTTAACCACCGTGCGGGTGGTGACCTGGTGCCCGGTGTGGGAAAGGGAGTGGGTGTTGGCCGAATAGTTGTTGCACAAATCCGGGTCGCCCAGCAGGAACACCCGTTCCCAGGGCACCAGCACGTCGTCGAAGAACACCACCGCGTCCATCTCTTCGAACCGGGACCCAAGGGGATGGTCAAAGTGGGAGCGGTTCAGGTCGAAGCTCTCCCGGCACAGGAACTTCAGGCCCGGAGTGTCGCAGGGAATCGAAAAGGAAAACGCTTGGCGCCATGCGTCGTCTCCGATCAGGTGGCTTCGGGTCGGGTAAACAGCGATTTCGTCCGATATTGGCCCCAGTGTGGCAAGAATCCGGCTGCCCCGGACCACAATGCCCGCGTCGGTCTCCTTCGTGACGGTCAAGGCAACCTGGTCACTAATATTGTCCACGGAACCGGGAGTGCGGCTCCGCTGCAGGTTGACCAGCGTGTGAGTGAGCGTAACGTCGTTCTCCCGGATAAACTCGTGGTACCGCAGCACGTTTTGCTGGAACTCGGGGCGGTTCTGGGCAAAATAGTCGGACGCGGCGGCCCAGGCGGTGAGCGCCACGTTCAGGAAGTCGGGCGTGCGGGCCATCATCCCGCAGCTGGTCCACGCCCAACGGGCCATCATCTTGCGCCGCCGGTCCAGGTCTTCATGGGTCTTTGGGATCATGAAGGAAAGGCCGACCTGGTCTCCGGTGCTGGGGGAGGCAAAGGTCATTTCGGGCCCCACCTCCGGGTCGTGCTGCAGGTCGTACAGCGCGGCCACCGATTCGACGCCGTTGCGAAAGTAAGGGTGGCTGGTCACGTCTTTCACCAGTTCACCCCGGATCCACACCTCCCTGGGGTGGTCCCTGAGGCCGGCGATGTATTCTTTCCCTGTCCGAGCAGGCATCAATCCCCCTTGGCTGGCGGCATCAAATATCATGCGCCACGGCATGTCCGTTGGAAAAATCGAGTGTAGCAGCGCCCTTTTTGAGTGTCAAAACCGGCCACTCCGGGGCGCAGAGTCTTTCAGCCGTCATTAAATGTCCCCATCCCCCCCTCGTAATTCTCGCCGCAGCGGGAATCCAGACCCCTTTCGTGCCCTACTCCCGTCATTCTCGCCGCAGCGGGAATCCAGAGCCCTTGCTCCCATCCAACCTGATGCGGGTCTGAGGGAATGGTCCAGTTGGCGCATGACGGGGGCACTGGATTCCCTACCTGTATCATGTGGGCCAACCAAAAGACCCCGCAAGCGACGTGGTTTCCCTACTCACCACCGTGGCTCCCCTGCTCATCGCCGTGGCTCCCATACTCATCGCGGTGGCTCCCCTGCTCATCGCCGTGGCTCCCCTGCTCATCACCCTGCGGTTCCCCTACTCATGACAGTATGGATGTGGTACTTTGGCTGGGTTCGAGCGGGCTGAGTTAAGGCTCAAATTTGGCGCTTCCAACCGCAAATTCATCGTGTTAAGTGAGGTTATCTATGAAAGGCCGAGTCGTTGCGTGTAAAGAGTACGGCAAACCCTTCGAAATTGAGGAATTCGACGTCCCCGACCCTCAACCCGGCGCGGTGCTGCTGAGAATGACCCAGGCAGGTATCTGCGGCTCCGACCTCCACGTTTGGCGGGGAGACCAGGTAAATGTTCCCTTGCCGCCCACCGGCCGTGTCATGGGCCACGAGGGCACCGGCGTGGTTGAATCCCTCGGCGAGGGCGTCAGCGCCGACTCCCTGGGCGTCCCCATCAAAGAGGGAGACCGGATCGTCTATGCCGCGGTCTTTCCCTGCTACCGCTGCCACCTCTGCCTCAAGGGAGACACCAACTGGTGCGTCAACCGGGGATATGCCCCGGCATCGGTCTGGCCCTACTTCACCGGCACCTACGCCGACTTCCTTTACCTGCCGCCGCGTCACCCCCTGTTCAGAGTGCCCGACGAACTCGACGACGATATCCTGGGCCCGGTGAACTGCGCCATGGGTACCGTGACCACCGGGTTGATGCGGGCCGGACTGAGGGAAGGCCAATACGTTGTGATCCAGGGCGCGGGCGGGCTGGGGCTGAACGCCACCGCCATGGCCAAGGACATGGGCGCCGACCGGGTCATCGTGCTGGACCGGTTGGAAAACCGTCTGCAACTGGCCGAGGAGTTCGGGGCCGACTACACCATCAACATCGAGGAGTTCAACACCGTCGAAACCCGGGTGCAGCGGGTCAGGGAACTGACCGGCGGCCGGGGGGCCGACGTGGTCATGGAATTGGTAGGACGCGCCGAGTTGCTGGCTGAGGGCATCGACATGCTGGGCAACGGCGGCACCTTTGTGGAAATCGGAGACATAGTTCGCGGCCGGGAGGTATCCATCGATCCCTCCAAGCTGCTGGCGGGCAAGAACATCATGGGCTCCCTCATGTATCGTGCCGATTTGCTGCCCACCCTGCTCAGCTTCCTGGTCCGGAACCACAAGAAGTTGCCCTTCGACAAGCTGATTTCCCATAAGTTCCCCTTGGAGCAGGTCAACGAGGCCTTCCCCCAAGCCGAATGGAGCCAGCGCCAAACCCAAATCACCCGGGCCATGTTGGTACCATAGGGCCCGTGGTCTGATTGCCTGCTACCGGCGCGCCGGCGCAGCGAGCCTGCCCGCCGGGCCAAATGTAGTACCATATTGATACAGAGTTTTCGGGACCGTGATGCCGAAAGGTTATTTGCGGGTGAGGCGGCGCGGCAGTTTCAGGGAATTGCTCGCCAAGCGATGGTGCGTCTCCAGATTCTGGACGATGCGATCTCACTCGCGCAGTTATCGAACAGGCCAGGAAACAGGTTGGAAACTCTTTCCGGAGACCGGCGAGGGCAATACAGCATTCGAATCAACCGGCAGTGGCGTATTTGTTTCCGGTGGCTGAATGGCGCCCCTCGCGACGTTGAGGTCGTAGACTATCATGGTTGAAGAGTTAGCCAGGCCTTCCAAGAATGGCATGCCCCCTATTCACCCCGGCGAGATTCTTGCCGAGGACCTGGAGGAGTTGGGTCTCACCGCGGAAGAGTTTGACAAAATCCTTGCGGTCACGCCCGGAACCGTCCGCGCTATTCTGGAAGGACGATGTAACATCGACGCCGAGTTCGCATTGCGCCTGTCCCGCTATATAGGCACAGGGGCGAGGCTCTGGATGAACCTCCAGGTCTCTTACGACTTGAAGGTAGCGATGCGAGACATTGGCCATCAAATCAAGAAACAGGTCCAACCCCGACCCAACATGCCAATGATGCCTGAGGACTGGGCATGATTGATCGCCTAACATCCTGAACCTCCCCAATCCCTAAATAACTGGCCCCGGCCCTTAACCGGGGCCGTTCTGTATCGTTTGCCCAAGCGTATTAGCTGGATGTGATCGGCTCCGGCGCGCTGGCCCGGGACGGGGCGGTTACCGCCCCGGTCTGTGCTAGAATGCCCGAAACGCTGCTATTAGGAAGTGGACGCCATGAAATTCGGCCTCATGTACGAAATACAGATTCCTGAACCCCACTACCCCGGCGTGGAACAGGAGCGATACAAGCAAATCATGGCCCAGGTGGAATTGGCCGATGTGGAAGGGTTCGACTACTTTTGGACCGTGGAGCACCACTTCTTGAACGAGTTCTCCCACTGCTCGGCCCCGGAGGTGCTGTACGGCGCCCTGTCCCAGCGCACCCGCCGCATCCGCATAGGCCACGCAGTGGCGCTGCTGCCCGGCCAGTACAACCACCCGGTCCGCGTGGCCGAACGCGCCGCTGTGCTGGACATTGTCAGCGATGGCCGTGGTGGACCTGGGAACCGGCCGGTCCACCACGTTGATCGAGATGGACGGTTTCGAGGTGAATCCCGCCGATACCAAGGCCCAGTGGGAAGAGGCAATCTCCATGATTCCCCGAATGTGGACCGAGGATATATTTTCTCACGAAGGCCGGTTCTACTCCATACCGCCCCGAAAGGTGATTCCCAAGCCGGTCCAAACCCCTCATCCGCCGCTTTGGGTGGCCTGCAGCCAGCCCGACAGCTTCCGCGCCGCCGGCGAGATGGGACTGGGAGTGCTCTGTTTCAACCTGGCGGGTTATGACCAGATGGCCGAGCGGGTGCAGGCATATCGGGAAGCCGTCAAGCACGCCAAGCCGGTGGGCAAGTTCGTGAACAACCAGGTGGCCGCCCTGTGTTTGGTCCACTGCGCCGAAGACGACGAGGAGGCGCGCCGGGTCGCGGCTCCCGAGGGTGTCTGGTTTGTGAACAAGGCTGAGGAACTCTACCAACCGTGGCAGGGCCGGGAGGTGCCTCAATCCTATCAGCACGCTGTCTCCGCAGTGCAGACCGAGCGCGCCGACAAAACCGCCGAAGACCACCTGGCTTCGGGCGCATTTGCCATGGGCAATCCCGACACGGTTATCAAGGTCCTGGACAAGTACCGGGAAGCGGGCGTAGACCAGGTCTTGTGTTTCATGCAAATGGGGAACCTGGCCCACTCTCGTATCATGGACTCTATCAAGCTGGTCGGCCGCCACGTAATACCCTACTTCCGGTAAGCGTCCGGAAATTCTGACTCCGTCTTGAGGCGGGTCTGTCCCCGATTGGTCTGCTCTGAGTTTTACGCTGGGAGCCGGGGTGGAATTCGGCAATAGATTGGAATTTCAGAGGTAAGGAGAAAGGCCATGGAACCGTTGCCGAGAGGCGCTCAGTTCACCAGGGCCAAGGTATTGTGGGAACTTGCTTTGGGCGTTGCCGGTGATCCATCAATCCACTATGGGGGATACAGAGACGTTGCCCTCTACGTCGGCAACGGTTCTCAGGAATCGTTCAAGCCGTATATTCGAATGTCTCCCGGCTCGCCGGTTCTTTCCCACGCCGTGGTTGGTGGTGAGCTTGAAGCCGCATTCGTGAACCCTTCGTCGATACTGACCCAGGCCTACCGGGGAGTTGGCCTCTATTCGGAACCCCTGCCGGTCCGTGTGCTGTTCTCCTACCCGTCCTGGGACCGTTTCGTAATCGCGGTCCAGCCCCGCTTGGGCCTCTCGTCCTTGGCCGAAATCAAAGAGAAGCAACTCCCGCTGCGGGTCTCGATACGTGAAGACCTCACCCACTCAACCCGGGTCCTGATTGACCAACTGTTGCCGTTGTACGGCTTCTCCCTGGGCGACATAGAATCCTGGGGCGGCAGTTTCCAGCTGAACGGCCCACCCGGGGACGAGCGGCGCCTCGATGCCATAGCCGACGGCAGCGTTGACATTATATTCGATGAGGGAATCCCCGGTTGGCTGCCCGTGGCTTTGGATCACGGAATGAAGCCATTGGAACTGGAAGCCGGGATAATGGGGCAGATGGAGGCCCTGGGTTGGCGCGACGTTCCCCTGCCCAAGGAGCGTTTCCCGGCGTTGGACCGGGACTACCGCTGCATCGATTACAGCGGCTGGCCCCTTTATACCCGGGCGTCGTTGCCCGACGAAGACGCCTACAAGATATGTGCGGCGTTGGGTGCGCGGGCGGACCGGATGCCGCTTGGCAGGGACTTCATCGACGTTGGCCAACTTGGGAGAGATACCGAGGCCACTCCCCTGGACGTACCGCTGCATCCGGGGGCCGAGCGTTGGTTCCAGGAGCACGGATAGGATGTCTGAAGCGTAAGACGGGCGGCCGAGTTGAGGCCGCTTCCACAGGAGGAGCACGGCTTTAGGCCGGCAGAAAAACCTGTGGGTGGCGGGTTAAGGGGGAATATCAGTCAGAGGACGGCAGCTTCCGGGGTTGTTGTAACTCCATTTCGGTGTCACAGCAGTTGATCACGCCCTCGCCCGCCTTGGTGCACAGGACGTTGCTCCCGCAAGTGGGGCACACATAACGCTTACCCAGGTCATTGGCCATGAGAATGGATACTCCTTATCAGGCGGGATTGCCGGTCGTTAAACGAGGCATCGGCGCTGTTGGGTATTGCTGAACCTAGGTTTTGAGTTCCATTGGCTGCTGGCAACAGTGGACCGCGCCGTTGCCGCCTTTCGTTACGATAAACTCGGAACCGCACTTGGCGCACAGATAACGTTTTCCTGTTTGATTGGCCACCGGGACTCCCCCTGAAAGCATGGAGTTGAGCCTAGTCATCACATTATAGACAAGGCCCCCCCACCGTTCAACTTGGCAGACCCCCTGTTTCAGGCAGCCGCATTTGAATGTAACGGGCGAATCTCGCTTCCACATTGATGGCTAACCCCCCGTCCTCAACCGCGCCCACGCCACGTCATTCCCGTCGCAACGGGAATCCAGAGCCCTTTCTGTCCGCCAACACGCTTGTGGCAAATGGGAAGCGCCAAATGTGGTCAAGCCTCACCCCGCTTCACGTTCTCCTATGTAACCCGACCCACGCCCCCGCCATTCTCGTCGCAACGGGAATCCAGAGCCCTTTCCGTGCGCCAACACGCATATGGCAAATGGGAAGCGCCAAATGTGGTCAAGCCTCACCCCGCTTCACGTTCTCCTATGTAACCCGACCCACGCCCCCGCCATTCTCGTCGCTACGGGAATCCAGAGCCCTTTCCGTGCGCCAACAAGCTTATAGCAGGAGACACCGCCAGGCGATGGGCAATCCCCGCCCAATCCTGCGCCCTTGCCGCGTTACCATACCCGGGACACCGCGCCCGCTGGCAAGCACATCAAGGCTCTGAATTCCCAAAGAAAACCGCGCCCCCGGGCTATCCCGTAAGGCGCGGCTTTTTCGCCGAGATTATTTCAAACGTGGCGGCAGCGGAGGGTTAGAAGGGAAGGTAAACCGCCTTGCCCGTCATCGCGCTGCGGTGGACCGCTTCCGACCATTCCATGTAGTGGACTCCCGTTTCGAACGCCACCATGTCCACTTTTTCCTTGCCCCGAATGGCGTTGCTGAACTGGTCTTCCACTCGGTACTTGTCCTGGCTTTCCGGCGGGTTGGGGACCTCGGTCAGCTCCCGGTCTCCCCGCTTGCCGGCCCAGACCTTGCGCTGCGAGTCCACGTGGATGGTGCCTTCGGTGCCGAACATCCAGATGTGGCTGCCGCCGTTCAGGCCGGAGGTGGCGCTCATCTTCATGTGGACCTGGGCCCCGTTGGCCAATTCGTACAGAATATCCACGTGGTCGGGGATTGTTACGGAAGTGAGAGACCCGCTTTCGTCCTTCCGGAAAGGCACGTGCACCTTGGACATAGCCATCACCCGGTTGCCCCGGCCAAGCCAGCGCATCATGGACTCGTACGACGCCCCGATGTTCAGGGTGTTGTAGCCGCTGAGCATCCGGTCCTGGCGCCAGTGCAAAGGTCCGTCAAAATCGGCGAAGCGGTTTTGCAGGGACGTAAAGTCCACCGACAGGAGCTCGCCAAGGTGCCCCTCGTTGATCAACTGCTTCAAAATGGCGTCAATGGAGTAACTGGTGGACGTGGGCGTCAACTGGCAGACCAGGTTGGGGTATGCCTTTGAAGTGTCCAGCATGTCCTGCGCTTCGGCCGCGTTGGATGCCATGCGCGCCTCGGTGAGCACGTGCTTGCCCGATTCCAGGGCCGCTAACGTCATGGTGCGGTGCATGTACGGCCACGTGCCGATGCACACGGCGGTGATGCTATCGTCTTCCAACAACTCCTGCCAGCTGCCGTACACTGTTGGGATATTGAACTGGTCGGCAATAGCCCTTCCCGACTCTACACTACGGTTGGCCACGGCCACGATCTCGCAATCTTCCACGCCATTGAACCCTGGTATATGGCGATCGCGCACGTTGCCGCCGGCGCCGATAAGCCCCACGCGGATTCCTACATCAGCCATTTGAATACCTCCTCAGTAATATGCCTTAAAGTCTATCCGTCCGGAAAGGCGGGCAGCCACTTCCGGCCCACCGGATTCCCGCACATCTGGCCGCCCGGGGGTTCGTTAGGCATCCGCCAATCCCGGAAGCGGACCAGCACACAATCCTACCCGATAACGTACCTTGGGAAACTAGGGGAGTGTAGTGTCCGGCTAGGAAACTGTCAACAAAATCCCGGCCAACCATCCCCCGTCCTACCCAACAAAAAGTTTTGCGCAGCTTTTCCAAAAGCGGGTCCCCCACCCAAAAAAATCTCCATGCACTCTGCGTTGAAACCGAACCGCCTGCGTCACCTGCCCCTTGACACCCCCGAATGCACCTCCCTATCATCGAACTAATGTTCTCTCAACCAGACAACCCGGCCGACAACCCGGCCAACAACCAGGAAGCCCAATCGCCATCCCTCGCCGACATCGTCCGCGAGGAAACCGAAGACGGCCGGCTCATAGTCCGCTTCCTCATAGACGTCATGCAGGGCCTCCTCGAACAATCCAAGCCCTGCCACCGCCTCGACGCCGCCCGTCAACTGCTCACCCTCGGCTTCCACCCGGCCCAAACCTTCATCGACGCCAACACCCCCGCCTCCCCAACACATAAAAAACTCCGCGCCCTCGGCGTTGAAACCGCCACCCTCCACCGGGAGCTAGCGGCCCTCATCCGGGAAGAGACCGACAACGGCCTCACCGCCGTCCGCTTCCTGGTCGACGTCATGCAGGGCAACCTCCAGGACTTCAAGCCCTACCACCGCCTGTCCGCCGCCAAAGAACTCCTGCGCCGCGGCTTCGACAACCCGACCCCTCCCGACGCCGGTAACTCAACCGCCACGGAATCCGGCGAGGAATCCGCCCCGGCTGGAAAAACCGCCGAGGCGCCCAACGCATGGATCCGCGCCCTCAAGGGCCGTTATGCCGACTACGAACCGGGCTATAACCGCTACGAGGAGGAGTCCGGCCCCTTTAACTTCGAGACCTACGATGACGAGGACTACCACTTCGACTGCCACGGCTCTTACGCCCAACACCACGTCCTCGGCGGTGAAGAGGCGACCAGCGTAGCCCAAAAGGCGGTCTTCGACTTCCGCTACGATGTCCGCCGGGTTGCCATCGATTCCGGCCTGCATCCCAATGAACGTCGCGACCACCTGATAGAGGTCCCAGACGACGCTCCCCAGCCCGAAAACATCTACGGCTACGAGGCCCTGCGGCGGATATTCGGCACCGAGCAAGCCGCCCGGATAGCCGCTTGGGCCGCCGCCGGCTACCACCGGAAGCAAGCTGCCCTGGCCGCCGGCCTTGGTCCCGAATCCCCGGCCCGGCCCCCGCCCCCGGACACCATCTGGGACCAACCGGCGGAGGAACTGTACCCGGAGGACCGGCCGCCCAAGCCACCTGTGGACGAGGACTACATAGTCCGCCTCCGCCGGGAACTCGGGCAGGACGGCTGGGGACGCCGGCGGGACGGCCCGATTGACTCTTGCAATGATGGCTACCACTAAAGTCGCGTTACCATCCCCATAATACCGTGACGCCCCAACCCAGGGGCGCCGCGGTCATTCATCCTCACAACCTACCCACGCCCAACAAAAAGGTTTTGCCCAGCTTTTCCAAAAGCGGGTCCCCCACTCCCAAGTCCGAACCCTCTGGACGCCAGCCGCGTCCTGTACCACGCGCCGCAATCAAATGACTGTCGCTGGCCCGTAGCGCACCCAAAAAAGTTCCTGTACAGTTGCGCCGGATTACTCCTCAGGTTCCAGATCAGGGAGTTCCGGAGCGCATCCCAGGATTTAGCCGGACGGAGGTTGACCCAATTATGCTGGCAACTGCACAGACCTGCGCTGTGGTGGGCCTCGACGGGTATATCGTTCGGGTGGAAGTGGACATTTCACCGGGTCTTCCGAAGTTCAACATCGTCGGACTTCCCGATCCCGCGGTCCAGGAAGCCCGCGAACGGGTGCGGGCTGCTTTGAGGAACAGCGGCTTCGAATTCCCCATGCGGCGGATCACCGCCAATCTGGCCCCTGCCGACCTCAAGAAAGCCGGACCGGGCTACGACCTCCCCATCGCGGTCTCCATCTTGCTCAGTTCGGGCCAGTTGAGCGGCATCTCGGAAGATGGTGTCTTCCTGGGGGAACTCTCGCTGGACGGGACTTTGCGGCACACCACTGGAATCCTTACCATGGTGTCCATAGCCCGGCAGCAGGGGTTCACCTCTGTTTTTGTTCCCGAAGTTGACGCACCGGAGGCGGCCCTGGTTGACGGCGTCGATGTTTATCCCGTCTCCAGCCTTGGGTCTCTGACCGGTCACCTGCGGGGAGATCTGGCCATCTCGCCGTTGGACTCCACCGGTGTCCAGGCATCTGCCAGCTGCAACTCCGCCGTGGACAGCAACCTGGCCAATGTTAAGGGGCAGGAACACGCCAAGCGGGCGTTGGAAGTTGCCGCAGCCGGTTTCCACAATCTTCTGTTCAACGGCCCGCCGGGCAGCGGCAAAACCCTGCTGGCCCGGTGCCTCCCGTCCATCCTGCCCCGCATGTCCCCGGAAGAGGCGTTGGAGGTGACCAAGATTTACAGCGTCAGCGGCGAACTGCCGGCCGGCGAACCCATGATTACAAAACGTCCCTTCAGGTCACCCCACTACACCATCTCCAACGCCGGTTTGGTGGGCGGCGGCCGGCTCTTGCGGCCCGGGGAAATCACCAAGAGCCATCGGGGGGTGTTATTCCTGGATGAACTGCCGGAGTTTTCCCACACCGCTCTGGAGTCGTTGCGCCAACCGCTTGAAGACAAAGTGGTCAATATCAGCCGCGTGGCGGGCACGGTCACCTATCCCGCCAGCTTTATGCTCGTCGCGGCCATGAATCCGTGTCCCTGCGGGTATCACACCCATCCGAAGCGCCAGTGCACCTGCACCGCCTCCGTGGTCAACCGGTACCAAAAACGCATCAGCGGGCCTCTTTTGGACCGCATTGATGTTTTCGCGGAAGTGCCGCCCGTGGAGTACGAAAAGCTGGTTGACCCCGGCTCTTCGGAAGATTCAGAATATTCCCGACAGCGCGTGGAACGCGCCCGGGACATCCAGCAGGAACGCTTCAAAAACCTTGGGTTCCGGTGCAATTCGGAGATGGGACCCGCTGAGGTTTGGAAGTGCTGCCCGCTGGACGACGGGGCCAGGTCGCTGCTGCAGGCCGCTACCCAGCGGCTCAGCCTGTCGGCCAGGGCTTTTCACCGGATCCTGAAGGTTTCCCGCACCATCGCCGACCTGGATGGCGCTAAGGACATCGGCGTTTCCCACTTGGCGGAAGCCCTGCAATACCGGCCCAGGACCTCCGCGGCGTGACCAGATTCGCTAAACCCGTCAACCACCAAAGCCGGGCGTAAGGCCACTGAGATCAGGATTCCCCGGTCATAGTGAGTAAGAGTTATAGCGAGTAAGCCATGACAACCTGGAACCCCGCTCAATACCTGAGATTTGGCAATGAGCGCCTCCAGCCGGCCATAGATTTAATTGGCCGCATTCCCCTTGAGTCTCCCGGCGTCATTTATGACCTGGGCTGCGGTACTGGTTCGGGGACGGTGATGCTCAAGGATCGGTGGCCCGCAGCTCTAGTCACCGGGGTTGACTCGTCGGATTCCATGCTGGAGCAGACCAGAAACTTGGACGCGAACTTGGCCGCCGGCGTCACCTGGCAGCAGGCTGATCTGAACACCTGGGAACCCGAAAGGCCGGCCGACCTGCTGTTTTCCAACGCGGCGCTGCATTGGTTGGACCATCACGAAACGCTTTTCCCTCGGCTCTTGAACTGCCTGGAACCCGGCGGAATATTGACGGTGCAGTTGCCCCACAACTTTTCCGCTCCCAGCCATACTTCAATCGCGGAAACAATGCGCTCCGGCCCTTGGCGGGAACGATTGGAGCCCCACCTCCGGGAACACCCCGTATTGGACACATTCGTCTACTACGACCTCTTGAGTCCCCTGTGCGCCAGGCTGGACCTCTGGGAAACCACCTACTTCCACATCCTTAGCGGCGCCGACCCCGTGGTGGAGTGGACCAAGGGCAGCATTCTCACTCCGGTCCTCGGACTCCTGGACGAACCCGAAAGGGAGAGTTTCCTGATGAAGTACGCCGCCAGGGTTTCCCAGGCCTATCCCCAAGGCTCAGACGGAAAAACAGTGCTTCCTTTCCGCCGCCTGTTTATAATGGCAACTAGATAGCAGGGAGTTAGATTGCAGGGTGGGTAGCGGCGGTTGGGGTCAATTTCCAGGCTGGCGTTTCGGCCAAAACCGCCAGGACAATTGGAACCGCGGGTGGAAACACCGCAGGGCCCATCAAATTACAAGACCCATCAAATTATAGGAGGGGATCATGGGAATTCTGAAAATCGAAGGCGTAACCCACTGGTCGATACCGGTGAACAACCTGAATGAGGCCGAGGATTTCTATGGGGAACTTCTGGGTCTTACGCCGAAGGGCCGGCTGGGCAACAACATCATGTCCTGTTTCAACGTCGGGGACCACAACATCTTGCTTTGCGAACGGCCGACTCCTGTCGATGCCCCTTTGAAAGAGGACGAGGGGGTTCACCATTCGTTCACCGTCACTCCCGAGACCTTCAACCAGGCCTGCAAGGTCTTCCACGACAAGGAAGTCCCCATCGCCTACCTGACCTACCGTGCCCAAGGCGTGTTTACCGGGCGGGAGCTTTACTTTTTTGATCCCAGCGGCAACCGGCTGGAACTGCGCGACCCAACCTGGAGCCAGGGAATGCCCGAGCCTTCATTTGAGGAGCTTGCCCACGCCTGACCGGGCTTTGGGCGGAGCCGGGAATCTAACAGTCCCCGGCTCTAACCTAGTCCCCGGCTCCAACCTTTTCGGCGCCGGCTGACCTGAAATCCGTCCCGGATTAGGCCGGCGCCGGGCCATACCCTTGCCACGGGACTATCTGCGACACTATCATATGGAGCATGGAAGAACGCCGCGCAAAATACCCCATGGGTTCCTTGTCGCAGATTCAAGCCGAGACCTTCGGTGAACCAGGCCGCCGCACCTTCAGAATTACCATGGACGCCGGACCGGCCCATTGCAGCGTCTGGTTGGAAAAAGAACAACTGGCCCAACTGGGCTTGTACCTGCAAAGCGCTGTTGAATCGATCCCGCAAGAGGAAAGACTCCGGGAGAGCCGCCATCAGGACCCGGAATGGTTTGGCGGCGGGGAAGAGGTGGATTTCAAAGCCGGCCAGATGATGATCAGCCACGACAAGCCGGCCAACAGTTTCTATCTGCTTGCCTACGAAAGGGAAAACCCGGAATCCGAGACCCCGGAACAGGAGCAGGTCTCGGTCAGCTTCTCGATCAATCCTTCACAGGCGCAGACGCTTGCGGAGGAAGCCATCCGAATCTGCGCCGCGGGCCGGCCCAATTGCTTCTTGTGCGGCCAGCCCATCAACCCCGAGGGTCACGTATGTCCCAGGTCTAATGGGCACACGGTCCTGGAAACGGGGTAGCGCTGTTTTCCCCCTGATTCCCCTACGGTGAGGCGCCAGGTGACCTCCAAGCAGTCCCCTTTTCAACTCATAACGCAGGGCGAAATCCTCTCCTGCCAGCTTACTCCCTCAGGCTCTAACTACACCTTTTTGGCCCAGATTCAGCTCGGGGACCAGAACGGATTGGCCATTTACAAGCCCAGGGACGGGGAAGCGCCGCTGTGGGACTTTCCATCAGGCACCCTCTACAAGCGGGAATACGCCGCATTTTTGCTTGACCGGTTTTTGGGCTGGAACCTGATTCCGCTGACAGTGATTCGCGATGGTCCTTACGGTATCGGATCGGTGCAGCAATACATAGAACACGACCCTAAGAGGAACTATTACAACCTCGGGGAGGGCAACTCCCACCAGCTGAAGACCATCGCCTGCTTTGATTTGGTAGCCAACAGCACCGACCGTAAGGCCAACCACATTCTTGAGGGTCTGGACGGCAAGCTGTGGAGCATCGACCACGGGTTGACCTTCCATGCCCACACCAAAATCCGCACCGTGATCTGGGATTTTTGCGGCCAGCGGATCCCCAAAAGGCTTCTGAACCGCGTTGCCAAGCTCAGGGACGAATTGCTTGAACCCGAGGGAACGCTGAAAGACCTCGTGGATTTGCTTTTGCCCGAAGAGGTGATTGCGTTCGAGCACAGGGTCGAGTGGGTATTGTCCGAGGGCGTTTATCCCGGGGTTCCCGGACGGCGGCGCAGCTACTAACCGGCCGACCGGCACACACGCCCCACGGTGCCCGCTACCGGCGTCGCGGTCAACCCAGGAAAAGCCTCCGGGCCTCGGCCATAGCCCTCTGGTACACTTCCTGGTAGGGAACGCCTGACTCCAAAGCCAGCCGGCGGCAGTCCTCGTATTCCGGCGCAACCCCTACCGGAACACCGTCCAGGGACTTTATTTTGACGCTCACGGTCCCCAGGCCGGTCTCGATTTCGACGCTTTCCCGCTGGGCAACGTATCGCTCCACCGCCCGGGTCCTGACGCCCAGGGTGGGAGTTTCCCGCAAAATAGTCCGGTAGGCTTCCTCTTCCAGCCGCTGGGGCACCAGCGCAGACAGAATCACCCCCGGCCGGTTCTTTTTCATCTGGATCGGGGTCAGCCAAACGTCCAACGCGCCCGCGGCGAAAAGTTGCTCTTGGGCAAATCCCAGGACCTCTCCTGGCACGTCGTCCAGATTGGTTTCCAACAGGACTATGCCGCTTTGCCGGCCTTGGCCTGCCGTAAGCGGAGCCTCGCCAAGCCATATTCTGAGCATGTTGGGAAAATTCTCCGGGTCCTTGGTCCCCAGCCCAATCCCGACGGACGTAACCCGGAACTCCGGGCGTCCGAATTCCGCCAGGGAGGTAATCAAGGCCGCGCCCGTTGGCGTGGTCAGTTCACCGGCGCCCAGGTACATGGCATGCTCCGGGGCCACCGGCGCTCGGGCCATGGCGGCAAGCTCCAGGGTGGCTGGCGCCGGGTTGGGATACCCGCCGGGCCATCGGGGAGGCTCCGCTGCTCCCAGCACCAAGGGGGAAGCAAATACCCGCTCGACGCCAAAGTAATCCAGTCCGGCGACAACCCCAACCACGTCCACCAACGTGTCCACCGTCCCCAGTTCCTCCAGTTCCAGGGAGTCCCGCGGTTGGCCGTGGACCCGGCACTCCGCTTCCCACAACGAGTCCAACACGCTTGCCGCCCGCTGCTTTTGGCCGTCGGTTAATGCGCTGTTGGCCACCAGGTCAGACAACGCTCTGGGGGAAAGTCGGTCGCTGCTCCTGACATTCACGCTCAGCTTGGAGCCGCGCATCTCCCGCCGGGTTTCCTGGGTCACGCTTAGCTCGTAGCCGCCAATCTCCAGTTTGGACAGCTCCCCCTTGAGGAAATCCAGGGGCAACCCCAGATCCAGTAGGGCCGCCAGGGCCATGTCCCCGCTGGCTCCGCCAATAGATTGAATGAATGCTATCGTCATGGCGTTATTCCACCCATTTAGGCTTCGACCCGGTACACGCCGGCAGGGCAGTCCCGGTTTTGCCGCGCCTGTCGGATGCTGATACCATCGTCCCACGGATTTTCGCCGGTCTGTTCAATGCGCCGGTCTGTTGAAGGAATGTTACGACCGGGCCGGCGGTGCAAACAGTATACGAGGTTGAACGGCGTGGCGGTTCGCCGGATTAGCGCGGTGACCCTGGCAGTGCGGGACATGGCCCGGTCTGTTGAATTTTACCAATCCACCGTGGGTCTGAGCCTTTTGTACGGAGGCTCCGACGCAGGGTTCACCAGCTTCAGTATCGGGGACGGTTATCTGAACCTCATCCTGGACGTTGACCGGCAGCCGTCCTGGTGGGGTCGGTTAATCATTTACGTGGACGACGTAGATGAGATGTACCGTCAAGTCACCCAGTCAGGAGAACAGCCTACCACCACCCCTGAGGATGCACCCTGGGGAGAGCGCTATTTCCACGTCAACGACCCGGATGGCCACGAGTTGAGCTTTGCCAAGCCGGCTTAGCCCCGGTGGAATCCGACCCGAATGTTCATGGCCCGGCTATGGGGCTCGATTTAACCCGCGGACAGGCTGGATATTGCGGACAACCGCGGGGTTAAATGTCTTTGACGAAGTGATGCTCCAAGAGGCGGCCGTACCGGTCCTCGCCCACCTGGCGAAAGCCAAACTTCCGGTACATGGCGATGGCGGCAATCAGTTGGCTATCCGTGGTTAGCTTCAGTCGTTTGTAGCCCCTTCCCCTGCAGAACTCCTGCACCGTTTCCAGGAGCCCAAGCCCTACGCCCTGACGCCTGGCGTCGGAGGCCACGCTCATCCGGCGGAGCTCGGCCTCTTCATCGCTGCGCCACTGCACCCCGACCATACCGAGGACGCGGTCCCCGGCCTCGGCCACCCAGAAATGGTTATAGGGAGAGTCCAGGTATTGACCGGAGATATCGGACAGGTCGTCGCCCAGGGAATGCCGGACGTACCTGCAATACTCCGGCTGGTATTCACCGGCGAAATCCATCAGGCCCTTGACGAAGAGGTCCTGCACGGCCTCAAAGTCCTCCGGGCGGTATGTGCGGTAGTTGACCATCAGGTTCAGTTTAATCGGGAAGGGTGTTTGGCAAACCTACCGGTCAGACGTTGACCAGGAAGTTGATCACGTCCCCGTCTTGGACCTGGTAGGTTTTGCCCTCGGACCGGAGCACGCCTTCCTTCCTGCCCTGGGCGACGCTGCCGCAGCGAACCAGGTGGTCGTAAGGGATCACCTCTGCCCGGATAAATCCCCGGGAGAAGTCGGTATGGATGGTCCCGGCCGCTTCCCGGGCGTCGATTCCCGCCGACACGCTCCAAGCGCGCACTTCGTCCTCTCCGACCGTAAGGAAAGACACCAAGCCCACGGTTTCGTAGCTTGCCTTGATCACCCGGGACATGGCCGATTCTGCCAAGCCCAACGCGGTCCGAAACTCTTCAGCCTCTTCGACCGTCATCGAAACGAGGTCCGACTCAAGCTTGGCGCACAGTCTCACCTCACCCAATCCGGTGGTCAGGCTCGCCGGGACTCCCAACTCCTCCAGTGAAACTTGAAGCGCGGATTCATCGGTATTGACCGCCACAATCACCGGCTTCCCCGTCAAAAGTTGGTACTCGGATAAGCCAGCCTGTTCGGAAGGAGTCAACTGCTGGTCTCTGAGGGGTATGCCGTCTTCGATCCCCTGCTTGACCTTTTGAACTACGTCGAGTTGCCGGGCGATGGTTTGCCGCTCGGCGGGGACCGACTTCTTGACCCGGTCTTCCAACCGCTGGCACAGCCGGTCCAAAACTAACAGGTCGGCTAGGGTCAGATCACCCAAGACCGATTCCAGGTCCCGGTCCAAGTCTGTGGACCCAAAGGGATGAACCACTGCGGGGTTGGTGAATGCCCGGAGAACCAGCAGAAAGGCGTCGGCGCTCTGGAGAATGTTGCGGGATTGCCCCTCGATTCCGGGAGCGGAGCCCTGGGGTTTCGTCGGGGACTCAAACTGGGGCAGGTCCCAGTACTTTATCTCGGGATACACCACCTTCCGCGGTTGATAAATCTCTGCCAGCACCGGCAAGCGCGGGTCTAAGACCTTGACCACGCCCACGTGCATTTGGGCGCCGGCTCCTCCGGCGCTCGCGGTGTTGGTTTGACCCAGGGTGAGGGCATTGAATACTGTGGTCTTGCCGCTTTGGGGCAAGCCGATAATCGCTATATCCATTTGGACCTATTACATTTTGAATCATGGGTCGTTGGGGCGCGCCTAGTATGACTCGAACAGCTGCCCCCAAGGCGTTTTCAATGCGGC
Source organism: Dehalococcoidia bacterium (assembly GCA_963663135.2). Classification (GTDB taxonomy): domain Bacteria; phylum Chloroflexota; class Dehalococcoidia; order Lucifugimonadales; family UBA3495; genus Io17-Chloro-G2. The sequence continues at coordinate 344,137 of CAXXRM010000003.1, read as the reverse complement.
CGCGATACGACGGCGGCCAATCGTGTTGAGCCAGTAGCCGTTGTGGTACAGGTTGGAGGCCAGATATGCCAGGCCGACCAGGGGCGACCGGAGCAGCATGTTTTCCACGGGCTTCAGCGGTCCCCAATAGACCATCTTTTGGCCCCGGCTGGCAAAGGTGTTCTCGGCGCCCGAGAATTGCCAGTTAACCTGGCTGATATCCTCCCCGAGAACCTCGATTTCGGAAACGTCTCCGCAACCCAGGCCCCGCTCGTGGGCCAACCGTATGAATTCGATCCCCATGGGATCGAATCCCATCATCTTGGCAGCCACGGCATCAATGGCCACCTGGTCGGCGCTGGCGAGTATGCAGTCTTTGACATGCCATCGCATGGCTCGCGGACCCGGTCCATCCCCAGCAAAGGTGCCATCCATCACGGCGAACAAGCCCGGGTGAATTTCCTTCTGTATCGCCAACAAATCCACTAGGGTTTCGTGAATCACCGAATGGGTCCAATGCCGTTTCCGGTGGAGCAACCCTCCGAAGGCGTTTTTCATCGCCCCGGTCATAGTGGTGAAAACGTGGGTTTTCATGGTTGGCAGGTGGACGATATTCTTGCCGGCGAATGTCTCAGGAATTTCAATACCGTCGGGAAAGATATCGTGGAGGGCCAACATACTGGCCTTGGGGGTGTAGTTCACCCATTTGTTGGGGGGCGTGTCCAGGTGAATCACCGGCAGACCGCACTTCTCTTGGACCGCCTTGTGCTTGTTGTTGGCCTCCCCCTCGAAGGAATCGACCACCACCGTGCCGTTGTGGGCGCCAATCAAGTCCCGGTAACCCAGATTGCGCAATCCACGCGTCACCCCTTCCAACTGCCAGGGCGAGGTGGAACAGCCGGGATACCAGTGCTGCCAGGAAATGTTGATCTTCAGCAAGGTCGTCGCCAGCGGGTCCAGGTGTTGTTCCACGCCGGCCAGCGTCATGGCCGTTTGGATGTCGTCCAGAACCGTCTCCGGGCGGGTTCTGACCACCGCGACCGAAGAAGGCGCGGCCGGTTTCTCTTTCGCTGCCCTGCCCGCTTGGGCCTCGTCGGCGGGACCGGCGAGGGATTGGTCCGCGGCTAAGTCGTCGGCCACTGGCTCACCTATCCCTTGTTTCCAACTTTTTCACCGCTAGCTCCCAAACCAGAGGATGATCGACGAGGCCACCATCCAGGAGAGGATGGCAAACACCATGGGTGGGTCCTTGCCGATCAACCGTTCCGGAGTTTCGGCGTGCGCGTCGGTGTTCAGCAGGTAAAGATACCGGAACAAACCCAGCGTAACCAGCGGCACGGTCAAGAGCATGGTGTTGTTGGTGGGCAAATTGGCCGCCTCCACTGCATATAGAGTATAGCTTAACCAGGCCGCCGTTGCCGAAATCGTTAACAGCTGGCCGATGAGGGGGCCTGAATAGAGAGCCAGAACCGGGCGCTGCGCCGACGCTTCCCCGCCGGCCAACCGCACCTCGGCATAGCGCCGGCCCAGGACGATGAACAACGCGCCGGCGGCGGTGGTGGCATAAAGCCACGGGGATGGCAATGCCCCAATGGCCACGGCGCCGGCAACTACTCGAATCACGTACCCGGCAGACACCAGGAAAACGTCCACTAAGGCCACGTGCTTGGCTCCCAGGGAATATGCCAGGTTTATCCCCAGATACGCCAGCGCGATCCATAGCACCACCAGGTTGATCGCCGCCAACGCCACCAACCCCGAGCCGGCCAATAGCAGGGCTACCGCGATGGCCGCGGGGACGCTGATGGCCCCCGAAGCCAAAGGCCGGTTCCGTTTCAGCGGGTGGTTTCGGTCGGCGTCCCGGTCGGAGACATCGTTGACCAGGTATACGGCGGACGAAACGGCGCAAAAACCCAGGAAAGCCAGCCCCAGGTTAACCAACAGGTCAGGAAGAGGGGCCAGGTTCTGGGGAGACCACACCACTCGGACGGCGAAAAGCAGGGGAAGAAACACCAGGGTATTCTTGATCCACTGGAATGGCCTGAGTGCCTTCCACAAGGCCAAAGAGCGGTCCAAGATGCCAGGCTGGTCAGCCACGGGCTTCAGTGGAGGACTCTATGGCGAAACCTGGGCGCAAATCAGCCTGCCCGCCGTTATTCACTCAGTCACGTCATCACGGGATGGCCGGCCCTGGCCCATGGCATTGATCTGCGCGGCCAGGTATCCAGCGCCAAACCCGTTGTCGATGTTCACCACCGCGACTCCCGGAGCGCAGCTATTGACCATTCCCAACAGTGCCGTTAACCCCTCGAAATTGGCCCCGTACCCCACGCTGGTGGGGACGGCGACCACCGGCGCCGATACCAACCCGGCCACCACCGAGGTGACTGCCGCTTCCATTCCGGCCACGACCACAATGACCCTGGCGTTTTGAAGCGCCGGCAAGACACTGAGCAGCCGGTGGAGCCCGGCGACGCCCACGTCGTTGACCCGTTCCACGCTGCTTCCCATAAGCTCGGCGGTGACGGCGGCTTCCTCGGCCACTGGCAGGTCGGCAGTCCCGGCCGTCAAAACCAGTACGCCGTCTTTCAGCGGCGAGGGATTGGGACCGGGCGCCACGATGGTCCCCGACAATTCATTGAAAACGGCATCCGGTGTCGTTTCCAGGCATGCTCGGTGGGCGCACCGGTTGGTCTTGGTGACCAGGACCGGGTTCCCGCGACCGGCCAAAGAGCGAACAATTCGGGATACCTGCTCCGGTGTCTTGCCCTTACCCAGCACCACTTCCGGGTAGCCGGTACGCAGCGGGCGGTGGTGGTCGATCTTGGCGAAGTCGAGGTCTTCAAAAGGGAGGTCCCGGAGGACATCAAGCACGTCATCCACGCTACGGCTCCCATCGCGCAGGGCCTCCAGATGCTGCCGGAGCGTGAAAAGGTCCATAGGGGAGTCCATGCCGGAGAGGGCGATTATGGGGAGATGATCGCAGTCAAGGTGATGGCAATCATATCGACGGGGTCAAGCCAGTGTCAAGAAATCAGAACCCGCCTGACATCTTCGCATCGGGAACCCTTCCGCGGTCCGTGCCATTTCAGGAACCCTGGGGTTACCCCGTGTCCTGGCTTCCTTGAGACCCTTTGAGTTGGGAAAACATCGCTCCCAACCCGCTCATGCTGGCAGTATAGAGAGTCAGCACAAACACCCCACCCCACATCAACCACAGGAACCGCCCCAAATCCACCACAAGTGTCAAAACGCCCGCAATCAGAGCCAGTACGAAGAAGATCACAAACCCCAGCAGGACGCCGAAGATCAAGGATTTCAACGCCGGCGATCCGCCATGCCCAGAGGCAGAATTGATGCCAATATATCCGCCGATAAACGGCGAGGCCGGGAAAGCCACAAAATGGAACAACGGTATCAAAGCCGACACCAACATTATTCCCAAGGCAATCAGCACGCCCTTAGCCATTAGGTAACTTGGCCCCCGGCCTAGCTTCGGGGGCTAGAGTCACGGCCTTGCCCATTCCTCAAGCGTCTCTACCCATTTGTTGAAGAGCGGACACTCTTTGCGTATTGCGTCGAGGCCGATTTCTTCTACGGCTTGGACTCCCATCAAGGGCTTCTGGTAGCCTTTGTACAGGTTAACTACCCGCTTGGAGGGAGCGGTGTCCGGTGAGTCGTTGATCTCTTCCGGCGTCTGGAACCCGGCGCGAATCGCATGGAACTGGGACGCCAAGTCTTGTCTTCCGACACCCCGGGCGAATCGGTCCGGGTCGCTGAACAACAACCCCTCGAACTCGTGCATCACCACATAAGGGATAAAACGCCGGCGGTCAAACCCGCCGCCCAGCGAACTCGCAACATCTTCCCAAATGCCCCTCTCCACCGATTCAGCCCGCTCTGTCAACGTATTCCGACCTTCGACTAGGTCCCGTCCAGGCCAAGTGGTAGGCAGTCCATAGTAGTCCACCATGGTAGTCACCAGCGACGTCGGGTCATCGGAAAGATGTTTCAAGATTTCCTTGCGTACCAAGCCCCATAATTTGATCCCGCCGCGGCGGATCCGTTGACGAGAATTCCCGAGCAGGCGGGCGCTAACCCTCGTGTATCCAACGCTGTACAGATGAGGGGCCAGGACCATATTCACGAAGCGCTCTTCTGTTTGACCCTCGACGTGTACCATTAACATGGGCACTCCCCTACTCCCTCCCGGGCCTGCCGCCCAGCTCGTTCTTCTCCCAAAGCTGCCCCAGGCTATAGCTTTCCAGCCAGGACTCCAACTGGGATGATTCAAGCCTGCTGAATCGTGTGGCGCCGTCAACCCGCTCCGCCACGAGCACATCCTCCAGCTCGAAGTGGTCCAACAGGAGGGACGACTGGGTCGAAACGATTACCTGCCCTTCGGTTGACGCCTGATTCATCAGCGCCGCCAGCAGGGTAATCGCGTAGGGATGCAGCCCCAACTCCGGCTCGTCGACTAGGATTACGGACGGCCGGTACTCCACTGGCTGGAGGAACAGGGTCGCGAGCGCCATGAAGCGAAGCGTCCCATCGGATAGGGAGGACGCGTCGAAATAGGCGTCGGTTCCCGCGTGTTTCCATTCGAGCCGGATCTTGTCTGAATTCAGAAGTTGGGGCTCGAGTGCGAAGTCCCGGAAGAACGGCGCTACTTGGCTAACCGTGCGCGCAATCATGCCGTAGGAATTTTCGTGCTTCTCACGGAGGAGATAGAGGAAAGCCGATAGATTTGAGCCGTCGGTACGGAGACGCCGGTTATCGTTCAAGTCCGCGGTTTTCTTCATCGGGGAATCGGCGCTGGTGTCGTGGAAGTGATAAGTCTGCCAGCTATCAAGGCGCCGTTGCACGTACAATGCAACGCCCTGCGAGAAATCCGCGCTTATTCCAGCTTCCCTTCCCGCGCTGGGAATCGGCACTCCATAGGGATGGGGATACCTCGCCTTGGCCCAGCAAAAGCCGACCTCAGATTTCGGGAACAGTTGGTCAGCGCTGTTCGGTTCAAGAATGATCTGGTATTGGTTTGTTCCGTCGAGGAAAGAGATGTGAATATGCAACTGGTCGGTCACGCGTGACCCGAAGTGGAGCACCTTGTCTGCGCCGCCGGCCCTGGCCACGTATTGCTCCAACCCTCGCTCTCGGAGGGCTTTCAAGAACGAGAACACGCCGAGGAAGTTTGACTTGCCGGACCCGTTTGGACCGATGATCAACGTCATCGGTCCAAGTTTCAATTCCTCGATAGACGCGATGCTTTTGAAGCCCCTTACGGTTATGTAGTCGAGTTCCTGCATCACACCACCTCGTCCATCCTCAGGCCGGAATCCGGGACAAGACAACCTTGTCGGCCCTCTGCGCGGCGGACCCGCTGGGCAGGCTGATAGCTTGGCGGCCGGGGCGGTAGGTCGAACCCATTGCCTTCCAGCATCTCCAATACGGTTGAAGCCCGGGGGGCCAGGCAGACTAAGTCCACTGATTCGTCGTGGATGTGCTGCCGGAGGATGTCTAGGTTGTAGCCGTAGTAGGGAGTGTTAGGCATGGGGTTTAGCCTTCGGCCAGTTTTACGGCGTCGCCGATGTAAACCGTTGTCTCCCTGATGTCCTCGACAGGTCCATCCTCCATTTCACAATTTTCGTTGTAATAGCACATCCCATGCAAGACGTGGGCTCGGGTAGTCAAATGGCCCTCCAGTTGTCCAGACGCCAAGTCCTCCCGGCGCAAAGAGCGCAGCCCGCGCGTGGTCTGACCGACAGTCCGGACACTCCTTCCCAGTGCGGGCCAGAATTAGGGCGTCAGTGGCTCGCTTGGTGGCCCCCCAAGCATTTTCCGCCGCATTGCGCAGACGCCCTCGCTCCGGTTGTTCTATGCCATCGTTGTAGAGCACCCGGGCACCGGGGAAAATAGAGCCGACGCGTTCCGATTCCAGCACATTGCCTCGCGTTATTTTTTTACTTTTCAGCTAACGAGGCCGCAAGGGAGAATGTTCCTAATTCATCCGCCCACGGCCGCATCTGAGTCGTTTGACTTTTCAACCGCTTGGGCTAGGATTTCAGCCAATTGCATCTGGAACCTGCCGCCAGAGCAGTCGTCAATAGCCACGTGACACCATGATACCACCGAGATCCGGCCACGTGACCCGTCGTTCGTTGTTGTCAGGGCCGTCGCCTTTGTTGGTGGCGACTCGCCAAAGTGCTATAATTTCCGTTGACGCCTCAGGCGCGTTTTTTCGGCGGTTCTGTTCGGAGGTGATTGGCATGAAGATCCCCATGAAAGTGGATTATGGGGTTCGAGCATTGGTGGAATTGGCCTCCAATTTCGGCGAGGGGCCGGTGCAAACCGCTGAAATCGCTGCCAAGCAGGGAATCCCGGAGTCCTACCTGGACCAGTTGATGACCACGTTGAATAAATTCGGGTTTGTCACCAGCCGCCGCGGGCCCCAGGGCGGCCACAGGCTGGCCATGGACCCCGGCAGCGTAACCATCAGCATGGTCATGGCCACCTTGGACGGCAACGCCTCGCCTCTGGACTGCTTCATAAACCCCGATGATTGCGTCCTTTCCGTCTCATGCGCGCAACAGGAAGTCTGGAAGTCGGTCGAAGACGCCGTTCAGGAAGTGTTGAGCAGCATTACACTGGCAGACCTGGCCCAGCGGCAGCGGCATCTTGCGGGGCAGCGAGCCTGATCAGAAGCATTTCGCCGGGTTTCAAATGCGCTCGCGGGGCCTATTTGCGGCGTCAGCTTCGCGGCGATCTCGGTTGACAACGGAAGTCGCCAAAGATAGACTCAGACCAAACATGGACTCCGCATGACATTGAAAATACCTCTGAAGGCCTGCCCCTGGACCTGCCTTCCCAAGTAGGGAGCAGGCGCCGACCCTGAGAATCCAAGCCTGCGCCTATCCGGTCGGGATGCCCTCCGGGGTGTGCGCAGGCTTTTATTTTCGCCAACCCTGTGCATAGTAGAATACGGGCGCCAACCAGCCGACTTAAACCCGGAACCGGGACACGGAACAAGGTCAGAACAACCAGAAGGAGAGACACCATGGCCCAGCAACCCTTGAGCCTAACACCCGAGCAGGTAAAACGTTATAGCCGCCATATCATAATGAATGACGTGGGCAGCAAAGGCCAGCGAAATTTGATGCAGGCCAAAGCCCTCATCGTGGGGGCAGGTGGATTGGGTTCCCCGTCGGCCATCTACCTTGCGCTGGCCGGCGTTGGCACCATTGGCATCGTAGACTTTGACGTGGTGGAAATTTCCAACCTCCAGCGCCAAATTCTGCATCACACCGCCGACATTGGCCGCCCCAAGCTGCAATCGGCCAAAGACAACATCGCCGCCTACAACCCGGATGTCAACGTGGTGATGCACGGCGACCGGTTGGAGTCGGACAACGCTATGGATATCATCAGCCAGTACGACCTGGTGATCAACGGGGCGGACAACTTCGCCACTCGTTACTTGGTCAACGACGCGTGCTACCTGGCGGGCAAACCCCTGGTGGATGGGAGCATCCTGATTTTCGACGGCCAGGCCACGGTTTTCATTCCGGGAGAGGGTTGCTACCGCTGTCTTTTCCCGTCGCCTCCTCCTCCGGGAATGGTGCCCAACTGCGCCGAGGCGGGTGTTCTGGGGGCCCTAACCGGCTTGGTGGGAAGCATTCAAGCCACCGAGGCCCTCAAGCAGATTCTGGGGATTGGCGAAAGCTTGAGTTCACGCCTGTTGCTCATCGACGCCTTGAGCATGAACTTCCGGGAGGTTAAGTTGAGGCGGAACCCCAATTGCCCGCTTTGCGGAGACAACCCAACTGTCACCGAACTGATCGACTACGAGATCTTCTGCGGGCTGACAGCGCCGGACTCCCAATTAGCAACGGCGGCGGCTTCCGACTAGGCTGAGAGCCGGAGCAGGAGACCTGAGGAACCCATAAACACGTAATATGGCAGCGAGGTTGGCCTACAAAGGAATCTTGGCCACCATTGGCAACACGCCGATGGTGGAACTCCAGCGCATGAGCCCCCGGGCTGAAGTGCGCATTTTCGCCAAGCTGGAAGGGCAAAACCCTACCGGCAGCGTGAAAGACCGCATCGCCCTGAAAATGATCGACCAGGCCGAGCGGGACGGAGAGCTAGGTTCCAAACGGACGATCCTGGAACCCACCAGCGGCAACACGGGCATCTCTCTGGCCTTGGTGTCACGCCTCAGGGGGTACAAGCTCGCGGTGGTGATGCCGGATAACGTGAGCGTTGAGCGGGCCCAGCTTCTCCAGGCGTATGGAGCCGAAATCATCAACTCCGAAGGCTCAATGGGCACCAACGGCTCCATTGACATAGCCAAAGACCTGGTGGAAAAACATCCCCACGACTATTTCATGCCCTACCAATACGGCAACTCCGGCAATCCCGGGGCTCACTACGAGACCACCGGGCAGGAGATCATCGACACCCTTCCCGACGTGGACATGTTTGTTGCCGGGCTGGGCACCGGCGGCACGTTGATGGGGGTGGGCCGGAGGCTTAAAGAACACAACCCGCAAGTAAAAGTCGTTGCCGTCGCTCCCGAACCCGACGACTTCATTTCAGGTCTGAGGGATTTGGAACAGGGATTCATCCCTCCCATACTGGACCTCAACCTGCTGGATTCCCGAATTTTGGTAAGCAGCCTCGACGCGTTCAGGACCACACAGGAACTGCTGCTCCAGGAGGGGATCTTCGCCGGGGTTTCTTCGGGGTCAGTGGTTCACGCCGCTATTCGCCAGGCGGAACGAATGGACCATGGCAGCATTGTGTGTCTGCTGGCCGACGGCGGCTGGAAATACCTTAGCACCAGCTTGTGGACCAAGGACTACCAACAATTGGCCAAGGAGTCGCAGGGCAAGATCTGGTGGTGATCGGGCCCTGAAATCGCCGGCGACGGCTCCTTATCCCTTCCGGCGCTCCCACCGGATAGAGCCTCCGCGCCGTTTTTTCGCTGTGGAGCGCGGGTTTGCCCTACGGTCTACACCCCTTGAATCCCTTTTCGGGCGATGCTATACTCTGGGCACATAGTCCTTCTTTGTTGAGAGCGGGTGGGACCCGCTTTCTTGCTTTAGGGGCACAGAGTTAAGCTCTGGTCCACTCGGGGCGAGGGTACATCGCCATGAAAAGCGACTTTTTAATAGCGTTGACCCAGCTAGTTGCGGAGCGCCACCTCCCCAGGGAGCAGGTATTGCAGGCCATTGAGGTGGCCCTGGCCTCCGCGTTTAAGAAAGACAACCCGGCATCGGGGCAAAACATATCGGTCAAACTGAACCCCAACACCGGTGAGGTGAGCGTTTACGCGCTCAAGACGGTGGTGCAAGAGGTTGAGGATTCAGAACGCGAAATCAGCGTTGCCGACGCTAAATACCTCAAAAACGGCGTCGACCTGGGCGACGAAGTAGCTGCAGAGGAGCCTCTTCCGCACAACGCCAGCCGGATTGCCGCTCAAACCGCCAAGCAGGTGGTCTTACAACGCCTGCGGGAAGCCGAACGAGAACTCCTCTATCAGGAGTTCTTGCAACACGAAGAGGACATCGTATCTGGGGTCATCGACCAGACCGAGTCGGGCCGGACAATCGTCGTAGACCTGGGACGAGCCCAATCCATCCTGCCTTACGAAGAGCAGGTAACCAACGAGCGGTACCGCAAGGGACAGCGGATCAAGGTTTACGTGGTCAGCGTTCGAAACGCTCCGAAAGGCCCGGAGATTCTGGTTTCCCGCAGTCACCGCAACATGTTGAAGCGGCTGTTTGAGATTGAAGTTCCCGAAGTATACAACGGCGTGGTGGAAATCAAGGGCATCGCAAGGGAGGCCGGTTTCCGCAGTAAGGTGGCCGTCAGCTCGAATCAACCCGGCATAGACCCCGTAGGCTCTTGCATCGGTGTGCGCGGCAACAGGATCCAAAGCATTGTCAACGAGCTCCAGGGCGAGAAGATTGACGTGGTCTCCTGGGATCAAGACCCGAAGGTGTTCATCGCCAAATCCCTCAGCCCATCGGAGGCAGTGGAGGTGGAACTCGCCCCGGAAACCATGACCGCAACCGTAGTGGTGCCGGACCGGCAGTTGTCCCTGGCCATAGGCAAAGAAGGGCAGAATACCCGGCTGGCGGCCCGTTTGACCGGCTGGCGGTTGGACATCAAGGGCATGACCGAGTGGGAGGAGATTCGAGAGGCTCGGCGTAAGCAAAAGGAATTGGAAGAGCAGCAGCGGGAGGCTGTCCAAGAGCTTGAAGCCGAAGCGGTACTGGATGTTGTAGTTGACGACCAGGTAGAACAACCGACCGACGTTCTGGTAACCGAAGAGGAGATACTGGAGGAAACGGCGGATGATGCCGCCGTCCAGATCGCAGATCAGGTGGAAGACCAACTGGAAACGGTGACCGATTCACCGCCGGAGCTTGACGAGGACCGACTCCTTGAATCGCTGATTCAGGAAGAGGAAGCCACTGCTCAAGAGGCGCCGGAAGACGACGCCTCCGGGCTCAGTGTGGACGAGCTACAGTCCTTCACGCTGGACGACGTTGCAATCTTGGACGACGATGTCGATGTCGAGGAAGAAGAACCCGAGGACGCTATGCCGGGGTTGCCTCTGGTGCCCCTGCTGACCCCGGATGCCGGTAAGATCAGGTTTGCCGAAGACCTAATTGATGATGAACGAGGCGGACGCCGCGCTGGAAGGGGCCGTCGGGGCGGCGGAGCCAGGGGAGGAGCCCGCCGGGGCGGGAGATAAACCCTAGGCGAACAGACTCCGGGCCGACTTCGCGGGTTGAAGGCTTAAACACTGCCCGGACAAAAAGCTGCGAATAGCATCCCAACGGGGATAGATTGACCGGTTATTGGGTTGACCAAGCAAAGACACATCCCCGAACGCACTTGCATATCATGCGGGACTAAGTTGCCCAAACGTGAGTTGGTGCGCATTGCTAGAACACCCCAGGGAACCCTCCATATAGACGGCACCGGCAAGAGTCCGGGCCGCGGCGCCTACCGGTGCCGCAACGTAGATTGTTGGCAGAAAGGCGCCCGCAAAGGCAGTCTGGAGCGAAGCCTCAACGCGAAGCTTACGCCGCAAGACCATGACCTTTTGTTTTCCTCGTACCAGGAACTGATGACGGAACAGACTTCGGAGATTAAAATATGACATCCGACGGACGGCAGGCAGTGGCGAATACCCAAGCATCCGCGGAGCAGCCACAGCGCCGGGGAGCTTCAACCCGGCGCGCCCCATCCCGGGTTCTGGTGCTGCCGGAAACCCTCAGTGTGCAACGGTTGGCCGAATTGATCGACCAGAGTCCCATTGACGTCATCAAGCAACTGATGCGCAACGGGATTATGGCGGCCATGAACCAGATAATCGACTACGAAATGGCCACCCTGGTCACGACGGCATTCGGTATTCGCACCACCATGGCCACGGCCGAACCGGAGGCAGCCAGCGCCGCCGAGAAGTCCCATGAAGTCGAGGACCCTGCGGAACAAAGCCCGCGGCCCCCGGTGGTCACTATCCTGGGCCACGTGGACCACGGCAAAACCGCATTGTTAGACACAATTCGACACACCCAGGTGGCCGAGCGGGAAGTGGGTGGCATCACCCAGCATATCGGCGCTTACCAGGCGCGATTCAACGACCAGGACATTACCTTCCTGGACACGCCGGGCCACGCAGCGTTTACTGCAATCCGAGCCCGGGGCGCCAAAGTAACCGACATCGCCGTGCTGGTGGTCGCTGCCGACGACGGGATCATGCCCCAGACCACTGAGGCCTTGAACCACGCCAAGGCGGCCAACGTCCCGATTATCGTAGCCATCAACAAAATGGACCTGCCGGGCGCTGATCCGGAACGGGTTAAACGCCAACTCAGCGAACAAAACCTGCTCGTGGAAGACTGGGGAGGCGACATCATTTCCGCCGAGGTCTCCGCCAAAACCGGAGACGGCATCGACGACTTGATGGCAAACATCCTGGTGGTGGCCGAATTGGCGGAACTGCGAGCCAACCATAACAAGGTGGCCGCCGGGGTTGTCATCGAAGCGCGCCTGGATCGCAAACGCGGGCCAACCGCCACCGTGCTGGTTCAAGAGGGCACGCTGAAAATTAGCGATTACGTGTCCGCAGGGGCCGTGTGGGGGCGGGTGAAGGCAATGAGCAACCACCAGGGGCAGGCCATCAAAGAGGCCACCCCGGGAATGCCCGCGGAGATACTTGGTTTCAACGCACCCCCGCAGGCCGGTGACCTGCTTTCTGTGGCAACCGGCGAACGGTCCGCAAGGTCTATGGCCGAAGACCGGGCAAGATCCACTTCCGGTCGGCAAAACCAGGTCCGAGCCCTGACGTTGGAAGAGGTGGTCCAAAAGGGTTCAGGCGTCGCGAAAGAGTTGAACCTGGTGGTCAAAGCCGATGTTCAGGGCAGTGTCGAAGCGGTCCAGAATGCCTTGGAACAGTTGACGGCGGAAGAAGCAACCGTCAGGGTGTTGCACGCGGGGTGCGGCGCCATAACGGAGTCTGATGTTATGCTGGCCAGCGCCTCGGACGCCATTGTTATCGGATTCACCATCGGCGCGGAACCCAGCGCGGAACGCCTTGCCGAGCGCATGGGCGTGGAAATCCGCCATTACAACATCATCTACCAGCTAATCGACGACGTATCACTGGCCCTGCAAGGAATGTTGGAGCCCGTGTACGCCGACGTGGTGGTGGGCCGAGCCGAAATCCGCGAAATCTTCACTTCGCGCCGGGGCGTGCAAATCGCAGGTTGCCGGGTGACCGACGGCCGCATCAACAAGGGGGCCAACGTCCGGGTTATGCGGGACGGTACCCTGGTTCACGAAACCACTATCGAAACCCTTCGCCACTTTCGTGACGAGGTCTCCGAGATGACGTCAGGCAGCGACTGCGGCATCATGCTGCAAGGGTATAACGATTTCCGGCAGGGAGACCTCCTTGAAGCCCACCGGCTGGAACGAGGAAGACGCTAGCCCCGGCATCCGCGGGACTCCTCTACCCATCTCGTCAGCCATCTTCAACTCATGGAGCCGGCATGAACCGACGCATCGACCGGGTCAACGGGCTTTTGCGCGATGAAATCAGCTCACTCCTGTCCCGTCAGGTGAAAGACCCCCGGTTAACCGGAGTGATCAGCATCACCCAGGTAAGCACCTCCCACGACCTCCGCTCCGCCCGGGTCTTTTTGAGCGTCATGGGAGACACCGGCGCCAAAAAAGAGGCATTGGATGGCATTCAATCGGCGGCGGCATTCATCAGGAAGGAACTCAGGGATCGCGTGTCGATGAGGCATGTCCCGTTTTTGAGTTTCGAGGTGGACACTTCCATCGAAGACGCCGACCAGGTGTTAAACATGATGGACCAACTCCTGGAAGAGCAGGGCCCCCAGGCGGCTAGCGGACCCAGCACCGGATAGCCTGGGTCGGGTCGGATAGGGGTTTCCTTGATTTATGGTTAAGAAGGGCCGGTCCCCGGACACCAAGCAAGTAAACGGGCTCCTGAACCTGTTCAAGCCGGCGGGCATCACTTCTATGGAAGCGGTGAGACGCATCAAGCGGATGGCGGGACGGGGCCAAAAAGTCGGCCACGGCGGGACTATGGACCCAATGGCCCAGGGTGTCCTGCCGATATGCCTTGGGCAAGCCACCCGGCTGATGGAATACGTGGTGGACGGCCGCAAGCGTTACCTGATGACGGTGCAACTGGGCGTCACCACCGACACCTACGACGCTGAAGGCGAGACGGTTGCAACCGGCGATGCCACCGGCCTCACCCCGGAAACCGTCGAGTCTGTTCTTATGTCCTTCGTTGGCTCTATCAACCAGACACCGCCCATGTACAGCGCGGTTAAGGTGAAGGGGCAGCGTTTGTACCAACTGGCTCGGGCTGGGCAGGAGGTCGAACGCGCGCCGAGGCCGGTGAAAATCTTTTCCATTAAAGTGACCGAATGGGCGTTGCCCCGAATCGTGGTTGAAGTCGAGAGCGGGCCGGGAGTATACATGCGCTCCCTGGCCCACGATTTAGGCCAAATCTTGGGCTGCGGCGGTCACGTGTCCAGTTTGGAGCGCCAGTACTGCGGCGGATTTGAAGCCACTGATTCGGTCACCCAAGAAACCCTGGAGGCAGCGGCGGAAGATCCCGGGGGCTGGCAACAGCATGTGTTCCCGAGCGACTGGGTCCTGCGGGGCCTCAAGAGCACCGTCGTGGGCGGAGCAGCCGAAAATTACTTGAAAAACGGTCAGCCGGTGGCCGTCCGCACTCCCCTCATGGATGCAGGCTACTTGGAAGAATTCCGTGCTTACAGCCCCGACGGACGTTTCCTGGGCGTGGTGCGCTTCGACCGTGGGACATCAACCCTGAAACCAATCAAAGTCTTCCACATAGACCAACCTTCCCCTTATGCACCGGCGGCCTCTACCCCCTAGAGCCATCGCCGCGACAACAGAGGCGGTCCGTGTCTCCGCCAGGATATCGGATCCATAGGTTCGTACGGGTGATCACACGGTCGCGGTGAGCGGCACACCTTGGTCCTGCACCTAGCCAGGCGCTGATGCGGGTAGATTGGCGGATGAAATCGCCCGGCCTGCTACGAAATTCTTGACAAATGTTTATCGGACTGTATATTTGAGTGGCCTGCAGCACACTCTAGCAACCCGTGTTCAACGTTCGACCGGGGTGGGACGCCGGATTGTTGCAAGGGTCGGGAGGGCAGGTCGACGCTACCGGCAAGCAAAGATCAGGTTTGGGAGGCTCCGTTCAATAAGGACCTCTTGGCCTTTCCTTCCCACAATTCCAGCCAGGCATATCCGAATTTGTACTTGGGGGTACAATCATGGAAGCCTACTGCTTTAAGTGTCGGGGCAAACAAGAGATAAGCAATCCCCAGCAAGTCACGCTGAAAAACGGCAGGCCGGCGACCCAGGGCGTCTGCCCTGTGTGCGGCACCAAAGTCTTCCGCATTGGCAAGGCTTAGGGCCCTGACCATCGCTCCTTCTTCGGTTGGTTCAGGATTCAACCCTCGCCGTTGGGGTCGGCTGAACCGGTTGGACACCCAGCCGAGCCAAAAGCAGCAACGGATTCTGTTCCAACAGGACGTCGGACTCTTCTGCGGTTAAACCTGCTCCCAACGCAACCTTCCGAGTCAATGTCGGTGTCAATAGATCGCCCGGCTCGTGTGCGTCCGAGTCCAGAATCAAGGACGCGCCGGTGTGCTTCGCCACCATGGCCACGTGGCCGTTGGTAAAGCTATGACCCTTCCGGGCCGAAATTTCCAAGAACACCCCATTTTCTGAGGCCAACCGAGCATGATCTTCCACGATTAACCCGGGGTGGGCCAACACGTCCACCGACGAAGACCGCACCGCCGCCTCATTGGTGCCCTCCTCAACCGGTTCCACGATGGTTTCTCCATGGACCGTTGCCAACCGGGCCCCCAGTTCCTTAGCGGTCCGAGCAACCAGGTCAATGTCTTCTTTAGGCACATGGGTGATTTCCACCCCCGGAACCGCTAGAATGTCCCACCGCCTGGTCGCGTGGGCGCAATCCTTGACCAAGGTCTTAACCACGTATTCCAGGTTCCCCAGGCCCACGTGGTCGGTCACGCCAATCACTCGATACCCATTTATCATCGCCCGGCGAATCAACTCGATGGGAGAGAGGACCCCGTCACTCAAAAACGTGTGCGTGTGGAAATCGTACATTTCGGTCTCGTCGTGTATGGATACTGCAACGGTTAGTATAATTGTGACCCGCCGGAGTCACAAGGGAAAGCGTCGCAAATTGACACCGCCGGAAGTCCCTGCATAGGATGGTTCAGGTGTCCGGTTTCACCTGGCCGGCCCCGGTCCAGCAAGGCTGGAATCTCCGAAACTCCGCGCCGGCGACGCCGTGGTTCCGAGGACCAAACAGCGCACCATTGGGCAAATCCTGGAGCTAACATGTCCGCGGCAAATTGCGACAATTGCGGGGGCACGCTTACCGGTAGACGGAGTTTTGGGTTCAATGCCAAGCAGCAGCCTGGAGTTCCATCCCAAGACCGGGAGACTATCAAGTGCTTTTCCTGCTCCCTGCGGCACTGGCCCATGTTAAAGCGGTCTTTAGCGGCGGCGGTGGTGGTGGGAACCGTACTTACGGCGTTGAACCAGGGTGACGCCATTGCCTCGGGGAATGCCGGCGGGGCCCTGTATTGGAAAATCCCTCTGACCTACTGCGTTCCCTTCATAGTCGCGACCTACGGGGCGCTTACGAATAGCCGCAGATAAGGTTGCGCTTGCCACCGTCATAGCCGGGGAGGTCCGTCCCAAGGGCCCGCTGGGTCGGCATCTCCTGAGGCCGCGTCACCATCAGGAGAACTTGCGGATCACCGCCACCACTTTCCCTTTGATTTCCACATTGCCGGCATCGCAATAGATAGGTTTCATCCGGCTATTAGCGGGTTGCAGCCGGATACGGTCGCCTTCCGGGTAAAACTTTTTGAGAGTAGCTTCCTCCCGGTCTTTCAACCAAGCCACCACCATTTCACCCGTTTCCGCCTGTTGGGTAGGCCGAAAAATCACCACGTCCCCATCATCAACCAAAGCATCTATCATTGAAGTGCCCTTGACCGCTAGTCCGAAGAGCTTTCCGAATCGCCGTTGCAGGTCCGGAGAAATCTCTATCGTGTCGAATTCGGCGCTGGAGTCGGCCCCTTCCGTGGAAAAAGCCGGCAGAGGGCTGCCCGCGGCGATATTGCCAACAACTTGAACCCGGGGCGCCGTAGAAACTGGTTGACCCTCTCCGTCCAGCAATTCAATTCCCCGGGCGACGTCCGGCCGCCGGTTCAGGTATCCATCGCGGTCAAGGATACGGAGGTTGTAGTCCACCACTGAGGTTGAGCTGATTTCGCAGGCTTTCTGCACGTCCCTCACGGTCGGTGGAATTCCGTTCTCCGAGATGAACTCTTGAATAAAGTCCAAGATGCGGCGCCGGCGCGCCGGCATGGGTTTCTTAGAAATCATTGGGCCCCCGTCAAAAGACACACTAAATCAGGCGTTCTGAAAGCAGGCTAGCAAACGGCCTGCCAACTGTCAACGAACCGCCGTCACTGGGTACTGGGGTTTGCCGCCATGAGATGAGCAGACGCCCTTGGGGTCAGCCCAAGGGCCTGGGGAAAAATCCGCCGGAAAAGGCCAATAAGCGGAGGGGTTAACCGGACCTGCCGCGGTTCTGGCGTCTGCCGCCGGAGGACCGAGGGGCCTGTCTTCCCCGGGACTGACTAGGAACCGGGGAAGACACGATGGGATCATCGGTCAGCAGGCGATTGAGCTTGATAGAAAGCCGCGATTTTCGACGGGAAGCGTTGTTTTTGTGGAGGACACCCTTTTGGACCGCCCGGTCCAAGGCGCTGATGGCCCCCAGAACCGCTCGCTCGGCCACGTCAACGTCCCCCGAGTTTATTGACCGCGCCGCAGTTGCCAGTGTGGTCCTGGTAACCGTGCGGGCACTCCGGTTTCGGGCGGTGCGTTTCAGAGCTTGACGGGCAGTCTTTTTTGCGGGCAATTCAGTCCTCCGGGCTATATATTGACCGGGGCACGAGTTAGCCCCTAGTCCGGCATCCAAAGTTCAATCCCAAAATTCGACCAGGCAATCCATTCGGCCAAAATTGGCGATAATGTATTGTAAACCCAATGACGCTAGTTTCCAAACCGGTTGTAGGTAAATTCCAAGGCAATCGAGTTTTGCTGCCCGAGCGCATTTACGTCTTACTGTGAGCGGGGCGTTCGGCCCCCTTCGTCGGCCCCCGTGGTGGGACGAGAAGGCTGGAGTCATCGCAGTCGGGCATTTCATTGAGCCAATCTTCCTCCGTCGTGAGTGTAAAGGGGGCCGGCAACGCTTGGGTCGGGTGGCACTTTAGGTCCCTCACCCCAGCGTTACCGGAATGTCAGTCTAGCGAACGACGGTTTGAAGTTGGCCAGCTTTTTCGGCGCCGCCTGTCGTCCCATCGGACCACCAATTTGGAATCATCTCAAATCGGATATTAGAATAGCCAAACAGCTGAAAATCATCTATAATGACTCTTAATTCGGATGAATTACCACTAATTCTGCACAATTGCGGTTTACGTAAAAACCGTTAGTCGTTTTTCACCAAAACGCAATTCGTCCTAAATGTTGCGGTATTGACAGGCTAGTACCCCTCACCTATTATCCCTTGAGCAAAAAGACCGCTAGAAATAACGGGAGTGGCCTTAATGGACGAACTGGACCGCAAGATTATCAGCCTTTTGCAGGTAGATGGGCGGGCTTCTAATGCCAAAATCGCTCGAGAGGTTGGAGTCAGTGAGGGTACGGTTCGCCGGCGCCTGCGCCGCTTGATTCAAGATGATGTGGTCAAAGTCATTGCGGTCCCAAACCTGGAAAAACTGGGCTACGCCACCACCGCCCTGATCGGGCTGCAAACCGGCCCGGGAAAATCCGATGCTGTGGCAGAGTCCATCGCCTCCCTCAACGAAGCCCATTACGTGGCTATAACCACTGGAGCCTTTGACGTCTTCATCTGGGCGGGGCTTGAGTCCGCCGAGAGCCTGGGCACGTTCTTACGCACCAAGATAGGCGTCATCGATGGCGTACAGAGGACCGAAACCTTTGTTAACCTGGCAATCAAGAAACGCACCTACGGATTGGTGCTTTAGCAGAGATTCGACTCTCACCTCCCATTACGCCCCCTCATTCCCCGGTTCTGCGAACACACCCCCGAATCCTGATTGCAAACGTCAATAGCTATGCTATAATTCTGCTGCTTCAGTGGGCAAGATTCGCTTGGCTGAAACGTGGATAGAAGCGACAACAGAAGGAGCCGATAGGATGACCTACATCATAACCGAGCCCTGCGTCGGCGTGAAAGACTCATCGTGCGTTGATGTGTGCCCGGTGGACTGCATTTACACCCGTGACGAAGACGATATGTTCTACATCAACCCCGACGAATGCATCGATTGCGCGGCTTGTGAACCCGTTTGCCCCGTGACCGCCATATTCGCCGAGGATGCCACACCTCCCCAATGGTCCACCTACGTCGCGTCCAACTACGACTACTTTAAGAACACCGACCCTTCGGACTTGAGGCGGAAATAGCCCCCGGCTCCCAATCGGAATATCCGCCCAACCCGGGTTTACTAAACCTTTAAAGGGTCTCCTTTAAAGGTTTTCTAACGTTAAACGGCCAACCCGCCGGAGATGAACGATGAACGTAATAGACTCTACCCCTGAATTCGTCACCGCTGCCTACCAGAAAATGGAGCGGAACCTGGAAGTGGTCCGGTCCCGCCTGAACCGCCCGCTGACCCTGGCTGAAAAGGTGCTGCTGGGCCACCTCGACGACCCCGCCGAAGCGGAACTCGCGCCGGGACAAAGCTATATCATGGTGAACCCGGACCGGGTGGCCCATCAAGACGTCACGGGCCAAATGGCCATTCTCCAGTTTGCCCAATCGGGTCGGTCCTCGGTGGCGGTGCCCACGACTGTGCACTGCGACCACCTGATCCAGGCCCGCGTCGGCGCTTCTTCGGATCTCCAGGATGCCCTGAACGAAAATGACGAGGTTTACCAGTTCCTGGAAAGCTCGTGCCGCAAGTATGGCATGGGCTTCTGGAAGCCCGGTAGCGGCATCGTGCACCAGGTAGTGCTGGAAAACTACGCCTTTCCTGGGGGGTTGCTAATCGGGACGGATTCCCATACACCCAATGCGGGAGGCTTGGGCATGCTGGCCATTGGGGTAGGCGGGGCTGACGCCGCCGATGTCATGGCGGGTTTGCCCTGGGAGGTGAGATATCCAACCCTGATTGGAGTACATCTTACCGGCGAACTACAGGGCTGGACCGCTCCCAAAGACATCATCATCTACTTGGCCGGCGTTCTCACCGTAGCCGGGGGCACCAACGCCATCATCGAATATTTCGGCCCTGGGACCCAGTCGATCAGCTGCACCGGCAAGGCCACCACTACCAACATGGGCGCTGAACTGGGCGCAACCGGGGACATCTACCCCTATGACCACCGGATGGCGGCGTACCTCAGAGCCACACGGCGGGCGGGATTGGTGGACGTGGCCGAGCAGTACAAACACCTGCTGGTGGCCGACCCGGAGGTCGAGCGCGAACCGGCCCAATTCTTTGACCAGATTGTGGAAATCGACCTGAACAAGCTGGAACCCCAGGTTACAGGCCCCCACTCACCGGATAGGGCCCGGCCCATATCCGCCTTGGCCCGGGAAGTGCGGGAGAACAACTTTCCGGACAAGATATCCATGGCCTTGGTCGGGAGTTGCACAAACTCTTCCTATGAGGACATGAGCCGCGTGGCCGACGTATCCCGCCAGGCGAGCGCCCACGGGTTGACCGTTGCCAGCGGGTTGTTGGTCACCCCCGGGTCTGAGCAGATCCGGGCCACTATTGAGCGGGACGGTCTGCAGGCCGCCATGGAAGAAGTCGGGGGCACGGTTTTGGCAAACGCCTGTGGCCCCTGTATCGGTCAGTGGGACCGCAGCCAAGTCAGCAAAGGCGAGCAAAATTCAATCGTAACTTCTTACAACCGAAACTTCCCGGCCCGAAATGACGCCAACCCGGAGACCATGAACTTCATCGCCAGCCCGGAGTTGGCGGTGGCCCTCGGGTTGGGAGGAAGGCTTAGCTTCAATCCATTGACCGACACCTTAACCGGCGCCGACGGCGAGGAGTTCAAGTTGGACCCGCCTAAGCCAGCGCCGGAAGTGCCGCCGCAAGGGTTCGACCCCGGCCAATTGGGTTACGTGGAGCCGCCGGAATCCGGGGAAGACGTGGCGGTTGTGGTCGACCCCCAAAGCAATCGGCTTCAAATCCTGGACCCCTGGACCGCCTGGGATGGCAACGACTTCGTCGATATTCCAGTGCTGGTAAAAGCCCAAGGCAAATGCACCACTGACCATATATCTCCTGCCGGTCCCTGGTTGCGCTTCCGGGGGCATCTGAACAACCTGAGCGATAACATGTTCCTTGGCGCGGTGAACGCTTTTACCGATGACCCGGGCACCGGCAAAAACCAGTTGTCCGGCGAGGAGGTCCTGCCGATACCCCAGGTAGCCCGCGCCTACATGGCGCAAGGAACCCGGTGGGTGGCCGTTGGAGACCACAACTATGGAGAGGGGAGCAGCCGAGAGCATGCGGCTATGTCGCCGCGCATGTTAGGAGCAGCGGCGATTATCACGCGCAGCTTCGCCCGCATCCACGAATCCAACCTGAAAAAGCAGGGGGTGCTGCCCCTAACTTTCGAAGACCCGGAAGACTACGAACTAATCCAGGCGGACGACCGGGTCAGTTTGTTGGGGCTGAACGATTTGGCGCCGGGACGCCCGGTGCAATGCCTGTTGAAACACGGCGACGGCTCCGAAGATACCGTTCAACTTCGGCACTCCATGAACGAGGGCCAAATTGCCTGGTTCCGGGCCGGTTCAGCCATGAACCACATGAAAAACCTGGAAGGCACTAGTTAAAACAGATCGGGGCAGTCCCGTTCACCGGCCCCCAATCCAGAGGATAGCCGGGACCGGGATGCCTCTGCCGAGGGCAACACGGGCGCAAAGGCGGCCCATGAGGCTAACCCAGGGCGTCCAGGCATGCAGTCAGCGGCTTGGCCAGGCAGGTAAATATCGGCGTGTCCCTTTCCGTGTAAGGCCGGGCCTCCGATTCCCGCAGGTCGGCAACCAGGTCCAAGAAAGACGCCGGATCATCGGTTTCGAACCCCAGAACGAACTCCTGATCGTCCAACCCAAAGGAATACGCCGTACTGATTTTCACGTCCGGGTATCGGTGGCCAATGGTGAAATGCTCGCCCATCAGGCGTTGGCGCTCTGCAAGAGGCAGTTGATACCAGTCGTGGGTCTTCACAAATGGGTAGATGAAGAGATACTTTCGGCCCACGATACGCATCGTCGGGCTAGCTCCCTCGCTTCCGGGATGCTGATGCTGGTCTACGTAGGGAGAACGCCGGGTCATTGCCAAGTAGGAGTGGGGGATGGTCAGGTGGGCGGCCAATTCTGTACGGTTGAGTTGGGACATCAATTGGTCGATGGCATCCAACTCAGGACTGATTTTCCACAGCATCAGGTCCGCGTCGCCCCGGGTCCCCACCAGGCTGTAGCTGGCCATGGTAACCCGGTCGGAAAACTCACCGATGACATCGGCGAACTCTCTCTTGCTCCGGTCCCGTCGGTCTTGTGACAAACTCCGCCACTCGGGCGACACCTTGAAAAAAGAGTACTTGACGAAATCCCGTTTTCCCTTGGGTTCCCCAGCTTGGGTCATTCCGACCACCATCCTCCAAGACTTTCAAGTCCATTGAATAATCATAGCAATCCGGTTGACCGTATCGCAATGGCGCATTCGGCCCAACGGCATTCGTTCGCGGTGCCTATAGCCGTTGGGCGGGGGCATACCGGCGCCTAACCCTACGTCGGCATGTCCACGGAAGGGCCATCGCCAGGAACCGTCGGTGAGAAGGCCCGTCTATGGGCCGGTTTCCCGAGTTGTCATAAGATTCCCGATTTAATCCCGCGGCGGTAAGTGCTAAAATTTTCGTGAAATCCAACCGCACTCTCGGGTCAGCAATTTCGGCCGGGATCCCGTCGCACCATTCGACGTTCGAACCTTGCTCCCAAATAGGCGGGATGCCGCCGCGGAGCATTCGGTGAAGCGCCCACAACGGTTTAAACGACGCTCCAGTAGGCAACCAGCCAATCCGGTCCATTCCTGCCCGATGGATGTGCGTCGACGTTCTTGGCAGCGTTGATGCAAGTCGAGTTTCCTGGATCTACGCTGCCAACCCACGCGTTATGGCATGTAACCCGTCCCAACTTCACCAACCGGGGCGGTGGCTCCAACTCCAATCAAGAAGGATCGCAATGCAGGTATTATTGGGAAGTCTCATTCACGACGCCAAAGAGGCCCGGGGAACGGTTATCATCGTTGACGTGTTCCGGGCATTCACCACCGCCGCCGTCGCTTTCGATCGGGGCGCCACAATGATCACCATGGTGGCAGACGTGGAGCAGGCCCGAACGTTGTACGGCCGGGGCGTTGGCGACGTGCTGATGGGAGAGGTTGACGGGAGCCCTCCCGAAGGGTTTGACCTTGGCAATTCCCCATATGAGGCATCCCAATTCGACTTCACCGACAAGACGGTGATCCAGTCAACCAGGGCCGGCGTTGTGGGAGTGGCTGCGGCGTCGCGGGCGGATGAAATATTCCTGGGTTCCCTGGTAGTGGCTCAAGCCACGGTCGACGCCATTTGGACCAAAGACCCCGCCCTAGTTACCGTGGTGGCCATGGGAGACCAGGGGGTGGTCCGCGCTGACGAGGACGAGCATTGCGCGATGTTCCTGCGGAACCTTTTGGAAGGCCGCCGGCCTGACGCATACTCCGTGGGACGGTTGGTCAAGGAAGGCGGCTCTACCCGTAGATTCTATGATTCCAGCCAGCCTCAATATCATCCCGAAGACCTGGAAATGGCCCTGGAAGCAGACCGCTATCCATTCGCGATGAGAGTGGTTAAAGAAAGAGGACTCCTGGTAGCCCGAAAGTACCCGGCCTGAAGAACGCAGGCATGACTCCAGAGCCGAAGCCCGGTCCGGCTAATCGGTCCGACCTGGGCTAAAACGGGCTGGGTCCAGGCTGGAAACCCCGGGGACTTCAGAAGCGCCGTTCAGGATCAGGTCTGCCAACCCCTGGCACATGCCGGTGCTCCACAGGATGCCCTTCCGTCCGGCGCCGGTGCCCAGATAGAGGTTCCGCCAGCCCGGCGCCTTCCCAACTATGGGCAGCCCGTCGCCCGACAAAGGCCTTAAACACGCTGTTTGCTGCACCAGTTTGGCGTCGGACAGGGATGGAACCATGGTCCTGAGGGAGTCGATGATGCTATCCCTGGCTTCAGCGGTGGGTGTGTCGTCGAATCCGGCAAGTTCCTCGGTGGTGCCCGCCCAGGTCAGGCCGTCGGGTTTGGTGACCACATAGTTGCCGTCGTAATGGATGGAGGTCCTGATGGGCTCTCCCCCGTGCTGCAAACGGAGAATCTGGCCCTTCAGAGGCGTGATCGGGATATCGAAGCGGCACCAATCGGACGCCTGTCCGCTCCAGGGCCCCATCGCCAAGACCACCACGC
Organism: Dehalococcoidia bacterium; assembly: GCA_963663135.2. Lineage (GTDB taxonomy): Bacteria > Chloroflexota > Dehalococcoidia > Lucifugimonadales > UBA3495 > Io17-Chloro-G2. The sequence continues at coordinate 319,957 of CAXXRM010000003.1, read as the reverse complement.
CTGCTTCCAAAGAGCCGTTTTCCCAGGTCACGCCCCGGCAGGTGTCGCCGTCGGAGATCAGGCCCGTAGCGCGCCGGTTCAGGATCTCCACTCCGGTGCGTTCCGCCGCTTGTCCTGCGGCCAAGGTATACCGGTAGGGCTCCACCGAACCGGCTCCCTGGACGTAGGTCCCTCCAATGCAGTCCGGATTCGTCCTTGGCTCCACCTTCACAATTTCTGAGGGTTCCAACCAGTCTACCTGAAGCTCTTCGACCTGCTGCTGCCACTCCAAGTCTTTCTTGTAGGCTTGAACCTCCTTGGGAGTAAAGGCCAATTTCAGGCGGCCGCACACCTCATGGTTGTTGTCGACACCCGATACCTGTTTGAGTTCGGGCGCCAGGGTGATGTGGCGCTGCAACGACCAAATGCTGAACCCCAGCAGCGGGTCGGGAATTCCGGCCCCCTCGGTGGCGCCCATCTCCCCAAAAGCAAACCCCGACGCATGGCTGCCCACGGCGTCGGCTTCCAGCAGGGTAACCGTCAAGCCCTGCCGGGCCAACAAGTACGAGGTCAAACAACCGATGATACCGCCGCCAACCACGACAGCATCCCGAGAACTGGTGGTCAAGCCCTTCCTCCTAAGTTTTGCCGGCAACAGCCGCCGGAGCCTGCTAAAAACCAAGCGCCTAAAGCGGCGCGCCTACCCTCGATACCTGGCAACCACTACTTGGGACTCACAGTCCGAACAACGAGAGGCTATCAGTCCAGACGCCGATTATCAATCATCGCGGTCTCTCGCCCAGGGCCCTTCGATTATTGCCAGAATCGTTGGCCTTGACCATTCGTTCCCCGCGGGAACGAATAAGGAACGAATGCTTCTCGGTCCGCCTCAGGCCCTTCGACAGGCTCAGGATGCATTCTGAGCAGAGCCGAAAGACGATAAGGAATTGGTCAACACCCTGGTGAAAATCGAAGACCCTGGGCCGAGTACCGGGGAATTTTTCGTTTCCCTCTCATTTCCTCCCGTTTTGCCCCATTCAACTTGGGCAGGCACCCTGGCCCGGACCCCGAGGAACGGTCGGCCGGCTGGGCTGACTATCATGGTAGAGAGAGGCGGACGGAGAAGGGAAGAGGCGAATGGCAGTAGAGAGCGTCGATTGCGGCCAGAGAAGGGCTGGTCCCTTCGTCCCAAGCGCGCCCCAAGCTGGTGGAAGGTACCTGAGCCCGTGGTTCGGCAAGCTCACGATGAAGTTCGACAAGCACATCAAGAACCGGGTATGCGGGCTATGCTCAATAATCGAAAGGCCGTGCTCCCACCCTGCGATTGCTTGCAGGTTGGAGGATGCTATAAAGTTAGCTGCCACGGCTTTATTGCAAGCCAAGTCCAAAGCGGCGCACCAGCAATCTCCAGGAGAATCGTATGCCTGAATTCATGGGACCCCACCGAGCTTTGAAAACCGAACTTAACGTGCCGATCGCCATGCGGGACGGCGTTCGACTGTACGCCGACATCTATCGTCCAGATACCGCCGAGCCGGTACCTGTGCTGTTGCAGCGGACCCCTTACAACAAGGCCTTGGGGGCATCCCGCGTGGGCACGTTGGACGCCACCCGGGCCGCGTCTCACGGGTATGCCGTAGTAGTACAGGACACCCGGGGCCGGTACACTTCGGAAGGGGAATTTTACCCATTCCTGAACGAGATTGAAGACGGCTACGACACTGTTGAATGGTGCGGGGCCCAACCATGGGGAACGGGCAAGGTTGGGATGTACGGGCGTTCCTACGTTGGGGCCACCCAATGGCTGGCCGCAGCAGCCCAGCCTCCCTCCCTGGCCGCCATCGTACCGGGCATAACTTCCTCCGACTACTATGAGGGCTGGACCTATCAGGGCGGCGCGCTTGCCTGGGGGTTCATCCTTTCCTGGACGGCGGCGCGGTTAGCGCTAGCGAACCTGGGCGCAATCTCCCGGGAACACACTGTACCGCCGGAGACCCGCGGCAGCCTGGTCCGCTCCGTGGACAACATGGCTGAGACTTTCCGCTGGCTGCCCCTGAAGGACTATCCCGAACTCAAGGGAGCGCTGGCCCCATATTTCTACGACTGGATGGCTCACCCGACCAGCGACGACTACTGGAAACGATGGCGAATTGAGGACCACTGGCCCCAAATCACCGTGCCGGCGCTCAACATGGGAGGATGGCACGACATATTCCTGAAGGGCACCTGCCGTAACTACCTGGGAATGTCCTCGCAGGGAGGCTCGGAAGCCGCACGAACCGGGCAGCGGTTGCTTTTAGGGCCCTGGCACCATGGACCATTCGCCGAAAGCTCGGGCGAGTTTTACTTCGGCCTGGCGGCTGCCGATGGAGCGGTGGACACCGACGGCCTGCACCTGCGCTGGTTCGACCACTGGTTGAAGGGAGAATCCAACGGCGTCGAACAAGACCCGCCCGTGAGGATTTTCGTCATGGGGGCCAACCATTGGCGCGACGAGCAGGAGTGGCCCCTGTCAAGGGCAGAATACCGGGATTTCTACCTCCACAGCCAAGGCAGGGCCAACACTGCGAACGGCGACGGAGTTTTGAGCCTCGACTCGCCAGGCGACCAGCCGACCGACGTGTTCTTGTACGACCCCAGGGACCCGGTCCCCACCAAGGGTGGTGGTTTGTGTTGCAACCAGTCTTTCGTACCGGGAGGCGCCTTCGACCAGCAAGAAGTGGAGGCCCGGGCCGACGTTCTGGTGTATTCGACGCCTCCCCTGGAGGCCGACCTAGAAGTCACCGGGCCGGTCAGCCTTTCCCTTCATGCATCCACCACCGGTCTCGACACTGACTTCACCGCCAAGCTGGTGGACGTGGCCCCGTGCGGTTGCGCCCGCAACCTGACCGACAGTATCGTCCGGGCCAGGTACCGGTTGACGACCGACAGTGCAACGCCGATTGAACCCGGAACGGTGTATGAATACACCATTGATTTGGTCGCCACCAGCAACGTGTTCCTGAAAGGACACCGGGTGCGCCTGGAGGTGTCTAGCAGCAACTTTCCGAGGTTTGACCGCAATCCCAACACGGGTCAAGAACCTTCGGAAGACTCGGAACCGGTGGCGGCTCTCCAGACCATCCACCACGATGCCGGGGATCCGTCGCGCCTCGTTCTCCCGGTGATACCGGCTTGACGAACGGCGGACCAAGCAGAGCGGAGCGGGAATGAATCGTTATGGGTGCTTGGTAGTCGGTATCCTCGGGGCGGTCCTGATATTGACAGGGTTGTTCGTTTGCCGGCTGACGCCCGGGCCGTTTTAGCTGACCGAATCTCCGATCGCATTGCGCAGGTGGCTGATTCGCGGCGGTTTTCCCGGCACGGGCAATACCGACACCAGATCAATGCGCCACCCGGCTACGGAATCAGGGTGGTCTCCAAGAAGGTTGTCCGGGTGCTTTTGAAGGTAGTCGTTGCAGGTAGCCACCAGCCTATCCGCTTTGGCGTCGGTGATTGACTCCTCCGGCGACCCGAACGCGTTGCTGCGACGAGTCCGCACTTCCACGAAAACCAGGTCCCGGCCGTCCCGAGTGACCAGATCGACCTCCCCCCAGGTACAGCGGTACTTCCGGTCCAGGATCCGGAATCCCTGGCGTTCCAGGAACCTCCCCGCAACTTCTTCTCCCCAATCACCAAGCTTTGATCCGGGCGATGGCATCCTACGCAATGCTCGGGGCATCGGCCGGCCGCCGGGAGGCGTCCCTAACGGGCCCGAAGGAATTCCGGTGAATCCGGCAGGGTCCCAGGGCCTTCAACCGGGCCAGGTGTTCCGCGGTTGGATACCCCTTGTGCCGGGCGAACAGATATCCGGGATAACATGCGTCCGCCTCCTGCATCAGCCGGTCGCGGGTCACCTTGGCGACGTTGGAGGCGGCGGCAATGGAAAAGCTGCGGCTGTCTCCTCGGACCACCGTGTCGTAGGGCAGGGAACAACTGGAGATATAGACAAAATCCAGCAAGAGGTGTGCCGGCTGCCAATCCAAGGCTTCCACTGCCCGCATCATCGCCTGTACTGTGGCGGGGCCAATTCCAATGGCATCGATTTCCTGGGGAGAGGACATGGCTACGCCCACGCCGACGGCATGCTCATGGACTGTCTCCACGGCGCGTAGACGCTGGGCTGGGGAAAGGCGCTTGGAGTCATCAAGCAGGCTTAACCAGGACTCGCGCCCTGTCAGATCCGGGGGCAAAACAACCGCGGCGGCGACCACCGGCCCGGCCAACGGTCCCCTGCCCGCTTCGTCCACTCCAGCCACGGGATTAACTCCCCGGCGATGCAGTTCCTGCTCCAACGTTAGATCCGGCATGTAACACCTCCCTTCATCAACCCAGATCGGCAACCCAACGTGGGCGTTCTAACGCGGCAACCCCGACGCAACCCTCAATGTTGCTTGGCGGGGATCAATCACCAGCGGTCTTTCAGCAACGGCGTTGACCCCGAATTGGCCACGGTTTTTTTACCTGGCAGCCCCCGACTCCACCGTAACTGGAATTCCGGCTTCTATGGTCCCGCCGCCAACCAGGATGTCCCCCTGGTAAAACACGGCGGCCTGGCCCGGTGTTAAAGCCCGCTGGGGTTCCTGGAATACAACCAGGGCGCCATCGCCGTCCGGATGCAAAACCGCCGGTGCTTCCGAGGCTTTGTAGCGTATCTTCACTGAAACTTCCAATGGAGTTGCCCCAGGGGTTGCCTCAGGAGTTCCCTGGACATAGTTGACGCGGGAAACCCGCATACTCTCCAGGTAAAGAGCGGATTCGGGACCGACCACGACCTGGCGGGCGTCGGGTTCTACGCGGATTACATACTTGGCGGATCCTGCGGTGGACCCGGCGGCCAACCCCAGGCCCCGGCGCTGTCCGACGGTGAAAAACTCGATGCCGTGGTGTTGCCCCACCACGGTCCCGTCCAGGTCCACAATGTCTCCGGGTTGCTGGCCGCCGTGGCTTTTCAAGAACGCCTTATAGTCGCCGGATGGAATGAAGCAGATGTCCTGGCTATCGGGCTTGTCCGCGTTGACCAGCCCGGCATCCTGGGCCATCCGGCGAATTTCTTCCTTGGAATAGTCCCCCACCGGCATCAGGCTGTGAGCCAGTTCCGACTGACCCATGCCAAACAAGACATAGGACTGATCCTTGGCGGCGTCAACTCCCTTTCGCAACACGAACCCATCGGGACCGGGCTGGATTCTGGCGTAATGCCCGGTGGCTACGAATTGGGCGTCCAGCGCCGCCGCCCGGGTCGAAAGAAAGTTGAACTTGATCTTGTCGTTACAGGCAATGCAGGGATGGGGGGTGCGTCCCCGGCTGTATTCGGCGCGAAAGTAGTCGATAACGTGGGTCTGGAACTCCCGCTGGACATTGAGAACGTAATGTGGAACTCCGAGACGCTGGCACACCCGCCGGGCATCTTCCACGTCGTCCAGGGTACAGCATCCCTGGTAATGGGCGGGCAGGTCGGCCTCGTCCAGGCTGTAGAGCTTCATGGTCACGCCGACCACATCGTACCCCTGGCGGCACAGCAACAGGGCGGCCACCGACGAATCCACCCCGCCGCTCATGGCGACGACAACTTTTTCTGCCATAGATATTACAGACCTCGAAAAACAGCGTAGCACAGGGGGTCTGGCCGTTCAACCGGACCGTCAGTCGCAGCGGTCCGGGTTTGGGGGCGGGGGGCACCCGCTTTTGGAAAAGCTGCGCAAAACTTTTTTGTTGGGCGTGGGGGTATGAGGGTGAAGGACCGCGGCGCCCCGGGTTGGGGCGTCACGGTATTATGGGGATGGTAACCCGGTCATAGATTAAGCCGGGCGGGTCATCATCCCAGTTATTCCGGTCGTTCCGCGCGCGCTCCCGGCGGCGGTCGATTAAATATTCCTCAAGCATGGTTAGCTTGGGCGCATCGGGAGCGTCAGGTTCCGGGTCCGGCGGCGACCCGTCTTCCGGGTACAGTTCCTCCGCCGGTTGGTCCCAGATGGTGTCCGGGGGCGGGGGCCGGGCCGGGGATTCGGGACCGAGGTCGGCGGCCAGGGCGGCTTGCTTCCGGTGGTAGCCGGCGACGGCCCAAGCGGCTATCCGGGCGGCCTGCTCGGTGCCGAATATCTGCCGCAGGGCCTGGTAGCCGTAGATGTTTTCGGGCTGGGGGCAGTCGTCGGGGATCTTGATCAGGTGGTCGCAGCGGTCGCGGTCCTGGCCGGTGGCCTTGGCAAGCTTCCAGGCAGCGAAGCGGAAGTCGAAGACCGTCTTGTGGACTGCGCTGGCTGCCTCCTCACCGCCGGAGATGTGCGTCAGGGCCCGAGAGCCGTGGGTGTCGAAGTGGTATTCCTCGTCATCGTAGGACCGGAAGTCAAAGGGGCCGTACTCCGTTTCGTAGCGGTTATAGCCGGCGGGGTAGCCGGCATAGCGGCCCTCCAGGATGTGGGTCCAAGAGCGGGGCGCCTCGGTGGGTTTTTCAGCCGGGGCGGATTCTTCGCCGGATTCCGTGGTGGTTGGGTTGCCGGCGTCGGCAGAGGCAGGTATGTCAAAGCCGCGGCGCAGGAGTTCTTTGGCGGCGGACAGCCGGTGGTGGGGCTTGAAGTCAGGGATTGTGCCCTGCATGACGTCTACCAGGAAGCGGACGGTGGTGAGGCCGTTGTCGGTCTCTTCCCGGATGAGGGCGGCCAGTTCCTGGTGCAGGGGGGCGGTTTCAACGCCGAGGACGCCATGGGCGCGGAGATTTTTTCGGGTTGGAGCGGCGGGGCTATTTTCGTCGATGAAGGATTGTGCGGGATGGAAGCCAAGGTTGAGGAGTTGACGGGCGGCGTCGAGGCGGTGGCAGGGCTTGGAATTTTCGAGGAGGCCCTGCATGACGTCGATTAGGAAGCGAACAATTAGGCGGCCGTCATCGGTCTCCTCGCGGACGATGTCGGCGAGGGAGGGCGGTTGGGCTTCCTGGCTGTCTGTGTTAGAGAACATTGGTTCGATGATAGGGACGTGCATTCGGGGGTGTCAAGGGGCTGGTGACGTGAGGGGCGCAGAGGGCGCGGAGATTTTTTGGTTGGGCAGGCGGTTGTGTATGGTGGTGAGAGGGTGTGCGGCTTGTCCATAGCAGGCGTTTCCTCGGTGGCATAAGCGTGTCGGCGCATGGAGAGGGCTCTGGATTCCCGCTGCGGCGAGAATGACCGGGGGGAGGGGACGAAAGGGGCTCTGGATTGCTGTTGCGACGGGAAAGACGGGGGGTGGGGGGACCCGCTTTTGGAAAAGCTGCGCAAAACTTTTTCTTGAGGGATGGTTTGGCGGGCCCCAAGCCGGTCGGTTTATGGCTTCACCCACAAGCACCGGGGGGATCATTGATCCCACGCCTGGTTTGACACTGTTGTTGGCCCTTGCCTACAATTGCCCGCGCCCCCAAGTTGTTAGCTTGAGCTTGGAACCAGACCCCATCGCTTACCTGTGGGCCCCAAGATTCTGCGCCCCGAAAAGGTCTTGAAGCCGGAGGAGCGCGCCACCGGCACGCCATTTTTGGAGAACAGATTTGTCAACCGAGCAGCAACCCTCCGACCCAAGTACAAGGTTCTGCAGGGATTGCGGGGAGCGTGTCCAGGCTGAAGCGGGCTTCTGTTCCAGGTGCGGCAGGGCGATTGGCGAAGGTCAGGACCGACCTGCCGATGCAGCCGAAACCACCACCGGAAGTCAACACCAGGCCGGCCCACCCTTCACATACAATCCGGTCCAAACTTACGTTAACAACTACCTGGCGCAAGCGATTCTGGTCACTATCTTTTGCTGCCTTCCTTTGGGGATTGTCGCCATTGTTTTTGCAGCGCAGGTGAATGGCAAACTTGCCTCCGGGGATTATGCCGGCGCAGTCAGCACATCCAACACCGCCAAGTTGTTATGCTGGATTAGCTTCGGGATAGGTCTGGCCGTAATTGTCCTGTGGATCGGGGTGCTCTGCGTTGGCCTGGCTGTAGCAGGCTGGGCTGGCGGATGAAGGAAATCGCCGGGGCCCCTCAATGGGTTTTGCCAGGGTGGTTACACAACCATTGGAAGCCGGCGATGTTGGCCCTGGCTCTGTCTCCGTGCGTGGCGGCCCTGGTGGTCCGGGACCCGGCGGATTCGGGGTTGTTCCCCCCTTGCCCGTTCCTGACATTGACCGGGTTGCAATGCCCCGGCTGCGGCACATTGAGAGGGTTGCATCAACTGCTCAACGGACACCTCATTGCGGCCCTGGGGCTGAACATAGTGATGGTCTTGGCCCTGCCGTTTATCGCTTACTCCTTTCTCTCAATGCTTGCGCTGAACGGTACGGGCCGGCGACTGCCGACGGTTTTCGTTCATCCGGCCTGGATTTGGCTGCTGCTGGGCGGCATCATATTGTTTTGGGTACTGCGGAACATTCCGGTATACCCGATTTCATGGTTGGCCGCCTGATGCCCAGGGCTTTCAGTTGTCCCCAGTTTCTGTTGCCGCCCACGGTCATTTCCGCCGCGGGAATCCGGACCAATTTTGGCGAACAACGACGCTTGCCCACGCGCGGAACGTTCCGCCCGGCGCGGGCGCGCTGGCATGACCGTGTTGGCCCAGGCAAAGGGCTCTGGATTCCCGTTGCGACGGGAAAGACGGGGGGTGGGGGGTCGAACGCTCCGCCTTGCGTGGGCGCAGTGGCATGACCGTGTTGGCCCAAGCAAAGGGCTTTGGATTCCCGTTGCGACGGGAATGACGGGGGGGCGGCAATAGAAACGGGGGACAACTGAAATCCTCGGCAAGGATGCCGCGAACCCCTATCCGGGATTAGTTAGACGACGTGACCGGAAGGGTGAGTCTGTTGAGGCACCCTGGCAACTGGTGATTTCTCGGAGCAAGACTACTTACAAGATTACCTATAGGAGGCGCAAAATGCCGGTAACTTTCGGATGCTCCATGCCATCCCGGGGTACTATGTCCAGCCCCGATTCTCTACGGTCGCTGGCCCAGAGGGCCGAAGCCCTGGCGTACGACTCTATCTGGGTGAGCGACCACATCATTCTGCCACGCCAGGTGGCATCATTCTATCCCTACGCCGAAAACGGTGTGGCCACATTTACGCCGGACCAGCCATACTATGAGCCAATTGCGACACTGAATTTTCTGGCGGGCTGCACCCAGCGGGTCCGATTGGGGACCCACGTTTTGATCATCCCCTACCGCAACCCGGTCACAACCGCCAAACAGCTGTCCACCCTGGACGTTTTGTCCGGAGGCAGGGTAATCCTGGGGGCGGGCGTGGGTTGGATGGAGGAAGAGTTTCAGGCCCTTGGCCTGGACACATTTGCCCAACGAGGAGCGGTTACCGACGAGTACCTGCAGCTTTACAAGGAACTGTGGACCAAGGAATACCCCGAGTTTCAGGGTGAGCATTTCCAGATTTCGGGCGCGGGATTCGAGCCCAAGCCGGTGCAAAAGCCCCACATACCCATTTGGATTGGCGGCCACACCGGCCCCGCGATTCGCCGGGCGGCCAAACTGGCGGACGGATGGATGCCCATCGGGCTACGTCCACCGGCGATTCTGGAACCCGAAGAGATGGCCGCGAAGATTGCCCGGCTGCGGACGCTTACCGTACGGGCGGGACGCCCCGAGGATGCGGTGGACGTCACCTTCAGCACCAGCGTGGCTTTCGACGACTCGCCAACCCAGGCCCGCCGGATGATGACCGGCCGTCCCGAGCAAATCGCCTCAGACCTGCGCCAGTACCAAGACCTGGGCGTCAAGAACTTCATCATCGGGTTTGCCGGAGACGAGGCGGCGGTCCTCCAGGACAACATGGAGAAGTTCTCCCGGCAGGTCATGCCCTTGATTCCCTAGGCCCGGCGGGGCTTGGAGCCGTCGACGACCCCTCTGGTCAGCGGGAGGGGCGGCAGTGGTAATCATGCCACCGGCAGCTGGCTCACGCCGTATTTCCGTTCGAGTTGGTATATTTGCTCCAACCCGAGCAAATTGGCCACGTCCATCCGGGTGCCGTACCGCTCCGGGTCAACCCGACCCTGGGATTTCAATTCCTGGAACGCCTGGTGCACCTGTTGGTACACCAACCAGATGGTGCTGCCGCAGATCATGATCTTGTACCCCAGCTGGGCCACGTCCTGGGTTGGCAGCAGGTCGCCGTTGTACAACCGGGGGAGACCGGCCAAATCGGTGGCATAGTTCTTCAGGTCGTCCACCGTTTTGATGCCGTCCACGAAAACCATGTCGGCTCCGGCCTCAACGTAGGCCTGGCAGCGGTCCACGGTGTCCTGCCAGCCGGTGACGGCATAAGCGTCGCAACGGGCGATGACCACGAAATCCGGATCGGTGCGGGCGTCTAGCGCAGCACGGATTTTCTGAACCATGTCCTCTTGAGGGATCACCTGCTTGCCTTCGAAAAACCCGCATTTCTTGGGAAACAGTTGGTCTTCTATGTGTATTGCCGCAACTCCCGCCGCCTGGTACTCCCGCACCGTGCGCTGAACGTTCAGGGGGTTGCCGTAGCCGGTGTCAGCGTCGCAGATCACGGGCACGTCCACGGCGTCCGCGATGTATTTTGCGTTGGAAACCATCTCGGTCATCGTCAGCAGGCCCACGTCGGGAAAACCCCGCTCGGCAGCGGTGCCCGCACCGGTCATGTACACCGCTTCAAACCCCACGGACTCAGCAATCCTGGCGTGGAGAGCGTTGAGAATAAAAGGCGCAACCACCATGGACCCGCTGTTCAAAAGCTGTCTCAATTTAGTAGTGCTGTTCATCGGTATTCCTCCTAAGAAATGGGAAGTGTTGATCGGGAATGGGACTATCCCTGGAATGCGCCGTAAGGATTTGCCGGTCATGCCGGTCGTCAAGTTGGGCCGGGGCCCGCATCGTACCCGGAATCAGAGAGGGATGCTGGCCAAAAGTTTCCAGGAGACATCATTGGCCCATCCTCCCTGGTCCCACGACTCGCCGGCGGACTGGGACTGAAACCGGGCCAGCATCAAACGCCAGGCGGTGGTCCCGGCCGGGGTCGCCAGGTTGTCGACCACAGACCCGGCGAACTCCACCGCATCCGCGAAAATCGTTTCCGAGAGATCTGCATACTGCATCAAGGGAAGGTAGATCCTGGTTTCGGCTTCGGCGCCCGCGGCATCGTCGGGGCCGTCAGCCACCTGTTTCACGAGGTCGGCGACCCTGGCATGAAGGGTTAACAGCGGGTGGTCCGGCTCTTGGGGAGTGAAATCCAGGAAGATGGTCCCGGGCAACTCTTCCAGCGATGCAACCCCCCCGTGGGACATGGGGAACCCGGGGGCCGCCTCCCGGCTATCCGAGGCGATAGCGGCCAGACCGGCGGCAACCTCCGGCAGGTGGTCGTCGGGGCAGGGGAAGAAACGGGAAAGCATCAGGTGGACCATTAGCATTTCGGCCGCCCAACTGCCGTATTGCCCGCAGATGATCTGCCTGGCCCGGTAGGCGCGGCTGGTGAATGCTGGATCGGGAACCAGCAGCACGGCGTATCTGATTGATGTGGAATTCAGGGTCATCACCCGCCATTACCCGGCGCTAATAGTTTCCGCCATCTCAAGGCCGGACCGAAATCAGGGTTGGGAAGAGCTGGCTGACCCCGTTTTGCCTGGATTGGGTAAACCGGAGTCAAATTCGTAGGGCCAGGAATATGACCAGAACGACGATGATCACTCCGGCGGTCAACATCCGCCGGTCCAACGGTGGGTTGGCTTCGCCCGCGCCGGCAGCCTGGCGTTCGGCGATTTCCAGCGGCGGCAGTTCCAAGAGGTCTCGGGCCCGGGTCACGTCGGAACCGTATACCAGGACTTCGTGGGGAATATTGAAGGACGACCCCCAAAGTCCCGGACCGCCGCCCAGCGCCCTTGAAAGGCACGGTATGCCCTGGTCTCGGAGCCGCTGCTCAGCGAGCCGAGCCAAGGGTTCGTTCTCGAACGTCGCCAGTCGGACCTGCTTGCGGCGTTTTCCCCCGGCAGACAAGAATTGGTCCTCCTCGAACAACGTTAAGGGTGGGGGCCACCCGGTCGAACCCACGAACGGCCGGAAAGCAGCCACCGGATGAAGTGCGCCTGGCCGGATTATAACAAACGGCCCCGCCCGCTTCCAAAAACCCCTCACGGCCTTTTCATCGTTAGCCGTCATTTTCTCTCTGCAGCGGGAATGGCGCAGAGGTGGCGTCTGAAAGGATTTCCAGCACACCTAGACACGGTTGTATGTGGGAAAGGGCTCCGGATTCCCGCTGCGGCGAGAATGACGGGTCACAGCGAGAAGGACCTGGTTGGCGGGGTGTCCGCTCCGCTGGCACATGCTATAATGGGGCTCGTGCCTCTGGGCCGAGGTGGTGGAATTGGTAGACACGCGGTCTTGAGGGGGCCGTGGGCATTCGCCTGTGCGGGTTCAAATCCCGCCCTCGGCACCAATCTCCGAGACTCTGCTCGCCGGGGCGACGTAGCCAAGTGGTTAAGGCGGAGGTCTGCAAAACCTCTATTCGGCGGTTCGAATCCGCCCGTCGCCTCCATCAAATGTAAACAGGCCAATGCGAACAAGCTGGGATACAGTCCAGGCGCCACGCCGGCCCCGCAAAGCAGCGGCAAGGTTGGCGGGGCACTTCTCAGGCGTAGGCCCGGTGTCAGCGCACCCTCATTAACCGGAATAACCTTCCCCACCAGCCCACCGAAGTTCCAATCCGCGAGACTCCTCCTCTTGGTTTAAGTGCCGGGGTGGCGGAACGGTAGACGCGGCGGACTTAAAATCCGCTACCTTTACGGGTGTGCGGGTTCGATTCCCGCCCCCGGCACCACAAAAACCAACTTCTACATCCCAATGGCCGGTTCTACGTCCGCGCGATGGCAAGTGGGTCGGTCGCTGCCGGGAATGGTCGGTTGTGGGGTGGACAATCCACGGCCGCCCTCTTTCAGGGACTTTTTTCACACTGACGCTTGGTTGCCTTGGGGCGGGTGGCAGGTGTGCGGGGCCATTTTGTTCTCTCTCGTCATTCACGGCGGACCGGGAATCCGGAAACTTCTTGGAGGAACCGGGCTTGCCCACCCGGAGGGCCGTTGCAGCTTGGGCCATACCGGGGTCCTGGTACATGGTTGGATGACAGGAAGGGCTCTGGATTCCCGCTGCGGCGAGAATGACGGGGGAGGTGGCGCCTGCCAGGATTTCCGGCACGCCTTGACACGGTTGGATGTGGGAAAGGGCTTTGGATTCCCGCTGCGGCGAGAATGACGGAGGAGGTGGCGCCTGCCAGGATTTCCGGCACGCCTTGACACTGTTGTATGCGGGAAAGGGCTCTGGATTCCCGCTGCGGCGAGAATGACGGTGAGAACGGCTAACAATGAAAAGGTCCTGGGCAGGTGTGGCAGAATGGGTGACAACCCTGGTGATTGATGCTAACTTGACTCTCGCCCAGCACTATCCGCCGTTCGGTTCCAGTGAGCGGTTTCGGGGAATACGGACCGGGGGCCGCTCCCACCGACGCTTGAAGCAGAGGTAGAGACATGGCATGGATAATTGACGCCGACACCCACGTCGATGAGTCCGAGGCAACCTGGCAGGAATTGCAGGGTTCCCTTGCCAAATATGTGCCAGTTACCGTCACGCCGCCTGCGGAAAGTTTGCCCCAGGGCGCAATTGACCCCGCCAGGAGTCGTTGGTGGTTCGTGGAGGGCCGTCTGCAAGCCAGGGCAATCCGCGACAACGTGCACCATCCCCACCGGGACAAGCGGGAGTTAAAGGACGTGCCGGGCCGCCTGGAAGACATGGACCGCATGGACGTGAGAGCGCAGGTGATCTTCCCAACCTTCTTTATCCGGTACAACACCGCCAATGCCGAGGCAGAGCAGGCGCTCACCAAGGCCTACAACCGCTGGATTGCCGAACGTTGCGCCGGGAGCGACGGCCGGCTGCACTGGGCGGCCATGTTGCCTCTGCTGGATGCCGACGAATCGGTTAAAGAACTTCGATGGGCCAAAGACCACGGCGCCTGCGGGTTCTTCAAACGCGGCTACGACCTGGACCGGCAAGTAAGCGACCCTCACTTTTTCCCGGTCTATGAGGAAGCTGCCAGCCTGGACCTGCCGGTCTGCATTCACACGGGCCATCCCCTTCCGGGGCACGAGTGGGACCGGGGATTCCCGGTGATGGCGGCCTTCACTGCAGTAGTGACTGCCAAGCTTCCGGAACGGTTCCCAAAACTCCGGTTCGGATTCATTGAGGCCGGCGCATCCTGGATACCCTACACCGTCGCGCAACTGGAGACCCAGCAGCGTTCCCACCTGCTGCACGAACGCGCCGCATCCACGGACCTGACCAAAGACCTGTTCCGCACCAACCGGCTGTTTGTCGCCCTGGACCCGGTGGACGACATCGAGTACCTGCTCACCTTTGGGACCGAGGACAACCTGATCATCGGCACCGACTACTGCCACTCCGATCCGTCAGCCAACCTGGCTGCGTTGGGAGAGGTGCAAAAGTGGGCCGACGAGGGCAAGATAACCCAGGCCGCCGCTCGCAAAATTCTGGAAACCAACGCCCAGGAATTGTACGGGTTCTAGGCCCGCCGATCACCGGCAAGACCCGGGGTTTCGCCGGCAGCGGTCTTCACGAAGTGCGAGGACGGCGGCGCACTGGGTTTCCTGGATTTCCGGTTTCAGGGAGACACTCGTTGAGACCGCAGGCAGAAAATCGCAATGGAAAGGATGGGAGCAATGTTGTTGGACGGCAAAGTAGCGTTGGTCTCAGGAACGGGCCCGAACATCGGCTCGGAGATTGCGCGGAACCCTGGCGGAGAACGGAGCCTCGGTGGCCTGCGTTGACCTGAACGAGCAGTATGCCCAGGCAGCGGCGATAAGCATCAATGAGGCCGGGGGCCATGCCATTGGCGTCACCGCCGACATCACCCAACCCGAAAGTGTGCAGCAGGCGATACAGGAAGTGATCGAGGCTTTCGGCGGCATTCACCTGTTGGTCAATGACGCGGCAATCAGCGACCGCAAGCCTTTTCTGGAAGCGGAGTTGTCCGACTGGCGAAACGTGCTGGACGTGATCCTCACGGGGACGTTCATCGTTTCCCAACAGGTGGCCCGCCAGATGGTGGCCCAGGGCGATGGCGGGGTGATGGTGAACATCATCTCAACGTCCGGACATCGAGGCGAGATGGCCCGCATCGCCTATGGGACGGCCAAGTCGGGACTGCTCAACTTCACCCGCTCGGTGGCCGCGCAGCTGGCCCCCTACCAGATTCGAGTGAATTCGGTAACGCCGACAACCACCGGCACGCCCGTGGGCCGGCCCGATTCGCCCCGGGACGAGAACAACCCGCCCCAGGACATGCCGTTGAAACGCTGGGGACGTCCATCCGACCAGGCCCAGGCAACCCTGTTCCTGCTGTCGCCCAATGCCGATTTCATCACTGGTGTCGATTTGCCCTGCGACGGCGGCCGGTTGGCTCTTTTCTAGACCGCTACCGGGGCTGTCAGGCTCGCGGGACTAACGCGAGCCCATCGCAAATTCCGCGGGCCGCGGATTCGGGCGAGTCTCCGGGGAAATTACGGCCAACAACAGCCTCCAATGTGCTACTATTTGCCGGACTTATTTCCGGCGAGGCGAAGCAATGCGTTGGTACCTCTTGTTGGCGGCTCTTTTGACCATGGGGGTAGCGTGCGGCCAGCGAGAAGCTCTGCCTACCAGCACTAAGGTTAAGACGGAGGCGCCTACGGCAATCCCTACGTCAGGCCCTACTCCAGTAGCTACGCCAGCGCCTACCGGCGTTACTTCCGGCCTGGAACAGCCGGACGTCTCAGGAGAAACGACAGGCGCCAGCCAGGGTGCATCGGCTACTCAGAGCCCTGAAGCCAGACCCGCCGCCACGGAGGTAGTCCTCCAAAACGACGGTCAATCCGAGACTCCCCAGAAATCCAACGAGGTGAAGATGGATGCACTAACAACAACCCCTTCCGGCCTGCAGTACCGGGACCTGACAGTAGGGGATGGGACTGCGGCCAGCCAGGGCGACACAGCCGTGGTCCATTACACGGGCTGGCTGTTGGATGGGACCAAGTTTGATAGTTCCGTGGACCGGGGCACTCCGTTCGAGTTCCCCATCGGAGCGGGCCGGGTCATCCGGGGCTGGGACGAGGGTGTTGGTTCGATGAACGTGGGAGGCAAGCGGGAGTTGATTATCCCGCCGGACCTGGCTTATGGAGACCGCGGGGCCGGCGGTGTCATTCCTCCCGGGGCTACGTTGAAGTTCGAGGTAGAACTGCTTGACCTCAAGTGACCGTTGGCGCTGATCCTAGACGGTAAGCACTGAGAGCAGAGGGTGGTCTTGACGTCAAGACCACCCTCTGTTTGTTTATATGCCAAAGGATGGCTGACGCCTTCGGGGGTTCAATCGTGGTGGGCCGGTTGTTGGACAGCGCTTCCTTCAAGCAGCCGTTGAGTTCCGACGGGCCTAGCGGTGGAACGTCCGTCTGACCAAGCCCTGGCCACACTCTTCCTGCTTTCGCCCTCCGCCGACTTCATTACCGGTGTAGACTTCCCGGCTTCCGCCTCAAAACCCTCGACATACATGATAAAGCATGGCCACTCCTGTTTTCCGGAAGGAGAAGGATATGCCTGTGAAAGAAATCCGGGGTCTGCGGACGGGAGTTCTGCGGGCCATGCTGATCGTTCTGTCGGCGGCGCTTCTCGCTGCCTTGCTATCTGCATGTGGCGATGGCCCTCGAGATGTCCCTGACAACGACTCCGACAGGGCCGCCCTGGTAGCGTTCTAAAGTCTACCCATGGCTTCAACTGGAAGAACAAATCAAACTGGCTGAGCAACCGGCCATTAGGTTCCTGGCATGGCGTCACCACCGACGCCAGCGGCCGCGTCATTCACCTGGACCTCCACCAGAACAGACTGAGCGGGCCGGCGCCGCCGGAGTTGGGCAACCTAGTCAGTCTGGAGTCGGTGCTCCTCCACGGCAATGGATTGAGCGGGCCGATTCCGCCGGAGTTCGGCAACCTCGTCAACCTGACCGCGCTGTCTCTCTATGCCAACCAGTTGAGCGGGCCGATACCGCCGGAGTTGGGCAACCTCGTCAACCTGAGACGACTCTACCTTGACGGCAACCTGCTGAGTGGGAACGTACCGCCAGAGTTGGGCAACCTCCACAACCCGCCTGCGCTGTCCCTCTATGGAACCGGTTGAACGGCCAAGTGCCGCCGGAGTTGCTGGCCAACAAGGCCAATCTGACGTGGCTGAGCCTGAATGGGAACCGGTTGATGGGGTGCGTGCCAACCGCTCTGCGGGACCAGTTGCCCGGAATTGGGGGACACCTCCGCGGCCTGCCATTTTGCGACCAGGTGCCCCCTCCGCGCCCCTGCACTCCGGGAATGACATTGAAACCGGGGGACTACTGCACCATCGACACTCTTCCCACGAACAGTGGATGGCATCCTGCGTGGCCCTACCTACTCAAAATACGGGACAACTTTGGATATCTAGGCTCCCTCTGCTCAGCCTTTGGGTTAGACAGGGAAGGGTCCAGCGCCAACAAAAACTCTGACGGGAGTTGGAAGGTCCATAGTGTGCAATGAAGAAAGCGAGATCCGATGACGACGAAAGAAATCCTGTCAAAACGTCTCCCGGCCTTTCTCATCTGGGCCGCCGTCCTGTTGCTGGTGGCGGCCTGCAGCCAGGACGAATCCATCATCCAATGGGAGGAGGATACCTTGTGCACACGTGAAACTTTTCCATTCACAGAGGAGGAACTTCTTTGGCCTACGCCCACAGGATTGGAGTATCAATCCGAAGAATACCGGGAGAACTGGCGGCTTTGGAGAGCTCAGACGAAGCGTGCTGAAGCCATGCTTCCTAAGTACGAAGACCTGTTCTCGCGTCAACCCAATGTTTGGTTGGTTGGCATAGGCCTTTTACAGGATGAGGCCGGTGAGCATACCGGGCAAGTGGGGTTCATTGTTAGCGTTACGGAGAAGGTCGACCAGGGCACCCTTCCTCCGGAAGATCGAATACCGGGATGCTTGGAGCGCATCCCGGTGGAGATTCGGGAAGAGCCGGAGGTAGAGGACGTGGCGACAGTGGTCATGCCGCGGCCCCTGAACCCGGACACGGAGGAATCCAATGGAGACTAGTAAGCTTCACAGACCACTTGTGAGCGGAATACGTATACAAAGTGCGAAGAAGGCGGGGAATAGCCTTCAGTTTATAGGGGGTGGAACGTTGACGGGGCTGGCGACAAGCAATTTGGACGGCCAGAGGGTGCTGGTGACAAACCTGCACGTTATGACCGGCAGCGTCCAGACCAACCCTTCCGGCAGCGAGGAGATGTACCAGGTGTTAGTGAGTGAGGACAACAAGGTGGGAAGTTTCCCCGCTCGGGATCCGAATAATCCTGCTTGGGTACCTATATTGATCGGACAGAACAACATCGCCGACGTCGCCATCTGCGGACTTGAAAATGGCGTGGACGCCGAGCCCCTCTCCGCGCATCCTTAAAAATCCCGCCTTGAACCGTCGTTGAATTTCTGGTCTAGTAGGAGCAACTTGACGACAAACCGGTAATCCGAATGGCGCAGGTAAACGAAAACCTCCTCTATCAACCGGATGAGCGGCCAAGCCATCTGGCATCTCTGGTACACGGATTCCAGAATGTCATGACCCAAATGGTGGCAATGGCTGCCACGGCGTCGATCATCGCTGTGGCGGGCGGACAAACCCAGGGTTATCTGTCCTGGATTTTCTTTTCGGTCCTCGTGGTTTGCGGAACAGGCTCGATGCTGCAAACCTTTCGATTCTGGAGATTCGGGTCGGGATATTCTCTTAACGTAGTTTCTGCATCCGCCTTCATCGCCATCTGTATCTCGGCGCTGGTAGCCGGAGGCCCGGCATTGCTGTCGAGCCTGATCGTCGCTTCATCGTTGATACAGTTTGTGTTCATATCGCGGCTCTCCTGGCTGCGGCGCGTCATCAGCCCGTTGGTAGCCGGAACAGTCCTCATGCTGCTGGCCTCGACGATAATAACCGTTGTACTCAGCAGGCTTTCTGATGTGCCGGAAGGCGCGCCCCCAGCGGCGGCGGCCATCCTGGCGGGAACGACCATGTCCATTCTGATGGCGCTGAGGCTGTTCGCGTCGCCCAATTGGCAGCAATGGGCGCCGGTCGTTGCGATTGTGGTGGGTTGCGCAATAGCGGCCCCGTTAGGCGCATACGACTGGAAGCTCGTTGTGGAGGCCCCCTGGATTGGTTTCCCCAGTTTTCCCTGGCCGGGATTCGACCTGAGCTTCGGCGCGACCTTCTGGGGGCTTTTGCCGGGATTCGTAATAGTAAACATGGCAACAACTATCAATTCGATCAGCGACACCGTAGTAATTCAGCAGGTGGCCTGGCGCAGGCCCCGGGCCACTGACTTCCGCGTAGTTCAGGGGGCCCACTACCTGGTGGTATTGACCAATCTTCTGGCCGCCGCCCTGGGCACGCTTCCCAATATGATAGGAGCGGCCAATTCCGCGCGGGTTTTGATCACCGGTGTTGCAGCGCGCCGCGTGGGGATCTATGGAGGCCTGATTCTGATAGCGGTAGCGTTTTCCCCAAAGCTGATAGCGCTGGCTGTCGCGACTCCACGCCCCGTGTTGGTGGCCTACATGATCTTCATGCTGTCGCTCCTCTTTGTTCAGGGTATGAGGACCGTTTTCCGGGACGGCATAGACGGTCGAAAAGCCTCGGTGATAGGAGTGTCTCTCTGGATAGGCATAGGTTTTCAGAACCAGGTGATTCTGCCCGATCTGCTAACTGGAACGTTGGGGACTCTACTCAGCAACGGCATGACAACCGGCTCGGTTTGCGTAATTTTGCTCACTCTGTTGATGGAGTACACTTCCAGGCGTCGCAGGCGGTTGAATGTGGCGATGAACTTTTCGTCCTTGCCCAGGATTGACTCGTTCCTCGAGGGATTTGCTACAAGCGCCGGCTGGAATGAGGCATCAATAAACCGGCTCAGGTCAGCCGGGGAGGAAACTTTATCGAGCTTACTATCGCAGGATGGGGAGTCGGAAGAAGACACCAGGAAGCGCCTCATTGTCGCTGTCCGTCGTGCCGACGCCGCCATTGAGATGGAGTTTGTAGGGACTACCGAGGGCGGGAATCTGGAGGACAAGCTGGCCTATTTGAACGAACAGCCAGAGATACAGGACGAGCGGGAAATCTCATTTCGCCTGCTGCGTCATTACGCTTCTTCGGTCCAGCACCACAAATATCACGACATAGATATTATTACGGTGCAGGTTGCCCCGTCGTCATAGCACCGCAAGGCTGTCCATCTGTCCTGCCCGGTTGATTTCGCCGATTCGCTCAGGCGGGGCATACACCAATTCCAACAGGAAAATGCGGGGGGACGATCCCCCGTTAAAGGACGGTTCTCCGTTAAAGATTGAGGGGGGTGGTCCACCCATTCTGTCGTTCCAAGAACCGTCGTTGTAATATCAGGGCGAATCGACAATTGCTAACCCCAGATGACTGAGGCGACCAAGTACAGGGCGGAGGAAAGGTGTCCCACCTTCAACGATCTCTCTGCAGTACTTCCGCGTAGTCTCCTGAGATGAGACCTTCACGCCGGTTATCTGGACGTGTTCTGCCCCTTGCCCCAAGCTAGGGCTAGCCCCATTCCACGGGACGACGAGAAAAATCATCAATTGAAGTCAGGGGGCCAATGTGGCGAAGTATAAGATCGTGGCTCAAGGGCGTCCCAACCTTGCCGGCGACTACAAGTTCGAGATGGAGGGGCTGCGGGGTGTGGATGTCCAACTTACAGAAGTTCCCGCCATGTCGGACGATGAATTCCTTGACGGGGCGCAGGACGCGGACGCCCTCATAGTCAGGGATATGCCCGTTACTCAGAAGGTGATAAACGGACTGGAGAAATGCAAAATCATCGCACTGGACAGCGTGGGCACCGATCTGGTGGACATCTCTGCGGCTACGGCCAAGGGCATCGCGGTAACCAATTGCCCCGACACCTTTGTCCAAGAAGTTGCCGAGCACACGGCGGCGCTGATTCTGGCTGCTCACCGGCGGCTGTTGCTCATGGACAAGATGGTCCGGGAGGAGCGTTGGACTGAAGGACGTCCAGCCTTATGCCAGTTGCCTCGACTGTACGGACAAACGCTGGGGCTGATCTCCTTTGGGAATATCGCCAGGGCCGTTGTGCCACTGATGAAGCCGTTCGGCCTTCGCATCCTCGCCCACGATCCCTTCGTCAGGGAGACTGTGATAGTCCAATACGGCGTAGAGCCGGTCGGGTTGACAGAGTTGCTGCAACGGTCGGATATCGTCTCAAATCATCTCCCCGGCACCGGCGGCACTAGAAAGATGATCGGGGAGGAACAGTTCAGGCTGATGAAACCCCTGGCAATCTTCGTTAACACCGGCAGGGGCGCCACCGTGGACGAGGTAGCCATGACAAGGGCCCTGGAGGAAGGGTGGATCGGTCACGCTGCTCTGGATGTACTGGAAACGGAACCGCCTGATCCCGGCAACCCCCTCCTCGGGCTGGAGAACGTGACGTTGACGGCCCATGTGGCTTCGGCATCATCCAGGTATGAGGAAGGGTCCAGGGTTCGGGTAGGCAGGGAGATCGCATTGGTGTTGGGGGGCCGCTGGCCCATGTCCTGCGTGAACCCTTCGGTGCTGGAAAACTCCGGCCTCCTGAGGTGGCAGCCCGGGCCGTAGACCGGCCGCACCCACAGTCGATTAGTAGACGTAGAACGTTGGCCGAGACTATAGGGGAACTGGTCTGTGGAGTGTCAGCATTAGTGGGACAGACTCCCGGTATAGAAAACCCCGGAGTTTAGACGGCGGGCAATTGGCAAGACTGCTGCCATGCCTCTCCTTAAGTTTCTGAGCGCCGGTCTTGCCCCCATGGTGACCCGTTTCGCCCACCGCCTGGCTCCGGAGGGCTACCGGGTCGCGATTCTGCGCCAGCGCTTCAGTTTGTCGAAGGTACGTTCTATCAGGATACGCTGACGGTCGTATTCACAAGGGGCCCCGCGGTTGGACTTGGGCGGTATTACGGCTGTGGCGCCATTTGCCAGGATAAACGCCGGTATCTTGTTGCTTTCGTACCCCTCGTAGGAGATCACGCAATCGGCCTCGATTCCACTCAGCAATGGGATGGCCTGGGGCGAGTCCGCTGCCTGACCTCCGGTGAGGGCACAGCGAAGAGGACTGCTGTCTTTGGCAGTCACGCCCACCGACCCGGGCCGTCCCGGCAGAAAGCCTTCCATCTGCGTCCATTGGAATGCACTGACTTGGTATCGCCCCATCATCGTCCTCCCCACTCCACTTCCTTGGTGAGTCTGGCGTCCCACCTCCTCGGCGCCGGTTTCTGCTTCTGTAGCTGGTTGCGGGTTGTCCCTTCAATTGTCGATTCGTCCTAGGACGGGAATTAGCGTGGGGCAGGTTTTGGACACTAATGAGACGGTCACCGACCCCAGCGGCGCTGTATTCCACCCGGTGACTGTGTTGCAGTTTAGCGAGAGCGCGGCACGGATTGGGACTCAGGCGCTCTATGTTTGTATTTGGAGGATTTCACCTCCAACTCTTTCCGCATGTCCTGCATGGTCTTCTCCATGCCTCCTGGTTTGACCAGCGACCGGGCATACGCCTTTCCCGCCTCAGTAGCCCAATCGCAACTCGGCATCACGTTCGGGCTGCAATCAGAAATTACTACCAGGCGTGAAGCGAACATGGGCATACCAAATCTAACCAGCGAAGGTTTCGCAGGGCAGCGGTGGATGATAGACGACTACTTCCAGGCCGGCGGGACCTGGCCTACGGAGACCGCACATCCGGCGGGGTTATTCCTCCGGGGGCCACGTTGCAGTTCCAAGTCGAACCACTGGACCTGAAGTGACTCGTTGGGCTGACCCCGGACGGTAGCTATAGAGTGCGGGGGGTGGTTTGGAAGCATGGACCACCCCTTACTTGTTTTTGTGCGAAAGGAAGGCCCACGGTTCGATGGGCGCCGCCGAGGGCGTGATCAGCCTCGGGCTAACGACCTCGGGGCATCTTGTCCACCGGCGCTTCAATCAGGGTGGGCCGGTTGTTGGACAGCGCTTCCTTGAGGCAGCCGTTGAGTTCCGACGGGTTGTGGGCCCTCATGGCGTCAACGCCGAAAGCCTCGGCCAGCTTGACGAAGTCGGGGTTGTGAAGCGTGGCTCCAACGTCATTACCGTCAAACAGGTCGTTCATGTCCCGCAGGACGTTGCCGTAGGCGCTGTCGTTGAAAACCACGGCCACCATGTTGATGCCATGGTGCACTGCGGTCGCCAACTCCTGGACGTTGAACATAAACCCGCCGTCGCCGGACAAAGAGACCACCGCCTTGTCCGGGAGGGCCACCTTGGCTCCCAGGGCCGTTGGGAAGGCAAAGCCCAGGTTTCCCTGATACGAGGAGTTGATGTAGGTTCCGGGCTCAAACACCGGGTAGAAGGTGTTGCTGTGGTAGCCCACCTGGGTGGAGTCCACGACGATGACGCCGTCATCCGGGATGGCGTCCCGCAGCGCCTGCATGTACGGATGCTGGGGCAACACCCCTTCCATAACCTCGTCCCGCTGGGCGCGAAACGCCTCGAACTCCTGGCGGCGCGAGGGTCTTTGGCCGCGAGCGTGCAGCGCGTCATGCAGCGCATCCAACGAGACACGGGCGTCTCCGATTACCGCCTGGGTCCGGGCGTGGTTCCTTCCCGCCTCCTGGGGGTCGATTTCAATCTGGACGACCTGCTTGGTGGGCTCCAGTATGTTGTGGGTGGCGAAACGGGTGCCCACGGCGAGAATCAAGTCGCAGTCGTCGACGTAACGGTGCAGGGGATCCAGGTCCGGCCTGGCCTGGCCGGCTTTGGCCGTGCCCAGGGACAGGTAGCTCCGGGAGGAGATGGCTCCCTTGGCCTCCGGAGTGTTTATGACCGGCGCTTGCAGCAATTCGGCCAGCCGGGCCAACGCTCCCGACGCTTTCGACCGGATGACGCCTCCACCGGCCCAGATTACCGGCCTTTCCGCCGCGGCCAACAGAGCGGCGGCCTGGTCCACACTGGCCGAGTCCGGCGCCTCCGGGCTGTAGATGCCGGGCTCCAACAGCTCAATTTCCGCGGTTTGCGCCAGGGTTTCCGGCGGAATTTCTATCTCGACGGGCCGGGGCCGTCCGGTGTTCAAGTTGCGAAAGGCCTCGTGGACCGCCGAGGGAATCTGCGCAGGATCCAGGATCCTGGAACACCACTTGGTGATGGTCCGGGCTATGTCCAACTGGTCGTTGATTTCATGGAGCACTCCTGTGTCCTTGCCGATTTTGTCGATGCCAATCTGACCGGAAATCAACATCACCGGCGAAGAAGCGGCGTAGGCGTCGGAAAGCCCGGCGGAGGCGTTCAACATTCCCGGCCCCGGGACGACCATGGCGATCCCGGCGTGGGTTCCCACCCTAGCGAATCCATCGGCCATGTAGGTGGTGCCCTGCTCATGCCTGGCGTTGACGAATCGAATATCGGGCGTCTCCAGGAGTCCGCCCAGTGCGTGGTAGAGTTGTACTCCCGGCAGTCCGAAGATTGTTCGAATCCCCTCGCGATGCAACGACCTTGCCAGGGCTTGTCCACCTGTCATCTGCGGCATTCCCATTCTCCTTAGCGAACGATAGAAGGTTTCTCCGTTTGCCGGACGAACCGGCAGCGCGGATGCCCTGACACACGCCGGCGTACCTTCAAAGGGATCGACCGGCGGCAGGGCGTGTTGAAAGCAACTTGGGCATATTAGCTTTGGATGGGGCAAATGTCCACCGTCCCAAGCCGAACCCAGAGGTTATTGGTTGTCTTCCGGTAATCTCGTCGCACGCCCGCCCCGGTAATTCTCGGCGCAGCGGAAACCCAGAGCCCGTTTGAAGAGAAATCGTGCTTACGCGCGCTAAATGTCCCGCTTGGGCTGTGCCGGTTTGCATAACCGTGTTGGTGCAGGACGTGGGCTCTGGATTCCCGTTGCGACGAGAATGGCGGGAAGGGGGAGGGACATTGCACGTGAGGGTGAGGGTGGTTGCTTATCAAAAGGGCACTGGATTCCCGTTGCGACGAGAATGGCGGGAAGGAGGAGGGACCAGGCTTTAAGATGCGATGTCGAGGGCGGCGCGGAAACAAGCCACCGGGGCGGAGGAAATTTTTACCACCAGCGGAGGCTGACGGCTGTGAGCGGTGCGACGGCATGGCTATTCGAGCCGATATGCGAGCACCGCACGATTTCTATGAGACTTGTGGAGCGCGAGGAACGCCGGGCATCGCTTATCGCGGGTGCTACACTGGCCGTAGCGGGTTAGTACAGTTACTAGAGAAGTGTATTGCTTGGTCGGTCCGCTTCAATCATCCGCTCAATCGTTGCCGATTGTCGGTGGTGGCAGCCGCCAAACCGAAGGGGAACAAACAGCATCGGAACGCAAACGGCGCATGCAGGGCATAGTGAGGTAAACAAAGCGTGGCTTATGGCCGTGCTTTCACTTACCGTTTTTGCCAGCATAAGCGCGACTCTGATCATTCCGCCGCTCCTGGTGGAAATCGCAACCGACCTGGAAATATCGGTGGCGGTCGCCGGGCAGCTGGCTACCGCAACCTTCGCGGCCTGGGCATTTTCAGGGGTCACTGGGGGCCCCTTGTCCGATTCCTTTGGCCGCCGACCGGTGGCTCTGGTCGGGTTGGCGGTCCTTACAATTTCCGTACTTGCATCCGCCTTCGCGCCAAGTTTCGAAGCGCTGGTGGCACTGAGGGTGTTGACCGGCCTTGGCGGCGGAATAATCCCTCCCAACATAGTGGGGGCAGTGTCCGATGTCATTTCCCCGGCGAGGCGCGCCCAGGCAGTGAGCGTCCTGTTAGCCACTCAAGGGCTGGCCTCGGCCATCAGCGTTCCGATGGTCGCGGTGCTGGCAAACGTGGGTGACTGGCGGCTTCCATTCATAGTTGTCGGATTGATGCTGGGTGCTGGGCTTCTCGCGAACTGGATCTGGTTTCCGAGACACGGCGGGGAGCGAGTCCGCAACTGGGTATTCTTCTCCAGATATTGGTCGCTGGTGTCCATGCGTTTTTTCCGCGTGGCCGTAGCGGTAAACCTGACGCAGCGCATCGCTTTCTGGGGGACGATCAGCTTTTTCGCTGCCTACCTGATACATACCTATGAGTTGAGCCTGGGTTTTGTGGCCCTGCCGCTGGCGATAGTCGCGATAGGGCAGATGATCGGGAGCTCTGCGGCGGCATTGGTAGCAAACAGAAGGCACCGCGGGTTGCTCATCGCTGCTACGACCGTATCAGGGGGAGTTTGCGGGTTCCTGTTCTTCACCGCCGACCTCGGTCTGTGGGCGTCGGTGGCCGTGGCAACGGTTGGAACGGGCTTACTGAGCGTGACGTTCCCGGCCCTGGTCACGGCCAGCACCGAGTATTCAGGACAATCCAAGGCCACGGGAGTGGGTCTTATGGGTTTTAGCAACCAGGTGGGTGGCGCGCTGGGCGCTGGGGTCGCGGGAGCATTGTTGGCGAGTACGGGCTATGTGGGAATAGGCTACCTGTGCCTCTGCGTTACGATCGTGAGCGCGCTGATGACGAGCCTCTTCGGCCGGCAGTTCGGGGAAGGCGTCGCCGGCTGAACCGCCGGGTAGAAAAGTAACGTCGGATGGGATTCAAGGGGGAGTGGATTTAAACATATGACGCTGCAATCGGCGGAGATAGGTTGGACATTGCGCAGAACCTGGTACCCTGCCAATCTTGGATTGGCAGGGATAGAGGGAGAGTAATTGTTAAGGGCGCCGGGAAAACAAACCCCTTTCTCCAATCCAACCTGATGCGGGTCTGCAGGAATGTTCCACGTGGGACGTCGTCTTGTCCAACCGGCGCGTGTTAGTTGGTATAACCGTCTTGGCGCATGATCAGGGCTCTGGATTCCCGCTGCGGCGAGAATGACGGGGCGGGGGCGGTCTCACACCCGGCGCGTCTCCGTCGGCACCACCTTTATTGCATACAAAAGGGCTCTGGATTCCCGCTGCGGCGAGAATGACGGGGCGGTGGCCGTCTCACTGCGGCGTGTCTCCGTCGGAACCACCTTTATTGCATACAAAAGGGCTCTGGATTCCCGCTGCGGCGAGAATGACGGGGGGATTTGACGACACTTGACAGACTCTGGGTATCCCTGGGAGTTGCTCCGGGTTTTCCTTGGCTGGCCGATTACGGTCAGGGTTTCAATTCGACCAAGGCATTGCGGTAACGAGTTGTGCCGATGTTGGTTACCCGGTGCGCGCCGTGGTGGGCAGTGAAATTGACCTGACCCAAAGGATATTCCAGTTCCTCGGTGGCGCCGTCCTCCCATTCCCGCAACAGTTTGCCCGGTTCAACCACAACGGTCAGGTAGTCCTGGTCGTGAACGTGCCAGGCGCTGCTTTCTCCAGGGTCCAATTCCAGGTTCCACGACTTGATTTTTTCGTTCTCGAACAAGAAATGGTTGGCCACCGGGCCCAGGGGTTCATCTCCACGGGGCATGACTTTCCTCCTGTGACGCTGGATGAATCCGTGGTAAAGCGCGGGTTACCCGCTGCAGGCTGGATGTTATTTTCCCAAGGATAACACGGGTTGCCCGCGGCGCTTCTCCCGCCAGAGTCAGCGCGAAGGCATTATAGAACCGGAGGACCCGCGAACGCCGAGTTCATCAAAGGCGTTAGCGCGTCAGCGAACGGAAAGGGCTCTGGATTCCCGCTGCGGCGAGAATGGCGGGATGGCCATTCCAGGCCATCCATGCGTATGACAATGACCTATGTTCATAGTAATCGCAGATGGCCTGGTCGGTGCCACGCATGAGGGTGAAAACCAACTAATATCATAATAATGCCGGGAGGTGGGCGCGGTTGCGTAAAAGGTGGTGAAGTGTCACTTTGGATGTAGGATTTGCCGGTCACATTAGAATGCGACAGCCCTTGCAGCAAAGTCGGGGTTGGGTTGACAGCCGGTACCCTCGGCATAAAATGGCCCCAAGTGCGGTGGGCCCGGTCGGCCGGGCTTTGGCGCATATGGGGCCCATGATGGGGGAAGAATTATGGACAGGTTGCAGGGCAAGGTAATGATAGTCACCGGCGGGGCCAACGGCATTGGCCGGGCCTACTGTGACGGGTTGGCCCGGGAGGGCGCCAAGGTTGTGGTGGCGGACATCGATGCCGCGGGCGCCGAGACTGCGGCGGCGCAGTTGGCCGAAGCCGGGCACGAATCCCTGGCAGTGCCCACCGACGTATCCCGCGAGGAAGACGCAGAAAACCTGGCCAAAGCGACGTTGGAACGGTTTGGGCAAATAGACGGCCTAGTCAACAATGCCGCCATCTTCCAGCGTCCCGCCATGTACCATGGCCCCATTGAAGACCTGTCGGTGGAGGAATGGGACCGGTTGATGGCGGTTAATTTGAGGGGTACCTTCCTGTGCAGCCGGGCGGTGGTCCCCACCATGAAAGAGCAGCAAAAGGGGAAGATTGTCAACGTAAGCTCGGGCACGGTGTCCCGCGGTTCGGCGCAAATTATTCACTACGTCACCTCCAAGGCGGGCGTGATCGGGTTCACCCGGACCCTGGCCAGGGAACTTGGCGACTACAACATCAACGTCAACGCGGTGGCCCCCGGGTTAACCGAGACCATGGATGAGGTGAGCGAGTCGGCCGCGCAGCAACGGCTGTCACGCATTCAATCCAGGGCCATCAAACGGGCTGAAGTCGCGGAAGACTTGGTGGGGCCGGTAGTATTCCTGTGCTCCCCCGACAGCGACTTCATGACCGGTCAAACCGTCGTGGTTGATGGCGGGGTGTGGATGCATTAAGGATCACTACACCCCTACAGCCACGGCACCGACGACACCGGTCGTGGCTTTAACCGGACCGGCGGATTGTTCCCGAGCTTGGACCACTGATCGACCGCAGGAGGGCCAATATGGCTACCCAGACCAAGCTTCAAATCATAGATGCCGACTCTCACGTGCTGGAAACCGAGCACACCTGGGACTACCTAGAGCCTGCCGAAGAGAAGTACCGGCCTCAGCTGCTTTATTCCCCCAACGACCCTACCCGGCAATACTGGGCCATCGACGGCAAAATCCGCGGGTTGCGCTTCCCCACGTTGACCGAGCAACAACTCCGGGATAAATCCGCGCAGTCGGGAAGAAACGTGGAAACACCCCAAGCGGCGCGCGAGGTGGACGACGTTTCGCTGCGTCTGAAGCACATGGATGACCTGGGGGTGGACGTTCAGGTGCTCCATAACACCCTGTTCATTGAGCCGGTGGCCCAGAAGCCGGACGTGGACGCGGCCCTTTGCCGGAGTTGGAACCGCTGGCTGGCCGACGTGTGGGCCGACGGCCAAGGGCGTCTGCGGTGGTCCTGCGTTCTTCCCACGCTGATGCTGGACGAGGCGGTGGTCCAGATGCGCGTCGCGAAAGAGCATGGCGCGGTTGCGGTGTGTGTGCGGCCGGTGGAGGGAGACCGGTCCATGCTGGACCCGTATTTCTATCCGATCTATGAAGAAGCCAGCCGGCTGAACCTGGCTATCGCCGTCCACGTAGCCAACGGCAACACGGCCAACCTGGACCTGTTGAAATCCTTCCCCGGAGAAGGAGGTTTCTACACCTTCCGAGTCCCCATCGTGGCCTCCTGCTTCATGCTGTTGATGAGCGAGCTTCCCCAGGTGTTTCCCAAGCTTCGCTGGGGGTTCATCGAGGCGTCAGCCCAGTGGTTGCCGTGGGTTTACCACGAGGCGGCCCGGCGGTCGGCCAGCCAGGGGAAAAAGTTCCCAGAAGACCCATTCACCGAGTTCAACGTTTTTGTTACCTGCCAGAGCGACGATGACCTGCCGTACATCCTGAAGTATTCAGGCGAGAATTGCCTGCTGATAGGCACCGACTATGGACACACGGACACATCGAGCGAACTGGACGCCATCCTCACGCTGCAAGGCCAGACAGACATCAGCCAAGAAACGAAGGACATGATCCTGCATCATAACCCCAAGGCTTTGTATAACATCTAGGGTACCCCACCAGGGTGGTGGCGTTGCGATGAGAGTTGACGCCTCCCGGGACAGGTTCCGGGAACAAGAGCAACTGCTGAGGCCGCGTTAGCACCCGGCCATAGCAAAAAAGACACCTTCACAACGAAGGTGTCTTTTTTGTTGTCCGGCGGGAAACCCCTGCGGCCTGAAATTTATGCGGGAGAGTAGCCAACAGGGTGTTGCAATCGTTATGAAATGCCCCCCGTCAATGTCATGAGAATAGGACATGTTCATGATATTGACGGGGTTCAGCGCCGGCTTCCCCACTGGCGTTTTCCCAGCGCCTTTACGGTCTAGGTGCATAGAAAGGGCTCTGGATTCCCGTTGCGACGAGAATGGTGGGGGCATGGCTACGGGATCTGCGGGGAATATGGGATGGGCGAATTCCGGCGCCAGAACGGCCTTGGGGCATAGAAAGGGTTCTGGATTTTTGCTGCGACGAGAACGGCGGGGGTTTGGCTACGGGGTCCGCAGGGAATATGGGATGGAGGACCCCGGCGCCATAACGGCCCTGGCGCATAGAAAGGGCTCTCGATTTTCGCTGCGACGAGAATGGCGGGGGGTTGGCTACGGGATCTGCGGGGAATATGGGATGGGCGAATTCCGGCGCCATAACGGTCTTGGGGCATAGAAAGGGCTCTGGATTCCCGTTGAGACGAGAATGGTGGGGGCATGGCTACGGGATCTGCGGGGAATATGGGATGGGCGGATTCCGGCGCCTTTAACGGCCTTGGGGCATGGAAAGGGTTCTGGATTCCCGTTGCGACGAGAATGGCGGGGGCTTGGTTACGGGGTCTGCGGGGAATATGGGATGGGCGAATTCCGGCGCCAGAACGGCCTTGGGGCATAGAAAGGGTTCTGGATTTTTGCTGCGACGAGAACGGCGGGGGTTTGGCTACGGGGTCCGCAGGGAATATGGGATGGAGGACCCCGGCGCCATAACGGCCCTGGCGCATAGAAAGGGCTCTCGATTTTCGCTGCGACGAGAATGGCGGGGGGTTGGCTACGGGATCTGCGGGGAATATGGGATGGGCGAATTCCGGCGCCATAACGGTCTTGGGGCATAGAAAGGGCTCTGGATTCCCGTTGAGACGAGAATGGTGGGGGCATGGCTACGGGATCTGCGGGGAATATGGGATGGGCGGATTCCGGCGCCTTTAACGGCCTTGGGGCATGGAAAGGGTTCTGGATTCCCGTTGCGACGAGAATGGCGGGGGTTTGGCTACGGGGTCTGAGGGGAATATGGGATGGGCGAATCCCGGCTCAAGAACGGCCTTGGCGCATGGAAAGGGTTCTGGATTTTTGCTGCGACGAGAATGGGGGGAGAGGGGCGTAGTCGGATAAAGGGTGATGGGGCACCGCTTTGGAGACAGGATTCGCCCGTCACACTGGGATGCGTTTGGCCTGCGCACCGCGAGTTGCCATTGACTGCCATCTCGAAATGGTGTTTAATGAGTATCTTATGATAATCAATACTAACAGAGAAGAACGTACAAATAGCAACGCCGAGACTCTGTCAGGAGACGGCGGCAAAACTCAGATGATTCGGACCAAGGCGCCCATACCCGGTTGGACCAAAATACTGGGCCGGTATCAGGCGGCGACACTCGCGGACCGCGGGGAGGATGAGTTCCGCCTTTGGCAGGCGGCTTCTGCGGAATTTGTTGCGGTCTTGCTGTTCGTTTTCCTGGGTTGCGGGGCCGTGGTTGTCAGCGGGGAGATGACCGGCGGCGGGATGAATGTGCCCCGCCTGATACTGATAGCTGCGGTCCACGGTCTTGGCATCACTGCGTTGGCCTACGCCACTATTAACATTTCCGGGGGGCACATCAATCCGGCGGTGACCTTCACGATGTTGGCCACCCGCCAAATCTCCGGAGTCAGGGCGTTGACCTACCTGGGGGCTCAACTTGGCGGCGCGGCGGTTGGCGGCCTGCTGCTGTTGGCCGTGATCCCGGGGGCGTCCGAAACGACGCTGGGGAGTCACTCCCTGGGAGCGGGAGTTGCACCGTGGGCCGGTGTATTGACCGAGGCGATCCTGACATTCGGCCTGGTTTTTGTAATCTTCACCACCGCGGTGAATTCCAAGGAACTGCGGAGCTTCGCCCCCATTGCCATCGGCCTGGCCGTGTTTGTGACCAATGTTTTCGGCATACCGATATCAGGGGCCTCTCTGAACCCGGCCCGGAGCTTTGGACCAGCAGTGGTGGCCTGGGAATGGGCCGACCATTGGGTTTACTGGGCCGGCCCGGTTGCGGGAGGCGTCATCGCCGGGTGGGCGTCCCGGTGGGCTTTCCAGCCCCGGCGGGTTTAAGGACTACGATTTTATCGGGCGGGCGCGGCGGGCGTTAAAGCCGGGCCATGCCGGCTCGAATCAAACCTCTAGCCAAACCAGCCCATACCCTCGTAGTATCCCTTGATAAAGGCAATTTGCCCACCGTGAACAATGTTGTCGAAAACCAAAACCCCCAGGGCTTCGCCCAAGGCCAAGGTGTTGGGCGGCACCGGGAAGGGGACCTGCTTTTCCAGGTCCGCGGCGGACAGGGATCCCACGTAGGCCAGGGCGTTGGACTTTACGGCGTCGTAGTACCCCACCATGACGTCTTTGGCCGGCGGCTGCCATGCGGCCACCTGCTCGGCGGTCCAACCCCGCCCATTGTCATCGGGATTGGCGGGCATTCCGAATTTCTCGTGCCAGCCGTCGGAGACCCACAGTTGGGGTTTGTCCTGGAAACGGTCGTTGACGAAGCGGTCCACCACCCGGTTCATGTGCCAAAGCAGCCACGCTATGGAATTGGTCTGGTCGTTGGGACGGCTGGCCATACCGGCGTCGTCCATGTTGGCTAATGATTGGTCCACCATGGACCAATTGCGCTGTAGCGCCGAGATCGCGGTTCCGGTATCGGACATTTCTCCCCCCGGTTATGCTGGGCTGGATGATAATTTTGCGGCGTGCCCTCCCGCGCCAATGGCCGGGTTAGGGAAGCCAGTTCACGAAATTTGAAACCGGTGTGCGGCGGGAATCCGGTTGCTCATCGGACACTCCCACCGAGAACATGCCGGCCATCAACCAGTCCTCCTCCGCACCCAGGGTTTCACCCAGCTTGGGGTGCCGCGTAGCTCCCCCGGTCTCCCAGGTTACGGCCAACCCCTCGGCCACACCGGCCAGGGCCATATTTTGAACGGCGCAGCATACCGCCGCGTAGTTCTCCCTGGTGGCTTCCTCGCTGGGGCCCGGCGTGTAGTAGATGTACATCAGCATGGGAGGTTCGGCCACCGCCTGGCGGGTCCCCTCGGCGCGCCGCTCGTTGCCGCTGCGCTCGAGGGCGAACTCGTAGGCCAGGTCGGCCGCCTTCTGCCGAGCCTGGCTGTTCTTATCCAACACAAAGATCCGCCAGGGCTCGGTGAGCCGGTGGTTGGGCGCCCAGACGGCAGTTGCAAGCATGCGTTCCAATGCTGCCCGGTCCACCGGCTGGTCCTTAAACTTCCAGGCCATGCGGCGCCCGTGAAGAGCCTGGTAAATGTTCACGTCTGTTTGCGGGATGTCTATTTCGTCGAATTTAACCTTGGTGTCTTCGTTCGCGGTGGTCATTAAATG
The DNA here is from genome assembly GCA_963663135.2 of Dehalococcoidia bacterium. GTDB lineage: Bacteria > Chloroflexota > Dehalococcoidia > Lucifugimonadales > UBA3495 > Io17-Chloro-G2. The sequence continues at coordinate 286,254 of CAXXRM010000003.1, read as the reverse complement.
GTCCTCTCAGTTAATAGTGTATGGCCTGAGCCATGAATGTTTGCGCCAGGGCACTTCCAAATAGTATTTCTCCCAAGGTCCAACGGTCGCCGGGTCAGGCGGCCGTTGCCCAGTCGACCCCGTTCAGCACCAGTTGCTGGAACTCCGGAGTCTCAAAGCTGAGGCCGTCATGTCCCAACAGCAGGGTGAATACCTTGCCGGCGCCGTAGTTGCGGGTCCAACCCAGGGGGAAGGCGCCGCCGGGCATGTCTTTGGGTTGCCGGTCGGGGCCCCAGGGATAGGCGCCGCTTTCAGACTCGCCGGTGATGAACACATCGTTGCCGTCCACCAGGTTCAAGCCCATGTAAAGCTCATCATTGGTGTCAAAGTCACCGACGGAGCCGATGGCCGGATGGCTCGGTTTTGAAACGTTGACGCGAAACTTGCCGTAGGGCGGGTGGAAGCTGGTCCCGGTCACCCAACCGCCGCCGGTTATCTCGTGGTACTCGGGCCACTGCTGGGGCTGGCAGGTGGAAATATGAAGACAGACAAAGCCCTTGCCCGATCTTATGAACTCCTGCATCCCGGACCGCTCTTCGGGGGACAGGGCCAGGTCACCGAAGTCCGGCAGATTTTCCCGCCGGGTGTTGAAAACCAGGGCACCGTACCCGGCCATCTCCGGTCCACGGGCCAGGACGGAAGGGTCCGCGGTTACGGTCACGTCGTGGCCATGGCCCTTTAGAAACCCCTCAAGGACCGGCGTCGACTCCTCATAGGGGTGCCTTCCGCCGGTAATAACCAACAGCTTCATTGGAATTGGCCTCCTTTCGAACTAATTTACTTGATGCCTGCTTGCCGGTGGAGATGGGATCCAAGCTGTTCCGCCCAAACCCCCGACCCAGGAACAACATTCACTCGAGAATCAATCCTCCAGCCGGACGAGAAACTGAGTGGTTTGCGAAAGATCCCGATGGGTATGCCCGCGGCCGGTCACGTCCTCCATCAACCGGACGTCACCGGGTCGGAAGACCTGCTTGGAGCCGTCACTGAGGCCAATTTCGACCTCTCCCGCCAGGTGAATGATCAACCGCCGCTCGGGCAGCGGATGGAAGTCCATGTTGCGCAGTTCCGTAAAACGACTGATGCCGGCCTCGGCGATGTTGGCGAAAGAGGCAAGCTCGGTCTGGCGGTCTGCCGGCAACTCTTCAATGTGGCTCTCACCATCCGGCCCGGCATAGACCCGGTACATGGCCATCCTGATTCTCCTCTACACACTATTCTATACGCAATTCTGGCGCCGGTAGAACACCGGCCTACATCCCCGGTCAAGGGCTGGCGGTGGGGCCGGCAGCCCCCACCCGCACCGGCGTTAGACAGGCTGGGAAACCGGGGTCCTACCTGTTTTGTCTGTTTTGAGAGATTAGCGGTTGTACACCACGCCGGCTATGGACACCAATGACCCGAATCCCTCGTCGGCGGGGCATTGGTCGTAATGTACGACCCGGCCCCGAGCTTCGCCCAACATGCTGGCCATCAGGAATATGGGGCTGGCCCCGCAAATCCGGGTTGGGTCTCCATGCCGGACCATGTGGCCCCGCAGCCGGCCGCTGTCCCCGGCACAGGCAGCCTCCAGCCATAGCTCGTCGGAAGTCTTGATGTTTAACTTCGCGGCATCGTCCAGCGGGTCCTTGTCGCTGAACGCAGGCCCCACGTGGCTGATGTCGGCGGCGGCAATCACCAAAGTATTATCCTCTGCGGTCACCCCGGCCAAAAGGTCTATCGCCTGCCACGCCGATTTCGCCACTGAATCTTCCTGCTCCAGGAACGGCTCCGGGCCGCCGCAGAGGATTGGCACCAAGTTCTTGGGCGTGCCGCCGGCGATGTAGTGGAGCCAGACCGCCGCCAACTCGATGGAGTGTTCTCCGATGTGGTGGGCCTCTTCTGCGAATCCCCGATCTTCCCCCAGGATTGACGCCAACTCCGTTACGACGGCCGTATCTGTGGGTAAAGCGCCCCAGGGAGTAGCGTAGCTCTGGTGGGTCAGGGTGAGGCTCCCGGGCGAGCCGGCATGGTCCGTACCGAGGATTATCACGCGGTCGGCCGCCTCCACCGCCGCTTTGGCCTGATTCCAGGTTTCGGCGTAGGTGCGCCAGCCCCTGGGGTAGTCGATATGGGGGCTAATCACTCCGGCCAGCCGTTCATTTCCAGAACCGTCTTGCGGCTGGGCCTGACGGGTGTATTGGTCCATGACCTTGAGGAGTTCACGAGGGTCCGCGGGATAACTGCCGCCAGCCAACGCAGGGGACCGAAACGGACCGTCCCGGTATGCGTCCATGGCTTGAGCCAGGGCCCGCCGAAAGCGAGGGTTGTCCAACAGCAGGGCGTCGTCAAGGGCTTGCACCAGCGATTCCACCTGGCTTAGCAGAATGTTCATGCCGGTGCGCAGGACGAACTGCCGCCGCAATTCCTCGAGGTCGCGGGTGCCGTCGCTCAGGCCTAGTAGCTGGGCCATGATCTCCGGGACCATGATGCCGGCGCCGCCCAGCCGGAGGGGGTCTTGCAGCGACACCATTGGGCGACCTTCCCAGTCCACCCATTGGACGTTAAGAGGCCGGAGTTTCGGAAGCGATTCCGTCATGCTGGAATGTTCCCGCTCCTTGATATAACAGTGGGGATATAACGGCGCGGGTATAACAGTAGGGATATAGCGATGGCCCGGGACTTACGCGGCCCATTGCACGGCTAGAGTTGCCGTGGGGCAACCTGGTCGAAACCGCCGGAAGAAATCGTTGACGGCGCTATTCCGGAATGTTTCTAAGGATGTCTTCCAGGGTCTTATCCAAAGCCGGGTCCAACTCCACAATTTCCTCAAAGGGAGTGTACCGGTAATCTGTCCGGACGCGTTCGATCACCTGCTTGGCTTCGGGGTTGGAAGTACTGATCCGGTCCAGCTTCTCCTCCAGGTCCCTGGACTCGGAGAGCCCCAGGGTTTGCAGTTCGGAGAGGTCCAGGTCCAGCTTGAACAGAGCCTTGACCCGTCTCATTATGTCGTAGTAGGAACGGTGGTCCCGGGCGATGCCGACCGGCTCGTTATTGCCGGTTAGGAAGGGATACATGGGGGCCATCGCGCCGAATCGGGCCATTTCCACTTCGGGGTAGTGGAAGTGAGCCAACGTGACTAGGGCCATGCCGATGGTGGGTCCTCTCCGGCCCTCGCTTCCGTAGCTGGAAAACTGGAGGCCAAGCCGGTCCAGTGTGGGCCGCATTTCGGTCTTGCTGTAGACGCAGGTTACACGCCGCTCCAAATCCGGCGGAACGGGTCCGTTCACTCCTTCCACGGCCACAACCTGCTTGATCCCAAGCTCCCTAACCGCCTGGAAAAACGCCTCACCGTAAAGGTCGATCCTGGACCACGGCTCCTCGCCCAGGAAGATGATGAAGCCGTTGCCCGCATCGTAGAAGTAATTCTCACGGTGCATTGGGTCTGAAGGCAGACCGTCTTCATAGGCCGCGACGGGCCGGAACGAATCGTGGGTGCCCGCGACCTGGAACGGGTAGCACATGTTGCCGATGGTGGCTCCCATCGAGCCGAACCGTCGAGCGCCCAGTTTGTCGACCAGATACCGGGGAAGTCGGCCCGAAATGGCCCCACCGTTGGACCACTGGCGCCGCCACCCGGCAATCAGATACTGGCAATCGGGCTTGTGGTCAAAGTTGAGGAATTCGTCAGCCATACCGCGCTACTCCTAATGGCGTCCGGGGTTCCAATTTCCAATAATGGTGTCCGGGGTTCCAAGCCACCGGTTACAGGTCCTCGACCTTTGAAGCCACTGATGCCACAACCGACCTTGGCTAACCGGTTTCCTACCTGGAGTCTGGATGAGGATACCCGGACTGGTTTCCTAAACGACGAAAGGGTCACCGGAATTGAGACTATATCGGGGACTAAGCTGAACCCCACATCATTCATCACAGTGTACATCATCGAAATGGAGCGTGCCACGAACCACAGCCCAAGCCGAATTTCAACGCCGCCAACCGGGGGACGCCGCGCCGGTATCCCAGGCCGATTCCCTGTGTTAATATATGGCCCGGCCAGAGGCAGGCACGGGAAACGGGTATCCCACGCCTGGCAGTTCCCCTCCTGGGCTGGCCGGTTTGCCTGGTACGCTGCGAACGCTCTGGAGACCGCCGGCGGAGGACAGTTTAAGATGAAGGCGCTAGAAGGGATACGGGTTTTAGACCTGACCAGGGCGCTGGCAGGTCCCTTCTGCACACTGATGCTGGGCGACAACGGCGCGGATGTAATCAAGATTGAAATCCCGGGCACCGGGGACGACACCCGGCACTGGGGGCCGCCGTTCATCGAAAGCGAAAGCGCCTACTATCTGTCGATCAACCGCAACAAGCGAAGCCTGACTCTGAATCTGAGAGACCCGGAGGCCAAGGAGATATTCCTCAAATTGGCCCGGACCGCCGACGTGGTGGTGGAGAATTTTACCCCCGGGGTCATGGGGCGCTTTGGGCTTGACTACGACGCGGTGCAGGCGCTGAATCCGGGGATAATCTACTGCTCCATTTCGGGGTTCGGCCAGGACGGACCGTACCGTGAGCGCCCGGCTTACGACCAAATCATGCAGGGTTTGGGCGGACTTATGAGCGTTACCGGGGAATCGGAAGGAGAACCCCAGAAGATCGGGTTGGCGATCACTGACATCGGGGCCGGCATGTGGGCTGCATTCGCGATCATGGCCGCTTTCCACCACCGTGAGAAAGAGGGCAAAAACCAGGGGCAGTACATCGACATCTCGATGCTGGACTCCCAGATCGCCTGGCTCACCTATCAGGCGGCCTACTTTTTCGCCACGGGGACGGCGCCCCAAAGGCTGGGGGCAGCCCATCCCACGCTGGTGCCCTACCAGGGGTTTATCTGCCAAGACGGCAAACGGATCAACGTCGCCGTGGGTTCAGAACGCATCTGGGAGCGTTTTTGCAAGGCAATGAACCGGGAGGACCTGTTCACCAACCCGGATTATTCCAGCAACGGGGCCCGGGTCAACAATCGGGCCACTTTAATCCCTCTTTTACAGGAGTATTTCCTTACCCGCCCGGTGGACGACTGGGTGAAAGACCTCCAGGATGCCAGTGTTCCCTGCGGTCCGATCAACGATATTGCCGAGGTTTTCGCGGACTCCCAGGTGCTGGCGCGACAGATGTTCCAGGAAATGCCTCACCCCACGCTCGGCACCATAAAGCAGACCGGATTGCCGATTAAGTTTTCCAAGACTCCCGGAGGATTGGACCGGCATCCGCCGCTGCTTGGCGAGCACAACCAACAATTGCTTTCCGAGTTGGGGTATTCCGACCAGGACATCGCAAAACTGGAGGAGAATTCGGTCATCTGACCGCCCCCGCCGCCCGGCCAGGACTGAACATTGGAGATTGGGAGACGAAACGGATACTAGAAACCGGAAGCCCACGCCGAATGGCTTCAAAACGACATTGCACTTTGTCCCATCATCATTCGCCAACAGCGGCTCGCCGCTTGATGACTTTCTGAAAGCGAGCCCTTGGCGGTCCCCCAACTTCCGTTGTGCAACCTTGCCGGCGCGCAACTCTGCTGGCCGGTTTTCCATTGCTTATGATGAGACCAACCCTAGGGCGCACCTTGTTCAATATCCACACTAACAACTGAAGGCTGGGGACAAATGGATTTGGGCCTCGAAGACCGGGTCGCCATCGTGGGCGGCTCCAGCAGGGGCATCGGACGAGCGATAGCGTTGGCCTTCGCTCGCGAGGGCGCCAAGGTAACCATCTGCGCGCGCACGGAGGGTGACCTCCGCCGCACCGAAATAGAACTGGCCCGCCTGGGGTCTCAGCATCACGTTCTGGCTATTCCCGCCGACCTTGGAGTGGCGCGGGACATTCGAAGAGTGGTGCGCGACACCGTGAACCGGTTTGGTCAGGTGGGAATACTGGTGACCCGCATCGGCGCCGGTCCAGCGGGGCGGCCCTCGGAGATGGACGACGAAACGCTAACCGACGCCATGGAGCACAATTACTTGAGCGCCGTGCGGTTGGGCCGGGAAGTGATCCCATACATGAAACGGCAGCGGTGGGGCCGGATCATTCACCTTCTGCCCACCTATGGGGAGCAGGCCGCAGACCGGTTTTCCCCGTCTTTGTCGGCCCAGATGGCGGTGATGGGTTATTCCAAGACCCTGGCCAACGAGCTGGCGTCTTCCAACATAACGGTCAACAACATCCTGGCCGGCCCGATCAAAACCGGGTTCTTTACCGACTCATTGCAGGAACAGGCGGAGAAATTGGGGCGCGACCCGGAAGAACTTCTCCAAGAAGCCTCGGAGGGAATTCCCATGAAACGCTTGGGAAAGCCCGAGGAAGTGGGCGACCTGGTGGCATTTCTGGCTTCGGAGCGCTCCTGCTTCCTCACGGGGACCAACGTGGTAATCGACGGCGGCAAACTCCAGACCCTGGCCTAATTTCACCATCTTAATTTTACCGGCCTGATTCTAATCGGGGGACGGAAGCGCGTTGCAAAGTTCATTGAGCCCGTTAATCAGCGCCGCCCAGGATTTTCTCACCACCCAGTCGCTGCCCGGTTGGCTGGTTTATGACTACCGGGACTCCAACCCCATCTTCCGCCAACTGATCACGCCATCGGGTCACGTAACCCGACAGTGCTTTCTGTTCATACCCGCCCAGGGGGCGGCCAAGCTTCTGACGCATCACGTCGATGCCGGTAAATTCTCGGAATCAGGCGTAGACCTGGTGGTCTACCGGCACCGGGAATCGATGCTTCAAGCCCTGGGGGAAGTGCTGGCCGGTGCACCGGAAGTGGCGATGGAATACTCCCCCGGGAACTTGTTGCCACGGGTTTCCCGGGTTGACGCCGGAACGGTTGAGTTGGTCCGCAGCCTGGGGGTAGCGGTGGTTACCTCGGCCGATTTGATGCAGCACGCCACCCAGCGCTGGACACCCCAACAGCTTGAGGGCCACGTCGCGTCTGCGGCCAAGCTGGGCCGGATTGTCGGTGAGGCTTTCGAATACATCGGCGCTCACCTGGAGCAAGACCCCACCGAATATGAAGTGGCCGAATTCATCCGGGGACGCTTCAGCGAAGAAGGACTAGAAACCGCCGACGGCCCGATAGTGTCGATCAACTCCCACTGCTCCGACCCTCACTACGAGCCGGGACCGCAGGGCAGCAGCGTTATCGCGCACGGAGATTGGGTCCTGATCGACCTTTGGGCAAGGGACAAGAGCGAGGGCAGCGTTTACGCCGACATCACCTGGGTGGCGTACGTGGGAGACGCGACGCCACCCCGCCATCAGGAAATCTTTGACATCGTCACCGGCGCCAGAGACGCGGCCCTGACATTTTTGCAAGAGTCCTTCAATCGGGATGAAATTGTCCTGGGATGGCAGGCCGACGCGGTAGCCCGGGATTACATTGAGGCGAGGGGTTACGGCGAATACTTCACCCATAGACTGGGCCACAGCATAGGCCGCGAGGTCCACAGCGAGGCGGTAAACCTGGACGGATTCGAGACTCACGACACCCGCCCCATCATACCGGGAGTGGGTTTCTCCATTGAGCCCGGCATCTACCTGCCGGAATTCGGTGTCCGGTCCGAAATAGACGCCTTCATGTCCAACTCCGGCCCCTACGCCACGTCGCCGATGCAACGGGAAATCGTGTTGATCCGCGGATAATAGCCGGCCCCGGACCTCCGGGTCGCTTCTGAGAATTCCCCGGTCCTCAGACCCATTCAAGCCGGACAAGCGGGCTGGGAACCAGTCGCATCACCGCTCCCCCCGTGAAGACAGTTTCGGCGTTCCGAGCGTGTTGCCCCTCCCAATGATTCACGTTAGAATTGTGCGAATCTTTGGAACAGCTATATCAATGAGACTTGAGCTTAACCCCGGAGTTAACGGATGAGATTTTCACTGGCTTGCGAGATGCAAAGGCCCGTTTTGGATGACCACGCGGTGGTTGAAGAGACTATCGAGCAGTGTGTTCTGGCCGACAAGATGGGATTCGACGCAGTGTGGTTCGTGGAGCACCATTTCCTCACCACTTTTTCTTCCTCCCCCTGCCCGGAGGTCATATTTGGCGCGTTGAGCCGGCTGACCAAGAACATCCGGCTGGGATTCGGCGTGGTGATCCTGCCCTACCACCATCCGGTGAGGGTGGCCGAGCGGGTAGCGATGGTGGACCAGCTTTCCAACGGACGGGTCGAGTTCGGCACCGGCCGGTCGGCGCCCTATGAGCAGGTGGGGATGGGAATCGACCCCCGAGACACCCGGGAGATGTGGGACGAGTCTATAACGATGATCCCCAAGATATGGGAGTCTGAAACCTTTGAATGGGAAGGGAAGTTCTGGAGCGTGCCGCCGCGGCAGGTTTTGCCCAAGCCTTTCCAGAAGCCCCATCCCCCCATCTGGGTTGCCGCCCTACAGCCGGCCACCTACGAACTGGCAGCGGAAAAGGGAATCGGAGTCATGGCCCTGGGGGTCAACGCTCCGTCGGTGTTGGAACCCCATATCAATGCCTACCGGGAGAACATCAAAAAAGCCAACCCCGTGGGTCAGTTCGTGAACAACCAGTGGCTCAGCGGGTGCTTTGGCCTCTGCGGAGAGGACAATCACGCCACCAGGGAGCTGTGCGCCCAGTCTCTGAAGACCTTCTTCGGGCCGGGTCGGCCGTACGTCCAGGACCAGAAGGATATCTACTCCAGGTTGTTGGAACAGTGGGGCGGCGTCCCCGAACACCTGGCTCAGAACTTCTCCAGGTACATTGAGGTTCCCGATGGCGGCAGCGTCCCGGAACCCAGTGGCAACGGCGCATCAGCATTCGACCTGTCCGGCGGGAGCGCATTAGCCCAAAAAATTTGGGAAGAGTTCGACGCGGACACGATGGCCGAGCGGGGCATCATCATCGCCGGTGACCCGGACAGCTGTATCGCCGCAGCCAAGATTCATGAGGAATCCGGGGTGGACGAGGTCCAATTCCTGATGGCCACTGAAACGGTGGGACACGATGAGGTCATGAAGTCCATCGAAATGTTCGGCAAGCACGTGATTCCCGAGTTCACCAAGTCGAAAAGAACCACCGGCTAGAAACCCGGCAGTACAATTCGCTACAGGCACACCGGTGCAAGCAAAAGCCCCCAGGTCAGCGAAATGACCTGGGGGCTCTTTAATTGCCGGCTGTTGCAATCGGCAGTGGGCGAGGGTCAAACCATAAGGTGCGTGAAGCCTACTCAGGCACCACCGCTTTAAGCCAGGTCGGCTAGCTTGGGGGCAACCTCTTCGATCAAGAGCCGCAAGCAGTCGTGCTCCCACTGGGGGTCTTCCGGGTCCTGGGTAATGTTGAGCAAGGTGCCAAAACCGCCTACTTCCTCGTAAAGGTTCCGTATCTGGTCGGCGCACTCCTGTGGGCCTCCCACGATCCACAGGTTTTCCATCAGGTATTCGACGTCAACTGCATCGTCGGGCATGTTGGGGTCGATCTTGCTGCCGATCATCATCCCGGACCCCAGGCGATTGGGCCGTTGGTGCTCCACGTAGTTGCGGCCGAGGAGCTCCCGGGCCCTTTCCCGGGCCAGATCGTTGGTTTCCGCTACGAAAACCTCCCGGTTGATGTGCCATTGCGACCGGTCAGGGGTTATTCCGGCGTTTGAAGCGCCTTCGGCCACCACTTCCCAGTGTCCCCTCAGGTATTGTGGGACCAGGTTGGAGCTGCTCATGGGGATCCAGCCCCGCTGCCCCGCCATTCGCATGGAGTCCGATGAAATCGAAGTAGCTGCTACGCCGATGGGCGGATGGGGAGTCTGGTATGGTTTCATGTAGAAACCCCGGCCCAGGATGGGGTCCAACTCCGGCGCCGAAACGTCGAAGTATTTGCCGTGGTAGTCAAACTTGCCCTCACTCGCCCACATCTTGAGGACCACGTCCAGGGCCTCGTGCGCCCGCTCCCTTACCTCGGCGCTCTGCTTGGGGTCGATGCCGAAAATCTGCAGGTCCGTGGCCAGGCCGCGGGAGCCGATGCCCCAGTAGAACCGTCCGCGGGCCAGATGGTCCAGCATGGCGAGGCGGTGCGCCAACTCCACCGGGTTGTGGATGGCCAGCAGGGTCACGCCCGTCCCGAAAATAATCTGCTCGGTCAGGGCCAAGGCCTTGGCGATAAGCAGGTCCGGGCAAGGGGCGTTTTCCCAACGCTCGGTAATATGCTCGCCGATCCAGGCTTCCTTGTAGCCCAACTTATCCGCCGCCACGATCAGGTCAATGTCCCGGTCATAGGAATCGGCGAAGGACCGGTGTGGCGGGTGCAGCGGCATCATGAACAATCCGAAATTCATCGGTTTCTCCTAGTCAGGAAATTGGGATGGGGCGTAAGCCTGAGCTTTCCCAGAGTTTTCAAGGCCAGTGTTTTCAAGGATGGTAGGCCAGCCCGCGGGGGGTGTCAAGGAACGCGGAAGGCGGGCGATTGCTCAGAGTTAGTAGGATGCCTTGACGAGGGATTCAATGGCTCGGGTGTCGGTCGAAGCGTGGGCCAAGTCCAGGTCGTACATTCGCTGGAGGTTCAACCAGAACTCGGGGGTTATTCTCAGGGCTTGTCCGATTCTCAGCGCCGTGTCGACGGTAATCGACCTGCGGCAATGAACGATGTCATTGATGCGTATCGGGGGAACTCCTATCGCCTTGGCCGACCGGTACTGGCTGATTCCGAGTTCTGACAGGATCTCTGCCAGATGTTCCCCCCGGGTGAACCGGGTGGGGCGTGGTCATTGGGTTTCCTCCTCAGTGGAAGTCCGTGACTTCAATCTCCATTGCGCCCTGGTCTGTCGAGAGGAAGCACACGCGCCACTGGTCGTTGATGCGGATGCTATGGGCGCCGATCCGGTCACCACGCAACGGTGCGAGCCGGTGGGAGGGCGGCAGTCCGAGGTCGGTCAACGCCGCTGCGGCAATGACCCGCTGCAATCTCATTCGCGCCCGGCGTTGAATGTCAGGCGGCAGGCCACGAACCGGTTCCCCGTTGAAGAGCCGTTCAGAATCATGGTCCCGGAATCGATTGACTGCGCGTTATATTAACGTCCGGCGTTATTACACTCAAGAATGCATATCGATGCTGAGTATCCGCCGGCATCCCAGTGTTGCCCGTGGCCGACATTATCTGCTAGACTGCGGCGAGTAGTCCATTTGGCATTCGATTCATCTAGGTTTACGTCAGGAAGAGGTACTGCGATGAAAAAGGTGATGAGCGAAACCAGCGGCACGGTGTTCAGCCTGCCCTGGCTGGTCGCGAAAGACGAGGGGTTCTTCGAAGCCGAGGGCATCGATATGGAATTCGTCAAAAGCGTCGGCGGGGGTATCGTCAAACATACTGAGAATCCCGAAGATGTCAATCCGATCCTGGGGCACACCGCCTTTGAAACAGGGCAGGTGTCCATCTACCGCGCTTGAGAGGAGGGTCAGGTCCGTCGGGCCTATGAAAGCAACCAGGGCGCCAAGATAATCGCTTTGCGATCGGCAGTAGCCAGCCAGGCCATCATGGTGAGCCCTGATTCGAATCACTACTACCCCGGCACTCTGCGTAATTTGCCCATCGCCGTGAATTTCCACGCCGGCTCTCACTACGTGGCGCTGCGGTTGATGGAAGGTTATCTCCCCAAAGAGAAGATCAAGCTGGTCCATTACGGTTCTCCGGAGCAGCGGTTTGAATCAATGATGAACGGCGAGGTCGCCGCCGCGGTCTTGATGGAGCCCTATATCGCCCTGGCCGAAAAGCTGGGTTGCCGCGCCGTTTGCGAGGGTCACTACCTGGGGGCCGAAAACGCCAGCGACGACATGGACGCCGACACCTTCGCCGCTATCAACCGAGCCGTGGCGCGAGCCATCACACTGATTAACGGTGACAAGCGCCGGTTCACCAGCTATTTGATTGACGACCCCAGGTTTTCGCCGATAGCGGAACGGTGGGGTGGATTGACTGCCGAGGACTTTCACCTCCCCCGGCTGCGCTACACTGATCAGCAGCCCTACACCGACGAGATCGTCGAAGACACCTACCATTGGATGGTCCGCTGGGGCCTGTTGACCGACGCCGCCTGTGCCACCGACTTGGTGGAGAACCGAATAGTGGAAACCGCGGGAGCGGCAGCCGACGACTAACCCACAAACCTGACCCACGGTGGCTACCATAAAAACGAAACCGGCCGAAGAGTCAACTCGGTCGGTTTTTGTTTTGGGTTGAACGGCTTCGCCAAAGGTTTTCGGTTGCCGTTAGCGCGAGCATGTTCACAACTTGCATTTCCCGCATTTCTCTACCAGGGAGGTTGGGGGAAGGGCTCTGGATTCCCGCGGCGGCGAGAATGACGGTTGGGGGGTGAGGCGCCTCGCCGATGCCGGACAGGTCCTGCCTGTCTTCACCAGGTGGAATGACAAAAAGGGCTCTGGATTCCCGCGGCGGCGAGAATGACGGTTGGGGGGTGAGGCGCCTCGCCGATACCGGACAGGTCTTGCCTGTCTTCACCACGTGGAATGACAAAAAGGGCTCTGGATTCCCGCGGCGGCGAGAATGACGGTTGGGGGGTGCGGCGCCTCGCCGATGCCGGACAGGTTCTGCCTGCCTTCACCAGGTGGAATGACAAAAAGGGCTCTGGATTCCCGCGGCGGCGAGAATGACGGTTGGGGGGTGAGGCGCCTCGCCGATGCCGGACAGGTCCTGCCTGCCTTCACCAGGTGGAATGACAAAAAGGGCTCTGGATTCCCGCGGCGGCGAGAATGACGGTTGGGGGACGGGGTACGGATTTCCGCTGGCAACTATGGCGCGGGACATGCCCCCCAAGTATTATTGGGTTAGCGGCCGGAAGGGTAGACTGGAAAACAGAAGCATCCGGGCGATTTGGGAGACAAGATGCCCTCACTATTCAGACGGCGCGCCGGTGTAGCCGTGGTGGAAATCCATGGCGCGATAGGCAGCCGGGTTGGCATTGCTACCTACTCCAGGCTTTTTGACTCGGTAGCCCGGAACAAACGTTTTCGGGCGCTGCTGCTGGACATTGACTCCCCGGGCGGGTCTGCCGCAGGCTCCGAGGTCCTCTACCATGACATCCGCAGGGTTGCCGAACACAAACCCGTGGTGGCCTACGTCAGGGGCATAGGGGCTTCCGGTGGATATTATCTCTGCTGCGCCGCCAGCCAGGTCTTCGCTTTACCCACAGCGATGGTTGGTTCAATAGGCGTGATTTATCTCCGGCCGGTGTTGGAACAATTGCTGGCCAAAGTGGGCGTCCAGTTTTCCGTTTTCAAGAGCGGGGCATTCAAAGACATGACCGGGTTCTGGAGAAGCCCGACCACCGAGGAGGAAGGAAAATTCCAAGGACTAATAGCGGAAGTGTTCCAAAATTTCGTCGAGGTGGTGGCCGAGGGACGGTCTCTGGAGGAAAGCTCGGTCAGGGAAATGGCTACGGGCGAGGTGTTTACCGGCCGTCGCGGGTTGGAGCTTGGCCTGGTGGACCAAATCGGAGGGTTTGACCAGGCATTGGCGGCTGCCGCCGAATTGGGTCGGGCCCGGCCCAGGCCTCATTGGGTGAGGCCGCGCAGGTCCTTTTCGGACAGGCTGGGGGGAAGGGGCGCCGGCGCCTCGGCCGGTTTCAACTCGCTGGGGTCCCAGTTGCAGCAGATGCTGGCCGGAGGAGTCTACTACCTGGATCCCTCGTTCATGTTGAGCGATTACCCGTCCGGCTGACCGTCTCCCTGTAGGCGGCGTTCCACTGCCTTGGCTTCTTGCCAAAGGGACTCTTTTCCCTCCAGGGAAAGCGCAGGGAAATCCGCCCCCCTGGCCTCGGCCAATTCCTCCATCATCCGATAGCGCCACCCGAAGCGACGGTTCGCCTGGCGCAGGGCGTCTTCGGCGTGGATGTCCATCCAGCGGGCCAGGTTGACCAGAACGAAAAACAGGTCTCCCAGCTCGTGGATTTTTTCCTCCGGAGTTGCCGCCTGCTTTAGCTCCCCGGCCTCTTCAATAACCTTATCCAAGACCCCGGAGATATCCTCCCACTCGAATCCAACTCTCCCCACCCTGTCCTGGATCAGTTGGGCCGCGGCCAGGGCGGGCAATTCTTGGGGAATACCGTCTACCGGGGATTTCGGTTTCCCTGACTGCCGCCTTTCGGCTTCTTTAATCTTTTCCCAGTTCCGTTCCACCTCACGAGCGTCGGTCACCGAGGCGTCGGCAAAAACGTGGGGGTGGCGCCGTATCAGTTTTTGGTTGACCGAGGTCAGGACGTCGCCCAGGTTGAACTCGCCGGATTCCTGGGCGATTTGAGCGTGGAATCCCACCTGTACCAGCAGGTCTCCCAGTTCCTCTGCAAGGGATTGGGGGTCCCCCCGGTCTATGGCCTCAATGACCTCATGGCTTTCTTCCAACAGGTTGCGCTTGAGTGAGGAGTGGGTCTGTTCCCGGTCCCAGGGACAACCGCCGGGCGCACGGAGCCGTTCCAGGATTGACACCAAGGTCTGAAATTGGGCCAGTTCATCTGGGCTGTAATCTTGCATCGACATGGCTGGATTATAGCCAACGCGCCGGTTGCTCCACAATGCAGGGGGGTGCTACCGTTGGAGCCCGCACCAGTCAAGCCACCATATTCAAGCTGCCATATCCAAGCCGACGGGGGGCAAACAGCTACGGAAAGCCTGCTATGAATATGTTCCCGGCCACGCCTTTTTCTCGGGTCCTCGTCGTTTTGGCTGCCGCGCTATTAGTGGTAGCCGTGCCACTATTCTTGGTTACTGCCAGCGTGGCCTGGGCAGTCAATGATGCGGGCCTGTACCGGCAGGGATTTCAGCGGTACAGCATTTCCGTTGTTACACGAATTTCTGACCCGGACCTGGTGCGGGTTGGGTCGGAAATTCGCCGGTACTTCAATTCTCGCGAGGAACCCCTGGCGGTGCAGGCTCGCGTCGGGGGTATGGAGCGGGACCTGTTCAATGACCGGGAAGTGCGGCACATGGCCGACGTGAAGCGGTTGATTTGGGGGGTGTACGCGGCGGCGGCCATCTCCGGAGTGTACCTTTTGGCGATCACCATTGGCGGGTTGACCTGGAAACCCGGAAGGTACGGGGCCGCGGTTGCGTGGCTGTACCTGTCGGGAGGCGTCTTGACCCTGGCGTTGCTACTGCTGGTGGGTTTGCTGGCCCTTACGGGGTTTGAAGGACTGTTTCTTGCCTTCCACCGGATAAGTTTCAGCAACGACCTGTGGCAATTGAATCAGAACACCGATTTCCTCTTGATGATGTTTCCGCAGGCGTTCTGGTTCGACGCCACCATGCGGGTGGCCGGCGGCGCCGTGGCTGGGGCGTTGGCGGCTATTGTTCTGCCCGGCGGCTACTTGCTGTACCGCCGTTGGAACATCAAGAGGGAAGCTGCTGCGCCGGTTGGGGAGACGGAAGGAATGACCCGGTAGCGCCCCGGCATCAAAGGCGCCGGCGCAACAGGGTTTGGAACCTTAAAAATGGCAACTGTTCAGCCCCCGGGTGAAAACCCCGGAGGCTAAAGCGCCAAACGCCGGCTATTCTTCTAGTGGCCGCAGCCGCAGGCGGGTCCGCAACCGCCGCCGCCCATTGGCGGCATCGACCCCATATCCATGGGCTCGGTTGCCCCGCTGGAGACCCGGGCAAACACCGAGATGGCCCGTTTGGCCGGCTGCTCGCAATTGGGGCAGTCGGCTCCGGCCGAGCTCATGGACTGGAGCTTTTCGAATTTGTTCTGGCAGGTGGGGCAGTGGTATTCGTACAAGGGCATGTCGTACTCTTCCTACTTTGCTAAGTTTGGTCCCGCCTAGGGGGCCAATAACACTCGTGGGTCGTCGCCGAAACGACAAGAAGTTGGTATGAAATTTAACCCAGCCGGATATATGCGTCAAGTGACACCCTCGCAGATCATGTCTCTGTTTGAATTAGGCTGAATTAACTGGATGATCCGGTCCTAGTTCCCCAGGTAAGTGGTCCTGACTCTTGAGTAGAGGCGGGT
Source organism: Dehalococcoidia bacterium (assembly GCA_963663135.2). Lineage (GTDB taxonomy): Bacteria > Chloroflexota > Dehalococcoidia > Lucifugimonadales > UBA3495 > Io17-Chloro-G2. The sequence continues at coordinate 270,212 of CAXXRM010000003.1, read as the reverse complement.
GGCTCCGGGCTTATGGCTACTCACCCGGATTCCACAGGCTCGGAATGCCGGCGTACAGATTCGGACTCCCATCTTCGTATAACCGGCTTCACATAGCCGGGATTGACTGCGTGACTACATTGGGAGTCGGTGTTTGACTGGCCTAATGTGGACCGGCTTATCCAGGGGGGCCATCAAACATCTCCAACTGTCCCTTCGCGACATTCGGAGAGAAATGCTTGCTGAGGATTCGTCCCGCCTCCTGATAGGAGGAGCCTACCTTGGGACCATACCAGTGCTCAGGCGCTTCGAGCATCCGCTCAAAGGTGAGAGTGCAGACTCTTTGGCCTGGCCCAATCATGAATGGGACGTCATGCGCACGAATCTCTAACACGGGTTGAACCCCGCCAAGTCTTCCGTCTTCGCCGAACCCGAACCCAGGGTCAAAAAAGCCTGCGTAATGGGTGCGTACCTCGCCACTCGACGTTTCGTATGCAGTCATCTCGGCAGCGTACCCTGGAGGGATACACACGCTTTCAGTGGAAGACAATAGATAAAATTCTTCCGGTTCCAATATTAGGGGGCCGTTCCTACCGGCGAAAACCGGTTCCCAAAAATCTCCGGGTCGATAATAATCAACCCGCGATAAGTCGAGGAGCGTTCTGTTCTTTCTGGCTCGATAACCAATGCCGTTGAATGTTCCGTTCAGATCGATACTGAGTCCAACGGAGTTGTCCTCGTTTGGCTCTGTCAGGTGTTCTGATTGTCCGGCCCCCGGGAATACTATCGGTTTGGACTGGTGTACACGTTTCAGTTCACCCGGCTCGCATAGGGTATCCCCTTTGAACAAACGAATCTGATTCAAGGACAATGCTGTCCGCACTTTGATCGTGAATGACCTCGAAAATACTTCAAGGTACATCCGGCCTTCGTAACCGGCGGTGATATCGTCAAAACGGTCGCTACAGTCGGTAATGACTCTCGTGAAGATATCCAGCCTTCCTGTCGAACTCTTGGGATTTGTCCTGGCGCGGATGCCCGGAGGTAAATTGAGGCCCTCGAGAAGCGGAATCAGGTAGGGACGGTTTTTTTCCAGGATAGCTCCCGCGCGGATGTCGATCTCACCAATGGTCAGTTCAGGTAACTTGTTTTCGACGGCGCCCGAATATGGGAGAAAGCTGCACTGGAGAATGTATGCTTTTTCGCCCAATCTCAGGTCAAGGCTGGCCGGCTGATAATTCTCTTCCGGAATGGTGTAATCGCTGCAGATAACGTTCTCTTGAACGGCAGACCTCAGCCATCGAGTAGGCAAAATTCCGCCATTCGCGCTTTCGTTGATGTCATCAAACATATTTCAGTTAGTTACGGTCGGATTGGTTGAATCGTTGAATCATCTTCAGCCGGGATCTGGACGTGTCCCAGGTTCCGGAGATCGCCTGATGAGCGAATGCACATGCTCATTCAGAGACTGAAGATCCTCGAATACGCACCAATCGAATACCAATCCCTTTCGATCAGTGGATAACGTGCAACATTTAGCGCTTGGGGCGTGTCTCGGTGATGGGAATACTTGAGAGATTAGGCATAAAAAAAGCTCGATGCCGCGGGGCAAACGAGCGATTTTTTGTCAACACCACATCCTCCTGACTGCGCCGTGATAGTAAATTCTGGGTGTCTTGGTGTCAAGGTAAGGTGGTCCGTGGCCAGGGCCTTTCGATTGTCCACCGTCATTCCCGCTGCGGCAACAGTGACGGGGGGATTAATGACAATTGAAGGACCCCGGAGCTGACTGGCCGACGCTTGACACCATTTGCGGCAGGTGGCAGACTAGCGACTGAATTGACGGCTGCACCAGCTTCGGCCGGCGAGACCCTGCGGGCCGCTAAACGAAGCTCTACAGTTGAATCACATTGAGCATTTTGGAGGAGTAGTCATGGCCGACGTCAAAATTGAAATTCGTCCGAACGGTCCCCTGCGAGTCAGCGGCGAGATCGAAATCGTGGACTCCGAGGGAGCCAACTATACCATTCCGGAGGGTCAGTTTGTGACCTTCTGCCGTTGCGGCGGGTCCAGCAACAAACCCTTCTGCGACGGCACCCACCGAGACCAGTTCGAGGGCGAGTCCAAGGCGCGCTAACCGAAATCAACAATCCTGGACCAAAATAGGGGCATCCCCTTTTAAGGGGGATGCCCCTTACCTATTGGGTCGGTTTCGCTAGACCGTTGGGCCTAGAACCTTGGGCTTGGACCGTCGGGCGGTCCGATTAGAAATTTCAGGCCGGGCGGTAGAGGTTCTTAATCGACCGCACCGAGGCCAACCTGCTTTCGGCCAAACGGTCGGCGGCTTTGGATGTCGGGACCTCTTCTTTCTGAGAAATCTCGATCACCTGCCCCATTATCTCGTAGATGCGTTCGGTCTTTTCCCGGGCCCGGTCGGCATTGTAGGGAGCCCCAATCTCGGCGGACACGTTGATAATTCCGCCGGAATTAATGATGTAGTCGGGCGCGTACAGAATGCCCCGCCGGTGAAGGTCCTTACCGTCCTCGTCGGTGGCCAATTGATTGTTGGCTCCTCCCGCTATCACCCGGCATTTAAGCCGGGGAATGGAATCCTGGTTCAAGACTCCACCCAACGCGCAGGGCGAAAATATGTCGCAGTCCTGGTCGTAAATCTCCTTGACGCCGACCACCGGAATCCCCATGTCCCGCGCCCGGTCCGTCGCTGCCTCATAAACGTCGGCAACCACCAACCGGGCGTCCTCTTTGAGCAAGTGGTGGGCCACGTAGGTGGCTACTTTCCCGAATCCTTGCACTGCCACCTTTTTGCCCGCTAACGACTCCGAGCCCCAAACCTGCCGGGCGCAGGCCTTCATCCCCATGTAGATGCCCAGGCCGGTCATGGTCGACGTGTCGCCGCTCCCGCCGGCGCTGGCGGGCAGACCGACCACGTGAGCGGTTTCCTGCCGAATGTATTCCAGGTCCCGGCCGGTGCTGCCCACGTCGGTGGTGGTCAGGTACCGGCCTCCCAGGGTGTCGACGAACCGTCCAAACGACCGGAGTAAAGCTTCGGTTTTTTGGGTATGGGAATCGGCTATCACCACCGCTTTGCCGCCACCCAGGGGAAGATCGGCCGCCGCCGCTTTATAGGTCATAGCCCGGGACAAGCGCAGCGCATCCATGACCGCCTCGCGTTCAGACTCGTACGGCCATATCCGCAGCCCGCCGCAGGCCGGTCCCAAGGTAGTGTCATGGATAGACACAACTGCCTTCAGGCCCACTTCAGGGTCGGTGCACATCACGAGTTGCTCGTATCCCCATTCGCTCATGTAGTCGAAAATGTCCATGGCGGAGTCCTCCCAAACGGCTAACCGTCAATTGATCCGAGTCACCATCGCCCGCCGGGCAACCAGGCCGCTGCCCCCGGACCTATTACCTCCTTACATATAAATTATAAACCACCGTACCTGCGCCGCTAGTCCAAATGCGGGGTCTGCCGGACAATTTGCGACAACCAAGCCAGCAATCCGCCGGAGACAGCATGCTGGTGGGCGTACGTTCTTGGTTGTACCGTCGATGCCGGCGCTGTGCCATGGGACTACGCCGTGCAGCGTTTGTCTCGACGCAAGATCAGTTTTCCAGGTAGATACGCCCCCAAGCGGGGAGGTCGGACAGCCGGCGGCTCCGGTGGGACCCTCAGACACCAAGGGAGTGCTCCACCAATCAACAGGCGCATGCGCGATCTCAACCACGTCGTCATGCCAGTGGGTCCGCGAGAGGGTTATCCCTGGTCCCGGGAGTCCCTCGGCCTGCATTGGGGTCGAAGGGAAAGCCTGGGCCAGTGGGAGTATCTGTGCGACCGGCAACACGACCTTGATGTAGAGCGTATCCCGCGCCCCGCTTTGAGTCTGGGGATGAAGGAAAATATTGCGCGTCGTCAGCCATGTACGGATGGCGGTTTCAGTCGTGGCGTCTGAGGCCGTAACTTTCACCAATACCTTCCCGTCTTTCGACACGAAGGCATAGAGGACCGCCTGTTCAGCCAGCACCCCCGCGGCGTGCGCCTCAACCACGTCGTCCAACGTGTCGTTGAGCCCAAGGGCCGGATATGGGTCCTGGGAGACATGCCCCGTCGTCCTATCCGTCTGCAACCACATCCTCGATACGTCAGAACGCAGCACAATGGACTGGAGCAAGCTGCTCGGCACTTCCCATAGCCTGTCGCCCTCGGAGGTCCCACCGGCCGCCGTGATGTAGTCCGAAAGACTTTGGGTGCTTTCAGCCTCAGTTCCGAGGACCATAACGCTGACCCTATCGGGGACGGTTGTCCCGGCAATCTGCTGGTATAGCAAACCCCATAGTTCCGGTGACAGGTGTTGGGTTTCTGAGCCAAGTTCAACGGTTGCCTGTGGGGTGGGAGTCTCGTCCTGTGTGTTCTCCTGGGCGGCCGGGAGCACCGGGAACGATAGGGCGGTGCATCCCGCCAGTACGATCAGCAAAAGGACCGACAGCATCGCTGCGATTGGTTTCCGTGCCTGTAGGTACATAAATTCTCACTTCCGTTATAATTCCGATTCAAGTCTGGTTGTACAAGGTCTGCCAACCGGCAGAAAGGAGCCCTGACCATGTATGGGGGAGGCGTCAGCTTTACCTGGACGGACATCTTCACTGTGCTTCTGGTCCTCACCGTCCCGGCGCAGGTCGCCCTGGTGGTTGGGTCACTGTCAGGGCTCTTCTTGCCTGGAATGAAACTCCTCCAGGGCGCAGCAGTTGGCCTGGTGGTTGGGACCGTCTCTGAGTTCGGGCTGATTTGGTTCTTGCTGTACCGGTTCCAGACAGACACCCTCTATTCAGTCCCCTGGAGGATAACCATAGTGGTCTGCGCGGTGACTACATTCGGCGTCTGTTGGTGGATAAACCGGCGCGAGGTTAAGAAAGAGCGCCTACCCCAAATCGACGCGCCCTTGGGTTGCACCTAACGAAATCGCCTGTCCACCACACCGGGCGCAGAAATCTCACAGATCCATCCTTTTGACTCCTGGATATACCCCGGCCCCGGCAGATCCGAACCCGGAGTACCTCCGATCTCCTCGTCTACCTCTGAGATTCCTCCAGTAATAAAACCCCTTTTCATGTGAAATAATCTCCCAGTCAACTCAAATCCTCTGATGACGGAGACAAAAAAGTCCCCGGCGATTTCCGGACGGGGACTTGACAAAAGGGTACCTTTGGGCCTAGCTTGCTCGCATCGCTTACGAGCGTCAGGCTAGGCCCGTTGTCGTTCCCCGGCAATGGACTCCTGTGGATCCCCCGGTGAGCGCGCCGCCGTCACAACCGGCGGCGTTCCTCATTTTCAGGGATCAAGTTCTGAAATTAGGTCCCGCCAGGGTCGAACCAAGAACACTTCATGATCCCCTCTCTCCTCATTTAGTTCCAAGGCCGCGGCATTCCATCACCTGTTGTCAACAACGTGGAAGCGAGTGCGTCAACCTTCCACCTATGGACAATTACGGGATGCCGTGCTGGCCCTGGGCCGTTGCGCTCTGCCTAACTTGCTGCCCACACCTCCATGCTGGTGGGGCTGAGCAACCGCCCGGCAGGCCGCTGGGCAGCACAAAAACCCTGCCCATGCTCAAACGGGCGGCCCGCCTGGCCTGGGGGCAGCTCTGCCGTTCAGCGCGGTAGAACCGCAGGGCTATTTCCTTCCCAATATCACCGGCCCGGGTTCGCGAACTCAAAGTGGGACTTCAATAGCTTTCACAACAGCTGCGCGTGCCGGCGTAGAGACGACGGCGGCGCGCCGAAGCTTGAGCCACCCACTCTAACAGCAGGCGTTATGGCTCGTGTTTTTTCAAAGTGGGGAAAACTCAGCCAGCGGTCCAGCGGACACCTCCGAGTTTTTCCCGGAATTCACGCCTGTGGGTAAAACGATGACATAATCCCCAAAGAGGACTAACAAACATTGTTTGTGCAAAGCCGCGCCGGGAGTATAATCGACGCCTAGCCCAAGGGCTGGGAGGTTTTCCAAGACTAACCGTGAACAGGAGGTGTGCCGGATGACAGAACAGGTAATGCACGCCCAAATGGGGGGCGAAACCGGAGGCGCCGAGGAGCTGATTCAGGCCGGACCGGTCACATTCGGGTTGGAGTATCGAATCCTTCGCGACGGAGAGGAAGAAGGCGTGTGTATTCACGTTTACGGAAACGACTTGCCCGGACATGACAAGGAGCTCTTGCGGTTTGACTGCTTCAAAGTGGCTCCCCATTACCACTACCGAAACGCCACTTTGAAGAAGAACGAGCGGGTATTCCTGGACTTCACCGCCGAGGGAGAGCCCGTGGCATGGACCCTGGACAAGATCAAGAACCGGCTGCCCATCATGCTTATCCGGTGCGAGGCTGAAGACATTGCACGCAGCCTGGACCAACAGGTTGTGGATGCCGCGATTCCCAAAATCGCCGCTTGGGCTGAAACCAAGACCCACCGGCGAGGATAGACGAGCCGTCTTAAAGCTCTCCGAAAAGGCAGGAGTTGGTACAATCGGCGAAGGGGCGAGTTTAAATCTCGCCCCTTCGCGTGGAACCCGCCGATTTCACTTCACCAAATTTTGAAGGGCGTACCCGTACGCCGGAGGAAAAGACATGACCCAGCAGTATTCCAGTCCGCCGGAAATGACTATAGACCCATCGATCAAGTACACGGCCACCATCCATACCGACAAAGGCGACATGTCGCTGGAGTTGCTCCCGGCCGATGCGCCTACCACAGTCAACAACTTCGTGTTCTTGGCCAGGGAGGGGTTTTATACCGGCGGCGGGTTTCACCGGGTCATCAAAGACTTCATGGTCCAAGGCGGCTGCCCCAAGGGCGATGGCACCGGCGGTCCCGGTTATCGTTTCCAGGACGAGAAGGTTACCCGGAGTTACACCAAGGGGACCCTGGCCATGGCAAACGCGGGGCCCAACACCAACGGGAGCCAGTTCTTCATCGTCCACGGCGACGACGTTGGACTGGCGCCCAACTACACCATATTCGGCATGCTTACCGAAGGCCTGGACGTGCTGGATGCCCTGGCAACTTCCCCGGTCGCCGGCAGGGAAAATTCCTCGCCCACGGAACGGCTGGGAATCACTTCCATAGAGGTTTTCGAAGGTTAGACCGACCGCTTGGCCGCGGGGTGGCCAAGCGGGTCAACTCCGGGTTGGGGCCGGGGAAGGCCAACGGGGCCTCTTGGCTGCCAGGAAGCACAGGCCGCCCAGGAAGTTCAAGGCCGCCAGCAGCAGGAATGCGTCGGTATAGGTGCCCTGTACGTCCCGCATATACCCGGCCAGGGGCGACGAAATCAGCAACAGTATGTTCATCGGCACGGTGGAAAGGCCCAGTATCTTGCCGAAGGACCTTCTGCCGAAGTAGTCGCCCCTTATCGAAACGGTCAGAGGGTTGCGGCCTCCCATGCCGATGCCAAACATGACGGCGAAAATGCTCAAGGTCGTAATGCTGTTGGCAAGGGTCAACACCACTACCCCCGCCGCCTGAATTGTCGTGAATCCGAACAGGGCAAGTCGGACGGGGATCTTATCGCCCACGTACCCACCCACCAACTGAAAGACCGTGGCGACGAGGGTGTATCCCGTCACCAACCAAGCGGTGGTCTGCAGGGTGAATCCCTGGTCTTTCATCATCAGCCCAAGGTGGGATAGCACGGCCAACATCACCATGGACACGAAGCCGTGGCCTGCGGCAATCAGCCAGAAAGCCGGCGTCTTCAAGGCTTGGACCGCGGTGAAGTCCCCATCGCTGTTGGCGGGAGCCCTGGCCTCCCGGACGGGTCCGGGCTGCGGCGTTTCCTCGGCAGGCGGAACGCCATCGGGCCACATCCCATACTCTTGGGGTTGGTTGCGAATCATCCTCGTCAGGGGAAAAGCGATCGCCAGGATGAATATGCCGACGCAGGTGGCGGTAAGGCTCCAACCCAGTCGGACGTGGTCCGGGTCTACTGCCCAGGCGAGGGCCGGCACTAGCGCCAACGCTCCCAATCTGCTGATGACGTTGGCCCGGCTGATGGCGGTGGCTCTGCGCCGCTGGAACCAGTGGTTGAGCAGCGTCATAATCGGGACCCAACTCCCCAGCCCCTGCCCAAATGCCATCACGATGTAGGCCAGGTAGAACATCCACAGGTTCTCCACCCGGCCGAAGAGCAGGAAGCCAAACCCCAAGATGAGCAGGCCTACCAGCACCATGCGCCGGGTGCCCACCTTGTCCGTCAGGTATCCTTCAATCGGGCCCATGAGCCCGCCTTCAATTCGGGTGAAGGTAAGGGCGAAGCCGAGTTGGGTGCGGGTCCAGTGGAACTGGCTCTCCAGGGCCACCGCCCACACGCCCATAGCGTGAAACAGCGGGACCGTGGAGATGGCCATGACAAATCCGCCAAGGGCGACAAGCCACCATCCGTAAAAGACATTCCGGGGAGGAAATCCGCTGCTTGGAGATTGCTCCGAGGTTGGTTGAACTTGGGGGTCTACTTGAACCATAACCTAATAGAGTCGGAACGCCGATTGGCTTCCCGGGTTGAATCCACTTGAATGTATGCGTTGAATCTACGCGGCCCTTGGAGTGAGCCGAGAGCAATGCTACAAGGGCCAATCAGTATGCGTCAACGTGATATTATCGGATGTATCCCATTGTCGAACCGGATATGGGAAGATTTTACCGGGCAATCGCATGTTATTTGGGCTCCGCTTTAGCACGGGCTGCAATCCCGCGGTTCCAGTCCTCGTCAACTCTGGATTTTGCGAGGAGTCACGTTGAGGGATGCGGTCGAAAATTAAGACAGGACTGCCCGGCTCTCCGTGCTTGCTCCTCTAACACTAACTAACTAAAATGGTATTATGCGGCAGATTCGCAGCATTGGGCAATGACACGGAGGCTTGGCATGGCGATAGACCGGGACCGGAAGTACCGGGAGATGGCGGTCCGTGGCAAGTACCAGAGACTTTATACGCACCTATGCGGCCTTGCCACCCAGGAGTGGAGGACTTCCTTCGACGAGATCGAGTCAATCATCGGTTTCGAGTTGCCCACGTCCGCACGGCTTCACCGACCCTGGTGGTCGAATCAGGGGGGCGGCAACGGCCATAGCCAAGCTCTTGCCTGGAGCGCCGCCGGATGGGAGACGGCGGATGTTGATATGGGCAGCGAGACGCTGCTGTTGCGTCGAATACTATCAAAGACAGTGCGAAGGCTTAGCCTCGACGAAGTAGTGCCCGTCCACTCCGCCGGAACTTGGCCGGAAGGCCTGGGGCTCAGCCGGGAGGACATCTACGAGGAAAGGATTTAATCAGGCGATGTTTCTCGACACCAACGTCCTGGTCAACGGCCGCATACTTGAGGCCCCGGACCACGACACCGCCAGGGCAGAGTTGGAGATGGCCTTTCGAGACGCTGAACCGTTGAGAATCAACCGCCAGGTGTTGCGGGAGTACCTAGCGGTGGTCACCCGCCCGCAACCGTGGGCGGTCGGTATTACCCGTGAAGAGGCTCTGGCAGACGTGGAACGGTTCGCCGACGCATTCGAGATACTTGAGGACGGACCCGCGGTGACCGACAGATTGTTGGCGCTGTGTCGTGAAGTTCCCGTGGGAGGACGGCAGATTCATGACGCCAACATCGTGGCAACCATGCTGGCCCACGGGGAGCGTAGGCTGTTGACGTTCAACACTGCAGACTTTCGCCGCTACGGAGACCGCATAGAGTTGGTGGGCGGTTAGAAGGAGGTGGGGTGCTGTCTGGACCCCAGGAGACAGGCTTGGAAGGCATTCGAGCAAAGAGATCGTAAGGGTTCTGGACGTGATGAGAATTTGTCCATCAACAAGGATGGGAAGATACCGAAGATACCTTGGAACCTCAAGGGGCGTTAGACACCCGGCAATGATAAATACTTCTCCACATGTGGACGGCCCGGGAATTGTGTCAAAGACAAGACTAGACAATGGCCAGCCGACGAGGCATCTAAGTGCGTCTTCAGTTTGCCAGCCCCAAGCAAAGCGGTCGTTTCCCTATTGGGCCCTAGACCGGGGAACAAGAACAGTGGGTCCGGCTTCTACCCTGTTTGCGGTAAAGGGATCCTCCAGAAGAACGAGGAGGCAAACCTTCCTTTCAGGAGTGGCCGGATCAAAACCACGCCGACCTTGACGTCTTGTAGTCAATTATCCGAGATCGATCCATGGCAATCGCAACTCAATCGGCCTCAGGTTTAGCACTGGCCGTAATCGAGCGGTTCCAGTCTTGGTCAACCGGGGATGTCGGGAGGAGTCACGTTTGAAGGATGAACGCAAGAATTAAGATGGGATTGCCCAGCGATTCTAGGGAAGCTGAAGCCACAGGCGGTACAGATCGTTCCTGGATCTGCCGGTAGCCTCGCTGACAGCGGCAATCGCCTCCTGGGGAGCGGCGCCGGCTTGCCTGAGCTCGGCCAGGCGGGAAATCGCTTCTTCCACCGTGCCTTCTTGCGGCGTGCGCCGGGAACCTGTCGACCCGGAATCTCCGCCGTCCGCTCCGGCCACCACCACCACGAACTCGCCCCGGGGCGTGGTGAAGTGGTCCTTGGCCTGGGATAAAGCCCCCCGGAAAACCTCCTGGTGAAGCTTGGTCAACTCCCGGCACACTGCCACTGGGCGATCGCCAAGCACGGTCAAAAGGTCCGCCAAGGTCGCCGCCACGCGGTGGGGGGCCTCCATGATTACCAAAGTGTCGACGGCATTCGCTACCGATTCCAGCCGCTCCCGGCGTCTTTTGGCCTGGCGAGGCAGAAATCCCAGGAACAAGAAGGAGTCGGAGTTCAGGCCCGAGACGGCCACCGCGGTGGTAACCGAGGAAACCCCCGGAGCGACATCCACGGCGAATCCATTGGCCGATGCCTGGGCCACCAACTCGGCGCCGGGGTCGCTGACTCCGGGCATTCCGGCATCGGTGACCAGGGCCACGTCCCCGACGGCGAGGGCTTCCAAAAGCGCGGGAATCCGGCGCAACCGGTTGTGTTGATGGTAGCTGGTAACCCGCACCTTGATCCCAAGGTGATTCAGCAACCGGCGCGTAACCCGGGTATCCTCGGCGGCAACCAGATCCACCTGCCCCAAGACGCGGGCCGACCGGGCGGTCAGGTCTTCAAGGTTGCCTATGGGTGTTCCTACAACGAAAAGTGTGCCCATGTTTTTCTCGCCGCCGGGGTTCATCCGGGCCATGACCGCCGCCCAGGAGCCACGAACCACGGGAATTTCCAGATTAACACAGCCAAGGACGCCCAATACGGCGAGGAGGTCCGTCCGTTTGGTGGATCGTGCAATTGTATATGGAACGCCAGCCGCCAGCATCCGCTGAGGTGGTCCGTCGCCGGCACGGTTGGATAAAAGGCGATCAAGCATCACTCGAATGCAGGATTAGCCGGTCACGTTAGAATGCGATTGGCCTGATTGACCGGGCGATGGGGTGGACGGCGTAGACCTCGGACTGTAAGCTCTACCCGGAAAACCAAACCCCGCTGCGCCCGTTCCTGTCGCGGGGTTGACCAAAATATAGGAGACCGCCAATGGCTAAGCTCACCGGCGCCCACCTTTTTGTAAGGTGTTTGAAGCAAGAGGGTATTCAAAAGGTGTTTACCATCGTGGGGGACACCGTACTTCCTTTGGTGGACGCGGCCGCCGATGAGGGGATTGAGTTTATCGACTGCCGGCATGAGGGCGCGGCTCTGCACATGGCCGATGGTTATGCGCGCATCACCGGGCGGCCCGCAGCGGGGATTTTCACCGGAGGGCCGGGGTTTTCCAATGCTATTTCAGCCCTGCCCGCCGTCTACACCGCAGAAAGCCCGGTGGTGTTCATCGCCGGGTGCGCCGAGTTGCCCGAAAAGGGGATGGGCTCCTTCCAGGAAATAAACCAGATAGAGATGGCAGCCCCGGTAACCAAGGGGTCCTGGCTGATTCACGATCGTCGCCGGATCCCCGAATTTGTGGCAACGGCATTTCGAACCGCTATGTCCGGACGGCCCGGCCCGGTGCATTTGACCCTGCCCCTCGATATTCAAGAGCAGGAGATCAGCGAAGAAGAACTGCCGCCCTACCTGCCTACGGAATACCGCAACCACGGCAAGTCGATGGCCGACTCGGCTTTGATCGACCAGGCCGCCGCCATGCTGCGGCGGGCGCAACGTCCGGTGATAATCGCCGGAAACCCCGCCAGGTATTCGGTTTCGCCGGAACAGATGGAGAAACTGGCCGAAGCCACCGGAATCCCCGTTTTCACCGTGGAACAGGCCAGAGGCGTCCTGGACGACGAACACCCGCTGTGCTTTGGATACGCCGATGGTTCGCTCAACCCCGCCGCCCGGAGGTTTCGGGAAGCCGACGTTGTGCTTCTGCTGGGCAAGCGCCTGGACCACCGATACGGGTACGGACGAGTTTTCGGCGCCGACGCCAAGTTGATTCAAGCCGACGCTTCAGAGGCGGAAATCGGCCGCAACCGGGGCGCGTCGGTGGGTCTATTGGGAGACCTGGGGGCCATCGTCGAGCAGATCACCGCCGTCGCCGGGAAAACGCCGGGCGCGGACATTGGTTCCTGGTTGGACCAACTGCGTGAGGACCGTTCGGCCTGGCAGGCCAGCCTGGAATCCCGGGCCACCGGGGAGTCCCCGATGCATCCGTTGGACGTTTTTACCCGGATTGAGCATCTTGTGGACCGCGACACCGTGATCGTGTTGGATGGAGGAGACTACGTTCAATGGGGACGGTGTTATTTCAAGGCCCGCAAACCCGGCCACTTCACCCGGTTGGGTCCACTCAGCCACCTGGGCGCCGGCATCCCCTACGGCATGGCGGCCAAGCTGGCCTACCCCGACAGTAAGGTGCTGGTTTTCATGGGGGACGGCTCCTTTGGGTTTTACGCGATGGAGTACGACACTTGCATCCGCCACAACATCCCCATGACGGTGGTGATGGGTAATGACTCCACCTGGGGAATTGATAAAACCTTCCAGATGGCCTACTACAACCGGGCGGTAGGGACCGACCTGCGGTTCATCCGTTACGACCAGATGGTGGAGGCCATCGGCGGATACGCCGAGTACGTCGAAAACCCGGCCGACGTTTCCCCCGCAGTGGAACGGGCGCTGGCTTCGGGAAAGCCTTCGTTGGTCAACGTGTCGGTGCGCTCCGGAGCTAGCCCCCTGGCTGAAGCGATGATCGCCCGCCGGACAGGGCGTTAAGATGACGCTCATGCTGGGTGTTCGGGTTGACGCTGGGCCTATTTAGCTATATACTTAGCTAAGTCAATCCCTAACTTAGCGGCGATGGTTGGCAGCCGGATGAAGGTCGACCAGGGGCAATCTTAGGGATATGCTTAGCCAAGAACGTGTTCCAGGGAGCCGGTCGTGGTCATAGTAAACGTGCACGAAGCCAAGACCCGCCTGTCGCAGTTATTGGCGCAGGTCGAGTCCGGAGAGGACGTGGTCATTGCCCGCAACGGGAAGCCGGTGGCTCGCTTGGTAGGGTGCCAGGGCCGGGGCAAACGCCAGTTCGGCGCCATGGCGGGGCAAATCACCGTGGACGACAGTTTCTTCGACCCTTTGCCCGAGGAAGAGCTGACGGCCTGGGAAGCATAATCCCTGCGACTCCTGTTGGACACCCACGCCTTCCTGTGGTGGCTGGCCGGCAACCGTCAACTGCCGCCAACCGCCCGCCGGGCCATAGCCGACGAAGAGAACGAAATCCTGGTCAGCGCTGCTTCGGCTTGGGAGATTGCCACCAAACACCGGCTGGGCAAACTCCCCGGCGCCGGGACTGTTGCCTTGGACGTTGGCAGGGCCATCGCCGCCCAGGACTTCCGGGAGTTGCCGGTAACCGTCAACGACGCTGCCCGGGCCGGGTCACTACCGGGCGCCCACCGAGACCCCTTCGATAGAATGCTCATCGCCCAGGCCCTCTCGGCCAACCTTCTCCTCGTTTCCAACGATCTCGTCTTCGACCACTTCGGCGTCCACCGTCTGTGGTAAGTACAGCCGTAAACCGCTATCAGACAGCTAACAAACTGCGTTTTCCGTCCATTTTGTGCGGCGCCGATTGCAATTCAGATTCTACCCTTGATTTTGCTTGACAAATAAAGTGGCCGTGGTTATCTTTTAGCAATTGCTACGAGTCGCTATTCTTAGCGTAAGCAACCTCGCGATTCACCGGTCCAACGTTTTCCGAAAGATAGGAGGACAAAGATGCTCAAGATAGGCCATGAGGTACTACGCCCGGGACCCAGCCTCGATGAGTCCCCGGTTACCATTCAAATACCCGAGGAACTGGAAACTGTGCCCGGTATTCCCCTCAACCACCGGGAGGTTGACTGGTACGCCAGAGAGTACCCGTTGGAGAGCATGAACATCACCGAGCGGGCATCCCGCGATTGGGCGAACACGCTGCGGGACACTCATGCCGAGATGCGGGAGATTCGGAAAGAGCATGAAAAGCTGAACCGGGCGCTGGTGATGTCTTGCCGGCTCACTGCCGGGCTAGAGCCCACCGCCGAGTCCACAGGTGAGGACGTCACCGAAGCCATCAAGAACAAGGCCAGAGAGTTGGGTTTCATTGAGGTGGGTCTGACCGCCTTCGACCACCGGTATACCTACTCCAGCAAGAAAGACGCCACCACTTACTACCCCAACATTATTTGCCTGGCTTACGAGCAGGACTTTGAGCCCACCCAGACCATCCCCAGCGTGGACGCCGAGATCGTCCACTCCAGCACCTACCGCACCGAGGGCGCGGCGGCGCTGGAACTGGGCAACTTCATCCGGGGTTTGGGCTACCACGCCCAGGTCACGGGTTCCGGCGATTCCCCGGGGCCGTACATTCCAATGTTCGTCGCCGCTGGCTTGGGCCAGTTGGGAGCCTGCGGATACCTGCTGACTCCCCACGTCGGCAGTCGTTGCCGCCTGGTTTCGGTAACCACCGACGCCAAGGTGACCCATGACGAGCCGGTCGACTACGGCATCCATGCCCTCTGCCAGGTCTGCCAGGTCTGCGTGAACCGCTGTCCCGGCCGCGCCCTGATGCGCGACAAGATCTGGTGGCGTGGAATTGAAAAGAACAAGTTGTACTTCAAGCGCTGCCGCCCGGTGATGGCCCGGTACCTGGGCTGCGGTGTCTGTATGAAGGTCTGCCCGGTCCAGAAATACGGCCTGAAGAACGTCATGGACCACTACGCCGAGACGGGCCAGGTGCTGGGCAAAGGCACTCACGACCTGGAAGGCTACAGCCTGGACGGCAAGGGCTACTTCGGCCCCGGCGAGTTGCCGGCCTTCGACCGTGACTTCTTCCAGATGCCCCACGGCGACGACTTTGAGTGGGCGTTCGACAACTTCCGGGACAAGGCCAAGGCCGCGGGCGGCGTTGTCACGGATGAGCTTCTGACCGAGTTCAAAGCGGAAATGAACAAGAGCCTGTCCCGTGAGACCACCGACCAGTTGGTCATGATGGACCAGGACGCCGACTACATCTAGCCGCCTTCGGAAGGCGCAGGCCGGCGCCTGACGGCTCGTACGCTACGGATGACCAAGACCCGCTCCAACATTTGGAGCGGGTCTTTTTGTGAAGGAACCATTCAGCCGGCGACCCCACCTCGCACCACGGCCAAGCACCGGCCCCGGTACTCCCGGGGAGTATCATATTCTCTCTTGTAAACTATTCGCGATTCGAATACCAAAAGGCGCGGGTCATAGGCTTGACAAATAAATTGCCAACCACTAATGTTGGGGCCAAGACTTGAAGCGGAGTCCCTATTCCCATTGGGAGGAGAAGGTATGCTAAAAATCGGCCATGAGGTCGTCCGGCCTGGAAAGAACCGTAACGATGCCCCGGTAACCATACCCGTGCCCGAAGAGCTTGAAACAGTCCCCGGCATACCCCTGAATTACCGTGAAGTAGACTGGTATGCCAGGGAATACCCCCTGGAAACCCAGAACATCACCGAGCGAGCGTCCCGAGATTGGGCCAATGGCCTGCGTGACAACCACGTCGAAATGCGGGAAATACGCAAAGAGCATGACAAGCTCAACCGCCCTTTGATTATGGCTGCCCGGTTGACGGGAGAGCAGCAGCCCACCGGTGAAGCGACCGGCGAGGACGTAACCGAGCAGATCAAGAACAAGGCCCGCGACCTGGGCTTCTTGGAAGTCGGTATCACTGCCTACGACCACCGGTACACCTATGCCAGCAAGAAGGACTGGGTGAAGTTCCCCAACGTCATTTGCCTGGCCTACGAGCAGGACTTCGAGCCTACACAAACGATTCCCAGTGTGGACGCC
The DNA here is from genome assembly GCA_963663135.2 of Dehalococcoidia bacterium. GTDB lineage: Bacteria > Chloroflexota > Dehalococcoidia > Lucifugimonadales > UBA3495 > Io17-Chloro-G2. The sequence goes on along the minus strand of CAXXRM010000003.1, from coordinate 253,896 downwards.
GAGATCGTGCACTCCAGCACCTATCGCACCGAAGGCGCCGCCGGTCTGGAGTTGGGACGGTTCATCAACTCCCTGGGATATCGCGCCCAGGTGCATAGCCCCAACGACAACACCGGCCCCTACATCCCCATGTTCGTGGAAGCGGGCCTGGGCCAGTTGGGCGCTTGCGGCTATCTGTTGACCCCCCATGAAGGGTCTCGCTGCCGCCTGATGATGATCACCACCGACGCCTCGGTAACGCACGACGAGCCGGTGGACTACGGAATCCACGCTTTCTGCCAGGTTTGCCAGGTCTGCGTGAACCGCTGCCCCGGCCGCGCTCTGATGCGTGACAAGATCTGGTGGAGGGGACTCGAAAAGAACAAGTTGTACTTCAAGCGCTGCCGCCCGGTAATGGCCCGCTACCTCGGTTGCGGTGTCTGCATGAAGGTCTGCCCGGTGCAGAAGTACGGGATGCAGAACGTCATGGAGCACTACGCCCAGACCGGACAGGTTCTCGGCAAGGGCACCCACGACCTGGAAGGCTTTAGCTTGGAAGGCAAGGGCTACTTCGGCCCCGGCGAGCTGCCGGTATTCGAGCGTGGCTTCTTCGAGATGCCTCACGGCGACACCGAAGAGTGGGCGTTCGACAGCTTCCGCGAACAGGCCAAGGCTGCCGGCGGAGTAATCTCCGAGGAGCTGCTCCAGTCGTTGAAGCAACAGGTCGAGCTAGGCCTGTCGCAAAGCCGGGACAACCTGGAAATGATGGAAGAGGTCGACTACATCTAGTCGCCCCACTCTGCCTATCCGGATCCTAAAGAACCGGCCCCACCCCTGGAATACGGGTGGGGCCGGTTTCTATGTTTACGCAGGCTCCGGACTCAATGATGCCGACACTCGTCGGCCTCGAGTCTTCGTGGACAACGCTCAACAGCGTTTTGGAATCGCGAGCGGGAGCCGATATATGCGAGGACCGGTTAGTCGGAGCGGCGACGGACGCAGGGCTTGAAATTAGCCCGGTGTGAACCAAAGCCGGGAACCCATAGCAGCCGGGCTCTATGTGGTCGGGAATGCCCGTAAAGGCCGCGGTGGGCCGACCTTACAGTTGAAAGCTGTCAAACTTGGGGACGCCGGCCGCTGCAGGCTCGTTCTGCTTCAACGCCTCAGCCAACCGGGCAATATCCTTGGCGTACTCTTCCGACTGCTTCGCGCTTTCCGGCAGATGGAAGACCAGGTTCTCGCGATTCAGAGTCTGAGCCAGGCGGTTACGGCTATTGGCGATCGAGCCGGCCGGCGCCACCAGGAGCATGCACCACTGGTCCAGGGATTGCTGCTGTTCCTGGGCCTTGATGATATCGTTGCGGATCGTCTCGCTATTCAGGGCCTGCTCGGTGAAAATCACGATGAGCTTGTCGTAGGACCGCACCCACCGCTCCACTTCCTCCTGGTCTGAGGTGCTGTGGCGTTCCACCAGCGCAGAGCCCCGGGCATTTTCGGGGAACAGCCAGCTTCGCACGCCCAAATCTCGCAACTCGATCTGCAAATTGTGGGCGTAGGGCACGTCGTCGGTTGAGCACGAGATAAAGCAATCTCCGGACACCGGAGGCGCCTGTTTAAGCGACTCCTGAAAGGCGCAAACCTGCTCGGGCACTCCGGCTTCCCGCAAGAATTCGTCCAAAATGTTGCCGCCGGACCGGCAAAGCGTGTCGATGCCGATGGTGCTGGGGGCGTCGTGGCGAACTTGGTCCAACCCGAGGGCGACGCTCAGGTCGCAATTCTGGAACGCCGTGTAGCCGACGATGGAACCGCCAAAATCGGCACTGTCCAAATCCGGGTTGTTGAAGACGGCCTCGTACAGGTCGGCGCCACTCAATCGTGCGTTGGTCAGGTTGGTGCGGACCAGAGCAGCGCCGTTCAAGTTGGCGTTGGTCAGGTCGGCGCCGGTGAGGTCGGCCCCCACCAGGTTAGCACGGGACAGGTTAACACCGGCCAGCTTGGCCCGGTTGAGTTTTGCGTCGGACAAAACCGCCCGGTCAAGGTCTGCGCCCGAAAGGTCGGCGTCGGTGAGGTTTGCCCCACGCAGGTTGGCGCCGTTCAACAAGGAGCGGCTCAGGTCCGCCTCAATCAGGACTGCCCGGTAAAGGTGGGAGGGGTTGAGGTGGCAACCGGATAGGTTCGCCCTTCGCAACATGGCGCCCATCAGGTCCGAGTCCCTCATATCGGTGCCGTGAAGGTCAACCTGGGGCATTCGCACGTGGCTCATGTACGCGCCATTCAGGTCGAGCGATTGGCCCGGGTTCTGCTCACGCCACTCGGCGACGGCGTTTCGGCCCTTCTTCGCTATTTGGACATGCTCCATATTGGCCATGCTGGCTGCTCCATCCCAATGCAGTAGTTCGGAAATCGGAACACCTGGTCCAGGTCCGATTTTAACACGGGGCAGGCCCCCGCCGATGACGGCCCGCTAAGTTACTTGTTGAGAGAAATCACGGTGCGGCGGTGGGTGCCTTCGCCTATTTTGCGAGTCCCGTCGTAGGCCTCAACCTTAAAGGCCAGGTGGTGCCGGTCCACTTCCAACAGCTCGGAGTATGCAGTGACCGTGGCCCCGATGTCTGCCGGAGCCACGTGCCTTATATTGACCTCAAAGCCCACCGAAACATGGCCTTCGGGCAAATGCTGCTCAATCGCGGCCGAAGACGCTCCTTCCATCAGCCTGATCATAGATGGAGTGCTGAATTTTCTTACGTGAGGAGCGATGTTGGTCTCGGAAACTACCGTCTCCCGTCGCCCCTTCAACCCGGGTTGAAGGCTAGGACTCGCCATCAAAAACTCTCCCTGATTCTCGCGATTACGAATTCATCCGGGCGCAGAAAGCCCGGCGCTTTGCCAAGAATGATAGCAGATGTGGCCGTGCTGACAACCCCTGCCAGCTTGAACGCCGCTTACACATAGGCTATTATCAAACCCGCCGGAGAAGTAGGGGGAAATGGCAGAGATTAGACACCTGATTTCCATCACCGATTTCACCGCCGAAGAATCCAGCCACATAATCCAACGGGCTCGGCGGATGAAAGAAGGGGAACTCAGCCGGCCTTTGGCTGGGAAAAACGTTGCGCTTCTCTTCGAAAAACCGTCCCTACGCACCAAGGTCAGCTTTGAGGTCGGAATAAACCAACTGGGTGGCAACGCCATTTACCTGTCCCCGGAGGAGGTAGGTCTGGGGACCCGGGAGACCGTACCCGACGTGGCCCGGGTCCTATCCGGTTTCGTGGACTGTATCATCGCCAGGGTGAACCGACACCAGGACCTGGTGGAACTGGCCGAGTATTCGGCGGCCCCGGTGATCAACGCCCTCTCCGACCTGGAACACCCCTGCCAGACCATCGCTGATTTGGTGACCATTCAGGAACACCAGGGAGACCTCGCCGGGTTGAAGCTCGGGTTTATCGGCGACGGCAATAATGTCGCCCGGAGCCTCTGCCTGGGACTGCCTCCCCTGGGAATTAGCTTCGCCATCGCCTCCCCGCCGAATCATAAGGACTATCACCTGGACCGAGAATCACTGGACTTGGGACGCCGTCTGGCCGCGCAATACGGCCACACCAAAGCGGAGGTGTTGGACCTTGACGAGCCGGCGGCGGCGGTATCCGGAGCCGACGTGGTGTACACTGACACTTGGACCAGCATGGGCCAAGAGGCTGACGCCGCGGTCCGTCGCCGGGATTTCCAGGGGTTTACGGTGGACCCGGACCTGTTATCCCAGGCAAAACCCGGGGCCATCTTCATGCATGACATGCCCGCTCACTACGGTGAAGAGGTTTCTCTGGGCATGCTGGAGCATCCACAGTCCGTGGCCTACAATCAGGCCAACAATCGCCTCCACGGGCAGAAAGCCATCCTTGAGTTCCTATTTGCCAACTGACCGCCGGGTGAGCCGCCGCGAGCCGCTCGAATCACTCAAACAGCCTTCGGCTTCAACATGCCAAAGACACCACAATCTCAAATAGCTGCGGGTCTAGACCCCGTTGACACTACTCCAGTCGACGTACGGAACAACCCGACGCGCCTGCCGATTGTCGCCATCGTTGGCCGCCCCAACGTCGGCAAGTCCTCTCTTTTCAACCGGATTATGGGCCGGCGCCAGGCCATCGTCAGCGACGTGGCGGGCACTACGCGGGACCGGCTGATGGCCCAAGCCCAGTGGGAAGGCCGGCCATTCATCCTCATCGATACGGGAGGCTTGGAATTCAACCCGGAGGGGGAAATTCGAGAACAGGTGCAAGAGCAGGCGGACATGGCCATGGCCGGCGCCGACCTGATTGTCTTCTTGGCCGATGCCAATGACGGCGTGACCCCCACTGATGAATTTCTGGCAGACCGGTTGCGAAAATCTGATAAGCCGGTAATTTTAGCCGTAAACAAAGTGGATAACGACGCCAGAAGCCTGGGCGGACCCGAGTTTTATTCCCTTGGCATGGCCGACCCAATGCTGATCAGCGCTTACCACAATCACGGGGTTCAAGACCTCATGGAGTTGATGGTCTCGCATTTCCCTTGGACGGGCCCCAAGGCAACATCGGATCCGGACGATGAGGAAGCGGATGCCGGGGCAAAACCAACGAGGAGCGATCAGATCGACCTGGCAATCGTGGGACGCACCAACGTTGGCAAGTCCCAATTGGTCAACACCATTCTGGGCCAGGACCGGTCGATTGTCAGCGGCACGGCCGGCACTACCCGGGACGCGATAGATGCCTCTTTTGTGTACCGCGGCCAGGAATTCGTCATCATCGACACCGCGGGTATCCGACGCCCCGGCCAGGTGCAGCCCGGTATTGAGAAATACAGCGTTATCCGAGCGGTCAACGCGGTCAACAGGGCGCACATCGCCTTGCTGGTCACCGACGCTACCGAAGAAGCCACTGCCCAAGACGCCCACATTGCCGGCTTGGCCTGGGAACTCTGCCGGGGCCTGGTGGTGGTGGTAAACAAGTGGGACCTGGACCCCGACGGCAGCCGCCGGGCCATGGAACGGGCCGCCGAAATCGTGCGGCAGCGGCTGCACTTCATACCCTACGTGCCCATCTTCTTCACCTCCGCGCTGCACGGCCAGGGTATATCCGAACTGATGCGCGGAGTGATACAGTTGTCCCAAGAACGCCGCCGCCGGGTGCCCCAAAGGGAGTTGCAGTACGAGTTGGCCTCGGCCCTGGCCGCCCACACTCCGCCCAGCGTCAAGGGGGGCCGCGGCAAACGAGTGCGATTCCACCGCCTGGAACAGGCCGAGGTGGACCCGCCGACGTTTCTATTCACGGTTGACAACCCAAGCCTGGTACACTTTTCCTATCAGCGCTACCTGGAAAACCGGTTGCGGGACAAGTTCGGATTCAACCACACCCATTTGAAAATGGTGTTTAAGGCCAAGTGAACCGGACCAATTTTTCCAATTACATCTTGCTCGCCATGCTGCCGATTCTGGCTGCTGGAGTGGTTGCCGCGTTGCTCACCGTGGGCGGACAACCCCTGTGGGTCAAGTACCTGGTGGTACTGGTCTTGTCATATTTGCTGGGTTCCGTTCCGGTGGGATACCTGCTGCTCCGGGCCCACTCCGGAGTCGACGTTCGAGAGTATGGCAGCGGTCGCACCGGAATGTCCAACGTACTGCGCACCGGGGGCGGCAAGCTGGCCGCGGCAACATTGGCCATGGATATTGCCAAGGGAGCTTTGGCGGTGATTTTGGCCCGTCAGCTAATCGGCTCCGACGGCGCCGACGGCGCCGAGGCGGCCGCTGGAATCCTGGTGTTGGTGGGACACAATTGGCCGGTCTTCCTGCAGTTCAAAGGCGGCCGGGGAATCCTCACCGGCCTGGGCGGGCTTTCGGTGATGGCGCCTTTGCCCGCCGCCATCGCCACCGTGTGCTTCCTGTTGACGACCTGGCTCAGCAGGTATATCTCCCTGGGGTCCATTATCGGCGTGATCTGCGGTTGCATCTCGCTGCTGGCCCTGGTGCTGGTGGGTATGTATTCCAGCACCTATGCCCTATACGGAATAATCGGCGGCGCAATCATCATCTGGCAACACCGGGACAATATCCAACGAATTCGTCAGGGAGACGAACGCCGCTTGGGCCATCCGGCCGAAAAATCCGGCTAGGAAATCCCCAACGCGCCAGGCCCTGGACAGCAGCGTGAACCGGGCAGCCAACCGGCAGACCGTTAGCGGGCAGGGGAACATCGTCCGGCTGAAGCCGGTGTTGCCCGCAGCTTATCGAAACCTCAGCGGGCATTGTCTTGAGCCGTCAGCCTCACAACCATTCTCAGAAGAATCGTGTCCCGGACGGGCACGCCGCGGTTGCCGTGGTGGGCGCCACGACGTGGGGCACTACGTTGGCGGTCAATCTAACCGCCAATCGTATCCCCGTAGGGATATTGGTGCGAGACGAACCCGAAGCCGACGCGCTGAACTCCCAGCGCCGACACGCTCGGTTTTTGCCCGGGGTAGAACTGCCCGAGCTTGTGGTTGCCTACAGTGAGGTTGATGAGGTCATCCCCACCGCTGGTCTGGTCATCATCGCCGTTCCCTCGCACCGGTTTCGCGCCAACGTTCAGAGAATCGCCGGCGCGGTTTCCCCAGGGACTACCATCTTGAGCGTTTCCAAGGGCCTCGAGCTTCCCGAAGGGAAGCGCATGAGCCAAATTCTCCAGGAAGAGCTGCCCCCGAACCGGCACGCCGGCATCTGCGCGCTTTCCGGGCCCAACCTGGCCAAAGAGATTATCCAGGGTATGGCGGCCTCGTCAGTGGTAGCCGGCGCCTGTGCCGACCACGCCGCAGCCGCCCAGGCTACCCTGATGTCCAACATATTCCGCGTGTACACCAGTGACGATATTATCGGGGTCGAGATGGCCGGCGCCTTGAAGAATATCATCGCCCTCGGAGCGGGTATCGCCGACGGCTTGGGGGCGGGAGACAATGCCAAGGCGGCGCTCATTACGAGGGGCCTGGCCGAAATTGCCCGGCTGGGAGTCGCCTCCGGGGCCCGACCCAGCACCTTCGCCGGTCTGGCGGGAATGGGCGACCTTGTGGCAACCTGCACCAGCCCGTTGAGCCGCAACCGGTATGTCGGCCAGCAACTGGCCCAGGGTAGGACCTGGGCCGAGATCAGCGAGTCTATGGAAAACGTTGCCGAGGGGGTCAACACCACCAACGCGGCCCTGACCATGGCCGCCGACCTGAACGTGGAAATGCCCATCACGGAGACGACTTACCGAGTGCTTTTCGAGGGCCTATCTCCCCGTGACGCTGTGGCGGAACTAATGGAGCGGCCACCCAGGGCGGAGTAGCCTTGCAACTTGAAACCGGGTTTCACACTCCAAAGCGTCAGGCAGGACGTCCGGCAGCCCAGGCCGGGCTTATCGAACGACGGAGAACCGGGCCCTGGACACTTTGCCCCAAACGCTACCTGAGGCCACCGGCCTCCAACCCCGGGACCGTCTCCAGGAGCCACTGGGCCAGGATTTGCCGGTGGCATGGCTCTGCCGCCCTCTCAAAGCACAACAGGGTGAATTCCTCCAGTGCCGCCCCGGCCAACCATTCCCGGAACTCCGGCAGTCGCTGGCAGTTATCCTCTAGCTCCACTCGGTATTCAACCCGCAACCCGGCAAAGTCCAGCGCGCCTTCCTGGTAGGTGGTGAGCAACTTGCGGCTTGGGTAAAGGAAGGGCAGCGTTTCCCACTGGGTCTTTCTTCCCCGGGGATGCCCGCGGGAGACCCGGTATACCCTGCCCTTCCAATCCTCCGGCGCGTAGTAGCTGGCCGTGTAAAGCATCTCTCTCCCCTGGTGTGTTTGATAATGAAACATTGGCCCGGAACGGGCGCCGCCGGTTGCCCGGGTAGGATTACCCGCCGCAGGACCTGCCGGGGGCTGGCGTCTTACGCTGTTTGCCCACTTTAAACGCCGGTTGTAGGGTCTCCGGCAGGCGCGGGCCGGCGGAAGACCTGACGCGCCGAAAACAGCACGGCCCCCACTAGGATAACGCTCAGGTAGCTGATTGACCGGTCCACCAACACCACCGCGGTGGCTGCCGTGGAAGAAAGGGTGGTCAGGCGCAGCAACAGGCCCAACACTCCGGGCTCAACTGCGCCGAATCCGCCAGGCGTGGGAACCAGCGTGAGCATGGAGCTGGCCAGGGTAATGAACGTTGCCATGGGAATGCTCAGGTCCAAACCCAGGGCCTGCCCCACAAAGTACAGGCGGGCTATCTCGGACATCCAGGCCAGCAACCCCCAGACCGACAGCAAAGGCACTTTCCGGAGACTCCCCAACGTTCCCTGCTGGAAGTGTTGGAAGGGCGACGCCAGCCAGGACGGCAGAAACCTTTGGGCGTAGTTCCGGGCGCCAACCAGGACGGCCAAAACGAGCAGTAAGGCGGCGGCAAGACCCAGGGCCAGGGCCGTCACGATCCATGAAACGCTGCCCTCGCTCAACAGCAGGGGCACGGCCGCCAGGATCAACGCCGCCACCAGAACGGTATCCAAGACACGTTCCGCCAGAATAGTACCGATGGTGCGGGCAAACGATCCCGAGTTTTCCTGGACGTAGAGATAGGCGCGATAGGCGTCCCCCACCCGGAGCCAGCCTACCGAGTTGGCAAACCAGCCCAATAGCACCAGCTGGCTGCAATAGGCCACGCCCGGTAGGGGGTCTCCCTCGGGTTGAGCGTGGTGCAGCAATCTCTGCCACCGCACGCCTCGGAAGGGGACTGTTGCGTAGTGGACCAGGAGGGCCGCAGCTGCATACCACTGGTTGCCGCCCCTGATATGCGACCAAGTGCCGTCCAGGTCTACGTCAAACCGGGTTAGCAAGAAAACCAGAAACACGACGACCAGGGCCCAGGAAACCAGGGAGGGCAGAGAAAGAACCCGGCGTTTTAGGGAAACCGGGCTATCGATGTCACGCCCGAATTGGAGCATCGGCCTCAAGATAGTACCGGGAAAAGGGTATCAGCCTTCAGCCCCGCAATTCCTTGGGCAGGGTAAATTCAACGTCCTCATCCGCCCCTTCCAGGAAGACTACTTCTTCAGGGGCCAGGGCCTGAATCACGGCTTCAACCAAAACTTCAGGTGTTGACGCCCCCGAGGTGACACCAACCTTCTGTACGCCTTCGAGCCAAGTCGGATCGATTTCCTCGGGTCCATTGATGAGGTAAGAAGGAACGTTGTTGGCCTCGGCAACCTCTCGCAGACGGCTGCAGTTGGAGCTGTTTTGTGCCCCAATGACCAGCACCAAATCCACCAGGTGGGCCATCCGGGTAACGGCTTCCTGCCGGTTGGTCGTGGCATAGCAGATGTCGTTCCGGACCACGGCGGCGGGAAAACGTCCCTGGATAGCGCTGATGGCGTTGCCCGTATCTCCCACCGACAAAGTGGTCTGGGTCAGGACCGCCACTTCGGTGTCAGGGCTCCAGGATGGGAGTACCGACCCCGGAGTGTCGTCTATTAGGGTCATGTCCACTTGTCCCATGGTTCCCCGGACCTCTTGATGCCCCCGATGGCCCACCAACAGGACTTTCTTCCCCTGCCGGTGGTATTTTTTGGCTTCATTGTGGACCCTGGTCACCAGTGGGCAGACGGCGTCGATTACCCTGAGGTTGCGCTCTTTGGCCTTTTGAAAATCTTCGGGCGGTGAACCGTGGGCGGAAAAAACAACCAGAGCGCCCTCGGGGACTTCATCCACCGACTCCACCGTACGAGCCCCTTTTCGCTCCAGGTCGTCAACGACGTAGGGGTTGTGGACAATCTGGTGCTTGACGTAAACCGGGGGCCCGAAGCGCTCCAAGCAGATTTCAACCACCTCTACGGCCCGCACAACTCCGGCACAGAATCCCCGTGGAGAGCTAAGAATTACCTGCAAGTCTGCGCCTCCTTAGTTGCCGGATGCCCATAGTTGCTGGAAGCCCATGGTTGCCGGAAACAGTCCGCCGCGGCGGACCTATTTCAGGCCTCATCAATCAGGTGCAGGTACTTGTAGCCCGAGCCGGTGTTAAGCAACACGACGGTGTCTTCCGGGCCGAGGAACCCCTGGTCCAACAAATGTCTCAAACCCACCAGCGTTGCCGCGCCTTCAGGGCAGGCAATGATGCCCTCAAAGGTAGCCATTTCGCGCATGGCCTCCACCATATCGGAGTCTTCCACCGCCAGGGCAGTCCCGCCGGTTTCCCGAATCGCCTGCAGAATCAGGTAGTCGGCAAAGGGAGAGGGCACTCTCAAACCGTCGGCTATGGTGGTGGCGCCCTGCCAGGGCTCGGAGGTCAATGCTCCCTGCTCGAAAGCCTTCACGATGGGTTGGCATCCGGCCGCTTGCACCGCTATGAATTTGGGCGAAGGGGAGTCGATCCAACCCAATTCCCTCAGCTCCTGAAACCCTTTTTGCATGCCGATGATACCCGTGCCGCCGCCGGTGGGATATACAATGGCAGTCGGCAGTTTCCAGCCCAACTGCATTGCTATTTCCAGGCCCATAGTCTTCTTGCCCTCGGCCCGGTAAGGTTCTTTCAGCGTGGAAAGGTCGAACAGGTTTTGTTCTCGGGCGACCGCGACCGCCTGCCTTCCGGCATCGCTGATGAGCCCTTCCACCAAATTGAGGTCCGACCCCGCCAAAATGCACTCTTTCTTGTTGGCTTCGGGGGCGTCCTGAGGCATGAAAACCCTGGCTTGCAGCCCAGCGCGGGCGCAGTAGGCCGCCGCGGCGCCGGCTGCATTTCCCGCGGAAGGTATGGTGAAACCCGGAGCTCCCAGTTCCACGGCCCGGGCCACGGCGGCGGAAATCCCCCGGGCTTTAAACGTGCCGGTGGGATTGAGACCCTCTTCTTTGATGTACAGGTGTTCCAATCCCAGCTTTCGGCCCAAACCCCTAGCCGCCAGTAGCGGTGTTCCCCCTTCCCCCAACGACACTATGCGGTCCGGGTCCTGGACCGGCAGCAATTCACTGAATCGCCACATATCGGTCCTCCGGTTGGCAAGCGCATCCCGGTCAACCTCCCGCCTTATCTTGGCCAGATCGTAGCGGGCGAACAGCACCTTGCCGCAACAGGGGCTGACGCCGATCAGCGCGTCGCTCGGATAGGTCGCAGCACACTCGGTGCACTCGAGGTTTACCAAATAACCAGACAAGGAGGTAGGCCCTCGTTGAGAGTATTGACACCGGTTTTGCCAGGGTTTGCCGTTGCAATATCATACCTTAAAGGGCCCAGGGTTGAAACCGAGAGTGACCCGGCGAATCAGCGAGCGTTGGGCGGGGTTTTTGCCGCCCACGGGTAATACCCAATTGGTGCGCCTATGCTATAATCCCCTTCTGCCCGAAGAACCCGCACCGGGGGTTGCCATGCCCGGTTACCAGCACATACGCCTGGAAAAAGACCTGGAAACCCACATCGGCAAGCTGACACTGGACCGTCCGGACAAGCGCAACGCCCTGAACGACCAGACCATGGACGAACTGGGCGCGGCCCTGGAGGACATTGAGGCAGATGACGCGATACGCGTGTTGATCGTCACCGGGGCGGGGCGCTGTTTTTGCGCCGGCGGCGACCTGGAAGCCCTCCCGAACGGCAGCGAGCCGGGGGCATGGGCATCGGACAACGTGGACGACGTCCGCCGCAGCTTCAAGCGAGTGCAGCGGTTCATGCTGTGCCTGCAACGCATGGAAAAACCGGTAATCGCCATGGTAAACGGCCCGGCCGTCGGCGCAGGGTTTGACATCGCATGCGCCTGCGACCTACGAGTCGGCTCACCCCTGGCCAGATTCATGGTCGCCTACATCCGCATCGGGCTTTTCCCAGGATTCGGCGGCACCTGGCTCTACCCGCGGATGCTGGGCAGCATAGGCAAGGCCGCAGAAATGCTCTTTACCGGCGATTACATGGAAGCCGAGGAGGCGTACCGGTTGGGGTTCTTGAACAAGTTGGTGCCTGAGGACGAACTGGAAGCCACCACAATGGAGATGGCCCGGAAGATAGCCAACGGCCCGCCGGTCGCCATGCGCCTTTCAAAGCTGATGCTTTACAAAGGGTTGGAGTTTGACCTGGACACCGCCATGAGGATGGCAGCGGCCGCAGAGACCATTACCTTGACCTCCCAAGATCACCTGGAAGGGACCTCGGCAATCAGGGAGTCCCGCAGACCGGTTTACGAGGGTCGATAATGAACCCGGTATTGGACGAGCTAAAAGTCTTCACCGGCAACGCTCACCCGGAGCTAGCCAAGTCGGTCTGCCGGTATTTGGACATTCCGCTGGGCAAAGCGGAGGTTTTCAAGTTCGCCAACGACAACACGTTCGTGCGAATTCAGGAGAACATTCGTCAACGGGACGTTTTCATTATCCAACCAACGTGCTACCCGGTTAACGACAACTTGATGGAACTGCTGATCATGATTGACGCCTGCAAGCGGGCGTCTGCGGGACGCATAACCGCGGTGGTTCCCTACTACGGTTACGGTCGAACTGACAAAAAGGACCAACCCAGGGTTCCCATCACCGCCCGCCTGGTTGCGGACCTGCTGACCGCGGCCGGCGCTGACCGACTGCTGACGGTAGACCTGCACGCGGGGCAAATCCAGGGGTTCTTCAACATCCCGGTTGACGAACTGACCGCATTGCCCATCCTTGCCGACTATTTTCTGAACAAAGAGATCGACGACCTGGTGGTGGTGGCAGTAGACATTGGCATCACCAAGAAGGCCAGGGACGTCGCCGACCGGATGAATGCCCCCTTGGCGATCATAGAAAAGCGCCGGTTGGGCAACGACGAAACTTCCGAGACTATGAACGTTATCGGGGACGTGGCGGGAAAGGTTGCCCTCACTTTCGATGATGAGATTGCCACCGGGGGGACCATCATCAATGCCGCAGCCGCCCTGGCCGACCACGGGGTACGGGAGGTTTTCTGCTGCGTCACCCATCCGATTCTTTCGGGCAAGGCCCCGGAGCTGGTGGCCAACAGCAACTTCACCGAAGTGGCGGTGACTGACACCATCCCCGTCTCGCCAGAAAAACGCAACGGGAAAATAACGGTCCTATCGGTGGCTCCCCTGTTGGGTGAGGCCATATACCGCATCCACAAGGGCCTCTCCGTAGGGGAAATGTTCGACAACTGAGGTCATTTGACAATGTACGATCTGCTGCTCAAGGGCGGGCATGTCCTGGACCCTTCCCAAGGCGTCAACGCCGCCAACGACCTGGCCGTTGAAAATGGGAAAATCGCAAGGATCGCACCGGCAATTCCTCCGGAAGAGGCCGTCCGGGTTATTGAAGTCAACGGAAAGCTAGTCTGCCCAGGCCTCATTGACCTGCACACCCACATCTACAGCGGCGTCAATGCCAACGGGGTTCCGCCGGACCTGGGCGGCGTCCGGGCGGGCGTCACCACAATGGTCGACGCGGGCAGCGCCGGGTGCGACACCTTCGGCGGCTTTCCCGAACATATCGTGCCCAACAACGAAACCGAAGTCATTTGCTTCCTGCATATTTGCCGCACCGGTCTGGCCACCACGCCCGATATCTTCAGCCCGTCCAGTATTGACCTGGACCGCACAATTCAGGTGGCGTCCGAACACCCCAACCTCATTGCCGGAATCAAGGCCAGGATGGTTTCGCCGGCGTTGGAAATCATGGGCATGGAAATGCCCCGCCTGGCCAAACAAGCTGCCAGGGAAGCGGGCATCAAGCTGATGGTCCACATCGGGGACACCGAAAAGCGGTATGACCCCAACGTCATCAGAGAACTGCTCCCCATCATGGAGGATGGAGATATCGTCACTCACCTGTTCACGGCCAACCCGGGGGGCGTCATTGACGCCGGCGGGAAGCTGGTGCCCGAGGCCAAGGAGGCCTATGACCGCGGCGTTTGGATGGACACTGCCCACGGCCGCATGAATTTCAGCTTCGACGTGGGGTCCCGCATTCTGGACCAGGGGCTGATTCCCCACTGCATCAGCACCGACCTCACGGTGCCGGGCCGGGCCCGCACTGTTCACAGCATGACGGAAATGATGACCCGGTTCCTGGCCCTGGGTTTCACTATCGAGCAGGTTGTCACCATGAGCACCATCAATCCCGCCAGGGCCGTGGGCGTTGACGACCGCCTGGGAACTCTGGAAGTGGGGCGTCAGGCCGACATTTCGGTTTTGGATGTCAAGTCGGGCGACTGGGTGGTCTACGACGTGTTGTCCAGCCCCATGACGGTTAACCGGGCGGTGACGCCCGTGCTGACGGTCAAACGCGGAAAGGTCTTCGAGGCCGGTTGGGGGCCCCGGCCCTGGGGTTGGGACCCAGACCCGGCGTAGCACCGGGGGTTCATAGCTCCTGAGGCGGATGCCCCGGGGATGTGTGGTTATCCCTCGGGAAAAGTCGGGTCAAGAAATTTTGCAACCATGGGAGTGGCCTCATTGGACACGTTTACCGTCCCGGTCCAGGTCGGAGATTCGAATGGACGGGCCTTCGTTGACATCCAAGCGTTGGTGGATACCGGGTCTACTTACACCTCCATACCGGTTGATATCCTGTCCGGTCTGGGTGTGGAAGTTATAGAACGGCACCGCTTTGAACTCGCTGACGAAAGCATAGTGGAATACGGTATCGGTCAGGCGACAATTCGTTTGGACGGACGTGACCGCATAGTAGTAGTAGTTTTCATGCCGGACGATTCCTCGCCGTTGCTAGGAGCAACGACCCTGGAGATGTTCGGTTTGGGCGTCGACCCGGTGGGAATGCGGTTGGCCCCGGTGCCTATGTTGCGGAAATAGTGTCAGGTCAGCGTTATAGCGCAGCAGTCCTAAGTCCGTTAAGGAACCTGTTTACTTCTTCTGTGGTCCGGAAATAGCCCCGGTATCCCAGCCAACCCTCCCGCTCTTCGTTCGTTACATTACGCCAAAGAGATGCCGGTAGGTCTTCTCTTAGCTCCGGTAGAATCTTGTCGAGTTGTTCGCTATTCAGCCCAAAATGGTTTATCCGCTCAGTGCTTGAGTCCAAAGCCTGAGCGACGATTATCGAGCAATGGTTCACGTTAATCGGATCAGGTAACGCCTCTTCGAATTTCCGCTCACACGCGTCTTCCAACTAGGCCCCGTTCTTGGCGTACCTAGATATTTTCTTTATGACGTCCGCAGACGCCAGATCCTTGGTAAGGACCACGTCAATGACGAAATTTCACGCGTGGCGCACTTATCAGGCCATCTGGCTACAGAATCAGGAAGGAGGAGGGGCTTACCCGCTGCGCGGCCGGGGCTTTACTGCCCGTTGCAGCCGCCGGGTAGCCGAGCGCAACTTGGGCATCAGACGGAACCGCGGCTTCAGGTTGTGGGCCAGCAATGGCGCCACTTGTTGGTTTCCGGCTACCAGGGGCGCCATCCAGTCCCTCAGGGACTTGATGCTGGGCCGGTTGGTTTCCCAGGTCGGGATTGGCGAGGCCAACGGACGCCAAGCCCTGGTCCCGGGCAGTCTGGCCATCACGGTGCCTCCGGCCTCCTGGACTGCCAACGCCCCCGCGGCCATATCCCACAACCTGGGAGCGCCGAACACCGCGTACTGCATGACGCCGCAGGCAGTCATTGCCAGCTCATAGGCAATGCTACCGGTAGTGCGGGGTTCCCCGGTGTGGCCTTTGACCTTCCGACCGAATCGCATTCCCTGGGCGAAAGACCCCGGCAGGCCAACCAACTTGTTCCCCACCGGCTGGGCTGATTCGTGGACCGCCACCGGTTCTCCATCGGCAAAACTGCCGCCGCCCCGGTGACAATGCAAAATAAACCCGCCGTCCTCGTTTGGCCAGGGTAGATACAAGGCTCCGGCAACCAGGACGCCTTGGTGCAGGACCCCGATGGAGCATGCAAACACGGGTAGGCCGTTCAGGTAGTTGGTCGTGCCGTCCAACGGGTCCAGCACCCACAGAAAATCCGGTGCAGGCCCTTCCGGTTCATCGGAATCGTTGGATTTACCGGCCGCTGCGGGCGATTTGCCGTCCGTTTCAGGCTTTTCCGGGGTTTCTTCCCCCAGAATGCCGTGGCTGGGGAAGCGGCGGATGATTTCCTGCTCCAGGTAATTCTGGCAGTCCCGGTCCACCTCGGTCACTGGGTCAAGGTTGTTCTTGTCCTTGTACTCCACCGAGATTTTCCGGCCGAAGCTTTTTTTTAGAATCAGCCCTGCGCCCTGTGCCATTTCCCGGGCGGAGGTTTCCAAATCCTCCAAATAGCGTTTCTCAGGAAGCATTTAAGACGGGGGCTTCAAGCGGAATGAACGGGATGGTCGGCAATCGAAGAGGTTGATTAGAACGAACGCCCACAACGTGCAACACTCCGCAGCGACGGTCTGAAGGCCATCCCTGGTTTGATCCCCCTGGCTGGGAGTTCGGACCAGGACTTAAGGAAATCTGAGGATTCTTCGACACCCTAAGACGGCCCGAGCCGCTGGCTAAGACATCGGCTTAGTTCGCGGCGATCACGGTTATCAACGTGGCCATAATGGAGGCCATAATAGTCACCCAACTGCCGCCAATGAGCAGGTGAAGGTTGTTGAACCTTCGATCCACCTGGTCGAAACCGGTGTTCATCTCAGACCGCAAACCATTCATCTCGGCCCGTAGTGACTCGATGGACCTATCAAGGCCCGCCAAACGCGCATCGACCTGCTCGAAGGCGCCTTCCAATCTGCTGACTCTTTCTTCTAACGCCATGATTCCACCCCATTCTAGCGCACTGCACCGCAGGACTCAAAGCGACTCAAGCCGCCAACCGGGCCCCGGCGGGAAGCAGGCGTGGGTACAACCGGGATCCCCGGAATTAGCGTTAGCTTTGCGGCCGGAAAAAGGGGACTGAAATCTGGTCGTTGGCCTGGACGAAAGTGACCTCTACCGGCAGTCCGATCTTGACGTCGGAGGGGTCGCATTCCACGATGTTGGTAAACATCTTGACGCCCTCCTCCAACTCCACCAGCGCCAGCACGTAGGGGACCTCTTCGGCGAAACCGGGCGTTCCATTTTGGCGAGTGACTGTGAAGGTCCATACCGTGCCCTTGCCGCTGGCGGTTACCCAGTTAATATCTCCGCACCAACAATTTGAGCATATGCCCCTGGGGTAGAATTGGTACTGGCTGCACTGTCCGCATTGTTGGATCAGCAGGCTTCCCCGGCGGCAGGCGTCCCAGAAGGCTTTGGTTTCACCGGCAATCGTGGGCAGAGGCTTATTCCAATCGGGCATAACCTAATCCCTCCCCAGTATCACGGTGCCGCCGCTGTGCCTGGACCCCAGGGCGCCTCCGGTGCCGTGGCACAGGGCAACCTGGCAGTTGGGCACCTGCCTGGGGGTGCCTTCAAACTGATGCCTAAGCTGGCGCGTGGCCTCCAGCAGCAGAAAAATTCCCCTCATGCCCGGATGGTTGGACGACAACCCACCGCCATCGGTGTTGATCGGCAGTTCCCCGCCAATCTGCAGCCGGCCCCCGGATACAAAGTCCCCGCCCTCTCCCTTTTCACAGAAACCCAGGTCCTCCAGGGTCTCCAACACCGTTATAGTAAAGGAATCGTAGATCATTGCCATGTCAATGTCCTGGTGAGTGACGCCAGCCATCGCAAAGGCCGGGCCGTGGCTCTGTTTGGCGGCAATGAACTGGAGGTCTCGCTTGCCGGCGCCCTGGTGGGCCACCGCTTCACCGGCGCCAAGCACCCAAACCGGGGTGTGCCGGCAGCTCCGGGCCACCTCCGGCGAGGCCACGACCACGGCGCCTCCACCATCGGTGATAACGCAGCAGTCAGGCAGGTGCAGCGGCGACGAGATTATCCTGGAATTGACCACGTCTTCTACGGTGATGGGGTTTCTAAACAGGGCTTCGGGGTTCATGGAGGCATGCTTCCGGGTCGCCACCGCCACCTCCGCCAACTGTTCGCTGGTGGTGCCGTACAGGTGCATGTGCCTTTGAGCCACCATGGCGTAAAGGCCCACGGTGGTCAACCCATAAAGCTCCTCGAAGCTGTCGGGAGAGGGGTCCAACCGGGGATGGCCGAACCGGGCCACGCCCCCAGTGCCTACGGACACGCCTCCGGACCGGGCCAAGCTGCTATAGGTGATCACGGCGCAATTGATCCGACCCGCGGCGATGGCGTTCAGCGCATGGGACAGGTGAAACTCAAAGGACCCGCCGCCCACGGAGGTGTTGTCCAGCATGCTGGGGTACATGTCCAGGTAATCCGCCAGGTTCAACCCGCTATTGCGAATGTTTCCGGCGGTGAGCAGGCCGTCAACGTCCTTCTTGGCCAGCCCGGCATCCTCCAAAGCCTTGATGACACTCTCACCCATAATCTGGAGTTCGCTTTTGTCCGGGGCGTAGCGGGTCACATGTTCGTGGATTCCCACGATGGCGGCGGCCTTGGTGAGGTCAGCCATGGTTCACGTTCCTCCGTGGCGGCGGTCGGGGGCCGGTTAAGGTTAAACCTATCCGCCGTAGTTGAGGTTGTGGTCGCGCATCAGGATGGTCTGATCTTCGGTGCGAACGCCGGCCTCAAGAACCTCGCCTACGAATAGCGTGTGGTCTCCCTGGGCCACTTCGCCCACCAGCTTGCACTCCCACCATGCCGGGGAGTTCAGGAACAGCGGGCAACCGGTTTCCGGGCCGTTTTCGAACTCTTCCCCGCCAATGGAGTTGCCTTCCCGCTCGTTGGATTTAAAGAAAGTGAAAGCGGTGCCGATTTGGTCTTTGCCGATAACGTTTACGGCAAAATTACCGGTGTCCTTGATGTGCTGGTGGGCGCCGGAATCCGCCTTTACTCCCACGGCCACCAATGGCGGTGAAAAGGAGGTCTGGGTGAGCCAGTTGACCGTGGCGGCGCTAACGTCCTCGCCTTCCTTGGCCTTGGCCGTCAGAATGTACATGCCGTAGGGAATCATGCGCAACGCGGTCTTCTTTGCGTCTTCGTTCATGTCAGCACCTCTGCAGGTTGATATTTGAGACCCAGCCAAGGCTGGCGCTGCGGCTATTATGGCCCAAGCCCAGGTTGAACACAACCGCAAAGACCCCCAGGGGGCAGGGCCGGGAGTCGCTTCTGCCCGGATTAAGAGAAGGAGACAATTTAGGATTTGGTGAAACCCACGGTCCTTCCCCGCAAGGAATGCAATTGCTCTATAGACAGAATTTCTGGTTAGTCTGATTATGTGGCGATCAAAGGAGGGGGGTGGTTCCACATGAAGACGATTGGAGCAGACGAGTTCAAAGAGCAGTGCCTTGCGCTGCCGGACCAACTCGACTCGGAAGGGCTAATTGTCACGAAGGACGGCGAGCCGGTCGCTTGGGTTATCCCCTACGCACAACATTGGGGAAATCTAATCGGCAGCCTGCGTCACAAGATTGTTATCAGGGGAGACATCTTCAGCACAGGAATCAGCTGGGATTCTGAATCTTGACACGCGCATGGTAATCTTCGATCTAAGGTCCTCTTCGAACTGGATGGCCGTCGAACTGGTTCGCCACTTCCACCTGTAGAAGTTCGACGATAACAGCCAGCCGACCGAGCGGGACGCCGTCATACTTCCGGCAAGCCGTCGGTAAATACGTCGGTTGCCTGAGGCAGCATGAGCCAACCCATAACCTACTGGGCCAACCGAACCATTGTCGTGCAGGTTCTTCTTTTTGTTCGGTTGGGGGTGTGACGAAGCCGTCCCAACGGTTCACTCTTCCTAATCCGCTGGATTGCCGCTATAGTTAGCTGCGGCGACCGTCGCCCGGTCGCCGCCAATAGGCTGTTGTTGAGGATCAAATGCTGGCATTTCTTGGAGGAACCGGCCCCGAAGGGCGGGGCTTGGCTTTACGGCTGGCCCTGGCGGGAGAGGAAGTAGTAATCGGATCCAGGGACCCGGCCCGGGCATCCGCAGCAGCCGAGGAGTTGATTCAACTGGCTCCCGGCTCCTCCATTCATGGCGCGGGTAACGAAGATGCCGCCGCCGGAGCTAAGGTGGTTTTCCTGGCCTTCCCTTATGAGGGGCAGAAACCGACGCTGGAGCAGTTGGGCTCAAGTCTGGATGGGAAGATAGTTGTAGACGTTATCGCCCCAATGACCTTCCAACGGGGCAGGGGCGCCCAGGCCGTGGAGGTGGAAGCCGGTTCCGCTGCGGAGGAAGCCCAGGCTTTGCTGCCGGGCGCAATGGTGGTGGCGGCGTTCCAAAACGTCAGCGCCGAAGAACTCCAGAACCCGGAAACCGTCATGGACGGCGACGTGGTGGTGTGCTCAGACCATGCCGACGCCAAAGCTCTGGTGACCGGGCTGGTGCGCAAGATTCCAGAGCTGCGGCCAGTGGACGGCGGGGCATTGGCCAACGCCAAGTACGTGGAGCAGATCACGCCCCTGCTGGTCAACATCAACCGGATCTACAAGACCCACGCCGGAGTTAAGATTGTGGGCGTCTAAGGCGCGCGCAACGACGTCGAGATCACCGTAAAGATCACCATCAATAGGGGGAGCGGTAATGCCCAGAGGCGTTCTTGATTTGCAGAGCCCGGTCGACCTGGAATCGGTCGGCGCGCAGTGGAGGTTTGCCGGTGGCCTGGCGCCCGGCGAACCCAACGAAGGACTGGTTGCTCAAATGGAGAGCACACCGGCCCGGTTGCCTGATTATGACGATTCGGGTTGGGAGACAATTCATGAGTTGACCAACTGGCACTCATCCGGTCTGACCTTTGCCTGGTACCGGATCACCGTGACCCTCCCCGAAACGGTGGGAGGCCGGTCCATCGAGGGCGGGCGGTGCATGTTTGAAACCTGCATTGACGACTACGGCGAGATTTGGGTAGACGGTGAATGCAACCGGGAAAGGGGCACCGTACAGGGCTTCAATGTTCCTCAGCGGGTGGTGGTGAGCGACGAACCCAAGCCGGGGGACAAGCACACCATCGCGCTTTTGGCCATTAACGGCCCCATCGCGGCTCCCGGCGGGTCGGTGTTCGTCCGATTTGCCACCCTGGCCTTTGAGTGGCGCAACACCAGCCGCTAGCCAAGGTTAGCTCCCGGTTAGCTACGGAAAATCATCCTCGTCGTCTTCCGAATCCCCGGCTTGGCCCGGCGTGTAGCCCAAAGACTCCAACCGGTCCCTCAATTCATTCGCAAAGTCTCGGGTTGGGGTGCTGGATGGAATGGTGATTTCGATCATGCCGCCGGCGCCCTGGTCTATGGCCCCCGGGTCTTCCTTGCCCAGCTCCACCCGGACCGATTCCCGGTGAATGCCCATATCATCGGTCACCGAGAAAATCAGGTTCATGTCTTCCATGGTTATGGTCTCGTCAGCCATGGGGTTGTCCTCATTTAGGGTTTACGGCGGTTAGGGGACTTCTTTTCCCAACGTTGCACCCGGCAAGCCGCGTTCATGGTCTGGAGGGCCGGACCGGGGCGTTCCGACCTAGGGTTCGTAGGGCCACTTGGTGCCGCTGATTGCGGGCCGTTGGTCTTGGGGCAGAGCCAGCCCCTCGGCGACAACTTTCTCAAAAGCGTCCAGGATTACTTCGCCCCATTCCCGCGCCCGGGACACACGAAACGCGGTGCGGCGAGCCCGGCCCGCGGCCCTCGCTTCCTCGGCCGGTTGGGCAGCAACCTCTTGCGCAATCGTTTCATCCATGGCGTCGATGGAGGGGACCAACTCGTTGGCGGTCTCAACAAACCGGGCGATTTCGTTCATTTTGGAATCCATCACCACGAAAACGGGGACGGTCCCGGCCCGGTCTTCCGCCAAAAAGCTGTTGGTGAGGTCCAATTCCTCGTCCCGATTGAACACTTGGTGAGATATCTTTGAAGTGCTATTGGCCAGCCGCAATATCACCGGCGTGGTGCTCATGGCGTCGCCGCACCAATCGGCGGTGAACACGGCCAGCCGGAGCGGTTCCGCGAGGCCATCGAATGCCGCCTGTACCCGGGACGGAACTTCCGCGGCCCCGTAGATGTCCTCAAAGGGCTGTTTGTTAACCTTGATCTGGTCGATGTACTGTTGGGTGGTCATACCCTGCAGAAATTTCTCTTCGGTCAATCGATTTTCGCTCATAGCTTTATAACCCCCGACTGCATCTCGGTTCTCAGTTTCGCAGTATCGGCTGGGATTGGCAATGGGGCTCGCCAGCGGGCGTTGTTTGCCGGGCCTGAACCCCGTGCTAGAATTGGGTGGCCCGCCATAACGGCGGCTCCGGATAACATAGAGAGGTCTTCAATCCTATTTGTCAGATCAAGAAAGCAAGCCCTATCTGAAATACGCTCTCTTCTGCCGTGACACCGAGGAAATGCCCGGCGGTGACCTGGTCCTGAAAGGCGTCATTGACCTGGTGGACCTTCCAAAGCCGGATTCGGTAGACCAGGAATCGCCGAACCCGGTTTTGGCGGAGGTGGACGTCAACCTGGTCCTGTGCATTGGGGGCGTTGCCCCCGGACCGCACCGCCTGTTGGTGGCGATAAAGGCGCCGGGAGCCCCCTTGGATCCAACGCCTCCGGAGCAAATAGAGTGGGAGGAAGGAATTCTATTTCAACGGTGG
Source organism: Dehalococcoidia bacterium (assembly GCA_963663135.2). Classification (GTDB taxonomy): domain Bacteria; phylum Chloroflexota; class Dehalococcoidia; order Lucifugimonadales; family UBA3495; genus Io17-Chloro-G2. The sequence goes on along the minus strand of CAXXRM010000003.1, from coordinate 231,372 downwards.
ATCAAGGTCTTTCGGATACCCGTCCAGGCTGAGGGAGAACACGTGGCGGCTATTCTGTTGGACGGCGCTCCGCTGGGCGAGGCCGGCTTCGTGGTCCGCTTCCAGGAAGGAGCATAACGGCACTCGAGATCCAGGGGGAGCGAGCCGGGTTCTGCTGCCCGGGGGTTAAATCAGTTGATCTCGACCTGGTAAAGGTCATGGGCCACGGAGACTGGGCCGTTGTAATATCGGCGGACCTCGTCCAACAAGGGCTGGGGATTTTCGTGGTACCGGCCGGTCAGGTGGGTCAGAATCAGCTCCCCGACCCCGGCCTGGCTGGCGGCCTTTCCGACGTCCCCCGCCACAGAATGGGCCGCTTCGTCCGCCCGCTCCCGGTCCTCTTCGGTCCCAAAGGCTTCGTGGATCAACACCCTTGCGCCCCTGGCCGCCTCTACCAGGCTGGGGCTGAAAACCGTGTCCCCGGAAAACACCACCGGAATGCCGTCACAGTTCACACGCCAGCCTATGGATCCCGGGATGTGGTCTACCGGAAAGCAGGCGGCTTTGGTGGCGGGGCCCAATTGGGCGGTTTGGCCGGCAACGCTGGGATGCCATTGGTAGACTTTTTGGCCCCGACGGTTGGTGGCGCCTTCGCCGTTGATGGCGAGTTCGGGGGTTGAGGCGCGGCATAGTAACCGCACGTTTTCGAGGGTAGAAGGACCACTGTGGACCTCCAGCGGCGGTCCGTCGGGGTCCGCCCTGGAGTGGACCAGTTGAATCAAGGGCAATCCCAACATGTGGTCGGCGTGGTCGTGGGAAAGCAGCACGTGGCGGAATTGTTCGGGAGCCATGCCGATTGAAGCTGAGTTGCGAAAGACCGAGTTGCCGGAACTGGCGTCCAGCAACACCTTGGTCCCGTCGGGGCTATCCAGCACAATCGCGGTGTGGGCCGCGTGTATCGAGGCCCCGGCTCCGGTGCCGAGAAAGCTTATTTTGACCCCCGCCATGTTGCTATCCTCCATTCGGCTACGGTGGTTTTATCCGGGGAAGTCGTGGAGACGCTAGCGGCGGACGTTTTGAGCCCGTGATGGTGAGACGGTGTCAGTCCGGGTTGGCCTGGCGGCCTTCCCAACGGGCCAACTGGGCCTCCAGCCGGTGCTGCCTGAGGGCCATGGTCAAGTCGCCGCGGGTACGCTCCAATACACCGCGCATCTGATCAGTGCTGCGGCGCAGGCCGCCGGTGACCGCCTCCGGGTAGTCGATGGTGACAAGAATACCGTAGATTTCGTCCATTACGCCCATGAATTCCTGGCAGCGGTCCACCGTATCCTGCCGCAGCGCGTCAAGGATGTACCGGCGCAGCTCCCCGATCACTTCGGCCATCCCATTGAGGAACGTCGAGGGCTCCACTCCCAGGTCGGCGGGTTGGGGAATTTTTTCGCCGGAAAGCACGGCCAGGGTGACGTGGGCCTCGCTGAACTCCTTACGGGCGTCATTGAGGAAACCGGCGTGATAGATCTCCGGGGCCTCTTCCCGGATGTTGGCCGTCTCTTTGAGCCTCTCATCCGCCCGGCCCAGAAGGCTTCGGGCCTCTTCAAAGTCACCCCGGTGCACCGCTCGGATAGCGTTGGCCGACAACCTAACCACTTCTCGGGAAATGGGGATAGCCTGCTCGCGGGCCTGGTTGCGGAATTCCAGGTGTTCCCTTGCCCGCGCGGCGATGTCGGCCAGGTCGTCGCTGTATGGAGTTGGCATTACACCCGGCCTCCGGCTTCGCGGATAACGTTGACCAGGCGTTCCGCAGCGGCTTCCGGCTCCGGCGCGGAGGCCACTGCGGCGGTGACGCAAATGGCGTCGGCCCCGGCTTCAACCACCGGCGCGGCATTGTCGGCATTGATGCCCCCGATGGCCACCAGGGGGACCTTGGCGGCTTCCCGTGCCCGGCGCAGGGGCTCAATGCCCTGGGGGCCCCGGCCTCCGCCTTTGGTGGTGCTCGGGTAGATGGCGCCAAAGGCCACGTGGTCGGCTCCCATTTCCTGGGACTGGATGATGAGATCGATCTCCCGGTTGGAGCGGCCCAAGACCTGGTGGGGCGCCAACACCTTGCGGGCCTCGGCTACGGGCAGGTCGGTTTGCCCGACGTGGACGCCCCCGGAACCCACCGCCGCGGCCAGGTCCACGTGGTCGTTGATGATTAGGAGAACGTCGTTGGCCTGGCACAGTTCCTGGATGTCCCTGGCCAGGGGCAAAATCTCTCCCTTGTCGCGCAGTTTGTCCCGCAGTTGGAGCATTCTGGCCCCGCCGCGGACCGACGCCTTGGCGATTTCCAGGGGTTCACGGCCGCCGGTCACCTCCGGGTCAATGATGACGTACAGGCCGCGGACTTGGCTGGCCTGGCGGGCCCGAACTTCGCGGCCAAGCGCGGAGGAAAGGGCGTCCATCGTTTCCGACAGGGCCTGATACTGCTCGGCGCCCACCGGGTTAGCGGACCCGGCTCGGTGCAACGTACGCAACTGACTTTGGGCGTTAGACAGCAGGGCCAGGATTTCTTCCAGGGCCGGGGGGTCGGTGGGTGGGGAAAATGGCGGAGACAGGGTGGCCTGGTGCGCCGGAACCAAATCCCCCAAACGTCGGACCAACGGGGCCGCGGCGGGCAAGTTGGGACAATGGTCAACCACCGCTTGCAAACACTTGATCAGCGAGTCGTGGCAGGAGAGGACTAATCCTTCGGGACCGGTCATGTATCCAATCCTTTTACATTTGATGGGCTTGGTGGACGGGCTTGGCGGCTCGGCCTGGGTTGGAGCATAGTCAGATTCCAGCAGCAATTGTAGCATGGCGCCCGGAGATTCGGAGTTAAACTCGAAGCCGTGGAACCGGGAGGACAAAGGCCGCGGCAGAGCCTTCGCGTATCCCTGTTGTATAATGCGGCCAGTACGCCTATTCCCTAGCTAAGTCAGACCGGTCTCAGGTTGCAGAGGTGCCGTGATGGCCCAATCCCCGGAACAGACCACGATGTTGTTTGATTCGCAGCCGAAGGCTCAACCCCCCCCTCTGTTGATGTTGATGGACGGACATGCGATGGTGCACCGGTCCTTCCGGGCCATTTCAGTCCAGCGGCACCTCTCGGTTTCGGCCACCGGTGAAGACACCACGGGCGTTTACGGGTTTCTCAACGTTTTCCTGCGAGCGCTGCAAGACTGGAACCCCACCCACTGCGCCATTGCCTTCGACACCCACGCGCCGACCTTTCGACACCAGCGGTTTGAACGATACAAGGCGCAACGGGAGGCAACACCCCAGGAGCTCAGGCACCAGTTCGACCGCGTTAAGCAATTGATGACCGGGTTTAGCGTGCCTGTGTTTGAGTTGGACGGCTACGAGGCCGACGACCTGATCGGGACCCTATCTCTTAGAGCCGAGGAACAGGGCGTAGGCACGGTGATTCTAACCGGCGACCGCGACACCTTTCAGTTGATATCGCCCAGCGTACGGGTGGACCTTTTCCATAGCATCCAGGACCGCAAGACCTATGATGAGGCCGAATTGGTTGCCCGGTATTCCGGTCTCACCGCAGCGCAACAGCCCGATTTCAAGGCGCTGCTAGGGGATTCTTCCGATAATATTCCCGGTGTCCCAAGAGTCGGTGAAAAAAGGGCCATTGGACTCCTCAATGAATACGGAACGCTGGAGGGTATCTACGAGCACCTGGAATCCGTCAAGCCCCCCAGTGTCAAGAGCTCCCTGGCAGAAAGCCGGGAATTGGCGTTTGAAAACAGGTTTCTAACCACCATCCAACGGGATGTCCCCGTGGATTTCGACCTGGACGCATGCCGCTTTGGCTCGTACGACCGTCAGGACGTCGTGAGCTTGCTGACCGAGTTGGAGTTCTACAGCGTCATCCCGCGCTTGCCCGTCCCCGAATCCGGCGCGAGCGAGCAGCCTTCCGCGGAACAGACTCCGGATACGGCGGCCGAGCTGGATTACCAACCGGTGCAGACTCCTGAGCAATTAGAGGCCATGCTGGCGGCCCTACAGGAGAATCGAGGATTTTCCTTTGACACTGAGACCACCAGCTTGGATGCCATGCAAGCGGAGTTGGTGGGCTTGAGTTTCTCGACCTCCCCGGGAAGGTCCTGGTACGTCCCGGTCGGGCACAAGGAAGGGGAACAGTTGCCGCTGGAACAGGTGCTGGCTCGCGTCAGGCCCCTGATGGAGTCGGAAGACCTCGCCAAGTGCGCCCACAACGCTAACTATGACGTCACGGTGATGGCCAATCATGGGATTCAGTGCCGCAACGTGGACTTCGACACTATGATTGCGGCCCACCTCTTGGGCAAGGCGCACCTGGGCTTGAAGAGCCTGTCCCTGGATGTTTTGGGGCTGGAAATGACCCCCATATCCAAACTCATTGGTACAGGCCGCAAACAGATAACCTTCGATCAGGTAGCCGTTGAACCCGCGGTCCAGTACGCGGCCGCGGACGCCGACATGACCGGACGCCTCCGGGAAAGCTTCGAAGCTCCGGTGAAGAGCCAGGGGTTGAGCCGCCTGATGTGGGAGGTGGAAGTGCCGCTGGTGCCGGTCCTGGTTTCGATGCAGCGCCACGGAATCAAGCTAGACGCCGGCGTGCTCCACGAAATGTCCCGGGATCTGAACGAGCAGATGCATGAGGTGGAGATGGACCTTTACAGCTCCATCGGCCACCGGGTCAACATCAACTCTCCCCAGCAGTTGAGCGACCTGCTTTTTAAAGAGCTAGGCCTCCCAACCACCAAAAGGACCAAGACCGGCTACTCCACCGATGCCAACTCCTTGGAGGGGTTGAAAGGCCGCCATCCAGTCATAGACAAAATCTTGGAATTCCGCCAGATCTCCAAGCTCAAGTCAACCTACGTAGATTCCCTTCCGGAGTTGATCAATCCAAGAACCGGGCGAATTCATACCAGCTACAACCAGACTGGGTCGGCCACAGGGCGAATTTCCAGCAGCGACCCGAACCTGCAGAATATTCCCATACGCACCGATGCAGGCAGGCAGGTGCGCCGGGCGTTTGTGGCTGAATCTGCTCCGGATTGGGCGCTGTTTTCCGCAGATTATTCCCAGATTGAGTTGCGGGTGCTGGCCCACATGTCCGAGGACCCCGAGTTGCTGGACGCCTTCCGGCGGGGCGAGGACATCCACTCGTCGACCGCGTCTCTCATGTTTGACGTTTCGCTGAACCAGGTGAGTTCAGACCAGCGGCGCATCGCCAAGGTGTTGAACTTCGGCGTAATCTACGGCCTGTCCGCCCACGGCATCTCCCAGCAGACTGAGTTTAGCCGGGAAGAAGGAGCCAGGTTTATAGATATGTACTTCACCAAGTACCCGGGTATCAGCGGGTACCTGGAGGATGTTAAAGTCAAGACCCGGGAAACCCAATACGTGGAAACCCTGCTTGGCCGGCGGCGTTACGCGCCGGAAATCAACGCCTCCAATTTCAACGTCCGGGGCGCGGCCGAGCGAATGGCGATCAATATGCCGATCCAAGGCACCGCGGCCGACATCATGAAGCTGGCCATGATCAGGGTGCACCGGCGCCTGGAACGGGACGCTCTCAGGACCAAGATGCTCCTACAGGTTCACGACGAGCTCGTTTTCGAGTGTCCCAGAGACGAGCTTGACGCAATCCAGCAGGTGGTGTTGGACGAAATGCCCGCGGCTTTGGACGGATACTTCGACCTGGACGTGTCCCTGAAGGTGGACGTCAAGTGGGGCGACAATTGGGGAGACATGGAGTAACGGGATGGGGGTAACTCAAATACAGGCGAAGATTTTCGGGGAAGACGAGGAGCGGGAATATACTTTCCTAGTGGACACCGGGTCCACTTATGTGGCTCTGCCCCAGGAGGTGATCGATGCGTTGGGGCTGCGGCCCAGTGGTGGAACGGTGCGGCTGATGAGCGCCACCGGCCCTGTTGACGTAGAGACTTACACTGTTATTGGCGAACTTCGCGGGCAGAGATTTGCAGGGGTTGCCGTGCCATCGGCCACCCCTTTGTTGGGCTACGAGTTGCTGCAGAACCTAAGGTATCGGGTCAACACCGTAACCCACGACATCGAAAAGGTTCCGGACGACGAAATGTATCCTCCTTATCTGTTATAGGTGAAGCCGGCGTTATGAACCTACTGCGCAGCCTGATTTTCGTGCCCGGAAACCGGGCCAACATGTTGGAAAGGGCCCTGGAGTTCAAGGCCGACGTGATAATGGTCGACCTAGAGGACTCGGTGCCGCCGGGAGAGAAGTCGGCAGCATTGGCAACCGCGCTGGAGTGGGCGCCCAAGCTGGCGAAGGCAGGAAAACGCGTGATGGCGCGGGTCAACTCGTTGGACACAGGGCTCACCCGGGGCGAGTTGGAGGCCCTGATAAGCCCGGACCTCGCCGGGATCAGCATCGGGAAGTCCCAAACAGTTTTTGACCTGAAAGACGTTGACCGCATCATTACGAACCTGGAATCGGCGGCGGGCTTACCTCCCGGACAGATAAGAATGATTCCCTGGATCGAGAACGCCAGGGCAGTGTTGACGGCCCTGGAACTGGCCACCTGTTCTCTCCGCATCGAGGCCATAGCCTTCGGGGCTGAGGACTATACCGACGACATGGGGATACAGCGCACCGATGCCGGGCAGGAACTGGAATTTGCGCGCGCCACCGTAGCCGTCGCCGCCAGGGCAGCCGGGATTGGGTCGCTGGACACCCCATTCGTCCAATTCCGGGCCGAAGACGGCCTGCGGCGCGACCTTCAAATCAGCCGTCGGTTAGGCTTCACCGGACGCTTCGCCATTCATCCTGCGCAGATCCAAGCAATCAACGAAGCCTTTGGACCGGCCCCGGATGAAGTGGCCTATGCCACGCGAGTGGTGGACGCCTGGGACCAGGCTGAGGCGCAGGGCCGGGGGTCTCTTTCGCTGGATGGACGCATGATCGATGTTCCGGTGGTCAAACGAGCCCGGAACCTGCTGGCCATTGCGGAGCAGGTCCGGCAGGCTGATTCGTGAAGCCGGATGGCTGAAGCCCTGCCGCCGTCAGACCGCATCATCCTGGAAGGGATGCAGTTTTACGGCTTTCACGGCGTCAACCATGAAGAGCGGGTCCTGGGACAATCGTACCTGGTTGACCTGAGCGTTGAGTTGGATTTGAGCCGGGCCGGAGACTCGGACAAGCTGGAAGACACGGTTAGCTACTCCGGTCTTTACCGGGAAGTTCGGGATGTGGTGGAAGGCGATCCGCGGAATTTGTTGGAGTCCACCGCCCAGGCAATCGCCAGCAGGGTTTTGGAAAAATTTCCGGTGCGGGCAGTGCGCGTCAGCGTGAAGAAGCCTCACCCGCCCATCCGTGGGTCGATGATCGACCATGCCGCCGTGGAAATCTACCGGGTACGCGGTTGACCCGGCGGACCCGGTTACTTGTAATCCGACGCCCGCCAATGTTAACCTGAAAGTCGCACCGGGGCTTGGCTCTCGTTTTGGGCAGCTTGCCGGTCCGATGGATTCTCAGCCCGAATCAACGGAATAGGATTGCAGCGCCAAATGAGATGTGAGATTTGTCTAAAGGCCGGAATGACCGGAAACAACATTAGCCACTCAAACCGGCACACCAAGACCCGCTTCATGGCCAACGTTCACAAGCAGACGGTGTTCCAGGATGGCAAGCAAATCAAGGTGAAGATTTGCACCCGGTGCCTACGGTCGGTGAACAAGTCGTCAAAGGTCAAGAAGGCTCTGGTTAGCCTGTAGAGGCCCCCAGTTGAATCGTAGTCCGGAGAATGGGCCGCCTCAGAATTGACCGGCGGTCCAAAATGCCCGGGCTTTCATAGTAGGCGCTATCCCGGCGTTATCCCCTGCAAGCAGCAGCGCATCCGGCCCAGGGCTTGGTGCACCGTTTCCTCTTGGTTGAACACCCCCGAACCTGAAACCAACATCGACGCTCCGGCGCGCACCGAATCCTGAGCGGTCCAATCGGCTTTCACTCCACCGTCGACCATTATCCGCGCCCCCAGGCCTCCCTGACGGATTTCTTGCCGCAGCCGTTTGACCTTGTCCACGGTTCCGGGGATAAAGCTCTGGCCGCTGAAACCCGGATTCACCGACATCACGAGGGCAATGTCCAGCAGAGGCAGCACCTCTTGGAGGGCCGAGATTGGAGTGGCCGGGTTGATGGCAACCCCGACCTCATTTCCCTGTTCCTTGATTCTGGTTACTGTGCGGTGCAGGTGGGTGCAGGCCTCGGCGTGAACGATTACCTGGTCGCTTTCCGCCTTCATAAATGCCGGAAGCAGATTGTCGGGCTCCAATATCATCAGGTGCAAATTCAGAGGGAGATCGGTGCAACGTCGGACTGCGTCCACCAACGCCTCGCCAAAGGAAATGTTGGGTACAAAACGGCCATCCATTACGTCCACGTGGATCAGGTCGGCGCCGGCGTCGGTGACGTCCCTGACCTGTTGCCCCAAATTCTCGAAGTTGGCCGACAGCACCGATGGGGCGATTTGGACGTAACCTTCAGACACCATACCCCGCCTCCGACAAGACAGCTTGGGCTTGGTCCAACTCATAAGCAACGCGGTTGGGCGCCGTTCCTCCGGGATTGTCTCTGGCTGCGACGGAAGCTTCGGCGGTGATCTGGAAAACGTCCTCGCCGAACATCTCGGAGAATCTACAGTAATCAGCCAGGGGCAACTCGTCCAAACCCTTCCCCTGGGACTCGCAAAACCCGCATAAGTCACGAACGATTCCGTGAGCCCGGCGGAAGGGCATCCCTTTCCCCACCAGGTAATCCGCCAGATCGGTGGCCAGCATGTAACTCTCCCCCGCCAGAGAACCGACTCGGACCTCGTCCAAAGTCAATCCCGGCAGCATCCCCCGGAAAACCTGCAGTGTCGACGTCAGAGTGTCCACAGTATCGAACAGCGCCTCTTTGTCCTCCTGAAGGTCGCGGTTGTAGGTTAAGGGCAGCCCTTTCAACACCGTCAGCATGGCCATCAGATGCCCGTATACCCGGCCGGTGCGCCCGCGGGCCAACTCTGCGAAATCAGGATTTCGTTTCTGGGGCATAATGCTGCTGCCGGTGGTGTATTCATCCTCCAACCTGATGAACTGGAACTCGCGGCTCTGCCACAGGACCAACTCCTCGGAGAGGCGAGAAAGGTGCATCATGCACAAGGACGCCGCCGATAGGTAGTCCACCACGAAATCCCGGTCTGAAACCGCGTCCATGCTATTGGGGCTGACTTGGGAAAATTCCAGTTCCTTGGCCACGGCCTCGCGGTCGCTGGGGTAGGGAACCCCGGCCAGCGCTCCGCTGCCCAGGGGTAGGACGTCGCACCGGTTGATACCCTCTTCGAACCGGGACACATCCCGTTGCAACATCTGAAAATAGGCTAGCAGGTGGTGGGCGAACAGCACCGGCTGGGCCCGCTGCAAATGGGTATACCCGGGCATCAACGCATTCCGGTAGCGCTGGCCCAGCGAGACCAGCGCCTGCTGTACCTGCCGCAGGCCCCGAATGGTGTTGCGGCCCGCCTCTAGCGTATAAAGCCGCATGTCGGTGGCTACCTGGTCGTTGCGGGAACGCCCGGTGTGCAGTCGGCCCGCCGGCCGGCCGATGAGTTGATGCAGGCGGCTTTCGATGTTCATGTGCAGGTCTTCGAGGGATGGGTCCCAGGGAAAGCCGCCGCTTTCGATTTCGCTTTCGATTTGCTTCAAGCCGTCAATGATGCTGCCGGCGTCTTCCGCCGAGATGATGCCAGTGTTGGCCAACATTCGGGCGTGAGCAATCGATCCGGCAATGTCATGGCGAAACAGGCGCCGGTCGTAATGGATGGATACGGTGTAGTCAGAGTTCGGAGGCATCAAACCGGTTCCAGCGGCCCACAGGCTTTTGAGGGCTGGCTATTAGTCATGATTGTGTGCGCAGTGGGTCGAGAGCCAATTCCAATGCTTACAAGGCAAGAACTGCAAGCAAACGGAATCTTGTGACCTAGCCCCTCGATGACATTTGCCCCAGATAATCGAAACTGGCCGAGAGATTTTCGAACACCTGCGGGTCGGGAGGGATTTCCATGATTGCGGGCCCCTGGTATCCCTTGGCCTCCAGAACACGAACCATCTGCGCGCAATCCAGGTCACCGGCATCCACCGAGGGATAAGGGGAACCTTTCCGGCTCTGCTTGAAGTGAATGATCTTGATCATGTCCACCGGCAGGTCGTCCAATTCGGCCAAGGGGTCGCTGCCGGGAAACCTGTTTAGCTGATTGGTTGGGTCCGGGCACAATCCCAGGAACGCGGCTTCGGTAAGAGTAAGGGTTGCCTGGGCTTCTCGGACCAACAGGGCCATGCTGCGGATGGGTTGCCCCGAGTTTTCGATGGACATGGTTACGCCTTGCCGCGCCGCCTCACGCGCCAAATCCGCAATGCCCAGAGCTTCCTCCGGGACATCAGCGGGCGTTTCCCAAATTTCGGCGGTGCGGGCCGGGTCCACTAAGCGGAGATGGGGCTCACCCCTGCCCACCACCTTGGCGGCCTCCAGGGCTGCCTGGAACTGTTCGTCCTGGGGGTCAATCCGTTGAGTCAGGCACGGGAACGCCATTGCCAGGTCAAACGCCATACCGGGAAAGGCGTCTACGAGCTGTTGCAATTTGGGCAGCACCGGGCGCCACTCGCGGGCTTCCCCAGTCTCCATTTCTCCCAGGCAGGTTTGCCGCAACTCCACGTGGCGGGCGTCGTTGGATTGGGCCATTTCCACCAGCGTCGTCAAACTCTGGTCCGACAATTGCAGTCGCCAAGAGTTGGTTATTGCTCCGAATATCATGAGTGGTCCCTCGCAGGCAGTTGATTGTTTCTGCCAATATCTTATGGTTTCAAGGTTGCTTTGTCACTCCCAAGGACGGACAGGCTGGCCGCACTCCCTTCGGGTAGCGGGAAGGGGAATTTTCCGGACGTTGCGCCAGCCGGTCCGGGATGTGATTGCGCGCGCGGGATTGGGGTAACCGCAACGCGGCGGCCGGTACATGCTAGAATTGGGGTCACTGATTTCCTGAAGGTTGTTACTTTGCCAACCGGAGAAGAGTTTTGGCTGATTTGAACGGCGAAAAATGTGTGGCATGCCGCCGGGATTCCCCGCCGGTCACCCAGGACGAGTTGGATAGCCTCCATCCGCTGGTGTCGGATTGGGAACTGATTATCGAGGACAACATCAAAAAGCTACAGCGGGAGTTCCCATTCCCCAATTTCCAGCAAGCCCTGGACTTTACGGCCAGCATTGGAGCCTTGGCGGAAGAGGAAGGGCACCATCCCCGGTTAGTCACGGAATGGGGCAGGGTCCGAGTCGCGTGGTGGACCCACAAGATACGGAATTTGCATCGCAACGACTTTGTCATGGCCGCAAAATCGGATGCGTTGTATTCGGCTGCTGCTGCTGAGAGTGCCGCCTGAGGGCTGGTCCAAGAATAGCGCGTCGATCAGGAATTTCGACGCCGCACTGAAATGTCTGGCATCGCTGGTATCGTGGACCAACCCGCTCAGGTTTGGATATGTTACCGGCCCTCGATTATAGCCAATAGATTATTCCGGTCCTCCGGGGCCGCGGAGCAACAATATGCGGGTCCACTACCGGTTGAATTCCAAGGAGCTGGCGGCGATCCCAGCGGAGGCTGCTTGGGCCGAGTCTATGGGTTACGACGGCGTTTCTAGCAGTGAAACGTCCCACGATCCCTTCTTGCCCCTTACCCTGGCGGCCACCGCCACGTCACGCGTATCCCTGGAGACCCGCGTAGCCATTGCTTTCCCGCGTTCGCCAATGGTGATCGCGCACACGGCCAGGGACTTGCAAGACCTTTCCCAGGGGCGGCTCCGGGTAGGACTGGGCACCCAGGTCAAGGGACACATAGAACGGCGGTTTTCGACAGCTTGGGAATCCCCCGGTCCCAAGCTGAGGGAGTATGTGGAGTCCTTACACAAAATCTGGGACTGCTGGAACGGTGACGGGCGTCTGGATTACCAGGGTAAATTCTACCGATTTTCGCTTATGTCGCCCTTTTTCAACCCCGGCCCGAGCCGGTTCAGTGACCCGGAGGTCTACAACGGTGCGGTCAATGGCTACAACTGCCGGGTGGCCGGCCAGGTTGCCGATGGCCTGATGCTGCACAGCCTGACCTCGGCCAAGTACGTCAGGGAGGTGGTGCGGCCAAGTTTGGACCAGGGCGCTGCCGACCGTGGTAGGGACCCCGGGGCCGCCAAGCTCAGCGGCGGGGGGTTCATTATCACCGGACCCAACCGGTCCAGTATCCGGGCGATGGAAGCCGACGTCCGCCGCCAGATATCCTTCTACGCTTCCACCAGGACATATTTCCCGGCGTTGGAATGCCACGGGTTTACGGATGTGGGGAAACAATTGCACGAAATGTCTCTGAAGGGGGAATGGGCGGAGATGGCCGAATTGGTCAGCGATGAGATGTTGGACGTTTTCTGCGTCCGGGGCGAATACGACGAGATTGCCGACCGGTTTCTGGAGCGCTACGGCGGACTGCTGGACGAGGTCAGCTTTTCACCCCGTACCCAGGAACCCATTGAAGAGATCCAGCTAAGGAAGATAATCCAGAGGTTTCACGAGGAAGGGTAAACGCGAGGGGTTATCGCATTCTAAGATAAGATCGAAGGACTCGCGTAAACCGATTGCATCAATTTGTCGGTGGCGCGGTATTCCCCGGGATCCCTCTTCCGTCTTCTCATTGCAGTGGGTATCCAGAGCCCTTTTTGTCTTTTAGGTAAGCTGCGGTATACCGGGCATAGTCATGCGGTAAGGACGACGGATTAGGCGCGGTTGCCCCCTCCTGGAGCTTCCACATTACTATCACCGTGTTGGGGGATGGAAAGGGCTCCGTGATTCCCGTTGCGACGTGAATGATCGGAGATGGAGGCGGTTGGATAAGGAGCCTAACAGCCCAGGAATTGGCGTTCCCTGGAGTCAAGACCCAGGCAGATGTGCCGGAATCCTTCGGCGTAGTTGACACCCACCTTCTTGCCCGCCTCCGACGACCAGCCCTGCATGCGGGTCAACCGCTGGTCCGGGGTGCGGTTCTGCATCTGGCTGACGTGCTTGCTCAGTGATTCGGCTTTCAGCTCCAGGCAGCCGTCAATGTCCACGAAAACATCGGGAGCCTCGCTGCCCCACAAATAGGCGTTTTCCACCCGGTGGGGCTCCAACCCCTCTGCGGTTATCTGCTCCGGGAAGTGCTGGTAGCTCCAGGCATAGGTGAATGCCGCGTCAACGGCTACCTGGCCGCTCATGCGGTGGTCCCGGTGAGTGTGGCTGGCGCTGCGGTAAGGGTCGATGCAGAAAATTGCGTCGGGCCTGTAGGTTCGGATTAGCCGGACGATCTCCCCGCGGAACTCAAGGTTGTCCTCCAGGCGTCCGTCCGGGTGGGCCAAGAACACCACGTCCTTGACCCCCAGGACCTTGGAGGCGTTGCGCTGCTCCACTTGCCGCGTGGCGGCCAGTTCCTCCGGTTTCATTTCCCGGTCGGAAGTGCCCTTGTCGCCGTTGGTGCACATGACGACGATGAACTCGGTACCGGCGTTCTTTACCCAGTTGGCCATGGTCCCCCCGCAGCCCCCTTCTGCGTCGTCCGGGTGAGGGGTGACCACCAGCGCCCGCCGCGCCGGCTCGGTTAGTAGTCGCATCGAGTCAATTCCTTCCTGGTTGCGCCGGCTGGGACTTGCAATGGCGCCGGTATGGGGGCCTACAAATGGAACACAACCATCTTGAGTTCGGTCATTTCCTGAACGGCGTAGGACGGGCCTTCTTTGCCCATCCCGCTGTCCTTCAGGCCGCCGTAGGGCATCAGGTCGGCCCGCCACTGGGGAGAGGAGTTGATGTGGAGGCTCCCCGATTGGACTTCCCTCGCGAAACGCATCGCCCAGTCCACATTCTGCGTGAAGATGCCGGCCGACAGGCCAAACCGGCTATCGTTGGCTTTGGCGATAGCGTCGTTGATGTCTTCGAAGGCGCTGACCGCGACCGCCGGGCCGAATAACTCCTCTCGGGAAACCCGCATGTCCGCCGTGACGTCGGCCACCACCGTTGGCGAGTGCAGGGTGCCTTCGTGGTCTCCACCTACGACTATCCGGGCGCCGCCACTCACGGCCTCGCTGATCCATTCACCAACCCGGTTGGCGTCGGACTCGCGGATCATCGGGCCCATGCGCATGGACTCGTCCAAGGGATTGCCGGTGGCAAAGGCCTCGGCAGGCGCTACCAGGGCATCCAGGAAGTCGGCGTAGACGCTGCGCTCGGCGAACACGCGCTGGGTGGAAATGCAGACCTGGCCGGCGTTGGAGAAGCCGCTGGCCACCGTCGCTGCCGCCACCTTTTCCAGGTCCGCGTCGGCCATCACAATGAGCGGGCTGTTGGAGCCCAATTCCATGGTGACCTTCTTAATGCCGGCGTTGCGGCAGATGCGGTCTCCGATCTCCATGCTTCCGGTGAAGGTGATTTTGCGGATCCTGGGGTCCGCGGTAATTACGTCCCCAATTTCGGCTCCGGATCCGGTGACGCACTGAATGGCCTCTTCAGGCAACCCGGCTTCGAGGAGGATTTCAGTGAGTTTCAAAGCGGACAGCGGCGTGTCCCCGGCGGGCTTCAGCACCACCGAATTGCCCGCGGCCAGGGCAGGGCCCACCTTGTGGCAAACCAGGTTCAGTGGGAAGTTGAAGGGAGCGATTGCGGCCACCACTCCTACTGGAACCCGGATGGTGAACCCGAACTGGCTCACGTTGCCCGGGGCGGCGTCCAAGGGAACGGTTTCACCATGGAGCCGCTTGGCTTCTTCGGAGGATAGGGTGATGGTCTGGATGGCCCGCTGCACCTCAGCCCGGCCTTCTGCAATGACCTTGCCCTCTTCCATCGTGATAGTGCGGGCCAGGTCTTCCGACCTTTCCCCTAGCAGGTCCGCGGCTCTGCGGAGGATGGCGTAGCGGTCGTAGGCGGTCACTTTGCCCATCACCTCTGCGCCGCGGGCGGCGCTGGTGATGGCCTGTTCAACTTCAGCCGCGCTGGCCCTTGGGACTGTGTCGATGACTGATTGGTCGAAGGGGTTGAGCACGGGCATGGTTTCGGCTTTATCCACCCACTTGCCGCTGATGTACATTTTCATTAAGGTTGCCTCCGTTGGGGTTTGTGGTTAAGAGTTATTCCGGCGGCCGATTTCGACAGCAGGCGGACCGCAATACCGACATAGGATATTACCCTCCGCTCCGCTCCGCAAGCACCACGAGCCCGGTCCGATATCAAAATCGGCGCCGGTAAAGCGTACCTGAGGGCAAAAGAAGTGTCCAAAAGGCGGGAAAGAGAGGTCAATGAGTGTTGGCCCGGCCCAGGACCACTTCCCGGCCTTTTTCGGTGGTGGCGTAGCGCCCGGCGCGACCGGGAGCCCTTTCCAACCACTTGAATTTGTGCCGGGCGGCGTTCCGCAAGGTCTGGGTGAAATTATGAGCCCGGGTCCATCCTGCCAGGTCAAAAAGCTGCCCCAGTTCCCAGGCATCCACGGTTTCCATGTCCAGGTGTCGCCGGGCTCCCTCCGCGGCCGCAACCACCTTACGCATGTCGCCGATGGGGTCGGCGTTACGGCAGAAGTCGGCGAAATCCCGGGTCAACCTGGGATTGGAGAGCGCCGGGGGGATAGTGTTGGCGCTTGGGGGTACCAGAGGGGTGTTTTTGACCGGCGTCGGGGTTGGGTCCGGGTTGGTGGCGGCCGGGGATGGTTGGCTGTGAGCGGGAATTTCCGCCGGTGTTGGCGGCGCTACGGGTTTGGCGGGTTCGTCACTCGCGGCCAAGGGCGGAGCGGGCACGGACGGAACAGCCCCATTTGCCGGTGTGGCAAGGCTGGCCACGTCTCGAAGCAATTCTTGACGGACCAATTTCACTACCGGTAGAAGCTGCTCCGTGTCATCGGCTTCCAGGTTGATCTCGGCATGGTTGGGGAGAGCGATGGATATTTTGACCATTTTCACACCCAGGTTGGGCGTTCAGCAAAGTTATACTAACCGAGGCAGATTGGGTTATCAAGCGCAGGCCTATTTACGTGAAGGTTATTTGCCACGGAAACCACAGAGGACGCAGAGTTTTTCCCGCCGCGGCCCACACGGACAACGCACCTATGCAAGAATTGCCTAAAGGGTCTGCTTTAGGCGCACTGCCAGGGACCGGGTAATGCCGGGGATGGCGGCGATGTCGTCAACCGGAGCGTCCTTGATTCCCTGGAGGGTCCCGAACCGGCGCAGCAGCGTTCGTTTACGCTTGGGGCCGATTCCGGTGACCATGTCTATGGCAGACTTGACGCTGCTTTTGCTGCGCAGGTTCCGGTGGTAGGTTATGGCAAAGCGGTGGGCTTCGTCACGGATGCGCTGCACCAGGTATAGCGCCTGGGAATTCCGGGGTAGGACGATGGGCTCCGGCGTGTGGGGCACAAAGATTTCTTCATTCTCTTTGGCCAGGGACGCAAGCGGGATGTCGTCCAGACCAAGCTCCAGGAACACCTCCAAAGCCGCCGACAACTGTCCCTTACCGCCGTCAATGAGCACCAGGTCTGGCAGGATTCCCCAGGCGGAGTTGCTGGTCGAGCGCGGCGAACCTTCGCCGCGCTCGACCGATTCTTTGGAGATCGATTCCTTGGCCTCTTGCTGCCTCACGCTGGCCATCCGCTTGAACCGGCGGCGCAGCACCTCCCGCATGCTTTCGAAATCGTCCACCCCTTCGACCGTCTTGATCTTGAACCGCCGGTAGTGGTCCGGCTTGGGCCGGGCGTCTTCGAAAACCACCATGCTCGCCACGGTGTTCGAGCCTTGGATGTGGGAGATGTCGTAACATTCCATTCTGTGAACCGGCAGGGGCAGGCTCAGTTCTTCCTGAAGCTCGGTTATTGCCTGGCGGGTGACGTCTGTGTCGTTGAGCCACTTCACCCGGTACTGGGCCAAGCCCTGGGAGGCGTTGGTGGCCACTGTGTCCAGCAGATGCTTGTGTACGCCGCGCAACGGAACGTTTAACCTCACCGGCTTCCCGCGCAACTCCCTGAGCCAGGAACCGATCAATTCCTCATCGTCCAGATGGTGTTGGAGCAGGATTCGAGGCGGAATCGTCAGCGCGGTTGCGTAGTACTGCTTGATGAACTGCCCCAAGACTAGCCCGGGAGGATCGTCCTGGGTCCCCTCCATCAAAAAGTGGTCGCTGCCCACCAGTTTGTTGTGACGGACAAAGAATGCCTGGACCCAGGCTTCGTTATTCCCCTGGGCCAAGGCGATGACGTCCATGTCCTTGATGGGATTGGAGTCGACCTTTATCCGCTGCTCCTCGGCAACCCGTTCGACGCTTCGAATCCGGTCTCGGAGTACGGCGGCGCGCTCGAATTCCAGACGCTCCGCCGATAGCTCCATGTTCTGTTGCAGGTCTTGGGTAACTGCGTCGGTGTCCCCTTCCATGAACAGGATGACCTGCTGGATCACCCGGTCGTACTCCTCCTTGGTGGCGTTGCCGGTGCAGGGGGCAACGCACCGGTTGATGTAGTACTCCAAGCACGGTCGCGGGTCATTTCCGGTGATTATCTTGGTGCAGGAGCGGTAAGGGAACAGCTTCTTGATCAGGTCCATGGTCTTGCGCACGGTGCCGGCGGTGGCGAAGGGCCCAAAATAGCGGGCGCCGTCCTGGGCAACCCGGCGCGTAATGTACACCCTGGGGAAGTTTTCCTTCAGGTCTATTTTGAGGAAGGGGTAGGTCTTGTCGTCTTTCAGCCTGGCGTTGTACCTGGGGCGATAACGCTTGATCAGCGTATTTTCCAGGATGAGGGCCTCGGCTTCCGAGTCCGTGACGATACACTCAAAGTCATCGAGTTGGGCGACCATGCGGCGGATTTTATTGGGGAGGTTGGAGGAGGAGCCGAAGTAGGTGCGCAGCCGGTTGCGCAGGACGCTGGCCTTGCCCACGTACAGGACGTTGCCGCGGACGTCCTTCATCAGATAGACGCCGGGACCCTCGGGCGCTACCCGTAGACGTTGGTCTGAAAGTTCAAGAGCCATTGGGGGCTACAGAACGAATTTCAAAATGACCAGCACGGCGAAGGCGATTCCGGCCATGACAATGATGCGCCGGATTTCCGGGCCCATGTACTGGTAAGCGGGCGCGGCTTCCTCCCGAGACAGTCCGCGAGAGCGGCCGCTACCGGCTGGGTGCTCAGGGGTCGCCGGCGCATAGGAGCGGACGCTCCTGGTCTGCACCGGTTGGGTGGTGGCAACGGCGCCGTTAGTGGTGGAGCCCTCCTCCTGGCTGGCTGGGTCGGCCGGCTCAGGTACTGCAGCGGGTATGCCGCTAGGGCCGCGTTGTTGTTTTTTCCTTCGCCGGTTCAGCTGCGACTGCCGCGCCGCGACCCGGCGGGACTTACCCGCCATGGAGTTGTCCTCCTGGATGATTACTAGCCTTAACTATACCAGCAAATCATCCCAATGGGCACTGCCCACAACAGAACTTCAGCGTTGGCAGTACGTTGTCGGCAGTATGTCGGCCCGGGGACTCGGGGCCGATCCGGCTGCGACGACAGACGGTGCAGCCGGCCATTTTGCCTGGCGATTAGGCCCGGGGGTGGCTCTTTTCGTACTCCTGGTGGATGTGGGCGTTGGTCAGGTGGGTGTAAACCTGGGTGGTGGATATGCTGGAGTGGCCCAGCAGTTCCTGAACGTGCCGCAAGCTGGCGCCGTTCTGCAAGAGGTGGGTGGCGAAGCTGTGCCGAAGGGTGTGGGGCGTAATTCTCTGGCCGATGTTGGCCCTTTCCCCGTAGGATTTCAAAATCGTCCAGACCCACTGCCGCGTTAGACGCTCGCCCCGGTGGTTGACGAACAGCGCGGTCTGCTTGGTCTTGTTTCCCAACTGTATCGGCCTGGCTTTGTTTATGTACCGCTTCAGCTGGATGACGGCGTTCGGGTAGAGATATACGATGCGCTCCTTGCTGCCCTTGCCCCAGCAGCGGATGTACGCTTCCTGGTCGTTGAAGTCTTTAACGTTCAGCGACACCAACTCGGTAACCCGCAGGCCCGTGGCGTACAAAAGCTCCAGGATATTGGCGTCCCTTTGGCCTTCAGGAGTTCCGGAGTCTGCTGCCAGGTCCAACAACTGGTCGACCTGCTCTTCGGTCAGGCATTTGGGCAAGCTGCGGCCAACCCGGGGAGATCCCAGGGACTCGGTTGGATCGATGTCCACGGTGCCGTTTTCGTGGAGGAATCCGAAGAAGGACTTGACCGCAGCAACCTTTCTGGCGGTGGTAGTGTCCCTGTATCCCTTCCGCCCGCGAAGGTCCTCTATGTAGGCGTTCAGCATGTCCAGGTCGACCTGGTGCCAGGGATTGCTTTCGTCAAGCGTGCCGTTGCGTTGTGATTTGAGGAACAGTAAGAATTGGCTCAGGTCGTTGCGGTATGCCTCGGTGGTGTTTCTGGAGAAGCCTTTTTCGACGATAAGGTGCTTTAGGAACGAGGTGATTTCCTTGTCCATCGGATAGAATCCTTTCGCCCAGGGGGCGTACGTTGGTGGAATGGTCGGCGGGGCCGCCATCCCAGCATTCAAGTCTCGGAAATATTAACAAAAGTTAAAATTTCAACCAAAGATAAAATTGTGCGGGGTTTGGGGATTATGGAGGATTTAGGATACCCAAGCAGGTGGCTCTTAATGGCACAAAAAAGGGGCGCCCTGATTCAAACAGGGCGCCCCCGGTTACCGTTAGTTGATTGGCCGGTTACTGTTAGTTGATTTGGTGGAAGTTCAGCCGGTGCCCAGCAAAACTGTTCCCGTGGAAGATAGCGAGCCGCCGGTGCCGTTGACCAAGGTGATTGCCGGGTTGCGACTGGCGTCGCCCTTTTTGTGCACCTGACGGTCGCCGCACTCACCGCGCAGTTGGCGCACCGCCTCCACCAGCAGGAAGCTGCCGTACATGCCCGAATGAGTATAAGACAGCCCACCGCCGCTGGTGTTCATGGAAAAATCCCCGCCGGGAGCGGTCCTTTGGTTGGCGACGAAGTCCGCCGCTTCACCCGGGCCGCAGAAACCCAGCGATTCCAGGGTCGCCATGACCGTGTAGGTGAAAGAGTCGTAAATCATTGCCAAGTCCACGTCATCGTGGGTGAGGCCGGCCCGTTTGAGGGCATTGGGTCCGCTTTCCCGGGCCCAGGTCGAAGTCAACGATGGCATCTGGCTGATGATGTTGTGGTCGTGGCCTTCGGCGGCGCCGAGGACCCATACCGGCTCCTTGCGGCAGCTTTGGGCCCGCTCCGCTGTGGTTACGATGATTGCCGCGCCCGAGTCGGTGACCAGGCAGCAATCGAATAGATGAAACGGCCAGGAGACCCACCGGGAGTTGTGATAGTCATCAAAACTCATCAGGGTGTCGTGCATTACCGCTTTGGGGTTGAGGTTGGCCCACTTTCGGGTAGCGACGGCAATCTCTGCCAGGCCCTGCCGGGTCTTTTCCTCGCCGTATTGGTGCATGTAGCGGGAGCAGGCCATTGAGTAGTTGATGGGCGGCCCCAGCATGCCGTAGGGGGCCTCATACTGGGCCATGGGAAGGTTCGGGTCGGGGGGTATCGGCGCCCGGCGGGAGCGGCCGGCTTCCCCGTGAGTGATCAACGCAACCTCACAGTAACCGGCCCGAATGGCGGCCATGGCGTGGGCCACGTGGATGACGAATGAAGATCCCCCCACCGAGGTGTTGTCGGTGAAACCGGGGTGGATCCCCAGGTATTCGGCGGTTGCGAGGGTGGAGAACCCGGCGGTTAGCACCCCGTCCACGTCATCCTTGGATAGGCCGGCGTCTTCCAGGGCGTTGTAGGCTGCTTCGCCGTGATGTTGCAGGGACGATTTATTCGGGGTGGTGCCCATGACGTCGGATTCGGCCACTCCAACAATGGCAATGTCCCTGGCTCTTGATCCGCTTGTTGCCATGCATAGCCCCCAATGTGTGTGGAATACCTGATCGGGGCTGGATATTGACGGCCTGACCCAGGTCCCGATGCTGGATTCGGCATGAGGGATGTTACAACAAGGGCCCCCCAAGGGCAACCGCGATTTTGGTCGGCAGCCACCCGCGGCGGGAACATAAGGTGATGTTGTTGGCCGACGGTGGTTCTCCGGCGGTGCGCGTATCGCCGGGTAGAGCGAAGGTTTTTTAGAGTCGAGCAGGGTGAAAGAGTAGGGTAGCCAGCTACATTGAGATTGCGTGTTTAGGTCACTAATTCAGGAAGTAATGTATGTTTAACGGCTGATTATTAGCGGTTTATGTATATGTACGTGCAACATCAGTCCGAATAAGCGTGTGGATTCGTAGTTTCTACGTTTGTTACAAATGTTTAACACTACGGAAACCGAAACGCAACAGAACGGAAATCGAAATGCAACAGACAGTGATTAAGTTGGTAGTCACACAGCCCTTGAGCCAGTTGGAAAACAAGCGCTTCAAAAAAACAAGCGGAGCGGGGACCGGCAATTGGGCCAGCGGGGCCGAAAGAGCCCCGACTTAGTTGATACAAGGAGGAGTTCAACCCATGTTTAAGGTCTTTCCTGCCCGCCTTGGTGGGCTGGCCAACTGTATTAAGGTTCTACTTGGAACCCTGCTATTGGTGTCGGTGTTAGCCTGTTCCTCGGCTGCTCCGGCGACGTCGGAGCCGGTTGCCGCGGAACCCGCCATGTCGGACGAAAGCATGGCCAAGTCCGAATCAGCCCCCGAGTCTGCAATCGGCGAGACTATTAAAGTAGGCGTGCTGCATTCCCTGTCCGGCACGATGTCGATCAGCGAGACGGCCGTGAAGGATGCCACGCTACTGGCCATTGAGGAGATTAACGCCGCCGGGGGAGTCCTGGGAAAGCAGCTGGAGCCGGTGATTGAGGACGGGGCTTCCGACTGGCCAACCTTCGCCGAGAAGGCCCGCAAGCTGATCCAGAGCGACGAAGTCGTGGTGGTCTTCGGCGGTTGGACCAGCGCCAGCCGCAAGGCCATGCTGCCGGTGTTTGAAAGCAACAACGGCCTATTGTTCTACCCGGTCCAGTACGAGGGCCTGGAGACATCCCCCAACATCTTCTATACCGGGGCCACCACCAACCAGCAGATCGTGCCCGCCGTGGAGTACCTGCTGCAACAGGGGAACACCAAGTTCTACCTGTTGGGTTCCGACTACGTATTCCCGCGGACTTCAAACCTCATCATCAACAAGCAATTGAAAGCGGCGGGACTCGAAGCCGTTGGGGAAGAGTACACTCCGCTAGGCCACACTGAGTACAGCACGGTCATAGCAAAGATCAAGTCTGCCGACCCGGATGTTGTGTTCAACACCCTGAACGGCGACTCCAACGTGGCGTTCTTCAAGCAGTTGAAAGACGCCGGAATCACTCCGGAAGACCTGACCACCGTTTCGGTCAGCGTAGCCGAAGAAGAGATCACCGGCATTGGCGCTGACAATATGATGGGGCACCTGGTTGCCTGGAACTACTTCCAGACCACCGATACCCCGGAGAACGCCAAGTTCGTCGCGGCTTTCAAGGCCAAGTACGGAGAAAACCGGGTAACCGACGATCCCATCGAAGCCGGTTACTTTGGGACCTACATCTGGGCCAATGCCGTCAAAAAGGCTGGAACAACAGACGTGGCTGCGGTTAAAGAAGCGGCCAAAGGCTTGGAATTCCAGGCCCCCGGCGGGTTGGTGACCGTCCACGACACGAACCAGCACGTCTCTAAGACTGTCCGCATCGGCTCCGTCCGGGACGATGGGCAAGTCAACGAGATTTGGAATTCGGGCTCACCGGTGGTCCCCGACCCCTATTTGGACACCTACGAATGGGCTGCAGGGCTCCGGGAATCGGTGCAGTAACACCGTCCTACATTCGGCAACCGGGGTTCCCATCGGCAACCGATCGGCAACTGGTCGGGAAGCGGGTTTCCAACGCTCCCCCGGGATGAAGCCGGAGACGAGGCCGGGCCTTCGCAAGAACGCTCGGCCACGTCGGGTTATCCGCATTTCCCTGAATCCATTTCCTGGTGAGTGACGATCTCCGGCTTCGCGAGGAGGGTATGCCGGGATGTGAATACATTTGCCGGTCTCGGCCGGCAGCCTTCGCCAAATCCTCAGCAGTTAAATCGTCGAAGAACGCAGAGTGAGTTAAGCGCAGAGTGATTTAAGCATGGAAGTCTGGGCTCTCCAACTCTTCAACGGCCTCAGTCTTAGCTCCATCATGCTGCTGATAGCGCTGGGCTTGGCGCTGTCATTCGGCCTGATGAACGTCATCAACCTGGCCCACGGCGAGTTCATCATGCTGGGCGCTTACACGGTTTACGCCTTGCAGCAAGTGGCCGAGCGGTTGACCGGAGACGTTTCCCCCAGCGCGACTTTCATCATCGCGTTACCTCTCTCCTTTGCGGTGGCCGCTGGTGTGGGGATGTTGGTGGAGGCCTCCCTGATCCGGTTTCTATACCGCCGCCCGCTGGACACCCTGCTGGCAACTGTGGGCGTCGGGATTTTCCTCCAGCAGCTGGCGCGGTCCATATTCGGCGCCCCCAACGTGCAGGTGGTAGCCCCTTTTTGGCTCAGCGGGGGGCTGGACCTAACCGACGACCTGGTCCTGCCGATCAAGCGGTTGTTTATCATCGCCCTGGTGGCGGTGTGTATCCTCGGGCTCTACTGGTACATGTACCGGACCAGCCAGGGCCGCCGGACCAGGGCGGTGATGCAGAACCGGGAGATGGCTTCCAGCCTGGGGGTTTCCACCCGGCTGGTGGACAACTTCACCTTTGCCTTGGGCTCGGGCTTGGCGGGACTGGCCGGCTGCGCCCTCACGCTGATAGGGCCCATTGGACCGTCTCTAGGGACCTTCTACATCGTGGACGCTTTCATCGTGGTGATTCTGGGCGGCCTGGGCCAAATCCCGGGGACGATTCTGGCCGCGTTGATCATTGGAATGCTAAACACCGTCTTCGAGTTCGGCACCACCGCGGTGCTTGGCAAGGTAATGGTGTTCGCGATGGTAATCCTGTTCTTACAGTGGCGACCTGACGGCTTGGTCCGGGTGAGGGGACGCTAAAACCTTGGCAGATACATCCAACAACGCTAAATCGGCTTGGGTGATGAAGTTGCCGCGCCTTCCCGCGGGTCTGAGCGTTCGGAGTGCCTCGTGGGTCCCGGTGGTCCTGGCGCTGGTCCTCCTGTTCCTGGCCCCTCTGCTCCTGTCGGACTTCCGATTGGGGTTGTTGGGGAAGTTCCTCACCTTCGCCATTCTGGCGCTGGCATTGAACCTCATCTGGGGTTATGCCGGAATGCTCAGCCTGGGTCACGGGGTTTTCTTTGGCCTTGGCGGCTACGCCATGGGCATGTTTATGAAGTTGGAGGCGACCGGCGGCAAGCTACCGGACTTCATGTTCTGGAGCGGCCTGGAGCGGTTGCCATTCTTCATAGCGCCGTTCAAGTACGCCTGGTTCGCCCTGCCGATGGTGTTCATCCTGCCGGCGGTTCTGGCCGGCGGGATGGGTTACCTGGTTTTTCGAAGCCGGATAACCGGCGTGTACTTCGCCCTGATCACTCAGGCCATGGCCCTGATAGTTAGCATCCTGTTCATCGGACAGCAGCCC
The DNA here is from genome assembly GCA_963663135.2 of Dehalococcoidia bacterium. Lineage (GTDB taxonomy): Bacteria > Chloroflexota > Dehalococcoidia > Lucifugimonadales > UBA3495 > Io17-Chloro-G2. The sequence continues at coordinate 206,713 of CAXXRM010000003.1, read as the reverse complement.
TACACCGGCGGCACCAACGGAATCACCAATTACAGCACTATCTTCGGGTTCCAGGTCTTCAGCCCTTCGACCCAGACCGCTTTGTACCTGATAACCGTGGCAACGCTGGCCATTGTCTACCTGGGGCTGCGGCTGGTGGTCCACTCACGGTTCGGGCGGGTGATGGTTGCGATGCGGGACGATGAGAACCGGGTACGCTTCATGGGGTACGACCCCGCCATTATGAAAACCGTGATATTCGCGGTGTCCGGGGGAATATCGGGAATCGCCGGAGCCTTGTTTGTGCCTCAAGTCGGGATTATTTCGCCAAGCAGCATGGGGATTTACCAGTCCATAGAGATTGCGGTCTGGGTGGCCGTGGGAGGGCGAGGGACCCTGGCCGGACCCGTGATCGGCGCGATTCTGGTCAACGCGGCAAAGAGCGGCCTGAGCGAGTCGTTCCCCGTGATTTGGCAGTTCTTCCTGGGAGGGCTGTTCATCAGCGCCGTCCTGGTCTTTCCCGCCGGTATCATGGGACTTCTCCGCGGAGGATTTAGCCTGGGTTCTCTCACCAGGCCATTGGCGATGTTGCGCTCGCTGAAGCAGCAGGGAATAGGAGGAGCAGTCCGACGATGGACAACGACATCCTTTCCGTAGAGGGGTTGACCGTCAGCTTCGACGGTTTCGTCGTTCTGGACAGCCTGGACTTCGGGCTGGCGCATGGAGAGCTGCGGTTCCTGATCGGGCCCAACGGAGCCGGGAAGACGACGTTGCTGGACCTGATCACCGGCAAGACAAAACCCAGCGGCGGTAAAATCCTTTTCGATGGCGACACCGACTTGACCAAGCTCCGGGAGCACGACCTGGTGAAGCTGGGAATCGGCAGAAAATTCCAAACCCCCAGCATCTTTGCCAGCCTTACCGTGTATGAGAACATGGAGGTGTCCATAGGGTTTCGGCGGCGGTTGAGCGCACTGCTGCGGCCGTTAGCCAAAAACGAGTCAGAGTGGATCGACGCCACTCTGGAGCAGGTGGGGTTGACCGGCCGTTCCGATGCCCTGGCGGGGACTCTTTCCCACGGGGAAAAGCAATGGCTGGAAATTGGGATGCTGCTGGCGCAGGAGCCAAAGTTGCTGCTGTTGGACGAACCCGTCGCCGGCATGACCCGGCGGGAACGGGAACGCACCGGGGCGTTGTTGCAGGCCATCGGACAGGACCGGAGCGTGCTGGTGGTTGAGCATGACATGGAATTCGTCCGTCACTTCGCAGAAACTGTAACAGTGCTTCACCAGGGCAGAGTGTTGAGCGAAGGCTCGATGGACACGGTCCAACACAACCCGGAGGTCGTCCGGGCCTACCTGGGACGCACCAAGACTCGGTCTGCCGTTGCCGCAACGTAAACTGTTGAGGCCCATTCTTGGCCCCTTCCCTGGCGCATCGGGGATGCGGGCCACGGCAACCGGCGCCGGTAAATTGATTAAATCGAGCGAGCTGGAAATGCGGGAGATGCAGGGGATGCCGGAGATGATTGATGCTCTTGGTTGAATCTCTCTCGGTGGCCTATGGACAGAGCCGGGTGTTATTTGACATAACGATGGATGTCCAGGATGGACAGGTGGTCTGCCTGATGGGCCGCAACGGCGTGGGCAAAACCACGCTGCTCAAGTCCATCATGGGCTTGCTGCGTCCCCGCGCCGGGAAGGTGAGTTTCTTCGACGAAAACCTGACCAACCTGCCGCCCCACAGGAGGGCCCGTTCCGGAATTGGATATGTTCCCCAGGGGCGGTTGATTTTCCCTTTTCTCAGTGTTCACGAGAACCTTTTGATGGGACTGGAAGGAAAACGCAACAACGGTAAGGGCAACAATGGCAGCAATGGCGTAACCGAGGACGTAGAGGAGATGTATTCTCTGTTCCCGGCATTGAAATTGAACCCGTCAAAGAACGCGGGTACGCTAAGCGGCGGACAACAACAACAACTGGCGTTTGCCAGAGCAATGATCCGGCATCCCAGGCTCCTGCTTCTGGACGAGCCCACCGAGGGTCTACAGCCTTCTATAATTCAAGAAATCGAAGACCTGATCATCAGGCTACGAGAGCGGCGGGACACTTCGATTTTACTGGTGGAGCAATCCCTGGATTTTGCCCTGGGAGTTGCCGACCATTGCTTTCTGATGGAGAAGGGGGAGATCGTGTTGGAGGGAGCCACCAACACGTTGGACCAAAACCTGATGCGCGATTACCTGGCGGTATAAAGTGCGGAATAGATACCGGAGCTGGGGAGGGGCCTTGCCTAACCCTGGCTTAACGGGTTGAGGTCAACCGCAAGCTCCGGCGCTTTGGACGCGTTCGGCGCCCCTAGAAATGAGGTGGAGTAATGATGCTCACCCCTCGGGAATCGGAAAAATTGCTGGTTTACGTCGCCGCCGACCTTGCCCGAAAACGCCAGGCCCGCGGCCTCAAGCTCAACGTTCCGGAGTCGGTAGCCCTGATTACTGAGGCCATCCTGGAGGGCGCTCGGGACGGCAAGTCCGTTGCGGAGATCATGTCCCTGGGAAGGGAAGTTCTCCGCCGGGAAGACGTGATGGAAGGCGTGCCTGAAATCGTAACTGTGGTGCAAGCCGAGGCCACTTTCCCCGACGGCACCAAGCTGGTGTCTTGCCACGACCCAATCGTGTAAGGGCGCCTGGAGTGCGGGAGGTCCGCGTAATCAACCTATATCCAATCGATAATTGGCCCTTTTTGGAGGCTTCAAATGGTGGAACATCAAGCGGCCGACCGGGAATTCGTGGTGAGAGAGGCCAAGGAGCAGGACGTCAATTTCATCCGGCTTTGGTTCTCCGACATTTTGGGCAATCTCAAGGGGTTTGCCATCAAGGCCGACGATTTGGCTGACGCCATGGAACACGGCGTTGGCTTCGACGGCTCGGCCATCGAGGGTTTCGCCCGTTCCTACGAAAACGACATGCGAGCCTTCCCCGACCCAAGCACCTTCTCGATTCTACCCTGGAGGCCCAGGCACAACGCGGTAGCCCGGATGTTCTGCGACATCCGCAGACCCGGCGGCGAACCCTTCCGTGGGGACCCCCGCCACGTTCTGAAACGCAACCTCAACAAGCTGGCCGACATGGGGTATACCTACAACGCCGGCGTAGAGCTGGAGTTCTTCTACTTGAAGAGTTCCGAAAAGCCCGAGATTCTGGACCGAGACGGTTACTTTGACCAACTTTCCAGCCAGCCGGCCACCGAGTTACGAAGGGACACCGTGCTCAACCTGGAAGAGATGGGCATACCGGTCAAGTATTCCCACCATGAGGCGGCCCAAAGCCAACACGAGATTGACCTGCAGTACACCGACGCGTTGACCATGGCCGACAGCGTAATCACGGCGCGGCTGTTGATAAAGGAGTTGGCCCAGCTCCAGGGCGTGTACGCCTCATTCATGCCCAAGCCCATATCGTCCTGCAACGGGTCGGGGATGCACGTCCACCAGTCCCTGTTCCGGGGAGAGGAAAATGCCTTTTTCGATCCGGACGACGAGCATTACCTGTCATTGGACGGAAAAAGGTTCATCGCCGGGCTGATACAACACGCTCCCGAGATTACTTTGGTTACCAACCAGTGGGTCAACTCGTACAAGCGGCTGGTGGCCGGCTTCGAAGCGCCCGTCTTCGTATCCTGGTCCCACGTCAACCGTTCGGACCTGGTGCGGGTCCCATCCTACAAGCCCGGATACGATTCTTCGATCCGGGTGGAGTACCGGGCGCCGGACCCGGCCTGCAATCCTTACCTGGCTCTCAGCGTGATGCTGGCGGCGGGAATGAAGGGGATTGAGAATGAATATTCGCCGCCGCCGCCGGTGGTGGGCAGCGTCTTTGAGATGTCGCCCCAGCGTCGCCAGGCCTTGAATATCAAAGCCCTTCCCGCCAGTTTGGGGGAGGCCATCGCCCTGGCCGAGAAAAGTGAGCTGTTGCCGGAGGTGTTGGGCGACCACCTGTTCACCAGTTTAATACGCAACAAGGAAATTGAATGGGAAGAGTACCGCTCCATCATCACCGACTACGAAATTGCCCGGTACCTGCCGGCGCTCTAGCCGGCGTTCTGGATGGAGTCTGCACGGCTTTCTCCTGGGGCAAAAGCAACCGCAAGTAGGGCTCACCCCAACCTCAGCCGGACTGAGGACTGGCGCCGGTCCAGTCAGGGGGGCTAGGTATCAGCAACCGGAGCCCCATCGTGCCTTCTCGAGTAGCAGTAACCCGAGGCCATTTGAGGTCTAAATGTCTGATGAACGCGTCGAACCCGGCCAGTACCTGCTGTCCGACAAACCGGTTGAGATAAACCGGGGCAGGACTTCCGTTCAATTGAGTGTGTGGAACGTCGGAGACCGGGCCATTCAGGTGGGGTCGCACTTTCATTTCTTTGAGGTGAACAAGGCCCTGGAATTCGACCGCACTGCCGCCTTTGGCATGAGGCTGGACATACCTGCGGGCACGGCGGTGAGGTTCGAACCCGGCGATCGCAGAGATGTAGGCCTGGTCGCCCTGGGCGGCTCTCGCAGGGTCACCGGCCTGAACGGCTTGACCAACGGCAGCGTGGACTCCCCTGCCGTGCGGGAACGGGCAGTCTGGAGAATGAGACGGCAGGGGTTTGGCAACAGGCCCGGCGGAGAGGTGTCCGATGGCTGAGATCAGCCGCCGCCAATACGTGGACCTTTACGGCCCCACCACCGGCGACCGGTTCCGATTGGCTGACACCGATCTGATCTGCCAGGTGGAGCGGGACCTGCTGACTCCGGGGGATGAGTTGGTGTTTGGGGGCGGCAAGACCGCCCGGGACGGGATGGGTCAAGCCTCCGGCGTAACCAACCGGCAGGGGGCGCTGGACCTGGTGATCACCAACGCCGTGATATTGGACCCTTTGTTGGGAATCATAAAGGCTGACATCGGAGTCCGCAGCGGGCGCATTGTCGGCATCGGCAAGTCGGGAAATCCGGGTGTAATGGATGGAGTGGACCCGCAGTTGGTGGTTGGCCCGGGGACCGAGGTCGTCGCCGGCGAGCACCTGATCGCCACCCCCGGCGGAATCGACGCTCACATTCACATGATCTCTCCCCAGCAAGTGGAACATGCGCTGTCCAATGGCATCACCACCATGCTGGGAGGTGGCACGGGCCCCGCCGAAGGCACCAGGGCCACCACCTGCACGCCGGGTGTGTGGAACATTCACCGCATGCTTGAGGCCGCCGAGAGTTTGCCGGTCAACTGGGGACTGTTGGGCAAGGGAAACGCCAGCGACCCGGCGCCCCTTGTGGAGCAGATTGCCGCCGGCGCCAGCGGTTTGAAGCTGCACGAAGACTGGGGCACCACCCCAGCGACCATCGACTGTTGCCTCAACGTGGCCGATGCCTACGACGTGCCGGTGGCAATTCACACCGACACGCTGAACGAAGCCGGTTTCGTCGAGGACACCATCGCCGCCATTGCCGGTCGGACCATTCACACCTACCACACCGAGGGCGCAGGTGGCGGCCACGCCCCGGACATCATACGAATGGCCGGTGAGTTGAACGTCCTCCCCTCGTCGACCAACCCCACCCGGCCATACACCGTAAACACCCTGGCCGAGCACCTGGACATGCTCATGGTTTGCCACCACCTGAGCCCCAACATCCCGGAGGACGTGGCCTTTGCTGAGAGCCGCATCCGTCCCGAAACCATGGCTGCCGAGGACGTGCTGCACGACCTGGGAGTCCTGAGCATCTACTCGTCGGATTCTCAGGCGATGGGCCGGGTTGGAGAGAACTTTACCCGTTTGTTTCAAACGGCGGACAAGATGCTGAAGTTTAAGGGCAAGCTGCCCGAGGACGACGCTGAGAACGATAACTTCCGCGTGCTGCGGTACCTGGCCAAGCTGACAATTAACCCGGCGGTCGCCCATGGCATCTCCCACGTGGTTGGGTCCATAGCGCCGGGCAAAATGGCCGACATCGTGTTGTGGCCCATCAATTCCTTTGGGGCAAAGCCCAAAATGGTCATAAAGGGAGGGATGATCAACTGGGCTGTGATGGGAGACCCCAACGGTTCCATTCCCACGGTGGAGCCCACCTTTTACCGTCCCATGTTTGGCGCGCATCCCAGAGCCACGGCCAGCACCTGCATAACCTTCATGTCCGGTGAAGCCCACGACCGGGGAGTGCACCGGGAATTGTCGTTGGGCCGGATTATCGAACCGGTCAGGAATAGTCGCAACATCACCAAGAGGCAGATGGTCCGCAACGACCGGACTCCCAAAATCGAGGTGGACCCTGAGACCTACCAGGTGAGGGTTGACGGCGAATTGGCCACCGTTCCCCCGGCGGAGCGGTTGAGCCTCGCCCAACTTTATTTCCTGGTGTGATGGGGCGGCGAAACGCCACCGGTTGCCGGGGTCGCATGCCTAATCCCAAGGCCCTGTGATTTACTGCAGGATGCTTGACGCAACGGCCTTTTTGGCCGCACTACAATTGGCCGACTCCTTCTTTCCGACCGGAATGTATGCTCATTCGCACGGATTGGAACCGATGGCCGCCCGAGGATTGGTCGCCACTGCGGAGGATGTCGAAGAGTTCCTGGTTAAACAGTTAACTTGGTCCGTAGCACCCAGCGACGGCGTTGCCCTGCTGAACGCCCATGCCGCCGCCGGCAACGGAGACTTGGAGTTGCTTAAACGCATTGACCATCTGCTGTGCTCAATGAAGTTGCCTTCAGAGCTAAGGGCCGCTTCCGGTCAGCTGGGCCGGCGCTTATTGGCGGAGACTGGACCCTTTGAGTCCAGCCCCATCCACGCCGAATACGCGGCGGCGGTTTCTCGCCAGGAATGCCCTGGGAACGGCGCAGTGGCGTTGGGATTAATCGCCTATGCCAGCAACATTTCGGCAGAGCAAGCCTTCCTGGTCTTTTGCCACGGTCATGCTGTGTCGGTCTTGGGGGCGGCCATGAGGCTGTTGCAGATGTCTCACATCGATGCCCAAGCCGTCCTCAGGCGTCTCCATCCCAGGCTGGCGGAGACTGTACACGAAATCCGCGGCAGACCGTGGGAGGAGATGACATCGTTCTCTCCGGCGCTGGACGTCATGTCAATGGCCCACGAGAACGACGATTTGCGGCTTTTTGCCAGCTAGGGTGCAGGAGATTTAACGGTGGCAGATAGAGTCCCCCGAATTGGAATCGGCGGCCCAGTGGGGTCGGGAAAGACCGCATTGATCGAGGCGCTGGTCCCCAAGTTGATCGACTTGGGTTATCAGCCTCTGGTAATCACCAACGACATCTTCACCCGTGAAGACGCGGAGCATGCCCGCAGGACCCTGGAGGGGGTGCTCAGCCCTCAGCGCATCCGGGGCGTGGAAACCGGGGCCTGCCCCCATACGGCGGTCAGGGAGGACCCATCCCTCAACCTCCTGGCGATTGAAGAATTGACCCGCGAGTTCCCAGATGCCGACCTGGTCTTGATTGAGAGCGGCGGAGACAACCTTACGTTGACGTTCAGCCCGGCCTTGGCCGACTATCAGATTTACGTGATCGACGTAGCTGCTGGCGACAAGATACCCCGCAAACGAGGCCAGGGCATTACCCAAACCGACCTGCTCGTAATTAACAAGACCGATTTGGCTCCCTACGTCGGCGCGGACCTGGAGGTCATGGCGAGGGACTCGCGGCTGGTCCGGGGGGACAAACCCTTTGAGTTCACCAACTGCCGCACCAGGGAGGGAGTGGACAAGATCGTGGAGCACGTCCTCGAAGGCTCTGGAATTGTCGCTGCTCCAGCCTAGCCCCGCTTCCGTCGCGTCCCGAGGTTCTGCAGACCTGGAGTTCGGCTTCAGGCACGGGCGTACTTGCCTGGCCAGGAGCTTGGTCCGGCCGCCCTTCGTAGTGCAGCGGGCCTTTTATCTGGACAGCCTGTTGGAAGACATGGCGTTCGTGTTTCTGGCCAACCCCACAGCGGGGATCTTCCAGGGGGACTTTCAGGGAATCTCCATCGTTGTTGGCCCTGGGGCCAGGGCCCACGTCACCAATCAGTCGGCGACCAAGGTCCATACCATGCCCGAGTCCTTAGCGTCGCAGGAGACCGACCTGAGTGTGGAGGACAATGCTTACCTGGAGTACCTGCCCGAGCCCTTGATTCCTTTCCAGGGTGCCCGCCTCCGGCAGAGCACGCGAATCAGCGTTGCGCCCGGCGGCGCGCTGCTATTCGGCGAGGTCACTGCTCCGGGGAGGGTTGCCCGGGGGGAGGTCCTGGCCTACGACTACCTGCAAAGCCGGCTGACGGTTTGCCGGCCCAACGGCATACCCATTTACCACGAGTCGTACCGGTTGGAGCCCCGGGCGCGCGACCCAAGGTCGCCGGTCATTTTCGGTTCCGCCGCCGCTCCTACACTGGGATCCCTGTTAATCGTGAGCGACAGTGTTGACGCCCAGGGCATGGCAGACCGGTTGGGTCAGTGCGCCCGCTCCGAGCCAGGCAACAATTCCCAAGTCAGCGTTGGAACAACCTGCCTGCCGGGCGACAGCGGAGTGGGTGTTAAAGTTCTGGGGTCCGAAACCCAGCGGGTCAAGGCTGTTTTGACCTACCTCGCTTCGGAAGCCCGGAGGCTTATCACCGGCGCCCCGCTGCCTCTTTCTCGTAAGTACTGAGCGCCAAGTGGTGTTTTTCCCGGGGAAAAGCAATAAACGCCGATGCTTTGCTATATTGCGGGGCAAAATCCGCTAGCCGGGCTGCACCAACCGGGGAGTGGCGGCGGACTCGGGTTCATTCGCAGTGGGGCCGCCTCTCAGGAACAGGCTTCCCATCCCGATTAGCCACAACAGGAAGGCGATTCCCGAGATGCGGTGCATGGCTGTCGCGGCGTCTATCCAGATGAAAAGCATTGCAATGCCGATGGCCGCCGACGCGCGGGCAATGATCCAAGCCGCCCTGCCGGTCTTGGGGTAGGCCCAAGCGGCGGCACCCAACGCCAGGCCGGCCGCCGTAAATCCCACGGTGCCGGTGAGCCAGCGTAGGTCGTACATCCAACTCGCGCCGCTGGCGACCGCGGTCCCACCGGGGAACCCCGTTGCCCCCGGAGCAGCCTGGGCCAACGCCATGGCTAAGCCGCCGGAAAAAGCGGTGAAAAGGCCCGACAGGATGAACAAGACCAGCATGAGTTTGGAACTCACACTTTGTGAAGTCCCCAGGGCGCGATAGACAAATGACCCTGCGAAGATAAGGGCAATCCCCGAAACCAGCCTTGCCGCGCCGCCAAGGAAATAAGCCGCCTGGTTTTGGGCTATGACGGCCAGAGATTCTTCGTAAGTGGGTTGGTCTGTGCCGGCGGCGACCCGCGCCGCCACCGAGACAACTGTGGCGATTCCGGTGAGAAACAACAGCAGCCCAGCCCAGCGGGCAGCAGACTTGTGCATACGATTGAAAAAATGCTCCTATCGAGACTGCGTAGACCCCTTTAGCGGCCCAATAACCGGCTTTGCGCTCAGAAGTTGTTGGTTCTGCTCCAGTGCAATGCCAACCAGACGCGTCTCTCCGGGGACCGACCCGTAGTTCTCGATTATTGTCTGACAGTTAGTATAGCGGTGGTGGAGAGCCTCGGGCGATCCGTCGCCAACAGGTTATAGGGCAAACGCATTCCAAAATCGTCGGACTCGTGGAAGCTGATTACGTCAAAGCGTTGGGGCTTCGGTATTCGCCTGTGCCCTGCCCGGTCTTTCGCCAGAGCGGGAATGGCAGAAGGAAGGTGAGATCGGACAAAAGGCGATCAGGCGCCACTTTGGATGGAAGATCCGCCCGTTACATAAGAATGTGCTTGCCCTGGGGCGGGTAGAGTATGGGAAATACGCGTAAGGGCCATCCGGACATTCGGAGCGACACGGGACCAGCGGCATTGGGTTGCCTACTGGGGAGGCGCCGGTGGGGGGAGGGAGCCTTTTAGTTGCCGGATCAGGCTGGCCAGGAAGGCGCCGATTATTAACGCCGCAATGGCGACGATTACGGGTAGCAGCCAGGGGAAACGCTCGGTGAAGGGTTTGGGCGGCGGCTCGGGCACGAAGAAAGCTGGGTTTTGGGTATGTGGCCCCAGGCCGGCGATGGGAAGGCCTTCGGTAACCAGGTAAGGAAAGATTCGCTCCAGGTCATAGGACGGCGAGCCCGCGTCGGGGTTCCCGTAGTACAGCCGGTAGGACCCGGCCGGGTCCGCCGAAAAGACCAACTTTCTCACGAAACCGCTGGCTCTCGCTCCGTTCACGGGGAGCGGCGGATTGTCTTCGTTGGCGATGGTAGCCCGGTAATAGCGGTATCGGGACTCCCCGAACCCGATGGACAGATCGTTGCCGACGAACTTGGGCGTGTCGAAGTCGTAGAGTGTCTCGTTCGATTGGACATTACGCCACGCCAGCATATCGTCGCTGCCCTCCAGCGACATCTGACGATGGAAGTTTCTCCTGGGAATCTCAAGCTCGATACGGTTGGCCGGAATCCCGGCGCTGCCCGCGTCCATCAATAACGTGGTCGATTTCCGTTCCGGGTCTTCCTGCCGCTCAACGACCACGAGGGGAATTTCGGCGCGACGAGACTTTAACTGCCGAGCAAAGAAGACCACGCCGCCCTTGACGTTCAGGGGCTCCAGACCATCGTCGATGATCCGCACTCTGAGGAAACGGGCCGTGCTGTCGGGGTAGGTCACGCGTGTGTCGCTGGCAGCGAAGCCCCGCTCCTTGATGGTAAGGGCGAAGATTGTGCCGTTGTTTTCCAGAGTACGCCAGGACTTGCCGTCGTCGCTGCCCTCTACCTCCACGCGTCTTTGAAAGTCCTCGGAAGAGGTCTGCACCTCCAACTCGTTGTGCAGCGCGCCCTCGGATTGGAGGTCTAGAATGAAGGTTGTGTCCTTCCCGGTGACGCGGCTCAGGTCCTGTATCTTTGCCGCCACCGGCGCCCGGCGCTGGTCGCCGGACTCTACCAGCAGCTTGTAAGGCTGCTCCTCGCCCTGTTGCTCCGTCACGCGGATGTCCCCCAGCCCCGGAGCGGCGTGGGCGTACACCTCCGGGTCCAACTCTAACTCCACCAGGCCCGGCGCGACGGCGCTATCCGGCAGAGCTACCGGCTTGTAGTACCGCCATTCCTGCTCGATGGCCCCGGCGAGCAGCGGGAACGCCATCAGCAGCGCCGCCACGGCCGCCAGGGAGACCAGCGTACGCCGCAGCACCGAGTCGCTAGGTCTGCCGCCCAAAGAGGAACCCCCTTATGGCCAGGCTGTAGCGCTGGTAGACGAGGCCGGTTCCGAGGAGCAGGACCCCCAGGGTCACGAATGCGGCGACCCGGTAACCCCGCTCCAACAGGAATACGTCAAACACGAACAGCTTGGCTACCGGCAAGGCCAGCAGCGCCATCCCGGCCAACCTGATCTGGCTGGAGCGCAGCGCGATTCCCGCTCCGATTACACCAGTAGCGTAGACCGCCCACAGCACGGTCAAGGAGAGATGCGTCGCGCTGAGGTAGTTCTGTTGCAGCACGACTTCCCGGCTACCGAAGTAGTGGACGATTTCCTGGCTCAAGGCCCACACGGCGACTATGTTGACGGCAACCAGCAAACCCTGGAACGCGTAGGCTTCCCATCCGGGCAGGCGGGACCGCTCGCGCCAGAACCAGAAGGCCAATCCCAAAAGCGCCGCCACAACCAGGACGAAAGTCAGGAATTGGAAGTTCAGGAAGGCGACGAAGGTCTGGGGGGCCAGCCTGACGAACAGCGTGTCAAACGCCAGGAGCTTGACCGCCGCCACGGCCACCAGGCCCAACCCCGCCCACCTGGCGAGTTGCAACCTGCGGCCCAGTCCCACGGCAGTCAGAATAAAGGCGTACACGGCGAATATGATGGTCAAGGCCAGATACTTTCCGTTCTCCGTGGTCTGGGAGTCCAGGCGTTCCAGCGCCCATATAGACTTGTAGTCGAAGTAGCTGACTACTTCCATGCTCAACAGCGCCAATGTAAGCAGGTTGGCAACCCCGAAAAGCGCCGGAGCGGCGTGCCGTTCCCACTCCTCGGCCAGTCTGCGGTTCCGCCAATGGAGGAATCCGGCCATGTAGCAGGCGGCGATAACCGACAGGAATACGGGGAACCGCTCGTTGAGGACCGGCGTGAAATATTCCAGATCCAGCGAGGCTTCGAACAGGAAGAGGCGCGCCACCGCCAGGGTCAGGACTCCCAGCCCGAACGCCCGCATCGGCCACCGGCCCAGCAGGAACCCGGCCCAGACCAGCACCGCCCCCTGGGCTGCCCAGGCTACGGTCACCCAAACACCGCTGAGCTGCAACGGCACGGCGACGGTCAGGAACACAAGGGCTACGGGCAGCGCGATCATGGCCACCTCGGGGGGCGCGCCGGACCGTTTGATGGCCGCGGAGGCGGTCAGGCCGTAGAAGAGGGCCAACGCCAGCGCAATCAAGCCGAACCAAATCTGGTAGTCCTCCCAAAGTATGGCGACCGTGAGCGCGAAGAAACCGGTGGCGTTAATTGCAACCAGTCCCATGTCGAGGGGCCCGGGGACTCGTTTCCACACAAGATGGAAGAGGGTGGTTGCGCCGGCGAACACCAGGAACACCGCAGTAAGGGCGGCCTGGATCAAGAGAGGTTCGTAACCTGAAAACTCGTTGAGCCAGTAGGCGAAGAGGCCGTAGGAGCCTACCCACCCCAGGAGCGTAAACCACCGCCAGTTGCGGAAGGTCGAGACCGCAAGAATCCCAATGTCCACCACGATAATGTAGACCAGCACAAGTCTGACGTCGGGGAGACTGGGTCCCAACAGCACGGGCGCGAGAAAAGCGCCAATGATCCCGAGCACGGCGATTACTATCGATTCGTACCGCAGGGCCAGCAGCCCCGCCAGCGCGACCACCAGGGCCAGGAACAGGAACGCCACGTCGGGCCGGAGCAACTCGTACAGGCCGAAGGAGGCGTAGATAGCCAGATAGAGAATAGATGCCCCGCCTGCGGTTACGGGTTGGGACCAGAGGGGCACGCGCCGTGACGTGTACTCGCCAACCCCCAGCAGCGCCAACCCCAGGCCGATGCCCAGGGCAACCCGTCCCGTGTCGCCGATCCAGTTGTTGTCGAAGGCGAGTTTCAGGAAGAAGCCGATTCCCAGGACCAGGGCCACCGCCCCGATTATGGCGAACCAGTTGCGGCCCAGGACCTGTTCCCAGTCGATGGAGATGCCGGGCGGCAACAGGTCACCGAATATCGAGCCGCCGGACCCGGTTGGAGGAACACCCCCGGCGCCCGGGGCTGGAGTAGCCGCGCCTGCTGGGGAAGGCGCGGAGCCGGAGGGAGTTTCCGCCAATGGAGCGGAGGGCGCCGCGGCTTGCGGCGGGGATTCCTGTCCGGGGTGGCCGGCTAGGGCCGGACTCGGCGGGGGAGAAACGGGGCCGGGCGGGCTGGCCTGAGCAGTCGCAATATTGCCGCTCTCCAACCGGGATATGCGGTCTTGCAGCCCTTCGATGAGCAGCCCGGCCTCCTGAAGCTGGTTTCTAACCGAGTCCAGTTCTGCCTGGAATGCCTGCTGCTCTTGGTCGCCTGCGGGATTGCCCTGGGTCGGCGCGCCGGTGTGGGTTAAACTCTGGCCGCAGCCGGTGCAGAAGAGGTAGTCAACGGGGTTTACCCGCTGGCAATTCGGGCAAGTGATTTCGCTCAATGGCCGCCCATCCCTCCGAACTCCCAATCTCCAGCCAAACTATAACACTCCTCCCTCCCCGGCCCTTGAATAGAGTCAGGCGGGTTGAGGCGGATTACACACGGAAACGGCGCTGCCGCCAGCGCGGGCGCAGCCGTTGGATCGGCAGCGCCCATGCTGAATGCGACGCCTGCCAGGTTGTTTAATGACTTCTTCAGGAGGCGGATGTGCGTTGGTGGCGGCCGATGTATCCGATGATCACTTGCTGGAGCGCGCGGTCCCAATCGAAGGCGATCCGGATTGTGCGGCGAGGGTCAAACCCGGTGCCCTTGCCGATGTGTTCCTGCAGCCAGATATTTCTGCCACCCACCCTGGTGGTGTACCAGTTCCGATAGGCGGCCATCGTGACGTCGTGCTGGCTGGACTTGTACCACATCCCGCTGGCCGAACGGCAAGACTCGTCCAGGTCGGTAATCGCGGCGAGGCCGGTCCGGGAGTCGTAATAGCTGGTCGCCAGCCACTCAAGGGCTCTCCAGAATCTGTCGGGCCACTTGAACGAGTTCCCATCTAACGCCGACCCGGAGTTGAGTTGGAACAGCAGGCGGCCGGCGAACCGCTCCTTGGCTGACTCGACCGCCGCGGTCACGTCGTCAAACGCCGGAGCTCCTTCCCCACGGCCGGCGTCGTTGCCCTGGGAGGCCATAGCCAGCTTCAGGCCTTCTCCCTGGCTGCGGCTTTCGAACAACTGCTCCTTGAGGGATTGGATTTCCAGGTCCAGATCGTCGTTTTCCTGTTCCAGTTCCCGGTTTTCCAGTCGCAGCAGCAGATAGTCTTCGATGTAGCAGGCCGGAGGTTCCCTGAGTTGATCGAGGTGGAAGCTTTCCTGGCCGCCGGTCGCTCCGTCTATAAAGTTGCCCGATTGTTGTGGCTCTGGGGCAGCGGGATTCTCCGGGGATGGGCCGTTATTGACCGGGCCAGCTCCGGGCCCGCCATCCGGAAGACGGGCAGGCTCGGATTCGTCGTTATCCGGGTCGTCATCGGGCTCCATGATTTCGTCCAAAGCCCTCCCGGATTCGAGTATCCGGGGCATCAGTTCGCCTCGCAGCCTTGCCCGGTCGAGTTCCTCCGGGGCGGCCGGAGCCCGTTCGTGTATGGGCGCGTATCGGGACAGCATTTCCTTGAGCTCGACCGCCCGGTCATGGGCCAAGGGCAATTCACCGGGGTGCCGGAGGTTTGCCGTCGCCCAGCGGCTGGCATTCCACTGGAAGAACTGGATCAACTCGGCGTATTGTTCACGGATTGCAGCAAACTCACTGTCCAAAGTGGCCGCCTGGTTACGCTTCTGTTCCTTGGCTCCCATAAGGGCGGTAACCCTTTCAACGAACTCGGGGACGGCGGATTGCCATTCCGGGGCATAGGGAGGCAAGAGATCCAGATTTTCGTACGTGTCGTTGAGCAGGTTTTCCACAAAGCTGCCATCCTGATCCTCCAAATCGTCATCGAAAGCCAGCTTCCCTGCAATGAGTTCAATCAACAGGGACACTTCCTGTTCGGCCTCATCCGCGTGACTTTCAAGAAAAGAGCTGCGAGCGTCGATCAATTTTTTGTCGCCGAAGTCCATGGGGATCCTATCTTCAGGGAAATCAAAGTCCTTAGTGAGGACTCCGCAAGTTTCCAGGTGGGTGGCTATTTCCTCCCGGAACGGTTCCCGACACTCAGTCCAAACACGCAGGACCGCACCCGCCAAATCGCTCCGTGAACTCACCCGGTCCAACACCTGGTCAAATAGCAGGGCGGGGGGCGCCAAGCTGGCATTCCGGAACCCGTCCACGGATACGATGTCGTTTATCGCCTTGTTCAGCCGCTCACGAGCCTTGGGGGAAGCCCGTTCCCGGCCCATCAGGGTTTGTCTAACCAGGTCGTCCCGGAAGTCCGGGTCGATCCTAATAAAGATGGAGCCCAAACCAATCCTGGCGAAATCCTTCAATTCGCTACCGGGAGTGCTATCCATGTCTGAACTTCCTTGGCAAATTCCTCATGAAAATATTATCGGTCTTTTGCCGGTGACCGGCCAATGGTGGGTTCGAGTGTTGCTCCCGTGCTAAAATTGGGACTGCCTGGCTGGTAAAAACATTTGCTGGCCTTCCGGCTGCACTGAGGTCTTTATGCCATCCAACTTTTGGATGATTGTCTGCAATCCGGAAAATTACCGCATCACCCAGAACCTGGGATTTACTATTCAGGGGCTCAAGTCCCAGCAGAGGCGCAAGCTCCAGCGGGTGTCCTCCGGAGACCGGGTGCTGTTCTACGTCTCGGCGATTCGACGGTTCGCCGCCACTGCCACTGTTGCCTCCTCATATTTCCCGGAGGAGTCCCCGGTGTGGGACAGGGAGGGAGGCGCATCCTGGCCCTACCGGGTGAAAATCAGCCCGGAAGTCGTGTTGGATGATGCCCAGTGCATTGACGCCAACCTGCTGGCGCCACGGTTGGAATATGTCAAACGCTGGCCTCCGGAAAACTGGCACATGGCGTTTCAGGGCAACCTCCACCTCCTGCCCAAGAGCGATTTCTTGCTGGTGGAGGAAGAGATGAAGAAGCTAAAATTCGGGAAGGATTACGTTCCCACCAACTTGCCAGCGCCATCCGACTCCAATCGAAGAAAAAGCTCCGGCCGGCGCCACAAACGCGGTCCGGCCCAATCACCCCAGCCTGAAGGCGCCGCCCGCAATCAGCGAGAGGCCGCGCCGCAACCGGCTAACGCGCCACGCCGGAGGCCAGGGCCGCCTCAATCTCCTGCTTGACCCAGGAGTCCGTCTCTATCCATAGCGCCTCTTCCAGTCCTTGCCGGGCCGGGGCGGTGTCCACCTGACCCAGTGCCCAGGCCGCATGTCCTCGAATCAAGCTTTCGGCGTGACCCAACGCGGCGAGCAGGACGGGTGCGGCCTCGCGGTCGCCACTGTTTCCCAACGCCACACATGCGTTCCGTTGCAGGCCAATCAACTTGGCCCGTTTCACCGGACTGTTGGCAAACTTTGCCCGAAAGTCATCTTCGGTCATCTGAAGAATTTCCGCGAGGTCGAGCAAGCCGGTTTCTCCGAAATGCGTTGAACCGGCATTGTCGGTCCCGCCGATTTGAGGGTTGAGCATCGGGATTGGGGCCAAGGCCGGGGCGGCCTTTCGGTTGACCGGGCACACGTCCTGGCATATATCGCAGCCAAACACCCAGTCGTCCATCGCGGCCCGAAACTCGGTCGGGATGGCCCCGCGGTTCTCGATGGTCAGGTGGGATATACAGCGGGGGTTGTCGAGGACGTAGGGCTCGATGATGGCCCCGGTCGGGCAGGCTTCAATGCAGAGTGTGCAGGTCCCGCAGGACTTTGCCAGGGGTTGGTCCGGGGAGAGGTCCAGGTTGGTGACCACCTGGCCCAGGAAAACCCAAGAGCCGTGGCTCGGCGTCAGGATGTTGGTGTTTTTGCCGAACCAACCCAACCCGGAGCGGAAAGCCGCGGCCCGGTCCAGCATGGGCCCGTCGTCAACGTACCAACGGGCGTCTACGGAGGCGTCCAGTCTTTCGGAAAGGGTTTGGACGAAGGCCTTCATCCGGGCCTTCATCACCCGGTGGTAGTCTTGGCCCGAGGCGTAGCGGGCGGTCCTGCCCTTGAGCCCGGAGTCTTCTTTCAGGCCTAGGTCCTCGTAGCTTGGTTCCCCGGCGGTGAAGTAGCTCAGGCCGAGACTGATTATGGAACGTGCGCCGGGCAAAAGCTGTTGCGGGTCGCTTCCCCGAAGAATTCGCGCTTCCGTGTACCAAGGCAGACCGTCCATCAGGCCGGCCTCCAGCCGTTCCAAGGCAACCTGCCGGTCCGATTGAAACTCCTCGGCCGTGGTTACCCGCGCCAGGTCGAAACCCGCGTCCAGGGCGCACTGTTTCACCATTGCGGTTATTTCAGCAGCAGACGTGCCCACGTAAAAATCACTCCGGAACGGCGTTGAATCGGAACGCCCGATGGCTGAGCAGCCCGGCCGCCCGGCGCCGACGGCTAGATATTTTCTCCGAGGAACCGCCCTTGATAGCCTTCCGACACCGGCTTGGCCATGCGGATAAACACCAATTGCATCAACCGGGCGTTCTTTTGCACGCGGAACCCCGCGGGATTGTTAACCACCAACAGCGCCTGCGACCGCCCCCGGTAACCGGCATCCCAAACGGCCGTGTGGATGCTTACCCCGCTGCGCAGCAGGCTGGACCTTGGCCGGCCCAGGGCCATCACGTCCGAGGGTAGGTTGACTATCTCATTGAAGGTTATCACGTAGGGCTGGGGCGCGAGTTCCAGCCACCCGTCAGATGGGAAATCCAGGGCTTCAGTGTGCGAGATGTCTCGGTCTTCGGGATTAGAGCCCATGCTGCCTTGGGAATGCAACAAGGAGACTTCACGCAGCGTAAGATCGAATCCGTTGGGTTGAAGCTGGTGCTCCAAGGAAATGTAGGACTCGATCAACGGTGGTGTGGCCGCGACCAGATCGCCGATAGAACTCCGGTCCAATGCACCACCGTTCATGATGCCCTCGAAAAATCAGTCTGCCGGGGCCCCTGCTGCTTGGGGCCCCGGCAGAATCATGTCACCTGTTGGTCCTAACGCTTCGGCGCCGCCGGTTGCGTCGAGTTGAGATACGGTTTCCGGGCGGTGGGCAGCACCGGTCTCCGGAGCCGCCGCTTGGGGAAACCGCCTAATCGTGCATGAAGTCCTGCATGTCGGCTGGGAGCGGCTTTTCCTCAGGAATTTCGGTAATCACCGCCTGAGTGGTCAGCATCATGGCGGCGATGCTGCCAGCGTTCTCCAGTGCGGAACGGGTGACCTTGACAGGGTCAACTATTCCCTTGGCGACCAGGTCGCAGAATTCGCCGGCCTCTGCGTCGAAACCCCAGTTTCCTTCGCTGGTGCGGGTCTTGTCCAACACCACTTCTCCCGAATGGCCGGCATTGTTGGCGATAAGCATTAACGGCGCACTCAATGCCTGCCGCACCATCCGGACTCCGACCGCCTGATCACCGGAAAGCTCGGCTTCCAGCCTTTCCAGCACGGGTTCCGACCGCACGATGGCCACGCCGCCGCCGGGGACGATTCCTTCTTCCACCGCGGCGCGGGTGGCTGCCAACGCATCTTCAGTGCGTGATTTCCGCTCGTTTACCTCCGGCTCGGTCGCGCCGCCGACTTTCAGCACGGCAACGCCTCCGGCCAGTGAGGCCATCCGCTCCTGAAGTTTCTCCCGGTCATAGTCCGAGGAGGTTTCCTCGATCTGCACCTTGAGTTGGGCGGCCCTGTCGGTGACGGCCTGCGCAGACCCGCGGCCTTCGATGATGGTGGACTCGTCCTTGGACACTACGATGCGGCGCGCCGTTCCCAGGTGGCTCAATTCAGCGTCGTCCAGCTTGAGGCCGGTGTCGGAACTGATGACGGTGGCGCCGGTTAGAATGGCCACGTCTTCCAACAAGGCCTTTCGACGTTCGCCGAATCCGGGCGCTTTGACGGCGACACAGGCCAAAGTGCCGCGCATCTTGTTGACCACCATGGTGGCCAGGGCCTCCCCGTCTACATCCTCGGCAATGACCACCAGAGGGCGCTTTTCGCTGTTGATGATCTTTTCCATGATGGGGACCAGATCGTTAGGGGTACTGATCTTTTGGTCGGTCAGCAGGAACCTGGGTTCGTCCAGGGCCACTTCCATCCGGTCGGCATCGGTGACGAAGTGTGGCGAAAGGTAGCCGCGGTCCACACGGACTCCCTCGACGAACTCCAACTCATCGGTGAGGGACTTGGATTCTTCGACGGTAATCACGCCTTCCCGGCCCACCTTGTCCATGGCGTCGGCCAGCAGTTGGGCTATGGCTTCTTCGTGGGCGGATAGGGCCGCAACCCTGGCGATTTGCTCGCGGCCGCTCACCGGGGTGGCCATTTTCTTGAGTTCGTCGACCACGGCGGCAACGGCTAGCTCAATCCCCGCCTTCATTCCCATGCCGTTGGCGCCGGCGGCGAGGTTCATGAACCCCTGCCTCAACAAGGCCCGGGTCAGGACCACGGAGGTGGTGGTGCCGTCTCCGACAACGTCATTGGTCTTTGACGCGGCCTCCTTGACCAACTGCGCTCCCTGGTTTTCGTATGGGTCGGGCAACTCGACTTCCTTGGCAATGGTCACTCCGTCGCTGCACACGATCGGCAAACCGAACGTCCGGCTGAGCAACACGTTGCGGCCGCTCGGTCCCAGGGTTAACCCCACAACCCGGCCGAGTTCATTGACGCCGCGCATCAGGCTCTGGTGCGCCTCGGCGCTAAAAGTTATTTGCTTGTCTGCCATTCCTGTCTCCCCTCGTATTTGTAATGTAGAGCCTTTCTGGTACCGCGCGTTCTTCCGCGGCGGATATTAGACCGCGGTGGCTGTCGCGCAATTCGCCTTACGTTAAATATCCGCCAGTCCCAATGGATTGTCAACCGCCCTCGCGGGCACGGAGGCTAGAGGGGAGTTGAACCCAGTCCGCAGAGCTTCAAGCGGCAGATTTGCCCCAAAGCGTGACTACTTCTTTCCCCTCGGCGCGAGCGCAGAGGTCATCAACCCGTGCGTCCAGAATTGGGTGGAACAGGCCGGGGTCCAGTTCAGCCAGGGGCACCAGGACAAACGACCGCAGGTGCAAACGGGGGTGGGGAACGGTGAGGTCAGGGCTGTCAATCACCTGGTCGCCATAAAACAGGATGTCGATGTCGATCAGCCGGGGGCCGTAACGGATGCCGGGCTCCCGGCCCAGGGATTGCTCGGCCGCTTTGATCTCAGCAAGCAACAATTGGGGGGAGATGTTGGTTGCCACTTCCAACACCTGGTTGAGGAAGGGGCCTTGGTCAAGGTATCCCCAGGGTTGGGTCTCATAGATTGAGGAAGCCCGGATGACTTTGGCAAAGAGGCTGGGGTGTGCGGCTCCGGTCCCGGTTTGGGGGAACCTTTTGATGTGTTGTAGGGCTTGCTCCAGGTTGGCGCTGCGGCAACCAAGGTTCGAGCCCAACCCGAGGTAGACCGTGGCCGGGTTGTCCCTGCGGCAGCTGAGGCTCACCCTTTCCAACCATCGGGACGCCAACCCCGGACCACGGCGTCGGTCATGCGGCTTACCTGGACCATCTCGGTTACGTCGTGCACCCTTACGACATCGGCTCCGCCGGCGATGGCCAGGGTCACCGCGGCCGAGGTGCCGTGGAGTCGTTGGTCCACCGGACGGTGCAACACCCGGCCAATCGTGGACTTCCGCGAAACGCCCACCAGCAACGGGAATCCCGGCTTCTTGAACTCAGCCAGTCTTCGGAGAATTTCCAGGTTGTGCTCGGGGGTTTTGCCAAACCCGATCCCCGGGTCCAGGATGATTTTCTCCTGGGATACCCCGGCCTCCGTGGCGTGTTGACAGCTTTGCTTCAAGCTCTCCAGGATGTCGGGCAACAGGTCTCGATAAACAGCGCGTTCCTGGTTGTGCATCAACACCAGGAACCCCCCTGCTTCCGCCGTCACCGACGCCAAAGCCGGGTCTCGCTTGAGTCCCCACACGTCGTTGACGATCGACGCCCCCGCACGAAGGGCTTCCCGGGCCACCGATGACTTGTACGTGTCGACGCTGATAGGGACGGTCAGGTTGCGGGCCAGGGCTTCCAGCGGAGGCATCAACCGGTCCAGTTCCTCTTGGGCCGGGATGGGCTGGTTGCCGGGCCGGGTGGACTCGGCGCCTATGTCCAGGAAGTCTGCTCCGGCTTCCTGGAATTCGAGCCCTTTCCTCAGCGCGGCGGCAACGGTTTCTTCAGGGCCGCCTTGTGCCAGGCCGTCCCCGGAAAACGAGTCCGGCGTGACGTTGACGATGCCCATTACATAGGTGCGCCTTCCCCAGACCAGGGGTTCCCCATTGGCGACTTTCAGAATATCGGCGCCGGTTGATGATGTCATGTGATCGGTTGCTGAAACCCAGCTGGCAGGATGGGTCATGGCCGGTCCGGGATGTGTCCCGGCCCAGCCTCAAGGGCCATTCTACCACCCGCCGCTCGCCTTGCAGGGGGTATGGCGGTCTGCTACGATTTACGTGATTTCACCCTCCCAATCTGACGGTCCCGCACACCGACTGCCGGAGCTTCTTTGACTTCAGAGAATCGCGCCATCGACCAGAAACTCCAAGACCTGGCTGAGATGCGCCACCGGGCTCACCTGGGCGGCGGGGAGACTCGGATCGACCAGCAGCACAACCGGGGTAAACTGAGCGCCCGGGAGCGGATTGCCCTGCTGATGGACCCGAACACCTTCAAGGAGTTGGACACCTTTGTGACCCATCGCACCACCGAGTTTGGCCTGGGCGATCAAAAGTTCCTGGGTGATGCGGTGGTGACCGGATACGGCATGGTGGAGGGCCGGCAGGTCTTCGTCTATGCCCAGGACTTCACCGTTTTCGGAGGGTCACTGTCCGAGGTGGTAAGCGAAAAAATCTGCAAGGTTATGGACCTGGCCGGAAAAACCGGGTGCCCGGTGGTTGGAATCAACGACTCCGGCGGGGCCAGAATCCAGGAAGGGGCGGGCAGCCTGGCGGCATACGGGGACATCTTCCTACGCAACACCCTGTTTTCGGGGGTCATACCCCAGATATCGGTCATTGTCGGACCGGCAGCCGGAGGAGCGGTCTATTCTCCGGGGATTACCGATTTTGTGTTCATGGTTCAAGGCATCGGCCAGATGTACATCACGGGTCCAGACGTAATCAAGACGGTGACCGGGGAGGACGTGACCCACGAGGAACTGGGGGGAGCGACGTCTCATGCCACCCGCAGCGGCGTGACCCACTTTGTCCTTGACAGCGAAGAGGAGTGCCTGGAAGAGGTGCGCCGGCTCTTGTCGTTCCTCCCTTCCAACAACGTGGATGACTCGCCCCTGGTTCCTACAACCGACCCGGCGACCCGGGAAGAGCCGGACCTGCGTTACCTGGCTCCTGATGATTCCAACCGCCCGTACGACATGCGCGACCTGATTTACAAGGTGACCGACGACGAGGAGTTTCTGGAAGTCCACCAGAGTTTTGCCCCCAACATCGTGGTCGGGTTCGGGCGCATGAATGGCCGTACGGTGGGCTTCGTGGGCAACCAGCCCGATTACATGGCGGGAGTGCTGGACATTGACGCGTCCAACAAGGCGGCGCGATTCGTCCGGTTCTGCGACTGCTTCAACATACCCCTGGTGACCTTTGTGGACGTGCCGGGTTTCATGCCGGGCGTAGACCAGGAGTACGGGGGCATCATTCGTCACGGGGCCAAGCTGATCTACGCCTACGCCGAGGCCACGGTCCCCAAAGTCAGTATCATTACCCGCAAGGCTTACGGCGGGGCCTACATCGTGATGAGCAGCAAGCACCTGCGCGCCGACGTGAACCTGGTTTGGCCGTCGGCGGAAATAGCGGTGATGGGGGCCGAGGGCGCGGTCAACATCATTTACCGGGAGTTGCTGAGCAAGGCGGACAACCCCCAGGAAACCCGCCGGGAACTGATGGATGAATATAAGGACCGGTTCACGAACCCCTACGTTGCCGCCAGCCGCGGCTTCATTGACGACGTGATTGATCCTGCGGAGACCCGGCCCCAGCTGATCCGAGCCCTGGAGATGCTGCAAAACAAGCGGGACACCCTGCCGGCCAAGAAACACGGAAACATACCTCTGTAGACCGCATTTGATGTCAACCGGCCGCAGGGCCTAATCACGCGCTGGCGTCCTTGGCCTGGATTATCGGCGAGGCCATATAACTGCACTTCCGACTGGACTTTTTTGAGAGGACATTGCCCATGGAATTTGGAATCTTTTACCAACTGCCTTGCAACCCAGGCCAAGACCCGGTGGAGCGCTATTCCGATATGATCGCCGCCGCCCAGTTGGCCGATCGGTTGGGATTTGATTCCGTGTGGCTGGCGGAGTTGCACTTCAATCCCAGGTTCTCCGTGATGCCAGCCCCCTTGCTCGCCGCCGCCGCCATCGCCCAGACCACCACCAGGATCAAGATCGGCACGGCGGTTAACCTGGTGCCGTTGCACAGCCCCATCCGCCTCGCTGAGGAGATGGCCACCCTGGACGTCCTATCCAAGGGAAGGGCGATTTTTGGCATTGGCCGCGGGTCGAACCCCAGTCATTTCGAAGGGTATGGGATCGATCCCGGGGAAGGCAGGGGTAAGTTCGAAGAGGCCGTGGACTTCATTCTACGGGCATGGGGCGATGGCCCTTTAACCTTCAAAGGAAGGCATTACCAGGCTCATGGGCTGAGCGTTGTTCCCAAGACCCACCAAAAACCGCATCCTCCCGTGTACGTTGCGGCCAATGGCTCAGACACATTTCAACTGGTGGGCGACATGGGGCACAATATCCTGGTGGCCCCGATAATCGCAACCAACGAAGGCGTCCAAACCGGCCTGGACGTATACCGGAGAACCCTGGCCCAGCACGGACTGGACCCCGCAGAGTTCAAGGTCAACGTTGCAGTGCCCACCTTTGTGGCGGAGGACTCCAGCCAGGCCCATGCTCTTGCCAGCGCGACTGTTGAAGCCTACCTGGAATCCCTCAGAGAGGCCAGCACAGGCCGCGGCTCTTCCCGGGCCATGAGTCTCACTTATCAGTCAGTCCAAGAGCAATTCGGGGCCATCGGGGACCCGGAGGAGTGCATCGCCCGGTTGCGGAAGATTAAAGAGAGATTCAATTCCCAGGAAATAATGTGCTGGTTCGACATGGGGGGCGCCCAGCCTTTCCATGAGGTAAAGCAGTCCATGGAGCTATTTTCCAGGGAGGTCATGCCGCACTTCCGGTAAGGATTCTCCCGCCGCCGGGGTTTGGTGACGGGGGTCTGCGGGTGGCGCGTTTGGGCGGGTGGATTTGCTGGGCCGTTGGGAAGATAATCCCCTGTATGGAGCCCCGAGGGAGCAAAAATGTCCCAAGCCGAATCCCTGTTTGAGCATAGTCGAAAGCAATGGGCGGCAGGGGATGCGCCCCTGGCGGACCGGATCAGGCCCGCTGATTTTGAGGATTTTGTCGGTCAGGAGCACGTTGTTGGCCCCGACCGGGTGCTCCGCAAGGCTTTGGCTGCGGACCGGCTGCCCTCGTTTATCCTTTGGGGTCCTCCCGGTAGCGGCAAGACCACCTTGGCGCGCTTGGTGGCCGGCGCGACCAGGGCGCGGATCGAGACCGTCAGCGCCGTTACGTCGGGCGTGGCTGACCTGCGCCGCATCGTGGCCGAAGCCCGGGAAACCCAGGCCATGCACCAGCAGCGGACTGTTCTCTTTGTGGATGAAATCCACCGTTTCAATAAAGCCCAACAGGACGTAATCCTGCCTCACGTGGAAGATGGGACGGTTACCTTCATCGGAGCCACCACCGAAAACCCGTCATTCGAGGTCATTTCGCCCTTACTGTCCCGCTGCCGGGTCTTCACCCTGGAACCCCTGTCCGAGGGGCAGGTTGCGGAAATAGTCCGGCGAGCATTGGAGGACAAGGAACGCGGCCTGGGCAAGTTGTCCGCATCTCTGGACCAAGGGGCGTTGGACCAACTGACAAACGCGGCCAACGGGGATGCCCGGGTGGCGCTGAACGCCCTGGAAACGGCGGCGTTTGCGACCGCGCCGGATGAGTCCGGTCACCGGAGCATCGACCTGGAAACCATCTCCGACGCCCTGCAGCGCCGCTCCGGTGTCTACGACAAAGCCGGAGACGGCCACTACGACACCATCTCCGCATTTATCAAGTCGGTGCGGGGCTCCTCTCCCGATGGCGCGCTCTACTGGTTGGCGCGCATGATCGAGGCGGGCGAGGACCCAATGTTCATCGCTCGGAGGTTGGTCATACTGGCCGCCGAAGACATTGGCTTGGCCCAGCCCGAGGCCTTGCCGGTGGCCGTGGCCGCCCAACAGGCGGTCCACTTTCTGGGGATGCCGGAAGGCCGGATACCGCTGGCCGAGGCCACGGTTTACCTGGCTACCGCTCCCAAGAGCAACTCGGCGTACGCAGCCCTGGAGATGGCCCTGGACGACGTTCGTAAACGGGGAAACGAACCGGTCCCGCTGCATCTGCGAAACGCGGTCACTAATTTGATGCGGGACAGCGGTTACGGCAAGGGTTACCGGTACGCTCATAACTACTCCGGCCACTTTGTGGAGCAGGAATTTCTGCCGCCATCGTTAAAGGAC
Source organism: Dehalococcoidia bacterium (assembly GCA_963663135.2). GTDB lineage: Bacteria > Chloroflexota > Dehalococcoidia > Lucifugimonadales > UBA3495 > Io17-Chloro-G2. The sequence goes on along the minus strand of CAXXRM010000003.1, from coordinate 180,826 downwards.
CGCCGGTACTACACCCCCACCCAGGAAGGGTCCGAGAAGGAAATTGAACAACGATTGAAAGATTGGTGGAAGGAAAAGCATGAGTGAAGTTAAGGTTGAAGAGAATGTGTTGGTGGCGAGAGTCGGGGACCGGGAGTTGCGGGCCGAAGTGTTCCGTCCCGCCAACCCGTCGGCTCCCGTTCCGGGGATTTTGATGCTGCCGGGGGGCGGCTGGCGCAACGCCGACCGTTCGCCCCTGGGGGAGCGCTACGGCCTGGCATTGGCTGCCGGCGGCTACGTAATGGTGGGAGGGGAGTACCGGGTGATGAGCGAGGCGCCGTGGCCGGCGCAGATTCAGGACGTTAAGGCCAATATCCGGTGGATGCGGGCCAACCATGAAATGCTGGGCATCGACCCTTCACTAATCGTGGTGGCGGGGAAGTCTTCCGGCGGACAGCTTGCCCTACTGGCCGCCGGCACGCCGAACGCGCCCGAGTTTGAGGGGGACGGCGGCAATCCCGGTATTAGCAGCGAGGTTGCCGCGGTGATTGGCTCATCCCCGGTTTCCGACATAAGCGGCACGGCGAGAAATCCGGAGTTGGAGCCGATGTTCGGGGCCAACCCTTCCGACGAGTTGATCGCCGCCGCCAACCCCATGACCTACGTCAATGAGAAATATCCCCCGTTGTTGATATTCCACGGGACTGCCGACGTAAATGTTCATCACTCCATGACTTTTGCGTTCTGCGACGCCCTGGAAAAGAGCGGGGTCCCATTCGACATGCACATCTACGCTGGACAAAACCACTTCTTCGACCGCGTGCCGCCGTTCTGCAAGGCGGTAACCGATGCTATCGGGGTGTTCATATCCCGGTACGTGCCCATCCCGGAACCGGTGGCCGCCGCCTGAGGGGGCCAGGACGCGCTAGGCCACCGCGGGCATCAATCGGGGCCATCTCATTGTCAGCCGTCATTCTCGCCGCAGCGGGAATCCAGAGCCCTGATCATGCGCCAACACGGTTATGCCAACTAAGACGCTGAGTGGACAGGTCGACTTCCCACCTGGACCATTCCGGTCCACTCTCACCTGGTTGAATGTGGGAAAGCGCTCTGCGTTCCGTTGCGACGAGCTTATGGGAAGAAAATGATAAGCCCCGCGGCGTTTAGCGGCAGTCCTGCACCGCGGCGGCGGCCCTGCCCAGGGCCTCATCCACGTCGGCGCCGGTGACTTCCCGGTGGGTGACCATGCGGATGGATTGGGGGCCTGGGGAGCTGACCTTCACGCCACGTTGGCCCAGGGTCTCGATCAGCTTTGACGCCGGTCCCAAATCCGGACTTACGTCGAATATGACAATGTTGGACTGAATGCCTTCTGGGTCCAGTTCCAGCCCTTTGATATCGGCGAGCCCCCCGGCAAGACGCCGGGCGTTGGCGTGGTCCTCGGCAAGTCTTTCAATCATGGTGTCCAGGGCCACCAGACCCGCCGCGGCCAGGACACCGGCCTGCCGCATGCCGCCGCCCACCATTTTGCGCCACCTGCGGGCGTCGTCGATGAATTCCTGGGACCCGCACAACACAGAACCCACGGGGCAGCTTAGCCCCTTGGACAGGCAGAAGCTGACGTCATCGACGTCCTTTGCCAGCTCGCTGGCGGGGACTTCCAGGGCAACGGCGGCGTTGAAAATGCGGGCGCCGTCCAGGTGGACCTTGGCTCCGGCAGCGTGGGCCACCTCCGCGACCTGCCGGGTATCCTGGGGCGTCAGTACACGGCCGCTGCACCGATTGTGAGTGTTCTCCAGGCAGACCACCGTGGTAGGCGGGAAATGGATGTTGCCGCTGGGCCGGATGGCGGCTTCGAGGTCGCTGATTTCGAACTTGCCCTGGGCGTCGTTGGGAATAAGCCTGGTCTGAGCCCCGGCCAACGCGGCGACGCCGGCCGACTCGTTCCAGAATATGTGGGCCTGGTCGCCCATGATAATTTCATCGCCCCGATGACAGTAAGCCAAGATGGAAATCAGGTTGCTCATGGTGCCGCTAGACGTCAGCAACCCGGCTTCCTTTCCCATGAGTTGGGCGGCCCTTTCTTGCAATTCGTTGATGGAAGGGTCTTCACCGAAGACATCGTCTCCCACCTCTGCCTCCGCCATCGCCCGGCGCATGGCGTCGGTGGGCTTGGTGACCGTGTCGCTGCGCAGGTCGATAACGTCCATGGGGCCTCCAGAATCAACGGTTTAGCAGTCGAAAATCGCGGCGTATTCTAGCAGTAATCGCCATTGAACACTACCGGGGAAATTTGGCCTGGCAGGGCCTTTCAAGGGTCCCCCGTGATTCTCGTCGTGATGGGAATGACCAGGGCGGGCGGAACAATCCGCGTGTGGGTGAGCATTGTTGCTCACCGAAAAGGCTCTGGATTCCCGTTACGACGGGTGTAACGTGGAGGGGGCAGGGCCTTTCAATTGTCCCCCGTCATTCTGTCCCCCGTCATTCTCGCCGCAGCGGGAATCTAGAACCCCCGTCCTGCACCAACACGGTTATGCCAGCTAAGACGCGCCGGGTGCACAGTTCGACGTCCCACCTGGACCATTCCTGCAGACCCGCATCAGGTTGGATGGGAGAATGGGGTCTGGATTCCCGCTGCAGCAAGAGTGATGGGGGGATTTAATGACAATTGTAAGACACTGGAGTGGGGAGGTCATTTCATTGCTAATTGGGCTGGCGTCTCCTATCATTGAGGCGGCAGTAAGGAGGCGGTTATGCGTCAAAGCGCGATTTCGTTTGAATCCAAGGGCGTTACCCTGGAAGGTGTCGTAGCCGTTCCCGAGGGCGATGTTGGCCCCCTCGCCGGCGTGGTGATTTGCCATCCGCATCCGCTGCGTGGCGGCAACATGGACAACAACGTGGTCCTGTCGGTGGCATATGCCCTTACTCAAAGCGGATTCGCCACTCTCAGATTCAACTTCCGGGGCGTAGGCAACAGCGGCGGGGAGCACACCGAAGGCAAGTTGGAGGCTAACGACGCGCTTGCGGCCTTGGACGTCCTCAAGGCCTGGCGTGACGTAGACGGTGGCCGCGTGGGCGTTGCCGGGTACTCCTTCGGTTCCCGGGTAGTGTTGGAAAACGCCAAGATACACGCAAAGGCCAAGGCGATAGCCGTGATTTCACCGCCTTTTGCGGCGGTGGAGTCCACTCCCTTAAAAAAGAGCAAGCGCCCGGTTTTCCTTATCGCCGGAGACCAGGACAGGCTGGTCCAATCCGAATCGCTGGAACCGGTCCTGGATGCGTTTTCTCACCGCCCGCAGTGCCGCCTGGTGGCCGGCGCCGACCACTTCTGGGGCGGCTATGAAGATCAAATGTCTCCGGAGGTCTGCCGGTTTTTCACTGAGCACTTGAAGTAATCTCTTATGACCGAAGCGCCAACCTCACCCGGCGGCGGGAATCCGCTTGGCCGCAGTCAGGTCTACAAAGACCTGGTCCTTCTCCCACTGGCGGCGCTGGTCTTTCTGACCGATCAGTTTTCCAAGTCACTGGTCAGAGAGTTCCTGGCCCTCCGGGAATCGTTTCCGGCGGAAGGTTTCTTCCGCATAAGCCACACCTACAATACGGGAAGCGCCTTCGGGCTGTTTCAAGGCCAGAACTCACCGTTGATACTGGCGTCCCTCATCGGCGTCACCGTACTGGTTTTGATCTACTACAGCCAGCGACGGCCCACCCTGCTGCTGCGTCTGAGCCTGGGCCTCCAGCTTGGGGGCGCCGCAGGCAACCTGTTGGACCGCGTGTTGCTGGGCCGCGTTACGGATTTCCTGGACGTGGGAGCGTGGCCGATCTTTAACGTGGCTGACGCGTCTATCGTAACCGGCCTGGTGTTGCTGGGGTGGATATTTGTGACCGGCGGGCGCGAGGCGAAACGTGAGGGGCCTGGGACTGTCCTGGAGTCCGACGTCCGGTCGAACCAGGCAACGCTGGAAAGCCCTTATGCCCGATGCCCGCTGTGTGACGGGGACATGCGGCCGGCCGGAATGGGCTGGCGGTGTTCCACCTGCGGAGTGCGGGAGCGCATTGAAGAGAGATGGGAGGGCCCATCGGGTTCGACCGGCAAGGTTTGACGTTATGGCATCGTCGGGGTTGACTGCCGAAACCAAAGAATATCCGGTTGAGGACTTTCAGCCGAGATTGGACTCGTATTTGACCTCGGTTGAACCCCAGCTTACGCGCAGCCAGTGGCGAGGGTACATCCGGCAAGGCTGTGTCCTGGTTAACGCCAACGCCGCCAAGGCAGCGCAGCGGCTGAGGCCCGGGGACCTGGTTGCCTTCACTCTGCCGCCGCCCCGGCCCACGGGCATAGCGCCCCAGTGGATGCCCTTGACCGTGGTGCACCAGGACGATCAACTGGTGGTGATTGACAAGCCTCCGGGCCTGTCGGTGCACCCTGGACCGGGACACCCAGATCACACGCTGGTCAACGGGTTGCTGGCCCTTTGCCCCGACATGAAAGACGTGGGCGTCATCGGGGGACAGATACGTCCCGGCATTGTCCACCGGTTGGACAAGGACACGTCGGGGTTGATGATGGTGGCCAGGACCCAGACGGCCCACAACGACTTGTCGACGCAGATCAGGGACCGGCGGGTAACCAAAGGGTATTTGGCCCTTGTTTCCGGCCGGCCTTCCCAAGAGTCGGGAGTCGTCGACGCGCCCGTCGGCCGCGACCCGTATCATCGCAAACGCATGGCTGTGGTGGCCGGGGGGAGGGAGTCCCGGACGCGTTACCGGGTGTTGGAGCACATTTCCGGCTGGAGCCTGATTGAGCTTTACCTGGAGACGGGCCGTACCCACCAGGCCCGGGTCCACATGGCCCACCTGGGGCACCCGCTGTTCGGCGACCGGGTCTACGGGCGACCCCAAGATGAAATCGACCGGCACTTTCTGCACGCTCACCACCTGGGATTTAAACATCCCGCCAATGGAGAGCCGGTGGAGTTTCGCTCGGGTCTGCCCACCGACTTGGCCGGGGTCGTGGAACGGTTGCGGGATGAGCAGAGTGCCAAAAGCAACAGCCCTCAAGCGCGCGGGACGCAAGCCCCTGCCGCGCCGGGTTGAAAGAAGGACCCCGGCGTAACAAATCCAGTTCGGATTGCGGGCAGGTTCCGGGCTGGCCTGCGTGATAAAATGGTTTCCGAACGCAAAAGGAGTCTGGTCTTAGTGGAAAATCCCAGAGTCAGGTACGCGCCCAGCCCCACCGGCGAACCCCACATAGGCAACATGCGCACCGCCCTGTTCAACTGGCTATTCGCCCGCAGGTATGGCGGGCAATTCGTCGTGCGGGTGGAAGACACCGATCAGGAGCGGTTTGAGCCCGGAGCGCAGGAAGCCATGCTGGAAGGGCTGAAGTGGCTGGGAATTGAATACGACGAGGGCCCCGGTGTTGGCGGCCCTTACGGACCGTACCTGCAATCCCAGCGTCTCCCCCATTACCAGGCCGCGGCCGAACGAATGGTGGACCAGGGACTGGCCTACCGTTGCTACTGCTCCACAGAGCGTTTGGAGCAGATGCGGGCGGACCAAGCTGCTCGCAAGGCTTTTCCGGGCTATGACGGAAGGTGCCGCGATTTGACCGGCGCCCAACGGGAGGAACTGGTTGCCCGGGGGGAGCCGTCGGTTATCCGGTTTGCGATGCCCCGCTCCGGGACTACCAGCGTGGAAGACCTGATCCGGGGGCGGGTGGAGTGGCGAAACGAGCTTTTTAACGATTTCGTCATTATGAAGTCCGACGGGTTCCCCACCTATCACCTAGCGGTGGTAGTGGACGATCACCTGATGAACATTTCCCACGTGCTGCGAGCCGAAGAGTGGCTTCCCAGCACCCCCAGGCATTTGCAGCTTTACGGAGCCTTGGGGTATTCGCCGCCGAGGTTCGGTCATTTGCCCATGATCCTGGGTCCCGACCGGGACAAGCTGTCCAAGAGGCACGGCGCCACTTCCATTCTTGAGTATCGTGACCTGGGATACCTACCGGAGGCCATGGTCAATTTCATGGTCCTGCTGGGTTGGTCTCTGGACGATAAGACGGAAGTAATGTCTAGGCAGACGTTGGTGGAAAACTTCAGCCTGGACAGGGTGAGCCTGGGCGGGGCGATTTTCGACCAGGAAAAGCTGGCCTGGATGAATGGAGTTTACATCCGAGACCTGCCGCCGGAAGACCTGGCGGCCCGGGTCGCCCCTTATTTGGAGGCAGACCTGGAGAAAAATTTGCCCTGTTTCAAACCCCCGGTCGACCAGGACCGTCTTCTCGCAGTGGTCCCTCTGATTCAAGAGCGGATCAAGCTGCTGTCAGAGGTTTGGGAGCGGGGAGCTTTTTTCTTCCAGGAGCACGTGGACTACGAGCCCGGAGCAACCTTGATCCAAAAGGGTATGGACGGGGACACGGTTATGTGGGCCCTGGAAAGAACCCTGGGGGACCTTGGCTACATTCCGGATTTTCAGCACGAATCCCTCGAACAATCGCTGCGGAAATTGGCTGGCGACCTCGGCCTGTCGCCGCGCCAGTTCTTCGGCACGCTCCGGGTGGCCGTGACCGGGCGGAACGCAACGCCCCCTCTATTTGAGACCATGGAGGTCTTGGGTCGGGAACTGGTAATTCGGCGGCTCAACGACGCACAGGAACGGCTGGCCGCTATGCAAGGAGAAGCGTAGTGACCTCTTTCAAACCCACGGGGGAATCCACCGGGCAATCTACGGGGGGGCCTGCCGGGGAGCCCGCGAGTGGGTTGGATTTCGTTCGCCAAATCGTGGCCGACGACGTCAAGACAAACAAAAACGGCGGCAGGGTGGTCACCCGCTTTCCGCCGGAGCCCAACGGCTACCTGCACATCGGCCACGCCAAGTCCATGTGCCTGAACTTCGGCATCGCCCAGGAATTTCCGGGCGGCGTTTGCCACCTCCGGTTTGACGACACCAACCCCAGCAGAGAGGATGTCGAATTCGTTGAATCCATCAAGGCCGACATCCAATGGCTGGGCTTCGATTGGAACGGCCATCTTTACTATGCCTCGGACTATTTTGAACAACTCTATGAGTTTGCGGTGCAGCTGATCCAGGAGGGCGACGCCTACGTGTGCGACCTGAGCCCCCAGGAGATAAGGGAGTACCGGGGGACGTTGACCGAACCGGGGAAGGAAAGCCCCTTCCGAGACCGGAGCGTCGGCGTAAACCTGGACCTGTTTCAGCGAATGCGGGCGGGCGAATTCAACGACGGCGCCCGAGTGCTGCGGGCCAAGATAGACATGGCCTCTCCGAATTTAAACCTGCGGGACCCGGTGCTTTATAGAATCCTGCGAGCACACCACCACCGGACCGGCGATAAGTGGTGCATTTACCCCACCTATGACTTCGCCCACGGCCAGGCCGATTCCATCGAAGGAGTCACCCATTCCATCTGCACACTGGAGTTTGAGGGCCACCGGCCGCTGTATGACTGGTTGCTGGACCAACTGAGCATCTACCATCCGCAGCAGATCGAGTTCGCTCGCTTGAACTTGACCAACACCATGATGAGCAAGCGGCGGCTCCAGGAATTGGTGGCGGAGAGCCACGTCTCCGGCTGGGACGACCCCAGGATGCCAACGCTTTCCGGCCTGCGCCGCCGGGGATACACCCCCGAATCCATCCGTGACTTTTGCCAGCGGGTGGGCGTCGCCCGAAGGGAAAACACGGTTGAGGTGGCCCAGCTTGAGCATAGCTTCCGAGAGGACCAGAACCGGCGGGCTCCACGGGTTATGGGGGTGTTGCGCCCTCTGAAGGTGATCATCGACAACTATCCCGAAGGGCAGGAAGAGCAACTGGCTTCCGAGAACAACCCTGAGGACCCGGGGATGGGCTTTCGGAATGTTCCCTTTTCCCGGGAGGTATTCATTGAAGAGGACGATTTCATGGAGGACCCGCCGTCCAGGTTCTTCCGCCTGGCGCCCGGCCGGGAAATCAGGCTAAAGGATGCCTACTACATCACGTGTGTCGATGTGGTCAAAAACCCGGATTCCGGCAAGGTGGCGGAGGTGCACTGCACCTATGACCCGGAAACCAAGGGGGGCACCTCTCAGGACCGCCGGCGGGTGCGCGGCACTTCCCACTGGGTCTCCGCGGCCCATTGCCTGACCGCCGAAGTGCGGATTTACGACCATCTCTTATTAAACCCAGGTCCAGGCGAAGACCCGGAAGGGTCCGATCCCATGCCTTCGTTAAACCCGCGGTCGCTGGAAGTGCTCAAGGATTGCAGAGTCGAGCCGAGCTTGGCAGGGGCCGAGCCGGGAAGCCGGTACCAGTTTCTGCGCCAGGGATATTTCTGCGTCGATTCCGTGGACTCCCGACCGGGGGCGTTGGTGTTCAACCGCACCGTGGCCTTGAGGGACTCCTGGGCCCGGTCCCAACAGGGCCAAGCCGGTTGACGAGCGACTGACCTCCGGCCATTTCCGACTGCGTGATCCGCTTCCACGGCCGGCGAACCATCGAAAGCAAGCCGTTGCCCGCCGAATAGACTTGCTATACGATGACGCCGGGTTGTTGACCTGACATTCACCGCGGTTTGTCAGAATCCGGTCGGGTTTGGAGGGGCAAGTGGCAGGGGAATATTATCGACAGTTCATACCGGACCTGGAACTCTCGGTAGAAAGGGCGACGGATAGCGTCCCTCAGGACGGGAAGTACCACGTCCTGAAAAGCGGCAGGGACCTGGGGTCTTTTCGGGTTCTGAAACAGGCCCAGGCTTTGTTCAAGCAGGTCGTAAACGAAAGCGAATACCAACCGCCGCCGCCGCCCGCGGGCAAATCCGCTTCCGAGATGCTCACCGACCGGTACCTGGAGAGCAAAGATCTCTACTGGGCTGACAGCCACAAGTTTCTTAGCGGGGGAGGCAAAGGCGGTAGGGGAGGGGTCTGAAATGCCTGCTCGCGAGGGAAGAGGGACCCGCACTTCGTCCTTTGGTTCGACGGGACGCTTCGGTCACGACTCCACCACCTTCTACGCCGGCCGTTTGTATGACGGTTTACGTCCGGAACAGAAAGTCCCCTACATCGAAAACCCCATCCCGGCGGAGACCCTGGATACCGTGATATGCGGTTCCAGCGAACGGATGGCGGAATTGCCGGACAACAGCGTCCACCTGATGGTTACGTCACCGCCCTACAACGTGGGAAAGGACTATGACGAAGACCTGACCCTTGAGGAATACACCGGTTTTTTGAAACGGGTGATGTCCGAGGTATACCGGACGCTGGTTCCCGGGGGCCGGGCGTGCGTAAACGTGGCCAATTTGGGACGCAGGCCCTATCTGCCGTTGCACGCCCTGATCATTCAGGACATGATGGAAATAGGGTTTTTGATGCGTGGCGAGGTGATTTGGGACAAGGGGGGGAGCGCCGGCAGATCGACCGCGTGGGGCAGTTGGATGTCGCCATCCAACCCGACGCTGCGAGACGTGCACGAGTACATTTTAATCTTCTGTAAAGAGAGTTTCAGCAGGCCCCAGGTTGAGGGGCGGAACTCCACGATAACCCGGGACCAGTTTTTGGAATACACCAAGAGCGTGTGGAATTTCCCTTCGGAGTCGGCGGCAAAGGTTGGACATCCCGCTCCATTCCCCGTGGAGTTGCCGCACCGGTGCGTCCAGCTTTACTCCTACGCGGGAGAGGTAGTCCTGGACCCGTTTCTGGGAAGCGGCAGCACGGCGGTCGCGGCGAGCATGGCGCAGCGTCACTTCGTGGGGTACGAAATTCTGGAGTCTTACTGTCAGGCGGCTGAGCGGCGGCTCGCCGGGGTGCAGCCTGCAGCGGACCAACCCGGAGAAGCCTTTGGCCCTTTCGATATGCCGGGGAATGGGGTCAAAGCCGGAAGTCTTTCAATCACCTGAGACGGCTGTTGTTGGACGAGCCTTTCCGTCAGTCAGCCCAGCGGTAGATCTGGACGCGGTGGCGTAGGCTGTCCACTACATATATGTGGCCCTGTCCGTCCAGCCTTACCGACGTGGGCCCCCAGAACAGCTTTTCTATGTTCGCCGACTCTTCCCGGCGCCGTTCGCTTCGGGTCGCCACCCCAACGCCAAGGTCAGGCTCCAGGTTGGACTCAGCCCTGGCCCGGGCCTCGTCGGGGTTGGCGTTAAAATAGTCCTGGGCCCAACGGGAGGGCGCTGAGTCTCCTCTCAGGCTGGCGAGGAAATCCCCGGCGGGGCCAAAAATCTGGACGCGCTCGTTGCCCCAATCAGCGACGTACACACGGCCCGTGGAATCCACCGCCAACCCGGCGGGGCGGCTGAGTTGTCCTTCACCGTCACCGGATTCGCCGAATTGCCCAAGAAACTCCCCGGAGATTGTGAATTTTTGAATCCGGTCGTTGCGCCAATCGGCCACGTAGACGGTCCCATCGGAGGCTAGGGCAATTCCCCACGGCATGTTGAACTGCCCAGGGCCGTCTCCCGGCTCGCCCCACTTCCCCAAAAACCGTCCCTCTTTGGTGAACTTCTGCACCCGGTGGTTCAGGCTGTCGGCCAGGTACAGATTGTCATCCTGGTCGAACGCGATAGAAGAGGGGCGGTTGAGTTGGCCGTCGCGGGAGCCGCCTTCCCCCCAATGGTCCAGGTAGCCCCCTTCGGCGTCATAAATCGAAACACGTTGCAGGGCTTCGTCGACGATGTACAGCCGGCCGGCGCTGTCGAACGCGAGAGAACTGGGCCACCAGAACTCACCGTTCCCCGTGCCGCCGGTACCGAATTCTCCCAGGTATTCTTCGTCGGCGGTGCAGATTGTGACCCGCTTGTAGGGCAGCCGGACCGGCGTTTCAGGACCGCCCCGGTTCAAGACGTACAGGATTCCCCGGGAATTCAGGGCCAAGTCCACGGGGTTGTTGAACCCCCTGCCCTGGTTGGATTGAAATCCTATGGTGTGGTCGTAGACCGGCGAGTTGGCGGCGCTCATGTCAGGCCAACTGGTATTCCCTGGTGGCGACAATGAGTTGCAGCAACTCAGCCACCCGGGGGCCGGCGCAGGAGTCGATGGCGCCGGTCTCGAACCTGAAGTCCCCCTGGGCGGCCGCGTATTCCACCAGGTGGTCGCGCGTAGATTGGGACACGCGGAGGTCTCCCAGCAGCAGGAGGCACGCTTCCACGGTTTCCTCGGGCGACATCGTTTTGCCACTGCCTTTGAGACGGTCCACGATGGCCCGGACGCCGGGTCGGGTCAGGTCACCCATTTCTTTGCCCGCAGAGTTGACCCGTTCCACGAGGGTGCCGGTGTCAACCCACTCTGTCCCCGTGTGCCAGCCTTCCACCGACGGCGGGTTCAGGATTTCCTGGCCCATGTAGTTAGCTTCCATCGCCAGGTCCACGATGCTCCAATCAGCGGTCTGATGGCTGCCGGCCAACCGGGCTGTGCCGGCGACCAGCTCTGCGGGGCTTTTCACCCGGGCGAACCGCACCTGTTCGGACTTGAAGAAATCGGATAGGAACAAGACCCGCATCACCGAACCGATGTGGCCCTGGGTCCGGAGGAATTCATCGGACAACTCGTGGATGGCCTGGGGATCGGCGACGTCGGCTACGAAGAAGTTGTACAGCTTGCCGGCGATGAACTTCGCCGCGGCCGGACTCTGGCAGATGATGTCGATAACGTCTTCGCCGTTGAATGGGCCGATGCGCCCCAGGAAGGTCTTGTCGCTATGGTCGTGGTCTTGCGGCAGGTACTCGAACTGCCAGTCCAGACGGCCGTGGGGCCAGATGGAGTCCCGGGAAGCCCGTATGCTCATGTATTTTGGATTAGCGATGGTCCAGCCGGTAAAGGCGCGGGCGCAGGCCTTAACATCCGCCTCGGTGTAGTTGCCGATGCCCATGGAAAACAGCTCAAGCAGCTCGCGGCCGAAGTTTTCGTTGGGAGCGTCTTTGTGGTTGTCCTTGTTGTCCAGCCAGAAGATCATGGCCGGGTCCCGGGCCAACTCAAGCAGCAACGTCCGGAAATGGCCCAGGCCGCAGCGGCGAAATGTGTTGGTCTGGTTGACCACCGCTTTGGCGTGGTTCAGTTTGCCGTAGGCCGTAGCGAACAACCCATGCCAGAACAGGGCTATTTTCTCTTCCAGGGGGCGGCGGGTGTTGATCATACGGTACAGCCAATACGCCTGGGAGCTTTCGATCAACATCAGGCTGTTCTGGTCGACGTGGTAACGGCGGATGATGTCTTCGTCGGCTAACGCACCCTGGTCGGCGGGTCCGGGCGGGGACAGAAGGTCGACCACCGTCTGCTCGTAGCCACAAGACAGGAGGGCGTCCAGTTCATCCGGAGTGGCCCCGAAACCGGCGCGGCGCATCAGGTGGGCCATCAACCCGACGTTGGTCTGTGTCATCGGAGCCTCCTGTTGCCGGTCGGTCTTGAGAGGTGCAATTCTCTCCGGCCAGAGCCCTGGATCATGGGGATTGTAACATTTCTCCGCCGGTCCGGGACTTGGTCAATCTTGTTGTAGGGGTCATTGGAAGGCCGGACCAATTGGCTCCCATGATTGGTAGACGGCATTGTTTGATGAGTGGTGGGAATTTCCACCCCACTATTATCGATGACTTTACTTGCCGGCCCAACTATGGGCGATCCTCGCACGCCGGGCAATGAATTTATATTTTAATTATGTAAATTTTAAAAAAAGCTTGACAAATAGGAAATTGTGCCTTATATCTGATAGTGTCAAAAACGTCCAACAAGATTTTCCGTTTTTTAAGTCCCAAGTGTCATAATTTTAGCGAGAATTTCAAATAACTATAAGGTGCTGGCGATACAATTCATACCGGTCGACGCCGGGCCGTCACCGGCCTATCAAGTCCTGGTTTAACCATCAAGCAACAAATCAATTTGGAGGTGCCAGTTTGTTTCCCGATTGACCCGGTTCAAATGATAGGTGTTTGGCGGACCGTCCGCCGGGAGCGCCCTGCAGGGGCTGTGACCAAGTCAGGTACCCAAAGGTGAGCGAATCACCATATAACCCGGTTGGAATATTTTTCTTCTTAATTCTGCAACGGCAAAGGGTATAGGTCCTCGGTACAGCTTCGATAGGGTGGATATCTGGGTGAAAATCTAGGAGGGTATGGGGGTTAGTTATGATGTCGACTGCTGTGAAAATCATGAGTGACGGGGTTATCAAGTTTGACGGCGGCACAATGTTTGGGCAGGTGCCCAAAACGGATTGGGAAAACAACGTATCGATTGATCGGAAAAACCGCATTACGTTGGGGCTGAATTGTTTGCTCCTTCAAGTTAACGGACACAACGTGCTGGTAGACACGGGGATAGGCTCCAAGGATAGAGACAACGACAAGGAAGCTTTGGGACTGGTGCCCAGCCGGTTGCTCAAGGGTCTGAAGACCCTGGGGCTTGGTCCCAAGGATATCGACGCCGTGGTGCTTTCGCACCTTCATTTTGACCACAGCGGCGGATGTACCCGAATCGACCGGTCGGGCAACGTAGAGCCTACGTTTCCCAAGGCCAAGTATTACGTCCAGTCGGCTTGCTGGGATGAGGCCTGCAATCCCAACGAGCGGTGCCATGCCACTTTCCGGCAGGACAACTTCCTCCCCATCGAAGAGCGGGGACAGCTGGAATTGCTCTGCGGCGACTCCGAAATATTTCCTGGGCTCAACGTCATCGTCACCGACGGTCACGCCCGGGGGCACCAGATAGTCATGTTCAACCACGGCGGGGAAAGAGTGGTCTTCCTGGGGGACATCGTCCCGACCCGCCATCACCTCAACCTGGGCGTCATCTCCGCATTCGATAATTCGCCGGAGACCACCCTGGAGCGCAAAAAAGACCTTCTCTGCCAGGCCGAAAAACAGGGATGGCTGTTGGTTTTCTCCCATGGCAACGACACCAAAGCCGGCTACCTGGAGCGCCGGGGAGGGACTACGTACCTGAGGCCCGTGGACCTGTAGAAGGGTCTCGCGGCCAACGATGGGATGGGAGGGGGTTCCCGGTCCTCGCTTGACGGTAATTGGGACACCCTCCTCCGCCGGCTTATTCCGTGTGGCTTATTCTTTGCCGAGCCTGGCGTCAATCCTCCAAGATATGGGCGACCACGCGGTTGCCCGATTCCTCCACCAACCTGGCCTCGGTAATCACGTTTTCCAGGTCCCGGTGACTGGAGCCGTAAACCCTCAGGTAATTGGGCGTCAAACCACGCCAAACCCCGGCCCCGCCATCGTTGGCCTCCCTGGCGTCCAGGGATTCCCATAAGACGGGATATGACCGGCCCAATTGCCGCCGGCGAAACCGCCGGGAGCTTTCTTCAGCCACGGCCAGCATCCGGTCCATCCGGCTCTTCTTCTCCGGCGCCGGCGTCTGGTCTCGCAAGTAGAATGCACTGGTCCCGGGACGGGCGGAGAATTGGAATGCGTGGATGGCGCTGAACTCCATGGATGCGGCGAAGTCCAGGCTCTGCCGGAACATTTCGGAGGACTCTCCGGGGAACCCGACGATCACGTCGGTGGTCACACTGGCATCGGGAACGGTCCGGCGCACCAGGTCCACTGCGGCGGCAAACCCGGCGGTGGTGTAGCGACGGCGCATGGCCTTCAGAACCGGGTCGCTGCCCGACTGCAGCGGGATGTGGAAGTGGGGACACAGCCGGTCATCCTGCCACAATTCCAGCAGTTCGGGGCTGAATTCCTGGGGCTGCACGGAAGACACCCGGACCCGCGGCGCCGTCGTTTCGGCCAATATCCCCGCCAAGAGCGACCTCAAGCCGGCGTCCGGCAGGTCGAAACCGTAACTGCCGAGCTGGGTGCCGGTCAGCACCACCTCCTGAACGCCGCGGTCCCGGCATTCCTTGATTTGGGCTATCAGGTCGGCGGGCGGTATGCTTCGCTCCCTACCGCGTACCTTCGGCACGATGCAGTAGGCGCAAACCTGGTCGCATCCCTCCTGAATCTTGATCATGGCCCTGGTCCTGCCTGTGGGCGGAAAGAGCGTTGGGAGGGGCGCCAGGGTAGGCGTGTCCGGGAACGAGGCTTCGTTGCCGGCGGCAACCGGCAAGGGCGCTAACCCCGGCGGCGAACCCGGCGCAAGGCCCGGTGTCTCATCGCCGAGAGCGGAGGTCACCAAGGACACCAGTTCCCATTTTCGGGAGTTTCCGACCACCAGGGAGACGGCTTCCAGGTTGTTCAGGACGTCCGGGCTTCCTTCAGCGTAACAGCCCGCCGCCACCACGAGAGCCTGGGGATTGGCCCGTTTTGCGGCCCTCAAGGCCTGCCGCGCCTTGGCGTCGGCGGCTCCGGTGACCGTGCAGGTGTTCACCACCACGACCCTGGGCTGGGAATCGGGATCAACCACCCGGTACCCGGCCGCCGCGAACTGGCGGGCCAAACCCTGGCTGTCCGACTGGTTGAGCTTGCATCCCTGGGTGACAATGGATACCGTGACCTGCTCTTCCCGGTTGGGGCCCGCAGGTCTGGCGGTCGGCGTTTCGGTCTTGCTCTGGGGGTTAACGGGGTTCATGGGATTCATTGGAGTCCACAATATCCCAGAGCTGTTCCACCGTTGAACGCAGGTCTTCCAGCATCATGGAGAGGCGGTCAATCCGGTACCTGGATTCCCTGGCCCGCTGCGCTGCGTCGGAGAACTTTGTAATCTGGGCGAAAGCGTCCCTTATCCGGCGATCGTGCCATTCCCGGCCCAGCTTGGCGGCGTAGGCCTCGACCTCCTCCTGGGTGTTTAGAACTGCGCCCTGGCTTAATGCCGTTCCCTTGACTGCCAGGGTAAGGCTGCTCCACAGCAACTCCTCGGACCGCGACCATCGCCCGTGGCGCAGCTCGCCGTAAGCGTTCGCCAAATACTCCAAGCTTTGGGTCCGGTAGCGTCGAATCCTGGAATTTCTTGTCGTCAAGAGACTGTCCGGTCCTTTTCCCCGCGGTGCGGGTTGGGTAGGGCAACTATACCACGGCGGTAACTTTTCAGACTTGGGGCGGGGGGACCCGCTTTTGGAAAAGCTGCGCAAAACTTTTTGCGGTGGGCGTGGGGGGGTTGTGAGGATAGACGACCGCGGCGCCCCGGGTTGGGGCGTCACGGGATTATGGGGATGGTAACCCGGTCATAGATTAAACCGGGCGGGTCATCATCCCAGTTATTCCGGTCGTTCCGCGCGCGCTCCCGGCGGCGGTGGATTAAATATTCCTCAAGTATGGTTAGCTTGGGCGCATCGGGAGCGTCAGGTTCCGGGTCCGGCGGCGACCGGTCATCCGGGTACAGTTCCTCCGCCGGTTGGTCCCAGATGGTGTCCGGGGGCGGGGGCCGGGCCGGGGATTCGGGACCAAGGCCGGCGGCCAGGGCGGCTTGCTTCCGGTGGTAGCCGGCGACGGCCCAAGCGGCTATCCGGGCGGCCTGCTCGGTGCCGAATATCTGCCGCAGGGCCTGGTAGCCGTAGATGTTTTCGGGCTGGGGGCAGTCGTCGGGGATCTTGATCAGGTGGTCGCAGCGGTCGCGGTCCTGGCCGGTGGCCTTGGCAAGCTTCCAGGCAGCGAAGCGGAAGTCGAAGACCGTCTTGTGGACTGCGCTGGCTGCCTCCTCACCGCCGGAGATGTGTGTCAGGGCCCGAGAGCCGTGGGTGTCGAAGTGGTATTCCTCGTCATCGTAGGACCGGAAGTCAAAGGGGCCGTACTCCGTTTCGTAGCGGTTATAGCCGGCGGGGTAGCCGGCATAGCGGCCCTCCAGGATGTGGGTCCAGGAGCGGGGCGCCGCGGTGGGTTTTTCAGCCGGGGCGGATTGCTCCGGGTCGGATTCCGTGGTGGTTGAGTTACCGGCGTCGGGATGGGTCGGGTTGTCGAAGCCGCGGCGCAGGAGTTCTTTGGAGGCGGACAGACGGTGGTGGGGCTTGAAGTCCGGGAGGTTGCCCTGCATGACGTCGATTAGGAAGCGGACTGTGGTGAGGCCGTTGTCGGTTTCTTCCCGGATGAGGGCTGCTAGTTCCTGGTGCAGGGGAGCGGTTTCAACGCCGAGGACGCGGAGGTTTTTATGGGTTGGAGCGGCGGGGCTATTTTCGTCGATGAAGGATTGTGCGGGATGGAAGCCAAGGTTGAGGAGTTGACGGGCGGCGTCGAGGCGGTGGCAGGGCTTGGATTGTTCGAGGAGGCCCTGCTGACGTCTATCAGGAAGCGTACTATTAGGCGGCCGTCTTCGGTTTCCTCGCGGACGATGTCGGCGAGGGATGGTGGTTGGGCTTCCTGGTTTTCTGTGTTAGCGAACATTAGTTCGACGATAGGGACGTGTATTCGGGGGTGTCAAGGGACTGGTGACTGCGTTTTCATTTGCCGCTGAGAGCACGGAGATTGTTGGGGGTCCAGCCGCGCCTGCTGTTTCCATGCCGTGTTCAATGACGGAAAGGGCTCTGGATTCCCGCTGCGGCGAGAATGACGGGGGATGGGGGACGGGGAGGGTTCTGGATTTCCGTTGCGACGGGAAAGACGGGAGTGAGGTAGGGACGAAAAGGAATTTGGATTCCTGCTGTGGCGAGATTGACGGGGGTGGGAGACAGGAGGGCTTTGGATTCCCGCTGCGGCGAGAATGACGGGGGATGGGGGACGGGGAGGGTTCTGGATTCCCGCTGCGGGGAGAATGGCGGGGGATGGGGGACGGGAAGGAGTCTGGAGTCCCGCTGCGGGGAGAATTATCATGGTCTCGCCAAGGCCCACTTACGATAGCCCAGCTTGGAACAGGGCATTACCGTGTTGGTCTTGGCCGAAAAGAACAACCGGCACTCCCGGCGGAGATAGGGCATGGTGGGATGTTTGGAGCCCAGCGAGACGTTAACGCCGGGACCTGGGGATTAATTCCGGAAATTGACCAGAGCTACTTCGCCAATTCTTCGGCGTCTTGAATGTAGAGGACAGTCTCTCGGATTCGTCGCTCCGTAGCAGGTTCTTGGCACAATCCAACGTAAAAACAGTCACCATGCAAGCGACTTTGGCGTGAGTAATAACGGCCCACCAGAGTCTTTACTCTTGGGTCATTTTCCGCCAAACGGTCCAACTCCCTGGAAGTCTGAGGTGATCTCTCCGGTTCATATCCTCCCTGAGCCACAATCAGCGCATTGGTAGCTCTGAGAGTCGCGCACCAAGCCTTTTCCGCAGCATCTCGAACATCACCGGCTTCTAGCCGCTCTATCGCCGCATCGTACAATTGTCGAGCATCTGCAAATATCTCTTGTGCGGGATTGGTGATGGTCATTGCTCGCCCCTAAGCGGTGGCCGTCCATGCCGGCAGATACCATGCCGATATCTCCATAACTGTTGGCATAGTACCCCGGTAGCAGGGTAATCATCAAGGATTCTCAAGACCGCCCTTGCGCCTGGTTTGGCGTGTTTACTTTGCTTTATGATTCCCATTTTTTGATGGGGGACCCGCTTTTGGAAAAGCTGCGCAAAACTTTTTTTGTTGGGTATCGGAGGGCGGCTAGTTGGTCCAAAAGCGATTGGCTTGGGGAATCCTCCAGAGTCTGAACAGATACGACCATCAGATAGTTTCGAAACTTCAATATAGAGCCTGCGGAAAGCTTGTCCTTTGAACAAAAAGCTCCAACAGAGGACAATGGCAGGGACTTCACCTTTGATCACACCTGACCTTGAGGAGAAGGGATGGACGTCTACCAGTTGGACTACATTGTTCACGACCCTGAAGAGAGCGAAGGCTGGATGTACCTGGCAGAGGTCCCAACCCTGCAGGGCTGCATGGCATGGGGGGATACCCCTGAAGAGACTCTGGAAATCTTTTTGGCAGTAGCCCAGAGCATAATCCAACTCCGGAAGGAAAACGGGGAACCGCTGCCGCCGGAGATAACTCCCATGCTCAGCCGCGAAGGCAGCCTGACCGTAACCGCATGACCTACCGGGAAATCCGCAGAATGCTGGAGACCTTGGGCTGCAGGGTCTGACGCCCACTTGACGATGGGTTCTTCAGCGATAACCCACTGGCACGAATCCAACAGTATGGCGAGAGCCGACGGTAGTGTGATCGCTATTGCGCTTCCAGGTCGCTACTCCCCGTCGAGATGACTCTTACTTGGTCTGGTACAGAGCATAGATGGCCTCTATATCGAAAGGGTGCGTAAAGCATCTGAGACCATTCTCCCGTTCAGCATGACGGTAGCTCGGTGGTAATCTCGAGGGCCGGGTTTTCGGCCAGGTTGGCCGGGATGCACCCCGTGAAGTTGTTCTCGCCGACCCCCAGTTCTATGAGGTTTGGTATTTTGCCCAACTCGGGTGGTATGTTCCCTGTTAGATCGTTGTCGTAGATATGTATTTCACTGAGATTTAGGGCATTCCCCAATTCAGGAGGAATGTTGCCAGTCGACTGGTTGCCGAAAAGCCATAGGATCTCCAGTTCGGGAAGATTGGCTATTTCGGGCGGGATTCCACCTGAGATTTGGGTCCTCACTATCTTCAACTCCTTCAGCGCCGTTAGCTCTCCGATCTCGGGAGGAATGGCGCCGTTGAGCGTCCCAACGCCTCTATTCAGAACAATCTTCGTCACCCTCAGCGGGTCTCCCCCCAGGCGTACCCCGGTCCAGTGTCGGATCCGGGTGGTCCGGTTCCAACGCAGTTCGTTGGCCTCACCGGCGAGGGTGTTGCGTATCTTGAGAAGGGTCTCACAGTCTTGCACCAACCCGGGGTTGTCGTCCGGAGCGGGCACAATCTCGCCCTGCGAACAGGCGGCGATGTCCTCGGACACGCCTAACCAGTCGGAGTTCTCAGGCTCCAGCCTGTACTGAAACCATCGGACCAGCGCCTTTCTATCCGTGCCATCGGCAGCCATTGTAAAAAGCAACACGTGAGACTGGCGCGAGTCCCCTATTTTGTGGAAATCCAGGACCGCTATCCGGGAACCGTCCGGAGACCAGGACGCCTGGTATACATTCTTCGAAAGGTCATTGAAGCCTTCACCAGACGGGGTCGGATTCAGCCGGCGAGATGCCGAACCATCAGCGCTGAGGATGTATATGTAGCCATCAAGTTTAATGAGCAACAGTTCAGAACCGTTGGGGGACCAGGCCATCGGCGGCCCCTCCCAGTAGAAGTAATCTGCAGGGACGTAGTCCGAATCTTCATCCAGAGACCTTGGCCCGTAAATCTGGGTTTCCAAATTGTCGTCGTCCTGGTCCACGGTAAACAACTTGAGATCCTTGTTCTCCCACCTTGCAAAGGTAAGGAGACCATTGTTGGGATGCCAGATCGGATCACCCATTGGCCACTTGGATTGCACGAGTTTACGGAAGTTGGACCCGTCGGGTTCGACGGTGGCAATGAAGTGCTGGACCTCATTTATCACCCCGTCCTTCCACCTAACAGTGCTGGCAACAAAGGCAATGCTGCGCCCGTCCGGTGACCAAGCCGGTCTGGATACATAAGTGACACCCAGTTCCACCGGCTCGACCGGCGTTAAGCGCCGTATTTCGGAACCATCCGCAGCCATGGAGTAGACTTTATACCCGGGGCCCTGTCCCCGGTCGGACATGAATGCGATGCGGGTTCCGTCCGGTGACCAAACCGGGTTAAAGTCGTCGTATTCATCCTTGGTAAGCCTCTGGGGGTCCGTGCCGTCGAGCCGGGAAGTTGCTATCTCGTAGCTGTGGACCCTGTTCCACAGGGGACCGGTGGAGTACCGCCAGGTGCTGTACACTACCCTCATGCCGTCCTTAGAAATGTCCGGTGCGGCCTCTTTTTCGAAGTACCAATTAGCAGAGGGTCCCTGCGGAATTGACTGAAGACTTGACCCATCAGTGTTCGAGATGTACATCCGAGGCTTCAAGCCGAGCACCATCCGGGTTCCATCGGGAGACCACTCGACGACCGGGTTTACTTGCAGGTATGTGACGCTAACGTCGCCCCCCGATCTCCATCGGCTTGATCTCGCGTCACACTCGGATGCAGCGCCCAAGGACGCAAGTCCGCAGGCGAACACAAGGAGGAATGTTGTCAGTTTTACTGCTAGTAGTCCCATGCGTCAGGGCAGCGTCTTTTGGTACAAAGCATAGATGGCGATTATATCGAAGGTGTGCGTAAGACATCTTACATTACCTTCGATGATTGCCAAAAATCCGGGCCGGTGGCAACATATGTGGGTTGCGAAACGTGCTTTAATCTACCGGATGCCCCCTATTTGATTGGAGGATGCCTTGTCCGTTGTGCCGGAATTCCGCTCGGTAAGCTATCCTGTCCGGGTCCATGCCGGGACCAATGCTCTGGCCCGCCTGGCTGATGAGGCGGACCGTCTCCGGGCCGGCCGCGTGCTGGTGGTCTGCGGGCAGACGGTGGCCAAGCAGACGGACCTGGTAGAGCGGGTGGAACAATCGCTGGGCGATAAGTTCGCCGGGGTTTACGACGGCGTGAGCGCCGGGTCTCCCCTGCCTTCGGTGGAACAAGGCGTCGAAATGGCGGCTCGCACCGGGGCGGACCTTCTGGTGGCCCTTGGCGGCGGCAGCGCGGTGGTTACAACTCGGGCGATTGTCATTTTGCTGGCGGAAGGAGGGCGGGTCCAGGACCACGCCACCAAGTATCCGACGGGAAAACCGCCGGTCAGCCCGCGACTGATGAAGGCGAAAATCCCCAACATAGTGGCCGCCACCACGCCAACCACGGCGACCAACCGGGCGGGAGCAGCGGTTATCGACCCGGAAACGGGACACCGCCTGGAGCTTTTCGATCCCAAGACCCGCCCCTCGGCGGTGATCTGGGACGAGCTGGCCCTGCTGACCGCCCCTCCGAGCCTTTGCCTCAGCGCGGCGGCTTCCTGCTACAGCGGGGTAGTGGGCGGGCTGCAGGCCCTGGGGACCAACCCCTTGACCGAAGGGGACCTGCTGCAGGCCATGCGGTTGTTGAGTGAAAACCTGCCCCTGATTAACGCCGAGCCGGACAACGGCGCGGTCCGCCTGAATTTGTCGGTGGCTGCGTTTTTGATGAACCGCTCCGGCGATACCCAGGGAGGAGGCGCCACAGGATCTATGGCAGTGGTCGGTTCTCTGGCCCACGCCCTGGATACCCGGCACCCCGAGTGCGACCATGGCTCGGCCTATTCCATCCTGACCGCGCCCGGAATGCGGTTTAACGGCAGCCACAACGCAAACGGCCAGGCCAGGTTGGCGCAGGTCATGGGGATCGATACCCGGGGCATGGACGACGTACAGGCAGCGATGTCGGCGGCGGATGAAGTGGAGCGAACCTACCGGAAGGTGGGTCTGCCCTGGCGGCTGCGCGATGTGGGCGTTCCCAAGGAAGGAGTCCGCCAAATTGCCGAAGATGCGATGATCGATTTCGGGCTGCACCGCAACATCAGGCCGGTGTTGGATGTTGCCGAGTTGGAAGAACTGCTCCAAGAAGCCTGGTAGCCGGTCGGTTGACGGGAGCGGCGGATAGGAAATCACTTTGAAGTACGATTACGTAATCGATTGCGTAGTCTGGGCGGTGGGTCGGCCGGTCGCGTCCAACCTGGGCCATACCTGCAGACCCGCATCAGGTTGGATGGGAGAAAGGGCTCTGGATTCCCGCTGCGGCGAGAATGACGGGAGGTAGGCGCGATTGGATGAAAGGCCGTCCATGGGTATGAAGATGGCGTATTTTCGTAGTAGCGCGACTGGGGGAGCCCGGCTTGCCTGTACCCAGTGTCTCTACGTTGCCATGAGCGTGTCGGCGCATGGAAAGGGCTCTGGATTCCCGCTGCGGCGAGAATGACGGGAGGAAGGCGCGATTGGATGGAAGGCCATCCATGGGTATGAAGATGAACTATTTTCGTAGTAGAGCGACGGGGGGAGCCCGGCTTGCCTGTACCCAGTGTTTTTACGTTGCCATGAGCGTGTCGGCGCATGGAAAGGGCTCTGGATTCCCGCTGCGGCGAGAATGACGGGAGGCAGGTGGGATTGGATGAAAGGCCATCCATGGGTATGAAGATGAACTATTGTCGTAGTAGCGCGACGGGGGAGCCCGGCTTGCCCACACCCAGCGTTTCTACGTTGCCACGAGCGTGTCGGCGCATGGAAAGGGCTGTGGATTCCCGCTGCGGCGAGAATGACGGGAGGCAGGAGCGATTGGATGAAAGGTCATCCATGGGTATGAAGATGGCGTATTTTCGTAGTAGCGCGACTAGGGGAGCCCGGCTTGCCTGTAGCCAGTGTCTCTACGTTGCCATGAGCGTGTCGGCGCATGGAAAGGGCTCTGGATTCCCGTTGCGGGGAGAATGACGGGAGGAAGGCGCGATTGGATGAAAGGCCATCCATGGGTATGAAGATGGCGTATTTTCGTGGTAGCGTTACAGGGGGAGCCCGGCTTGCCTGTACCCAGTGTTTTTACGTTGCCATGAGCGTGTCGGCGCATGGAAAGGGCTCTGGATTCCCCTTGCGGGGAGAATGACGGGAGGAAGGCGCGATTGGATGAAAGGCCGTCCATGGGTATGAAGATGACCTATTGTCGTAGTAGCGCGACGGGGGAGCTCGGCTTGCCCGCACCCAGCGTTTCTACGTTGCCACCAGCGCGTCGGCGGATGGAAAGGACTCTGGATTCCCGCTGTGGCGAGAATGACGGGGGGCAGGCGAAATTGGATGAAAGGCCATCCATGGGGAAGGCCATCCTGGGGTATGAAAATGGCCTATTGTAAGAGTAATGACGGGGGGATTTAATGACAATTGAAAGCCCCTGGGTAAACGTCGCTGGCCTCGCAGGGTTTTAACGCCGCCCGCTGGGCCAACCTCTTGATACAATTTCATACAATGGCGAAATTCTTTGGGTTCTTTAGTTAATACGCGGGGGAGGAAATTACCCGATGACTTCGACTAGCTCTACTACTGGACTCAACGAGGGCGGACTCAACGAGGGTGGACTCAACGTGAGGATCGAGCGGGATTCGATGGGCCCAATGGAGGTTCCCGCCGACGCGTTGTACGGCGCATCAACCATGCGGGCGGTGCTGAATTTCCCGATCAGCGACCTGCGGTTCCCACGAGGGTTCATACAGGCTTTGGGCCTGGTGAAGCTGGCTGCCGCCAAGACGAACCTGGCCCTGGGTCTCCTGGATGAAAAGACCGCCAACGTCATCGTCGAGGCGGCGCAAGAGGTAGCGGACGGGAAGTTGGACGAACACTTTGTGTTGGACATTTTTCAAACCGGCTCCGGCACGTCCACCAACACCAACGCCAACGAGGTCATCGCCAACCGGGCCACTCAGATTCTGGGGGGCGGCCTTGGCGACCGCCTGGTCCACCCCAACGACCAGGTAAACATGGGCCAGTCATCCAACGACGTTGTGCCTACCGCCATCCACCTAGCGGCGCTGATAGCCATTGACCGGGATCTGATTCCGGCCCTGGCAAGGCTCAAGTCAGAACTGTCCAAGAAGTCCGACGAGTTTTGGCCGGTGATCAAGACCGGCCGCACTCACCTGCAGGACGCCACTCCCATACGGTTGGGCCAGGAGTTTCTGGGCTTTTCCGGCCAAGCGGACTACAGTATCCAACGGCTGCGCCGGGTCCAGGAGGCGCTGGCCGAGGTTGCGCTGGGCGGCACTGCGGTGGGCACCGGAGTCAATACCCATGAGGAATTCTCCGCACGCACTTGCAGAGAGCTTTCAGAATTGACCGGCGTGACAATCAGGGAGACGGCCAACCATTTCCAGGCCCAGGCCACGTTGGATGCCCTGGTGGAAGCCAGCGGCGGTCTCAAGACTATTGCGGTGAGCCTGCATAAAATCGCCAACGACATCCGCCTCATGGGATGTGGACCGAGGGCGGGGTTGAGCGAACTGTTGCTTCCCGAGGTCCAGCCCGGAAGCTCGATCATGCCCGGAAAAATCAACCCGGTAATATCAGAATCCGTAGTGCAGGTCGTCGCCCAGGTGATCGGCAACGATGCGACCATCGCTTTGGCGGGCAACGGCGGCTACTTTGAATTGAACACGATGATGCCGGTGGCGGCCTACAATATCCAGCAGTCAATTTCGTTGCTGGCCGCGTCTGCGAACAACTTCGCGGAACAGTGCGTCACCGGAATAGAGGCCACGGCCACAGGGCCGGAGATGGTGGAGAAGGGTCTCATGTTGGGAACGGCGCTCACGCCGGCCATCGGCTACGATGCGGCTGCCGCCATAGCGAAGGAGGCGGCGGCCAGCGGGCAGACCATTCGCCAGGTTGCCAAGTCCAAGACCGAGCTGACCGATGCCGAATTGGACGCGCTGCTGGAGCCTTCGGCCATGACCAAGCCGGGATTGGGCTCCGGAGGCGGCGGAGGGTAGCCCCGCCCGGCCCCGGCTGCTTAGCCAGGTCGGAGCAGACCGCGTGTCGAGGCAGGCCGCGGCCCCGAATTCCGCCCGGCTTTGCAGCGAGTCAATTGGACCGGATTTCGGGACCGGATTTCAGGACCAGAGAGGCAGTCCCTGGGATTCGGCGGCGCTGACGCAGGTTGGACACCGGTCTTCTTCGGTGTGCCCGGTCGAGTCCCAAACGTTTTCCCCGACCAAACCGCAAAGAAACACCGGCTGGATTTCCTCTATCCCCAGGTCCTCCACGTAGTGGACCTGGCCGGTTTTCTGCGCTGTCGGCCACCACCACGGAGTGATTTCGGCCGCCATTTTCTGCAGCGAACCGGTAAACGATTCAACCCATCCGTCCTCGGGCAACTCGACCATCCACCGCAGTCCGTTGGGGCCTTGCTCCCGCGACGCCTGCAACTGGCCGTTGCGCACGCATTCGCGGATGACGGCCTGGGAAAGATTCAACTTTCGCGACGCCTGTTGAATGGTGACCTTTTCCACCGGTTCCTCCAAATAAGTCACTCAAAAACATTATTGTGTGATGGAAAAGTTTATGGGATGAGATGTAACTCTGCAACAGGGCGACCGAATTGTAATGTGACGGGCGAACCCTGCATCCGAAAGTGATGCCTGACCAACTTTTATGATACCGCTCCCACCTCGCGTCTTTCTCGCCGCAGCGAGAATCCAGAGCCCTTTTTGTCCTTCATGCAGGCTCCGGTGTCCAGGGCATGTCATGCGGCAAGCGCGACGGGACGAGCGCGACTTGCCCACACCTAGCGGGTCCCCATTGCCAAAAGCAGGTGGGCGCAAGGAAAGGGCTCTGGATTCCCGCTGCGGCGAGAAAGACGGGGGAGGGCACGGCGAATATCGCAGCACCCACGCATTGATGTAATCGGCTTCCGCTAGTCCTTGATTTTAGAGTGCGCTAGCCGTGAACTTTGCATCAAAGTAATTGTGTCTCAGGCTGGCGTTAATTTACAATGAACCGAGCCGGGAACCCATCCGGTGTCGCTGGGACGTTTTCACCCAAGGGCCGGGTATTTGCCGCCGGCGCCCGCTCAGGGCAACCGGCGAAGGGTGTTGGAGGGGTCATGGCCAAGCTGGCAATGGTGTTGGTGGTAGTGGTGGCCTTCCTGCTGTCGGCCTGCTCCGGCGGGGATGACGGCACGATGTCAACTGAACGCCGAGCCACGTCCGGCCAATCGAGCTTCGATGTGGCTGAAGAGGCCGCCTCCGTATCTGAATCCTCAATCTCCGCGGGACAGCGGGATTCCAGGGTAGAGTTTGCTTCAGCCAAAGAGGTGGAGATGTCCAATGGCGGAGGCGGTTTTGCCGGTTCCGTCCATGCGCTGCAAACCGCCCGCCGGCAAGTAATTTCAACTGCGGAAATCACCCTTTCGGTGAGTGTTGTCCAGACGGCCATCGACCAAACCCAATCGATTGTAGTAGGCATGGGCGGGTTTGTGGAGCGCCTTTCCAGCTCCGGCGGTCCGCGGCGCCAGCGGGCCAACATGACCATCAGGGTGCCCCAAGCGCAATTTTTCTCGGCCATTTCACGCATTGAAGCCCTGGGAGTGGTCCAAAGCCGTAACCTGGGCGCCGAGGATGTGTCAGCCCAGTTCATCGACCTGGAAGCCAGGCTCAAAAGCTCGTTAAGGGAGGAAGAGAGCCTGTTGAGCCTGCTAGAACGCACTCAGTCCGTTGCGGAAATTCTAGCCATCGAGCGGGAACTGTTTCGGGTACGCGCCGAAATCGAGCGAGCGCAGGGCCAACTGAACTACCTAGAGCGGCGGGTTGACCTAGCCACAATTGACCTGACCCTTGTCCCCCTCGACGATCAGGTGGCCTTACCTCCATCCGCTTCTTTCATAATCGACGTGAAGGATGTTGACACCTCGGTAAGCGGCATCAAGGGGATGGTGGCCTCGGTAGACGGTCTGGTGGACCGGGTCTTTTTCTCCGTCGACAGTGACCGGGAAGAGGCTGATCTGTCATTAAGGGTACACGCCAAGGATTTCGAACGGGTGGTCGACTTTCTGGAAGCGCAGGGCGACGTCAGGTCCAAGACACTTACGGAAAGCTCCGGCCTAACATCAAACAACGCGGCGCCAGTGGGGAGACCGGAGGCCGCAATCGAGATTGTGTTCTCGGGCGGCTCCGGCGGTGGGCGGTCTATCCTGATGGTAATAGGCATGGTATTGGGGGCAGTAGTCCTGGGAGTCGCGGCGCTATTCCTGATACGCCTCGGCATGCAATATCTGCCGTTCTTCGGGTCCGATGGAGACGGAAGGTTCGCCTGATAACGATTCGCCTGATAGCCCAAGGCGGCGGAGGCCGGCCGGCAGAGCATTCGCCGGCCGATAATTCAGGCGCCCTTTTGGACCGACGGGTCTTCTATCGTGTCGCCAAGGCCAGCGCCGGGCGGGACCATGGGGAACACGTTGGCGGTGGCGTCCACTACAAACTCAATGAGGAATGGGCCGTCGTGGCTCCTGGCCTTCCTCAGTGCGGGCAGGACGTCCTCCCGCTCGGTGACCCGGGTTGCTCCCAAACCGAAGGCGTGGGCCAAGCTCACGTAATCCGGGCCCGGCAGCGGCGTGGCCTTGATGTGGTTTTGAAAATACATCTCCTGCCACTGGCGCACCATACCCAGGGACCCGTTGTTGAACAGAGCGATTTTCACCGGCAATTTTTCGGCGGCCAGGGTGGCCAGCTCCTGCAGCGTCATCTGGAAGCCGCCGTCCCCGGCGATGCTCCAGACCGTGGCGTCGGGCTTGCCGGCCTGAACCCCCATGGCCGCGGGGACTTCAAACCCCATCGCTCCCTGGCCGCCGGATGATATGAAGCAGTTGGCGTGGTCGAATGCCAGGAACTGGGCGGCCCACATCTGGTGTTGGCCCACGCCGGTAACCACCACCGTGTCCGGTTCCTCCTGAATGACCTGGTTCAAACTGGTCAAGACGTGCTGCGGCAACAGGGTGTCGCTGGGCGGGATGGTCAAAGATGGGTGGTCCCGCCTGAGTTGATCAATGTGGCCCAGCCAGTCGGGGCGGTCGACTCCTTTCACCAGCGGCGTCAACTCCCGCAAAACGGCCTTGGCGTCTCCCACTAAAGGCACTTCCACAGGCACGTTGCGGCCTACCTGGGTGGCTTCAATGTCCAGGTGAATGATCCTGGCGTGGGGAGCAAAGGTTGAGGCCCGTCCGGTGACCCGGTCGTCGAACCGCATACCCAGACCGGCGATCACGTCCGCCTGATCCACGGCCATGTTGGCCCAGTACATGCCGTGCATGCCCAGCATTCCCAGGTTTTGCGGGTGGTTGCCGGGGAACCCGCCCAAGCCAAGCAGGGTGGTGATCACCGGGATGCGCGAGGTTTCGGCCAGGTCTTTCAGTTCCGGGGCTGCGCCGGACGCCAGTATTCCATGCCCGGCGATGATTACCGGACGCCGGGCCTCGTTAAGCAGCCGGGCCGCCTGTTGGATTCCCTCCAGGGTCTCGGGGATCAACGGCGCAGCGGGTTCGGGAGAAGGGAGTTCAAATTCGAAGTCCGTTTCCTCCAGTTGAACATCCCGGGGCACGTCCACCAATACCGGTCCGGGGCGACCTTCGCGGGCGATTTGGAAAGCCTCCACCAAGGTTGGCGCCAGGTCGGCGGCGGACATCACCAGGAAGGCCTTTTTGGTGCAGGCGGCGGCGATGGAGCAGATGTCGCATTCCTGGAAGGCCTCCGAGCCCAGAGACGTCCGGGCGACCTGGCCGGTTATGGCGACCAAGGGGACCGAATCGGACTTGGCGCCCATGATCCCGGTGACCAGGTTGGTGGCGCCGGGGCCGGAGGTTGCCACACAAACACCAACGCGCCCGGTGACCCGGGAATACCCGTCAGCAGCGTGGGCCGCGGCCTGCTCGTGCCGCACCAATACATGCCGCAACTGGGGATAGCTCCACAGGGCGTCGTAAAACGGCAATATTGCCCCGCCTGGGTGGCCGAAGAGAATGTCCACGCCCAACCGGAGCAGGGTCTCACACATGACTTCCGATCCTTTGAGTCTCAATCCAATCTCCTAACAGTCGAAGGCCTCTGCCCCGAATGTCCCGGTCCGCTCTATGGAGCGCGACCGCCCTCTTGCCCCAAAAATAAAAAAACCCCGCCCCCGATAGGGACGGGATTTGCAATTCCCGCGGTACCACCCTATTTGCCCCCAAAGCCGGGGGCCCACTTAGCGGGCACTAACATGCCCTGTCGTTGTTAACGGGCGACGCTCCCGGCGCAACTTACGAGGCCTGCCTTTCACAGGCGTTCAGTTGGCGGCTCCGGAGGGATTTTCGCTCAAGATCACCGGGCCTGCTTCCACCTGACCAGGCTCGCTAGCCGGCTACCCTTGGTTACTCGACTCCATCAAAGCCTTTCCGGAAAACCCTATCATAGGCCGGATTCGTTGTCAACGAGATTTTGGGGATGCAAATCCACAATTAACGGAGTCCAAAATACGTCATTGGGGCCAGCCGCCAAGCTGAAGTTGGTGGCAAGGGTGCACCAAAACCGAGCAGGCGCAATGATACCCGGAGAACCAGCCGCTTCAGAGCCTAACGGCAGGCTCCCGGCCATCGCGTTGGGTTGGCTTGTTCCTACGGCGGGCCGGAACTGCCAGCAGTGCATACGTTGCGACAAATCGTTGTGGTAGGATATCCGGGTGACTTCAAGACCGCTTGGCTCCGGGCCGGTTCCCGAAGGTTATCTCACCCAAATCAGGAACGTTGCCCTGTTGCCCGGGGAATGGGTCAACCACGTCTTCTGTCCCGACCGTGGGCTGGTCCCGGAACCGCCCGGTGCAGGGCAAGTCCTGGTTGCCACCAACCGGCGAATCCTGGCTTTCGACTTGGGAGAGCAGAAAAGCGACACGTTCATTGCGCCCCTTGACGACCTGCGCGGAGTTTCTCTCAACCCGGGTATCCGCAATCCCGGCTCGGTGCTTCAAGGGACCTTGTTAATCCTGGGCGCAATTTTCATTTACCTGGTGCTGGCCTACTGGCTCACGGGCACGTTCGAGGGACCGAATGTACCGTTGATCAACATGGACCTGGGGGCCCTGGTGATTATGGCGGCAGCAGTGTTGGGGGCGGTCTTCATAGGCCGGCAATACTTCACCCGGCAATGGGGGGCGGTCACATTTCACGGGGCCAATTGGTCTTTCACGTTTCCGTTTTTGGGAGGCAACCCGGGGCAGGAGATTTACCAGGTGGTAAATTCGGTCTTTTTGAACCGTCAGACCGGCCTGAGCCAATCCGCGCACCGGGACGTGTGAGCCGGAGCGGAAGGGCTGGCAGCGCCGCCGGTCCACTACCTGCCGGACAACATTTCTCTCAACAGCGGCTCCTTCAACAGCGACTAACCCAACGGCAGGCTTGGGTCAACGTCCAGTTCCAGACCGAATTGATTGCCGCGCCGGTACTGATAGTAAGCGCAGGCGGCAATCATGGCGCCGTTGTCGGTGCAGAGGACCGGGGGTGGTATGAACACGGGCAGAGGGCACCTCTTGACTGCTTCCTCTCGCAACCGGGCGTTGGCGGTGACGCCTCCTCCCAGGATGACTCCCCGGCAGTTGTAGGCGCGGGCCATTCGGTCTAATTTGACCGTCAATACGTCCACCACCGATTCTTGGAAGGCTGCCGCCAATTCCCGCACTAACTCGTTCAAGCTTTCCGCGTCAAGCGGCGGTTCCTCCACTACGGTAGGCTCGGTGGCGGTTCCGGGTTCCCGGCCCCGGACGTTTGCCGGATAGATACCCCTGGCTTGCGCCTTGTGGAGCAATGCCGTTTTCACCCCGCTGAAGCTGAAATCGAGGGTATCCCGCATCCACGCCCGGGGCAGGGTTTCGTTGCCGGCGGCGTGGTGGGAGACCCGTTGAATTTCGGGCCCGCCGGGAAAGCCCAAACCCAAAATCCTGGCTGCCTTGTCAAAGGCTTCGCCGGCAGCGTCATCCCGGGTGCGGCCGACCAGCTTGTACACGCCATGGCCTTCCATCAAGATAAGATCGGTGTGACCTCCCGAGGCCACCAGGCAGGCCAGGGGAAATCCCGGGTCCACGTCGGGGTGGATTCCGGTCAACCAGGAAGCGTAGATGTGGCCTTCCAGGTGGTTGACCCCCATGAACGGCACGCCAAGGGAAAACGACATGGCCTTGGCAGTGTTGAGGCCGGTAATCAATGAGCCGGCCAGACCCGGCCCGTAGGTGGCCGCCACCAGGTCGATTTGGTCCAGGGTGAGGCCAGAATCGGCGAGGGAGCGCTCCACCGCGGGGAGGATGTCCATGATGTGCTGGCGGGAGGCGACTTCCGGGACGATGCCGCCAAACCTGGCGTGCATGTCGGTCTGGGAGGCTATGACGTTGGATCGCATGGTTTGGCCGTCCTCGACCACCGCAACTGCGGTCTCATCACAAGACGTCTCTATTCCGAGAATTTTAAGACCCATTCTATTTTCTGCCCAACCCCTGCGGCTCCTGATTTCATCCCTTTGAGTCTATCGACCGCGTGGGGAAATTGTTGGTTATCCCTGAACGTAGTGGCGGCCACAGGACGCGGGCTGCTGCCGCTCCGGTGGCCGGGTTTTACATTTATGATAGAAACCGGCCAAGGTTCAGTCAACTTTACACCAATTTTGGCCGATGCTATCATCGAATCCTACTGGCAATCTCCCACCGGATTTTGTAGCTGGATGTAGCGCCTGGAGGTAATTCCCGTATATGGACGACTCTGACTTATGGCGGTTAGCCCTATTAGTCCTTTGTCTAATATTGTCGGGGTTTTTCTCAGCTTCCGAGACGGCTTACATCGCGCTTTCCAGGGCCAGGTTAATGCACCTGGTCAAGACGAGGCGAAGGGGCGCTCTAAGGGTCGAGCGCCTGCTGCAACGCCCGGATAGATTCCTGGCCACGGTTTTGCTGGGCAATAACCTGGTGAACACTGCTGCTGCGGTGTTGGCCACTGTCCTAGCAATCAAGCTGATAGGGGATGGGGATTGGGCGGTGGTGGCGTCCACACTGAGCGTTACCGCATTCCTCCTGGTGTTTGGTGAAACCTTTCCCAAGTCGGTCGCCTGGCATCGCAGCGAAATGGTGGCCTTCGCGGTTTCCAGGCCGCTAACGCTGATGGGATTGGTCCTGGCCCCGGCGGTGCGAATGCTACAGGTGGTTAGCTACCTGGGCAGCCGGCTGGTGGGAGGCCGGGATGTGACTCCCCAAATGGCAGAGCAGGAGATTCGCACGTTGATCTCCGCCGGCGCCCAATCCGGCGCGGTGGAAGCCGGGGAAGCGGCCATGCTGGAGAAGGTGTTCAACTTCGGCGACCGCCAGGTCCGGGAGATCATGACTCCTCGTCCGGAGATTGTTTGGATCGAGCGGAACACAACCCTGGATGGGTTTCTCGAGTCTTACGCGGAACACAGCCATACCCGGTTCCCGGTGTATGACGGCTTCATTGAGAACGTCGTCGGAATACTGTCCATCAAGGAGGTGATGTTAGCCCTGTCCAAAGGCAGGGGAGCCGGCTCGAGTTGTGTCGCCGATTTCCTGCGCCCCGCGTATTTTGTTCCCGAAACCAAGACCGTCAGCAGCACCTTCGATGTAGCCCGCCAAGGGGGACACAGCCTGGTTCTGACGGTGGACGAGTTTGGCGGCATTGCCGGATTGGCCACTGTAAAACAGTTGTTGGAAGTCATCGTGGGACAGGTCTGGGAGGAAGGGGCCGAGATCGAAGATGTGGTCACACCGGTGGATGAGCACACATTTCGTTTGGACGCGGGCGCCGGAGTCAACGAGATTAACGAAGAGCTGGACTTGGACATCCCAGAGGGTGACTATCAAACGGTGGCCGGTTTTCTCCTGGATTCTCTGGGACGGATCCCGGATGAAGGCGACGTGGTGGAGTTTCGGGATTTGAAATTCACGGTCAAAGCTATGGCCGGGGTAAAAATTGAGGAAGTTGAACTGCGCAAGACGGGTGCCGACCATTCGGAAGCGGACCGGTGAAGCTAATCCTGGTGCGCCATGGGGAAACCCAGTGGAATAAATCCAACCGGTTTCAAGGCCAAAATGACGTTCCCCTCAACCGGCGGGGGTTGGCCCAGGCCCGGCAGACCGCCCGGTCACTGGCTCTATCTCCATGCGCCGCAGTGTATTCCAGTCCACTTATTCGGACCATGCAGGCCGCCCGGGAGATTTCCGGCGCAGTTGGGAAGCCCGTGGCAGAGGTGGACGGTCTCAAGGAATTGAACCTGGGGGACCTGGAAGGGGTTACCGGCGAGAAAATGAGGGCAGATTGGCCTGAAGTGTATGACGTCTGGCGGGATAATCCGGCCGCCGCAGTCATGCCCAATGGGGAATCGTTGACCCAATTGCAGGCAAGGGCTTGGGGGTCTTTCCTGGAGGTTGAGTCCGCCCACCAGGACGACGACACCCTGGTGTTGGTGTCCCACAACTTTGCAATCAGGACCATTGTGTGCCAACTTCTGGGAGTCCCACTGGCGAATTTTCACCAGATGGTCCTCAGCTTGAGCTCCATTTGCGTCATTGATTCCAGCTGGAGGGGCCGGAGGCTGTCCGCCTACAATTGCACCGGTCACCTGTCACCCAGATACAGGTAGCCCGGCCCCTTGTCGAAAACGGCGGGATTGGAGACCGAGCTAGCGGCCGCTTTGACGCGGGCGGGATTTTCCGGAACGACCCGAATGCTGCTGGTGGGCATATCCGGGGGTCCGGATTCCTCAGCGTTGCTTCATTGCCTAACCCGGCTGAGACAGCATGATTCCTTCGGTCTTCACGCGGCCCATCTGAATCATGATTTCAGGGGCGCCGAGGCTGACGACGATGCGGAGCATGCGGCCGCGTTTGCCCGTGATATGGGCGTGCCGGCCACCGTTGAGAAATGGGACCCGTTAGAGTTTCAAAGAGACAATCCCGAAAGACGTAATTCTTCCTTCGAACACCTTGCCCGGGAAATGCGTTACTCCTTTTTGTCGAAAACCGCCAAGACCGTTGGCGCGGCAGCGGTGGTGGTGGCTCACACGGCCGACGACCAGGCCGAAACAGTCTTGCTCCACCTGCTGAGAGGCTCCGGGCTGCACGGGATCGCCGGCATGTCGGAGTTGGCTCCCTGGCCCTGGCCGGCTGAGGGATTGGGACTCTTCCTGTTCCGACCGTTGCTGGCCGTCTCCAAGCAGGACACGGCCGCCTATTGCCACGAGGCCGGGATTGTCTATCGAGAGGACAGCGGGAATTCTCTGCCCAGGTTCACCAGGGTCCGGCTTCGGAGGGAACTCATACCCCGGTTGGAGGCGGAATACAATCCCAAGGTTAGAGACTCCTTGCTCCGGTTGGCGAGAACTGCAGCCATCCAATTGGACTATGTGGAGAGTGAGGTGAGCCGGGTCTGGCCCCAAATCGCGCAAGAAGCCGACGGGGCGATCTACGTTGACCTGGAACACTTTGGCGCCGTTGCCCCGGCACTTCAGGTCCTGGTCTTGCGACGGGCTTACCAGGGCGTAAAAGGGGACACGCGCCGACTGCAGGAGACCCACCTGCGGCGCTTGGTCAATGCGGCATTGGAAGGCAGGTCGGGCCGAGCTATCGAACTGCCTCAGGGAGTCAAAGCCCACCGGACCTACCATCACCTGGTGTTTTTCCATGGAGATAGTCTGCCGTGCCCACTGCCCCCACTAGACGGCGAGCATGAGGTAGAGATCCCGGTTGATCCGAACGAAAAGGCTATCACGCTGGTATCGGGTTGGCGGGTCACCGCCGGGTACGCCGAGCCCGATGCGGCAGGGCGTACCGCAGAATTTGACTCCCGGACGGAGCCAAAGATCCCCTGGCGGGGCCAGCGTTGGACCGTCCCCATAGATGCCGAAGTCCTGTCCGGCGGGCTGACCATCAGGTCCCGCCAACCTGGGGACCGGTGGCAGCCTCGAGGGATGGACCGCGGAAAAAAGCTTCAGGATTATTTCACCGATGCGCACACACCACGTTTGTGGAGAGACCGTGTGCCGCTGCTGGTCACACATCAGGGAATCGCCGCCGTGGCCGGCCACCGTGCGGCTCAGTGGGCCCAAAATAAGGGCCATTCAATTTCCAACGGAGCGACAGTGTGGGTTACAATAGAAGTGGATGTAAAACCATAATAGTTGTTATATAAAGGTTGCAAATGTAGAAAATATGTGGCATAATCGACAGGTATAGCTTGAAGTGTTGGGGCCGTAAGCATACCGCAACCCCTGTGAGCAAAAGCTCAGGAGCATAGAATGCCGAACGCAACTTGCATCGAATGCGGCCATCAATGGCAGTCTAAAGTGGTTACAACAGAAATAAGGATGTGCCGCGCCTGCGTCAAAAAATCCGGCCAGGCAAGGCGTAAGACAGGAAGCATACAAGAGACGGGGGTCGCATACCGCGCCAATGTGGAGCACATTGGGGTTAGGGAGTTGAAGGCCAATCCAGGGGACCTGTTGACCCAACTGGAGGAATCACCAGATATGGAGATAATAATTACACGCTACGGCAAAGCGTCGGCCAAGATGACGTCCGTGGCCGGAAAATCCGGCGAGGCGCCATGGAGTGAACGGGTCAGTCTGCGCGGCACCTGGCCCGACATGCCGAACCTCACCGATGAAGACTTTGCTGAAGCCAAAGGGATATGGGAACCCAAGATAGATGCTTGACCCTGGAGCGCCGGTCTACATAGCCGATACCCATGCGCTATTCTGGTATCTGACCAACCCTGGCAAGCTGAGCCCGGCGGCCGATGCGGTATTCCGGCTGGCTGACGCAGGTGGAGCCCGCATTGTGGTCCCGGCCATCGTCATCGCCGAGTTGTTTTACCTGACGAGAAAGATAGGCCCAAGCATATCTTGCGCCAAGATGCTGGCCGAAATCGGCGCCAGCAGGGAGTTCGTCTTTTCGGAATTGGGTAGGGCGCAACTGGAAGCGATGGAGCAGGTGGAGGGAGTATTCGAGATGCACGACCGCCTGATTGCCGCGGAGAGCCTGCTCCGCCATGCCCCGTTAATCACCAAGGACGAAGTTTTGCGGGGCATTTCCACGGTGGACGCTATCTGGTAGGCATATCCTGCGGCAGGCCGGTGGTTGGTCCGCCGCTACAACCCCAGCAACCGGCATGGGTTGTCTTTGACCAGCATGCCAACTTCCACTTCTTCCATCCCCGCTTGCAGCATAGTCGCGATACCCATGCGCAGTCCCTCGGCGGGGCTGGGATGGTAGTCCTGACCAAAGTCGGTGGACACGATGCAGTGTTGCGGTCCAATGGCCATGATAGTGGACACCAGGTCGGCGGGGGCCATGCGCCGGGTGAGGGGCATCATTACGTGGGTGCAGTGTTCAATGTAGGCGCCCATTTCCGCCAGGGTTTGCATGTCTTCCAATGTCATTCCCGTCATGTAGGTCATGGTCGTGCCGTGGGTAACGACAATTCGGGAAATCCCCAGGCTGCGGGCTTCCGAAACCAGCGCCATGCTTTCCTGAGTTGAAATGTGGCCGGTGGCCAGCACCATGTCATTGGCCTTGATCAACTCCAGAATGGGGTAAAGCTCGGGCACCAGCTTGCCATCCTGGCCCAACAGGTAAATGCCGCCGGTCAAACCCTTCTGTTGCCGGTCCGCCCGGGCCGAAAACGTGGGCATCCAGACCACGCGGCCTCCTATTCTTGCCGCGCATTCCACCGCCGTTGGGTTGAGGCCGCCAACCTCTACGTCCAGGGACACTCCACCCAGCAGCGTGACCCCCGGCACCGCCTGGCTGGCGGTGTAGGCAACCGGATGGGTGGGGTACTCGTGACTCTTGATCACCATCCCCAGCATCCCCATTTCCCGGGCCTGGATGGCGAAGTCGATGGCGGAACCACGTCGCTCCACCCGGGGGTCGGGGGAGCAATGAACGTGTATGTCCATGGCCCCTTCCAGCAATCGGTCAGCGCTACTCACGGTCACTCCTCATTCCCAGGGCCAGATCTGGGCGTTGGCGGCGGCTTAACCCCAGGTCTCACAGTGCCCCGGGAATGGATTTGCGCCTGGATATGCCCGGCGAAATTTGGTGTCAAGGAATACTGAAATCAGGTTCAACCCACCGGTGGATTGTCCCGGCGCCAATCCACAATCTCCTTGCCCGATGCCGCCCAGACCCCCTGCCGCCGCATCATGTGGTCCAGCGCTTCCTCCAAGTAACCGATGCGGAAGGGCTGGCCGATGAGCCAGGGGTGGAGATGCAGGACCAGGACACGGCCGTTGTCCAATCCGTCTTGATAGAGTTGATCGAAGCTCTCAGTCAGCAGTTGCCCGTACCGGTGAACGGTTACTTTACGGAGAGACATTGCGCCTATGTCGTCCAACTCCCAGAGAATGGGCAGAGCGAAAATCTCTCCAGACGGGGACTTGATCGGATAGGGCTGCTCGTCGTTGGCCCAATCACAAACGTACCTGATTCCCTCTTGGGCCAGCAACTGGGGCGTTCTCTCGGATTCTCCGTACTCG
Source organism: Dehalococcoidia bacterium (assembly GCA_963663135.2). GTDB lineage: Bacteria > Chloroflexota > Dehalococcoidia > Lucifugimonadales > UBA3495 > Io17-Chloro-G2. The sequence continues at coordinate 143,009 of CAXXRM010000003.1, read as the reverse complement.
GGCCCCAGCCAGCCTTGGGGGTGGGCACCTGTCGCCCGGGTGACGGCGCGGACCGACTCCTGGATGTAGGTTCGCTCCTCCTGCTCGGTCATGTTGCTGGTAATCATCCGGCTTACCGACTGGCCGTGGGCAATTATCTCGCAGCCGCGGTCCAGACAATGGCGCACCAGATAGGGGTAATTCTCAGCAGTCAGGGCATCCATGGCCACGGTGGCCGGAATTCCCGCTTTTTCCAGGGCGTCAAGAACCCGGAATATGCCCACGCGGTGGCCGTATTCCCGGTGGGACATGCGGGTGTAGTCGGGAAAGGGCCGTATCGCGGTCCCACCGGCGAGGTTTCCCGCCTGGAAGCTGCCGGGCGGAGGGGTCCATTCCATATGGTCCAGCGAAACAATGACGCAGACGGCAACCCTCGCGCCATCGGGCCAGCGGAGCGCGCCACGGGTGCTTAATGGCGACCAATCGTAATGCTGGTGGTCCATTCCAAATCGGCGTTGGGCCGGCATGACGTCCACCTCCTGGCAGTTTCCTATGGCTCTCGGCAGTGTCCTATGGGTTGCTAGCCTTGGTTCAGGCGTCTGGCGTGGTCCACGGCTTGGTCGTAGTAATTGGCAAGGTAGTAGTCGGCAATTTCATCGGCGGTGGTCTGCCAAACCGCGTCGTGCCCCATGATATAGCCCAGGATCTCGTCCAGATACTTGATCCGGTGGGGCTGCCCAATCAGGAAGGGATGGAGGGCAATGCACATCACCCGCCCGCTCTCGGCTCCTTCCTGGTACAGGCGGTCGAACTGGTCCTTGCAAATCCGGGCGAAGTAGTCTGCTTCGTAGTGGTTGTCCCGGAACAGGCCGGAGTCGTTGAGTTCAATGGAATAGGGCACCGAGATCAACTTGCCCGTTTTCACTTTGATGGGAACAGGTTGGTCGTCGTGCATCCAGTCCGTGTGGTAAATCAGCCCGGCCTCCGCCATCAAGTCCGGGGTGGCCGGTGTGCCGGAAATCGCCGGGCCCAGCATGCCTTTAAGCTGTTTCCCGGTGTGCTGTTTCAGGGTAGCTATCGTGTCTCGATAGAACTCCCGTTCCTGCTCTTCAGTGTAGGTGTTGAGGAAGCGGGTGTTGTATATGCCGTGGCTCATAAAGTCCCAATCTCGTTCAACCATGGCCTGGGCAATTTCGGGGAAGTGCTCCAAAACCGCCAGGTTCAGGGACACGCAACACTTGATGTTGTACTTGTCCAGCGGCTCCAGCATGCGCCAGAACCCCACCCGGTTGCCGAAGTCACGGTAGGAATATTGCAACACGTCGGGGTAAGGGGTCCTGGGCCAGGGGTCCCGAACGCCGTCGTAGTCGGGCGTATACTCGTAATGCTCCACGTTCGGGGAAATCCAAAGCGCAACTCTGGCGCCATTGGGCCATTTGATTATAGGACGATCGATAATCGGGCTGTAGTCCACCCGGTCGGGTTGCAGAGGCATTGGCTCACACCCCCAATTCAAGCTTCTGTTATTGTCGCCTCGATCTGTGCTATTTGCGCTTCGGTCTGTGCGCCGCCGGAGAGGCTGTACGGCTGATGGTGGGACGTCTTAATCGTCGGCCAGCGGCGGCCGGCGGTCCCGGCTGGGAGAAACGCTTTCGTACCCCCCGGCCACTCGGAATAGCGTCCCTTCGTCAAAGGGGCGGCCAATAAACTGCACACCTATGGGCAGTCCCTCCTGGGTGAACCCACAGGGCACGGTGATGGCCGGCAACCCGGTGGCGTTGGAGGGACTGGTGTTCCTGGAAATCATGCCTGACCCGGGTCCCCGGGACCGGTATTCTGCGCCGGCCAATTGGAAATATTTGGCGTCTATCCTGGGTGCGGCAACCGGCGCGGTAGGGGTTGCCAGGAAATCGACCTCTTGAAGCACCCTGGCGTGTTCTTCTTTGATTAGCCGTTGCACTTTCAGAGACTTGGAGTAGTCCCGGCCCAGCACGAACTGACCGGCGAGAGTGCGGTACAAGGTGTCCGGCCCGTATTCGTCCCGGTGGTCCCTCAGGTAAGGCTCGTGGGTTACGACGCTGTCGGCCATCCCGGCGATGCGCAGCGCCCCGGAATATTGCATGGTTGGCAGGGCAATTTCCTTGGTCTTAACTCCCAATTCCTGCAGCGACGCGATGGCCCGGCGTACCGACTCCTCCACTTGGGGGTCCAAAATCTCGAAGTAGTGGTCCGTGGGAATTCCCATGGTCAGCCCCGCCAGGCGTTCCCCCAGACCTGCCGGGTAGTCTGCCACGGGCACCGGCACCGTGCTCGGGTCCAAGGGGTCGAAACCGGCGATGGCCTGCAGCATCAAAGCGCTGTCCATCACGCTGCGGGTCATGGGGCCGATGTGGTCGCCGTTGAAACTGGTTACCAGCAGGCCTCTTTGGCTCACGCGGCCAAAGGTCTGTTTCAATCCTACGACGCCGCAAAAGGTTCCGGGCAGCCTGACCGAACCGCCCAGGTCGGTGCCCAGCGAAGCGAAGGTCACGCCGGCCGCCACGTTGGCGCCGCCGCCGCCGCTGGAACCTCCGGGGATATGGTCCAGATTCCACGGGTTGTGCACCGGGCCGTAATGGGGGTTGTTGGAAGTTGCGCCGGCGGCAAACTCTTCCAGGTTTTCTTTGCCCAGAATGACGGCCCCAGCTTCTTTGCAGAGGGTGACCACGTGGGCATCCTCACCGGGCACGTGGTCCGAAAGCACTTTGGATCCCACGGTGGTCCGGATGCCGGCCGTGGCAATGTTGTCTTTGATGCCGATGGGGATGCCGTGCAAAGGGCCCCGGTATTCTCCGCGGGACAACGATTCCTCCAGGTCTCGGGCCTGGTTCATTGCCTGCTCGTCCAGGATGGTGATGAAGGAGTTGAGCCGGGGCTGTTGCCGGTGGGCCTCGGCCAGGGCGGCTTCGGTCAACTCCACCGGGGAGACCTCTCGGTCCCGGATTTTGGGGGCCAACTCCGAGATGGTCATTCTTAGCAGCGGATTGCTAGGCATGGGAGAGTCCTCCCTCGTCCAACCTCAGGAGACGGCTGGACAAAACGTCGGACAGGTCCAGGTCACGCAGGTTTTCTATCTCCGATAGGTAATTGTCGATCTCGGGACGGATCAACTCCAGTTCGTCATTGGAGAGTTGGAATCCATTGAGGTCCCGGATAATCGCCCGCAAGGTCTCTTCGGGAACAGGCATGATGCACCTCTTGCCGGAAAGCGTTCCAGGTTCGCGAGTGTAAACCAGGGTGTTCCTGAAATCAATTGAACGTCCCTCGGGTGAAGGCCCCTCGGGTGAAGGCCCCTCGGGTGAAGGCCCCTCGGGTGAAGGCCCCTCGGGTGAAGGTCCCTCGGGCGCTGACCATCGCAGCGGCCACGTAATAACTTACTTGGGGTCCGGCCGAGATGGATTGACGCGGTTTTGCCTCTGTTCCTACTTACACAATCTACGCGGCGGGTTGTATCATGAAAGTACGACTCCCGGGTTCCAGGTTTACGGTTCCAGGTTTTCTTGGCTGAATGAGCCTCAGGAGCAGGTTTGAGAAATCTCGCTGATTTTTTGGTGCACCTGTTCTCCCGCAATGGCAACATGGACCATGTTTACCTTACTGCGGTGCATGACCGGTGTTTACTCTGCGAGGAGCCTATCTCCGAGTCCCATACCTACCTGACCTACCGGGTCTGCCCCTTCTGCCGCTTCCATTACACCCTGTCCGCCCGAGACCGGATCGACCTTTTGGCCGACAAGGGGTCATTCAAGGAAACGCATAAGTACCTCAGTTCAGTGGACCCCCTGTCCTTTTCCCGCAAGGGCCCATACCGAAAGCTCCTGTCCGAGGACCAGAAGCGGACTGGACTGACCGAGGCGGCGGTTACCGGGCGTTGCCGGATTGATGGTATTGAAACTGCCCTGGTTGTGCTGGATTTCGGGTTCATGGGCGGGAGCATGGGCAGCGTTGTGGGTGAGAAGGTGGCCACGGCCATGGAAATGGCAGCCCGCCGGGACCTGCCCCTGGTGACCATCGTGACCGGCGGCGGCGTCAGGGTGCAAGAGGGTGTCCTGTCCTTGATGCAAATGGCCAAGACGGTCACCGCAGCGAAAAGGGTGCGGGAAAATGGGGCTCCCTTCCTGGCGGTCCTGGCGAACCCATCCACCGGCCAGGCCTACGCCAGCTTCGCCAACCTGGCCGACGTGATTCTCGCCGAGCCCGGATCGTTGATCGGCCTGTCTCCGCTGCGCACCGTCAGAGAGGCTTCAAACCGGCCGCTGCCTCTGGACGCCCACACCGCCGAGGCTCACGTGGGCCATGGCCTGCTGGACAACGTGGTCGACCGGGAAGCACTCCAGGAACGGATCGCCACCCTGCTGCGGATTTTCACCGCCCAAAGCGTGGGCAAGAACACCCAAAAGGAACTGTTGAAGACCGAGCCGGAAGAAATCGAGTCCCCGGACGCGTGGGAGGCCGTCAAGGTGGCGCGGGACGAGGGCCGGCCGATGGCCCTGTCCTATATCCGGGCCATGGTGGAGCCGTTTATCGAGCTAAGGGGCGACCGGTTGAATAGCGACGACCGGTCCGTTATCTGCGGCGTCGGCTGCCTGGGAGATCAACCGGTGGCGGTGGTTGGGCAGCAACGACAGCCGGCGTTGGAGGGTCAACGCTACCACGTGTATCCCGATGGCCTTCGCAAGGCCCAACGCCTGATCAGCCTGGCATCCAGGTTCAAACTGCCCCTGGTTACCCTAATCGACACCCAGGGAGCCGACCCCGGTTTGGAGGCTGAGGAGCAGGGGATCGGAAACGCCATCGCCACTACCCTGGCGATGATGGTAGGGGCCAACACTCCGATTGTTTCGGTGATAATCGGCGAGGGAGGCAGCGAGGGCGCTTTGGCTTTGGGTTTGGCCGACCGCATACTGATGCAGCAGTACGCCGTATACTCCCCCATCTCGCTCAATCACGCGCTGGGCGCTTCCCACCATGACCACCGGCTGGACCGGGAGGTGGCGGAAGCGATGATGCTAACGGCGCAGGACTGCCTTGAGTTGGGCATCGCCGACTTGGTGGTCCCCGAGCCGGGAGGCGGCTCCCACCTGAACTTCAAGGAGGCGGCCAGCATCCTTCAAGCCTCGATGCTGAGGCAGTTGGCGGAGTTGGGCAAGTTATCCCAGGGGAAGCTGCTCAGGCAGCGTTATCGGAAGTTCCGCCGCATGGGCGAAACCAGCAACTACTCAAACGAGGCCATGACCCGGGAAGTGGAGTTGCTGATGAATATCTCCGGGGCGGTCCAACAAAAGAGCGTCAACAGGCGGGCGTCGATGGCATCAACAGCACCGAATGAAGAAGGGTTGACGGAATTACCCGCCGCAACTTCCGATTGAGCCTATCCGACGGATTGGCCTTGCCTTAGCGTTCAGGGCGATTCCAGGGAATGGCCACGCGCCGTGATTGTTTAAGCGGCTTCCCGGCCGAACTCCTTGAGGCTCTGTTTGACCCGTTCCGCCACCCGGCCAAATTCCTGCGCTACTTCCGGGTCGGCTATTGACGTCGGCTTGGAGTTGTCGCGGTAGGAAGACCTCAGGGCGATGTTCCCCAGGTAGGGCGCTTCCACTTCTCTAGCCAGGTTTTCCCCGCCGCCCTGGCCGAAAATTTCGCCCGTGTAATTTTCCACCACTCCCAGCACGTTCATGTTCAGCTTCCGGATCATGTTGATGCAGCGTTTGGCGTCCAGGCTGGCCAGGTGCTGCGGGGTGCTGACCACTACGAATCCGTCCATGGGGAGCGTCTGCATCACGGTTAGTGGGGAGTCCGAGGTGCCGGGGGGCAGGTCCACCACCAGGTAATCCAGGTCTCCCCACTCGGTTGACTGCAAGAATTGGTTGATGGCGTTGTGAATCATGGGGCCGCGCCAGATGATGGCCTCTTCTTCATTTTCCTGGAAGAAGCCCATCGACACCACTTTTACGCCCCATTTCTCCGAAGGCAGAATCTGGCCTTCGAGGTATTCGGGTTTCTCGGAGATGCCCAAAACGTTGGTGACGTTGGGGCAATCGATGTCCACGTCCAGCAGCCCAACCCGGTTACCCTGTTGGGCCAGGGTAACCGCCAGGTTCACTGCCACGGTGGTTTTCCCCACGCCTCCCTTTCCGCTGTAGACCCCAATCTTGGTGGCGATTTTGGACAGGCGGTCGGTGATTTGCCTTTTCTGTTGCCAGGTCCGCTTGATCTGCTCAAGCCTTGCGTTTTCTTGGGGCGTCGCCATGGGGTCCTCCAGCGCGTCATGGGTACTAAAGGCAAATTCCGCCGGTTGCCTGCCGGTTAAATTGGATATGTCTGCCCGGGCCGGGGTTGGAGAATGCCGCTTAGATACCCAGTTGGCCCTTGGCGTCTTCGCTCATTAACTCGGGGCCCCAGGGCGGCTCGAAGACCAGCTCTATCTCCACCTCGCCGACGCCATCAAGTTCCTGGATGGCCCACTCGGCCTGCTGGGCGATGTAGGTGCCCATGCCGCAGCCGGGAAAGGTCAGGGTCATCTGGACCTTTACGTCGTTGTCCTTGACCTGCACGTCGTAAACCAGTCCCAGGTCGACAATATTGACGGGAATCTCCGGGTCGTAGACCGCTTTCAGCGAATCGTAAATATCCTGGGTTTCCAGGGTTTCGGTCATTGGGAACCTCCTAAAAGTACGCCGGCCTAAGGTGCGCCTGCCCTGCCCGTTGCGCCTGTATAGAATTGTAGGGATTGTGGTCTTGCCCGGTCAACTGTTGTGCGCGGCAACTCTGCCACCTATCCAGGGGTATGCCGGGGGTGGGTCTCCGTCACGTTCCGACTACGAGCGTAGTATACACTGCTCCTAAGAACCTATACCAATCGCAGACGAGTTCTGGTTGGACCTCCGTAGAGGGCACGACCTGGACCTGGCCTGCACTTCGACTGGCACCAGCGGCCCTGAAATTCCCATTAATCCAGATACGGATCCAGCCACCTGAAACCGCCGGTTATGTTGGTGACTGGGCCAAAATGTTTGGCGCCAAACTGTTGTGGTCAAGGGCGTTTAACTGTTGGCTATCCACGGTAAACATCCGGTTTAATGGGTTTCAATGGGGACCAGAATGGTCAAAATTTATGAAGCTGCCCGGTTCCTGCCGTCTTGAAACTGACGCGAGGAGACAGGTTATTGCCGGCATCCCGGCCGCGGGATGATAACACCTACTTGGTGCGTTTGGGATTGGCGCTATTGCTGGCTTGCGTGATTGCCGCGTGAGCGTCGACGCTTACTCCAACGACCAGCTGACCAATGACCGCATGGGCGGCTCGCCGTCGGCTGCCGCGCAGTCCTGTCGACTCTCTTGGATGGAGCTATGAGAGCGATATCATAGGACTAAAGATTCCCGAAAACACCCGCAACGCTGACTTTTGTCACTATTCCGCGCCAGCAACAACGTCCCAACCCCGCGAGGCTCTTGGCGACGGCCGCGTCCAGTCCGGCGGGCTCGGCGCGCTGTTCCGTCCACCGGAGCATGATCACGGCGTCTCCCGGCCACCAAAGGGATTGAGCACCGGGACGCCCGCCGGTTCGAAGTGTCTGACGTTGCGGGTCACCACGGTGAGGCCGTGTTCGAGCGCCGTGGCAGCGATCAGCAGGTCCACGCTTTCGCGCCCAAGGGCCCCGGACAGACGCCCCCACCGGCGCGCCGTGGAGACATCCACTGCGAGAACTCGGTCGCCATACAATGTGAGGACCCGGTCCAACCAGACCACCAACTCCCGCGCAAACGATGCGTCGCGGCGCTGCTGCCGGATTATCCCCCGCTCTATCTCACCCACGGTCACCGCGCTCAGGTACAGGTCCGCCGTCCGCTGGTCCGCCAGCCAATGGGCCAACTCCGGATGGCGCTCCCGTCTCTGCAGCGCCGACAACACGTCGGTATCAAGCAGAAACATTAGAGATTGAGCGTTCTAGGCGGCAACGCCAGGCGTTCGAATTCCTGGTCGTCCTGCGGGATGGCGAGCAGCAGCTCTGCCAGCGTGGGCGCATTGGTTTTCTCCAGGTGACAAAGACGCTCGTACTCATCCACCGCCAGCACGACCACGGCGGGCCGGCCCCGCCGGGTCACCCGCTGCGGAACGCCGGCCAGGGCGGCATCGACCACGGCGCTAAAGCGATTCTTGGCATCCTGCAAAGGCCAGTCGGTCATAGTTAACTCCGGCTAGATGAACTAGCTAGATTGTAACTCCAGTCAAGGCCGGCTTCAAGCTTTCATGAGGCGAACCAGCCGCATCGCGGGATGAAAGTTCACGCCGGCGTGGTTGCGGATACGGCGGCAGTACACAGCATGGGCCAGATGGCGGCCGACGTACATGACGTGACCGAAGCGACCCGGTAGAAGAACCGATTGGATGGAGCCACCGGAGCGTTACGCCACCGCAGGCAACCTGGTTGAAGCGGGAACTGAACGGCTTTGACGGCGCCCGGCGGCGGATGCTCCGAAATCCGTAACTATCGGTAGCCGTAGGGAGCACTGCCATCTTACGTTTTGTAACGGTCTTTCCGATACGTAAATCGACGTATTATGCGATTGACAGTTTCATGTCATAGTTGGTACTCTCGCAGCGGATGTATGGATTCATTACATAGCTAGAGAGAGGGGCGGATGAAAAGGCATAAGCTTCCCAGGAGCACATGGTTGCTTTCCGTTGTCTTGATGTTGGTATTGTCGGCAGCGGTGGCCTGCGGAGGCGCAGCCGAGCCTGCCGCGCCGTCGCCCACAAAGATAGCGGAGGTAACAGTTCCGGATGCGCCGCCCCCAACCGTTGAGGCAGCCCCGGAGGCTACCGTCGCACCTACGGCCATAGCGATGGAGACTTCCATCACCAAGGAATTCCCCCTGGTTCCCGATTGGACCGCCGGCAGCATATTCCAGAGCACGGTCCTGCAAATGGTAGGCAGGAATGTCGCGGGCTCGTGGGACCTTCACGCCTGCGCCTGCCTTTACAGTTGCCAAATACCGTCGTCCCGGAGGTTCAACGGCCTGGTGGAGTACGATCCGGTGGACCCCACGGCAATCATCGGTGACCTGGCAAGCAGTTGGCAGGTTAGTGAGGATGGAGCGGAATACACCTTTGGGCTCCACGACGCCACGTGGCATGATGGCATGCCGGTCACCGCTGATGACATCGTTTTCAGTCTGAACCGGATAGCCGACCCCGACGCCATCAGAAGTAGGACCGGTTCCCTGCGGGAAATGTATCAGCAAGGAACCGCGGAAGCGGTGGACGCCAAGACCGTCAGGGTTCCCCTCAAGTTTCCGGCGGCCCTTTTCCTGACAAATTTGGCCACCGACTATATGAAGATGTTCCCCAAGCACGTGGTAGAAGGGTTGTCGCCGGCGGAGGTAGACTTGCCGTCTACCTTTAACGTAGGTTCCGGCCCCTGGATCGTTAAGGATTTCCAGCCGAATATATCCCTTGAGTATGAGCGGAACCCCAATTACTTCAAGCCGGGGCGTCCCTACTTCGATGGCATGAAAACGACCTGGATCAGGGCCCTACCAAGGTTGCTGGCGTCGATCGAGATCGGTCAAGTCCAAACGGTTGAGGCAATGAGTCCTTCCTACCAGCGGACGGACGGTCTGCAAATGACAAAGGACACGAATGGTAGGGTTGTTTTTGTGTCCGGGCCCAAGGTGTCCAACCAAAATTTCCTGATGTACCAAAGCCAACCGCCATTTGACGATCCCCGGGTGAGGCGCGCCCTGTACCTGGGGGTTGACCGCCAGCACATCGTGGACACCCTTTACTGCGCGGAAGATGCGGGTTGTTGGGCGGTGGTGGGCACCTTCTTCCCGCCGGGGATGGTTCCCAGCGAAAACCTGGAAGACATAGTGAACGTGCCCGGCTATCGGGTCCCCAAAGCCCCGGACATTGCAGAAGCCAAATCCCTTCTGGCGGAGGCGGGCTATGCCGACGGCTTCGCAGTAGACGCGAACATCACGTCCTCAGCCCTTAACGTAAGTCAATTCGAGGTGATTTCGGAGCAGCTGAGAAAGGATTTCAACATAGATCTGACGCTGAAGCCGGTGGATTCGGCAACCTATCAGGTCCACATGAGGGAGGGCACCTATCCCTTCAGCCAGTCCCCCATGTCCATCATCATCGCCGACCCATCGGACGTCCTGAACCAAATGTATCTTCAGAATACCAACCGAAACTCCGATGGCTGGTCCGACCCCCGGCTGGACGAGATAATCCAGGAGCAGGCGGTGGAGTTGGACACCGAAAAGCGCCTGGCCTTGTTCGATGAAGCGGTGGAAATCCTCCGGCGGGGTGAAGGCCACCGGGTCTCCTTCCTCTGGCGGGAGGTGGGCGGCTTCTTTGATTACCGCTTGAAAAACTACACCGCCCCCAACACGCCCCAAATCATCCATAAATGGGACCACATCTGGTGGGACCCGGACGCCAAGTGTCCGGTCGAGGGAGGGTGTCAGTAGGGCCCCCGGCAGCATAGCAACAGTTGAGCGGCAATTGGGAAGGGCCACCGAGACCGGAGACAGTCTTGGTGGCCCTTCGGTATTTGTGGCCTAAAATTGTGCAGCGTCGTCCATAATGCAGAAGCCACCCTGCCCGGTTGAGTAAAATCTACAATTGTCCGCGCCTGAAGGTGGCGGCGGACGATGGCCAGAGGCCGCGCAATGGAGGCTCCTCGGGTCGTACCGTGTGGAGATTGTGCCTTGAATTGCCCTGGGACTACTAACATGACGCCAATCGGAAGACCCGGCGACAACAGCCAAAATGGGATGGTTGGCCTGACCCTCGCGGTATTGCGGGCTGTCGTATGTGCGCAGAAACTGGGAAGATGCTTTACTGTAGTACCCAGGGATTTCTCTTCATTGGTGCAACTTATCCCTGGAGAGTCGCGGGTTGTCTCACCAAGGTCGCGCACTATTCATTTGCGCCGCAATAATTCTCGTCGCACTTATCGCCGTTGGCTGCGACAACGAGGTGCCAGATATGGCCGATAGACCCACGCCAGCGTCGGCAGGCAACGACACACCGGAACCTGCCGCGAGGGCTGCTTCCACACCGCCCACACCAATCCCCACCACCACAGCGGAACCTACTCCCGCTCCTACGGTGGATACGACTGCAGAAGCTTCTGCGACGCCGGAACCGCCGGCCACGGTTGCGCCCGCTGTCGAACCTGCTCCCGGGGCAGTCGCTGAAACCGAACCGGCTCCGCCCGTGGCCGGGGAGCGGCCGCACAGCTTCACCTATCATGGCATTACGATTCAGGACCCGTGGAACTGGCTTCGCGATGCCGACTACCCGACGGTGGACGATGCCGACGTGTTGGCCTACCTCGTAGCAGAAAACGACTATTTCGAAGCCAAGATGGCGTCACACCTGGAGTTGATCGACGCGATCTTCGAAGAAATCAAGGCGCGTCAACAGCCGGACCTGTCGAGTGTGCCGTGGCAGAGCGGCGACTGGTACTACCAGTGGAGCTACGAAGAGGGAAGCCAGTACCGGGTGTGGTCGCGCTGGCCGGCCGACGACCCGAACGCGCGGGAAGCCCCAACCGCCAACGCCAAGCAGATACTGGACGAGCCGGAGCTGGCCCAAGACCTGGAGTATTTCCGCCTGGGCTCGCTGTCGGTGAGCAACGACGGGTCCCTGGTGGCTTATAGCACTGATACCGACGGCTCTGAACGATACAAGATGGTGGTCAAAAACCTGGAGACCGGGGAGTTTCTGCCGGACGAAATCGAGGGGACCACTCGACGCGCGGTGTGGGCGGCTGATAACGCATCGTTCTTCTACACGGTGCTCGACGACAACTGGCGTCCCTGGCAGGTGCGGCGGCACGTGCTCGGCGAACCCGTCGAACAGGACTCCGTCGTGTACGAAGAGACCGACCCCGGTTTCTTCATCGGGGCATCGGTCACTGGGTCCAAGGAGTATATCGTCATCGGCACCGGCGACCACGTCACTTCCGAGGTGCGGCTTATCCCTGCGTCCGACCCCGGCGCCACCCCGGTCCTGGTCTCTCCGCGGCGAACGGGTCACGAGTACTCACTGGACCACCAGGGCGACCGCTTCGTCATTCGTACCAACGACACGCACAAGAACACCCGCCTGGCGACTGCACCCGAGGACGACCCCACCGAGAAATCCTGGGCGCCGCTGGTGGACGCCTCTGATTCGCACTACATCCGCGGCTTTGAGGTGTTCCAGGATTTCATCGCGGTGGAAGAACGGGTCGACGGCCTGGACCACGTGCGCCTGATCGACCGAGCCGGTGAGTCAAGCTACGTGCCGTTCCCTGAATCAGCGTACACCGCTTACATCAGCACCAACCGGGAATTCGAAACCGGCACCCTGCGCCTGGGGTATACGTCGATGGTCACCCCAAGCACCGTTTTCGACTATCACCTTGACACCGACGAACTCGAAGTGCGCCAGGTGCAGCAGGTCCCCAGCGGCTACGACGCGTCAGAGTACGTTACGGACCGGACGCTGGCCACGGCGCGGGACGGCGTGCAGGTCCCGGTGTCCATCGTCCGACGGAAGGATACCCCGGTGGACGGCACCGCCCCGATATACCTTTACGGCTACGGCGCGTACGGGTACGCTATCTCGCCGTCGTTTTCCACCACTAGGCTGTCCCTGTTGGACCGAGGTTTTATCTTCGCCATCGCTCACATTCGCGGCGGCGACGACCTGGGATACCACTGGTACGAGGCCGGCAAGCTGGACCGGCGCACCAACACATTCAACGACTTTGTGGACGTCGCCCGTTATATCATCGAGCAGGGATACGGAACGGAAGGGCGCATTGCCATCTCCGGAGCCAGCGCCGGCGGCCAGCTTATGGGCGCGGTGGTGAACCAGGCGCCGGGTCTGTGGGGCGCCGTGGCCGCGCACGTCCCGTTTGTGGACGTGCTGAACACTATGCTGGACGACACGCTGCCCCTCACGCCCATAGAATGGCCGGAGTGGGGTAATCCAATTGAAGACAAGGCCGTGTTCGAATACATTCGCTCTTACTCCCCATACGACCAACTGACGCCACGCGACTATCCGCCGATTCTGGTAACGGCGGGGTTGAACGACCCCAGGGTCACTTACTGGGAGCCCGCCAAGTACGTGGCGAAGCTGAGGGCGTTGAAGACCGACGAGAATCTTGTGCTGCTGAAGACCAACATGGGCGCTGGCCACGGCGGCAGGTCTGGAAGGTACGACCGCCTGTATGAAGTGGCTGAGGAGTACGCGTTCATCCTGGCGAACATGGGACTGCTGGAGCAGCCGTGAAACCGCTCCGGCAGTCACAACCTGCGCTTTGCCGGTCCCCTTCAGCCAATTCCTCGACGGTCGAGCAGTGGACGGCGCCGAAGCATTTACGATGGGCAGTGATTAAGGCTCGTAAATCCGTCCACATCACCAGAGACAGGGAGGCGTCTCGCCTGCCCTGACTGGAGTGATATAGGAAATAGCGCACCTTGGGATCGCTCTAGCTCAGGCGGTAGCAATTCCGAGTGCAAGTAATGGTTGTCCCGGTGCGATGGGATGGTGGATGGCGAGTCTCAGGCGTCAAATAGCAGCCTGACTGGAGTGATATAGGAAATAGCGCACCTTGGGATCGCTCTAGCTCAGGCGGTAGCAATTCCGAGTGCAAGTAATGGTTGTCCCGGTGCGATGGGATGGTGGATGGCGAGTCTCAGGCGTCAAATAGCACCAAGACCTTTTCTGAGTTGAATACGTAAGTTTCTACATATTCGACAACTTGAGGCTTGCGGCCCAATTCTTCCATAGCCCCGGCAAGGCACATCCAGTTAAGCAATTCCTGCTGGCCCGCTTCCTCGATTTGCGCGGTAGTGATTTCCCGCCAAGCCTGCCAATCACCGGCCATGAACTCTTCGAACCGGGCCCGGTCCGACTCGATATCGGGCCACATCCGGTGGTGCTTGTCGCACAAGGAGGCGTGGGACCAACTGCCCGAGGCAATCAAGGCAACCCTGTATGGGGTATCCCGGAAGGCTCTGACGGTGGCTGCGCCGAGATCCATGCATCGTTTTGGCGTGGGACCGGGAGGGTCGAATTCGGCGCCAATCTGCTGGGCGCCGCCGTGGTTTCGGACCACCAATTTCCCGTAGCAGTTGACCTGGACCGGGACTACCGGGTAGTCGAAGCCCTTCCGCTCGTAATCCAGGAACATCAGGGTGTTGATGAAGGCGTGGCCCATGCCGTCCTTCAAATGCAGGGGCTTGTAGGCGTAGGAAATGTCGAATCCCTGTTGGATCAAGTCCGCCGTCAATTCCCGGGCGGCGGGATGGATTTGATAGCTGAAGTTTTTGTCCGCCGGCTCTCCCCAGATGTTGGGCCTGGGGCTACCGTCGTGGTTGGCAAAGGGGTGGCACTCCACCTGGTCGTAAGCCAAAACACAGAAGGGCGGGATGACGTCTTCTTTGAAATTCTCGTATTGGTCATCGCCCCAGATAAGGACGAAATCCGGGTTGAAAGCGTCCAGCGCGGCGCGCTGGGCCCGGAAGCCCGCTTCCAACCGGGCCCGGACTTTCTTGTGAGCGGAGTAACCCTGGTCGTCGCCGTACTCCAGGCGCATTGCTTCGGGCCAGTTGGCCGGGTCCATTTGGTCCGGGGTGAGCCTTCCGCTCTTGAGGGCCCGCGTCAGTTGATGGTTCCTTCCTTCGTCGGGCTGGACCAAACCCGGGTAGTGACTGAGCCCAATTCCCAGTATTTCTGCCATTTGGAACCTCCGACATCTGCGAATTCATTCAGGAAGATGGTTGGGATATCGACCGAAAAAGCCGCCTGCCCTTAGTGTATCAGCCGCGCCTGTTGGGTTGTTGCTTGGAGGGGCATGTTGCCGTTCCATTTGGGGTAGGCGCAGCAAGGCTCCAGCCATCAAAAACGTAGAGGTTTACGACCTTGGTCACCCATTTAAGGACCCGCTGAGTCCGGTAGTTTCTCCGTAGGGAAGGCAGGCCCGGTTGCAATTCTTCGGTTTCCAGCCACGGCTCCAGACTTGGGGGTTGGAGACTGCGGCTGAGGATGTTCGACACGGGGAATCGGATGAGTTATTCCCCCTGGCGGACGCGCAGCAACAGGTACAGGGAGCCAGCCAACAGGAAGAGGGCCGTGGCGCCGAACGTTAGCACCGTCCAGGGAGAACGGACCATCAGGTTGTCCAACTGGGCCAATGCAGCTCCCACCGACAGCAGCGCTGCGGTGATGACCAGGCTTAATCCCACCAACCCCGCCAGCGTCATGACTTCGCTGATAATGACCTGTTGTTGTTCCCCGCTCTCCAGGTGCAGCGTCCCGAGTCTCCCCCGCAGTCTCCTTATCTCGGCGGCCCGGTGCAACGTTGCCAGCAGGGCCAGCGACAACAGAAACAGCCCTCCCGCTGCGACCAGGGACAACTCGGGTGGCGACGAGGGACCCCGCCAGAACGAGAGCCAATTCAGTTGGTTGTGGGCCAGCACCGCCGGAGCTTGCAGCAGAAGGACGGCCAGGGTCACCATCCAAAAGGACCCTCCGGTCATTCCCCTCCACTGGAGGAACCAGTACAGGATGATTGGAATGGAACAGATACCCGCGACGACCGCCACGAAGAGGGCGCCTCCTCCGGTCCCGGGACGCCCAGGCTCCACCCGGTCGAGCCATGAGGTTACTCCACTCGAGGACTCCCAAAACACGTAGCCCGCCAATAACAGCAGGCAACCCAGCAGCAGGGACTCAACGGCAATGAAGCGCACCACGGTGTCACCGCCCCGTATTGATATGCCTCAGTAACGTCGAGGCGAAGTCGTGTTGCTTGGGGTCCCATCGCAACACCGAGGCTCCGGAGCGGCCAAGGATGCCGTACAGTGGTTGGGACTCCCACCGCATCAACCCCATGGCCTGGGTTTCCAAGGGTGTCTGCGCCCTCTGATAGCCCCCGGGTTCCAGGTGGACCACCCGGATTTGGTTGGTGCGCCGGGAACGGGGTCTCAAGGCGACCAGCCGCCTAATTCCGGCGAGGAACCCTTCCAGGTAGGGCGATTCCCCTCCGCCGCGGGGGTAGTGAACGTCCAGCCGCGTGATGGTGTAGACCTCGGGCTGCAGGCGGAACAGAAAACCCTTGCACCATTCCACCGCTTGGAGCAGGCTTTGGTTGGGCCGGCCCGGTTGGAACCGGGTCAGCATGTTGGTCAGTCTTCGGAACTGCTTCTGCCCTACCTCGGGGGTCAGGATGTCGCTCTGGCTGTTGTAGATGTAGGCCCCCAAGGTGTAGCCCCTGGTCAGGTAATACTGGGCGATGCTGCCCGCGGCCTCAGCCACGTCGTCGATCATCGCCGACAGATTGGTCCCCACGTCCATGTAGTCCGCGCCGTCCATGAAAATCCACACGGCCTTGCGTCCCTCCGGTTCGTACTGGTTGACCATCAGAGGGTTGTCGCTGCCGGTGTTGCGGGCGCTGGCTTTCCAGTTGACCCAACGCATTGGGTCTCCGGGCGTGTAGGGTCGCAATTCCGTAAAGTCGGTGGTGGATACACCCAGGGTGGCCACATCGTCATGGGGATAGACGCTGTGGGCCCGGCCTCGGATTTCATTGACCCTTCTGATGGCCTGGGTGCGAGGGACGATGGAGATTTCCAGGGACGGCCCGGCCGACCCGTGCATGCGTTGGTGCAAACCCAACGGGGCCTCGGCATCCCAAACGGTCTCTCCCAGCGTGTACACGCCTCGCTTGGGGCAGGAAATACGGTAGGAGAGGTCGTAGGTCTTCGGGCCGGGCCTTTTCCAGATTACCCGGAGGTTGTTGCCGCCGGTTACATCCGATTCCGGCGGCAACCGGTCGTAGACGTACAACGGGCCCACGCCCTCGCCGACTTCCACTTCCCGGGTTACTTCCAGCTCATCTCCGGCCCAAAAGAACAGGCGCGGGGTACTCCGCTTGACCACGATTTTGCCGGGGGCAACCAGCGCCGCTCCCATTAAAACGATGATCAGCGTGTAGACGGCTCCCGCCAACAGCACTAGGTTGCCCGTGCCCAAGGCCAGGGACAGCAACCCAAATCCCAGGGCCAGCCATCGCACCGGCAGCGCGGAGAACATTAGACGGCTGCCCGGCGTCCCAGGTCCGTGGGCACCGGGACCTGGCTTACTATGTCTTCGATCACGTCCGCCGGTTTCACCCCTTCCAGAATATCCTCAATGTTCAGGATTATCCGGTGCCCCATGACATCCGAAGTGACCATCTTAACGTCGTCGGGGATAACGAAGTCCCTGCCGTGGGTAAGGGCGATACTCCGGGAGACCTTCAACAGGGCCAAGCCGCCCCGGGGACTGACCCCGACTGCGACGCGGGGGTGCCCGCGGGTCAGGCGCACCAATTGGGTGATGTAGTCCACCATCACCTGGTCCACGTAGACGTCCGTCTCCACGGCTCGCTGCAATTGAAGGAAGCTTTCAACGTCGACCGCGGGCTCCACGTCCTCCGTGGGGTCATCCTTCTGCCAATCTATGCGGCGGAGCAGGATTTCGTTTTCCTGCTCCTGGCTGCTGGGATACCCGGTGGACAACCGGAACAAGAACCGGTCCATCTGGGCCTCGGGCAGCGGGTAGGTACCCTCCTGTTCGATGGGGTTCTGGGTTGCGATGACCAGGAAAGGGGGGCTCAGGGGCAGCGTATCGCCGTCGATGGTGACCTGCCGCTCCTCCATGGCTTCCAGGAGCGCCGCCTGGGTCTTGGGCGGGGCCCGGTTTATCTCGTCGGCCAGCAGCACGTTGGTGAACACCGGCCCCCTGACCAGTTGGAACTCGCCGGTGTTTTGCCGCCAGACCCGGGTGCCCAGGATGTCCGCGGGCAGCACGTCCGGGGTGAATTGGACCCGCCGGGTCTCGCTGCCGATCGCCTTGGTGAAGACCTTGGCCAGAAGTGTCTTCCCCAGGCCGGGGTAGTCTTCAAAGAGGACGTGGCCGTTGGCCAAGGCGGCCGCCAGCAGTTTTCGCAGCAACAACCGGTTGCCCACGAACACTTCGGAGACGCGGTCGATAATCGTATCGCAGACCCGGCTCGCGTCTTCCACGCTGAATTCATTCATGCCGTTACGCCTTCCTGTTGCTGTACGGGGGTTGCAGTTGGGGTTGAAGATGGCAGCACCGGTTCCCGGGGCACCCCCTCCGCGGAGAAGTAGCCGCGCAGACTTTCACCGGGACGCAGACGGGCCTCACCCCCGGTCTCCTCCAGGACTTCCACCGAGGCGCCTCTGAGTAGTTGATGTTGGGGCCCGCTCCTGCGGCCATCGATCACTGTAATCTGCTGGTGCAGCACTGCCACCGGGAGGTCCCGGTGACTGCCTTCGCCAAACAGGTGGGACACCGCCCGGTCCATCATACTTTGCCGTCGTACCGGGTCCCAGGCCAGGGATCCTCCGCGGAAAATGCGCCACAGCAACGACCGGGAAAAGTTGCCAATGCCGCTGCCGGCAGCCGGGCTGTCCACCAACGTCATGAGTGGGAACCACAACTCTGAGGCCAGGGCGAGGTCGGCTCCACGCTGCCAGTATGCCAGGGTCAAGGCCACCGCCAACTGCTCGGGCCCGTCGCCCTCCTCGAGAAACGGGGCCCCTGCTTCCCGCAGACGCGCCTCGTCCAGCGTTGCCAGGGGCGTCGGTGGAAGAGACATGGCTGCCTCCGCACGGGCTACCGTATCGGCCAGGGCGGCTTCCCGAAGCCGCCAGGCGGACTTCTCATTGAGTTTCCTGAGCCGCGGCTTGACTGATTCCAGGTAGCAGTTTCTCATGGGCGTGAACGCGGCGGCAACGCTTGCCGCGGGGGCGCCGTTACGCAGCAACAACCCCACCAGGTAAAGCCACAACCGCCCCCACTCTCCGGTCTCGATAAAGCGCTGCTGCAGCACCAGCAGCCCGGTCATCCGAGGGTCGCGCCGTTCTTCCGATACCTGAGAGTGACGAGACCAGTTGGGCCAGGCGGCACGCGGCGCGCCGGCAGCGACGACCTGGGCCTTAATTCCCTTCCTCAGTTGGTTGAGCGGGACGGAGGCGAATGCCAGGACTATCAGCCACTCGTAGACCGGAGCGAACCATAGGGATTGGTAGACCAGGGGACGCACCAGCAGGCCGTAGAGGACTATGGACGCCCCCAGGAAGAATGCCCGAGAGGTGGATTCGGACAACCACCGGGCTGCGTTGGCGAACATCCCGTAGGAGGTGGAAACGATGCCGCGGAGAGCCAGGGTCAGGGCCACCACAAACAACCCGCCAGAGACCGTGGCCCCCAGCAAAGAATAGCCATGACCCAGGGGGGCCAGCTTCCCCGTCACCAACCATGCCAAATAGCCCGACACGACGAACGCCGCGGCCCTGAACATGGGACGGTAGGGCGTTCCGGCGATGCCTGCCTGCCCTGCTGGCAGTCTACCGGCAAAGCCCAACGCCAGGGCAAAGCCCAGCACCAGGTGCCTGGCTTCGAACAGGTGGCTGAGATGAAGCGGGGTCCACCCGCCCATGAGGAAGTCCGGCCACCGGTCCAGGGCCGCCGCGTTCACGCTGGGCAAAGAGCCGATCAATCCCCACACAATCAATGCCAGGCTGGCGGCGGCGGACAGGCTTGCAGCGAGATAAACAGACTCTGCGGTCAAGGTCCGGCGGAGATCGCCGACATCGTTCCATCGCTCGGTAACACCGGCGAAATTGTGCAACACGCTGCCCAGGTAGCTTGCCCCCGTCGCCGCCACCAGGGCCGGCAACAACGGGGAGTTGGGAAACCCGTAGGCGTAGGACAGCTCGTGTTGCAGCAGCAGTGAGACTATTCCCAGGGCCAGCAACCGGTAGCGGGGGAACGGGAAAAGCGTGTCTACCACTGGAAAGGGAATGCTTGCCGTTCGGACCGCCGCCATCAATGCCAGGATGGCCCCGGCCGCGACAATAATTGTGTAGTAAGTCTGCGGCTCGGCCTGGGTGCCGGCCAGGGCCACCAACCCGCCCACGAGAAGCGCCAGCCAGGAGGCATCCCTGAGCGACCGCCGGGCCATCAGCAGTGAAATTGCCACCCGCGGCCGGAATTGCTCCGGCAGACCCAGCGCCGCCCTAAGCCGGGGTGAGCGTTGCAGCCGAAAGGCCAGGTCAAACGCCAACGCGAGTAGGGTGGCGACGGCGACGGGCCAGAGCAGGAAATCAAGCCCCGGGGAGTTTTCCGGCAAGAGGGAGACGTCGGGCACCCAAAGCACGACGGCAATAGCGGCGATCACCAAAGCCTGAAACAACGAAGACACAAATCGATCGTTGGCGGCCATAGATGTTTTAGTCCCCCATTATGTTTCGGCGGGCCCGGTACATAGCCTCGAAGCGCGGCCGGTCAATCTCATGCAGGCTGTAATCCGCCTCCTCAAACCGGGAGATGACCACCTCCAGCGCCTTTTGGTCCACCGACATTCCGCTGGTGACGACCTTCAGTTCCATTTCCCTGGGGGTGGCCTGTTCCGAAATACTGGGTTCCCTTTCGCGGATCCACGGCAGGAAGGAGTTGTACCGACGGACCACGTCCTCCCGAAAATCGACCACTTCAAACTCTCGTTGGGCAGAGACCGGCAAATTCCGCTCCGCCCCGGCGAAGTCCACCGAGACCCGATATGTTCCGGGCACGGTCCCGGTCCAATCGGTATGGCAACGTCCGTTGGCGTCGGTCAACAATTGGACCGGTTGTGCCGGCTCGCCCATCGCTGCCGTCACCGTACGTCCGGCAACACCCTGCCCGGAACTGTCCAGCAGCGCAATCTCCACCCGGACCTGCTCACCGGTCCCCCAGATATCGGGGAGGTCCTCCGCCGGCTTGAAGAAAGCTACCTCCAAGCGAGTGGCCACCATTCCGGTGGGGGCCGGCCCCTGTAGTGCGAATTCTGCGCTGGCGGTGACCGGCAAATACCTCTCGTCGCCGGCGAAGCGGGCCGTAACTTGATGGACCCCACCCGTGTCTACCGGCCGGGTCGCGTCACATCTACCCCTCCGGTCGGTGGTCAACTGCGTTGTTTCTCCGGAATCACTCCACTCCAGTTCCACCGTAGCCCCGCGCACCGGTTCGCCTGACTCGCCAGTCAGGACGCACCGGACCGAAACCTGCTCGCCAGACAACGAAACCGTCTCCCCGGCCCCCGGTGACTCCGGGAAGCTCAGTTCCAGCAGGGCCGGGAGCAGTTCCGCCTCCTCGCCGGGGACCGGCTCCGGTTTCCGGCGTCTGGGTAAACCGGCCGAGAGAAGCGCCAGGTGACCGGAGGCTCGACGGAGCAATTCCACAAACCACGGAGGCCGCCGCACGACGAGGTATGACACGACAGATACAAGGACCAGCGCCAACGGAAGGCCCACCCAGAGCAGCCAATTGAACCCGCCCTCATCTGATGAGACCGGCACATCTTCGGAGTGGCTCACGGGAAGGTGCGATTCGTCTCCCTCAAACTCGACGTCCAGCGGGACTGCCGACAGGTCTTGCCCTTCAGGTGCTGGCAGGACCAACTCCGCGACACCGTCCGGGCCGGTGGTGGCCGTCTCTCCATCGCCGAAATAGAGCGCGGCGTCGGGAATACCCACGCCATTCTCGTCCAGCAGGCGCGCCTCCGCCTTCAACGGTTCGCCAGCCCTCACCGGCTCAAGCGGCGTGACATCAAGGCTGGTGGCGGACTTGACCTCTGCATTCACCGTGGTGGCAGCATTCAACTCCGGGGCCGCCAGTTCAAGCGGCATCCGGCCCAACTCGGCGCCGGGAGGCACCGGGAATTGGATGTCAAAAGCGCCACCGGCATCGGTGCGAGCCAGTTCTTCACCATTGACCGTAACCGCAGTGTCCGGCACGGGCTGGCCTCCGTCGTACACTGTTCCCCGCAGCGGGATGTGCCCGTCCCGGGCCACCGCCGCCGGGTCCTCCACCACAATCTCCGGCACCCTTCCGGCGCTGCCGGAAACGTCGGGTTCCTCCTCGGCCCCGGTTGTGGCGCCGGCGTCGGACCCGGTTGCTTCGCCAGTTGCTTCCCCGGTTGCTTCCCCGGTTGCCTCACTGGTTGCCTCACTGGTTGCTTCAGAGGAAGGAGGGTAGGAAGCGGGTTCAATGAAACCGTCACCGTCGAACGTTGCTTCAATCTTGCTGTCTTCCGTGGCGCTAACCCGGTCGTCCAGACGGAAGTTGCCCTGGGAGTCGGTGACAACCTGATGGGTGTCTCCGTCATCCACGGTGACCGCCACTTCCTGCCCGGCCAATGGGTTACCCTGGTGGTCCCGCAGCGTTCCGCTGACGGGGAATTCGTCCCCCGGCGGTAAACCGGAAGGTTCGTCAATTTCCAGCAGGCTGGGCATGGTCGCCGTTACGTCCAATTCAACCACGCTTCCCAGCAGGAAGCCTGACTCTGCCAATTCGACCCTTATGGCGTGGTTTCCGGGATCCTCGAAGCTGACTTCGAAGCTGAATTCCCCCCTGGCGTTGGTTGATATCAGAGATGGCGGGCCCTCATCTATCCTGAGCAGAATTTCCTGGTTGGGAATGGGGTCTCCGGCTTCTTCCAGCAGCTTCCCGGTAAGCCCAACCGGCAGGTCCACCGAGATTTTGTCCGGGCCGCTGAATTCGAACTTGGCGCCGGAGTAAACGTCGATTTCAGGGTCGCTCCACGATTCCATGTAGCTGGAGTTGCCCACGCCGTGGGCAATCAGCTGGTAGCTGCCCCTGGGGAACTTGCTGGGCAACCCAATCTCCAGAGAGAATCGGCCCTCCGTGGACGCCCCCGTCCCCACCAGGATTCCGCCCTGTTCCTTCTGCTTGTTGATGAAGACTTCCACTTCCATCCCATCAACGGGGGATCCTGACAATGAGGTCACGGAACCGCCGATGGTGAAGGGGCGGCCCAGCTGGGTCCGCGCCGGAAAATCGGTTATCTCGGTTACCGTTGCCTGGGCGGCGGTGGATGGTTGCTCCGGAAGGTCAACGGCAGTGGTACCCCCATCTGCCCTCGACGGCGCTCCTCCCTCCGGCGTGGGGTCAAAGGTAGTCCAGCCAACGTCCTTGAGGGCCACTTCGGCCCACTGGTGGGCCTGGTTGGAGAAGACCGTTCGCGTGTCTCCGGCCTTTCCGGTGGCCCAGCCGGATACCACCCTGGATGGCACTCCAACCGACCGGGCCAGGACAACGAAGGCGCTGCTAAATTGGCCCGCGGTGCCCTCACGGCTGTCAAAGAGGAACCAGTCCACCGGGTCGCGGCCGGCCGGTAGCGTTTCGGACTCGGGAGTGGCGAAGGCGTAGGTGTACTCGGCTTTCAGGTAATTTTCGATGGCCCTGGCTTTCAGGTACGGACCGGACTGTTCGCCGGTTATCCTCTGGGCCAATTTCTCGATTCGGTCCGGCAGGCCGCCGGGCAGTTGGGTGTGGGAGCGGTCTTCAGAAGCCCTGGCGGCGGTCAGTTCGGCCTCGGAGAATTTCACGTCCCTGGCAACCCAGGCATATTCGTCGATCGCTCCGCGGTTGGCGAAGGTGACGCTGAAGGGCCGGTAGGCGCCGTTGCCGAAAATCTGCGCCACGCCCAGGGAAATGGGGACTCCCCCTGCCGGAATGCTTCCCACCAACGGGTGTGCCGACACCGTAATTCGTTCGGGGCCGGTTGATTTGCCCCGTCGGGGGCCGGGCCAAGCCAGCAGGCTCGAGTCCGCACGCTGCGATGAATCGAACGGGGTTGGGTCCGAGCCCGTAAAGCGGCTGGCAACCAGGGACGGGAGGTCTGCGCCGCTTTCATAGGGAATTTCCGCCGGGTCAAGCTGCGCCCACCGCCCGTCGGCGTACGCGTCTCCGGTTGACGTTCGCAGAAGGCCGGCGCCGGCGCCGCCGGTGACCTGAAGGACCGGAGCGGACGGTAGTTTACTGGCCTGCAGCGCAGTGGTCCCCGGGACCCAAGAGCTTTCACTGCCCCAATTAATTACTGAGCCTCCGTTTTCCAGTGGCGTAACCTCGGCTCCCAGCGCCTCCAGGACTTCCGATGCAGCCTCCCCGGCGTCGGGCGCGGAATCTCCGGCGGCCGACCGCTCGGCGGACAATTGCTCTGCCAACCGGTCAACGACGGGCGAGCCGTCCCGGGTCAGGGCGTCGAGTTGTTCCGAGATAGCCGTCGCCAACTGGGGATTCTCAGTCGCGATATCTTCCAACACCGGCTCAAGAGCGGGATCAATGACGGGCGTTTCGGCGACATAAACCACGTCCCCGGCCTCGCCCGTCCGGGAGGGCGCTCCCCCGGAAGCGGTCGGTTCAAAGGTTACCCAGCCCAAATCATTGAAGGCGACCTCTGCCCATTGGTGGGCCTGGTTCGAGTGTACCGTCTGGGGCTGGTCTGTCTGGGTAATGGCCCAGCCCGAGACCACCCGGGCCGGAATCCCCACCGATCTCGCCAGCACGACGAAAGCGGTGCTGAACTGCCCGCAGGTACCCTTCCTGCTGCCAAAGAGGAACCAGTCCGCCGGGTCCTGGCCGCGCTCGGGTTGGCTGTCGCTAGGGTCGGCAAAAGCGTAGGAGTACCGAGTCCTCAAAAAGGTCTCCAGAGCCTTGGTCTTCAGGTAGGGGGAGCTCTGTCCCTGGGTGATCTGCAAAGCCAGGTCCCGGACCCGTTGGGGCAGGTCATCGGGCAACTGGGTATATGTAGGGTCGCTGGACACCGTGGCCCGGTTCAGCTGGCTGGCCGTGAAGGCCGGGACGCGGGCGGTCCAGGTTAACTCGGTCAGCGGCGCCCCGGTGCGAAAGGTAGCGCTGAAGGGCCGGTAGGCTCCCGTGGCGAAGATGTACTCGGGGTACAGGGATAGGGGCAGTACGCCGGCTGGAATGTGGGCCGCCGGAGGAACGGGCCGTACTGTGATTTCGGCCAGTTCGGAGGTTTCTGAGGTAGCCGGGGCCGGCCAAGCCAGCAGCGCCGACTCTGGTGGTTGGGACGCAGAGAGACCGGCGCCGGACTGGTCGGGGAGGGTTCGTTCGACCAGTTCGCGCACCTGGCTATCCCGCCCGTAGCGCAGTTCCACCGGGCGCATTTGGGTCCAACCGCCATTCTGGTAGGTGTCGCCAACCCCGGTCCGCAGGTACCCGACGCGGCCGGCGCCGCTGACCTGCAGGACCGGCGTGGGCTGGCTCTCCTCTGCCTGACTAGTGGAGGTGCTTGGGCTGACGCCGGATGCTACGCCGCCGCTGGACACCAGGGTGCCGCCGGTTTCCAGAGGAGTCACGGTGGCCCCCAGGCCGGCCAGCGCCTCTTCTGCAGCCTCTCGGACCTGTGGACTGGCGTCTCCCACGGCCTGGGCCAGGGGCGTTATTGCATCGGGGTCATCCAACTCGGCCAGGGCTTGGACCGCGGCGGCCCGGACCACCGGGTCGTTGTCCGCGGCGGCGGCTTCCGCCAGCGGCGGGACGGCAGCGGGGTCTTCGAGGGAGCCAAGGGCCTGGGCCGCCGCGGCTCTGACGGGCGCGGAATCGTCGGACTCCACGGCCCGGGCCAGTTGCGAAAGGGCTTTGGGGTCGTCCAACTGCCCCAGGGCTTGGGCGGCGGCGGCCCGGACCATCGAGTTGTCATCCCCTGCGAGGGCTCCGGCCAGTTGGGGAAGTGCTCGGGGGTCTCCGATGGAACCGAGGCCCCGGCAGGCAGATGCCCTTACGGACGCGGAGCTATCCGTATCAAGGGCTTCGGTGAGTTGGGGAAGTGCTGCCGGGTCTTCGAGGGAGCCGAGGGCCTCGGCGGCCGCGGCCCTAACGGGGGCGGAGTCATCGGAGTCCAGGGCTTCGGCGAGTTGGGGAAGTGCTGCCGGGTCTTCGAGGGAGCCCAGGGCCTCGGCGGCGGCGGCCCGGACGGGCGCCGAGTCGTCGGACTCCAGAGCCTTGGCGAGTGGGGAAAGGGCTTGGGGGTCTCCGATGGAACCGAGGCCCCGGCAGGCCGCGGCCCTAACGGAGGCGGAGTCGTCGGAGTCCAGGGTTTCGGCGAGTTGGGGGAGGGCTGCGGGGTCGCCAAGGGAGCCCAGGGCCTCGGCGGCGGCGGCCCTGACCGGAGCGGAGTCATCGGAGTCCAGGGCTTGGGTAAGTTGGGGCAGGCCTACGGGGTCTTCGAGGGAGCCGAGGGCCTCGGCGGCGGCGGCCCGGACGGGCGCCGAGTCGTCGGACTCCAGAGCCTTGGCGAGTGGGGAAAGGGCCTGGGGGTCTCCGATGGAACCGAGGCCCCGGCAGGCCGCGGCCCTAACGGAAGCGGAGTCGTCGGAGTCCAGGGTTTCGGCGAGTTGAGGGAGGGCTGCGGGGTCGCCAAGGGAGCCCAGGGCATCGGCGGCGGCGGCTCTGACCGGCGCGGACTCGTCGGAGTCCAGGGCTTGGGTAAGTTGGGGCAGGGCTACGGGGTCTTCGAGGGAGCCCAGGGCTTTGGCGGCAGCGGCCCTGACGGGGGCGGAGTCGTCGGAGTCCAGGGCTTCGGCTAGTTGGGGAATGGCCGCCGGGTCGTCCAACTTCGCCAGGGCCCGGGCGCAGGCGGCTCTGACCCTCGGGTCGTTATCCCCGGTGACGGCTTTAGCCAGTTGGGAGACAGACTCCGGGTCGCCAAGGGAGCCGAGGGCCTCGGCGGCGGCTGCTCTGACCGGGGCGGCCTCGTCGGAATCCAGGGCTTCAGACAGCGTGTCCAGGGCCTCGGGGTCGTCCAACGCCGCCAGCGCTTCGACCGCGGCGGCGCGGACCGCCGGGTCGCTGTCTCCGCTTGCGGCTTTGGCCAGCGGCGGGAGGGCTGCTGAGTCGTCCAAGTCCGCCAACGCTTGGACGGCGGCGGCGCGGACCATTGGGTCGTTGTCTGCTGCTGCGGCTTCGGCCAGGGTTGAAAGGGCTGCCGGGTCTCCGGCGGAACCAAGGGCCCCGGCGGCGGCGGCCCTTACGGAAGCGGACGAATCGGACGTCATGGCTTCTGCAATTTCCGAAAGCGCTGCGGGGTCGTCCAAGTCCGCCAAGGCTCCGGCGGCGGCGGCGCGGACCGCCGGGTCGGCGTCTCCGGCGATGGCTTCGGCCAGGTGGGCCAGGGCTGCGGGGTCGTCCAGTTCCGCCAAGGCTTCGAGGGCGGCGGCGCGGACCGCGGGGTCGTCATCTCCGGCGGCGGCTTCAGCCAGCTCCGAAAGGGCTGCCGGGTCGCCAAGAGAGCCCAGGGCCTGGGCGGCGGCGGCCCTGACCGGGGCGGCCGAATCGGACTCCATGGCCCCAGCCAGCGCCGAGATTGCCGACGCCGGGGGCTTTGGGAACTTGCCGGCGAGGCGGGCCAATTCTGAAGCGGCCCGGGCGCGTAGTCCCGGGTCCACGGAATTGAGAAGGTCGCCGATGGCCCCCGCGATATCCGGCAGCAATTTGCTTTCGCCGGACGTTGCCCGTCCCTCGGGCCACCCCTCCGCCGGGGGGCGTTGAAGCTGGCCCTCTATCCCACGCGTGGGGCGGTCGTCCTCCTGTTCCTGCTGACTATCGGAATCGGCCGCGTCATCAGGGGCGGCCAGGTCCTCCTCACTAAAGCCCAAGGAGGTCATCGCGTGGGTGTAGGCCGCCGCCGGTTCCATCGTTGAAGGGCTGCCGAAAAGGTCCAGGTTGCCGATTACGGAGGCCCCCACCAGCCCAAGGGCGAGGTTGGCGACCAGCAGGAGCAGCGGCAGCGCCACAAGGCGCGGCTTGGTGACTCCCACCAGCATCACCAGGAGGACCAAAGTGGCCAACACCGTCAGCCCCACGGTCTCAATCCCGACGGGGTTCACCTGGTGGCCGGCGGTCGGGACGTTCCCATAGGGGAGCCCGCCGCGCAGCGCCGCCGAAACGGCCAGGTAGAGCCCCAACCCCAGCATCGCCGCGGCGGCCGCGCCGCCGCAGGCCAGGGTCCAAGGGGGCCGTTTCGGGCCGGTCTTCCATGATTTCCACAAGAGCAGGATGGCCCCGGCGCCCAACGCTATGCAGGTGGCCGCGGCCAGCATGGCTATGAAATTGGCGCCCGCGGATATCCGGAAGGGCGTGGCCGAGGAAGAGTTATCCGCCGGTAGACCGCCGGAGCCGGGCGATGCCAGCCCGACGAATAGCTCGAAAAGAAAGAATAAGCAGCCCAACCCAACTGCTAACAGAACCAGCAGTCCCAACCGGGGCGCATTTCGGCGGAGAATTCTCATGGTGGGCGAATAATAGCACACACCCACCGTCATCCCTGCCGCATTGGGAATCCGGGCCCTTTTAGTCATCAGACGAGGCATGAGATGCAGGACGCGGCCCGACGCCACCTCGGTGACCCCGACGCGTGTTCACCACCTCAACCGTGTTTACACATAGAAAGGGCTCTGGATTCCCGTTGCGACGAGAAAGACGGATGGCTTTGTCAAAGCCACCTATGAGCATGAAAATGGCCTATCCTCATAGTGTCGGCGGATGGGGGTTTCCGCGGCGGCGGTGGCGCCGGTTGGCCGCCGGTTGGCCGGTAGGTGGCGGGGGGTTGGTCGGTGGTTGGCCGCCGGTCGGGCGCAGGTCAGGCGGTGGATGTTTCGTTGCGCGGTTTTCCGGAAACTGCTATCATGAGGTTAGTGTGGTCTGGTGGCGTAGTTCACCGCGTATTATCTTCAGAATCGGGCCGCGATGGCCTGAATTGTGAAATAATCCGGGCCACTTGCCGCGGGATTTTACGAATTACGGCGCAGATTTTGGCTCTCAAGTCATACGGTGGCCAGCCGTAGCCGTCCAACTGAAACCAGGAGGAGTAATAAATCTATGTCGATGACAGACGCCGCCCCTTCCCTCTCCGAAGCAGTTACGAAGTTCGTCGCCGAGAAGAAAAACTCCAAAAAAGACATGGGGAATAGCCAGGAGCTTGGCAAGTTTGTGGCGTGGTGCGGCCGGGACCGGGCGGTCGAGCAGCTATCCCCCTCCGAGGTTGCCGATTATGCTCAGCACATCGGCCGGGGCGGCGCCGAAGCGGCGCAAAGGCTGGGGCCGGTCAAGCTGTTTCTCACCTATCTGAAACAAGAGGGTTGGACCGAGACCAGCCTGGCCTCCCACCTGCGGGTCCCCCGGGGGCGGCGCCTGGCCGGCGGGGGCTCGAGTGGCGAAGGCTCCTCGGGAGGGAGCCAACTCAGCCAGGCGGGCTATGACCGGCTGGTCTCCCAGTTGGATGTCCTCAAAGACGAGCGGGTCGGCAACGTCGCCGACATCAAGCGGGCCATGGAGGACAAGGACTTCCGGGAGAATGCGCCCCTGGACGCGGCCAAAGAGCGGCAGGGCATCATTGAATCGAAGATCCGGGAGCTGGAAACCAGCCTGGTCACCGCCAAGATCCTGGTGAAGCAGTCCGTGGTGAAGCAGGAGAAGGCCGCGGTGGGGACCAAGGTCAAGCTGAAGGACATGGCTTCGGGGAAGCGCCTGGTCTACACCCTGGTGGACGTTTACGAGGCCGACGCCGGCGTCGGCAGAATATCCACCACGTCCCCCGTGGGCATGGGCCTGATGAACCATGCGGTGGGCGACGAGGTGTTCATCGACGTCCCCAAGGGAAAGCTCCACTACGTGATTGAGGGTCTGGGCGTCTAGGCGGTCCCACGCCAAAGCGGCTGGCGGCGTAGAAGCGAAACGTCAAAGTCAGCCTTTAAACAATGAAAGCCCCCCGTTTTCTGGGGGGCTAATTTTTTGTCCATTGGCTGGGTTCCGGGGGAAGGCCTTGGCGTGGCCCCCGCCGCAGGTGGGGCGGCCACGCCTGGATGGGGCGTGTGCCCCCACCCGGTCATTCTCGTCGCAACGGGAATCCAGAGCCCATTACCCAATCAACCCTGGTATGGGATGCAGGACGCGGCCTGGCATCACCCCGGCGCGTGTCCACTACCTCCACCGTGTTTACACCTAGAAAGGGCTCTGGATTCCCGCTGCGGCGAGAATGACGGGGGTTCGGGGAAGGGGTGAAAAAAAGGCTCTGGATCCCTGTTGGGACGGGGGTTGGGGGGCGTGTGCCCCCCCAGCCCGTTAGTTGAGGCCGTCTATTACTGCCAGTATGTCTGCCGGGTCGGGCAAAATGCCCGGTTCGTAGGTCTCCCTGAAGCGGATGACGCCCTGCTTGTCGACCACCAACACGGCCCGGAAGCTGGCGCCCCGCTCCTCGTTGTACAGGTCGTAGGCCTGGCTCGCCTTGCCCTTGGGATGAAAGTCCGACAACTCCGGGTAGGGCAGCCCCCCCAGGGCGGTGCTCCAAGCCCGGTGTGCGGCCACGGTGTCACAGCTTATGCCCAGGACCTGGGCATCTTTCTCCTCGAACCGGCCGTATACCTGCCGGAACGAGGTCGCCTGGGTGGTTCAACCAGAAGTGAAGTCAAACACGTGGAAAGAAAGCACCACGTTCTTCTCGCCCCGGTATTGACTCAGAGAAATGTCGCCCTCGCTGACCGAAGGCAAAGTGAACTCCGGTGCAGTGTCACCAACTTGTGCCGGCATATTCCTACCTTTATGTAGAAGCCCAAAAGGCCCCGAATTCGGCGCTCCCCCAACGGAAGCGCCGCCGAAATTATACCCCACCAGCCAAACGCTGGCGATTCCCCATTCACCATAGTGTTGTCCCGGGTCACTCTCCTGCGGTGCTTGAAGCACAGGACCCGATCCAAGGGCAGGTCCCGCTGCAAGGGCCGGAATGCCGGCTCTGGGAACTGGGCTGGAACCCCAAAACGCCGGTTGAATCGCGGCAGGAACTGCTTCAACACGGCCTTGGTCTGTTCAAGGGTGGTCGCTCCTGCGAGCCGGAGTTCCGTGATCAGCCGGTCCTGGAGGGTTCCGGCCGTCCGTTCCACCCGCGCTTTTGCCTGGGGCGGCAGGGCGAATATCAGTTGTGTCGCCAGTTCCTCCATGGCCCGCATGGCCCGGCCGAACCGGGTTGGCGTCCCGGCGGGCGGATATTCCGAACGGTGCCTGAAGACCGCCTGTCGGTCTGGGTACAGGGCGCGGGATGCAATGCCGTCATTCCGGTAATCCACCAGCATGCGTCGGGTGTGGCGTGGGCTCACTCCCATCAGCGTAGCCGCCTGATCCAGAGTCATATGCTCTGGCGGCAGGCTGTTCAGGACCTGGAGTCTCGTCTGTTCTTTTGGAGTCAAAGTCACATTCTCCATGGAGTGAATGTGACATTTCTGCCGGCCGGTTAGCCAGGATACTTTCGGTGGACAACAACAGAAGACCAGGGCGTTTGAGGACATATCGGGTAATGGCATTACCTTGCGTCCGCATTTTGCCACCGTTTCTTGTGGTAAATTAGGGAGCATCAGGACCCAACCGGACCAACGCGGGTAGACAACCCAACGAGAGGCAAAGATGACAGACAGCTCCGGCCGGACGTTCTATGGGTGGTTTGTTGTGATGGGATGCTCGTTACTAGCCCTGGGTACTGCGGGCACGCAGTTCTCCTTCGGAGTATTCCTGCAGCCTATGACCGAGGAGTTCGGTTGGAGCAGAAGCACTCTGTCTCTCGCGTTTGGAATCACCTTCATGCTGTCCGGCCTAATGCGGCCGCTGGCCGGTTATCTGGCCGACCGTTACAGCCCCAAATTGGTGGCCCTGTCCGGCGTTGCGTTGCTGGGAATCATGCTGCTGATCGTTCCATCCGTACAAAGCTTGACGCAACTCTACGCGGTTTTCGCGGTGATGAGCATCGGGCTGGCCATGGGCGTCGGCCCGATTTTGACCAAGGTTATCAGCGCCTGGTTTTACGCCCGCCGGGGCTTGACGCTGGGCTTGCACAGCAGCGCCGGGTCCTTTGGAGCATTGATCCTGGTGCCTACGGCTTCTGTGTTTCTGATCCTGTTTGACTGGCGGGACGCCTACTATTTCCTGGGTGGGCTTGCACTCCTGGTCATTCTGCCCGTCGGCTTCATATTCATCCGAAACACGCCGCAGGAGATGGGTTTGGAGCCCTTGGGTAATACATCGGACCTGCGTCGTAGAGGAGGCACGGCCGGGGAGGACTCTACACAGATATTCGGGCGCGACGCTACGTTCAAAGAGGCCCTGGGATCGAACCTGTTCTACCGGCTCACCTTCGGGTACTTCGTTTGAGGGTACTCGATGAGCTTCGTGAATGCTCACTTCGTGACTTATGCCCGGGACCTTGGATATCACCCGATGGCTGCTGCGGGAGCGTTCAGCCTGATCGGCGCTTCCGCCGTGGTCGGAAGCCTCCTCATGGGGCATCTTTCCGATCAGTACGGGCGTCGGTGGTTGTTGACCGCTTCTTACAACATCCGGGCCCTGGGCTTTGTAATCGTATTGCTGTCCATGGGAGTACCAGCCTTTGGAATTCCCCCGATGGGGCTGGGGACCCTCTTGGCAGGAATACTGCTGGTGGGGTTTTCCTGGAACTCTGTAGTTAGCGTAACTGCAGCCTATACCTCGGACCGGTACGGCATCAGAAACTTAGGGACAATTTACGGGACGATGTTCGCCGTCATGCCCATCGGCAGCGGGTTGGGGGCTTTCCTGGGCGGTCTCTTCTACGATTTGAGGGGCACCTACGAGGTCGCCATCTGGTCCAACATCGCGCTCTTGCTGACCGCAATGGCCCTGGTGTTATTCCGGGGGGACCGGCGGCCCCCGGAACTGAGCGCCGCGGGGGCGGCAGCCTGAGCCGCCACTTAACGATAGTGAATAACTATAGTCGTGAGAGTCTCGCCATCACGGTGGCGGCCAGCATCCGGCCAGAGGGTGTGGGGGAGGTCCTGTAGCGGTTGATGCAGCGGCACCGGTTGCCCAGGACCATTCTGGTGGACTATGGCCCCGAGTTCACCTCCAAGAGTCTGGAACAGTGGGCCTGCCTGAACGGAGTGGAACTGGACTTTAGCCGGCCGGGAAAGCCCACGGACGACGTTTTCATCGAGGCGGTCAACGGAAGATTTCGCCGGGAGTGTCTGAACGAGAACTGGTTCCTGTCCTTGGAAGACGCTGAGGAAAAGGTGCAGTCCCGGCGAAAGCACTACAGTGGGAAAAGGTCCCACAGCGCGCTAAACAACCTGTCTGCAAGGGAGTTTTCCCCGCTGGCAACAACGGCGGATTGACCCGCAAAACTCGCACTCAGCCTGATTTAGAAAACGGGGTAAGACCGAACCCCACAAAACTAGCGTTTCGTCTGGGCCGGTTTTCGGGGAGTAGATCAGTCCGCCTGCGGGTGGTCCCGGACCGCCGCCGGCGCGAGCGAAGATGATCTGCTCGCGGCTTGCGCACCGGGGTTGTGGTCCGGTGCCGGGATACTTGATTACGGATCATCGGACCAGGGAATGTCCAAAGAGCCCCTGGACCGGTATGGCTCTTAGTCATGCACGATGAGATTGTGCCCGTAAAACGCCCACTCGGCGAAGCTCCGAGAAATGGGGCCCCTGAGTTTAGCTAGCAGCAACCGCTCCGCGGAGTGGATTTCCAGGCTGGCAACGTCAACTCGCTTCGACCACGGGATCTGGTAGGCGGACGAACTTCCCTCTTCAATTCTTAGAGGGTGTGTGAGAAAGGGCTAAACCTGCACGAATTTCTCTTGGGGAGTGGGACAGCAATCTTGCTATTGGGGGGGTATGAACAGAAAACGTATCCCAGCGATTTGACCGACGCCCAGTGGGCCGAATTAGCCCCCTTGCTGCCGCCAAGCAAACCCAGGGGGCCTCCTCGAACGTAACTGTTCAGGCTGGAGCAGATATAGGTTGGGAGAGGATGGAATTGAGAGCATGGTAAGGGTTGCGTCCTTGCAAACGCCAGGTGCCGAACAAGGAAGCCATGATGCTCTTGGTCTCGCTGCCCTGTGCGGAGCGGGTACCGCCGCTGATCTTGCGGCTCACCACCGGCGGACGCAGGCTCCGCTCCGCCGGGTTGTTGTCCGCTCCCGCTCGTGGCTCAACTATGAAGGTGAATAGCTCAGGCAGGAAGCGTTCCACCCTCTGGCACAGCACCCTCATGGGCGTATCGCTGCCCAGGTAGGGTTGGCAGATGGACCATAGTTGCTTTTGGAACCGCCGCTGTTGCTTCACCCGCCGGGACCGGCGCACCGTTTCCGGCAGTCCCGGGTCGGGGCCGGAGTAGGCTTGGGCCTGGTCGTATACTTCCCGCACCCTCCTGGACCACTGGGCCAGGCCATCATGTTCCGGGAACCGCTCCTTCAGTTGGTGGATGTCCCGCAACAGGTGGGTCCAACATCTTTGGTGCGGCCCCTGGTACACGTTGTAGGCTCCGTAGAAGTCGCTGACCAGCACCCCCTCGAACTCATTACCCAACGCCTCCTCAACCACGTGTCTGCTCCGGCTCGAGCGGTGTAGGAAGTAGCGCACCTTGGGAGTGCTGAAGCTCCAGAGGTAACCGCCCAGGCCGTCTTCCCGCCAGCCCGTCTCGTCCCCGTACACCACTGGGCTGGCTCGAATCTCTTCTTGCAACTGGGCGTATTCCTCCCGGCCGCGCTGCGCTACCCCACGGGTCAACGCCACTATTTGACCCACGCTAAGGCCCAGTCCAAAACGCCATTTCAGGTAGCCTTGTATCACCCTGAAGGGGAGCCGGCACTCCTCACGGTGCACGCTCACTTCGCTCTGCACCGAGATGCCGAACCGCTGGCGGCCCACGGTGATGGCGCTCCAATCCGGGTTTGGGGCCCACCTCTTGCGGCACTTGGGGCAGGCCCGTTCCAGCACCACATGCTCCGTCACCCTTGCCCGCACCCGCGGCAGGGAAATCACCTGCCGGCGTCGGCGCACCATCCCTCCCTGAAGGGGTACCTGGCAATCGGGACAACTGGCCGTGACGTGTTCTACTTTACGGGTGGGCTCCTCCCTGCGCCGGGCAAAGCCGTGGGTGCGCTTCCGGCGTTCCTTCTTGGCGCGGGCTGGCCGGTTAGCTTTGACCCAAGCGGGAGGTGTCCCTTGTTTCATACCGGGTTTCAGACCGGGTTTCATACCGTCGGTTGGAGGCTTTGCCTGCCCTTCCAATTCAGCGATGCGTGTTTCTAGGGCGAATCGACAATTGCTAGCCCCAGATGACTGAGGAGACCAGATACAGGGCCGACAGGAGGTAGAGACTTCTGCGGTCGTATCTGGTTGCGATTCGCCTCCACTGTTTCAATTTGTTGAGGGCTCGTTCAATCAGGTTCCTTTGCTTATAAAGTTCCCGGTCGTATTCCCAAGGTTCTCTGCGGTTTGACTTGGGCGGTATGACCGCCTCGGCTCCCGAAGCTCTGATAAAGGCCAGCACGCGGTTGCTCTCATACCCCTTGTCAGCGATGACAGCTCCGGCCTCGAGGCCGGTCAGCAGGGGTATGGCTTGAGAGACGTCCGCCTTCTGACCGCCGGTGAGAGAGAAGCGCACCGGCCGGCCCTGAGCATCGGCCACCAGATGAATCTTGGTGCTCAGTCCACCCCGGGAGCGGCCCAGAGCCTCACTTTGGCCCCCCCTTTCCCGCAGACTGCCTGCTGGTGGGCCCGGACTATGGTGGAATCAATCATCACGTATCTGTTGTCCGGGTCATCCAGCAACACCTGGAAGATTTTCTCCCAGATTCCCGTCTTGGCCCAACGGGTGAATCGCTTGTGGACGCTTTTCCAGTTGCCGTACCCAGGGGGCAGGTCTTTCCAATGGGCTCCACTGCGCAGCACCCACAGGACGCCGTTTACGAATTTCCGGTTGTCCTTGGCCGTAACGCCAACCCAGCCGGGACGCCCGGGCAAAGAGCCTTCTATCCGACGCCACTGAGCAGCGCTCAACTCACAACGTTCCAGGCCAATCCCCTCCACCGCACGTCACTTCTCAGGGTTACACTCTATCCTCCTCTTGTAAGCTCCTGCCCTATTTCCTCAGCCGAGTTTCACCCAATTGTCGATTCGCCCTAGTACTCCGCATCCCTATGCCCGCGTTCCGGGCCGTGCAGAGGTAAGTAACTGCCGAGCCCCCATCGCACCTGTATGCTCATAGCGAGGAGTGTCGTCCGGATGAAGGCTGAGTTGAAACCCTTGGTTACTTGGTTACTTGGTAATCAACTTGGTGTTAGCAATTGTTTAAGAAAACGGACAATTAGGCTATTCTGCCTTGTGGGAAGTGTTGTTGGCGGGGGTGGTGGTGATGGTCAGGGACAAGTATTCAGTGCGGCTGGCGCTGGAACAACGCGAAGAACTCCAGCGTCTGATTCGGGTTGGGAAACACCCGGCCCGAGTCACCGCCAGGGCCCGGATTCTCCTCAAGAGCGACGACGGTTGGCCGGCTCCCCAAGTGGTTGAAGCTTTGGATGTGGCCCTGGGCACAGTGTACCGGGTCAAGTAGCGCTTTACCGAAGAAGGGTTGGCGGGGGTCTTGAAGGACCCGTCCCCGGGCCAACCGGCGCCGGAAGCTGGACGACCGGGGCGAGGCCCACCTGATCGCCCTGTCCTGCAGCCCGCCGCCGGCAGGGCATGACCACTGGACCCTGCGCCTGCTGGCCGGCAAGGTGGTGGAGTTGAGGTTGGCCTCCTCCATGTCCCACGAAGGGGTGCGCAAGCGTCTCAAAAAAACGCTCTCAAGCCCTGGCAGGAGAGGGAATGGCGCATTCCCAGGGTGAGCGCGGAGTTCGCGGCCAACATGGAGGACCTGCTGGACCTCTACTCCGAACCCTATGACCCCCGACGGCCGGTGGTCTGCTTTGACGGGACCTCGACCCAGTTGTTGGCCGAGACGCGGCCGTCTCCGCCGGCCCGGTGTAAAAGGCGGAGCTAAGGGTTTGTTGAAAAAGCCGCAAGGACATAACGCCGCCGCGGCGTAACGGTGGCCCGCCAGTGGGGTATGATATAGGCCACAAGCCGGACTCGGCCCGCCACACGGGCTATACCGGGAGTGTCCGTAAGGAAGCCTATTGGGAAATCCACCTCGGGACCCGGACTCTTTATCCCTCAAACGCAGCACAGCCAGTGACGAGACCGGAGGATGACAGATGAGTACGCCCAACGCGCTGGATGACCGGTTCGACGATGCCGAAAGGGGTCTGGAATGGTTGGAGAAGCTTGAGGCCCTGCAGGCCCGCTCCGCGTCCGATCAGGCCGCCTACGAAGTCGCCGAATACGTGATGAAACTGCGGACGGCAGTGACCGAGTTGGCTGGAGACCGAGCCGCTTCTGAGCTCAGCGGGGCCGTGGGACCGGAGACCGCGCAGTTGGTGGAGGAGCTTCGGCAGTCAAGGGATAACGACCACTGGAATACGAGGATCCGTCCCGCCCTTCTGAAATCGGACGCCTGACAATACCCCAGTTTCGTTCCACGGTCCACTGGGTGGCTAATGGGGCGGAGGTCAAGGGCGGCAACAACCGAATCTGCTCCCGGCCAATATATCGCAACGCAATGTGATCTGCTCCCCGGAAACTCGTCCATGCGAAATGAGGGTTTTGTGGGATGATCTAGACTGGAAAGTTGGGATGGTCGTCCTATGAAGAGTTCCCGGTATTCCCCGGAGCAGGTCGCCTTCGGCCTGCGACAGGCGGAGGAGGACACGCCGGTGTCCGAGATTTGCCGCAAGATGGGCATCAGCGAGCAGACCTTCTACCGCTGGACAAGAGTTTCAACGGAGAGTTTCAACGGAATGGATGTGGGGAGGTGAGATGGCTCAGGGTCCTGCGGGAGGAGAACCGCAAGCTGCGGCAGCTAGTAGCCGACCGGATTCTGGACAGGCAGATGCTCCAAGACGTGCCGAGAAAAGAGTCGTCAGGTCTGCTCAGCTGCGGCCCCGGCCCGGATAACTACAAGCAGTCTATTGCACCGGACTCGGGGCGCTACTTCCTAACCAAGTGTGGTCAGCATTGGGTTACAGCACCAGAGCGAGCCTCATCACGAAGGCTCTTGATTTTGTCCAGTTAGGTGGTCTTGCCCAGCCCGAAGATGCCGTGTGTAGGGAATGCGGGGTTGAAATCGCCGCTCAAGTTGGGACAGGCGGCCATTATGTCTGCCCTCGGATTGGATTTAGTTACCGGCTCCGTCGCAGTTCCTCCGCCGCCGGGCTCGGGACTTCAACCCGCCTATCATAGCCAGCGGAGCGACCAATAGGAACATACTGATAGCCGCCGCGCCCGTCGGTGTATCCTTGTCCGGGTAACTGCACGCGCCGCCGGATTCCGGGTCAGGGGTGGGTTCCTGCGCCGCAATTTCAGTCGGTCCGGGGACGTCGGTGGGTTCGACCGGTGCGGGCGTGGACGTAGGTACTAAGGTAGGTGTTGTTATCGGCACAAGGGTAGGCGTTGGTGTTGGCACAAGGGCAGGCGCTGGTGTCGGCACAAGGGCAGGCGTGGAGGTAGGCCCAACGGTATGTGTTGGCGTTGGTGTTGGTGTCGGTATCGCCGTCGGGATAGGCGTAGACGTGCGCGGTGGCGGGGGAGTTGCCAGCCCGTTGACGGTTAGCGTGAAGCTGCCGGTCTGCGCTCTGGCGTAGGTGGTGACCTCGACGGTGTAGGTTCCGGCGCCCAACGTATGCTCTATCCTGGAACTTCTGCTGCCGGAGCCTATGCCTCCAACGGTCTCTCCTGTCCTTCCTTCGCCTTGCCGCAGGTAGAGGTAGGTGTCGGTGTCTCCGGATTCCAGGTCGATTATTACCCTCGACGTTCCGGCCAGGTTGAAGGTGTAGAAGCGAGCGTAGCTGCCGGGCCGGCTCCCGGACGCGCAGTCGCCAGTCCAGGCGCCGCTGATGGCGGGGGTGGTCATAATTTCCACGCAGTTGTCGACCATGGGCGCAGGTGTTGGACCGGGCGCATTTCCACGCTGGCTGCCGAACTCCTGCCAGGTTGCGGTCCCGTCGCCGTCGAAGTCAACCTTCAGAGCCGGATACTGACCGGACGTGCCGAAGTCCCAAAAGTCACTGAGACTGTGATCCGGGGTGTTCTCCGCGCCCTCAATGAACAAGGAAACGTCCCAGCCCCGGTATGGACCGGTGTATCCAGCCGGCGATTGAAGCTCGGCAGTAGTCTTGCCGAATATGTCTGAAGACGGCCCGTCTCCGATCTCGATTCCAATTCCAACCTGCTGGCCAGAGCTTTCTGTGTCCCATAAGACGGAATTAATTGTGCCGGTGTTGTGCCCTACCAGCCCCCCGAGATACTCCTGCAGCGCATCAATGCTGCCGTCGCTGGACACTTTGCCA
Source organism: Dehalococcoidia bacterium (assembly GCA_963663135.2). GTDB lineage: Bacteria > Chloroflexota > Dehalococcoidia > Lucifugimonadales > UBA3495 > Io17-Chloro-G2. The sequence goes on along the minus strand of CAXXRM010000003.1, from coordinate 103,848 downwards.
ACGGCGTAGCTGAGGCCAACTATGCCTTCATTACGCCCGGCCAACCCGCCGATATATTGGCCCCCGGTCACTTCGCTGTCAGAGTAGCTGGCGCTGATTGAGCCATCATCGTTAAGCCCAATCAGGCCGCCCACGTACTGTTGTCCCCTGACGGCGCCGGTCGAATAGCTCGCTATTACCGAGCCTCTATTATTCCCGGCCAACCCGCCTACCTGGTATCCGGCCAATTCACCGAATCTGCCATCACCGCTCACGCTGCCGGCGGCATAGCTGGCGATGACTGTACCGCTATTCGACCCCGCCAGCCCGCCAATGTATTTGGCTCCCGAGACGCTGCCGGTGGCGTAGCTGGAGATGATTACGCCGGAGGCATTGATCCCCACCAGTCCACCAACGGATCCGTAGCCGGAAACGCTGCCGGTGGCGTAGCTGTGGCTGACTGTGCCTTGGTTGGCTCCGGCCAGCGGGCCAACTGTGTCCCCGCCAGCCACATTGACGTTTAGCAGTCCGGTTTCGCGTATTACGCCGGATACGCCGACACTACCGAAAAGGCCGCCTCCCCAAAACGAAGCACTGTCGGCTCTGGCAGCGGAAGTGATATACAGGTGGCTGATAGCGTGTTTGTTGCCGGCGAATGTAGCGGCAAAGGGGCGTCGACCCCCGCCGACGGGCCGCCATCCCGCGCCCGTAGTCCACTCCGCGTTGATTGCACCGGATGCGTAGCTGTCGGAGTCATTGAAATCCAGAGGGCGGGCCAGTTCATAACCGTTGCAGTTGTTATTGCAGACCATTCCCGGAAAGGCTGCGGCATAGGCCTCAACGCCGGAATCGTCGTCTGCTATGCCGTCGCCGTCCAGGTCGTAGCGGATGGCGTCCAACTGTTCCAGATTAGAAACTTCAATCAGCCCGTCGCCGTCGCTGTCGTGCCTGAAGGCGAGAGCCGGAGAGACGGCCGCAGGCGTCACCGCGGGCGTAGGTGTCTCAGCGGCCGCTGGAACCGGCGCGGTTCCCCCTAGCCCGCTGATGGTAAGTGAGAAGCTGCCGGACTGCCCGGCTTCGTAGGTCGCGGCCTCTATGGTGTAGGTTCCGGCGGCAAACCCATCCTCTATCCTGGAGTATCGGTCAGGGGAGCCTTGACTCCTGAAGTACTGGCTCGTTCTCCCTCCGCCCCTCTGCATGTACAGATAGGTGGAGGTATCGCCGGATTCCAGGGTGATGAACACCGCTGAGTACGTATCCAGAGTGAAAACATAGAAGCGGGCATAGCTGCCTGGGCGGTTGAAAGCGAGGCAGGCGCTGTTCCATGCCCCGGAGATAACGCCGTCGCCGGCCACCATTTCCACGCAGTTGTCCTCTACAGGCGCCGTCCGGTGTTGGCTCCCGAACTCCTGCCAGGTTGCCGTCCCGTCGCCGTCGAAGTCAAACTTCAGGGCCGGATACTTGCTGCTCGTGCCGAAGTCCCAGAAATCGTCCGCCCCGGTCGCCGGGTCGTCATCTCCGTCGACGTCATCCAGGTCGGCGTTCCAACCGGCATATATGCCGGTATGGGTGGTGGGCGACTGCAACTCGGCGGTGGTCTTGCCTCTCCCCGCGGCCGAAGTTTCTCGGCCGGTGGTTTGCGAGTCCCAGTAGCTGACCGATTCCCCGATGGTCAGGCTTTCGGCCCCGACCAACCCGCCGGTTTCAACATATCCCGACACGCTGCCGGTGGCGTAGCTGGCGACGACCCTGCTGCTGTGACTCTTCCCGGCCAGTCCGCCGACATTGCTTTCCCCTGACACGGAGCCCGTGGCATAGCTGGCGATAATTTTGCCGTAGCCGTTTAACCCAACCAGCCCCCCGACGGTGCTATTCCCGGACACTTCGCCGGTAGCGTAGCTGGTGATAATTCTGCCGCCATTGCGCCCGGCCAGCCCGCCGACATCACTATCGGCAGTCACTGCGCCAGTGGCGTAGCTACCTCTGATGACACCGGTGCCGCCGCCGGCCAGTCCGCCGACGCCGCGAACGCCCGTCACGTTGCCCCTGGCAAAGCTGGAGATGATCATGCTGTCAAGTCCCAAGGACCCGGTAAGCCCGCCAACAATGTTGGTTCCCACGACGTCGCCGGTGGCGTAGCTGCCGCTGATGGTTCCCCAGTTCGCCCCGGTAAAGCCACCGATGAACTCGCCATACTTGCCGCACGACACGCTGCCGGTAGCGTGGCTGGCGCTGATGGCCCCCCCGTTCCACCCCGCCAGTCCTCCAGTGAATCTACCGCTACCGCCGCACGACATGCTGACGGCGGCGTGGCTGCCGCTGATGGTCCCCTCATTCTCCCCAACCAGACCCCCGGCATGGTGACCGTGGCCCGACACCCTGCCGGTGACGTAACTGTCCCTGATTTCGCCCATGTTCCGCCCGGCCAGCCCACCGACATTTCCCGTCCCGGCCACCCTGGCGTCGACTATGCCAATATTGCGAATGACGGCGGAAGAGCCGGTATAGCCGAAAAGGCCAACGGCGGGAGGATCCTCTTGGAAGGCAGTGCGATTGACGTAGAGGTTGGCAATAGCGTGTCCGTTGCCGTCGAAAAGGGCCTTGAACCCGTCGCCGTAGCCGTCTTCGTCCCCGATGGGCCGCCACCCCTCGCCGGTCGTCCACTCCGCGCTGACCGCGCCGGAGGCGTAGGTGTCGGCGTCATTAAAATCGAGCGGGCGGGTCAGTTCGTAGCCGTTGCAGTTGTTGCAGGCCACCTCCTCACCGGACACGGGATAGGCGGCGGCGTAGAAGTTCATGCAGGAATCGTCGTCTGCCCTGCCGTCGCCGTCCAGGTCGTGGCGGATGGCGTCCAACTGCTCCAGAAACTCGATTTCAATCAGCCCGTCCCCGTCGGTGTCGTACTTGCCGTTGCCTGACTGCGAACTGGCAATGCCGTAGGTTGCTGACATAGCCAGCAGCGTGACCGCCAAAAGCAGAACTACTGTCTTCGCGGGAATCCCCATGAATATCTTCATTCCGTTCTGCGAGCTTGCCTCTGCGGGACGGCGGCGCTGCTCTGGTCGGCCAGTGTGTGGAGGCCGCTCCCGGGAGCCGGACCGGACTTGCGCCAACGGTGTATTCTACGTGCTGCGGATCGGCTATCAAAGGAACTTGGTATAGATACGTGGTGAACGCCTACGGCAGCAGAATGAGCAGCCTAACCAACCTCTCCAGCGAAGACACGCACCTGCGTGGACGGGCACATAGCCGACGGAATAGGCGCGGGTAGGAGGCTGTCTGCCAGTGACACGGCGTTACCGCCAACAAGAGCGGCGGGTCAACAGTCTTGTCCCTGATCGTAACCGGATGAGTGGGAATACCGACCGGACTGGCAGTCTCTTCAGTTTGATAGTCTTTTTCCTCTTTAGAGTACCTGTTGAGCAGTGAGATACCCGCGAAACCTACCAGCCTCTCCAACCCGCGAATTCGGTCCTTTGACGGCGACAAGTTGAGCGACCGGGTCCCGCTGAGCCTAGCCAGGCTGGCGGCGTTGGTATACCCCTAATTCCACGGCAAACTCCAGACTTTGTACTTCACGCGACAACTCGTCCCAAGCATGGCTCCAGAGCATAAGCAATCGCAGCGGTGATCAGCGGGCGCCTTAACCTGGCGTTCACGGCGGCTAGCGTTTTCCTTCCTTTGCGACGGCAGACAGAGTCTGCTGACACTGGAAGCCGGGCGCCCTCACAGGTCTAGAGCGCCTATCCGATGTGTAGCGTGAATGCTCTTGATTTTGTCCAGTTTGGTGGACACGGCCGGACAGGAAAAATTTGCTGAAGAAATGATCAACACCCGGGAGCAGGGGAAGTGCTCACGGCTGCAGGAATACAGGCAGCCGTTGATGCCCGGTGTGTCGGGGTGCAGGAGCAGGCCTTCCGGAGCTGGCGCGTTTGGTGCGGCGGTGTCCTCCCCGGCGGGGCCCGGTTTCCGGCCCTACCTCTCACCCAGAACCACTGTCTCAAGAGATCGAATCCGCCGCAGACTCACCTTGATGGTCACTTCCGTAGGAATTTGGTCATGTAGTCAACGTCGACTGCGGGCATTCCCAGACCGATTTCCGACAATGCTTCGGAGAACCGGGTGATGTCGTAGACACTGGTATCGGATAGGTACGGCTCGACTGACTCCAGGGACCGGACCAGAACTTTCAACTCCATGTCCTCGTCCCGGTCGGCCATTGTTCCCAATCTTGATTTCCAGTCCCCTAATTGAGCGCGGTCCGCCACGTATCCGTGGTGCTCCATATATGCAAAAACTTGATCGGCGGGTACGGGGGCCTGTTGGACCACGTTGTATACCTTGCCCAGGTGCCCGGGATCGTCGGAAATTTTCGTTATCGCCTTGACCAGAAAGTCGACAGGCGTCATCTCGAAGAACCATTCCGGCGCCAAGGGGGCACATCCGAGGCGGGCGCAAGCCTTGATAATCAACGAGAGAAAGTCATTCGGGTTGACCGTGCCCGTACCGCTGTGGTGGCCAATGTTTCCCGGACGGAAGATGCATACCGGCAGTCCTCGAGAAACAGCCTGCCAGACGAGCCGTTCCGCAACCCATTTCGATTGATTGTAGCCCCCCTCCATCCTGTTGACGAAGCCGTCTATGTCGCTGTCTTCAAGGTAGGGGTTGTCGTCTCCTCCCGGGAAGACGCCGTTGGATGAAATGTACTGGACCGGCTTGGTTACGCCGGTGCAGGCGAACTTGAGCACCTCCAAGGTCCCGCCGACGGTGTGGGGCTTGGCTACAGAATAAGGGTAGGCGTAGTTGACGGAGGCGGCGCAATGGAATATCAGGTCGACCTCTTCCGCCAACTGCCGGTACTCATTATTGTCCAGTCCCATACTGGGCAAGGTGAGGTCTCCAGAGACCGGGACGATCCGTTGTCCAGCGAACTGACCCGCCAGCCCATAAAACTTCAAGGAGTCCAGCACCCGGTTGGTGGCCCCGCCCTGTCCTGAGTCCCGATCCCTTACCAAGCAGAAGAACCGGGTATCCGGTCCCGCGGCGCGCAGCAGTTCGTCCAGCAGAAAGGCTCCCAGGAATCCGGTTGTTCCCGTCACGAGGACCGAGGACGCCTCGCGGAGACGTGTAATTCTCGGGGCGCCCCCTGGTGAAATATCCGGGTCCAGGACCGAGTCCTCGGCCAGCGAGATTCTGGATTCCATATGCGGCCCTCTATTTTCCAAGTACGCGCCCAACTCACTTATGGTGGGGTACTCGTAGATCTCTGTGCCCCTAAGCTCAATCCCAAACAGTTGTTCAATGCCCAGGGTGAGGCCCAGGCCCGCCAGGGAATGGCCGCCGAGATCAAAGAAGTTCCAGTCATCTTCCAGTGATTCAGTGTCGACGTCCAGCGCTTCGCTCCATAGCTCCCGCAAGACCCTGCGACGCTCGGCTGCGGTAGCGTGCTTGGAAAGCCCACCGCGCCGCTTGACGGCAGGGCTCGTGGTCCGCAGTGCCGGCAACGCTCTGCGCTCCAGTTTGCCCGTCTGTTGATTTAACGGGAGCGTCTCCAGTTCCATGAAGTGGCTGGGCACCATGTAAAGCGGCAGATGCCGTTCCAGCAGGGCACGCAGGTCTCTGCTCGTCCGGCTCTTCGCATCGATCTTCCACGCCGCCTGCGGCCCCCGGACGATGTAGGCGACGAGCCGCTTGTTCGCTTCGTCCTCGTTCTCGGCCAACACCGCCGCATCCGCCGCGTCACAGTGCTGGCGGATGGTCTCCTCGATGGCGCTCAGGTAAACGGTGTAGCCCCTGATCTTGACCATCGAATCGTTACGACCGATGATCGTTGTCAGACCCCGCGCATCAACCTCGGCCAGGTCTCCGGTGGCGTAATACCTCTCGCCGTTCCATTTGACGAACCTCTCGGAATCCAGGTCGGGCCTCTTCAGATAGCCCCGGGCCAGTCCCCGACCGCCAATGAAGAGCTCCCCGACTCCGCTGGAAGCCAGGTCCGACTGCCCTTCTGGGAGCACCCGGAGCGTCACCCCGTCCATCGCGTAACCGACCGGGCACACATCCCTGGTGTCGAGGCGCCAGTCCGTGAGTTCAATGGTGCAAACGTCGTGGGTCTCACTGATGCTGTAGGTGTTGAACACGCGGGCAGAACGGGGCAACACGTCCAACGACAGCCTCAGCAGGCTGGCCGGCACCACCTCGCCGTTCAGCCAGACCACCCGCAGTGAGGACAGGCGGGCGCGCAATCGTTCTGGGCTTGCCGAGCTCAAAATCCCCTGTAGCAACGACGGAGTGAACAGGACCTCGGTTAGCCGGTGCTCTGCCATAAACTTGGTAAGGGCGCGCGGTGCGAACACCACATCATCGGGAATCACGTAAACCGTTCCTCCCTTCAAAAGCGGCCGGAGGAACTCCCAGGGAAAGAAGATATTGCAGGCGACCCTGTCTCCGACACGGTAGGAACTGAACTTGTACCTGGCCAAGTAGGATGAGATCAGGGAGCCGCTGGTCTGCATCACTCCCTTGGGCTGTCCTGTTGTGCCGGAGGTGTAGGGGAGGAACGCCAGGTCGCCGGTGTCAACGCAGACTTCACCGTTCGAGGGACCGAACGCTCTCCAGGACTGGTCGGAGTCAACGGCCAATAGGCGAGGCCCAGCGAATTTACTCAGTCTCGGCAAGTGCCGCGCCTTGGTGATCACCACCTTGGGCTGCGATTCGGACAGCAATGTGCCAAGCAGAGAATCGGGGAGGTCCAGGGCCACGGGCATGAAGGCCGCACCGGCTTTCAATGTTCCAATGCTCGCGACGATGTACTCCGGGCAGGTCTCCATGCAAATGCCCACCGGATCATCGGTTGACACGCCGCAACGTCGAAGGTAGGCCCCCAGGGCTTCCGTCGCCTGGTCCAGTTGCGCATAGGATGTCTGCTCGGAGCCGAAGACTATCGCCGGAGTGTCTGGAGTCTCCGTCGCTTGAGCCTTGAAAAGCTGATGCAAACCACTCTCTGCGGGACTCAATTCGCCATCTCAAGCATCCCCAAACGAAATCAAGCAAACCGGGCGTATGTTCTGGATTGTTAAAAGATAGTTGCCCAGTTTACAAAATATGGAGCCTAAAGTAAATTGTAACTCTATATTGACAGCAAATTTTCGTCGCAACGCAATCCCACGTCTTCCAATCCGACGTCTTCCAATCCGACGTCTTCAAGGGTGTCCACATGCAAATCGACTCACTGGACTTTTACCGGGAACACGCCCAGAGATATTCCCAGCTTTCCCACGAGTTTACCCACTCGGTGTATACCGGTTCCTCTCACCCGGCGCTGGGAGGGGACATTGACCTGCTCAATCGAGTTGTCGAGCTGGCGCGGGGGAATCGTGGGCTGGACGCAGGGTGCGGGGCGGGAGCCCGGGACGTTCACCTGTTGTACACGTGGGGGTACGACATCTACGGAATTGACGCGGTGGAGGAGAACATCAGCTTGGGCAGAGAGTTGCACCCGGAAATAGCGGACAAGCTCAACGTCGCCGACCTGCGAGAGCCCCTGTCGTTTGAGTCGGGCTTCTTCGATTTCGTGCTATGCAACGCCGTCATACAGCATCTGACGCCCGAGGTCGCTGAAACCACGACGATCCCGGAGTTGGCGAGAGTCCTGGCCCCCGGAGGTGTCCTGCAGCTGATGTTCAAGTCCGGCTCGGGAGTGGCTGCCGTCAGCGACCGGGCCTATGGAGCGGACGGCGTGGCCAGGTCGTTTCAACTTTACGACGAGCACCGTTTGCTGAGTATCCTGGAGGACTGCGGGTGCTCTCTGGTGAAACCGGAGGGGAGCAAGGACTTGGGTGGAATGCTCTATTTCAGCGACCCGAAGCCGATGCGCTACTGTGTCTTCTGGGTGAGGAAGGATTAGGCCTACCCGTTCACAAGGACAACGGGCGAACATCCAGGGTAGCCGCCGTCTCTTGGATCTCGGCTGCGGACAAGCCCGCGATACCGGCCACCTGGCACTTGAGCCCGGCGTAGGCCGTGGCGAACCGAGCGCTGCTTTCCAGCGGCCATCCTGCACGGAAACCGTAGATGATGCCGGCCGAAAAGGCGGCACCGGCCCCGTAGCAGTCAACCACCTTTACCCGCGGCGCCTTGATGCAATAGGCCTGCCGCCCTTGGGCCACAAGGCAGCCCTCTCCGCCGCGGGTAACCAGCACAGTTTCCGTTCCCAGGTTGATCAACGAGCGAGCGGTGTCGACCGGGCTTCCGGATGATCCCGGTTCGTCCATTGATACCTGGCAGATGGTGGCGTAACGCATCAGGTCTGAAAGCGAGGGGTTTCTGCCGTACTGCGACTCCAGGTTGAGGAAGACTGGGACGCCTAGAGAGGCGGCCGTCTTCATGGCCGCGAGCACGCTGGGCCCATCGTACCAGTCAACATAGAGCAACCCAGCCTCCGACAACTGGATGGGGCTTGGCGCCTGCAACGCGGCCAGGGCGGAACGCTCTCTCCGCTGGAAATAGGTGCGGCCTCCATCGGCATCCACGATTCCAATCTCCACCGGTGTAGTCAACCCCTGCCCGACCCGGTGCTCCACGTCCACTCCCCACGAATTCAGGTGTCCTGTTACCGTCTCCCCGTAGTGGTCGTTTCCAACCGGGGAAGAGATGAGCCTGGTTGGGACCCTCCAATTGGTAAGAACGCTTGCCACAATTGCGGCATCATCTCCCACCGTATCAACCGAGTCCCGCACGAGGGCGCCACCATTCTTCGGCGGCAGTTCGTCGACTATCAGCAGCAGGCAGTAGGTCAGGAACCCGAAGCATACAACGTCTCCGCTCCGGCTAATGGCTGGATTTCCCCCGCCGTCGGGCGCTAACTTGTCGTTGTGCATAACGTCCGGGGTCTTTCCCATGAAATACCAATGTCAGGATGCGGGAATTTGAAAAACGACAAGGGCAGTCAACCTAAGATATCACCAGTTGGTTCCGTGATCGTACCTCACCACCTCGTACATTTCATGCCGGGCTGGGTAATCGCCTCCAGCATCCGGCTGCGAGACCGATCCGCCGGGGTGCTCCGGCAGGCGGGCAACCAAAACCGCCCGGTCCAAGCCCGCTTCACCTATTGTGTGGTGAGGTCTCTGCTTTATCCGACTCTGTGTTTCCGTTCACCACCCGGTTGGTTCTGAGTGGGGACGCCAGTGGCCGGCAATGAAACTAAATCCGCAGTTCCAATCGGGGCGTCAGCAGGCGGTCCGGCACGTTTGTCTCCCGCATAAACCGGACCAGGAGTTGATGAATCTCCCCGGCAATGTCTTTGTGGTTCCCTATCACGTTCCGGATCTGACTCGGATCGGAAGGAAGGTGGTAAAGCTCCGACACGCCGTCCTCGGGGCTGTACAGCAGGCTCCAGTCTCCAGAGGTGACCGTGGTGACGGGATAATCCGAGAGGGGGCGCAGCAGGTTGTCCACGGAATGGACCGGGTCGCCGGGGTTGGCGAAGGGAATGCTGCTGACAACGAACTCCCTTCCACGCGTCGAACCGGGCGTTGAACCGTCTCGCATCCCGGGCGCCAGAGATCTGCCCTGAACAAAGCCCGGGATTTCCATCCCCATGAGGTCCAGCACGGTCGGCATGACGTCCACCGCCGAACTCAGGCCCTGGAACGTTCCCGGTGGCAGTCCGGGGACTTTGATCAGAAGCGGGATGTGGACGAGCTCTTCGAAGAGGGGAGAGTAGGCCCACGTTGATCCCGGTTCTCCGTAGGGCCGGAGCGTTCCGTCCGCTGATTTGCCGGAGTTCATCTTGCCGAACAGGCCGCCGTGCTCCCCGAAGTAGAAGCCGTGGTCGGTGGTGAAAATAACCGTTGTCCTTTCCGACAGGCCCATGTTCTCGACCGACCTCAGCAGGAAACCCAGCCAGGTGTCGACCATGGTGATCTCGCCGCAATAGGTGGCGTGGCCCTTGCGTAGCGTGGCTTCCTCGTATCCCGGCACGTCGTGCCAGTTCCCGTACAGGGGAAGCACCAGTTCGCCGTCGTAGTCCGGCCAATAGAGTTCCGTGTAATAGGGAGGGGCGTCCCAGGGCTCGTGGGGGTCCCAGGTGTCTACGTAGAGAAAGAAGTCCTCTTTGTAATGTCGCTGCAGCCACCGTATGGCCGTCATGAATGTGCCGGGCGCGTTCCGGTCCGATTCGTACCGCCATGCCTCCCGCACGTCCAGGGACTCGTGATGATAACCCGGCTGAGGAATCATGGACCAGAGCGTGTCCTGCCCTTGGTTCATGAAGAAGGACTGGAATCCCCGGTCATAGTTCATCCCGTCCCTCAGGTAGTAGGGCGTGTCCACCGCCGCCGCCGTGTGAAGGCCATGACCGGCCAGTATCTCCGCCAGCGTGGTTACGTCCGCAGGCAGAGGCTGCCATCCCATGAAGGACATTGTCCAGCGTCCCGTATGGTGGTCCGCCCTGGTGGGCATGGTCGGGAATCCGGCGGAGTAGTGCCGGTCGAACCGGACCGCCCCGGCCGCCAGCCCATCCAGGGAGGGTGTTCTGATCGTCGGATTGCCGTAAGCGCCTATGTGGTCCCGGCGAAAGGTGTCCGCAACAATCCAGATGACATTCATCACGCACACTCCTGCGAACGAAGGGGAGTAAATGAATTTATCACAAGACCGGGTAACCCGGAAAGTTCTTGACAGGTCAGTCCGGCAATGTCGGCAGAAAGTCGGGTGCCCAGGTCAGTGGTGCGCCACAAAGCAAAAACCCAAGCCGGGCCGGCGTGGGCTTCTGCGGAGTTCCATCCGCTAATGGACTGACCGGGCGCTCGTCTCCCGGCCGGTTTCATTGCCAGGTCGGGCCTGAGGCTGATTAAAGCGCCAGAGTGAACTTCAAGGTGAAGGTTCTTGATTTTGTCCAGGTTGGTGGGCTACCGGACCGGGGGCCACATTATCCAGCCCCGGCGCCCGGTGTTGCGCAGCCGCAGCAGGTGTCCCTGGCCGGTGGTGACGTACAGGCTGCTCTGGCCGGCGTCGCCGAAGCAGCAGTTGGTGGGGCCGTCCACGCCCACCGGCATGGGGTAGGTCTCCAGCACCCGGCCCTGGGGCGTCCAGACGTATATCATGGGGCCGGGGCCGCTGAGAAAGTTCCCGGCGCTGCCCACGATGTTTCCCTCCGAGTCCAGGCACATGCCGTCGATGCCGCGCTGGGGCCCCCGGTGGTCCCGGCCGAACTGGTGCAGCACGATGTACTGGCCCAGGGAGCCGTCGTCATTGATGGGGTAGGAGCGCAATTCCCGCACCCCTTCGAGCGAGGGGTCGGTCTGGATGATGTACAGACTGCGCTCGTCGGGCGACACCAGCAGCCCGTTGGTGCCGGTGGTATCGAAGGTCATCCGCTGGCAGGTATAGCTACCGTCGGGTTGGGGGTCGGCCCGCAGGATGTCCCGGTTCATGTTCTCCTGCTGCTCGCTGGGGTCGATGTTCCCCTCGTTCCAGGGATTGCTGAACCAGATGCGCCCCCGCCGGTCTATGGCGAGGTCGTTGGGGGTGTTCAGGCGCTGGCCGTCCAGCCGGTCAACGATGGTGGTGGTGCCGCCGTCAGGCTCGAAGCGGACGATGGAGCGGCCGCCGGAGCAGCAACCGTAGAGGCGGCCATCGGCGTCGAAGGCCAGGCCGTTGGTGTGGTTGGTGTTCTCGCGGTAGATGCTGCACCCGCCGGTCTCCGGGTCGTAGGCCATGATGCGGCTGGCGGGAATGTAGGTGAACAGAAGCCGCTGGCCGTCCCAGGCCGGCCCCTCGGTCAAACGGCTGAATGGTCCCGCGACTTGCTCCCATTGCAGTGCCATGCTCTCCTCCTGTGTTTAGTCGATTCTCAGTAGACTAACCCTCTGGTGTTGATGGATGAAAGGGTTTCTCTCCGTCTTTCCGGCGGGCGCCGGGACCAGGAACCGGCGTGAGCAATACTTTTCCGCTGGACGAAGCTCTGGATTACGGCCTTCGCCGGAAAGACGAGGACTGTCACGGACCAGCAATCATTCCGAGCAGCGGCTCAACCCAACCTATAGCCGGTAGGCCCCCACCGCCGTTCCCTGGAACATGGCGGCCCTCTCGGTTTCGGAGAAGTCCCGGGAGACTTGCTTGAAGGCGTTCCAGACGGTGGTGTAGGCGTAGGATGCCTTGTCCACCGGGAAGTTGCTCTCGAACATGCAGCGTTGCGGCCCGAACTGCTCAATGCAGTAGGTCAGCCAGGGGCCTATTGTGTCGGTCACGTCCCGCGAGGTGGGCGGAATGGCGCGCTGGTGCCAGTCGTAGCCGCTGATCAGGTTGCCGAACCCGCCCAGCTTCACCACCACGTTCTCCCGCTGGGCCACGGAGGCGATGCCCTGCTGCCAGTCGGCCAACACCTCGTCCCGCTTTCCGGCGTAGGGGCCGACGCCCAGGGGACGCCCCACGTGGTTAAGGATGATGGTGGTGTCGGGGAAGGCGGCGGCCAGGTCCGCCAACTCGTTCAACTGGGTGTGGTACACCAGGGCGTCGAAGCTGAGGCCCAGCCTTTGCAAACAGGCGAACCCCTCCCGGAAACGGGAGTCCAGCAGCATCCCCGGCGTGTTGGATGCCGGGGAGCCGACCTTGGGGCTGGCGTCCCAGGCGCAGGAGAAGCGGATGCCCCGGAAGCGGTTGCTGCTGGCCGCCAGGTGCGCTTCCAGCACCGGCTGTACCGCCGCGCCCAGCATGAGGTTGGCGTTGCCCACGATTCCGGCGGCCACCGCCGTGGGGCCGTACTGCCCGCTGGCGCTCTGGGCGGCGATGCCCTGGACAAACTCGACCTCGCCCACGGAGCGCATCTCCTCCGGTCCCCGGGCGCGGTACATGGAGCGGCACTCTATGAACACCGTCTGGGCGACGTTGTGCCCCCCGACGAGGTCCTGGGTGAGTTGGTCCAGCAGGTAACGGTCGCCGTCACGGTCCCAGAAGTGGTGGTGCGGGTCGCAGATGGGCAAGCCGGGTTCCAAGGGGTCTTCCACCGTCAGCGCCAGCCAGGAATCACGTTGGCTTGCCATGTCTCCTCGTTGCCCGCCGCCTTCCGGTATGCTCGCTGCTAATCTGGAGGCGGGCTCCCTTTTAATGTCTTGGTTAATGTCTTGGCCCTATCGGGCCGCCTAAACAGAGCGGGAAAGGCCCGGTTCAGTTATTCCCCCGTGTCTGGGCACGGGGGCTTCGGTTGTGGCCCGGTAGCTCTCGCGCCCCCCTGCATCGGTGTGCGGGGGCCTCGGCTACGCCAGGGAGAAGAACTCCATAACCGGGCCGAAGGCCTCGGGTTCCGTCAGGGTGGGCGCATGACCCACGCCGGGTACTTCCACCATGCGACAGTCCTGCATCTCTGCCACCATGCGCTGGGCTATCTCCGGCGACAGCAGGTCGCTGGTCCCGCCCCGTATCAGCAGCACCGGGCCGGGGATGCGCCGGGCGAGGGTCCAGGATGCTTCCGGGTCGGGACGGCGGGGGTCGGTGCGGACCGCCGGGTCCATCTTCCAGGTGTAGCCGCCGCCGGGCCGGGCCTTTACCGTATGACCGGCGGTGGCCTGCTGGTCGGCGTCGCTGAGCGAGCTGAAGCCGACCCGTTGCTCGCAGTGCCAGGCTATCACCTCTTCCATTGTCTCAAAGGTGGTGACCGCATCCCGCGTGCTGTTGGCGATGCGGTTGCCGCCCCGGGGGTCAATCTCGGGGCCGATGTCGTTCAGTACGGTGCGCTCCACCCGGTCGGGGTAGGTCCCGGCGTAGGTCAGGGAGATGCGGCCACCCATGGAGGTGCCGACCAGCGACATACGCTCGAAACCCAGGGCCTGTCGCAGCCCTTCCAGGTCGGCGACGTAGGCGTCGTTGGAGTAGTTGGCGTCGGCCGTCCAATCGCTGTCGCCCCGGCCGCGGACATCCACGGATATGACGTGGTAGCGGGGCACGAAGTGGGGGGCCAGATTGTCGAAGGCGTGGGCGTTGCCGCTGAGGCCGTGGACCATGATGATCGGCGGCGCGCCGACCTCCCCCCACTCCAGGTAGTGCAGGTTGAGGTCGCCGACCCGGACGAAACGGTCTACTGCTTTGGTGGTTCCTGTGGTCATGGGGCCTCCTTGTCTGAGAGATTCAGTTGCACGATAGCAAAAGAAGGCGCTATGGTCGATAGACCGGATTGCTTCTCTTATATCTCCCAAGGCAATACGCAACTGAGACAATTTAAAGCCCGCGTCGTTGCCAAGAGCCCCGCCCCCCAGCAAGAAGCAATCCGCATAAATCGCCAAATGCTAACGGGCGTTCTTTCTTTGTTGCTGGAATGGCTCCCACTTCAATTGGAAATACCTGCCATCTGTCTCCGGCCGAGTCAATCACCGATGTTACCTCAACGTCTTATCCCCGGCCCTCTATGAAGCCAAATGCGTCTACAATGCCACGAACAGCTTTCCCAACGCTATTCCGCTGGGTCTCCGGATTGTCAACCGGTATGCGGCTGTGCGCCACAACCACTATCTGCAAGTATCAATTGCGACCTGGGCATCATAGTCCATGTTCCCATCCGGGAGAATCGTCTGATTTTTCATTCGAGGTATGGTCCCAAGGGTCACAAAAGCACGCTCCGGCAGCACTTTTCCGAAGAACGTGCCAGTGAACACTTAACTGGGTCCACTTCACCTTATCAAAGTTTCTCATCCTGCGTATCCTGTATATCCATATTTGAATTAGACACTTAGGCGAGGTCAACAAAAGATGGAATACCGCAAACTTGGCAACCTGGACGTTTCAGCCATTGGCCTGGGAACCTTGCGAACTTTCGATGTTACCGGCGACGATGAGATAGCCGTCCGAAGACAAATCGTGAACAACTGCCTGGACAGCGACGTAAACCTGATCGACACCGCCTCCTGGTACGGCCACGCGGAGCAGGTCTTGGGCGAGATCACCGGGGACCTTCGGGACCAGTTCTACATGGCCACCAAGGTGCGCACCGAGGGCAAGGAAGCCGGCGAGGCCCAAATTGCCCGCTCCTTCGAACTGCTGAAGACCGACTACATCGACCTCCTCCAAGTCCACAACATGATCGACTGGCAGACTCACCTCCCCACCCTGGAGCGGCTTAAGGGCGAGGACAAAATCGGCATGCTGGGCGTGTCCGCGATGGTGCCCGATGCCTATCCCAACATCATGGACCTGATGCGCCAGGGTCGAGTGGACGCCGTCCAGATTCCCTATAACGTGATGAACCGGGGCGTTGAGGAAGACCTGTTGCCCCTGGCCGGGGAACTGGGCACCGGCATCCTGGTGATGGAGCTGTTGCAGAAGGGCCGCTACGTCCTCGACCTGAAGCAACAGCCCGACCTGACGCCGCTGCGGGACTACGGCATCAACACCTGGGCCCAGGCACTGCTGGCCTGGGTGATTTCTGACCGCCGGGTGAGTTCGGCCATACCCACCACCTCCCGCCCCGAGCGCATCCAGGAAAACGCCCACGCCGCCGAGGCCGCCGGGCTGCCCCAGCAGTTTCGGGACTACATCCGTTCCGAGGCGGAGCGGTGTTTGTAGGGGGCAACCGGCAGATTCTGATCTTGGAGGAAAGCGGTCAATCGCTGAATGTCCTTCTGCTGGTTAGCGACCTTGAAAGCTTGGGACCGCCCTGAAGGCCATCGAACAAGAACATCACGACCCCGTTTGTCCACATCTATCGCTACCGGGAGTTATCCCCACTGGAATGGACAGCGGTCATCGTCGGCGTACTCGTTTGAAGGATGAGCCGGCATCATCCAAGGATGCCGTGCCGGTGGTGGCGTTTCCAACCCTGAGCACTGTTCCGAAGGTACTGCGGCCCGGAGTTCACCGCCAAGCCCCTGGACCGGTGGGCTGCTTCAACGTGGTGGATCCGGACTTCAGCCGGCCCTGGAGGCCCAGGGACTACGCCTTCATCGAGGCGTCTAACGGGCAATCCCTTTGGCTGGAATTTTCTCTAGTTCCCTCTTCGACACCATAAACCGACGAAACGGGCCCGCGGTAAAACGGCGTCAGCGTTCTCCCAAAGATGACAGGAAGCGGGGAGCATTGAGTATCCGAATCTCCGCATGTTCACCGATGGGCAGAAAATGGCGCCGGTCGCCGGTCACCAGATAGCCGGTGTTCGCAGCCACGGCGCACTCCAACACCCGGTTGTCGGAGTGGCCGCCCGGTATCATCTCCGCAAGGCGTGGGGGTTCGATGACGGTGGCGGCGTTCTCCAAGACTGAGTTCTCCAGGACATTGAAGGCCTGGGCCATGCGTTCCTCCTCCCACCCAAACCTGCGCACCACACCCCGGCCGCCTCCTCCAGTATGAATTGGGACCAGCACAACCCGAACGTCCCCGCAGGACCAGTTCCAGGACCAGACGCTCGTTGCCGGGGAAGTTCAGGGCGGAGATGATTACGATGGTGTCCAGGACCGCCCTCATGTTTGGGAATGACCGACCTCGGCCCGGTACTCTTCGACCAAGCCGGCCACGTCACCGGGTCCGATGCCCTGGGCCCTAGCCCTCTCCTCCCCGTACTGGAGCAGTTGCCGCCACTCGCATTCTTCGATGTATCGGAGCACCGCCTCACGGAGGAATTCGCTCCGGGGGCGCCCCTGTTGTTTCACCACCTCGTCCACGCGGTCCGCCATATCCGGCGGCAATGAAAAGGTGATGGTCCTGGTGGTTCTGGGCATGACCGCCTCTTCGTTAGCGCGTCTTACTCAGATGCTGGCCCATCATCGTACCCCCTGTCAACCAATCGTTGCTCACAGCATAGTCCGGCCATTGACCACCCTGTGGGGTCCGACGGTAAGGGGGACCCGTCTGGTGCTCCGGGAGGGGGTGCCGGTCCGGATTGTCGGCAGCCGCCACCCTTGGCTCGGAGACCGGGGATCGCGTTGCGCCCTGCTGCCGGCGGTTGGTGATGCCACCGGCGTGGTGGCTGCCTCCCGAGCTTTCGTAGAGTAACGATTTGGGTGAGGCAATGCGTCGGCGGGTGGAAACCCGATGGGTGGCTTGAGCTGAGATCAGTTCGGTGTTCCCGTGTGAGATTCCCGGGCGGAGCCGCGTTGAACTGTTGGGGCGGCGGCGCTTCCCCCTTCGGGCAGCGTCTCAGGAAAGGTTGACGTTGGCCTTGTTGCCAAAGTTAACCTTTTTTGCAACGGTCAGGACTGGCCATGCCGACCAGAACCTGGCAGTAATCAGACATTTAGGAAACCTCTGAACAAGTCGTCAGCGCGACCATTTCCCCTATCTGACTAGCCGCAATCCACGGACTTATTCAGAGTATCCTTAGTGCTGAACCTGCTCAAACAGGAAACCAGCACCAAAATCGGCATCAAAGCCAAACGACAGAAAGCTGCCTGGGACCAGGACTACCCGCTCAAAATCATCTCCCATTAAAATGCGATTGCCCTGCGCCGGGACGTCGGCGATTTGACATCCGACGAGGCACCGCCTTACGATTTCTGTTGGTATCAGAGTTGATTTCCCCTGGGATTCTCGCGTGGGGACGGCCCGGCGACGGACAAGTAGTCGGGGAAATCCGGGAGCTGGGCTCCAGAAAGGGGTATTGGGAGATATAGCTCAACTGGGAGAGCGCGGCGTTCGCAATGCCGAGGTTGGAGGTTCAAGCCCACCTATCTCCACCGCCTGCCCCTGTAGCTCAGAGGATAAAGCGGCGGCGTCCCTGAGTCGACGGCGGGGGGCGAGTCCCTCCGGGCACCACGGAGGGCGCCACGCAGGAGAGTAGCTCAGTCTGGCCGGAGCGCTGGTCTCCAAAACCAGTGGTCCCGGGTTCCAATCCTGCGGCTCTGCCAAAATTGGCTTCCTTACTCAGCCTTGGCGCCATCTCAAGGCTTTTTATTCGGGATTGTGGGCCGATATAACTCAAACTTCGGATTCCTACGCACGTGCGTGAAATCCTACTATAATCCATTACAAATCATCACTTGGCTTTCTGCCGAGACCGAGCTTCGCACGCCCGAATCAAGGCCTTGGAGCAACGGTAATGCCCAAAGCGCTTTCCCGCTTTCCCCCCATGACCTTGTCTATCGGGTTGGTCTTTCTGGCCTTGCTGCTGGCCTGCGGCGGCTCAGATACGCCGTCTACCGCGCCGGCCCCGTCTACCGCGTCTACCGCGTCTACCGCGTCTACCCCGCCGGCCCCGTCGGCCCCTGCTAATCCCACTCCCCATTCCACGGCCAAAACGGACTTGTCCACGCCCTTGCCCCCAGCCACCCCGCCGATTGCGCAGGCAACGCCGGAAACAGAAAGGCCCACACCCACGCCCGTTTTGGCGAACACGTCGCCCGAAATGGACCGGGAAACACTGGTCGTCCTCTACAATGCTACGGGCGGTGCGGAATGGTGGAATAACCAAAACTGGCTGAGCGACGCGCCAATGAGAGAATGGGCCGGTGTCGACATCGACGACAACGGCCGTGTCCGGGGACTCACCCTCGGCGAGAGGTTATTGAGCGGGGAGCTACCGGCGGAGTTGGGCAACCTCGCCAACCTGACGCGGCTCGACCTATACCAGAACCGTTTGAGCGGGGAGATACCGGCGGAGTTGGGCAACCTCGTCAATCTGGAAATGCTGCGCATCCGCGAAAACCAGTTGAACGGGGAGCTACCGGCGGGGTTGGACAACCTCGCCAACCTGACGCAGTTGGACCTCTCCCGGAACCGGTTAAGCGGAAAGATACCGGCGGAGTTGGTCGACCTCGCCAACCTGACGCGGCTGGACCTCTCCTCAAACCGGTTGAACGGGGAGCTACCGGCGGGGTTGGACAACCTCGCCAACCTGACACGGCTGGACCTCTCCTCAAACCAGTTGAACGGGGAGATTCCGTCGGAGTTGGGCGACCTCGCCAACCTGACGGGGCTGTACCTGTCCTCAAACCCGTTGAAC
Organism: Dehalococcoidia bacterium; assembly: GCA_963663135.2. Classification (GTDB taxonomy): domain Bacteria; phylum Chloroflexota; class Dehalococcoidia; order Lucifugimonadales; family UBA3495; genus Io17-Chloro-G2. The sequence continues at coordinate 84,944 of CAXXRM010000003.1, read as the reverse complement.
GGGGAGATTCCGTCGGAGTTGGGCAATCTCGCCAACCTGGAATGGCTGGGCCTCTCCCGGACCCAGTTAAGCGGGGAGATACCGCCGGAGTTGGGCAACCTCGCCAACCTGAAAGGGCTGTACCTGTCCCGGACCCAGTTGAGCGGGGAGATACCGCCTGAGTTGGGCGGCCTCGCCAACCTGAGAGGGCTGAGCCTCTCCGGGAACCAGTTGAGCGGGGAGGTACCGCCTGAGTTGGGCGACCTCGCCAACCTCGAACGGCTGCACCTCAACGACAACCATTTGCGCGGGTGCGTACCAAGCCGTCTGCGGAGCCAGTTGAATATGGACCTCTCAGACCTGGGCGGTCTACCGTTCTGCGGCGATGCGCCGCCACCTCCAGCGGAGCGGGAAGCGCTGGTTGCTCTTTTCAATGCTACCGACGGACCTGGCTGGGCCAATAACCAAAACTGGCTGAATGACGCGCCGGTCGGCACATGGCACGGCGTTGCCACCGACGACACTGGCCGAGTTAGTGAGCTGGACCTCCACGACAACCAGTTGAGCGGAGAGATACCGTCGGAGTTGGGCAACCTGACCAGCCTGAAAGGGTTGGACCTCCGCGACAACCAGTTGAGCGGAGAGATACCGTCGGAATTGGGCAACCTCACCAGCCTGGATGGGCTGAACCTCGGCGACAACCAGTTGAGCGGAGAGATACCGTCGGAGTTGGGCAACCTCGCCAACCTGAAGGAGCTGGGACTCCACGAGAACCGGTTGACCGGAGAGATACCGCCGGAGTTGGGCAGCCTCGGCAACCTGATCGGGCTGTACCTCCACGGGAACCGGTTGAGCGGAGAGATACCGCCGGAGTTGGCCAACCTTGCCAGCCTCGAATGGCTGTACCTTCCCGGGAACCAGTTAAGCGGAGAGATACCGTCGGAGTTGGGCAACCTCGCCAACCTTCAACAGCTGCACCTCTCCCTGAACCAGTTGAGTGGGGAGATACCGTCGGAGTTGGGCAACCTCGGCAACCTGAAAGAGCTGGGCCTTGCCGATAACCAGTTGAGCGGGGAGATACCGTTGGAGTTGGCCAACCTGGGCAACCTGGTATCGCTGGGCCTCTCCGATAACCAGTTGGGCGGAGAGATACCGTCGGAGCTGGGCAACCTCGCCAACCTCGAAGAGCTGCGCCTCTCCGTGAACCAGCTGGGCGGAGAGATACCGTCGGAGTTGGGCAACCTGGGTAGCCTGAGATTGCTGGACCTTAGCGAGAATCAGTTGAGCGGAAAGCTACCGTCGGAGTTGGGCAACCTGGGTAGCTTGTACGGGCTGGACCTTAGCGAGAATCAATTGAGCGGAGAGATACCGTCGGAGTTGGGCAACCTGGGCAACCTGAAATGGCTGCTAACCGACGATAACCGGTTGAGCGGGTGCATGCCAGGCAACTTGCGAAACCAGTTGAATATGGAAATCTCAAACCTGGGGGAGTTGGCATTCTGCTAGGGTCCCGGCGTGCCCCGTCCTCAGGCTGGGGAACTTGCTCTGGAGCGCACCCTGCGCGTAGGGGGTCTGCTTTCTGTGCGCTCCGCACCGTGGTTGCAGTTCATTCTGCCGAAAATTCACGCCGGCATCGGTAAGTATTCCCCGGAATTTTCACAACACTACCCAGGCGTAAAACCCGCCCACCATTCGTATCTCTTTGGAACCTTGCAAAAATGGTTGACTTTAGTCGGACGACTGCGATCAGCCATTGACGCGGTCTCCGCCGCGCCGCCGCCCCAACAGTGCAAGGCGGCTCCGCCCGGGAATCTCACCCGGGAACACCGAACGGGTCCCCGCTCAAGCCACCCCGCGGGCTTCCACCCGCCCAACAGCCTGAACCGGATTGGGTCTGCGTCTCCGCTTTCCCAGCCGGTGCTGCGCTGCAAGCGCCGGTCTCAGCTGTCCCGAGACCCACCCCAGTACGTCCAAACGTGCTTCACCCGCTTCCTTGCAGGTACGGTGAAGGCGACATGTACGCCGTTGCCGACGGGGGCCACCCATCGACGCGGGATGCCCTCGGAGCAACCGAGCAAACGACGGGCCAGCACCATGGCAGCTGCCTGGTGCGCCGTCAGCCCGTGCCTTTCCATGAACTTCACCCGGCCGATGACGGAACTGTTGGCCGGGCTGACCTGATGGACTTCCACCCCTTCCCGGTAGCCCCGGGACAGGAAATACGCCTTGACCTTCCCATAGCCGAAGCTCGACAGTATCCGGGAATATTTCCTGGACTCACCCTCCAGGGCCGCCTTCTTCCGCCGAAAATCCAACTGCTCGATGATGATGGGTTTGCCAACTTCACGGGCGTACTGCACCACCCTAGCCACGGCATCACCGATAACCGCCTCGGCCTGCCCCTTGGACTTCCCGTAGGTGACCAGTGGCGCCCGCCAGGCATTCAGGCAATTTCCCGAGGCATCGGCCACGGCCAGGTGGTCGGCGTTCAGGTCTATACCGATCACGCCCTGCCGTTGGTCCGGAACCACCGGAACCTCAATCTGTTATTAACGGGTTTAAACTGAGCCAAAATTACGGGTTGGAATTGAGCCACCCAGATAGTGAGGCATCATAGCCGAAGATTCGGTGGAGGTGCCTGCAAGAATTGCTGAGAGGTGGCCAAGTGAAAGAGGTCTACGAGTTAAAAGGGCAAGGCTACTCGGCACGAGGGATTGCCCGGACCCTGAGCCTAGCCCGGAATACGGTACTGCGTTACCTGAAGGATCCGGAGGCGATAGTGCCCAAGGCCAGGGCTCTTCGAGGGTCCAAGTTGGATCCCTATGCCGACTACATAGATTGGCGGATGAGCGAAGGGTTGGAGAACTGTGTAGTGCTGCTGCGGGAATTGCGGGCCCGGGGATACGAAGGCAGTTACACCATCCTCTCGGAGTACGTGCGGCCGCGGCGGCGCTCCAGGCAACCCCAAGCCACGGTGAGGTTCGAGACAGAGCCTGGTGAACAGGCGCAAGTGGACTGGGGGAGCTTCAGCTACGTGGATGAAAAGGGGCGGAAGCGGCGGGTGTCGGCCTTCGTGATGGTGCTCAGCTGGTCCCGGTCTATCTACGTGGAGTTCGTCCGGAGAGCGGACACGGCCAGCTTCATCCAGTGCCACGTCAACGCCTTCGACTACCTGGGCGGCGTGCCCAGGCGGTGCCTGTAGGACAACGCCAAGGTGGTGACCCTGGGCAGGGATGAGGAGGGCCGTACCGAGTGGAACCGGCGGATGCTGGACTTCGCCCTGCGGTTGGGCTTTGAGTTGCGCCTGTGCCAGCCATATAGGCCCAGACCAAGGGCAAGGTGGAGAGCGGGGTGAAGTATGTCCGGGGCAACCTGTGGCCCAGCGTACGCTTCACCGATGATGCCGATCTGAACCGGCAGGCCCTTCAGTGGTGCGACGGCATAGCCAACCGGCGGACCCACGGTACAACCCACCAGGTGCCCAGAGAGATGCTGGCTGAGGAGCAACCTCACCTGGGGAAGCTGCCGGAACGAGCTGTGCTGGCGCCCTACCTCAGGGAGGACCGTCAGGTAGCGCGGAACGGGTTCGTCAGTTGGGAGGGCTTCCGCTACGGCATTCACTGGCAGTGGGTAGGCGCCACGGTGCAGGTGGGCCAGCGGCTGGGCACCGTGGAGATCTGGGCGGGAGACCAGCGCCTGGCGGTGCATCCGAGGTCGCAGAAAGCCGGCCAGCGCTTCACCTTGCCCGGCCAGTGGCAAGGCCTGCTCAAAGCCGACGGCCGGCCAAAGAGGCCCTGGCGGTACAGGTCCCGGTGGGTGATGTGGAACGCCGCTCCCTGGACGTCTATGACCTGGTGGCTGCGGGAGGTGTGCGATGACGACGATCGCCTTGGAACCGGCCCGTCAGCACCTGGAGACCCTGGGCCTCAAGCAGGCGGTGGGGGCCCTGGACAACACCCTGGATCTTGCCGCCAGCAAGCAGTTGACCAATGCCGACATGCTGGCCCAACTGCTGGGGTTGGAAGTGTCCGCCCGAAGGGAAACGCTACCTCACCACCCGTACCAAGTTGGCCCACCTGCCCTTCCAGCGCACCCTGGACCAGTTCGACTTTGGCTTCCAGCCTTCCATCGACGAGCGCCAGGTCAAGGAACTGGCCAACGTGGCCTTCGTGGCCGAAGCCAGCAACATCCTCATCCTGGGACCACCCGGGGTGGGCAAGACCCACCTGGCCATTGCCCTGGCTCTCAAGGCGATCGAGAAGGTTCAGGGAGCCTACTTCGTTCGCGCCTACGACCTGATGGAGGACCTGAGGAAGGCCCGGGCGGAACACAACCTGGACCGGAGGATGCGCGTCTACCTGGCGCCCAAAGTGCTGGTGGTGGATGAGTTCGGCATCTGGCCCTACGACCGGGACGCCGTCACCGCTTTCTTCACCCTGGTCTCAGCCCGTTACGAGCGGGGCAGCATCATCCTCACGTCCAACAAAGGGTTCGGCGAATGGGGGGAACTCCTGGGGGACACCGTCATAGCCTCGGCAGTACTGGACCGGTTGCTGCACCACAGCCACGTGCTGAACGTCCGGGGCGAAAGCTACCGGCTCAGGGAGAAACGCCAGGCTGGATTATTCCCGTCGTTACAACAACTGCGCCCTGGTCCTGAGGAGACGGGCGGACAATCCCGAGACTGACATTCTCGCTAACCAATGAATGGGTGGCTCAATTCCAACCCCTAATTTTTGGGATTGAGGGTTGATTTTACCCGGAGGCGTGAATAGTGGGAATAAATTCGGAGGTGTTGGCGGGACTCCGGGCGGAATTATTCCCATATATTGGGCGGCTGAAGCTTGGGCCCGCCGCCGGGCCTAGGACAGGGCGGCGGGCCGAGTTTATTGGTTCTGAGTAACCCGGGGGCCTAAGTTGATCTTCGAATCTCTAAGAGGGTGTGTGAGAAATCCCGTTCAAGCTGGCTGGAGCCTTTTGAGCATGAGATGGATCATGGCTACATAAACCCAAGCCTCGCTGGTTTCCGGCAGGGCTTCATAGTCTTTGCTCAAGCGCCGGCAGCGGCCCAGCCACGCCAACGTCCGCTCCACCACCCACCGGCGGGGCAGCACCTCAAAGGAGTGAGTGTCCGGCCTCCGCCGGACCACGCTCAGCAGCCAACCGCCAGTGACCCAGGCCCAGGCTACCAACTTGCCAGCGTATGCCCCGCACTTTGAGCCTGGGATACCGGCCCACCATTTTGCTCAACACCAGCTTGGCTCCATCCCGGTCCTGAATGTTGGCGGCATGTACCACCACGGCCAGGAGCAGTCCTAAAGTATCTACTGCGATGTGGCGCTTGCGCCCAGCAACCTTCTTGCCCGCATCGTAGCCCCTGGGCCCCCTTTTTCCGTGGTCTTCACCGACTGGCTGTCGATGATTGCGGCGCTGGGCGTAGCCTCGTGTCCCTCAGCCTCCCGAACCCTGGGACGCAGCGCCGCCTCAATGCTCTCCCAGGTCCCATCTCTGCGCCACTTCCGAAAATACCACCAAACCGTCCCCCAGGGCGGCAGGTCATGGGGCGTCAAGCGCCAGGGTATGCCGCCGCGCAGCACATACAGAACGCCATTTACTACTTCGCGCAAGTCCACGGTCCGAGGATGCCCCCTGGGTTTGCTTGGCGGCAGCAAGGGGGCTAATTCGGCCCACTGGGCGTCGGTCAAATCGCTTAAGGTTTTCTGTTCATACCCCCACAATAGCAGGATTGCTGACCCACTCCCCAAGAGAAATTGGTGCAGGTTTAGCCCTTTCTCACACACCCTCTAAGGTGATGTGCACTCCGTCGCCGATGTAATTCTCGATGGACATCCTGGAAATCGCGGGCATTTTGTCGAGAACTTCGCTCAGGTCCTCGGCATACACAACATGGTGTACGCTGCCCCTGATGTCGTATGACTCTTCCTCCAGGTGCTCACAGATCTCGGAAATTCGGTATTGGTTGCCCTCTTCCGGGTGGGGCTGAAGCTTGGGTCCGCCGCCGACGTCGGGGGCAGGACGGTGGGCCGGGTTAACGTGATAGTCCTCGATTTGTTGGGCTAGTAGTCACATGCTTATGCCCGCGTTCCGTGTCAACGCCGAAGAACTTTTGACCAGTTTCCGCCGATGGGGACTTGACCCACCATGGGCTTGTTGTCTTGACCGTCGACTTAGAATTGACCCACTTGTTGGATATGGATACCTGTCGCCGGTTTAGAGTGGCGTTGGTCTGGACTTATAAACTGACGACTGTGAAAATTCGGGAAAGGCTTACTGGAATCCGAGGTCAATCCTTCCCAAAATCAACTGGAGTTACGATACGGAGAGCGCAGAGAACTTGGAATGCCACCGCGCGCCGAGTGCACTCCACAGCGATGTGCCCCGGTTGAGGACAGGGGGCGCCCGGCGTCAGGGACAGAACGTCAGGCCGCCAAGGTGTGAAACGCCAATGTCTAACTGGCCTTGCAAACTGCTTGGTACACACCCGATCAACTGGTTTCCGTCGAGGCTCAGCCTCCGCAGGTAGGTGAGGTTGCCCAACCCCGCCGGCACCTCCCCGCTCAATTGGTTCTCTTGTAGGTTTAGCACGTTCAGGTTGGCGAGGTTGCCCAACTCTGCCGGTAACTCCCCGCTCAACTGGTTCCCGTGGAGTTCCAGCCATCTCAGTTTGGCGAGGTTGCCCAACTCCGCGGGTATCTCCCCGCTCAATTGGTTGCGGTTGAGTTCTATCCCTTGCAGGTTGGCTAAGTTACCCAACTCTGCCGGTATCTCCCCGCTCAACCGGTTATCATAGAGGGCCAGCCTTGTCAGGTTGGCCAGGTCTCCCAACTCCACGGGTATCTCCCCGCTCAACTGGTTCTCTAGTATGATGAACTCTCGCAGGTTGGCGAGGTTGCCCAACTCCACCGGTATCTCACCGCTCAACTGGTTGTAGGAGAGGAACAACTCTGTCAGGTTGGCGAGGTTGCCCAACTCAGCGGGTATCTCACCGCTCAACTGGTTTAAGCCAAGGTTCAGCGCTTCCAGGTTGACGAGTTTGCTTAACTCCGCCGGAATCTCACCGTTTAACTGGTTCTCGAAGAGGTTGAGCCATGTCAAATTGGCGAGGTTGCCCAACTCCGCCGGTATCTCACCGCGCAACTGGTTTTCGTAGAGGCACAGCGTCCGCAGGTTGGTGAGGTTGCCCAACTACGCCGGTATCTCACCGCGCAACTTATTCCTGCCGAGGTTCAGTTTTTCCAAGTTGGCGAGGTTGCCCAAATCCGCCGGTATCTCACCCCGCAACTCATTCCTAGCGAGTTCCAATTCAATGACGCGGCCTTCGATTCTGTCAGTGGTTACGCCGCTCCATTGGCGGAGTGACGCGTCGCTTAGCCAGTTATGGTTGTTGCTCCATTTCGGGCCGTCCGTGGCATTGTAGAGGGTGACCAGCGCTTCCCGGTCTGTTTCGCGCGAGGTGTTTGCAAATGCAGACTTGGGCGTGGCATCTTCCGTTCTCGGAGTGCCCGGTAGAGCCGGCGGCGTGGTCGCTGGCGTGTACATGGCTGACTCCGATTGAGCCGTTGATCTGGTGGTGACTCGGTCAGAACACAATATGCCCCCCGGTGCATCGGCGCTGCCGCAGGCCTGGAGTATGACCAGAAGAATCAGCCCAATGGCGAAGATTCTCGGAAAAGGTTTGTGGGGGATTTTGAGCACTGTTGCTACTTCAAGACCTTGATTCGGGTGTGCGAAGCTCTGGCTCGGCAAAAAGCGAAACCATGATTTGTAGGGGATCGTAGGAGGATTTCACCTTCGTGTGCAGGTCTGGGGAAAATATGGAGACGCAGGGTGAATGCTCCGGGAAATGTTCCGCCGAAATAGAGCCTGTGATCCAGGAGCGGCACTGAATTTCGACAGTGTTGCCCACACGTGGTCAATCGACTCGTTTCAGACCTTGCAATTGCTCTTTGCTATTGCCTGGGTCCTGTAGATATTCAACATGTTCTTTGGAGGCCGATCTGAGGATAACCGGAGTTCGGGTAAAATCCAGCCTCAATCCCTAATTTTTGGCCTACTTCTATCCCGTAATTGACACAGGTGCTAATCAAGCGCCGGTCTCGACAGTAACTTCCTCTGGCGCGCTGGGGGCCGGGACCTCAACCTCGATGGCGGTGCAGGCGGGAAGGGGGATAGTTTCGCCGTGCTCCGCCATCAACTCGACGTGGTACACGGCGCCCTGCCTTATCAATTCCTCAGTCTCGGCAAAGGTTTCGGCAGCCGAGATGCAGCCGGGCAAGTCGGGCAAGTACGCCGAATAACCGTTGCCGGCTTTCACGATAATTGCCACGTACTTCATCTGGTCTCTCCTTCTCCAATCTCCGCTTGGTCCAATATGCTTAGCCATGTCTTGATATCCAGGTCCTGCCCGGGTCTCCCGGCAATAGTCACCGCTCCAGGTTTAACCGGGTAATGGTATTGGCGGTGGCTGCCTCGCGTCCTCACCCAGAACCAAACATCCTCTTCAACCAATCGAATAGCTTCCCGCACCTTGGGCGTGCCCTGATTCTAGTCCCAGCATCGGCCGGGTCGCTACCCCACCAACTCCAGGTTCTACTCTTCCAGCAGGATGGGCAGCTCATCGCCGAAATCGGCGTGGGCCCGTCCAATGCCGCCCGGCTGGTTGAAAGGGGCCAACTCAAAGTGATCTGCTCCCCGGTAACTGGTCCACGCAAAATGCGAGTTTTGTGGGATGACCTAAACTGGAAAGTTAGGAGGGTCGTTCCATGAAGAATTCCCGGTATTCCCCGGAGCAGGTTGCCTTTTCTCTTGGTACCGGCGGGCGATAAGGGCGGCGCCGCTATTGGCCTTCTGCTCCTGACCGCTGCCGAAGACGCCTGGGGGCCCCCTCGGTCAAGGCTTTCTTCCAAGCCTGAATCCGGCGGGGGTGGGCCTGGTGCCGGGCGGCCAGTTGGGCCACCGTCTCCTCACCCCTCCAGGACCACCTGGGTCTTGAAGGCCGGACGGTGCTTTCTCCGTACCTGGGACATTTCCAACTCCTCCTTGGCAGCAACCACTACCCTCGGTTTAGGAAACGGACTCTCGCTTAGCTACCTGTCCTGTTTCCTGGGTACTCCTAAGAATCATCTGAACAAGCCTGTGTCGGTATGGCACATTAACGCTGATGGAGCCTGATGCCGGTGGAGACCTTGAAGTTGAAGGACCAGCCAACATTTTCGGACTTGGACCCGGAAAAACCGGCCATGGAAACGGGGATTGGGTGACCAAGCTGCAATGAGCAGCCTGGACGTGGCCTGATGGCACAGCCCAAGGTCGCGGGGCCGCCGGGTCATCATTGCCGCGTCTGCCCGTAAGGGGCTGGAACGGAGTCGGCGTGGGGCCAGACCGAGTCAATCGGAGAACCGGCGGGCCACTCGCCGGGTTGGTGCGTCGACCCCTGGTCCATGGAAGGTCCCTGCCCTGGCTGTACTCCGGTCTTGACGATTATCCTGCATCCTTGATGATCTCGATGGTGTTGATGATCACGTCGGAGAGGGGGCGGTCTGCGCCGGCAGTGGGCATTATGGAGATAGCATCGGCCACGTCCTGTCCATCGGTAACCTTGCCAAAAATTGTGTGCCCTCCGGTCAGATGCGGGGTTGGCGCCACCGTGATGAAGAACTGGCTGCCGTTGGTGTTGGGTCCGGCATTCGCCATAGCCAGGATGCCGGGAGAGTCAAACGACAGATTGGGCGATATCTCATCATCGAATTGATAGCCGGGACCGCCGCCGCCGGTGCCGGTCGGGTCGCCGCCCTGGATCATAAATTCGGGGATAACCCGGTGGAATATCACGCCGTTGTAAAACCCTTTTTCAGCCAGGGTAATAAAATTATTTACGGTCTGGGGGGCTTCTTCGGCGTAAAGCTCCACGGTGATGGCCCCCTGATTGGTGTTGATCACCGCGGTATAAGAGGAGAAGTCGACCGGGCTGGACTCCGGAGTGGGCGCCGGTGTGGGACATGGAGGCAGGAAGTCTCGCACTGCCGGCGTGAGATCCGTCGCTCCCCGCCGGACCATATTAACCAAAATGGCCTGGGCGGTTGCTGTTTCCCTGACGCTCGCCAAGGTGCAAAGGAAAAACTCTTCTGATTCGTTGATTCCGTTGGCAAGCCACAGGGCGGCCAAGACATCCTCGGCCATGGAAGGGTGCCTGCGCTGTATCTCTTGCAAGTAACGCACGGCCTCCTCCTCAATGTCGGTCAACCCGTCCTGGACCCAGGGGAAGTCGTCCGGGCTGGACACTGGAGTGGGCGTCGGTGTGGGACATGGAAGCAGAAAATCTCCCACTGCTGGCGTGAGATCTGTCGCTCCCCGCCGGACCATATTAACCAAAATGGCCTGGGCGGTTGCTGTTTCCCTGACGCTCGCCAAGGTGCAAAGAAAAAACTCTTCTGATTCGTTGATTCCGTTGGCAAGCCACAGGGCGGCCAAGACATCCTCGGCCATGGAAGGGTGCCTGCGCTGTATCTCTTGCAAGTAACGCACGGCCTCCTCCTCAATGTCGGTCAACCCGTCCTGGGTCCAGGGGAAGTTGACCGGACCGGACTCCGGAGTGGGTGTCGGAACGGCAGTGGGCGTGGAGGTGGGTGCCGCAGTAGGTGCAACGATGGGTTCCGGTGTGGGGGTGGGTGCCGTCGTAGGTGTAACGGTGGGTTCCGGTGTCGGTGTGGGTGCTACAGTAGGTGTAACGGTGGGTTCCGGTGTCGGTGTGGGTGCTACAGTAGGTGTAACGGTGGGTGCGGGCGTATCCGTTGGAATGGGACTCGGGGCCGGCGCTGCCGCCGTCTGGCTGACGATTGACGTAGGCTCCGCATCCCTGGGTGCGGTGGGGTCTGCGGGCGGGTTGGTTTCCGCCCCGCAGGCAATTACCAGCATGGTCAACACGCCGACAAACAAACTTGCTAGAATCGCTCTCAAATTCCTCACGTTAATACCTACAGGACTTCCGGTGTAGGGCTTCCTGGACGTTCACAGGATTCCCGAATTCGATTGTATGCACGATGCCGCACTAGAAATCCAGCCGGAAAGTGGCTTTAGCCGGGCCAGCGTTTATACCCGGGATTTACCAAATTGGCAGTGTCCAGGCACAAAGGGCAGTCCAAGCGAGGCGCTAGCATCATATTTAGGTCCCGCCAAGCATGTCAATCGCCGGTCTATCCAATAAGGCATGCGCATGCAGTCGCAGACCACCCTTCTTATCCGTCTTTATTATCTTCGTGTCCCCTGCCGGTTGGGTGAACCCGCATTGAAGGCTAGGTGACTCCCTGGAAAGCGCTCTCCCTCTCGGCAAGATCGTGGTTGTAACTGCGCTCAGCTTGGCGCCGGCGATAGCCGACCGATACGGTCCAGCACTCCCCGGAACAACCGCCGAGGAACCGACACCTCAGCCATCTGAAAGATCAATCCCCGGGGGTGCCGTACCGGGGGTGCCGCACCGGACGCCCTCCCGTCTTGATGACGAAACCTATGACCTGTTTAAGTCTATGAAAGAGGACGCGCATGCCTTTTTGGAGATTTGCGCCAAAGCCTCTTTAAAAAGGTTGGATGGCACCCACCGAGCGTAAGAGGCCGAAAGCGAATACCGAACAGGAGGAGAGCACCAAGAGCGTCGACTGGTGGTCGGGGAGCGACTGGCCCAACGCCGCCGCCGGAAACGCCAGTAGCCAGCCAACTACCGAAGCCAACACCAAAAACCTGGCGCCGTTCATCAATGAGGTGGACCCGGAACACTGGAGTAGTGGCTAAGCGAGGTCCTGCTCCTAAGCCCGAATCCACCGATAGACGGCGTGAGGACAGCGGAAGGGGGGTGAGGGAGTTACAAGCGTTATGATCCGGGCTCGAATTCGGGTAGATGAGGGGTTGGCGGCGGTCTGCAGGTGTTTTTGGGGGCGCCGATGGCGGCCTACAGTGGCTGTGGCGAGCGAGATGGCGGGATAGGACACGGCAAGAGGCGTTCGCGGACCGGACTGGCGCGAGTTTGCGGGGACGTTCGGTTGGCCGGATGGGGGGCAGTTGCAGACGGGTCGTCAGGTTGGGAGTGGAATCGCTCGCAGCCGTGCCAGGGCGCGACTGAACTGGATTTCCCAAGGCCAGCGCTGTGGCAGATGCAGGGTGAGGCGGCGTGCCGAGCGGGTGAGTCGTCCGGCGAGGGAGAAGAACCGCCGCCGGAGGGTCTTGGTGGTCACGATCTGCTCGCCCAGACCGATCCGTGCCGTCCAGCGGGCCAGGTTGTGGGCCATCACCTGTACCGCCAGCCAAGCGCCGTTGGCGGCGAAGCGGCCCGACGGCATGTGGTTCAGCCCGACGCCGTACTTGAGGTCTCGAATGGCGTTCTCGATCTCGGCGTGGCGGCGGTGGTCGGCCTCCAGTTCCAGGGTCTCTCCGTCCCGGTCGGTGATGAAGCCGTGATAGCTGTAGGTGGCGAAGAGGGCCAGTTGGGAACCGGGCGTGGGCTTCACCCGCCGGACGATGAGCCGCACCGGTGCGGCGCCGGGCTCAGTCCGGAAGGGGGTGTAGGTGGTCTCCGCCACATCGGCGGCGCCGTCCGTCCAGTAGGGGACCGGCGTCCAGTCTGCATCGGGAATCGCCTCGATCAGGTTCCGCAGGCTTTTGTGCTGGCGGATGGTGATGGAGAAGCGGACATCCATCTCACGACATACGGCGACGAGAGCGTGGGCGTAGAAGCCGCTGTCGGCCCGCACCGTGAGTTGTCCCCTGGCCCCGCCGTGGCGAACCCGGCCCACCGTTTCACGCAGGAAGTGGGCGGCGCCCCGAGCGGTATTGGCGCGGCCCTCGCGCAGGCGGGACATCAGCACGTCGCCGGTGCCGGCGGCGATGGCCAACAGCGGGTGATAGCCCCGAGCGCCGGTGTAGCCGTGGTGGCGGGCGCCCTCCTTGGCTAGGCCGTAGGTCTCGCAGATGGTCGAATCGAGGTCGATGGTGAATGGTGCGTCGCCGGGTCCGGCCCCGGCCTGCCAGGCCCGGGCCAGCAACTCGCGGCTCACCCGGTCGAGTTGACGGACGTGGCCCCACCGGAAGCTGCGCAGGAAGGTGCCCAGGGTGGATGGCGCCTTGACCGTGCCGCCCCGGGTGCAGGCCGTCCCCCCGGTGCGCAACACATCGGCGTCGTCGATGCAGTCGCCGCCAGCCAGCGCAGACGCAACCAGGGTCATCATCTTGTCGCCCGTGTTCGCCCGGCCCGGGGCGCGGCCAAGGTCGAGATGGTTGTGGACCAGTTCGGGCAGGCCCAGGCGCCGGGCCAGGGTGGCAGGAAGGAGCAGCCCGGCATTGGCCACCAGGCGGCGGTCATCGAAGGTGATTTGGATGCGATCGGGGTGGTTGCGTGGTAGCATCTATTGAGTGCTCCTTTTCTGGGGTCGGTTTCTTGTTGCAGAACCATTATCCCAGAAGCACGGGAGCACTTTCTTGCCGCTTCAGGACGCTAACCCGACGCCCTCCTTCGGTGGATTCGGGCTAAAACTCTGGCGTTGTTCGAGGCCGGGGTAAAGACCGAGGGAGGGTCAACGGCTACTGGGACTTCCTTGGACGCGATGGTCTAGCCTCCACCGGCGGTGGCGTCTTTTCTCAGTAGGCGGCACATCCACCCTGGTAGGCAATCTGATCGGTCTGGCCGTCTACGATGCCTTGGCCGAAGGAGTACGCTTGGAACAGGAGGCATCGGGAAAATCCTTGGGCTCCGCGGCCGCTCGGAGCGTAATGTTGGTCCTGACCACGTTCCAACGCTAAGGGCATCAAAATGGGCCTAGCGAGCGCCTGCTCCTGGGCCGTGTAACGGTATTGTCCCGACCGACATCAGGGGGTAGAAGACCCAAATCAAGACAAGACGGACTGGTACATTAGGCTTGATGCAAGGAGGTTCTGTGTCGACTGGCGACCTGCCCAAGTATGCTGCCAAGGGGGAAAGGCAGAAACTGGACCTTGATTGGATAAAATTGCTGCACCAAGAGGGACTGCCTCCTTTTTTGCCGGTAGCGTCCGATCCACCGGCCAAGTTTGGGCAAGCGATACGCGAGTTCAATCGAGCACAATACTGGCAATGTCACGAAACCCTGGAAGAACTTTGGCTGCCCGAAGGGTATCCCCTGCGCTTGTTTTACCATGGACTGATCAAGGCGGCGGTTGGCCTCCTGCACCTAGAGCGACATAACCGCCATGGAGGGACAGCTAAGCTCCGTGACGCCCAATATGCCCTGACCCCCTTTTCTCCCAAATTCATGGGCGTTGAAATCGGAAACTTGCTCAGCGATATCGGCAAGCGTTTGGCCTATTGCCAGGATGCAGAAGTAGCAGACTGGTACGCCATAGACCAACTTGCTCCAGTCTATTTACACTTTGAGAACCCCTATTGAAACCATGCTAGTAGAGCTCGGTGAACGCCAGCCGGAGAACCAGGGGAACCTATGGTAAATCGAGAAATTCAAGCCACCTGGTATTACCACAACGGCACCAAGCACCCCCACGGGAATCTGATGGACCCTCGGCACTCCTTTGACCCGTCGAGCCAACCCCTGCTGTTCAAAATATACCCGGACCTGGATCCGATTCCGTTGCCGTTTGAGGCATCGCCATCGGTGGTGCCCGCGCTATCCGCGATCTCCATGGAGGTTATTCCCTCAGTCAGTGACGGAACACTGGATATCACCACCTTGAGCAGCATTCTGTACTTCTCAGCTGGGATTACCAAGAGGTTGAACTTCCCCTGGGGTTCCATGCCGTTTCGTGCCGCGGCCTGTACCGGTGCTCTGTACCACATCGAGCTTTATGTGGTATGTGGAGACCTGCCTGGTTTAGCAGCCGGAGTCTACCACTATAATCCCGGAGGGCCGTCCCTAACCCGGCTACGGCCGGGCGACTATCGGGGAACCCTGGTGGCTGCCAGTGGCAACGAGCCGAGCTTGACCCATGCTCCCGCCATAATCCTCTATACCGATGTATTTTGGCGGAACGCCTGTAAGTACCAGGCCCGGGAATACCGCCACTCCTATTGGGACAGCGGAACCATTCTGGCGAACACTTTAGCTATAGCCGCGGCGCATGGCCTACCTGCTAAGGTGGTGGCTGGATTCGTGGACAGCTCGGTTAACCGCCTGCTGGATCTGGAGAACCGGCAGGAAGTAGCTCTCGTGTTGGTACCAGTTGGATTCGTTCCCGAGCCGTCAATCGGATCCTCTTCCGACTTAGAGCCCCTTTCGCTGGATACTCAGCCGATTTCGGAGTACGAGGTAGAATTACCCGCCATTTGGGAGATGCACGGTGCCTCCTCTCTGACGGATGAAGCAGAGGTGGTTTGTTGGCGAGGCGAAGGCCCGGCAATGCTGATGCCCCATCCTTCGGGACGCCTCGTACCGTTAAATCGCTACTCTGACGGCGAGACGCCCCAGGACTCCATCGAGTCGGTCATCGTTCGGCGCGGGTCCGCACGCCGTTTCAGCCACGAATCGATAACCCTCCGGGAGCTGTCGACGGTGCTCGAAAAGGCCACGCAGGGCATACCGGCAGACTTTTTAGGACAACCTGGCGCTGCTCTCAATGATATTTATCTGATCGTGAACACTGTATACGACCTCCCATCTGGCGCATATGTGTTCCACCGAGACCTGAAGGCTCTGGAGCTGCTGAAAGAAGGAGACTACCGTCGGCAAGCTGGTCATCTGGGGCTCGGTCAGCCGCTTCCGGCCGATGCCAGCGTCGTTTTTTTCTTCATGACTAATCTGAATCCGATACTGGAGCGTTTTGGTAACCGGGGTTACCGGTTGGCTCAGCTGGATGCCAGTATCACAGCGGGCAAAATCTACCTGGCAGCCTATGCCCAAAGACTGGGGGCCTCTGGCCTGACGTTTTACGACGACCAAGTATCCGGATTCTTCTCGCCCCACGCGGAAGGTAAAAGCGTGATGTTCCTGGTGGCGCTGGGGAAGCGAGCCAGGCGTAGGCTAGTCACCCTCGACACCAGTCGGCTGAGGCAACAGCCCAACTTGTAAAGGGCACGCCACTTAAGGAACTTGACCATCTCCGAGGAGTTGCCATACTTGGAGAGAGAACACACCTCTCCGAGACCAAGCGAGCAAATTTTAGAAGTAGAGACTATCAAGGTCCCAAAACCGTCAAGCTAGAAACCGGAGTCGAGGAGTGCTTTGCATGAGAGTGTATTGGCGAAAGGTAAAAAGGGGAGAGAACCTGATTCTCAGTGACGAAAACGACGGCCATGAAGAGGAGCTTGGAGGGTTCCGAGACACCAAACGGGGCATCGACGCGTCGGCGAAGACTTTTAGCTACGACCCGAGCCGCTCCCAGAAGGGGTTCCCATCTATCGAAGAAGCCAAGGATTTCGTGGAGTCCTTCAGACCTTGGGAGCTATTCGGTACCCAGGGCGTTACTGTCGACCCTGGGGTTAGGCCCGCCCTAGATTCGGCCACACCAGACACAGCGGGCACACCAGACACAGCGGGCACACCAGACCAGCCGGCGCAGTAGATGGTGGCGGACCTGCGATCAACGAGAGGATGGTGGCAGTTCTGGAAGAAGAGTTAGACGCTCCATGACCCTCCCGCCAGAGACCCGCGCCAGTAGATGCCACTTGGTTTTGGTTTAGTTTCCCATGCTCGCACGGGCAGATATTAAGCTGTTCCAATCGCCAAAGGGACTTCCTTTCGATGGGCGGACGCGGCAACTCTCCGGAACCGTTAACCCAAGAATCAGATGGTTTTTGCTATCAAAGTTGGGGAAAGGGAGTGACGAATATAGCGGAACGAAAGCCAGGGCCGTTTTAATCCAGGTCGCATTACAAAAAGGAGAAGTAGCCATGTACGTCATCAGAAGAATCGCCAAAGCGCAGCCGGGGAAGGTATGGCAGGTTGCCAACCTGCTGATCAAAATATGCGCCGCCTACGAGGAGAATGGCCGGCCCAAGGCACAAGTGTATGTGTCCCAGGGCCTGCCGGGAACTCCCAACGTGGCCTATGCTGAGTGGACCCAGGCGACCATCGAGCCCAACTGGCCTTCCCAGGTCCCCGAGGTGGTACGGACTCTGAACGCCGAGATGCAGGCCCAGCTCGACTCCTACGAGATCGAGTTCTACGAGCTGGTCACCCCGGAGAAGCTAGCCGAGAGGGGGGTCTCATAAAAGACCTACGATAGAAGACCCCTGTAAGCCAAGGAGGGGTTTGTTATGAAAGCAGTTGTTTACCAGGCCCCATTCAGTATCGCCGCGGAAAATGTGCCAGACCCGGAGCTGCAACACCCCAACGATGGCATCGTGAAGATCACTTCCTCTTGTATCTGTGGTTCGGACTTGCACATGTACGAGGGGCGGACGGCAGCGCAGCCCGGAATCATCTTCGGCCATGAAAACATGGGTGTCGTACAAGATGTCGGCTCGGCGGTGAAGACCCTGAATGTGGGAGACCGGGTTGTAATGTCCTTCAATGCAGCGTGCGGGTTCTGCGAGAACTGCCAGAGAGGATTCACCGGTTTCTGCACTGTCAATGGCGGGGACAAAACATACCACTGGGGCGGCGGAATGGTGGACCACCTTTAAGGTGAAGAGGGGCTGGGTCGGATCAGTGAGAGGGAATGCCGGGGAAGATTTGTAGAGGGCCGACAGTGGGCTAAACGTCGTCCGGTTCGCCTGATGGCTGAAAGCCTGCGTTCTCTCTGCTACGCTTGAGGTCGGGGTATATGGTGTCGCAGACGACTAGTATTACAACGACGGATTGCCAAATATGGTGTCTGATCCTTCGTATTCGGCCACGAGTGAGAAATCGCGGTACGCTCATGGCAGTACGGCTCAGGTCTAAATCGGTCGCGAAAATCGCCCTGTCAGATAAACCGGCGTTGTAATACTAAACCCGAATCCACCAGTGGACACCGATAGACGGCGTGAGGACAGCGGAAGGGGGGTGAGGGAGTTACAAGCGTTATGATCCGGGCTCGAATTCGGGTAGATGAGGGGTTGGCGGCGGTCTGCAGGTGTTTTTGGGGGCGCCGATGGCGGCCTACAGTGGCTGTGGCGAGCGAGATGGCGGGATAGGACACGGCAAGAGGCGTTCGCGGACCGGACTGGCGCGAGTTTGCGGGGACGTTCGGTTGGCTGGCGGGTCAGTTGCAGACGGGTCGTCAGGTTGGGAGTGGAATCGCTCGCAGCCGTGCCAGGGCGCGACTGAACTGGATTTCCCAAGGCCAGCGCTGTGGCAGATGCAGGGTGAGGCGGCGTGCCGAGCGGGTGAGTCGTCCGGCGAGGGAGAAGAACCGCCGCCGGAGGGTCTTGGTGGTCACGATCTGCTCGCCCAGACCGATCCGTGCCGTCCAGCGGGCCAGGTTGTGGGCCATCACCTGTACCGCCAGCCAAGCGCCGTTGGCGGCGAAGCGGCCCGACGGCATGTGGTTCAGCCCGACGCCGTACTTGAGGTCTCGAATGGCGTTCTCGATCTCGGCGCGGCGGCGGTGGTCGGCCTCCAGTTCCAGGGTCTCTCCGTCCCGGTCGGTGATGAAGCCGTGATAGCTGTAGGTGGCGAAGAGGGCCAGTTGGGAACCGGGCGTGGGCTTCACCCGCCGGACGATGAGCCGCACCGGTGCGGCGCCGGGCTCAGTCCGGAAGGGGGTGTAGGTGGTCTCCGCCACATCGGCGGCGCCGTCCGTCCAGTAGGGGACCGGCGTCCAGTCTGCATCGGGAATCGCCTCGATCAGGTCCCGCAGGCTGGCGCGCTGGCGAATGGTGATGGAGAAGCGGACGTCCATCCGGCGGCAGACGGCGACCACGGCGTGGGCGTAGAAGCCGCTGTCGGCCCGCACCGTGAGTTGTCCCCTGGCCCCGCCGTAGCGAACCCGGCTCACCGTTTCACGCAGGAAGTGGGCGGCGCCGCGGGCGGTGTTGGCCCGGCCCTCGCGCAGGCGGGACATCAGCACGTCGCCGGTGCCGGCGGCGATGGCCAACAGCGGGTGATAGCCCCGCTTGCCGGTATAGCCGTGGTGGCGTGCGCCCTCCTTGGCCAGTCCGTAGGTCTCGCAGATGGTGGAGTCCAGGTCAATGGTCAGGGGCCCGTCGCCGGGTCCGGCCCCGGCCTGCCAGGCCCGGGCCAGCAACTCGCGGCTCACCCGGTCGAGTTGACGGACGTGGCCCCACCGGAAGCTGCGCAGGAAGGTGCCCAAGGTGGATGGCGCCTTGACCGTGCCGCCCAGGGTGCAGGCCGTCCCCCCGGTGCGCAACACATCGGCGTCGTCGATGCAGTCGCCCCCAGCCAGCGCGGAGGCCACCAGCGTCATCATCTTGTCGCCCGTGTTCGCCCGGCCCGGGGCGCGGCCAAGGTCGAGATGGTTGTGGACCAGTTCGGGCAGGCCCAGGCGCCGGGCCAGGGTGGCAGGAAGGATCAGCCCGGCATTGGCCACCAGGCGGCGGTCATCGAAGGTGATTTGGATCCGGTCGGGGTGGTGGCGTGGTAGCATCTATTGGGTGCTCCTTTTCTGGGACCGGTTTTTTGTTGCAAAACCATTATCCCAGATTCAGAGGAGCACCTTTTTACCCTTTCAGGAGGCCTCTCACACGCCCTCGTTCGGTGGATTGGGGCTAAAGTATCTTTTCCAGGAACCTCTTGGCCCGGCTGTGCCTTGGGTTCTGGAAGAATTCCTCCGGGGGGCGGTCCTCGCCGATCTGGCCCTCGTCGAAGAATACGATGCGGTCGGCAGACTCCCGGGCGAAGCCCATCTCGTGTGTGACGGCCACCACGGTCATCCGGGACTGGGCGAGCTCCCGCATGACTTCCAGGACCTCCCCCATCTCGATGTCCATCGCCGAGGTCGGCTCGTCCAGGAGCATGATCCTGGGCTTCATGGCGAGGGCCCGGGCGATGGCGGCCAACTGCTGCTGACCGGAAGACAACTGCTGAGGATGCTTCCCGGCCTGCTCGGGGATACCTACCCTGCTGAGGATCTCCATGGCCCGCTCCCGTGCCTCCCGGGGGTCTTCCTTCAGGACCCTCTGGGGGGCGAGGGTGATGTTGTCGAGTATGGACATATGGGGGAAGAGGTTGAAGTCATGGGAGACCATCCCGATGTTCCGGCGCACGGCGTCGATGTTGAGGGTATCGTAGTTGAGGAGCACACCGTCCACGATGATATCGCCCCGCTGGTGTTCCTCCAGCTGGTTGAGGGTGCGGAGGAAGGTGGACTTGCCGGACCCGGAGGGGCCGATGATCACCACGGTCTCGCCCTGGCGGATTGTCGTTGTGACGCCCCGTACGGCGTGATAGCCGCCGTACCACTTGTGGACGTCCCGGCAGATGATGATGTCCTCCGGCCAGGGGCCGTCTGACCGGGCCTGGGCCTGGCTCACCTTTGGGTTGCTGATGCGTTCATTCCTAGTAGCCTGCCCGAGGACTGGTTCTGAAAGACGATATACGTCACGTGTTGATCTCTTTCCAGAATATTATACGCTACTATATCTACTATCGGATTCCATATGTCTGCTGAGGACGATTACTGCCAGCAGGGCGGCTTGAGCGGGGACCAGTTCGGTGTTCCCGGGTGAGATTCCCGGGCGGAGCCGTCTTGAACTGTTGGGACGGCGGCGCGGCAGAGACCGCGTGAATGGTTGATCGTAGTCGTCCGACTAAAGTCAACCATTTTTGCAACGGTCCGCTCAGTCCGGTGGCGCGCAAGAAGGGCTGGCAACTGGCAGAGCGGGCGGGCGGCGCTACTCCCTTCGGGTTCTCCCGGCGTCGACACAATCGCTTGGCTCACCCCGGTCATCCACCACCGCCAGATTCCAGATACCAGACACCCGATACCAGGATGACATTTGTCCCTCTGGGTCTGGATCTTCTGCCAAGAGTGGAATTTCGGGCTGACCATGGAACGATCCCTCCGGAGAACGAGGACCTGTTGACCGGGATGCCCAGCGCTCCTAAACTCCCGACAACCTATAGTATTCTGACGTTAGCTCCAAATCGAAGGGGTAGAGATGGCCCAGCAGAGAATCGGCATGGTGGTAACGGCCGCCGACAGCAACGCCGCCCTTGGAGCGGTGGAGGACCTGGAGAATCGCGGCATTGGCGCGGCTTGGATGACCAGCGGCAGCACCGGCGGGGGAGACAGCCTCAGCGTTTTCGCAGCCGCCGGACCCAGCACCGGGAGCATCATGTTCGGCACAGCTATAACCCAGACCTTTCCCCGCCATCCCATCGCCGTTGCCCAGCAGGTCTTGACCCTGGCCCAACTGGCTCCCGACCGGTTCCGGCTGGGGTTGGGAACCAGCGGGCAGGGAGGCGTAGAGCAGACCCTTGGCACCAACTTCCGAGCGCCCCTGGCCCACCTCAGGGAGTATGTACGCATCTTGAAGGCATTACTGCAAGAGGGTTCAGTGGACCACTCTGGGCGCTATTACCAAGCCCACACCAGTATCCCCGCCCCAGTTGACCTGCCGGTGATGGCTGCCGCCCTGGGGGAGGGCGCGTTCGAGATGTGCGGGGCCGAAGCCGACGGCGCGATCAGCTGGGTGTGTCCAGGGGCCTACCTGCGGGATGTTGCCCTGCCGGCCATGCAGCGCGGGGCCGAGCAGGCCGGTCGTCCCACGCCTCCTCTTGTGGCCCATGTGCCGGTGTGCGTCCACGACGACCCCGAGGAGGCCCGAGAAGCCATCGCGGGACAATTCAGGGGGTTTGCCAGGGCGCCCTTCTACCGAAACATGTTCAACAACGCCGGGTTTCCTGAAGTAACCGAGGGCGTGTGGAGCCCCGGAATGGTGGACGCCGTGGCGGTGTCCGGGAACGAGGAGCAAGTAACTGAGGGGCTGCGAGGACTGCTGGAAATGGGCGCGACCGAACTCATGGCCTCTCCGGTACCTGCAGGACCGGACCGGGAGGGGTCGCTGGATCGCACCATGGGACTTCTGGCCCGGATTTCCCAGTCAGTGGCAGGGTAGGAGGAGAGCAGGGACATCCCAAGGAACTCCAACCGAACGGGGAATGGATGGCGACGGAACATGGATGAAGCAGTGCAACGAGCCCTGGAACGGTACCGCACCATCGACATCACTACCACTGGACGGAATTCCGGGCACCCCCGGCGCAAGGAGATCTGGTTCCACAATATTGGAGGGCGGCTCTATATTACCGGCACGCCCGGTAGTCGCGATTGGTACGCCAACCGGGTGGCAAACCCCCAGTTCACTTTTCACCTCAAGCGGAGCGTTCAGGCCGATTTGGCCGCCCGGGCGACGTGAATCATGGACCGGAACCAGCGGCCGGGCATCATTTCCCGAATCCACCAGAAAACTGGCGCCCACCGTGACCTGGAAGCCTGGGTTGAGGGCAGCCGTTGTAAAATAGGTTGACTTTGGTAACGAAACCAATGTCAGCCTTTCCTGAGACGCTGCCCGAGGGGGTAGCGCCGCCGCCCCAACAGGGCAAGGCGGCTCCGCCCGGGAATCTCACCCGGGAACACCGAACTGATCCCCGCTCAAGCCAATCCGCGGGCTTCCACCCGCCGAACAGCCTGAACCGGATTGGGTCCGCGTCTGCGCTTCCCCAGCCGGTGCTGCGCTGCAAGCGCCGGTTTCAGCTGTCCCGAGATCGCACCCCAGTACGTCCAGCGGATAGCTGGGCCTTCCCTCCGGAGCGTCATAGACCTGCGCCGCCAGCTTCCCGATCCGGACCCAGTCCACCGCCTGGTGGACCCGCCCCAAACGCTGGTTCTGCCCCGGTTTCCCCGGCAGGAGACTCTCCACCAAAGACGGCTGGCCCATTTCCCGATGCATCAGACCCCTCCTCCCCTTCGCCCCTCGGGCGTCCCCTCGATTTTCCTTCAACACCCCGGTTACGCAAAGGTCTCTTGCGACGGGAAAGACGGGGGTGGGGGCTAGGGCAGCGCCGCCAGGCTCCAGCCGGCGGGGCGGGTCCTGCCCAGGAAGTGCTGCGGCGCGCGGAGGCGCAGCCAGAAGATCTGCTGGCTTTCGACGGTTTCCAGGTCGTTGAAGAAGGCGAAGTCCGGGTCCGGGTCGTAGGATAGGTAGGACTGGGTTTCGTCGTTGAACCAGAACACGCCGATCAGGTTGGCCCGGCCGTCAACCAGGTGGTCGATCAGCGGCGCAAACGCCTCGGCCGGCGTCCTCGGCGCGGTGTAGACCGAGATGGCGAAGTTCTTGACGATGTGGCCGCCCTGCTCCCAGAAGTCAACCTCGGCGGCGTCCAGGTCTTCAGTCACTCCCTCGGGCACTCCCCCGGTCAGGATCCTGATAGTGAAGCTGATGGCCTTGCCGGCGGTCGAGCCGTCCCCCTCTATCCTGATGAAGGCCGCGCCGCTGGCGGTCAACGCCGTCGCCACCGCCTCGCCGTCCATCCAGGCCGTGACCACCGTGCCGTCGGGGGCCGGCAGCCCGTCGACGCTCACCAGCAGCCTCGAAAGGTGGGGCGGGACCGGCAGGGGCGCGGCGTACGTGGTGATTGCAATCTCGAAGTTCTTGTCCTGGTGTCCGCCCCGCTCCCAGGTGTCGGTCTCGGCGGCCATCAGGTCGCCGACCATGAAACTGATCTCCATGCCGACGGTGGAGGACGTTCCGGGGACCTTCAGGAAGGCGATACCGTCCATGGTCATCGCCGACCCCACGTCTGCGCCGTCAATCATTGCGGTGACCTTGGTATCGTCGGGGGCCTTTTCCCCGTCGATAGTCACCATCAGCCTCGACTGGTGGTCTTGAAGCGACTGGCCCAACGCCGCCGCCGGAAACGCCACCACCCACCCAACCACCAGGACCAACACCAAAAGCCTAATCCTGCTCATCAACGCCTCCAAAATTAGACAGGTAGTCCCGGCGCAGCCCGGGAGCGGAAGAGCGCTCCAGCGGGTGATTATACGATGTTACGGGATATCGCCTAAAGCGATTATAGATCACCGATGCCGGAGGGCAAAAAGCGATCCCGGGGAGTGGATTGACGTATCACCGGTGTATGCGTATGCTGATGATAAAGCATACGCATACACCGGAGCAAGGTCATGCGCATTGGTATAAACGTGCCGGATAAAGTTATCAGGCAAATTAAGCAACTCGACCCGGAGGTGAACGTCTCCCGGATTTGCCGCGAGGCTATCGAGTCGTACTGCGCTTCCCTGGAACGGATTCCGGCGCGGGTCGCTGGAGACGGCATGGATGAGCAGGTCACCCGGTTGTCCCAGGAGCGACTGGCCGAACCCGACTGGGTTGGTCACGCCCTGGACGACGCCCGAGACTGGGTGAAAGCGATCGACCCGGATGAATGGGATGAGTTTTTCAATCTCTATGAGAGCGGGAAGTCCCGGGGCGAGGATGTAACCTGGCTGCATGACGCCTTCTCCCGGGTGGAGTGTAAGGGTTTCTTCGAGCGATTCGGTGATAACGTGGAATGGTTCCAACGGGAGTACAAGATAAACCGTAATTCCAACGCTCACCCCAAAGCCGAAGCCGTGTATACCCGGGCGTGGTTCGGCTATGTGAATGAAGTGCGCCGGCAGCAGCAGCAGCATATAGCCGACAGGTACAAGATTAGGACGACCGATATGGAAAAGGCCCGGGCGGCCCGTCCTGAGCCTGAATTGCCCCAGCAGTTAATGTACTGACGAGAGAGGTACGGCAGGCCTGGGGTTGTCGACCCCCGCACGCCGAACCGAATCGTCGAGGATTGGGGGCACTAACCACAGAGAGCGCGGGCCTGTGGAGAGTTTCGGATAAAACGCGCCTAAATATAAATGAACTCCCCGCGCTCTGCGGTGAAAGGGCTCTGGATTCCCGTTGCGACGGGAAAGAGGGGGTTGCGCCAGGACAATTGCGACACTCCACAACTACGAGGGCCTGCTAACAGTCGCGCCTTTGACCAGAACACTCCAGCACGGCAAAATGGAAAACATTCCGCGACAGGGAACCGCATCAACGCCGAGAACGCCGGAACTGGAGAAGAAGATATGGACATCTACCAGCTGAACTACGTGCTCCACGAACCGGCGGAAGACCATGGCTGGATGTACCGAGCAGAGGTCCCGGCCCTTCAGGGTTGCGTGGCTTGGGGTGAGACCCCGGAAGAAACCCTTAAAAGCCTTCTGGCAGTGGCACAGACCATCATCCAGGTTTGCAAGGAAGACGGGCAAGGCCTGCCGTCCGAGCTAACTCCCTTGCACCGCTCAGAAGGCACCTTGACAGTAACCGCGTGACCTACAGGGACCTGCGCGCAAAGCTGGAAATCCTGGGTTGCAGATTCCGGCGCCAAGCGGACGGGTCCCATGAAATGTGGGTGAACCCCGCCAACGGGCGGCGGGCGATCATCCCCAGGCATGGCAATCGCGACCTGGCCACGGGGACACTCCACCAGATCAGAAGAGACCTGGGAATCTCCAGGTCGGATTTGGACCAGGCGTAAGCCAAGCTGCCCGATTCACCGCTGCAAAAATGGTTGACTTTAGTCAGACGACTGCAATCAGCCATTCACGCGGTCTCCGCCGCGCCGCCGTCCCAACAGTTCAAGACGGCTCCGCCCGGGAATCTCACCCGGGAACACCGAACGGGTCCCCGCTCAAGCCACCCCGCGGGCTTCCACCCGCCCAACAGCCCGAACCGGATTGGGTCTGCGCCTCCGCTTCCCCAGCCTGTGCTGCGCTGCAAGCGCCGGTCTCAGCTGTCCCGAGACCGCACCCCAGTACGTCCAGCGGATAGCTGGGCCTTCCCTCCGGAGTGTCATAGACCTGCGCCGCCAGCTTCCCGATCCGGACCCGGTCCACCGCCTGGTGGACCCGCCCCAAACGATGGTTCTGCCCCGGCTTCTTCGGCAGGAGACCCTCCACCAAAGACGGCTGGCCCATTTCCCGATGCATCAGACTCCTCATCCCCTTCGCCCATCGGGCGTCCCCTCTATTTTCCTTCAACACCCCGGTTACGCAAAGGTCTCTTGCGGCGGGAGAGACGGGGGTGGGGGCTACGGCAGCGCCACCAGGCTCCAGCCGGCGGGGCGGGTTCTGCCGAGGAAGTGCTGCAGCGCGCGGAGGCGCAGCCAGAAGATATCCTGGCTTTGGACCGTTTCCAGGTCGTTGAAGAAGGCGAAGTCCGGGTGGGGTACGCCAACAACTCTAACAGCCTTTCCCTGGGATTCGGGTGGGGTCTAAGTCGACTTTAGAAAGAACCGTCTTTGAGATGGGCTGATGCTGTGAGTCTGCCCCCTTCCTCAAGACATACTATTCGCCGCTTGGACGAGCCAGCTGCGCCACCTGCGGTCGCAGCTCGCTGATCACAGTCTCGAATATTGGCAAGTCCGGCACGAGCGGGCCGAGCGACTGCCCCCAAGTCTCTTCTACGAAAGCGAGCATACGGTTGTGGAAGAATTCGTCAGGTCCTGCGAAGGAGACAGCTCGGACGGCGCACTTCTCACGCAGCAGCGAGTCGAAGCTCACTAGGTCCATCTGGTCTCCATAAGTCCCGAGCACTCGCCATAGGTCGTAGTAGTCGCGAGCGCGTGAGCGGCTCCAACCTCTTCTCTCGAACATTTCCGCCTGTTGCAGGAGAGCTCGCAGCTTTTCGGCAACGATCTCTTCAAGGGAATATACCTTCACTTCCGCATCGAGCGGCTCGCCGTACTCGTGGATGACCTGCCGCTGCTCGGCAGGCAGCAGGACTCTCTCATCCATTGTGACCTCTACCATGACGCGGGTCTGTAGGCGGCTATGCCACGGAAATCTCGCTCGGATGGCGAACGCTTCCTGACCGCCTGGATGGGGTTCCCTCTCCGTGTAACGCTCACAAGTGATCTCCACAGGAGCGAATTCGTCCAGTAATCGCACGGCGGTTCCGCACACTTCCCTTATCAACCCCTCCATCTCATTGCCAGTCGGAATCCCTTTCAGCGTCGAGAAGTCCAGGTCCTCGGAGAAGCGGTAGTCACCGAAATAGCACTTTCGGAGAGCTGTGCCTCCCTTGAAGACCAGTGTGTCGCGGAGCACGGGCGTCCGGCTAATGCCAGCCAAGATCCAGGACAGCAAGTAGTCGCGTTCAAGAGCCTCCCAGGGGATGCTGAGGCGTCGGCGTGCTTCCTGTAGGCGCGTGCGGAGTGGTCTCATGCCTCAACCATCCTTGGCAGGTTTTCCTGCACCATCCAACGGCCGTTGCAAGGCCCCTTGCGAGGCCCAGTAGGGTCAAGCTTGCGGAAGCCCTTGATCGGCAGCGCAGCCAGCTTCTGCAACTCCAACGGGAGAACCCCCTGGGCTTCGAGCGCCCACCCCAGGCGCTTGGCTGTGGTAACGCCCAGCCTGATGGCGTACTCTGTGATGCGTTCGATGTTTAGTCGAGGCATCGCGACTTGGAAGGCGTAGAGCGCCTCCCCGAATCCCCCACAGTGCTGGGGCATGGAGAGGCAGTCCAGCAACGTGCGCTCCAAGTCAGACATGGGCACACGGGCTTCGCCGACCCAAAGGTTCTCACCGCCGAAGCAGCGGTCGGGCTTGACCTGGATAAACCGGTACGTTGTATCCCCGACGACGAAGCCTCCCCCGGCCTTCTCCCGCCCGTCCTTCCTCGGACGGGGAACGCAGGCATCCGTCGTCGTGAGGACGAACACATCCCTCGGTATCTGCTCCGTCAACTCATGATGGTGCAGGGCCGACCAGTGGGAAATCATGGCAGGGTCGACCAAGGCCATGGCTATCTCGAATTCGTGGGCGGCCGCAACCCCAGGAACCGTAGGAGAGAGCGCATAGAGTCCTCGCCGGAGGGAGACGATCCAGTCGTTCTTTCGGAGGTGGTACAGCGCCTCGGTGAGGTAGGAGTCCTTAAGACCTACACGCGGCGCGAGTTCCCTGGCCCGCTCCGTCGTGAAGATGCGGTCCCCCTCATAGGCGAGCAGCCGGACCAACTCGATGCCGACCAGAGATTGCTTGGGCTTTGTACTAACAGTCATTGTACGTATTCCAGGGGTTACATCTGGGCGAGAAAGCAACTACTTGCAAATTTACAGCGAAACTTGGATAGTGTCAAAGGTGCTGTGTCCCTGAGCCAAATATTGAGAGAGTAGATGACCTCACCTACTGCCAATCAGACATCCGCACGCCTCGAAGCCACATTCGGCCTTGGGCGCGGCTGGTCGTCGCAGCCAGGGCAGTCCGCAACGGTCTGGGAGACGCCTACTTACCATCTTCTGTGGTTTGATGATGCAGCGAGCGATGTGGAACTACGGAGGCTGTGGGAAGCACGGAAAGGCCGTCAAGCCTATCCGGTTGTCTTGCTGGCCCCGTCGGAAGACGTACACAAAGTGCGGGTAGCCGGGCCGCAGGACGTCCGGCCGGGAGCTCCCGGCCGGACGGGCCCTCGACCTGTTGGAGGCGAGCCGCAGCATGGCGACGCGTGAGGCGGCATCGTTCCTGGCAAGAGAGTTCAGCCGCCTTGAAGAAGCTGTCGTTCCCGGACTGCGGGTCAAG
Source organism: Dehalococcoidia bacterium (assembly GCA_963663135.2). Taxonomy (GTDB): domain Bacteria; phylum Chloroflexota; class Dehalococcoidia; order Lucifugimonadales; family UBA3495; genus Io17-Chloro-G2. The sequence continues at coordinate 56,468 of CAXXRM010000003.1, read as the reverse complement.
GACCTCCTCACGCCTCATTTCATGCGGGAGCGCCTGCGCCGGCCCATCAACGAGCAGCGATTGTCCAGCGCCGTGGAAGGTATCGCGTCTACCAGCAGCATTGCATGGCGCTCACTGTTCCAAGGCATGGGCTATCAAGTGGAGCAGCTTCCCCAGCGCGGCTATCTGTTGCGGCACGACAACGCGCCGGTTGGTGGAGTGGGCTTGGTCCACCGGCGGATGGCCGCTGACTGTGGTGCGCCGCAGCCCGGACAGCCATCGCTTCGAGGTGTTGCCCCTAAGGTGGGTGGTAGAGTGGACACTGGCATGGCTGAGCCGGTGCCGGCGGCTTAGCAAGGACTATGAGGAACTGCCGGAGGCCGGCGAGACCTGGGTCCATCTAGGTATGGTCCACCTCATGCTCAAAAGGCTTAAACCAACCTGATGCAGTTTGTCACACACCCTCTAAGAGACGCATTCGCAACTTCTCCCGGTCATCGCCACACGTGGTCAGGTTCGAATTGTTCGCGAAAACCGCCCTCCCGGGGAAGCCGTCGTAGTACCTCCTACGGCAGTGCAACGAGGCTCCAGCCGGCGGGGCGGGTCCTGCCGAGGAAGTGCTGGGGCGCGCGGAGGCGCAGCCAGAAGATATCCTGGCTTTGGACTGTTTTCAGGTCGTTGAAGAAGGCGAAGTCCGGGTCCGGGTCATAGGATAGGTAAGTCTGGGTCTCCTGGTTGAACCAGAACACGCCGATCAGGTTGGGACGGCCGTCAACCAGGAGGTCGATCAGAGGTGCGAAGGCCTGGGCCGGCGTTCTCGGGGCGGTGTAGGCCGAAATGGAAAAGTTCTTGTCGATGTGGCCGCCCTGCTCCCAGAAGTCCACCTCGGCGGCATCCAGGTCCTCGATTACTCCCCCGGTCAGGACGCTAATAAGAAAGCTGATGGCCTTGCCGCTGTCCGAGCCGTCCCCCTCTATCTTGACGTAGGCCGCGCCGTTGGCGGTCAACGCCGTCGCCACCGTCGCGCCGTCAATCCAGGCCGTGACCACGGTGCCGTCGGGGGCCGGCAGCCCGTCGATACTCACCAGCAGCCTCGAAAGGTGGGGCGGGACCGGCAGAGGCGGGGCATAGGTGGACAGGGAAATTTCGAAGTCCTTGTCCAGGTGTCCGCCCGTCTCCCAGGTATCGACCTCGCCGGCCATCACGTCGCCGATTCTGAAGCTGATCTCCTTCCCGTTGGTGGCGTTGGTCCCGGGGATCTTCAGGAAGGCGATACCGTCCATGGTCATCGCCATCGCCACCTCTTCGCCGTCGATGATGGCCGTAACGTCGGTGTCGTCGGGGGCCTTCTCCCCGTCGATCATCACCACCAGCCTGGACTGGTGGTCGGGGATCGGCTGCCCCAGCGCCGCCGCCGGAAACGCCAGCACCCACGCAACCACCAGGGCCAGCACCAAAAACCTGACGCCGTTCATCAATGCCTCCAAAGCGGCCCGCGCCGTGTAAGACGACATTCTATATCAACGACCGAGGATGCATGGGAAGACCCTGGCGAAACCTCCCCCAATCCCGCCTCAATGGCCGGAATAATAGTATTGAGGGCTTATTGAACAAGCCTCCTGGTAGCGTGGAATTGGGAGGGCCGGACCCGAATGAAGGGTGGATGGGCTGCGGCGAGCAGTGGGATGTTGAGGCCATTGGACCGGTACCGGAGAGGTCCCACACTGTTCCAGGTTAACACCTGACGGCTGCGGTGTTTGGTTGATCCAGGCCATCTGCTGATCCGCGTTGACGGGCAGTCCGATTTCGCGAAGCATTTTAGCTACCCTGGATGGCCGATACTGCCGCGACAACGGCCGTCCTGCCATCCACCCGGAGGTCATGGCCGGGGCGCTGCATACGTGCTCTCGGCATCCCACTCAGGAGATAGAGTTCCGCCATTGCCGCGGGTCTTGCCTACTGAATGACGACAATTGGCTTTGCCGGCCTGTTGCCTCACCAGCGACAGCGAACTCACCCGGCCCGCCTGCTTCTCGCAGGCGTCGTAGGCCACCGCCGGCAGAGGCAGCGGGGCCTCCAGGTCCCGTTCCATCCGTTGACCTACGGTCTCTGAGTGGTCCCTAAACCTGGCATCCATCCGCGCCGGGCAGCGCCCCTCCAGGTGGGCGTTCGGCGCCTCAATGCCCGGTCCGCGCCCCGGCCACCCCCTGACTTCTTTCTTCCACCCGAATCTGCTCCCCGCCGTTTTAATCGCCGCCGGGCAGGCCGGGCTCGGGTACGCCGCCGTGGCTGGTTTCGAGACACATGGCGGCGTACTGTGAGGGTCAAGAAACCAGACTACCGGCTGCAGAAGGGCAGGCCGGTCTCCCCGAAATAATTGTCCGGCACTCTCCTGAGTCCTGCCGGTATGCATCCGCTCAGTTCATTCGCCGTAATGTACATGCTGTTCAGGTTGGCGAGATTACCCAGGCTAGCCGGTATCGACCCGGTCAACTGGTTTGAATTCAAGCCCAGATGCTCCAATCCGGTCAGGTTCCCCAGGCTGGCTGGAATCGTACCGGTCAGCTGGTTGACGCCGAGCTCCAGGCGATTCAGGTTGGTCAGATCGCCCAGTTCCACGGGAATGGGCCCACTGAAGTTGTTCACTGCGAGGTGGAGGATCTCCAGTCCGGCCAGACCGCCCAACCAGGGAGGAATCCCGCCGCCCAGTTGGCTGATCCACAGGCCCAATTCCCTGAGGTTGACGAGGGCAGCCAGTTCCGGGGGTATCTCCCCGCTCAGCGGGTTGAGCGCCAGGTACAGCCTTTCCAGATTGGTCAATTGTCCCAGTTCGGGCGGGATCGTCCCCGTCAACCTGTTCGCAGTGGGAGAGGTTGCCCTGCAGGGGGTTTCCTGACAGGAGAACGCATCATTGTTCAGAAACAGCCACTGCAAATTGGTGAGACCGCCGAGCTCCCCCGGTATCTGCCCGCTCAACGAATTCTCCCGCAGGTCAATTCCCACGACACGGCCGTTGTCATCGGTTTCGACGCCATACCACTCACCCATGGGTGCTCCACTGAGCCAATTGTCATTGCTCTCCCAGTCCCGGCCACCCGTGGCGTGATAGAAGGCCACCAGGGCGGCGCGGTCCGCAGCCATTCCCCGGTCCAGAACCTCGGGGGTGGCCGGGGGAGCCGGCATCGGTGTAGCCGCGGGGGTGGGAATAGGAGTTATGGGGGTGAAAATCTCCAGCTCCGCCCGGTGAACCGGGGTCGGGATGGGCGTATAGACCTCACAGGCAGGACTGCGGGCAAAGCCGGGCATCTCTCGCCCGTGGAGGCAAAAGTAGGTGTCTTCGAACACGTTCCGGTCTTCCGCCGGCGTATTGCGCAGAAAGATAGTGTAGACGTCATCCTCGCTGGCGGGGCGAATTCTTCTTTCTCCCCTACGGTAAAGGGCGCGCAGAGCAGCTTCAACGGTGGCATGACCCAGGGAGTCGTACATCCCCAGAAGAAAGGTTTCTCCGATAGGATAGGTGCATGGCCATAATGGTGACAAATGGTATTCCGAGCCCGACAGTCCGGCCGTAGCCTCGTTCCAGTCGTTGACCCTGGTTATTCCCTGGGGAAGGCATGACCAGGCCACTCCCCTTCGGGCGTATTGGTACAGGTCCTCCATGGCAAGGCCGCCGCCGAAGTGCAGCGTGTAAGCCTCCAGAAAGTTTGCGCCTCCCTCGGCCAGCCATTTGGGAGAATTTCTGTAACCGAAATAGAAGTGCGCCAGCTCGTGATAGATGACGTAGTTTCGCCACTCGCGCTCAGACACTCCGCGGATAACGATGTGGCTTCCGGCATTGAGCCCGGCCACCTCGGTGATGTACTGAAGCTCGGGTTCCAGGTATACGATCACCTTGGCCCTGGCCCACGGCGCCCCCATGAAATGCTCAATCGCTTCAATCCCCTCCCCAAGGCCCCGGAAAACGTGCTCCGCCGCCTCCTCCAGGGACGAACGGCTGACCACAAACACCTTGACGTCGCCGGAGGGCAACGCAATAAGCTGTGATTGGACCTGGCCAGTCTCAATTAGTTCATTGGAGAAGGATGTCCAACTGGAGGCGCTCTTCAGAGCTATCAGCAACGCCGCCTCTTCCTCTGAAACGCCGTCCTGAAACCAGCTCTGGCGGAAGAGCAACCGGGCCTGTTCCGGATCGTTTCCCGCCACCTGCCAACCCATGTTCAGGGCCTGCTGCTCGACATCATTGGTTCCGTCGGCGATCCACGGGAAGTCCAACACCAGGCGGGCCAGCGAGGGCTCCAGATCAATGACCCTTGAAATTCTTACCAGGGAGTCCCGCTCATCGGAAGTTACGCCATCCGCCACCCACGGCCATTCCAGGACCGTGCGGGCCATTTCCTCGTCCTGTCTTGCAATTCTCAGGAGGCTTGAAACCGTCTGTATCAGGATCCTATAACCGCCATCGCCAAATCCAGGGAAGGAATAGAGAACCGAGGCCAGTTCGGGGAATTCCTCGTTGAAGCTATCGAGGTAAACGTGGCGCAAAAAATCGAAGGGGTAGGAGTCCCCGCCACTATCCGTCGTCGGAATTTCCGGGAAATCCAACAGTCGCCGGGCCTCTGAGACATCCTCCCTGGCTGCGTCTCCGATGACAGCTATTGTCTGTCGCTCATTGGCGTTCAATCCGTCGGCAACCCAGGGGGCATTCACCACCTGGCGGGCCAGCGATACGTCCTGTCGGGCAATGTCCCTGATCTCTTCCGTTGACAACAGTTCATCGTCGGCTATTTCGTCTGCCACCCAGGGCAGGTTCAATAGGTCCTGTGCCAGAGCCCCATCCTCTGCCGCTATTTCTTCGATGCGCTGCAGGGCCAGCCGCTCTTCCAGAGTCAGTTCGTCCCCCAACCAGGAAAGCTCCTGGACCGCATCTGCCGTTTCCCGGTCGGCGGCCTCGATGGCGCTGAGGGACTGGGCAGCGACCCGTTCCAGGTCGTTCAGGCCGTCATCCTCCCATGCCAGCATGGTTGCCGGCGTGGGCAACGGAGGGCCGGGTGGGGCTACCGGTGTCGGCTGGGGCGCCCGGACTTCCACGACCGAGTCGGCAGTGGCGGGACCTGTGGGGGAAGCGGGTGGTGCAATCGCCGCCGTCGGTCCGGAATCCGGGCTAGCCGTCGGGCCGGGTTCGCCGGAGCAGGACGCCAGTCCTAGGAATATTGAACAGGCCAGTGCTACGAGTAAGGCTACGGGGTAGGCCCTGGCCTTGGCAAGAGAGATGCGACCTACCATTTCATACCCCCGGCAAATCATGATGCGGGTGTGCAAGGGTGTTGATTGTCGGGGAATATATTTGCCCGTGTCAGGATCTGTCAAACGGGTATGGATCCGGCAAGGCTCCTGGGAACCCGGAAATTAAGACCCGGGGCGGGTTTCGGGCCTGCCCCCGAAAACGGATAGTGTCGTCGGATTGATCTGGTCCAAATCACCGGCGCCCTGATTTGGAAAATGGCCGGGATGGACGGTTCGTTCTTGGAATGCCGAATAACTGCGGCGCGCCGTTGTCGGAAGTGCAGGAATGAATTCTCCGCCAGATGGCGTAATTCATACAGCACCCGGTCTTAGTACCGGGGTTCCGTGCGGTGGCTGCTCGGTGAAATATGAAGTGGACCCGGGGACTGTTCAGTTTCCCGGGTCCACTTCACAGTTCCAACATACAGGGTAGCGAAACAATAGTCCTGCTCCTAAACTGGGGGCACCTGTATCTGTCCGAGGTGGACTCATCATCATTAGCGCTACGGAACGGAGTTGGGCTTCCCAGTCGGGGTATTCCCAGGAGGCAAGAGGTCTATTTACTGGTAAGTTAACCGTTGCGGTCCAAGCTTGGGGTGTCAATAGCCATACTCAACAACGAAGGCGAGCAGGAATATGGCCTAATGTGAAGACAGCTGCGGGGATTTATCACAGTGTGGCAGTGGATACGGTATGCCAGTAACACTTGGCTTGCCAGGGCCCAAACTATCACCGGCGTGCCGCCGGGTTGCGTGCTTCGTTCTGATCTTCGTGACGACCGTGGTTCTCCTGGGGGCGTGTGATAACGGGCCCGTGCCCAGAGCTGCAACGCAGCCGGCCGACATCCCCAATACACTTGCAACATCAACCCCGGCGCCCTCCGGCACGCCCACCCGGACTCCAACCGGGGCGGCTGCGTCCATGCCCAGTCCGACGCCCTCCGGCACGCCCACCCGGACTCCAACCAGGGCGGCTGCGTCCATGCCCAGTCCGACGCTCTCCGGCATACCCACCCGGACTCCAACCGGGGCGGCTGCGTCCATGCCCAGTCCGACGCTCTCCGGCATACCCACATCGGCCCCAGACGCGACGGCTACACCCATCCGGAAACCAACAGCGGATCCCCAACCTGCATCGATGGCTATTCGGCCCCCGACCACCACACCCACGCCAACGCCCACAGCGGAAGAGATCGCCGCCTCCCGCCTCTCCGAGATTGTCCCGTGGTTTGAGAACCCACCGGCGGATTCCCATGGCTTCGTCGCCGAGTTGCTCATCGATCTATGGCTAACCAGCGCGGATCTTGGCAACGAGGTCGCCGGGTTTCCATGGGTTACAGATGACGTGACCGGTGGCGAGCGGAACTTCGTCGCTGCCCTGGGCAGAATTGCACATGCTGATCTCGAACTGGCAAAAACAGTAGCAGACCGTCCCTGTGTCTCCGACGACGTGAAAAACAAAGAGCGAGTCACCATCCAGGTTCTCGACCGAATCGCATCCGAGGACATCGAACTGGCGAGACGGGCAGTGGACTTCCATGGGGCTGGGCCGTCGGCTGGGGCATTGGGTGCGGGCCATTTGGTGAGTAGCCCAAAAATTGCGCTACTCCGAACAGAGTCCAGGAGACCCCCATTTAAGCTAAACTGACCATAAAATAATCCGGGCAGCGGGTGAGAAAAGCGGAGGTCGTCTCCGTTCCCGCGGAGTCTACCGATACACGCCGAATGTGGAAGCTCCAGAAAGCGCTCCCCTTTTGAGGAGCGTAACTCTCTAAGACCACATAAGCTGAAGGAACCATGCAGCAGACACCCCTCAGTACCCGGCTCCAGATCCAAGAGCGGCTGCCGCCGGTAGCCCGAAAGGGCGCCAAGCGCGAGGACCCCTCCCTCCGCGGGGAGGCAGCGCTGCACGCCGGAACGCAGACGAGACCCGTTGACTCGCCCTGAATTCAGCAAGCCTCTATTTGCAAGCCTCCAGAGGAACAGAGATGACTACGCCAAAAGCCGACCAGCGTGCACTGGACATAGCCCGGCATATCCATAAGATTGCCGGAGTCAGACAAACATTCCTGTTTGGCTCCCGGGCCCGCGGAGACCACCGCAACAATTCGGATATCGACCTGCTCATCATCACAGCAAATACGCCGCCAGAATCCTGGTTGGAGGACACGCGCCAGAGAGCCCGGCAGATTCAAAAGGCCCTGATACCAGAGGCGTCAGGAATCGATATCATCTGCATGTTAGAAACGGATTTCCTAAGCCGAACCCGCCTCAAAAACAACATGGCCAACACGATTATCAAAGAGGGTCACCCTGTCATGTCCGACGAAAGCCTCGAGCACCCAGTTGAATACGAAGACGAAGAAGTAGACTGGGAGGACGTCGAACAGAAGATAAACGACGCCACCGGAGCGGCCGACTGGATAGACGCCATAAAAAAAGCAGGTATCTTGGATGCCGGAGACGACAAGCAGTTCGGCAGAGTAGCCCAGAACGCCCTGGAGTTCGCCTACAAGGCCGTCATAGCAGCGCATGGCTACGAATACCCCACCAGCGGCCGCGACGGCCACAATCTCACAATCCTCACCCAACTCCTCAGAGACCACGAGATCATCAGGCGGGACGAAGAAGTACCCGGCGAGAACCACCGCTACCTCTCCGAGTTCGGGGGAGCAGCAGTCTACGCCCATGAGCACCCGCCGCTGAATCGCCGTCTCATCGCAGAAGAGATACCGGACGCAGTCATCCGGCTGAGAGACATGGTGAGTCGACTTCAAAATTAACTTTTAGAAAATTGCGTTACTCCAATTAGAGTTCAGGAAATACCCAATCCAAGCGACGCAGACCATAGAATAATCCAGCAGCGGGTGAGAAAAGCAGAGTTCACCCCTGTTCTCGCGTGGTTTACCAATACACGCTAGGTGTGAAAGCCCCACAAAGCACTCCCACTTTGAGTAGCGCAATTCTCTTGAGTACCTACCATGAGATTGAAAACGGAGAGGGCAATACCGGTGCAGCGGGTGGCGTACTTCACCTGCCGCACCGTGAGATTGACCGGCACCTTGATGCCGGCCTTGATCCATCCATCCCTGTCCATCGGTGGATACCGCCTAAGTCAAACCGGAGGGAACCTTGGGAATACGACCGGGAACTTTATAAGCGAAGGAACCTGATTGAACGGGCCTTCAACAAACTGAAACAGTGGCGCAGAATCGCAACACGGTATGACAGGAAGAGTTCGTATTTTCTGCCGGCTCTCTACTCGGTAGCCTCAATCATATGGGGTTAGCAATTGTCGATTCGCCCTAGTAATCCAAGATCGTATGGTAATAAACGTCCTCCAGCCGTAGCGGCTCTCTGATCAACCCACTTTCCAGTGAGCCCTGGATTGCCCTCTCCACGTTTTTGCCCATTTGGCTGAGTCCCACGGGGTAGGGGTCTTCCCCGAATACCGCCGCTTGCTCTCGGAAGTCATTTCCTTCATGCAAGAGGTAGGCCGATTGAGCTTGCCTGGCCCGTTCGTATGCCACCCTTGTGGACTTTCGGAAGGCGTTGCAGAGTTCTTGGGCTACCCAGGGATGCTCTCTGAGGATTCGGTTCTGCACTATCACGTGGTGATTGGTAGGGTAAAGTCCGAACCTTTGATAGTATTCGGCGCTCACTGCTCTTCCCCCGTCTGGCAACAGCTGCCGAATGCGAGGATTGCCTTCGATCGGAGTTCCCCCATAACGGTCAATAACGGTGGGGTCTCCCGCAGTAACGGGGCCACCTGATAACATCAATGTCGCTGCGTCTATTTCTCCTCGGTCCAGCATGACATCCATGGTTTGGTCCGCGGTCAACCAATGGTGCTCTACCCCTTTCACTACTTCCCATCCAGGCAGATGAAGGCCCAGCGCCCCACCGTGGCTTAACTCTTTGCTGCGCCCGTTGTACCAGACATTGTCCCAGGCTTCGATACCGACAGTAAAACGCTAAACAATGTTCGACGTTGCGAGCGTTGTTTGCGATGCAACCTGCGTGAGCAAGCCACGCAGGAAGGGGCTGTCTCCCAAAGCCCGCAGGAATATCCCACGGGCGCCGTTCACGTCTCTGTCCATTCCGAAACCATTTCCGTCCTTGATCACGGTGGCGCCACCCAAGTTGGACTTGATGGCGCCGTCCCAACTGCGGGTCTTGCTGGTGTATGCCTCATTGACATCAATCACCAGTGCACCCCGTTGCCAGGCCTTCCAGCGCAAACGCCGCTTGAACTCGTAGTGGCGGAAGCTAAGCATCATCCGAGCGGTCTTGCTGCGGATCCGTCGTCCGGCACGACGTGTCATGTCCTGAGTCTCGAAGGCCGGGAGCAGGATGACCTTGTAAGTGCTGGTCAGCCAGCGCGCAGCCTGCCAATGCAGTTCGTCCACCAGGTTGACGATTCGTTGCCGCATACGGGCTTGTGCCTGCCGCATCTGGCGGCGCTTCCGGCGGCTCGGTTCAGTGTCGGTGCGGCTGATCAGGTCGTCCAGATGGTGGCAGAGCCGTTGGATGCGTCCAAAGGCGTGATGGGCGATCCTGCCGCAGTCGGTTTCGGAAAAGTACGTGAGAAAGGTACGAACGCCGGGGTCGAGCGCCACTACGCCATCGCCGCTTGGGTGTCGCATTGCGCTGGGTATGGAACGACCAGCCAGTACAGGCCGCGTTCCTTTACCAGTCGGCATTCCTTCTGCCCCGCCGGGGCGGCCTCGGCCATCCGCAGCGGTCCTATAATCTTTGGGTAGATACCGTGTTGAAAAACAGCGTCGTCGGGGATGTAGCAGGACTGACGGGGGTTCTTGCGGCTGCGAAAGTTGAGTTCGGCGAACTCTTCGTCCAGTCGCTTTCCACCCCGGTGGTGTTGAGCCAGTTGTTGGTTGAACTTCTTGACGTTGCTCATGGCCCGGCAGGCGTCGCGCACCGCGGTACGCTTCACCTGGTAGGGGACGTCAGTCCACTCAGGATGGAGCAGTTTTAGCTCCGGCATTACCATGCTGGCGATGTACTTCCAGTTGGTTGGTATGCCTGACTGCAGGATCTCAACCGTCAGGTTGTATGTCCACCTGCTCGCTTCCAGCCAAGTCGCTATCCGAGCCTTCTGCTGGATGTTCGGATAGACCCTGATCCTGCGCGATTGCTGTTCTGTAGCGTCGGAGTCCGTGCATCCGACAGCTGAACGTATGGAGGACGGCGAGTAGATCTTCGGTAAGCTCGGATTCGGGACTGGCATCTGAGTGATTGAGAACCACGACTGAGCCGCCGTTCTGCTGGACAAGCCACTCGATGAGGTCAAAGCCGAACCGGGCCAGTCGGTCCCGGTGGGCAACCACAACTTCGAGCTTATCTCCCCGATGAAGTCGCTCCAGTATGGAGAGCAGTCCCCGTCGCTTCCAGTTGAGGCCACCTGCGACGTCGCTGATGATTTCAGCGTCGGGGTAGAGCTCCCGCATGCGCGCAATCTGTCGGTTGAGGTCGCCTCGCTGCTTGGCAGAGCTGACCCGGCAATAGCATACGACGGTGGGCTTGGCTGTCCCGTGCAGGTAGGCATCAACGTCGTATAGACGTTGTCCAGCGGAGTTGCGGTAATGGGGGATTTTGCCCTGGTTTGCATACCTTCTCAGCGTTTGGGGATGCAGGCCCAACATCGCAGCGGCCTTACGGCTGGCAACGTATACCATGCCAAGAGAGTAGCTCATTGTACAGCATTAGTCAATATAATACTGGATAGACATGGACCGTGTCCACCGGGTCCCATAACCCACCGCCTGCCCCGGCGCACAGCAATTTCAGCCGCTGGTCCTCAGACACCCCCCTAGAAACTCGGACGGAAACCCCGATTCTCTCCAAGCTGCCGTTTTCTCAACATCGAATATCGATGTAATAGTAGGTTTTTGAGACGCATTACATATACTATAATGCTGTTCAAGTCTGTAATACGCCGGAATGGGGTAGCGCGAAACCCGGCCAATGGCTTTCCGGCCAGACTTCTAGGGCAACTCCACCAGGTTCCAGCCGGCGGGGCGGCTTCTGCCCAGGAAGTGCTGCGGCGCAGGGAGGCGCAGCCAGAAGGCCTGTTGGCTTTGGACTGCTTCCAGGTCGTTGAAGAAGGCGAAGTCCGGGTCCGGGTCATAGGACAGGTAGGACTGGGTTTCGTCGTTGAACCAGAACACGCCGATCAGGTTGACCCGGCCGTCAACCAGGTGGTCGATCAGCGGCGCAAACGCATCGGCCGGTGTTCTCGGGGCGGTGTAGGCCGAGATGGCGAAGTTCTTTTCGACGTGGCCGCCCTGCTCCCAGAAGTCCACCTCGGCGGTGGGCAGGTCCTCGGTCACGCCCCCGGTCAGTACCCCAATGATAAAGCTGATGGCCCTCCCGCTGTCCGAGCCGTCCCCCTCTATCCTGATAATAGCCGCGCCGTTGGTGGTCAGCGCCGTCGCTGCCAACGCGCCGTCCATCCAGGCCGTGACCGCGGTCCCGTCGGGCGCTGGCAGCCCGTCGATGCTCACCAGCAGCCTCGAAAGGTGGGGCGGGACCGGCGGGACTCTAGCTTAATTCCATCTCAATCCTGTCCAACTAATGGGGTCCACCTCAGTAAATCTTGGTGATGGAGGACGTCGTCATCGTCGGAACTTCCTTGGGCAGGATCGCGACCAGTGTAACCCGTCGGGAACAGCACCATGGCCGAACTCCTTGTGGTATCTTCCCCAACGTCGTGGCGACTGCTAACGTCTTCGCGTGGCATTCCAAAGTGAGGCGATGCCTGGCTCTTGACCCTGACTTCTACGATTACACCGAGGACTTTGTTTCCAACGAGCCCTTCCTGCTACTGTTCATTGGTCGGTCCCTAGGGCGATGACCTGTCCCTGATCTATCCCGCCGATGTCTACGCCGCCGCCCGGGGTTGGTGGGCCATGAATCCCGGCTCGCAGGAGGACTCGGCGGGTTATCTTGTGCTCGCTCGCTCGCGGGACCGGATGCTGGGCGCGTACCGCGTCAAGTCGTGGATACAGTCGCCAGCAGACGAGGGGCGTTGGGGATTCGTGGGGGAACCCGCCGATATGGAGGCGTAACTGAGGTATGTGGGGAGGCAGGTCCTGCGCGAATTCCGCACGTTGCGCAACCCCGTTCGCTTCGTAGGTGAAAACGGATTCCCACCACAGATCGTCTACGGACCGGCCGGGGAATAACGGTAGCCGGCATCACCACATTTAAGACTTCCTCCCATGAGACAATATTCCTGTGAACCAGTATGTAGAACTACGGCAGAGAATTTTAAGCGGCCGGTCGGACGCCAATATCCGGTTCGACGAACTCCGCGCATTCCTGTTGCGCCTCGGATTCGTTGAGCGGGTGCGGGGAAGTCACCACATTTTCAGGAAGGAAGGCATACGAGAACGGCTGAACCTGCAGCGCGACGGGAGCCGCGCCAAACCCTACCAGGTACGACAGGTCCGTCAGATAATCCTGAGATACCCGTCGGAAGTTGAGGATTGATGCACAAGTACGAGATTATTATCTATTGGAGCAACGAAGACGGGGCCTTTGTGGCCGAAGCTCCGGAACTCCCCGGATGCGCCGCTCACGGTGACAGCCAGGAGAAGGCGTTGGCACACATCAACGAGGCCATCGACCTGTGGATTGAAACGGCACAGGAGTTCGGCGACCCAATTCCGGAGCCGAAGGGTGAACGCCTTAAGCTGGCATAAGAACGAAAGGCGACATCCTTCAACGAGTCCACGGTCGGTGCCGCAGCCCTCGCCGGGCTCGCCGAGAGCAGCTGGCAGGTAGCACATTTCCAGAGCGCCCGCAGCCGGGGCCTGGACCGACCCAGCCGGTCCAGAGATGCAAACGCTCCTTCAGCGATGGTCCGGAGGCGAGCCATCTCCAGCCGGTAGTGGGGACTCCGGATCCTCTCCTTGGCCCTGAGATGCAACGGGTGACGGATGGTCAGCGCCGGGTACCGGCGTTTCTCAACCACCCTGGTTTACGTGGAGTTGACGCCGGACCGGCGGGGAGTCTGGCATCGATCCCATGATTCATACCCTCGGCGTCGGATTGGGAGGCGCATGGCCGGCAGTTACGGGGGAACATTGAGGTTGGCCGCCAGAAACCCATGGTAACCAGGGTGGCCTTGGCAGTGGTGTTGGATCTGTTGGTCAATGATCGGGACCATCACTTAACCGGTTGTCCAAGAAACCGGGCCCACCTCACCTGTGGTACCATCCACCGTTCTTGGGGTTTGGACTTAAGGGCAAATGTTTGCGGCGGAGAAATCAGACCTTTCGCCCTGTTGGTCATTGAATCATGAGGAGTGCGATATGACCGGGATGCTTTCTCGGCGAATGGCCTACCCACTGCTTGGCGTGACGATCCTGTTGTTCCTGATGACACCCCTCTCCGCCTGTGGAGGGCAAACTGCTACGGAGGAGCCTGAGCCCACCGAACCGCCACCCACTAATGCAGCGACCGATCCCACGCCCAAACCGACCACCACGCCAGAGGCAACGCAGATTCCGGGGCCCACGGCCATGCTTGTGCCGACGGCTACTCCGACAATTGCACCCACCGCGGCGCCGGCCTTCACGGACAGGGATATTTTGGAGGTGTTCTACCACGCGACCGGCGGGCCCAACTGGGCCAACAACGAGAACTGGCTGACCGACAGGCCTCTCGGTGAGTGGCACGGCGTTACAACCGACGCCGGGGGGCGGGTGACAGAGCTTAATTTCTTCGACCGAACCAATCGTAAGGGAAATGGTCTGAAGGGACAGCTGCCGGCAGAGCTGGGCAACCTCGCCATGCTGACGGTACTGAACCTCTCCTCCAACGAGCTGCAGAGCGAGATTCCGCCGGGACTGGGGACCCTCTCCCAACTGACCTCGCTCATCCTGTCCGACAACCAGCTGACTGGTGAAATCCCCTCATCGCTGGGCAACCTGTCCCTACTGACCTCGCTGGGCCTGGCGATCAACCAGTTGAGTGGCCAAATTCCACCGGATTTGGGCAATCTGGCCAGTTTGGAATCGCTCTGGATGGACCGAAACGATCTTAGCGGGCCCATTCCTCCTGAGCTCGGACAACTCTACAATCTGAAACATCTTGAACTTGCCGGAAACCGTTTGAGCGGAGAGATTCCAGCGTCAATGGCCAATCTGACCAATCTGACCAGGTTCGCCTTGGGAGACAATCAATTTACCGGAAGCTTGCCAGCCTGGTTGGGCGGTTTCTCCGAGCTGACCCACATAAACCTGAGAAGAAACCGCCTGAGCGGCAGCTTGCCGAAGGAACTGGGCAATCTCGCAAAAGTGCAGTCCTTTTACATTAACAACAATCAGTTGGCCGGAGAAATCCCTCAGGAATGGGGGAATATGAGCAGGCTGTTCGCCTGGAAGATCAACGGGAATTCGATCACAGGATGTGTTCCCGCAGAACTTGAAGGCCGATTGCGATTCGATATCGGGTCCACGGATATAGCCGGCCTGCCGTTCTGCGAAGCGTCCCAAGGGTCAATCTCCACCGCGGCGACAACGCCCGAGCCGACGGCCGCGCCCACTCCACCCCAGACGCCCTTGCAGATAGTGTTCCTCTCGGACCGCGACGGTAACCAAGAGGTCTACGTTATGAACGCGGACGGCTCCGGCCAGACCCGCTTGACCGATAACTCGGCTTGGGAGGAAGCACCAAGCTGGTCGCCAGATGGACGCCGCATCGCGTTCCAATCGGACCGTGACGGGAACGTTGAGGTCTACGTGATGAATGCGGACGGCTCCGGCCAGACCCGCCTGACCGATAACTCGGCGAGGGATCAAACACCAAGCTGGTCGCCGGACGGACGCCGTATCGCGTTCCAATCGCGCCGGGACGGTAACGGCGAGATCTACGTGATGAATGCTGACGGCTCCGACCAGACCCGCCTGACCAATAGCTCGGTGAACGATCTCGACCCAAGCTGGTCGCCGGATGGACGGCGGATCGCGTTCGCCTCGAACCTCGACGGGAACATTGAGGTCTACGTGATGAATGCTGACGGTTCCGACCAGACCCGCCTGACCGAGAGCCCCGAGTATGATCTCCACCCAAGCTGGTCGCCGGACGGAAGCCGCATCGTGTTCCAATCGAAACGTGACGGGAACTGGGGGATCTACGTGATGAACGCGGACGGCTCCGACCAGACCCGCCTGACCGATAACCCGGGGAATGATTTCGACGCAAGCTGGTCGCCGGATGGACGCCGCATCGTGTTCGCCTCGGACCGTGACGGCAACGTTGAGGTCTACGTGATGAATGCGGACGGCTCTGACCAGACCCGCCTGACCGATAACCCCGCTTGGGACGCTCGCCCAAGCTGGCCGATTTCGAGCATCCCGAGGTCCGCGTCCAACTCAAGCACGGCGCCAGCGGCCACGTCGACACCTACGCCAACCCGGACCCCCTTGCAGATCACCTTCCACTCGGAGCGTGACGGGAACGAAGAGGTCTACGTGATGAACGCGGACGGCTCGGGCCAGACCCGCCTGACCGATAACCCGGCGTTGGACGCTGTCTCAAGATGGTCGCCGGACGGACGCCGGATCGCGTTCACCTCAGACCGTGACGGGAACGAAGAGGTCTACGTGATGAACGCTGACGGCTCGGGCCAGACCCGCCTGACCGATAACCCGGCATTGGACGTTGTCCCAAGTTGGTCGCCAGACGGACGCCGCATCGCCTTCTTCTCAGACCGTGATGGGAACGAAGAGGTCTACGTGATGAACGCTGACGGCTCGGGCCAGACCCGCCTGACCGATAACCCGGCATTGGACGTTGTCCCAAGTTGGTCGCCAGACGGACGCCGCATCGCCTTCTTCTCAGACCGTGATGGGAACGAAGAGGTCTACGTGATGAACGCTGACGGCTCGGGCCAGACCCGCCTGACCGAGAACCCGGCGTTGGATGCTTACTCAAGCTGGTCGCCGGACGGACGCCGCATCGCCTTCTTCTCAGACCGTGATGGGAACGAAGAGGTCTACGTGATGAACGCGGACGGCTCGGGCCAGACCCGCCTGACCGATAACCCAGCGTTGGACGCTTTCCCAAGCTGGTCGCCGGACGGACGCCGCATCGCGTTTGTTTCCGAGCGAGACGGAAACCGGGAGGTCTACGTGATGAACGCTGACGGCTCGGGCCAGACCCGCCTGACCGATAACCCGGAGGAGGACGCTTTCCCAAGCTGGTCGATGCAGAGCGTGCCGGGGTCTACGCCATAGCAAACTGCCACGCCTGCTGTGGCAGACGGGGTGTGCCGGGTCGGTCTGCCACCGAACTCACGAGACAGCTTCCAGTTCGAAGAGTTCCCCATACCTGTCGAAAACTCAGGCGCGGGAATCCTTGATGGCAGCATCGGGGGATTGTTATCGGGGGATTGTTATCGGGGGATTGTTTCGGCGGATTGTTATTGACAAGTGGAACCAGGCCCCACTAGACATGGGAACTCTGGTCTGTACGGCCCATGCGCCCAAGTGTGGGGACTGTCCCGTCCGCGGACATTGCGCTATGGCAGGTCGTAGCATGAACGCCCGGGCTTGAAAGGAACCATACCAGTACCTGATTCTGAGCGACCCAGTAAGGCCGATGAAGGAGTATCCAACATGGAATCCACGGAGCCGATCACCATTACCATCAAGCTATCCAAGGAGACCAAGAACACTTATCGTTATGACGCCGTTGAAGAAGATGCGGCTGTGAGCAACCTATACATCCAAAAGAAGGCCCTGCCGGGTGGAGCGCCGCCGGAGTTGGAGATCAGGTTAACCGCAAAGTAACCGATCACCAATTCCTGGTTCGAATGCAACACCAAGTGGGAAGGCCGCAGTAAGGGTGGGGACAGTTACTTCTGCGGCTCCTGGATCTGTCCGAGATGGTCCTAACACACCCGGACAGCACTTACCAAAGTGACCGGACAAATGGCGGTCCATCTCTCCACTTGAACGCTGAGACCAAGCTCAGCCACGTAAAAGCACCACTGGCCAGCCGTAAAGGAAGCCTGGGACACAGGAGACTGGCCCCCAGGAATTCGACCTATGCTGGAGGGAATACGACCGGCTGGCGCGGGAATTGGAGGAAGGCCCTGGCTGGTCCACGCTGCCGGAAACCCCGGGTGGAATAAGCTCTCTGAACAACTTCTCATACGCATCCCGAAATCGGAATCGCCATTCCAACAAGGACCTTAACGCCGCAACCCTGAGGAGAAACAGAGCAATGCCAAGAACAGACGCAGCCACCCAGGAACAAATGGCACACATCCAAGTCCTGACCAGGCAGGCCGGGCTTGGAAATCACAGCTCTCACGGAATAAAGGCAATCCTCGGGAAACACCCGGCGAAAGGGCTCGGCAAATCTATAAGCGACGAGGTCATCTAGGGACTCAACGCCAGGATAGCCCGGGCTGGTGGAGTACCCTCAAGAGGAATAGGGTCAGAAGCTGGCTGAACGCCAAATTCCACCAGACAGGACCTTCATGGACAGGAAAACCCCGCGGAGAGAAGCAGATGAGCATACCCCTGGCCAAGACCACCAGGAAGGGAAAGGCCATCGTCGTGACATTGACGCAGGATGACGACCGAGACCGGATATCCGTCACGGTCGACAGCGAGTCTTTGGAACTGGACGAGGAGGCCAGCGCAGGCAGGCCGGTCAGCCTGGGACCCAAGATCGAGAAGAACATGGTACTCGAGCCAGGAGCGGTGAGCTTTGGGACCACGGTGCTCACCGCCAATGAGTACGATGCGATGACCCGGGTCTGGTCGGAGCAGTCACCCAGGTACCGGGCGGATGCCGCCTACCACCTGAACGAGCCAAAAGCCCAAGGCTCATAACGGGAACACCAGTGCGGACCATCCCACACCCAGCAGGGGACGAGACTCCCTTCCCCAGCCGGGAACGGTGGGCTAGAATACCGGACACAACCTTCGAAGGCCGTGACCCCACAACGGGGACCGCGAGCAAGCCGACGCCGGGCGTCCCCAACCAGCCGGAAAGCCAGAGAACCTCAGCAAATAAACCCGAACCAGCGCAGCCCGACCGCAGAGGTCCGACATGACCACCCGACAACCAGAGGCAGCCGCTAAGAAACGCCGGGGGAGTTTCGTCCTCCCGGACCCCCCGGAGGGTGACCCAGAGGACATGACCAGCTTCGACCACCTGACCCTGAGCGGCAGCGTCCACCACGTGGCCCGGCACCTGGGCAACCCCGAAACAACCATCGTGGCCGGCGAGAGGTACCTGACCAGAGAGACGGGAGCTCCTGCGGCAGACCGGATGGCGCCGGACCTGCTCATCGCCCTGGGCGCGGACACGGAAGCCCACCGGGAAAACAACGGATACGTCATCTCGGAGCAGGGGAAGCCGCCGGACTTCGTCCTGGAAATCGCCTCTCGGAGCACCGGCCGGCAGGATGTGGTGGAGAAGAGGACAGCCTATGCCGACCTGGGAATCCCCGAGTACTGGAGGTTCGACGAGACCGGGGAGTTCCACGGGACCCGTCTCGCCGGCGACCGGCTGGTGGATGGCCAATATGAACCGGTCACCATCGAGACCCTCGAGGAAGGGGTCCTGCAGGGGTACAGCAATGTGCTCAACCTCCTCCTCCGGTGGGACCACGGACATCTGGGCTGGCACGACCCGGAGACCGGGCAACACATTGCCACCTTCGCCCAGGAACGGGTCCGAGCCGAGGCAGCCGAGGCTCGGGTCCGGGAACTGGAGGCTGAGCTGGATCGGCTCCGGCAGGCCTGACCATTCCAGACCCCCAACCCCAGGAAGCTGTGGCCCCGGCCGGGAAGGCGCGGCATCTCGAACTCCCGCACAGACCGACACTTCTCCCACAGGGAAGCCGGCGCTGTGGAAGCAACAGTCCCCGAACGAAAACTCCACACCGACCCCTCTGGCTCCAGGCCGGAGCCCCGCGTTCCCGGACGAAACACACCACACGCACCGCGAGTACCGGGAAGCACATAGTGTCCCTTCTCCGGGAAACTCAGGCAACCTCCAGGAAATCTGGCCACGAAGCCTGGCCCCACGGGTGGAGATGAGGAGGAGCCGGGCAGGACCCCCGGCGCTAAAGTTTCGGTAACATCTCTCAATGAGGCAATGCGGGTGCGGATTGAGCGCATCCAAGATCAGGAAAGGTTGGGTTGGCGACGCTGGCAGCAGAAGTGACTCGCTCGCTGCGGGCTTGGAAGGGATGAGGCGCCGTGATAGGGTCAAAGAAACTGCCCCGCTCTCCCTGGGCGCACTCGAAAATGCTGAAGCTGATCAGTTGGAACATCAACGGGAGGCTCAACCCGTGGAACGATCTGCTGGACTCGGACTTGGACGTTGCTCTCCTGCAGGAGGCCCGGAAACCCCGTAGTCCAGTAGCCACTCTGGTCGAGGCGGGTCCAGCGCCATGGCAGACCTCCTGGATTCCAGGCCGTGGAGAACGGCGGTGGTACGCCTGTCGGACCAGGCCAAAGGGGAATGGCTCGAGAGCGAACCAATTGAGGGTGCCGCCAACGGAAGATTCGTTCCCAGTCTCTCAGGAACCCTGGCGGCGGCCAGGATCACTCCGACAGAAGGCGAGCCCATCTTGGCAATCTCCATGTATACCCCCTGGGAAAAGACGTACCGGAACAAACGGTGGATGTACGCCGACGCCTCAGCGCACCGCCTGATCTCCGATATTGAGGTGTTCCTCGGTGGAGATATCCCAGCCGGATTCTGGCGGCCGGGGACCTGAACATCCTTTACGGGTACGAGGAGGGTGGACGAAGCCCCTCTCCACGCTACCAGTCGGTCTTCGACCGCATGGAGGCAATCGGACTCGCTTATCTGGGGCCACAATTCCCCAACGGGCGGCAGGCAGAACCCTGGCCGGGGGAACTTCCCAAGGGCAGCCTGAATGTTCCCACCTTCCATCACAGCGGGCAGACCCCGGGGACGGCCACCCGTCAACTGGACTCTGTCTTTGCGTCGAAGGAACTGGCGCATCCTGTAACGGTACGGGCCTTGAACGAACCGTCGGTCTGGGGACCCAGTGACCATTGCAGGATCGAGATCGAAGTCGGCACCGGCGGTTAGTCTGGTTCACCCGGCAGAAGTAGTTGGCGCTGAACAGCAACCAACGGAAAGTCCGCCTGAGACCAGATAGCAGGCCGAGAAGCGCGAAGCGCAGAGCTTCCGCACCAGAGACCGGGGGTTCGCGTACAACCTGGCGGCAGATTTCTACCCCAGATATAAGAGCGGGAAAGAGACGCCAGTCCCAAGCCCCCGGCAACGGCGGCGCCAGGTCCGGGACCACCCCACACCGACAGGCCGAGCAATCACCAGCCCACCTTTCCTGTCCCGCGAGTTGGTCAAGAGCCAGGGGACTCTGACCGGCATACAATAAAGTCATGGAAGGGCGAGTCGGCGCGCCCGGTCCAAGACAACTCCCCGGCGGGCCAGACCAGGAAACCCTGATTTCAAAGATGCAGCCGTAAGACTCCCGGACCATGCTCAGTACCGGGCAAGCCGCACCAATGTCAATTCGGCCTTCGTCCGGACGACACGCCTCGCCATGAGAATACACGTGCAGAGCGGGCTCGGCAGTTACTTACCCCGGCACGGCCCGGAACGCGGGCATAGGAATGCTCAGTACTAGTACTCAGTCAACTTTGGAATCAAAAGGGTAAAGGCGGTGAAGTTTGGTTCGGGCGTCCCGGGTGTTGAACCTCCAGTTGATGGTGGCTTGGGCGGCGTTGCGTTCCTTGACCAGAGCCTGGACTTCCCGCCGGAGCGCCTCCTCGTCGGGGAGTCGCTGCTTCAAACAGGAGCGGGATAGCACGCTGAACTCGATTTCCGCCATGTTCAACCAACTTCCGTGCTTGGGGGTGTAGTGGAACTCCAGCCGCTTGGCAATCCGCCGGGCTTCTGCCGCCGGGAACGTCTCGTACAGGGACGCCGGACGGTGCGTGTTCAGGTTGTCCATGACCACCCGCACCACCGGGGTATCCGGATAAGCTTCGTCCACCAGCCAACGCATCTGATGGGCGAAGTCCTCCATCGTGCGCCGCTGGGTCACCGCCACGTGACGCCATCCCGCCAGCGGCTCACAGGCCAGGAACAGGTTGCGGACGCCCTCCCTCCGGTACTCGTAGTCCTGCCGCAGCGGAATTCCGGGCCGGGGCGGCAGAGATGGCCGCGTCTGGGCCAACAACTGGGTCGAGGTCTCGTCGAAGCAGACCACCGGCCTTCGGGGGTCATAGGGTTCGGCGTAGAGGTCCAGCAGGTCCTCCATGTTGGCCACGAACTCCGCGCTCACCTTGGGAATGCACCATTCCTTCTTCTGCCAGGGCTTGAGATCGTTTTTTGAGACGCTTGCGCACCCCTTCGTGGGACATGGATGAGGCCAACTTCAACTCCACCACCTTGCCAGCCAGCAGGCGCAGGGTCCAGTGGTCATGACCTGCCGGCGGCGGGCTGCAAGCCAGGGCGATCAGGTGGGCCTCGCCCCGGTCGTCCAGCTTCCGGCGCCGGTTGGCCTGGGGACGGTCCTTCAGAACCCCGGCCAACCCTTCTTCGGTAAAGCGCTGCTTGACCCGGTACACCGTGCCCAGAGCCACATCCACAGCTTCAGCCACTTGGGGAGCCCGCCAACCGTCGTCGCTCTTGAGGAGAATCCGGGCCCTGGCGGTGACTCGGGCCGTGTGTTTCCCAACCCGAATCAGACGCCCGAGTTCTTCCCGTTGTTCCAGCGCCAGCCGCACTGCGTACTTGTCCCTGACCATCACTGCCACCCCCGCCAACAACACTTCCCACCAGGTAGGATAGCCTAATTGTCCGTTTTCTTAAATAAATGCTAAAACCAGGTTGACTGAGTACTAGCTTCACGGCCTGGGTGGGCCAGGTAAGCGAACTGGACCAGGGCGAAGTGGTGGCCATTGACGGCAAAACTCTCTGGAGGCGCCGCGACCGGGCCCAAGGCAGGGCGCCTCTGCATATGGTGAGCGCCTGGGCGTCCGAGAACCGCCTGGTGTTGGGCCAGACCCGCACGGCGGGCCACTCCAACGAATCCAACGAATCCAACGAAATCACCGCGATTCCGGAACTACTCTCCTGCTGGAGGTGAAGGGATACCTGACCACCATCGAAGCTATGGGCTGCCTGGGACCAGGACCACCCGCTCAAAATCATCTCCCATCAAAATGCGATTGCCCTGCGCCGGGACGTTGGCGATTTGACATCCGACGAGGCATCGCCTTACGATTTCTGTTGGTATCAGGGTTGATTTCCCCGGGAATTCTCGCGTGCGGACGGCCCGGCGACGGACAAGTAGTCGGGGAAATCGGGAGCTGGGCTCCAGAAAAGGGGTATTGGGGGATATAGCTCAACTGGGAGAGCGCGGCGTTCGCAACGCCGAGGTTGGAGGGTCAAGTCCACCTATCTCCACCACCTGCCCCTGTAGCTCAGAGGATGGAGCGGCGGCGTCCCTGAGTCGACCGGCGGGGGGTGGTCGAGTCCCTCCGGGGCACCACGCAGGAGCACCACGCAGAGAACCACGCAGGAGCGTAGCTCAGCCTGGCCGGAGCGCTGGTCTCCAAAACCAGTGGTCCCGTGTTCCAATCCTGCCGCCCCTGCCAAAATTGGCTTCCCTACTCAGCCTTGGCGCCATCTCAGGGCTTTTTATTTGGGATTGTGGGCCGATATAACTCAAACTTCGGATTCCTACGCACGTGCGTGAAATCCTACTATAATCCATTACAAACCATCACTTGGCTTTCTGCCGAGCCCGGGCTTCGCACACCCGAATCAAGGCCTTGGAGCAACGGTAATGCCCAAAGCGCTTTCCCGCTTTCCCGCCATGGCCTTGTCTATCGGGTTGGTCTTTCTGGCCTTGCTGCTGGCCTGCGGCGGCTCAGATACGCCGTCTACCGCGCCGGTCTACCGTCGCGTCTACCCCGCCGGCCCCGTCGGCCTCCGCCAATCCCACTCCCCATTCCACGGCCCAAACGGACTTGTCCACGCCCTTGCCCCCAGCCACCCCGCCGATTGCGCAGGCAACGCCGGAAACAGAAAGGCCCACACCCACGCCCGGTTTTGCGAACACGTCGCCCGAAATGGACCGGGAAACACTGGTCGTCCTCTACAATGCTACGGGCGGAGCGGAATGGTGGAATAACCAAAACTGGCTGAGCGACGCGCCAATGAGAGAATGGGCCGGTGTCGACACCGACGACAACGGCCGTGTCCAGGGAGTCACGCTCGGCGAGAGGTACTTGGGCGGGGAGCTACCGGCGGAGTTGGGCAACCTCGCCAACCTGACGCGGCTGGACCTATACCAGAACCGTTTGAGCGGGGAGATACCGGCGGAGTTGGGCAACCTCGTCAATCTGGAAATGCTGCGCATCCGCGAAAACCAGTTGAGCGGGGGCCTACCGCCGGAGTTGGGCAACCTCGCCAACCTGACGCAGTTGGACCTCTCCCGGAACCGGTTAAGCGGAAAGATACCGGCGGAGTTGGTCGACCTCGCCAACCTGACGCGGCTGGACCTCTCCTCAAACCGGTTGAACGGGGAGCTACCGGCGGGGTTGGACAACCTCGCCAACCTGACACGGCTGGACCTCTCCTCAAACCAGTTGAACGGGGAGATTCCGTCGGAGTTGGGCGACCTCGCCAACCTGACGGGGCTGTACCTGTCCTCAAACCCGTTGAACGGGGAGATTCCGTCGGAGTTGGGCAATCTCGCCAACCTGGAATGGCTGGGCCTCTCCCGGACCCAGTTAAGCGGGGAGATACCGCCGGAGTTGGGCAACCTCGCCAACCTGAAAGGGCTGTACCTGTCCCGGACCCAGTTGAGCGGGGAGATACCGCCTGAGTTGGGCGGCCTCGCCAACCTGAGAGGGCTGAGCCTCTCCGGGAACCAGTTGAGCGGGGAGGTACCGCCTGAGTTGGGCGACCTCGCCAACCTCGAATGGCTGCACCTCAACGACAACCACTTGCGCGGGTGCGTACCAAGCCGTCTGCGGCGCCAGTTGAATATGGACCGCTCAGACCTGGGCGGCCTACCGTTCTGCGGCGATGCGCCGCCACCTCCAGCGGAGCGGGAAGCGCTGGTTGCTCTTTTCAATGCTACGGACGGACCTGGCTGGGCCAATAACCAAAACTGGCTGAATGACGCGCCGGTCGGCACATGGCACGGCGTTGCCACCGACGACACTGGCCGAGTTAGCGGGCTGGACCTCCACGACAACCAGTTGAGCGGAGAGATACCGTCGGAGTTGGGCAACCTCACCAGCCTGAAAGGGCTGGACCTCCGCGACAACCAGTTGAGCGGAGAGATACCGTCGGAATTGGGCAACCTCACCAGCCTGGATGGGCTGAACCTCGGCGAGAACCAGTTGACCGGAGAGATACCCCCGGAGTTGGGCAGGCTCACCAACCTGAGTGGTCTGGACCTCCACGAGAACCGGTTGAGCGGGGAGATACCGCCGGAGTTGGGCAGCCTCGGCAACCTGATCGGGCTGTACCTCCACGGGAACCGGTTGAGCGGAGAGATACCGTCGGAGTTGGCCAACCTTGCCAGCCTCGAATGGCTGTACCTTCCCGGGAACCAGTTAAGCGGAGAGATACCGCCGGAGTTGGGCAACCTCGCCAACCTTCGAATGGCTGCACCTCTCCCTGAACCAGTTGAGTGGGGAGATACCGTCGGAGTTGGGCAACCTCGCCAACCTTCAACAGCTGGGCCTTGCCGATAACCAGTTGAGCGGGGAGATACCGTTGGAGTTGGCCAACCTGGGCAACCTGGTATCGCTGGGCCTCTCCGATAACCAGTTGGGGGGAGAGATACCGTCGGAGCTGGGCAACCTCGCCAACCTCGAACAGCTGCGCCTCTCCGTGAACCAGCTGGGCGGAGAGATACCGTCGGAGTTGGGCAACCTGGGTAGCCTGAGATTGCTGGACCTTAGCGAGAATCAGTTGAGCGGAAAGCTACCGTCGGAGTTGGGCAACCTGGGTAGCCTGTACGGGCTGGACCTTAGCGAGAACCAGTTGAGCGGAGAGATACCGTCGGAGTGGGGCAACCTGGGCAACCTGAAATGGCTGCTAATCGACGATAACCGGTTGAGCGGGTGCATGCCAGGGAACTTGCGAAACCAGTTGAATATGGAAATCTCAAACCTGGGGGAGGTGGCATTCTGCTAGGGTCCCGGCGTGCCCCGCTGCGTCTTTGTTGCCATAACCGCGTTCACACATACAAAGGGCTCTGGATTCCCCCTGTGGGGAGAATAACGGGCGTGGGCTGCGCGTTTTCACCACAGAGAGCACAGAGACCACAGAGGTTCTTGGGTAAGTAGCCACCCCAAAAAAACTCCGCGCCCTCTCCGTCCTCGGCGGTGAAACACGCCCCCCGCTAAGGCAGCACCACCACGTTCCAGCCGGCGGCGCGGGTCCTCCCCAGGAAGTGCTGCGGCGCGCGGAGGCGCAGCCAGAAGACCTGCTGGCTTTGGACCGTTTCCAGGTCGTTGAAGAAGGCGAAGTCCGGGTCCGGGTCGTAGGATAGGTAGGACTGGGTTTCGTCGTTGAACCAGAACACGCCGAGCAGGTTGGCCCGGCCGTCAACCAGGTGGTCGATCAAAGGCGCAAAGGCCTCGGCCGGCGTCCTGGGTGCGGTGTAGACCGAAATGGCGAAGTTCTTGTCGACGTGGCCGCCCTGCTCCCAGAAGTCAACCTCGGCGGCGGCCAGGTCTCCATCAATCCACCGGGCACTCCCCCGGTCAGGACCCCAATAGTGAAGCTGATGGCCCCCCCGCCGTCCGAGCCGTCCCCCTCTATCCTGATAAAGCCGCGCCGCTGGCGGTCACCGCCGTCGCCACCGCCACCGCGCCGTCCATCCAGGCCGTGACCACCGTCCCATCGGGCGCCGGCAGCCCGTCGATGCTCACCAACAGCCTCGAAATGTGGGGCGGGAGGGGCGGTGGCGGGACGTAGGTCGTCAGGGAAATCTCGAATTTCTTGTCCCGGTGTCCGCCCTGCTCCCAGGTATCGACCTCGTCGGCCATCACGTCGCCGACCCTGAAACGGATTTCCTTACCGCCGTTGGCCGACGTTCCGGGGACCTTCAGAAAGGCGATACCGTCTTTGGTCATCGCCATCGCCACTTCTTCGCCGTCCATGATGGCGGTAACGTTGGTGTCGTCGGGGGCCATCTCCCCGTTGATCGTCACCACCAGCCTGGACTGGTGGTCGGGGACCGCCGGTGGGGGCGGGACGTAGGTGGTCAGGGAGATTTGGAAACTCTTGTCCAGGTGGCCGCCCGTCTCCCAGGTATCGACCTCGTCGGCCACCACGTCGCCGACCATGAAACTGATCTCCTTGCCGGTGGTGGCGTTGGTCCCGGGTATCTTGATGATGGCGACCCCTTTACAACGGTTGAAAGACAATCCGGTTTTGGGACTTGCCTATCCACTGGTTCAAGTCGACTACGGTGGACCAAGGCTGACTGTATTGCCCGCTACCGAGCTCTTCCTAACCTTTGCCCGGGAGGACGGCAGCCCTGCCGTCTTGGAGGACGCATAGAATCATCAATTTGAGGGGTTCCAAACTGACTTGCCCGGGAGGGTTGACCGCCCGGCAAGTCACTTGGACCTCCTAGGGTCTCCCTTCGGCCCTGCGCCGCCGCCGCGCTACCAGGTACAGGCCGCCGCCGGTTGCCATCATCGTTACCCCTGCGATCATCATCAAGATAGGCCAGATCGGCGTATCTACGGATTCCTCCCGAATTGGCGTTGCCGGGTCATCCGGGGCCTCAGGCTCCGCCGCGGCGGACACTTCTTCAACCAAACTGATTACCGGTGGCTTCGGCTCGGGCGTTTCCGTGACATCGGGGACAATCGTAGGCGTCGCCGTTGGGAGCTGCGTTGCCACCGGAGTGGGCGTCGGAGTAGGCTCCGGCGTCGGCTGGACTGTGGGCTGCGGCGTGGGCGTGGGCGTCGGGGTCTCGGCGGCGGGCCGCAACACCGACCCGAACGCTGCAGCGTCAGTGGCAGCGGCGAAGCAGTGAAGCCGGTACAGACCTCCGACGGTAAGGGTGATAGTACCCTGGTCATTGGCCTCCAGCGTGAACTCCACGTTCGACCAATCGCCAGCCGCGTCGCTGCGGGCGAAGACGTTGAACCCGCCCCGCCGGTGGGCCGCCAACACCTGGTTCACTCCGCCCAATTCGCTTGCGTTCAGCCTGAGCATGATTGTGGCCGGCTGGTCCAGGACCACGTCATGCTCCTGACTACCCCAGTTGTCAAAGTATTCCACGCTGAGGGAAGCCCGGAGAGCGCCTTCAGGAATATCACTCCCGCAGTTGCTCGAAGCTGAGTCCACCCTGACCTGGTAGGAAGATTCCCGGGAACCGATAGGGAACCTGACCGCCGCAACGCCGTCCGGCGTCTCGATGGTGACCTCTGCGTCGGGATTGACCTTGCCCACTGCCTGGGTTTGGGGGTTGTCGACAGGCACTTCTTGCATATCGGTCAAATTGATGGTCACAACCATGGTGTCGCCGGCGCCCCGGCCGTCGGTAACTCCCACCACCACGGTGTAGCTGGACTTGGTTTCGAAGTCCAGCGGCAATTTGGTCATCAACTGGCCCCAGGCGCTATCAACGATGAAGGTTTGCCCGTCGAAAACATCCCCAAGGGAGTAGGTCAACACGTCGCCGTCCGGGTCTGTGGCAATCACCGGCGAACCGATGTAGGCCGCCCGCTCTGCGTGTTCCGGCACCGTACGCCTGGTGCTAACGCCCTCGACAAACACAGGAGCCCGGTTACCCGAGGTATCGGAGTCGACGATATTGCTGAGCGGGTCAATCTCGCTCTTTTCATCTTGATCGTCGTCATAATCGTCGTCGTCGTCGTTACTGGTCCTAACAAGGACGTCATCGTCTGTGATACTTACCGTGGCCGTATTTCGGGCGCCCGCGGTCACTTTGTTGGGAAGGTTGCCGAACCCCAGGTTCACTGTCTCATTGCTTCTGTCGGCTTCATGCAGAGCCCTGAAGGTGAATCTGCGACTGCTGTCCCCAGGAGATATGGACAGGGCGTTGTTGTTCAACCCGGTAACCTGGTAGTCCCCGTATTCCGCAGTTCCATTTGCGACTGTTATCGGGATTGAAAGGACCCGGTCGGCAGGCTCAGACAGGGTGACCGTGATGCTCCGGGAACCACCCTCGGTTACGCGGTAGCTCGCCGACTGGTAGCTCACGGTTAACGTTGCCTGGAGGTTGAACGGGGTTACCGCCGTCCGGCCGTTCCCCGGTTCCGACCATGTACCGGTGCCTTCCTGGCTCCTCGCCCGCACCCTGGCCTGGTAGTTTGAATCGGGCGTCACGTTGCTGATGGTAGCGCCGGTCCCGGAGACTGACACGTTGTTGGAAAGCCAACCCCCGGTTCCATTTTTGCGGTACTGCACGTCGTATCCCGTGATGGCCGACCCGCGGTTGGACGGCGCATTCCATGACACGCTCAGGGTGGTATGACCGTTGGTTGAAGCGGGCCCCACCGTGGGGATTGCGGGTTTACCCGGCGGTTCGTTCACGTCGGTCACGGAGACGGTCACCGTTTTTGTGGCCGTGAGGCCCGACGGGTCAGTGGCGGTTACCGTAAAGGAGTAGCTGTTCTTGGTTTCATAGTTCAGAGGGTCCTTGGTCCGCAACTGGCCGGAGGTTGAGACGATGTTGAAGAAAGCGGCGTCGTTCCCGCTCTTGGAGTAGGTGAGCGTATCGTTTGCGTTC
The DNA here is from genome assembly GCA_963663135.2 of Dehalococcoidia bacterium. Lineage (GTDB taxonomy): Bacteria > Chloroflexota > Dehalococcoidia > Lucifugimonadales > UBA3495 > Io17-Chloro-G2. The sequence continues at coordinate 27,413 of CAXXRM010000003.1, read as the reverse complement.
GGGTCGGTGGCGTCGACCGGTGCGCCGATGTTCCGGCCCGCCCGGGTATTTTCGGCCACGCTCCGGGCACCGTTCTCGTTGGACGGGAAGACCGGCGCGGCGTTGTTTGTCGTCGCCACCCTCACCGGACTGGCCGGCGCTAAATATGCGCTCTTGCCGGAGCCCTCTCCGTCGGTGTAGGAGGCGGTGACCTTCAGGTACTTGCCCACGTCACCCGCTACCGGCGTGTAGCTAGCCGACGTGCCTCCAGTGCTGACGTTGTTGAAGGCGCCGGTCGCGCTGCCGGCAATGGTCCACCGCCATGTAGGGGCGCCAGAGACGACGTCGGGGTCGGTCAGAGTAGCGGTCAGCGCGGTGTCAACCTGGGGTTGCACCGACGACAGCGTTACCGTCCCTTCTTCCTCCACATTGGTGACGGTTATGGTCACCGGGACTTCTGCGACGGCGCTGGATGAATCGGTGACGGTTACGGTTACGGAATAGCTGGCCTTTCTCTCGTAGTCAAGGTCGTCCTTGGTCCGCAACTGGCCGGAGGTTGAGACAATGTCGAAGAAAGCGGCGTCGGCCCCGCTCTTGGAGTAGGTGAGCGTATCGTTGGCGTTCGGGTCGGTGGCGTCGACCGGTGCGCCGATGTTCCGGCCCGCCGGGGTATTTTCGGCCACGCTTCGGGCGCCGTTCTCGGTGGCCGGGAAAGACGGAGCGGCGTTGTTCGCCGGGCTCACCCTCGCCGGCCTCACCCTTACCGGCCTCACCCTTACCGGGCTGGCCGGCGCAAATTGTGCGCTCTTGCCGGAACCCTCTCCGTCGGCGTAGGAGGCGCTGACCTTCAGGTACTTGCCCACCTCACCCGCCAATGGCGTGTAGTTGGCCGACGTACCCCCAGGGCTGATGTTGGCGAAGGTACCGGTTGCGCTGCCGGCTATGGTCCACTGCCATGTGGGTGTGCCAGAGACGACGTCCGGGTCGGTAAGGGTAGCGGTTAGCGCGGTGCCTACCCGGGGTTGGGTCGACGACAGCGTTACCTTCCCTTCTTCCTCCACGTTGGTGACGGTGATGGTCACCGGGACTTCTGCGACGGCGCTGGACGAATCGGTGACGGTGACGGTTACCGAATAGCTGGGCTTTCTCTCGTAGTCCAGGTCGTCCTTGGTCCGCAACTGGCCGGACGTGCTGATAATGCTGAATGAGTCTCCATCGTCGCCGCCCAGCGTGTAGTCCAACGTGTCGCCGGTGGTGTCAGCGGCGGTAATCGGGACTCCAATGTCCCTGCCCGCAGGGGTATTCTCAGCCACCGAGCGGGTGACGGTCGTACCCGAGAACTGCGGCAAGCTGTTCGGCTCCGGCAGCACGGCGCCGTTTGACACCGCCTCAGCGGTCTTGCCCGAACCCTGCGGGTCGGTGTAGGTTGCCGTGACTCGGAGGTGCTTGTCTACGTCAGCGGCGACCGGCGTGTAGCTGGCCAACGAGGCCCCGGTGATGGTGGCCCAGTTGGTCTGCCCGTCTGAGGAACTCTCCCACTTCCAAGTCTCGCCGGAAACGGTTCCGTCTTGGTCGGCCAGATATGCAGTCAGCTCGAAACCAACCTCGGGCTGATCCGACGGCAGGGATAACAGCCCTTGCTCGTCCTCGTTGGTGACGGTGATGGTCACTGCCAGAGAACCGGTATCGGTCCCGTCGAGACGCTTCGACGGTGACGTGGTACACGTTGTCCGTGTTCAGGTCACTCGGGAATTCAAAGTTTGGTGGGGAGCTGAAGGTTAGCTCCCCGGTGTTGCTGATGGAAAAGTCGTCGCTGTCGCCTCCCGACTTCCCCCAGACAATAGTGCCGTTTTCCGGATTGGTGGCCGCGTAGGAACCCACTGCCACAACGTCGTTCTCTTTGTAATTTCGGCTCGTCGGCCCCGACACCCCAGGCGCTTCATCCACGTTGGCCACGTTTATGGTGACGGTGATAGTGTCGGATGCGCCGGATGGGTCAGTGGCGGTGACCACTACCGTGTACGTGTCCTTGACCTCGGAGTCCAGAGGCAGTTTCGTCTGCAACTGGCCGGTCGCTTGAACAATCCGGAACGATCCGGCATCGGTTCCACCCAGGCTGTAGGTCAGGGTGTCGTTGTCGGGATCCGTAGCCGTAAGGGGCGCGCCAATGCTCCGGCCCGCCGCCGTGTTTTCGGGCACGGCCCGGACGGCGGTGTCCGCCGAGAATTCCGGCGCACTATTGGTCGCCGGCTCCGCTTGGACCGCGTTGTCCGATACTCCAGTCGCGGTCTTACCCGAGCCCTGCGGGTCGGTGTAGGTGGCCGTGGCCTGCAGGAAATTGCCCACGTCGGCGGTGACCGGCGTGTAGGTGTCTCCACTGCCGACGTTCGAGTCTCCGCTGACCCACTGCCAGGTTACGCTGGATGGGTCTCCATCGGGATCCGTCAGCGTCGCGGTCAGCTCCGTCCCCACCTGGGGCTGGAGCGACGACAACGTCACCGAGCCGTCCTCGTCCACGTTGTCCACGGTGATGGTCACCGTAATGGTGTCGCTCTTGTCCGACGGGTCGGTGGCAATGACGGTCACGCTGTAGGACGGAGTTTCCTCGAAGTTCAGCGCCGCCGTGGTCTGCAATTGTCCGCTGGCTTGCACGATCTCAAAGGGGGCCGCGTCGTCCTCGAGGCTGTAGGTTAGCGTATCGATTTCGGCGTCGCCAGCGGTTACCGGAGTGCCGACGTTGGCCCCAATTTCGGCGTTCTCCCTCACCGAACGCGTGGCGGTTTCCTCTGAAAACACCGGATCGCTGTTGACCGCCGGCGCTGCCCGCACGGGGTTGTACGAAACTACATGCGCGCTCTTGCCCGAGCCTTGCGGGTCGGTATATGTCGCCGTGGCCTGCAAGTACTGGTCCAGGTCGGCAGTTACCGGGGTGTAAGTGGCCGGATCCGCCCCGCTGCTGACGTTGGTAAAGGGGCCGGAAGCGGTGGCGCCCCTGGCCCACTGCCAGGCGACGCTGGAAGGAACGCCGTCGGGGTCATCCAGAGTAGCGGTCAGGGCCGTCCCCACCTGGGGTTGGACCGTTGACAGTTCCACGGCGCCGGCCTCGTCCTCGTTGGTCACAGTGATCGTTACGGCGATGATGTCGGTCGCGTTGGACGGGTCGGCGGCGGTGACCGTCACCTGGTAGGAACTCCTGGATTCATGATCCAATGGGTCCTTGGTTCGCAACTGTCCGGACGCTGCGACTATTACGAAGGAGTCCGCGTCGGCTCCGCCAAGCGTGTAGGTCAGCGTATCGCTGTTAGCGTCGCTGGCGGAAACCGGTGTGCCGAAGCCGGTTTCCGTTGCCGTGTTCTCCGACACCGACCGGACGGCGGTGCGCTCAGAGAAGACCGGAGCCGAGTTGTTACCCGCCGGCGCTGCCTGAACCGGGTTGTCAGATACTCCATTCGCGCTCTTGCTGCCGCCATGGAGGTCGGAATAGGAAGCCCAGGCCCGCAGGTACTGGCCCACGTCGGCGGCTACCGGCGTGTAGCTCGCGTGGTCCACCCCGCTGCTGACGTTGGTCCAGCTTCCATTAAGAGAGGCCGTCCGGGCCCACTGCCATATAACCCTGGTGGGGTCCCCGTCGGGGTCGGTCAACTCGGCGGTCACTTCCGTCCCCACCTGGGGCTGGACCGTTGACAGAGTCACCGAACCCGGTTCTTCCACGTTGGTCACTTCTATGATCACGGTGATGACGTCGGTTGCGCCCGATGGGTCGGTGGCGGTGACCGTGACCTCGTAGGACCTCCTGTCCTCGTAGTCCAGGAGAGTCCCGGTCTGCAACTGCCCCGACGTTTCGACAATGCTAAAGGATGCCGCGTCGGTCCCGGCAAGCGTGTAGGCCAGCGCGTCGGCGTCGGTGGCGGTAACCGGGGTGCCGACGTTGGCCCCGATTGAGGCGTCCTCTCTTACCGAACGCGTTGCCGTGGCCTCAGCAAAGACCGGCGCGCTGTTCGTTGGCTCTGCCGACTCCGCAACAGCGCTCTTGTTGCTGTCGTGCCCATCGGTGTAGGTCGCGGTGGCCTGCAGGTACTCGCCCAGGTCGCCGGCCCCCGGCGTGTAGGTAGCTGATGTTGCGCCCGTAATATCGTCAAATGTGCCCCCTGACGTAGCGCTTGAAGCCCACTGCCAGGTGAGGCTGGTAACGCTCCCGTCCGGGTCGGTCAGACTGGCGACGAACGCGGTCCCGGTCAAGGGTTGGGCTGATGACAGAGTCACGGTACCCGACTCCTCAACGTTCGACAGGTTGATGGTAACCGTGATGGTGGCATCCACGGCGGTGTTGGCCGCGCCGTTGGCATCCCTGCCGTCGTGGACCGACACGGTGACCGTGTACGGCTGCTTGTCCTCATAGTCCAGAGGGTCTTTGGTCTGCAACTGACCTGAAGTGGTGACGAAGCCGAAGGAGTCGGCGTCGGTCCCTCCAAGAGAGTAGGTCAGCGTGTCGCCATTATCCGAGTCAGTAGCGGCTACGGGATCACCGATGTCCTCGCCCGCGGGAGTATTTTCCGCCACCAACCGGGTGGCTGTGGACCCTGAGAACTCCGGCGCGTTATTCGCCACCGGCGCCGCTTGAACCGGATTGGCCGACACTTTCATGGCCGTCTTGCCCGAGCCTTGAAGGTCGGTGTAAGAGGCGGTGGCCCGCAGGTACTTGCCCAAGTCGGCGGCTTCCGGCGTGTAGCTGGACCCGCTGGCAATGTCGGTAAGAGTTCCGATGGTGTCGCCCCTGGCCCACTGCCAGGTCACGCTGGGAACGGTACCGTCGGGGTCTTCCAGCGTTGCAGTCAACGCCGTACCAACCTGGGGTGGGTCCGGCGCCAATGTCACCGTGCCTACCTCGTCCAAGTTAATCACGGTTATGGTGACCGCGATGCTGTCGGCGGCGGCGGAAGGGTCGGTAGCGGTGACCGTCACTTCGTAGGAATGGTCGGTCTCATAGTCCAGCACAGTTTTGGTCTGCAATTGCCCGGACGTATCGACAATATCGAACAATCCTGCGTCGTCACCGCCCAGCGTGTAGGTCAGAGTGTCGGTGTCGGCTGCGGTCACCGGGGTGCCGATGTTAGCTTCTATCGCCGCATTCTCATCCACGGAGCGGGCGGCGGTTTCCGCCGAGAAGGCCGGAGCCACGTTGGCGCCCGCCGGCGCTGCCTGCACCGGGTTCACCGATACGCCAATCGCGGTCTTACTGCCTCCCTGCGGGTCGGTGTAGGTGGCCGTGGCCCGCAGGAACTTGTCCACGTCGGCGGCTATCGGATCGTAGGCGGCTGCGCTGCTGATATTGGAATAGGAGCCGTTGGCGCCGCTCCGCGCCCACTGCCAGGTTACGCCGGAAACGTCTCCGTCGGGGTCGGTCAAGATGCCGGTCAGCTCAGTCCCAACCTGGGGTTGGACCGTTGACAGCCTCACGGTACCGGCTTCGTCTTCGTTGGTCACGGTGATAGTTACCGTGATGCTATCGCTCTCGGTGGATGGGTCCGCTGCAGTGACCGTCACCTCATAGGAATTCTTGATCTCGAAGTCCAGTTCAATTCCGGTCTGCAGTTGCCCGGTGCCGGGCACGATGCTGAAGGATGCCGCGTCGGTTCCGCCCAGGGAGTAGGTCAGCGTGTCGGTGACCGCGTCGGCAGCGGTAACCGGGGTGCCGACGCCGGCTCCTATCACCGAGTTCTCCGCCACCGAACGGCTGGCTGTTGCCGACGAAAAGACCGGCGCGCTGTTCGTTGCCGGCGCCGGCTGCACCGCATTGTCCGAAACTATGCCCGCGCTCTTCCCCGCGCCTTGCGGATCGGTGTAGGTTGCCGTGGCCCGCAGGAACTTTCCCACATCGGCGGCAACCGGCGTGTAGCTGGCAGGATTCTCCCCGCTGCTGACGTTGGTGAACTCACCGGATGCGGTGTCGGCTCTGGCCCACTGCCAGGAAATCCTGGTTGGCTCCCCGTCAAGGTCGGACAGCTCGGCAGTCAGCTCAGTCCCCACCTGGGGTTGGAGCGATGACAGGGTAACCTTGCCGTCTTCGTTCTCGTTTTTCACGTTGATGGTGACGATGATGCTGTCAGTGTCGTCCGACGGGTCCGCGGCGGTAACCGTCACCTCGTAGGACTTCTTGGTCTCGTAGTCCAGGTCTGCCTTGGTCTGCAACTTGCCCGACGTAGCGACAATTCCGAAGGATGCCGCGTCGGTTCCGCCCAGGGAGTAAGTCAGGTCGTCGTTGTTAACGTCCGAGGCGGTGACAGCAGTGCCGAAGTTGACTTCCGGTCCGGTGTTCTCCGGCACCGACCGGGTTGCGGTATCTGCCGAAAAGACCGGCGGATTGTTTGTCGTCGTCGCCGCCAGCACCGCATTGACCGATACTCCACTTGCACTCTTGCCGGAACCATGCGGGTCGGTATAGGTTGCCGTGGCCTGCAGGTACTTGCCCACGTCGGCGGTTACGGGCGTGTAGGTGGCCAACGTCGCGCCACTGGTCAGGTTGGTAAATGTGCCATTTTGGCTGTCGCCCCTGGCCCACTGCCAGTAAACACTGGAAGGAGCGCCATCAGGGTCGGATAGGCTGGCGGTGAGCGCGACCCCCTCTCGGGGTTGGATCGAAGACAGCGTCACCGTCCCATCCTCGTTCACATTGGTCACGGTGATGGTCACGGTGATCGTAGCGGTTGCTCCGGCGGGGTCGGTGGCGGTGACCGTCACCTCGTAGGAACTCTTGTCCTCATAGTCCAGAGTGACTTCGGTCTGCAACTGGCCGGACGCGGTCACAATGCCGAAGGAAGGCATGTCAGTCCCGCCAAGAGTGTATTCCAGCGCGTCGGCGTCGGTGGCGGTCACGGGTGTACCGATGTCGTCACCGATTGCGGTGTTCTCCCGCACCGAACGGTCGGCGGCGTTCGAAGAGAAGACCGGTGCGCTGTTCGTCGGATTGGCCGCCATTGCATCCGCGCTCTTGCCCGAATCTTCCGGGTCGGTGTAGGTTGCGGTGACCCGCAGGTACCTATCCAGGTCGCCGTCCACCGGCGTATAGCTGGATGTCGTTACTGTGCTGGTGGCTCCGGTGACGGCGGTCCAGCCGGTGCTCCCATCCGCGGAACTCTCCCATGCCCACGTGGTGCCGCTTACCGTACCATCCAGGTCGGAGAGGGTGGCAGTCAACGCAGTCCCGGTCTGGGGCTGGTCCGACGACAGCGTCACCGTGCCATCTTCGTCCTCGTTGATGACGGTGACGGTCACGTCCAGGGAGCCGGTGTTGCTTCCGTCCGACGCTTGCACGGTAACCTGGTACACGTTGTCCCCGTCGTTATCCGTCGGGGTCTCGTAATCGGGCGGAGTTCTGAAGGCCAATGACCCATTGGCGCTGGGGAGGAATCTGTCCTTGTCGTCCCCGTCCCAGGACCAGGTGATGCTCCCGGTCTCAGGGTCGAACGCTGAGTAGGAGGTCACCTCCCCCTCGCCGTTTTCCGCATAATCTATGCTGTCGGGCCCCATGACCTCCGGGGTTTCGTCCACGCCGTTCACGGTGATGGTGACCGTGATGCTGTCATCCGTTGCAGTGTCTGAGACGCCGTAGTCGTCCTTGCTGTCCCGCACCGATACGGTGACGGAGTAGCTGGACCTGGTTTCAAAGTCCAGCGTGGTTTCTGTCGCAACCTTAATTTGGCCGCTGGTGGAATCGATTTCAAACGCTGCCGCGTCCGTGCCTTCCAGCCCGTAGGCGAGCGTGTCGCCGGTGTCGGTGTCGGTGTCGGTGGCCGTCACCGGCGCGCCGACGTTTCCGCCCACAACCGTATCTTCGTCAACCTCACGGGTGGTTGTTTCGTCGGAGAACTGCGGGGCCGCGTTGGTTACCGGGCGCGCCTGCACCGCGTTGTCGGACACAGCTTCAGCGCTCTTGCCGGAACCTTGCGGGTCGGTGTAGGTCGCGGTGGTCCGCAGATACTTGTTCAAGTCAGTGGGAACCGGCGTATATCTCGATGCCGTTGCTGTGCTGGTGGCTCCGCTGACGGTGGTCCAGCCGGTGTTTCCATCCGCAGAACTCTCCCATACCCACGTTGTGCCGCTTGCCGTCCCGTCTGGGTCCGTCAGAGTGGCGGAAAGCGCAGTCCTGACCTGGGGCTGGGCCGGCGCCAGCGTGACCGTGCCATCTTCGTCCAGGTTGGTTAGGGTGATGGTTACGCCGATGGTGTCGTCCGTTGCTGTGTCCGCGGCGTCGTAGTCATCCTTGCTATCGCGCACCGTTACGACGACGGAGTAGCTGGACTTGGTTTCAAAGTCCAGCGTGGTTCCTGTCCCCACCTTAATCTGGCCGCTGGTGGAATCGATTTCAAACGCTGCCGCGTCGTCGCCTTCCAGTCCATAGGTGAACGTGTCGCCATTGTCGGTGTCGGTGTCGGTGTCGGTGGCGGTCACCGCCGCGCCGACGTCCCCACCCGCAACCGTATCTTCGTCAACCGCACGGGTGGTGGTTTCGGCGGAGAACCCCGGGGTCGCGTTAGTTACCGGGCGCGCCTGCACCGGGTTGTCGGACACGGCGTCGGCGGTCTTGCCGGAACCTTGCGGGTCGGTGTAGGTCGCCGTGGCCCGCAGGTACTTGTTCAAGTCGGCGGCGACCGGCGTGTAGCTCGATGTCGTTACTGTGCTGGTGGCGCCGCTGACGACGGTCCAGCCGGTGGTTCCATCCGAGGAACTCTTCCATACCCACGTTGTGCCGCTTACCGTTCCATCCGGGTCGGAGAGGGTGGCGGTAAGCGCCGTGCCGACCTGGGGTTGTGGCGGCGCCAGCGTCACCGTGCCGTCTTCGTCCACGTTGATGACGGTGATGGTCACGTCAATGGTGTCGTCCGTTGCCGTGTCCGCGTCGCCGAAGTCGTCCTTGCTGTCGCGGACCGATACGGTGACGGAGTAGCTGGACTTGGTGTCGTAGTCCAGCGTGGTGCCTGTCGCCACCGTAATCTGGCCGCTGGTGGAATCGATTTCAAACGCTGCCGCGTCGTCGCCTTCCAGCCCGTAAGTGAGCGTGTCGCCATTTTCGGTGTCAGTGGCGGTCATCGGCTCGTCAACGTTTCCGCCCGCAACCGTATCTTCGTCAACCGCACGTGTGGTCGTTTCGGAGGGGAACTCCGGCGCCGAGTTCGTTACCGGGCGCGCCTGCACCGGGTTGTCGGACACGGCGTCGGCGGTCTTGCCGGAACCTTGCGGGTCGGTGTAGGTTGCGGTGGCCCGCAGGTACCTGCCGAAGTCACCAGTCACCGGCGTGTAGCTCGATGTCGTTACGGTGCTGGTGGCTCCGCTGACCGGGGTCCAGCCGGTGGTTCCATCCGCGGAACTCTCCCATGCCCACGTTGTGCCGCTTACCGCACCATCCGGGTCCGTCAACGTCGCGGTAAGGGCCGTCCCGACCTGAGGCGGGGACGGTGCCAGCGTCACCGCGCCATCTTCGTCCACGTTGGTGACGGTGACGGTCACGTCAATGGTGTCGTCCGTTGCCGTGTCCGCGTCGCCGAAGTCGTCCTTGCTGTCTCGGACCGATACGGTGACGGAGTAGCTGGACTTGGTGTCGTAGTCCAGCGCTGTTCCTGTCGCCACCGTAATCTGGCCGCTGGTGGAATCGATTTCAAACGCTGCCGCGTCGTCTCCTTCCAGCCCGTAGGTGAGCGTGTCGCCGGTGTCGGTGGCCGTCACCGGCGCGCCGACGTTTCCGCCCACAACCGTACCTTCGTCAACCTCACGGGTGGTAGTTCCTGCGGAGAACTCCGGGTTCGAGTTAGTTACCGTGCGCGCCTGCACCGGATTGCCGGATACGGCTTCAGCGCTCTTGCCGGGACCTTCCGGGTCAGTGTAGGTCGCGGTGGCCCGCAGGTACCTGTCCAAGTCGGCGTCCACCGGCGTATAGCTCGACGTCGTTACTGTGCTGACGGCTCCGGTGACGGGGGTCCAGCCGGTGTTTCCGTCCGCGGAGCTCTCCCATACCCACGTTGTGCCGCTTACCGTACCATCCGGGTCGGAGAGGGTGGCAGCAAGCGCCGTCCCGACCTGGGGCGGGGACGGCGCCAGCGTCACCGTGCCATCTTCGTCCACGTTGGTGACGGTGATGGTCACGTCGATGGTGTCGTCAGTTGCCGTGTCCGCGGCGTCGTAGTCGTCCTTGCTGTCGCGGACCGATACGGTGACGGAGTAGCTGGACTTGGTGTCATAGTCCAGCGTGGTGCCTGTCGCCACCTCAATCTGGCCACTGGTGGAATCGATTTCAAACGCTGCCGCGTCGTCTCCTTCCAGCCCGTAGGCGAGCGTGTCGCCGGTGTCGGTGGCCGTCACCGGCGCGCCGACGTTTCCGCCCACAACCGTACCTTCGTCAACCTCACGGGTGGTTGTTTCTGCAGAGAACTGCGGGTTCGAGTTAGTTACCGGGCGCGCCTGCACTGCGTTGTCGGACACGGCTTCAGCGCTCTTGCCGGAACCTTCCGGGTCGGTGTAGGTTGCGGCGGCCCGCAGGTACTTACCCAGGTCGGCGTCCACCGGCGTGTAGCTCGATGTCGTTACTGTGCTGATGGCTCCGCTGACGGGGGTCCAGCCGGTGTTTCCATCCGCGGAGCTCTCCCATACCCAAGTTGTGCCGCTTACCGCACCATCCAGGTCGGAGAGGGTGGCGGTAAACGCCGTACCGACCTGGGGTTGTGGCGGCGCCAGAGTGATCGTCCCATCTTCCTCCTCGTTGGTTACCGTGATCGTCACGTCGACGGTGTCGTCCATTGCCATGTCCGGATTGGCGTCGGCGTCCTTGCTGTCGCGGACCGACACGGTGACCGAGTAGCTGGACTTGGTTTCATGATCCAGCGTGGTTCCTGTCGCCACTTTAATCTGGCCGCTGGCATCATCGATTTCAAACGCGGCCCCGTCGGCGCCCCCAAGGGTGTAGGTCAGCGCGTCGCGGTCCGGGTCCGTGGCCGTCACTGGGTCGCCTACATTCTCACCCGCCACCGTGTTCTCGATGATGGAACGGGTAGTCGTCGCATCCGCGAATGCGGGTTGTTCGTTCGCTTCCTCCACGTCAATGACGGTAACCTTCACGTTAAAAAAAGTCTTGCCGGGTTTTTGCCCGCGAGGCGGATTGGGATCGTAGGCCGTAATACTGAAGGAATACTCGTTATCCCCTGGGTCCTTGTAATTGGGCGGCTCTTTGAAGGTCAGCACTCCGTCATCATCGATGTCGAAAAAGTCGCCTTCGCCGCCACCAGTTTCAACGGAGACTATCCAGCCATTGGTAGGGCCTGCTGGGGTTGAGGCGGTGTAGGTGGCCACCCGCCAGGTACCGTTCTCGGGGAATCTAATCTCGCGGGGCCCGATTACAGCCGGGTTCCATCTGTTGCCACCGAGCCTGATGGTCACCGTGGCGGTGTCGGTGGCGCCGGATTCATCAGAAGCCTTTAATGTCACCGTGTACGGGCCTGTATTAGCGTTGTTCTGGGATGTTTTTGTTATCAGGTAGCCTGTCGATGCCACCACGCCGAAGGAACCTGCATCGTCCCCTTCCAACGAATAGCGTATCTCGTCGTACCGGTCGGGATCGGTGGCCCTCGCCGGATTGTAGATTTCGGTGCCGACCGCGGCGCTCCTGCTGACGAAAAGGCAATAGTCCGTATCAATATCCTCTGGGCAGGCATAACCATTAGAACCAGCCTCAGCGAACACCGGCGCGTTGTTGGAAGCCGGCCGCAGCCGTACCCATCTGTACGATACCGCCTCTGCGGTTTTTCCGGAACCATTCCCGTCGCTATAGGAGGCTGTAGCCCACAGGAATTTGCGCTCGTCGGCGGCAACCGGCGTGTATCTGGCTGATGTGGCTGTGCCGATAGGGGTAGGGGTGGCGCTTTTGGAGCTGGACCGGGACCACTGCCAAGTCAGGCCGGAAATGTCGCCGTCCGGGTCTTTCAGGGTGGCCTCTAACACCGTTTCAACCTGGGGCTGTTTCCACGACAAGGCCACCGTTCCGGATTCATCCACGTCGTTGACATTGATGGTCACGGTGATTCTGTCGTTGGCTCCGGATGGGTCGGTGGCAATCACCTTCACCTCGTAGACGCTTTGGTCTTCGTAGTTCAGGTGGCCGCCGGTCCGCAACTGACCGGTCGAACGGACGATGGTGAACTGCGATTTGCCCGCGTTTTCCAGAGAGTAGGTCAGCGGGTCGTCGTCTCCGTCGGTGGCCGTTACCGGACCGCCGATGTTCCGGTACCAAGGGGCGTCCTCGCCGCGGGGGTGCTCGTCCACGGTGCGGGTGGTTTCGTCTGACGCGAACAACGGCGGATTGTTCGACTGGGCGAAAACTGCGTCCTGCGGAGAAAAGGTAGACGAGAGGGCTGCAAACAGGCCAACAAGCGCGGCCAACCCCAGCATCCCGATGGCTCCAATGAGCGTCCTATGACGCATACCCCTCTCCCTCACACACCAGTGGTGGCCCAACTAGGGACAATCAACCCCACGGACTGGCGGCTGCACCGGATCTGGAGCTGTTGCTATAATCCGGGGATGGGCGCCTCCCCTCGTCTTCTACCACCGCCGCGCCCAATTCGTATTTGTCACGGGGAACCGGCCCGCCACACACTGTCGCCAAGCCATCGCGCCTCGTCCCAGTGTCAATAGCAAGTTGGAAATGGGCCGGGCTTCCAACAGTCACCGCCGAACGTTTTCCCGGGCCGGGCTCCGGAGTAATGGAGTGCAGGGCCCCTTTTGGTCATTTGTGGGGCGGCCTGCGCCAATCGCTGTCAGTAGCCGTTACCCGTCGGATGACGTCCGGCGCGACCCGACGACTATGTCAAACCCAGCATCCACCAGGCTGGGCGGGAGACAATCCCGGCGCTCCCGTTTGCGCGTCTCCATCGCTTAAGACGGCGTGGAGACATCTGCCACCCCTGCCTTTCCGGCGAGTCCAGCAAACATAACACTCCACATTCCTTACCTGCTTCGTACTTGCTCTGCCACTTTTGAGCATTTTCATGCGTTGGTCCCTGCCGCGGACGGCGCGGCAGCGCGGACGGCATCACCGTGGAGCATCGGCTAGGGTTGTGACGGTCCGGCTGTGAAAACCTGGAGGTGGCGCTGCTATTCCGGGCCGGCCGTCTCCCGCTTGTTCATACAGGAGAGGTGAAGGATGACCTGGACCTGAACGTTGCCCGGGTGATGGCTAACCTCTGCGCCTTGCGGTGTATGGCCGCCGTTCGAACAGGCGATGGCCGGGGATCCCAACGTGGGATGCCTGGGGGGCCATGATGAAAGCCATCTATCAAGCCCCCATTGGGGGCGACAGGGTCGTGTCGCTGACCTCAGTTCGGTGTTCCCGTGTGAGATTCCCGGGCGGAGCCGTCTTGAACTGTTGGGACGGCGGCGCGGCGGAGACCGCGTCAATGGTTGATTGCAGTCGTCTGACTAAAGTCAACCATTTTTGCAACGGTATGTAGCAAGTCTACCCGGAAACCGACCTCGGGCCCCGGGCTCTTTGTACCTCAAACGCCGCACCGCCGGCGACGAGAGCGGAGGATGACCGGTGAGTACGACCGATGCGCTGGATGACAGGTTCGACGATGCCGAAAGGGGCCTGGAATGGCTGGAAAAGCTCGAGGCCCGGCAGGCCCGCTCCGCGTCCGACCGGGCTGCCACGAGGTCGCGAAATACGTCATGAAACTGAGGACCGCGGTGACCGAGTTGGCCGGAGACCGCACCGTCTCTGAACTCGGCGGGACCGTGGAAGCGGAGACGGCGCAATTGTTGGAGGAACTGCGGCAGTCGAGGGAAAACGACTACCGGAATACCAGGAGCCGTCCCGCTCTTCTGAAATCCGACCCCTGACAATACCTCGGTTGCATTCCACGACCCCCCTGGGTGGTTGACGGGGTGGCCGTCAAGGGCGGCAACAACCAAGTCCGCTCCCGGCAAATCTATCCCAGCGGCGCCTCCCGGGCTCCTCCTACAGCGTCGTCTGAAAGGGAGCACCCCGGGGTTCCACCAACTTTTGGGACGGGCCCACTGGTTCCTCCGGTGTCCGTCGGAGTTGGGGAGAATCCTCGGGGCCTCCGAGACCAGGGGGCGGTTCGGCGCTTTGCATAATAGCGCCCGTCCCATTGGTTGCGCCCTGTGGCATCCCCGGGCCCGGCCACGCAGGAACGGGAGCGTCGTTCCCACGAGGGGAGTCGCGCCGCTTGCCGCATCATTAGGCTGGAACCGCCGCCTTGAATCCGTCGTTGGACTACCAGCGGACGGGAGCCGCGGTTGCGGCCCGCGCCTATTCCTCCTAGCGCTCCAGCGCCGGGTCGCCGGGCGGTTCCGCCGGTCCCATCTGGAGCCCGGCCGCACGCTGCGAGGCGGCCCGGTAGATGTCCTGCAGGGCCAGCAGTAGTTCACGGCTGCCCCGCCACAGTGGGAACCGGCCCAGCTGCTGCGGCAGGGCGGCATCCAGTCCGGGTATGGCGGCCGGGCCGGAAAGGTCCCTTCCCCGCAGCGCCGTCAACGGGCTGGACCAGAACTCCCCGGGCTCCGTCGGCAGGGGCTCGTCGGGCAGTGGAGGTCCCTCTAGGGTCTGGGCGGAGCGGCGGAACTCCGGGCCCAGCAGGTCCTCCCGGTCCAGGCCCCGCATCCGGAAGATCAGGAAGGGGTCCCGGTCGAACTCCTCGCCCAGCAGCAGGTACACGGCGGCGACGTGCTTGCATGGGTTGGACCAGTCGGGACACGAGCAGCCCGTTTCCAGGTCGTCCTGCCGGTCGGGGAACATGGAAAGGCCCACGGCCCGGAAGCACTCCTCGATGTTGTCCGGCATGCGGCCCGACAGCAGGCTGGCGGCGATTATGGGCTGTTCAGCCATGGCCGCCCGGATACGTTTCCAGTCCAGCGGGCTGATGGTCCGGACCTGGATGGTAACGTCGTAGGGACGTTTGCGGGAGCCCTGCACCCTGGCGGTAATGCCCCCGGGTTGGACGTCGACGGACATGACCTGTCCCCGGCGGGCGTAGGAGCGGCCGCGGCCGAGGCGGGCTCCGATTTGGAATTCCTCAAGGGTCTGGAGCCAACGCTGGGCCCACCAGCTGGAGCCGAAGGAGCCCCGTTTCGACCCGGCCCTGATGCCGCCTCTGACTTCGATTGGCCTGGTGTATATGGGGTCCCCGGTGTAGGTGGGGTCGTGGTAGCTCATCGTCGTTCCTGCGTCGGGGAGGGGCCCGGGTTGTCTTCCATCAGACCTCCGGGTTCCCAGTCCTCCGTGTTCGCGCTGAGGGCCAGCACGTCCCGGAGTTCGGCGTTGGAGAGCTCGGTGAGCCACCGTTCCGAGGTGGGTCCCACCACCTGGTCGGCGGTCTCCTGCTTGATTTCGATCATGAGGTCGATGCGGTCCTCCAGGGTGCCGGCGCAGATCAGCTTGTGGACGTGGACGTCTCTGGTCTGGCCGATGCGGAAGGCCCGGTCGGTGGCCTGGTTTTCCACGGCCGGGTTCCACCACCGGTCGTAGTGGACCACGTGGTTGGCCCGGGGCAGGTTGAGCCCGGAGCCCCCGGCCCTGAGGGACAGGACGAAGACCTGCGGGCCGTCGGGGTCGTCCTGGAAACGTTTCACCATCCGGTCCCGCTGCTTTCGGGTGACGCCGCCGTGGAGGAACGGGGTCTCGAGGCCGTAGGTCTCCTGCACGTGCTGTTGCAGGATGGCTCCCATCTCGGCGAACTGGCTAAACACCAGCACCCGATCTCCTGCGGGCAGGACCTCATCTAGGATTTCCTGCAGGCGGGCCAGCTTGCCCGAGCGGCCGGCGATGACCGAGTTGTCGCCCAGCAGCTGGCGGGGGTGGTTGCAGGCCTGTTTGAGCTTGGCCAGGGTGTCCAGGATGGAACCACGGCGCTTCATCCCCTCTGCGGATTCCATCCGGGTCTCGGACTCCCGCAACACGGCCTGGTAGAGGGTTGCCTGCTCCCTGGTGAGGTTGCAGTACTGCTTGGTCTCGCGCTTTTCGGGCAGGTCGTCGATGATGGTCCGGTCGGTCTTGAGGCGGCGCAGGATGAAGGGCCCGGTGGCCCTCTGGAGGCGGGACGCCGCCGCTCCGTCCCGGTCGGTCTGGATGGGCTGGAAGTAGTTGCGGGTGAAATCGGCCTGGGAACCCAGGAGGCCCGGGTTCAGGAACTGCATGATGGACCAGAGGTCG
This sequence comes from Dehalococcoidia bacterium, assembly GCA_963663135.2. Lineage (GTDB taxonomy): Bacteria > Chloroflexota > Dehalococcoidia > Lucifugimonadales > UBA3495 > Io17-Chloro-G2. Next base: position 11,221 of record CAXXRM010000003.1, on the reverse strand, counting down.
CCGACGTGGTTCTCCACTGGCGTGCCGGTTAGGGCTATCCGGTAATCGGCCGGGAGTCCCTGGGCGGTCCGGGCCTGCCGGGACGCCGGGTTCTTGATGTTCTGGGCCTCATCCAGGATGACCGCCCGCCAGGGTACGGAGCCGAGCAGTCCCCGGTCCCGGTTCATTGTGCCGTAGCTGGTGATGACCAGGCGGTGGCCGCCGGCCCGGCCCCTGAAGGCGGCCCCGCCTCGGCGGTTGGGGCCGTGGTGCAGCAGCACGGGCAGGTCCGGCGTGAACCTGGCGGCCTCCCGCTGCCAGTTGCTGATCACCGATGTCGGGCAGACCAGCAGGTTGGGCCGGTCGTTGCCCTGCTCGCGGTCCAGCTGCAGGGCGGCCAGGGCCTGGACGGTCTTGCCCAGGCCCATGTCGTCGGCCAGGCAGGCCCCCAGCCCCCAGCCCCTCAGAAAAGCCAGCCAGGAGTAGCCCAGCTGCTGGTAGGGCCGGAGTTGGCCGCAGAAGTCCCTGGGGGCGTCCAACTGCTCAATCCGGCCCTTCTGCTGAAGGCGTTCCAGGAGATCGCGGAGCCAGTCTTCGGCCGTCAGGGAGACGTTGTCGTCCTGGGCCCGCCGGTCGGCGCCCAGCCCGATCTGCACGACCTCCTGCAGGCTGACCTGCCTGCGGTTGCGCCAGAAATCGGCGGCGGCCCGGATGTCGTCGGCATTGATCTCCACCCACCGGCCCCGGAACCGCACCAGCGGCGCCTTCAGCTCGGCCAGTGCCTCCAGTTCCTGCACCGATATGGGTTCGCCGCCCAGGGCCATCTCCACGTCGAGGTCGATCAGGGTGGTCATGGTGATGCCGGAGCCGCCCGACATAGCCGGGGTCCTGGCACTGGCCCGGATGCCGGGTCTGGTCCGGGCGCCCTGCCGGGTCCACCAGGAAGGCAGCAGCACTCCGAACCCGGCCTGTTGCAGCGCGGCGGCCTGGGTTTGCAGGAACCCGTAGGCCTCCCCGGTGTCCAACCGGCACCCGGCGGGCTGCCTGCGCTTCAGGCTGCTGGTGATGGGTTCACACACCGAGCCAGCCTGGGCCAGGGAGCTCAACAGGAACTCCGCGGGGTTGAAGTCCGGGTGGGCCCCGTTGACCCGGTTTTTCCACACGGCCTCGGCGGGGAGCAGGAGGCTCCGGTCGTCGTGCGGTTGGAGCAGGTAGCGCAGGTACCAGTCGTCCTGCCCCATGACCGGCGTCTCGTCCTCCGGGCCGGGTTCCGGAGGCTCCTCCAGCCTGAGGCAGAGCCGGTATGGAGAGTTGGCGGCGATGGCCAGGGGCCTCTGCCATTCGGCGACCTGGCGGCGGAGTTGCTGGAGCTGCGCCGGGTTGCTCCGGACCGCCGGGTCGGCATGGCCCAGGGCCCAGAGCCAGGCGTCGTGGGCCGAGTCGAACCCTGGTGGCGCCGGGTCATCGGGCGCCGAGCCGGCGCGTGCGGCGCGGGCAAGATGGTCGACCTGGGCTGTTATGAACTCCCGGAGGACCGCCTGGGCCGGGGTGGTCGGCGGTCCTCCGGTCCCGGCGCCGGTAAGCGCCCTGGCGGATGCTGGCATCAGTCCGGCCAGCTCGGCCAGCCGGCGGGCATCTTCGCCGATGAACACCGGAACCCATGCCGCCATGGTCTGCCCGCCCCGTTCCGACAGGCCGGGCAGGAATTGTTGCCGGGCCGTCAGGGAGACCGCCAGCTCCAGGGCGTGGGTCCAGTAGGCCAGGTCCGTTCCGATTGCGACGCCGGGTTTCAGGACCTGCCGCCGGTGGCACGTCTGCAGCAGCGGCGCGGCCTGCTCCGGGCCCAGCCGGAGCGTGGCTACGGTCCACGGCCTGATGCGGGGCCTGGCCCGCGATTTGGGCATGGGACCGGCCAGGGAGCCGGACGGCACGGGACCGTCCCCCCGGCTGGGAAGCCAGGCGATGGCGCTGGCGAAGCAGCCGTCATCCGTTGCCAGGCCGGCCGCTTCGGCTATCAGATGGGCCGGGGCGCAGTACGGGTGTTGTCCGGCAGCCTGGGGGTCGGGCGGCGTAGGACGCGGCCCGGAGTCCTCGCTCCACAGGACGAGGTTTCCTTGGTCTTGGGTGGCGTGCAGGATGAGCATGGCGTTGTCCGATGCTGTGTGGTGGTGAGTGTGTGCTATAGGGTCGGGGTTTGGCAAGGGTTTCTCTCGGTCAGCCACCGGACCTGATACTGGGATACTCCCAGCCACTCCGCACCAGAAACCTGTCGAGGCCTCCACCGGCTCCGCTTGAAATGAGCCCAGTTCAGGCAAGGTGTTCTTGGCATCCAGCCAGCTCCGATCAAACTGGTTGTGAACGATGAGCGGGAGGGCGTCACCCGCTTCGAGGGCTTCACCGTCTGGAAGTGGCACCCCTCGCTGCAGCAATTTCCTGGGTAAAGCGGTCAGGCAACGAAACATTTAGAAACTATCTCAAAACACGAGCGGCCTGGCAGAGAGAGGGCATTCGCAGTTAGGTTAGGATAAAGGAAAAGTGTGTGGTGGTGGATAATGGGAAAGAGCGAGACTTTGCCAACGATATGGGAAATCCCGGATGAGACGAACGGCTACGCGACCACCGCCGGGGCATCAATGAAAGCGGCCGTCGGCCTCTGACTCACCGACCACCCCGGGCACGATCTCCTGGTCCTTTCCGACTTTTTCAACAAGCCTATCCCGCCGCTCTCGACACTGGTGCCCTCGATGACGGGCAGAACTATGGCTGCGTCGGCCCTGGAGCCGGAGTCCAGCGTCACCGTCATCTCCAACCGGGCGTTCTTGCCCGGTTCCAATCGCAGCGCTATGGCCCGCTCTGGTTGCAAATTGGTTCTGGGACGGGGCTGGCTGGTCTGGCTACGCCCCCACTGCGTCCCGGTTGAGCTTCAACCTGGGGCGCTTGTTCTCGCCCCGTCCCAGGTTGACCTGCCCCAGAGGGAGAGTAAGGTCCCAGGGGCACCCGTCCCCGGGACGAGTTGCGGCGGCCCTGTGGGGTCACTTTTGCGTTTCAGGTTCGGACTGCACCGTGCCATTCCATGTACCGGGGATTTGTGTACTGGGGATTTTTCCGTTGCCCGCGCCTGTTCCGCTCCAGCCCTACGGCGTCGGGTCGACGAAGTTGGAGACGGGGCCGACGCCTGCCGCGTTGATGGCCCTGACCCGGTAGGCGTGCTGCACTCCCGCCGTGACGTTCGTGTCCGTGTAGGTGGTGGCGGTGTTCTGCGTGTCCGCCACGTACACCAGCAGCGTGTCCTCCCCCATGGTGGGCCTCCGGCGCAGGATCTGGTAGCCCGTGATGCTGTCGTCGTCGGGGGCTTCCCAGCTCAGCACGATATGACCGTCCCCGTTCACCACCGCCGTCAGGTTCTGAGGCGCGGGCGGCGGTCCCGAGGGTTCGGCTTCCGCCACCGCCGCGGTCGGCCCGCTGGTCAGCGACTCGTCGTTGCCCGCGTCGTCGGTGAAGCTGACTTGCACCTTGATCGCCTTGCCCGCGTCGGCGGCAACCAGGGTGTAGGTGGCAGCGGTTGCCCCGTTGATCTCAGCGTCGTCGCCCAGCCACCGGTAGGTGAACGTAGCGTTGTCGAGGCCGTCGCCGTCGGATATGCCGGCGATGTCGGCGGTGAAGGTCTCGCTCACCTGTGCCGTGCCGCTGATGGCGGGAGTGCCGACAGCCGGGGTGTTCGGCTTCGGTGCAACCGCGCCCGTTGCGGCGCTGGTCAGCTCCTCGCCGTTGCCCGCGTCGTCGGTGAAGGACGCCCTCACCCTGATCGCCTTATCTTCGTCGGCGGCAACCAGGGTGTAGGTGGCAGCGGTTGCCCCGTTGATCTCGGTATCGTCGGCCAGCCACTGATGGGCGAAGGCAGCGTCGTCCAGGCCGTCGTCGTCTTCAATGCCGGAGGTGTCCGCCGTCAGCCTCTCCCCCACCTGGGCCGTGCCGCTGATGGTGGGCGCGCCGGTCGCCGGCGAGTTAGGACGGGCTGCCACTGAAGTCGTCGCGGCGCTGGTCAGGGTCTCCGCGTTGCCCGCGTCGTCAGCAAAGTTGACCTCCACCTTGATTGTCCTGCCTTCGTCCGCGTCCACCAGGGTGTGGCTTGCTCCCGTGGCGTCCTGGATGTCCGTGTCCGTACTACCGTCGTTTCGAATCCATCGGTAGCTGAAGGCGGCGTTATTGAGACCGTCGGAGTCGGCTATATGTGACGTGGATGCGGTTAGTGTCTCACCTACCTGCGCCGTCCCGCTGATCGTGGGCGTGCCCGTTGCCGGGCTGTTCTGAGCGGGTTCGGTCGGCTGCCCAGGTGTTACGTTGACAAAGTTGGACTGCCCGCTGAGCCCGACGGCGTTGATCGCCTTCACCCGGTAGGCGTGCAGCACAGCGGGTGTGACCGCGCTGTCGGTGTAATGGGTGGCGGTGCTTTCAGTGTCGTTCACGTGGACCAGAAGGGTGCTCTCTCCCTCACTAGGCCTCCTACGAAGTATTTGGTAGCCCGTAACTGAGTCATCGTTGGGGGCGTCCCAGGAGAGGGTCACCGTGCCGTCCGAATTGGTGGCGCCCGTCAAGTTGCGAGGGCTCCCTGGCGGATCTGTGGGATCTCCTCCAGCGGCCACCGCGGCCGTTGCCGCGCTGGTCAGGGACTCCTCATTGCCCACGTCGTCGGTGAAACTCACCTTCACCTTGATCGTCTTGCCTTCGTCGGCGTCGGCCAGGATGTAGCTGCCGCCCGTAGCGCCCGCGATGTCAGCATCGTCGGCCAGCCACTGGTGGTTGAAGGTCACGTTGTCCAACCCGTCGGCGTCTTCGATGCCGGAGGTAACGGCAGTAAGCGTGTCCCCAACCTGGGCCGTGCCGCTGATGCTGGGCAACCCGGTGGCCGGGGCGTTGGGAGTTTCCGTGGCCGGGGTGTTGGGCCCCGGGACGGCCAATTGAAGCCCGCCGGACAGCTTCCCGCCCTCCTCGGTGCAGATAGCGCCCTGGGCGGCGCAGTCGGTGGTGGCGTTCAGGGCTATGGCCACAGCGGCGCTGGAGCCGGGGGTGACGGTGACCTCCCAGCGGACGTTCTTTCCCGGCTCCAGCCGGCGCACATAGGTCACCGATCCCCCGGTCACGGTGAACGCATGGTCCCGAACCGTCGTGTAGCTGAAGTCCGGCTGGGGATCCTCGCTGAACCGCAGCTCGAAGGTGAACGCATCCTCCCCGTTGTGGGACGACGGCTGATCGTGGATTGTGGCGGTCAGCGGGGCTGTTGAAGCCGTGTCCTCCGGGGTCTTGGCCGTGTCGTCCGTGGCCGGGGCCGTGTCATTGGTGACCGCCTGCCCGCTGAAGGACGGCGCCTTCCTGCCGTGGGTGTCCTGAATGAGGTCCTGTCCCTCGGGTACGGTGTAGTCCACCGTCACCGTGTCCCCGGACTCCACCGCCGATGACAGGAGCAGCAGCACGTCGGATTGTCCGACTCCGGTGCCGATGAGCGAGCGGGACGACCCGTTGACGTTGAGGGCAAAGGCGGACTTGGGCAACGTTACGTCCGTGTCCAGGACCTCGCTATAGGTCAGCGTCAGGGTGGTGCCGTCCACTATGGCCGACTGGAGCTGCAAGCCCGCCGCCGTGGTCACGGCGGCGGGTGCGCTGGTTAGCGTCTCCTCGTTGCCGTCGTCGTCGGTGAAGGTGACCTGCACCTTGATGGCCTTGCCTACGTCCCCGGAAGTCAGGGAGTACGTTGACCCGGTGGCTCCGGCGATTTCCGCGTCTTCGGCCAGCCACTGGTACTGGAAGACAACCTCTTCGAGGCCGTCGGCGTCCGCAATGGCAGTGGTGTCGGCTGACAGCGTCTGCCCCACCTCCGGGATTCCGTCGATGCGCGGCCCGCCTTCGGCCGGGGTGTTCCCCACAGCTTGCTGCTGCACCTGTAGGTCACATGTATCGGTCGGGGCCTCCGGTTCATGGCAGTAAAGCGATACTGGCGTCGACCACCTGCCCCAGGTTGAGCCAAAACTACCCCGCACACTGAGCGAGAGAGCGCTATCCCCTTCGAAGTTCACCGTGCCGTTCATCGAAAAGTAAGTTCTATCGGGAGGGCCGGACGACTCATCGAAGCTGTAACTGACCTCGCCCGCGCCGCGTCTGGTGTTGATATGCACAGCCCATTCATCCGCTCTCCTGTTGCCATCCGGGCCGGTCCAGAAGACCCTGAAACCCTCGGAGCCGGTGCAGGACTCCCTATGCAGCACGTTGGTCTGGTCGGCATCAGGGTCTAACCAATAGATCCTAAGCCGGCCCACGTCGAACGCTTCATCGCCTTCCGGTCCGGGCGGCGGCGCGTACGGCGCCTGCGGCGTCCCCTTGACGGAAGCCCACGCGCCCGGGCCCATCCGGCTCACCGCCGCCACCTGCACCTCGTAGGCGCGCCGGTTCGTCAGCCCCGTAATATCCTCCCAAAGAGTGAGGCCGTCGTTGGCGCGGGACACATTCCGCCACGACGATGCGCCCACCTGCCGGTAGCGCACCAGGTATGAAGTTACAGGCGCGCGCGCGTCTTCGCCCGCGGGTATCTCCCACATCACATTAAGGCTTTGGTCCTTCCCGTATGCAGTCAGGTCGAAGGGTCCCGGGGGCACGGTGGGCGTGCCTTCGGGCGTGGTGGCGATGTCGGCGATGCTCACCTTAGCCTCATCCGTCGGCCCCGCGCTCACCCCGCTCGGCAGCGCCCCGAAGGTGAGGAGCACGCACTCGCAGTTCTCGTCCACGTCGTCCTGGGTCGCCATAAAGTTGAACGACATCAACGTCTCCCCTGCGTTGAACGTCACGCTCGCCGGCACACCGGAGTAGTCGGCGGAAGTCGCCCCGCCCTGGTTCGTCGTCGTGATGGGAATGACGGTGGTTTGCGAGGGGGCCGTGCTCAGCATGACCGTCACCGCCTGAGTTCCGCCCTCGCTGACCGTGTACACGCCCATCTCGAACGACACCGCCACCCCCGAGCCCAACTGCGTGGACATCTGATTGATGGACACCCTGGCCTCATTCGGGGTTCCCTCCGCCACCCGGGACGGCAGGTTGGTCCCAAAGCCAATCATGACGCCCTCGCCCGCGTCGGAGGCGTCGTCCGCCATCGCCATGAACTCGAAGGTCTTAGACGTCTCCCCCTCGTTGATGGTTACGCTGGACGGCACGCCGGAATAGTCTTCCGAGGACGCACCGCCCTCTTCGGTGGTAACCAGAGGAATGACCACCGTGCGTTCCGGGTCTCCGCTCAGGGTGACGCCCACCGTGACGGTGTCGCCCTCCAACACGCGGTAGCTGGCCTGATCGAACGACACCGCCACCGGCGGGGCGTCGTCGTCGGTGATGCTCACCGGCAGGTCCTTGGTGATATTGACGTAGTCTCCCCCGGAGGCGCTGTGCGCCAGAGTCTCCGACTCGTTGGCGGCGTCGTCGTCCTCGCCCGCCTCAACGGTGACGGTCTGCGCCGTGCCCCAGTTTGTGGTGGTGAAGGTCAACTGGTTGTTGGTCAGCGTCGTCCCGCTCAGCGTCAGGTCCGTGCCGGCATGACCGGAGACGGTCACGGTGACCTCGCCCGTCGGCTCGGTGGCCAGCTTCACCGTGTAGCTTGACCCCACAGCCTCTCCCTCCGTCACGGTCAGGCCCGTCTTGCTGAGCACCACGGCCGGCGTGTCGTTCTCCGTGATGCTCACCTCCACGTCCGGCACGGTCGTCGAGCCGTAGCCCCCACCGGAGACGGTGTGCGTCAGCCTCACCCCAGCGTCCGTAACCGCGTCATCGTCCTCCGCCGCCGTAACGGCCACGGTCTGCGCCGTGTCCCAGTTGTCCGCCGTGAAGGTCAGCGTCGTCTTGTCCAAGCTCAGGTCCGTGCCCGCGGGAAGGGTCACGCCGACGCTCACGTCCCCCGTCGGCCGGGATCCCAGGACGAGGGCGTACGAGTTGGCTCCACCCTCAGGTATCGTCAGGGTCTGTGTCGATGAGCTCACCCCGACCTGAAGGGTAGGCTGCTGATCGGCAACAGCCACCACCGAGACGACCACCGGCTCCGCGGTGACGGAACCGTAGTCCGCCCCCGCAACGGCATGCGCCAGGGTAACCTTCCCTGTGGCGGCGTTCTGAGTATCTGAGACGGTGACCGTCTGAGCGGTGTCCCAGTTGTCCACCGTGAAGGTCAGCATGTCGCTGCTCAGCGTGGCTCCATACACGCTCAGGTCCGTGCCCGCATGGCCGGAGACGGTCACAGTGACCTCGCCCGTCGGCTCGGTGGCCAGCACCACGGTGTACTCGTTGCTCCGGCCCGCCACAACGCTCAGCGCCGTCGGCTCTATCCTCACCCCCGCCTCGTCGTCGTCGGTGACCCTCACCGGCAGGATGTTCGAAACCAAGGCGTAGTCCCCGCCCGAGGCAGTGTGCGTCAGCGTCGCGGTGTCGTTGGCGGCGTCGGCGTCCTGGCCCGCCTTGACCGTCACCGTCTGCGCGGTGTTCCAGTTGCCCACCGTGAAGGTCAGCGTCGTCTTATCCAGCGTCAGGTCCGTGCCCGCATGGCCGGAGACAGTCACGGTGACCTCGCCCGTCGGCTGGGTGGCCAGCTTCACCGTGTAGCTCGACCCCGCAGCCTCTCCCTCCGTCACAGTCAGGCCCGTCTTGCTGAGCACCACCCCCCTACTGTCATCGTCGCTGACCGTCACCGGCAGGATGTTCGAGACCGAGGCGTAGTCCCCGCCGGATGCGGTGTGCGTCAGCGTAGCGGTGTCGGCGTCGGCGTCGGCGTCATCGTCCGCCTTGACCGTCACCGTCTGCGCCGTGTTCCAGTTGTCCGCCGTGAAGGTCAGCGTCGTCTTGTCCAAGCTCAGGTCCGTGCCCGCATGGCCGGAGACAGTCACAGTGACCTCGCCCGTCGGCTGGGTGGCCAGCTTCACCGTGTAGCTCGACCCCGCGGCCTCTCCCTCCGTCACGGTCAGGCCCGTCTCGCTGAGCACCACCCCCCTACTGTCATCGTCGCTGACCGTCACCGGCAGGATGTTCGAGACCGAGGCGTAGTCCCCGCCCGAGGCAGTGTGCGTCAGCGTCGCGGTGTCGTTGGCGGCGTCGGCGTCATCGTCCGCCTTGACCGTCACCGTCTGCGCCGTGTTCCAGTTGTCCGCCGTGAAGGTCAGCGTCGTCTTGTCCAAGCTCAGGTCCGTGCCGGCATGACCGGAGACGGTCACGGTGACCTCGCCCGTCGGCTCGGTGGCCAGCTTCACCGTGTAGCTCGACCCCGCAGCCTCTCCCTCCGTCACGGTCAGGCCCGTCTTGCTGAGCACCACGGCCGGCGTGTCGTTCTCCGTGATGCTCACCTCCACGTCCGGCACGGTCGTCGAGCCGTAGCCCCCACCGGAGACGGTGTGCGTCAGCCTCACCCCAGCGTCCGTAACCGCGTCATCGTCCTCCGCCGCCGTAACGGCCACGGTCTGCGCCGTGTCCCAGTTGTCCGCCGTGAAGGTCAGCGTCGTCTTGTCCAAGCTCAGGTCCGTGCCCGCGGGAAGGGTCACGCCGACGCTCACGTCCCCCGTCGGCCGGGATCCCAGGACGAGGGCGTACGAGTTGGCTCCACCCTCAGGTATCGTCAGGGTCTGTGTCGATGAGCTCACCCCGACCTGAAGGGTAGGCTGCTGATCGGCAACAGCCACCACCGAGACGACCACCGGCTCCGCGGTGACGGAACCGTAGTCCGCCCCCGCAACGGCATGCGCCAGGGTAACCTTCCCTGTGGCGGCGTTCTGAGTATCTGAGACGGTGACCGTCTGAGCGGTGTCCCAGTTGTCCACCGTGAAGGTCAGCATGTCGCTGCTCAGCGTGGCTCCATACACGCTCAGGTCCGTGCCCGCATGGCCGGAGACGGTCACGGTGACCTCGCCCGTCGGCTCGGTGGCCAGCACCACGGTGTACTCGTTGCTTCGGCCCGCCACAACGCTCAGCGCCGTCGGCTCTATCCTCACCCCCGCCTCGTCGTCGTCGGTGACCCTCACCGGCAGGATGTTCGAAACCAAGGCGTAGTCCCCGCCCGAGGCAGTGTGCGTCAGCGTCGCGGTGTCGTTGGCGGCGTCGGCGTCATCGTCCGCCTTGACCGTCACCGTCTGCGCGGTGTTCCAGTTGTCCGCCGTGAAGGTCAGCGTCGTCTTGTCCAGCGTCAGGTCCGTGCCAGCATGGCCGGAGACAGTCACGGTGACCTCGCCCGTCGGCCGGGTGGCCAGCTTCACCGTGTAGCTCGACCCCGCAGCCTCTCCCTCCGTCACGGTCAGGCCCGTCTTGCTGAGCACCACCCCCCTACTGTCATCGTCGCTGACCGTCACCGGCAGGATGTTCGAGACCGAGGCGTAGTCCCCGCCGGATGCGGTGTGCGTCAGCGTAGCGGTGTCGGCGTCGGCGTCGGCGTCATCGTCCGCCTTGACCGTCACCGTCTGCGCCGTGTTCCAGTTGTCCGCCGTGAAGGTCAGCGTCGTCTTGTCCAAGCTCAGGTCCGTGCCGGCATGACCGGAGACAGTCACAGTGACCTCGCCCGTCGGCTGGGTGGCCAGCTTCACCGTGTAGCTCGACCCCGCGGCCTCTCCCTCCGTCACGGTCAGGCCCGTCTCGCTGAGCACCACCCCCCTACTGTCATCGTCGCTGACCGTCACCGGCAGGATGTTCGAAACCAAGGCGTAGTCCCCGCCCGAGGCAGTGTGCGTCAGCGTCGCGGTGTCGTTGGCGGCGTCCGCGTCCTGGCCCGCCTTGACCGTCACCGTCTGCGCGGTGTTCCAGCGTGAAGGTCAGCGTGTCGTTGGCGGCGTCGGCGTCACTGGTGACCTCGCCCGTCCGCCTTGACCGTCACCGTCTGCTGAGCACCACCCCCCTACTGTCATCGTCGCTGACCGTCACCGGCAGGATGTTCGAGACCGAGGCGTAGTCCCCGCCGGATGCGGTGTGCGTCAGCGTAGCGGTGTCGGCGTCGGCGTCGGCGTCATCGTCCGCCTTGAGCGTCACCGTCTGCGCCGTGTTCCAGTTGTCCGCCGTGAAGGTCAGCGTCGTCTTGTCCAAGCTCAGGTCCGTGCCGGCATGACCGGAGACGGTCACAGTGACCTCGCCCGTCGGCTCGGTGGCCAGCTTCACCGTGTAGCTTGACCCCGCAGCCTCTCCCTCCGTCACGGTCAGGCCCGTCTTGCTGAGCACCACGGCCGGCGTGTCGTTCTCCGTG
>CAXXRM010000002.1:0-779149 GCA_963663135.2 Dehalococcoidia bacterium | reverse complement strand
CCTTTCGGGGCGGTATGGAGTAGAACCGGCCTTCGTGAGAAAATATATCCTCGGTCCACATTCGGGGAATCATGGAGATTGCCTCTTCCCACTGGGCCTTGGTATCGGCGGGATTCACCTCGAAACCGTCCATCTCGATCAACGTGGTGGACCGGCCGGTTCCCAGGTCCACACGGCCATCGCTGACAATGTCCAGCACAGCGGCGCGTTCGGCCACGCGGACCGGGTGGTTGTACTGGCCGGGCAGCAGCGCCACTGCGTGGCCTATGCGGATGCGGCGGGTGCGCTGGGACAGGGCGCCGTACAGCACCTCCGGGGCCGAGCAGTGGGAGAACTCGTTCAAGAAGTGGTGCTCCACGGTCCAAAAGTAGTCGAACCCTTCCACATCGGCCAATTCCACCTGGGCCATGATTTGCTTGTATCGCTCCTGTTCCACGCCGGGGTAGTGGGGTTCAGGAATCTGTATTTCGTACATGAGGCCGAATTTCATGGCGTCCACTTCCTAATAGCAGCGTTTCGGGCATTCTAGCACAGACCGGGGCGGTAACCGCCCCGTCCCGGGCCAGCGCGCCGGAGCCGATCACATCCAGCTAATACGCTTGGGCAAACGATACAGAACGGCCCCGGTTAAGGGCCGGGGCCAGTTATTTAGGGATTGGGGAGGTTCAGGATGTTAGGCGATCAATCATGCCCAGTCCTCAGGCATCATTGGCATGTTGGGTCGGGGTTGGACCTGTTTCTTGATTTGATGGCCAATGTCTCGCATCGCTACCTTCAAGTCGTAAGAGACCTGGAGGTTCATCCAGAGCCTCGCCCCTGTGCCTATATAGCGGGACAGGCGCAATGCGAACTCGGCGTCGATGTTACATCGTCCTTCCAGAATAGCGCGGACGGTTCCGGGCGTGACCGCAAGGATTTTGTCAAACTCTTCCGCGGTGAGACCCAACTCCTCCAGGTCCTCGGCAAGAATCTCGCCGGGGTGAATAGGGGGCATGCCATTCTTGGAAGGCCTGGCTAACTCTTCAACCATGATAGTCTACGACCTCAACGTCGCGAGGGGCGCCATTCAGCCACCGGAAACAAATACGCCACTGCCGGTTGATTCGAATGCTGTATTGCCCTCGCCGGTCTCCGGAAAGAGTTTCCAACCTGTTTCCTGGCCTGTTCGATAACTGCGCGAGTGAGATCGCATCGTCCAGAATCTGGAGACGCACCATCGCTTGGCGAGCAATTCCCTGAAACTGCCGCGCCGCCTCACCCGCAAATAACCTTTCGGCATCACGGTCCCGAAAACTCTGTATCAATATGGTACTACATTTGGCCCGGCGGGCAGGCTCGCTGCGCCGGCGCGCCGGTAGCAGGCAATCAGACCACGGGCCCTATGGTACCAACATGGCCCGGGTGATTTGGGTTTGGCGCTGGCTCCATTCGGCTTGGGGGAAGGCCTCGTTGACCTGCTCCAAGGGGAACTTATGGGAAATCAGCTTGTCGAAGGGCAACTTCTTGTGGTTCCGGACCAGGAAGCTGAGCAGGGTGGGCAGCAAATCGGCACGATACATGAGGGAGCCCATGATGTTCTTGCCCGCCAGCAGCTTGGAGGGATCGATGGATACCTCCCGGCCGCGAACTATGTCTCCGATTTCCACAAAGGTGCCGCCGTTGCCCAGCATGTCGATGCCCTCAGCCAGCAACTCGGCGCGTCCTACCAATTCCATGACCACGTCGGCCCCCCGGCCGCCGGTCAGTTCCCTGACCCGCTGCACCCGGGTTTCGACGGTGTTGAACTCCTCGATGTTGATGGTGTAGTCGGCCCCGAACTCCTCGGCCAGTTGCAGACGGTTTTCCAACCGGTCCAGCACGATGACCCGGTCGGCGCCCATGTCCTTGGCCATGGCGGTGGCGTTCAGCCCCAGCCCGCCCGCGCCCTGGATCACAACGTATTGGCCTTCCCTCAGTCCGGCCCGCATCAACCCGGTGGTCACGGTACCCATGGCGCAGTTCACCGGGCCCAGGATATCGTCGTCGAGTTCGTCGGGCACTCTGAACAGGGGGTGACGCGGCGGCAGGTAAAGGAAGTCGGCGTAGGTGCCGGTGAAGTAGGGCCAGACCGATGCCGGGGCATATCCCCGGTTGACGCACCAGTTGGTGTCTCCCTTGAGGCAGAGGTGGCAGCGGTAGCAGGGAAAGACCGCGGCATAGACGATCCGGTCTCCCTCTTTGATGGGGACGCCCAGGGAGTCGGCGCTGACGCCCTCGCCGAGGGATTCAACCACGCCGGTGCCCTCGTGGCCCATGACACGGCCGGTGGGCGGCAAGGGAACATTTACCTGGTCTCCCCGCCAAACGTGGAGGTCGGAGCCGCAGATACCTGCCTGGGTCATTCTCAGCAGCACCGCGCCGGGTTGAGGGTCGGGGACGTCGAATTCCTCAATTTCGAAGGGTTTGCCGTACTCTTTACACGCAACGACTCGGCCTTTCATAGATAACCTCACTTAACACGATGAATTTGCGGTTGGAAGCGCCAAATTTGAGCCTTAACTCAGCCCGCTCGAACCCAGCCAAAGTACCACATCCATACTGTCATGAGTAGGGGAACCGCAGGGTGATGAGCAGGGGAGCCACGGCGATGAGCAGGGGAGCCACCGCGATGAGTATGGGAGCCACGGCGATGAGCAGGGGAGCCACGGTGGTGAGTAGGGAAACCACGTCGCTTGCGGGGTCTTTTGGTTGGCCCACATGATACAGGTAGGGAATCCAGTGCCCCCGTCATGCGCCAACTGGACCATTCCCTCAGACCCGCATCAGGTTGGATGGGAGCAAGGGCTCTGGATTCCCGCTGCGGCGAGAATGACGGGAGTAGGGCACGAAAGGGGTCTGGATTCCCGCTGCGGCGAGAATTACGAGGGGGGGATGGGGACATTTAATGACGGCTGAAAGACTCTGCGCCCCGGAGTGGCCGGTTTTGACACTCAAAAAGGGCGCTGCTACACTCGATTTTTCCAACGGACATGCCGTGGCGCATGATATTTGATGCCGCCAGCCAAGGGGGATTGATGCCTGCTCGGACAGGGAAAGAATACATCGCCGGCCTCAGGGACCACCCCAGGGAGGTGTGGATCCGGGGTGAACTGGTGAAAGACGTGACCAGCCACCCTTACTTTCGCAACGGCGTCGAATCGGTGGCCGCGCTGTACGACCTGCAGCACGACCCGGAGGTGGGGCCCGAAATGACCTTTGCCTCCCCCAGCACCGGAGACCAGGTCGGCCTTTCCTTCATGATCCCAAAGACCCATGAAGACCTGGACCGGCGGCGCAAGATGATGGCCCGTTGGGCGTGGACCAGCTGCGGGATGATGGCCCGCACGCCCGACTTCCTGAACGTGGCGCTCACCGCCTGGGCCGCCGCGTCCGACTATTTTGCCCAGAACCGCCCCGAGTTCCAGCAAAACGTGCTGCGGTACCACGAGTTTATCCGGGAGAACGACGTTACGCTCACTCACACGCTGGTCAACCTGCAGCGGAGCCGCACTCCCGGTTCCGTGGACAATATTAGTGACCAGGTTGCCTTGACCGTCACGAAGGAGACCGACGCGGGCATTGTGGTCCGGGGCAGCCGGATTCTTGCCACACTGGGGCCAATATCGGACGAAATCGCTGTTTACCCGACCCGAAGCCACCTGATCGGAGACGACGCATGGCGCCAAGCGTTTTCCTTTTCGATTCCCTGCGACACTCCGGGCCTGAAGTTCCTGTGCCGGGAGAGCTTCGACCTGAACCGCTCCCACTTTGACCATCCCCTTGGGTCCCGGTTCGAAGAGATGGACGCGGTGGTGTTCTTCGACGACGTGCTGGTGCCCTGGGAACGGGTGTTCCTGCTGGGCGACCCGGATTTGTGCAACAACTATTCGGCCAACACCCACTCCCTTTCCCACACCGGGCACCAGGTCACCACCCGCACGGTGGTTAAGACCGAATTCGTCCTGGGCCTGCTTTCCCTGATGATTGAGACCCTCGGTTCCACCCAGATACCCCAGGTGCAAGAACGGATGGGGGAGGTAATTGTTTACCTGGAAACCATGAAGGCCCTGCTGCGGGCCGCCGAAGCCGACGCCGAAATCGACCGGTGGGGGGTGATGTGCCCGGCCCTAGCGCCGTTCACGGCCAGCCGCAGCCTGTTTCCGAAGACCATCTACCCCAGGCTGGCCGAAATCGTGCAGCAGATGGGTTCCAGCAGCCTGATGGCCCTGCCGGCCGAAGCCGATTTTGACACACCTATCGCCGCGGAAATCGAACAGTACATGTCCACGGACACCGCCAGCGCCCGGGACCGGGCCAAGCTGTTCCACCTGGCTTGGGACGTGGCGTGCAGCGCCTTTGGCGGGCGCCAGGTGCTGTACGAGCGGTTCTTCGGCGGAGACCCGGTCCGCAATGCAATGATGCTGTACAACAACTACAACAAGGAGCCATCCAAGGCCCGGGTGCAGGAGTTTCTGGACCGGAGCGGGTAGGCCGGGGCAAACTCTCCCTAACCCCCAGGAGCTCTCGATCTTTGCCGGAGGGCGACGAAGTGAGGAACGACAAACGGCCCACCCTCCTCAGGGTTACCCTCCGGTTTGCCCTGTGCGGTGCAATAGCCATTCTGTTGGCCGCCTGCAGCCCGGTCCCGTTCGTCTCGGGACTGAACCCGTTCACACCTCGGAAGAAGAGGCCCTGGCCGCTCTCTACAATGCCACGGGCGGAGCTGATTGGAGGAATAGCTCCGGATGGCTAAGCAACCGGCACATGGAAACTTGGCACGGCGTCGGATACCACCACGGCGAAAGGCTCAGGCCCGGCCCTGTTGAAGGAACCTACGTCGTGGAATGGGTTGAGGGGAGAGATACCGCCTGAGTTGGGCAAGCTCGACCACCTGGTATCTTTGGACCTCAGTGGCAACCGGTTGAGTGGGGAGATTCCGTCCAAGCTGGGCAGCCTCAGCCGACTGAGAGGACTGTACCTTACTAAGAACCAGTTGCGCGGGGAGATTCCATCAGAACTGGAAAGTCTTCGCGATCTGGAACAATTGTACCTTCAAGACAATAATCTGAGCGGTCAGATACCTCCAGAATTGGGCACACTCTCAAAGCTGTGGAAGGTGTATCTGGGCGGGAACCAGTTCTCCGGGTGCATACCCGCAAGTTGGAAGAGAGTTCGAGAGCATGACTTCCTTGGGCTTAGTCTGCCCTTTTGCGGCGACCAGGACCAAGGCGCCCGCATCCCTGTTGGCAGCGACACGGAAGCGTTGGCCGCCCTTTACAATGCCGCGGGCGGCGAAAGCTGGCGGGACAACACCAACTGGATGACCTCTGAGCCATTGCATAAGTGGTATGGCGTCTCCTCGACGGGGTCTCGCTCCGGCCGGATCCACACACTAAATCTAAAGGGGAATAATTTGAGGGGGGAGTTACCGCCCGAGTTGGCCAGCCTCAAAGGACTGAGATCTCTGAACCTAGCGGACAACAACTTGAGCGGCAATATACCCACCGAGTTGGGCAGCCTCAAAAGACTGCATACTCTGAACCTCGCGCAGAAAAACTTGAGCGGTGATATACCGTCCGAGCTAGGTAACGTCCCCGGCTTGAGCCAAATTTACCTTAATGACAACCGGTTGAGCGGGGAGATTCCGCCCCAGCTGGGCAGCATCGAAAGATTGACGGAGTTGCGCCTCGAAGGGAACGATCTAACCGGGAAGATACCGCCTGAATTGGGTAACCTCACCAGGCTTCAAGTGCTGCGCCTCGGAGGGAACCGGTTGACCGGGTGCATCCCCGGTAGGTGGCGCTCAGTTCCGGATAATGATCTATGGGAGCTTGGTCTGCCCATCTGCGGCGAACAGGAAACCATCGGTCCTCCTCCTTCTTCCGGCGACAGGACCGCATTGGTCGCTTTCTATAACGCCACGGGCGGGGAAAGCTGGCGGGACAACTCCAACTGGTTGACCTCAGAGCCAATTCGCGACTGGTACAGCGTCGCCACCAACCCCCGGTCAGGAAGAGTCAAAGGGCTAAACCTCGCGGAGAATAACCTGACCGGGGAGGTCCCGCCCGAGTTGGGCGACCTCAAACACCTCCGGATTGTGGATCTCCAGAGGAATGACCTGAGTGGGGAGATACCGACGGAGTTGGGTGACCTCGGATCGCTGTACCGTCTTTTCCTTAGCGAAAACAGGTTGACCGGGGAGATCCCGCCCGAATTGGGTAAACTCCGTGACTTGGAACACCTGACCCTCCTGGACAACAAGTTAAGCGGCGAGATACCGACGGAGTTCGGTGACCTCGGATCGCTGTACCGTCTTTTCCTTAGCGAAAACAGGTTGACCGGGGAGATCCCGCCCGAATTGGGTAAACTCCGTGACTTGGAACACCTGACCCTCCTGGACAACAAGTTAAGCGGCGAGATACCGACGGAGTTCGGTGACCTCGGATCGCTGTACCGTCTTTTCCTTAGCGAAAACAGGTTGACCGGGGAGATCCCGCCCGAATTGGGTAACCTCCGTGACTTGGAACACCTGACCCTCCTGGACAACAAGTTAAGCGGCGAGATACCGACGGAGTTCGGTGACCTCGGATCGCTGTACCGTCTTTACCTTAACGAAAACAGGTTGACCGGTGAGATCCCGTCCGAATTGGGCAATCTCCTATCACTGGATGTCCTGTACCTCCAAGGGAACAACTTAAGCGGTGAGATTCCGCCCGAGTTGGGAAATCTCCTTTCGCTGCGCTCCCTGCGCCTTCAAGGCAACAACTTAAGCGGCGAGATTCCGTCTGAGTTGAGCAATCTCCTTTCGCTGCTTACCCTGCACATCGGCGGAAACCTGCTTACGGGGTGCATACCCGGTGGTTTGCGCTCAGTCTCGAAGAACGACCTTTCAACGCTTGGACTGCCATTCTGCGCCGTTGAAGCCCTCTCCCCCTAAGCCCTAATCCACCGAAGGAGGGCGTGTAGCGGGGTCCTGAAGAGACGAAAGTGCTCCTGCGCCTCTGGGATAATGGTTTTCGAGACAGAAAACCGGTCCCAAAACAGGAGCACCCAACAGCTGTACCTCGCAGGGAACCGGTTGACCGGAGAGATACCCCCGGAACTGGGCAACCTCACCAATCTGAATCATCTTCACATCCAACCCGGTAATGAACTAACCGGGTGCATGCCCGCGAGCTTTCGACAGCGGCGCGACAGCTATCCTGGTGGGCCGGGACGTTTCGCCCACTTCCGTTACCCGGATTTTCTGCTCTTGGTGAGCCATAGGTCCGGGGGGAACGTAGGACGCCGCCCCGTCATTCCCGTCGCAGCGGGAATCCAGAGCCCTGGCCATGCGCCAAGACGGTTATGACAATTATGACGCGCCTGGTGGACAGGCCGACGTTCCACCTGGACCATTCCTGCAGACTCGATCAGGTTGGATGGCAGAAAGGGCTCTGGATTCCCGCGGCGGCGAGAATGACGGATGACTTGGTTAGAGCCACCCGTGAGGATGAAAATAGCCTTTTCATAATAATGACGGGAGTAAGGTTCAGAAAGGCGTCTGGATTCCCACTGCGGCGAGGGTGACGGTGATTTGAAGACAATCGAAATACCCTGCGCCTTGTGCCTATACCCTTGGATTTTTCTAAAGTATGGCGTATATTGTTGTTTAACAGAGGATTTACGTTTCTGAGTATTGAATAGGAGGAGGAGCCATTATGCCAAAACCGATTAGAGTCGGGCACCTGGTTCTCAACGTCAAAGACCAGGTAGCTTCCACCAAGTTCTACACCGAAGTGCTGGGATTCGAGATTTCCATCGACCGCCCCGGTTTCGGGACCTTTTTGACCTGCGGCAAGATTCACCATGACCTGGCCCTGTTCCAGGCCGCAGAGGACGCGGCCCCCGTGAGCAAGGGCGGCCTGGGCCTGAACCACATGGCCCTGCAGGTCCAAGACTGGGACACTCTGAACGAGTTCTACAAGTACTTGGTGGAGACCGACGTGCCCATCGACCACACCACGGACCACAGCATGACCTACAGCATCTACATCAACGACCCCGACGGCAACGGCATCGAGTTGTTCTGCAACGCGCAGGCCACCGCCGAGGAAGGGCTGACCGAGATGCGCACCCCTGGCCGCAAAAACGTGGCGTTGGTGTTCGAATAAGCCGGACCGAACCCGGCTAAATGCCCCTGATCAGAGGTGGGTCCAGCCAAGGTTGGGGCCCACCTTTTATTTTGGCATCAGTGTTACTGCGTCCGGGTCGCTGCACCGGGCAGACAAACCGAAATCAGCGAGACCGGAGTCCATGAAACCGGAGATCGGGCCGCCAGACCCTTTAACGGTCTTCAAATTGTCCACGAACCGGCCACCACAAAGGAGGGTTCCTATGGCGCATCTGGAATTCGGCATCTGGGACACTTTCCCCGCCCACGAATTTGACAACTATGCCCTGGCCGCCGACGCCTACGATCAACATCTCTACGAGGTCCAACTGGGTGAAGAGCTGGGCTACGAGTCCTACTACATCATCGAGCACCAGAACTCACACATAGGCCAACTCACCGCGCCCAGCGTTTACCTTACCGCCGTGGCCCTGCGGACCACGTCCATGCGGTTCGGGGTCATGATTTACCAGCTTCCCTTCTACAACCCGATGCGACTCGCCCAGGACGCGGCCATGCTGGACCACCTGTCTCACGGCCGGCTGGAGTTTGGCACCGGAATCGGCGTGGCCGAGCACGAGTTCATGCGCTGGAACCTGCCGTTCTTCGAGCGCCAGAAGATGTCGTCAGAGGCCATGGAAATCATTATCAAGGCCTGGACCCAGGACGAAGTGACCTACCAGGGTGACTACTGGCAGTTCGACGAAGCTCTGCCGGTGCCCAAGCCTTACCAGCAGCCCTACCCGCCCATCTGGGTGGGCGCACACAGCCCGGCGTCGCTGGAGTACGCGGCCAAGAACAACTTCCACGTTTCCCAGAACCTGGACATCGACCCCACTATCGCCGAGAAGTTCGACCTGTATCGGAAGATTTGGCGGGAGTGCAACCACCCCGGCCCCATGCCCCGCACTTTCCTGACGCGGGCAGTGCACGTGGCGGAGACCGACGAAAAGGCCAAGGAGGAAGCCGAAGGACCGCTGCTGGAATCCCGAAGGCTGGGCCGCGAAGGCCTGTCCAACACCCGCATCGGGTACCAAGGCCGCAACGAGGGAACGCCCAGCCAGAATGAACTGGCCCGGGTGTTTCAGGGCATGGGTACATCGCTGGATTTCTGGATAGACAACGGCCTGGCACTGGTGGGCAGCCCGGAGACCGTGACTGCAAAGCTCAAGGAGCAGCGCGAATTAATCGGTTACGACATCTTTTGCGCGGCGCACCGCATTGGTCGAATGCCAAAAGAGCAATCGCTGAACTCGTTGAAACTGTTTGCCAAAGAGGTTATGCCCGCGTTCGAGTAGGCGGCGGGAAACCGGGGTTAAGGGTAGGGAGCGGGTCTGCCGAGTGCGTCCGCCGCCACCCCGACTTTACGCCAAGGAGTAACCCGCCGAAGGCCGCAACCAGCAAGCTTTGCACCGATGTCTTCCCAACACCAGTGGGCTTGCAGTTGCCATTAAATCCGACTGTGATGTTAACCGCCGCGGCAATCCAGAGGCATTTCTCCCATCCAACATGATGCGGGTCTGCAGGAATGGTCCAGCTGGGACCTCGGACTGTCGACCCGGCGCGTCTAAGTTGGCATAACCGCCTTGGCGTATGATCAGGGCTCTGGATTCCCGCTGCGGCGAGAATGACGTGGGGGGGGGGTCAAAAGGACTTGGCCCAACATTGTGACAGGCTTGCGGAATCGTTGAACGGTATCTGTAGGGTAGGGCATGGGATGCGGAGAATCCGCCAGTATATCGGTCCGATTTACGGGGTTGCCGGATTGCTGGGCATGGCGCTGGCGGTGTTGGCTTGTTCAGGGTCGCCGACGCAGGAGCCCGGCGCCACGGCCGAGAGACCAACATCGCCGCCCAACACCGGGGCCTACGCGACTGTGGTAGTAACGGCGCCGGAGTTATCGCAATCCGCCCGCTCAGGTCAGACGCTGTTCAACAGAAACTGCGCCGTTTGTCATGGAGCGAACGCTTCCGGCTCCAATGCGGGTCCGCCCCTGGTCCACCCGATTTATGGGCCGGGCCATCACCCCGATTTCGCCTTCAAAAACGCCGTGCAAAATGGTGTTCCGTCCCACCACTGGTGGTTTGGCGATATGGCGCCCCTGCCCGGCATTTCGGAGCAGCAAGTGGAACAGATAGTTTGCTATGTCCGCGAATTACAGCGGGACAACGGCATCTTTGAGGGCGACGCCTGTTAGAAACCACTGGAAAGTTGTGAGGCTCAATATCCGGAGGGCCAACGTGGTTCCAACGTATTTCAGGTTCGGAAAAAGTCTCTTAAATTGACCAACGTTAAAGCACCAAGCCACTCACCAACCCGCGGCATCTTGCCCGGCGACTGCGTGCTGCCTTGATCAACTTGATCAGGGCGGTGATTCTGGACCTGGACGGGACCATCATTGGCCCGGACGAGCAGATCAGGCCGGCGGTCCTGAGCGCAGTGGGCCGGCTGGCCGGGAAGGTGCCGGTCTCAATCGCCACCGGGCGCGAGTCCAAGGACGTGGTGAGTTACGCCCGGCGCCTGGGGCTGACCGCTCCGCAGGTCTGCGACGGCGGGGCTACAATCCTGGGCCCCCAATCGGAGGAAATCCTTTGGCGGGACCCGCTGGGGCCGGAAAACTCCCGTAAGGTTATTGAAAGCCTGCGTTCTCTGGGCACGGAATTTATAGCCACCTTCCCCCAGGGAAGCGTGAAGGACTTTGACCGGCTGCCTCACTGGGACATCACCCGCATTTCCGCTTTGGACATTTCCGAATCGCAGGCGGAGGAGTTGGCGGGTTGGTTCTCAGACAACCCAAGCATCCAAACCGTGAAGGCCTACCTGCCCTACAACGGGCTGTGGGCGGTTGACTTCACGCATCGTGGAGTGGACAAGGGCACTGCCGCCGCCCGATTGGGGACTATGC
This sequence comes from Dehalococcoidia bacterium, assembly GCA_963663135.2. Classification (GTDB taxonomy): domain Bacteria; phylum Chloroflexota; class Dehalococcoidia; order Lucifugimonadales; family UBA3495; genus Io17-Chloro-G2. The sequence goes on along the minus strand of CAXXRM010000002.1, from coordinate 768,074 downwards.
TGGGATGCCAGACCCAAGACATGGCGGGTGTGGGGGACAGCTTCAACGACCTGGCATTGCTTCAGGCCTGCGGAATGGGAATCGCCATGGGCAACGCGGCGCCGGAGGTTAAAGCCGTGGCGGATTACCAGGCACCAGGGGTGGAACAAGACGGGTTGGCCTGGGCTATCGAGGAAATACTGCTGGCACGAACGTAAGCTATCGGGTAGCCTGAGGGAGTTCCTGGCCCCTTCCTTCGTGAACAGCCAAGAAGACGACTGACAGCGGGGCTAGCCCACCAAGGCCTGCATCCGCTCGACGAAACGGCGCACCATCAGGCGGTCGTCATCGATTTCATAGTCCTGCATGAATTTGTGGTATAGGTCGGCGTGGAAGTGGTCCGCCGCAATAAAATCGCCGCTCAAAGACTCGTCACCGGATTCTTGAGCCAGCCGCTGTACCGCCGCCTTGAGGGAACGATGATCGCCAAATTCCCAACCGCGCTGTTGGGCGGCAACCATCACGAAGTGGGACGCGGCGCCCCACATCTTCTCTGAACCCCGCAGAACGTCCCCGGCGGCGAACTCCCGGTCAGACGCCTCCAGAAACTCCTGCGCTGCTTCAATGTGTTGTTGAGTTCGAATCGCCCGTCTTCGGGAAAGTTATGGGGCAATTGTAGCGGGTTCAGCCGGCTGCAGTGTAGCTACCCGCGGCTGGTGGGCAGGCATCAGCAGGTCGAGCGCCCACTGAGCTTGGGGACTGGTTGCCCTCGTCCCCTGGTGTGGCAATCAACTCTCGAAATGGCTTTGAGGGGCCGCTCCCGTTAAGACCGGAGTTTCGGAACGACCTGCTCGCAGAACAGGCTGAGGGATTTCTTGACCTTTTCCTGGGGGATCAGGCCGCCAACGTTCATCTCGGCGATGATGCCGGAGAGTTGTAGCTCTTCCTGGAGTCCTCGAAGCCGTTCAACCACCGCGTCGGGGGTGCCGTAGGCCAGGCGGTCTCGCAGCAATTCGTCGTAGCCGACGTTGGAAAGGCGCTGGTACCGTTCGGACCGCTCTTCGGAAGCGGTGGTTCCCTGAGAGGAAGCCGAACTCCTGAAGGACTCGGCGAGCCTGCGGTAGGAGCGCCAGGTGCTTTCCTCTGGTTCCGAATAGGCCTGCTCCTCGGTCTCGGCAACGTAGATGGGGATTCTGAGGATTACGTCGCCATTGCCCGGATGACCCCCGGCCTTCCTGGACTGGCGATACTCCCCCAACGAATCAACCAGGTCCTGCTGGTTCATGCCCCGCAGCCCCACAAAGATATCGTGGCCGTCCTGGCCAGTCAGCGGGAAGGTTTCCTTGGTGGTGGCGGCAATACGCACCGGCGGGTAGGGCTTCTGGTACGGCTTGGGGAGTACGCAGAGGTTGTCGAATTTGTAGTACTTTCCGTCATGGGAGAAGGTGTCGTTGGTCCAGGCGTTCAGGATCACGTCCAAGCACTCCTGGAACCGCTCCCTGCTCTCGCCGTAGGGCACGCCATACCCTTCATAGGCCCGGGGAAACCCGCTGCGCCCCACGCCGAATTCGAACCGGCCCTGGCTTACCTGGTCGACGGTAGCGGCTTCTTCGGCCAATCGAATGGGATGGGCTAGGGGCAGCACGCTGACCGCGACGCCGACCCGCAACCTGTGGGTGCGGGCGGCGATGGCGCTGGCCATTATCAGGGGAGAGGAGACGAAGGACGGGATACCGGCTCCCTGGAAATCCAGTGGGTTTCCAGGAGCGGCGAAATGGCGCTCGGCCAGCCAGACGCCATCCAATCCGCCGGCTTCAGCCGCATCCACCATCCCGAAGGCATCTACAAAAGAGTCTTCCAAGGTGGAGCCGTACCGGTAGTCGCACTCCATCACCAAGCCGTAATGCATCCCAATCCTCTTGCCGCCGCAAACTGCTGCGACCGTTTCTTTTTTAATTTATCCAGACTGTCATTCCGGTCAGGGGCGTGTGGCCATCGACCGGGACAACAGTGGTGAATGCCGGACGGGGCTACTCCCAGATAGCAGCCACCCGGTAGGCCAGCTGGTTGTTGGTTTCCCTGACGTCCACGATCTCCGCCGACCGGTCGCCGAGGACACCCAGGGCGATGATCCAGTTCAACAGCTCGTGGTCTCCGGACTGCTGGAGATCTTCGGGTTCGATCTCTCCCAGCTTGCTGCCCTGACCGCTGCGCACCAAATCCAGGTACCGGCGGTCGGTTTCAACGTCGATCTCCCGGCATTGGAACTTGTGGGCCAGGAAGCTGTGCGACCAACTGGACGAGGCTATCACGGCCACCTTTTCGCTGCGGGTATCGAGGAACCGGCGAATGGACTGTCCAAGCTGATAACACCGCCTGGGAGTTGGCCGGGGCGGGTAGTCGGGCCCCGCCTCCTCGCCGTAACAGTTAACGAAAAGGGGCAGGATGGGGAATTTGGCTTCGGGGTCGAGGAACACCAGCGGATTGATGATGGCGTGGGCCAGACCCCAGTCCCAGCCCTTCAAGGCTGAGGAAGAGGCAATGTCAAAACAGTCCCGGATCAGGTAATTGCGCAGGTCCCGGGAGAAGTCCTTGGGGCACTGGAACTTGAACTCAGTCTCCGGGGTGGCGTCCCACAGGTTGACCCGAGCCGACGGCCTCTGGAACGGGAACCCGGAAACCTCGGCGCCGGTGTACAGGCAGAACGGAGGAAGGTTGTCCTGAAGGAAGTTTTCCGCCTGATCGTCGCCGATAATCATGACGAGGTCAGGGTCCCACTGGTGCAGTCGGTCGCGCATCACCTGGAAGGAGTCCATCACCGCCTTCTGGTCCGCGATGTCCAGGCTAAGGCCATTGTCGGTACCGAGTTCTTCCAGCAGTTGGGCGGGCTTTTCGTAGTTCCGCACTCGCTTGTAAATTCGCTCCCTGCCCTGGGCCCAGAGCTCGGGGGGCGTCAGGATGATGGGCCCGTGGGAAACGCCCAAGCCAAATATCTCAGCCATGGCATCCTCCGGTTACCTTTGGGGTAAGACTTTCCAGGGAAATTCACTGGGCGGAACCCGGGGTTGGCGGCAGGGTCCGCAAGGCGCAGGCCGGAAGGGATTCCGCTTCGTCTGTTCGGATTCTAGTGTTACCCCAAGATGCTGTCAACCGAATGCGGCCTACCCGCAAGGCCTTTCGATTGTCATTAACTCCACCCGTCATTCTCGCCGCAGCGGGAATCCAGAGCCCTGATGATCCGCCAAGACGGTTATGCTAACCAAGTCGCGCCAGGCGGACAGGTCGACCTCCCACCTGGACCATTCCTGCAGAACTGCATCAGGTTCGATGGGGAAAGGGCTCTGGATTCCCGTTGCGACGAGAATGACGGGGGGAGAGGACGAAAACACTCTGGATTCCCGTTGCGATCGGAAAGGAGGAGTGCTGGGGGCGATTGCGCCGTCGCTTTGGTCAATCTACACTTGCCGTGTTGACCGGCTTGAAAACGGGCTGCCTCCGGGTCTCTTTGGGATGCCCGGATAGGTTTCCTGCGGGGAGTCTCTTGGGAGGAATCGACGTGTCCGAAAAGCGTTTGCTGGCTTGCTTCGCCCACCCCGACGACGAGGCATTTCCCGTGGGAGGGGTCCTGGCCGCCCACGCCCGCCGCGGTGTGACGGTGCGGTTGATTACAGCCACCCTGGGCGAAGAGGGCGACATCCGGCAAGAAGGAGCGGCCACGCGAGAAACCTTGGGTCAAGTGCGTCGTGTGGAGCTTTCCTGCGCCGTGCGGGCCTTGGGGCTGGCCGGCAACGACGTCTGGGACTACCGGGACTCGGGGATGGCAGGCTGGGACTCCAACAACCATCCCAAGGCATTCGTCAATGCCGACGCCGCCGAGGTGGTGGAGCGGCTGGTGCTGGAAATGCGCCGCTTCCGCCCCCAAGTGGTGCTCACCTTTGGACCCGACGGGTTGTACGGCCACCCCGACCACATCGCGATCAGCAACCACGCCACCGAGGCGTTCCGCTTAGCCTCTGACCCCACCGCCTTCCCGCACCAACTGTCCGGCGGCGTGGAGTCACACCAAGGGGAGCGGCTGTTCTACAGCGTCCGCCCCCAGGGGTTCCGGCGGGAGTGGGCCGAAGCGCTGCGGGGGCAGGGAATCGACTGGCCCATGCCCACGCCGGAGCAGGAACTTCAAGGGGTGCCGGAGGAGGAGCTGCACTTGGAGCTGGACGTTTCCGGCGAAGGCGACATGGAAGCCAAGATGGCCTGCATCCTCTGCCACCGCACCCAGGTGGCCCCCGACTGGCCCTATCACCGGGTGCCCCGCCACGTCACGGCCCGCATCCTGGGACGCGAGTTCTACGTCCGCGCCCACCCTCCGGTGGCCCCGGGGGAATTGCTCCCCGAGGACTTTTTTGAGGGGCTATGACCGGGATGGGTTTTAACCGGGCGCGACAGGCGGGATTGCCCGCCCCGGTTTGGGGACGCAGCCAGGAGGCCCGGTGCGTGCGTTAACCCTTGGGACGCTGGATTATCTCTACACTCACCTGGTCAGGCGCTTCGATAAAGGCGACGGTGGAACCCGACGGCATGGTCCAGGGCTCGCAGTTGAACTTGACGCCGTTGGACTTCAGGTGGGACGCGGCGGACTCCATGTCGTCCACCTCGAACCCGAAATGGTCCAGCCCATAGCGCGGCTCCGTCGAGCCGGCCACCGGGTCCTCCCCTTCGGCGCGACCGGAGATGGTCATCAACGGTTCGCCGCCCAGGGACAGGGTGATGGACTTGGTGGTGGACAGGGGCCGCTCCCCGGTGATCTCGGCGCCGAAATTGTCGCAGTAGAACTTTGCCGCGGCGTCAGGGTCCCCGCTTCGGAAGTGCAGGTGGTTATAGGTAAAGTTCATTAGGATTCTCCTCTTAAATTGACCAGTTAAACCCGCCGGGATTGGATGAATCCGGTTTCGAGATGCGGTTTGGGCCTACGCCAAAAACTCCTGGGTCCAGCGGTCGTAGTCCTGTTTGCGGGTGACCTGGTCGACCAGGGCCGGTGATGGTTGGCCGTCTCGCAGGTCTCCGGGGGACACGCCGTCCCGCAGGGCTTTGAGCGTGTCGTAGGTTGCCTTGACGGCCGCGTAGAAGGGGAGGTGGCCCTGCAGCGCAACCCGCACGCCGTTGGCCGCCAGGAACTCCCGGTCGGCCAGTTCCCCTCCGGCGCCTCCCAACAACAGCGGGATGTTTACCTCGGCATGCACGGCTTCCACCTCGGCCCTGGTCTGGGCTCCTGCCAGAAAGACCGCATCCACTCCCGCCTGTTCGTAGGCTTTGGCCCGCTTGATGGCCTCGTCCAAGCCGACGAAGCGGATGGCGCTGGTGCGGCCGGCCACGACGAGGCTGGAGTCCTGCCGCCCGGCCAGTGCCGCTTTCATTTTGCCCACGCCCTCTTCGATTGGGATCAACTCCTCACCTTCGGAGCCGAAGCCGCGGGGCAACAGGGTGTCTTCGATAGTAAGCGCCGCCACCCCGGCGGTTTCCAGTTCTTCCACCGTGCGCTTCACGTTCATGGCGTTGCCGTAGCCGTGGTCGGCGTCCACCATCAGGCTGATGTTTCCGGCGCGGCAGATGCGGTGAATCTGCTGGGCAAACTCACTGAGCGTCAGCACGATGATGTCGGGAGCCCCCAGCACGGTGCCCGAGGCGATAGACCCGGCGAACATGGCCACTTCGAAGCCCAGGTCCTCAGCGATGCGGGCCGAGATGGGGTCGTACACCGAGGCCGGGTGAACGCACTTGTCTCCGGCCAGGATGGCCCGGTAGTTTTCCCTACGCTGGGTCAGGTTCATGTCGCTCCTTTTTTACAGTGATATACTGCCTGCCTCAAGGCTGAAAACAGCGTGCGTGAGGCCTTCGGCAATTCTAACATAGCGGGGCATGAGCCGATGGACAAGGCCAGCAGAAAGGCAACCGCCCAAGAACAACGAGCATCGGAGGAGTGGATCATCCTGCCGGGCACCACCGTTGGGGGTGAAGTGGGAACCTTCTACGTCGATTTTGTCATCTGGAACCAGGACAAAACCCAGTCCCGCACTCTGAACGGGTTGGTTGACACCGGCGCATCCTACACCCTGATCTCGGCATCAATCCTGGAGGAACTGGGCATAGAGCGGGTCGAGTCAAGGGTGTTCAACCTAGCCGACGGTTCCAGGCAGGAGCTTTCAATAGGGTGGGCAGGCATGGACCTTGGCGGCCGAAGCAGCCCAGTATCCGTGGTGTTTGGCCTCGATAGCCGCAAGATACTGCTGGGAGCAATGGCCCTGGAGTCCTTCGCGCTGGCTGCGGACGCCAAGAATCGCCGCCTGATTCCCGCCGAACTAACGCTGTAACCCGGACCCGTAACGGAGGCGAATGGTGACCAAGATTATTGGCGTGGACTTCAGCGGAGCGGGCAATGGCTCATCACAGTCTGCGGTAGCGGTAACACAAGCGGCATTTATAAGCCGGGCATAGATGGAAGAACGGTCAAGAAACCTTGAGGACTTCACCAAAATTGCCAAGGGCCTAGCGGTGCATATGGAAGAATCTATGCGCCACTCCGAAGAAAGGCTGCACCTTGTCGAAGAATCACGCCGCCGCCGGGATGAACTGTTGCAACGGATGGTCCAAGCCGTTGCGGTAATGCCGGCAGAGATAGTCCGTATCGACGAAACCCATTCCTGAGTCTCACCTAACGTAAGCACGGTGGACGGCGCGATGGCAGAGCATACGATTGTCGGTGTCGACTTCAGCGGGGCGGGAACAGACGACTCTGTGGGGGGTACATGGGTCACTGAAGGCTATTTCGACGGCCAGGTCCTGACGATTGAAGACTGCCGACCTATCAGCCGCGTGGGGCTAGAGATTTTTCTGAAAAAGCTGCGGTGTGGATCCGTCGCGGCCCTGGACTTCCCGTTCTCAATCCCAATGAGCTTCGCAAAGTTCTGGCAGTCCAACGACTACGAAATGCCCGACTTGTGGGCGGCAGCGGCGGCGATTGAATTGGACCAGTTTCGGACGGCGGTAACGCGATTTGCGGCGGAGCACGATTTCGAACATTTACGGGTGGGTGACCTGCTCTTCCCCAATGCCCAGCCATGCTTGCACAAGGGCTATCCTTCCATGATCCCGATGACATTCCGGGGGATGCAGATGGTGCACAGGCTTTGGACGACCGGCCGTTTCCAAGTTCCTCCTCTTACCGCTCCAACGCAATCGTTGCCGGTATTACTGGAAGTGATGCCGGGTGCAGCACTCAGGAACTATGGCTTGCGATACACCCGGTACAAGAACGGGTCCACTGAAGCCCAACAGCAAGAAAAACGGGGGAACCGCAAGGAGATTCTGAGCGAACTAAGTAGTGCGTCTGGCCTTCGACTAGAGGTGCCCCCGGACGTTCGCAACACTTGCATCGACTACAACGGCGCCGACGGTTTGGATTCTTTGGTTGCGGCAACAGTCGCTGCCAGGTGGGCCAAATGCGAAGCCGACTTTTGCACCCCGACCCACGAAATTGTTACCACCCTGAAACGCGACGGTAAGCATAAGCGGCAGGCGTCCACGCAAGCGAAGGGAATGACGCAGCTGGCAGCCGCCAGAGTGGAAGGCTGGATTTACGCCCCGAAGAAATAAGGAAGACCGCTGGCAGGGCCAACTGGCTCGGCCGGCCCCCACCCCTAAATCCGTCCCGGGTTTTTGGGCTCCAGGCCCAGCATGATGCGACCGTACTCCTCGGCCACGGTGTCCCAGGAGAGGCCGAAGTGGTGCGAGGCGGCGTGGGCGTCCCGGTGGAACCGCTGCAGGGGGCTGCCGTCAAAGATGGCGTGGCCGCCGCTGGCCTGGAACAGCCGGTCGACTGCACTGACCGACAACCGGGCCACGTAGGCCTGGTTCCGGCGGTAGCGGGCTCGCTCCGGCAGTGACGGGTCCTCGTCCCTCCGGGCCCGCTCGAAGACGTCCCGACCGTCGTTTTCCATGATCAACCGGGCGGCGTGTACTTCCGCCTCGGCTTGAGCGATGCGGACGTGGACCGGGGCAGATTCGGCCATCCTCTCCCCGGAGGTGTAGTTCACCCTGGCCGCGGTGTGACTTTCGAACTCCTCCAAGGCGCCCTGGGCCATGCCCAGGATGGGAGCCGCCAGGGTGTAGGAAAACATGGTTCCGAGGGGAATGCGGAAATTTGGTGTGTTGTGTATCCGGCGTCCGGGGTAGCGACCCTCCCTGAGAGCGGCTTGGGGCACCGTCCGGTGTTGCGGAACCAGGGCGTCTTTCACCACGATGTCCTTGCTCCCGGTGCCTCTCAACCCGGACACATGCCAGGTGTCGTCGATGACGTAGTCGGACTTGGGAAGCAGCATGTACAGCAGGCCGTCGGCTCCGTTCCCGGCGAGCATCACCCAATCGGCGTAGTCGCAGCCGCTGGAAAACTGCCAGCGGCCACTGAGCCGGTAGCCCCCGGCGGCGGCTTCCACTTTGGAATTCGAAGGGTTCAGCGAGGTCGAAGAGAGGGTGTCCGGCGACTCGGCCCAATACTCGTCCTGGGCCTCCAGGGGAAACATGCCAACCGCCCAGTTGTGGCTCGCCCAGATGCTGTAGCACCAGGCCGTGGAGCCGCAGCCCCGGCCCAACGCGGCGGCGATGTCCAGCACCGCCCCGTAGTCGATGTCGTAGCCGCCGTAACGCTTCGGCTGGGCCGCCCGCAGCACGCCCGAGGCATGAAAGTCGTCCACCGTTTCCCGCGGAAGGTTCCGCAATTCTTCGGTGCGGGCGGCGCGCTGCTTCAGGGCGGGGACCAACTCGGCCGCCCGCCCCAACAGTTCGCGGTAGATTTCACCCTTGCTGCTCACCATTTTTACCCCGCTTTACCCCCGCTTTACCCCCGCTTTACCCCCGCTTTACCCAGGAGAAGGGCAGACCCGGCCCGGTCCTAGGCCGCGGCCACTCGTTGGGCCGCCTCCACCTTCTCGATGAATTCCCGCAGCTGGGCCGCGTAAAAGGGCGCTTTCATGGAATAGCGGTTGGTGGCCGCGATGCCCGGGAAAGTATGGTCGTGCTGCCCGATGACGTCCCACTCCTCGTGGGTCCAGGCGGAGGGGCGCAACTCGGACTGGGGTGTCAGCCGGTGCAGGGCTTCGGCCGCGGAACGGTGGTGGACTTCGTCAGGCGTGTTGCCCTCGAAAATGACCAGCGGGCAGGTGATGGTCTTCAACTGCTCCTCGGTAAGTTCGCTGACCGGATGGGGCGTGTAGTAGGACTCCTGCCAACGGCGCATTGCCGAAAGGAACTCCCCAACGTCCATCGACAACAGGACTTCCCGGTTGGCCGGGTTGTCGGCGATGCGCTGGGTGAAGAACTCGGTCTCCGCCACCGCCGCCATGCCTCCCTTTTCCGCCGCCTCGATGAACTGGCCGTAGTAGTTGGGCCCGGTGTCCCGGGCGCTGTTGGGGCCGCCGCTGACCTCCCAGACGAAGAGGCCCTTGACCACCTCGGGATGGCGCACGGCCAAAGTCAGCGAGGTGCGGGAACCGGCGGAACCTCCGGCGGCGTAGGCGGGGGAGGCGCCGATGTGTTTCAACAGCCCGGCCATCTCCTCGGCCCAAAGGTGCTGCTCCGACGGGCCGCCGCCGATAACCACGTCGGACTTGCCGCAGTTGCGCCGGTCGTGGAGGATGACCCGGAAATGGGCGGAAAGCAGGGCTCCGATGGGGCGCAGCCCGTTGTGGTCCACCCTGCCGCCGGGGGTCAGGATCACCGCGGGTCCGGTCCCGTGGTCTTCGTAGTACAAATTGACGCCGTTTACATTTGCGTAGGACATACTAACTCCGTCGCTATTGTGAGATTCACCAATGGGCTGCGCTTAGGGACTCCGGTTTTAGTGACTCAGCGCCACCCGAACAACCCGCTACCAAGCCTGGGAAGTGACGCATCCCCGGGCCAGGCGCTGCCTCAGAATACCATAGATGCTGGGGTCAGGGCGCTTCAGGCGCCAACCGAGCCAAGGTGAACGCTTTCTGATGTGAAGGGCCAATCTTCCACCCAAAGCAAGGCTCGAGCGGTTTTTGTCCGAACGCGCTCACGTCCCGTCTTTTTCCCACAGCGGGAATCCAGGGCCATTTCCGTGTGCCGACACGCTAATGTTAACGGGGAAACGCCGGGGGTGGGCGAGGCCGACCCCCAAATACGCCCTTGCCGCATGAACATGCCCTGGGGACCGGGGCCTGCTTAAAGGACAAAAAGGGCTCTGGATTCCCGCTGCGGCGAGAATGACGGGGGATGGGGCTCGGCGAAGACCGCAGCGGGGATGCGTTGATGTAACCGGCTTTCGAGAGTCCTCCGATTTTAGGGTCCGCTATCCCCGTCTGCCGCATCCCGCCCAAGAGTGACAAACTCCTTGATGGCGGCGAAATACTCGGTGATTCCCCGGTACAACAGGTCATTGTGCCCGGCGCCCTTGATGGTGAGCATGCGCTTGTTGGCTGAGACCATTTCATCGTGCATGGCGGCAGCCTCCTGGTGGGGCGCCAGGGTGTCGACCTCGCCGTGAATCACCAGTACCGGCAGGGGAATCGACCTGACCTTCTCCCGGTAAGCCGCCTGGAATTCCCCGGCTTCCTCCGGGGGCAACCCGCGGGTGAATTGACCCAAAGTAGGACGGCCGCTCTCTATAATCACGCCGGCGATGGGTCCAGCCGGTCCGGCCGCGCCCCCTTCCCGGCCGCCTCGCGAACCCGCGGCCAGCTCGAAGGCGGCATGGCGGCCCATGGAGCGGCCCATGACGAACAGGCCTCCCCGGTACCCGCCGTCGCTGAGCATTTTCTTCACGTAATCCAGGACCTGCCAGGCATCGGACAGCATGGTGGAGAAGGCCGGACTGCCCCCGCTCATGCCGTAACCACGGTAGTCGACCACGAAGAAGTTAACCCCGACGCTGTTGTACCACAGCGCGATATCGTCGTAGTCCGCGGCGGTCTCCCCGTTGCCGCAGAAGTACAGGATGCTGGCAGTACCAACGTCTGCGGGAAAGAACCGGGCGGACAGGCTTACGTCCGGCCCCGCCGGGATGGTGTGGTCCTGGGCCCCCGGCGGTGTGTCGGTCCAGTTTCTCCTGGGGTAGAAGGAGTTCATGGAGATTTCCGGCCGGTCGAGCCTGGTGTAGTCCAAGGTAGCCACGGTCCAATCTCCTTTAATGTGCCGGGAATATTGCGGCCTTTCTATTCGCTTCGATTAATCAGTCGTTTAGTCAGTCGCTCCGGACTGGCGGCTGGGCCGGTGACGGTGCGCCTATTGCTTCCGGGAATCTGCCCCGCTATGCTGGGGGGCGATTCACGGTCGACTGGTCACTGTCGGCGGTCCGTCGCCGGCAAAAGCCTTCATCGAAAATATTTTCAGGAGTATCTATCATGCGGATAGTACGCGTCTATTCCGGCGACGACGGGGAATCCCATTTTGAAGACCTGACCCCCGAGCGATTTGCCGAGCTGGTGTTCCCCATCGGCCAGGGCGACATCACTTTGGGCCGCCGGGAATCCCCTTCTTTTTCCGATTACCACACCGCGCCCCGCCGCCAGTACGTGGTGAACATGGCCGGCACCGCCGAGTTCGAGGTGGCCGACGGCACCAAGGTGCAGTTGGTCGCCGGGGACGTCCTGGTTGCCGAGGACATCACGGGCCACGGCCACATCGCCCGGAACGTGGGCAATGAATTGAGGGTTTCGCTGGCGGTGCCCCTGGCCGGCTAGCAGAGCCGGCGGCCCCCGCCGGTCCTACAACGAAATACGCATGAGCTCTTCCGAGAATACTATCTCGCCGTCGTAGATCCGGCTGACATCGGCGATGCCCTGCTCCATGGGACCGTGGGCCGAGAGATGCGGGCCGACGTGAACGAGGACCAGTTTTTTCACCCCCGCGGCCTGGGCCATGCGGGCCGCGCCGGTGGTGCCGCACTGGCCGTTGTACTCACCATTGGCGTCCATCACCGCCTGATCGTCCCAGCACATGCAAAGCATCATGTCAGCGCCGCGAGCCAACCCGGTAACCGAGTCGCAGGGCTGGGTGTCGCCGGTGAATATCACGCTCCCTCCGGCTGAATCCACCCGGTAGGCCAGGGAGTCGAGCCAGGGCTGGACGTGCTCGGCGGGAGCGGCGGTCACCTCCCAATCCGTCCCGCTGAACACCTTGCCCGGTCCGACGTCCCGGGCGGCAACCGATGGCGCCGGACGGGGGAGGGAGCCGCCGCGGTTGACGAAAACCTGCTGGCTGAGAGGGTGGTTGACCCGGGCCTTCCAGTCGTGGGCGAACAGGCCGTTTTCGCCGATGATGCCCTCGGTTATCTTCTCAGTCAGGTCGGGGCCAAAGACCTGGAGCTGGTTTTCCTTGCCGATGCTCTGGTCCCAGCGGCAGAGGAGGAAGCAGGGATAGTCGATGTCATGGTCGAAGTGGTGGTGGGAGAAGAAGAGGTAGTCGACCTGGGTGGGGAACAGCCCCGCTTTGACCAGCTTATGAGTGGCGGCCGGACCGCAGTCGAACATCAACAGTTGGTCGCCAAGTTTGAGCACGTGGGAGCTTCCAAACCGGGTGGGAGTAGGCGTGGGAGTTCCGGCGCCCAGGGTGTAAATTTCCGCCATTTTTGTCCTCATGGATTGGCTTGTTGCCTGGCTGGCGTCCAGCATACTACCAGGGTACTGCTGGGGCGATCGTTGAGGCGACTGTTCGCAATCGAGCGGCGGGATACGTGGCGGAGAAATCGCTTCTTCATTTGAATGGTCTTGCGGGGCACCCGCCATTGCCCGGATTCCGTCCACCACCCATCATTCCGGCTTGGGCCTGGATGACCAGTTGGCCGCTTCTGTAAGTCATCACTCCCCGGTATCGCTCTCGGGGGCCAGCTCCAACAGGCGCATACCCCGGTCCACCTGTTGCCCCGGATGGACCGCCACCCGCCGCACGACGCCGCTGTGGGAGGCCGTGATCACCAACTCCATTTTCATAGACTCGATTACGACGACAGTCTGGTTTCGCTCCACCCGGTCCCCCTCACCGACCAGTACTTCCAACACCACGCCGGGCATGGGAGAGAGGACATCTCCGGGTGCTTCGGTGGCGGGAGAGTTGCCCCGCCGCCGGGTCTCCGCCCGCTGGAACACGAACAGGTCGCCATCCAGCCACAGGTGCAACTCCGGGCCGACCCAAGCCCAGGCGAAGGGGTGAGTATGGCCCGATTCGGTGCGGCATAACCCTTCCCCGGTCTCCCGGGACTCAATGCCGAGTGTAATGGCGGGTTCGAGACCCGTCGGTGCCTCGCCTTCCAGGTCGAAGGTGAAACGGCTTTCCCGATCTTCTGCCCGATCCTCCACCCGATCTTCCATCCGGTAGCGATAGACTTCTCCTGTCTCCGGGTAAATCTCCCGCATCCCGCCCTGGTTCTGGGTCACGGCAGCCTTTGCCCCCCGGCGGACTGCCAGGGGTTGGCGCTAACCCGGATATCTCCCCCCACCGCCGGGGACGCCGGGCCAACCGGCTGATGCGACGCCCATGCCGCCAGCGCCCGGGCCATCATGCGGGATTCGCCGGGCATGGCCGGGCTGGTAACCGCCGGGTTCCACTCCAAAAAGCCGGTATCGTATTCCCCCTTCTGAAACTGGGGATGCCCCACCACCGCCCGCAGCAGGGGAATGTTGGTCACCACGCCCAGGACCAGGAACTGGGACAGGGCCACCTCCATCCGGCGCAGGCTGAGGTCGCGCCTCGGCGCCCAGGCTATCAGCTTCGCCAGCATGGGGTCGTAGTAGACGGACACCTCCTGGCCCTGGAACACACCGCTGTCCAGCCGCAGCCCTGGGCCGCTGGGAGACCGCCAGCGCAGCAGCGTGCCGGTTGACGGAACAAAGTTGCGGTAAGGGTCCTCGGCGTAGATGCGGCACTCTACCGCGTGGCCCCGGGGCTGGATGTCCTCCTGCTGCAGCGTCAGCGGTTCCCCGGCGGCGATGCGGACCTGCCACTCCACCATGTCCAACCCCAGCACGGCCTCGGTGACCGGGTGCTCGACCTGGAGCCGGGCATTCATTTCCAGGAAGTAGAACTCGCCGCTCTGGGAGTCCAGCAGGAATTCCACTGTCCCGGCGTTGACGTAGCCGGCCCGGCGAGCCACCGCGATGGCGGCGTCGCCCAGGCGCCGGCGCAACTCCGGCGTCAGGGCCGGGGAGGGAGTCTCTTCAATTATCTTCTGGTGGCGGCGCTGGATGCTGCATTCCCGCTCGCCGAGGTGGATGGTATGTCCGGACCCGTCGGCCAGCACCTGTACCTCCACGTGGCGGGGGCTGGCGATGTAACGCTCCAGGAACACCCTGCCGTCGCCGAAGGCAGCCTGGGCCTCCCGGCTGGCCATCTCCATATCCCCGTCCAACTCGCGCCGCCGGTTGACCAGGCGCATGCCCCGACCGCCGCCTCCGGCGGCAGCCTTGACCAGCAGGGGGAACCCCCACTGCTCCACGAACTCTTCTGCCGCAGCGTCCCCCAGCAGGCACACGGGAGAACCGGGAACCACCGGGATCCCGGCGCTCAGGGCTATTTCCTTGGAACGCAGCTTGTCCCCCAGGGTCTCCATACTTTCCGGAGTTGGCCCGATGAAGGTTATCTGCGCTTCCCGGCAGGCCCGGGCGAACTCCGGATTCTCCGACAGAAAACCGTAGCCGGGGTGTATCGCACCGGCCCCGCAGTCCCGGGCGGCTTGCAGCATTTTGGGGATGCTCAGGTAGGTCTCTTCGGCGGTCTTGCCCGGCAGGGCCACGGACTGCGCCGCCGTGCTGACGTGGGGGGCGCCGGCGTCCGGGTCGGAATAGACGGCGACGGGGGAAATCCCCATCGCGCGGAGGGTCTGGTTGATCCGGACCGCTATTTCGCCTCGATTGGCTACCAGGACTCTGGAGAACATCGTCATACATCCGGCGTGGGCATCCGGCGTGGGCATCCGGCGTGGGCATCCGGCGTGGGCATCCGGCGTGGGCATCCGGCGTGGGCATCCGGCGTGGGCATCCGGCTTGTGGTTGAGGCAGCCTCGTGATTGATGCAGGACGCTGGGATTCACATTCGGAAGACGCCCCGCTTCTGCTCCGGGAAGGGGGCGTTGATGGAAGCGGCGATTCCCAGGCCTACCACGGTCCGCGTGTCCACCGGGTCAATGATGCCATCGTCCCACAGGCGGGCGGTACTGTAGTAGGGATCGCTCTCCGCCTCGTACTTTTCCAGGATGGGCTGTTGCAGGGCGTCCCGTTCCTCCTGCTCCATGGTCCGGCCCTGCCGTTCCAGTTGTTGCAGCCTTATCGTGAGCAAGACCTCCGCCGCCTGCTGCCCGCCCATCACCGAAATGCGGGCGTTGGGCCACGTCCAAAGGAATCGGGGCTGGTAGGCCCGCCCGCACATGCCGTAGTTTCCCGCCCCGAAGGAACTACCGATGACTACGGTGAACTTGGGGACGGCTGCGTTGGACACGGCCATGACCATCTTGGCCCCGTCCTTGGCAATACCCCCGGCCTCGTACTGGCGGCCCACCATGAAGCCGGTAATGTTCTGCAGGAACAGCAGGGGAATCCCCCGCTGGCTGCACAGCTCGATGAAGTGAGTCCCCTTCAGCGCGCTCTCGGAAAAGAGGACTCCGTTGTTGGCGACCACTCCCACCGGATACCCCCAGATGCGCGAGAAGCCGCAGACCAAGGTTTCCCCGTACGCGGACTTGAACTCGTGGAAGCGGCTCCCGTCCACGATGCGGGCAATCACCTCACGGACGTCGTACTGCCGCCGGTTGTCCGGGGACACTATGCCGTAAAGCTCCCCGGGTTCGTGGGCCGGCGGCTCAGGGCTGGAGACCTGAAATGGGGGGTCACGCCGCTGCACGAAGTTCTCGACGATGTCCCGGGTGATCGCCAGGGCATCCTCATCATCGGCAGCCTGATGGTCGGCCACCCCGGATATCCGGGTATGCACCTCGGAGCCGCCCAGGGTCTCCGGGTCCACCTCCTCCCCGGTGGCCGCCCGGACCAGCGGCGGCCCGCCGAGAAAGATGGTGCCCTGATGCCGCACCATCACGACCTCATCGCTCATGGCCGGAATGTACGCGCCCCCGGCGGTGCACGACCCCATGACCACCGCCACCTGGGGAATGCCGAGGGCTGACATCTGGGCCTGGTTGTAGAAGATTCGGCCGAAATGGTCCCGGTCGGGGAATACCTCCGCCTGCAACGGCAGAAAGGCTCCGCCGGAATCCACCAGGTAAATGCAGGGCAGGTGGTTTTCCAGGGCAATTTCCTGGGCGCGCAGGTGCTTCTTGACGGTAATCGGATAGTAGGCGCCGCCCTTGACGGTGGCATCATTGGCGAGGACCACGACCTCTTTCCCCTGGACCACGCCGACGCCGGTCACGATCCCGGCGGACGCTTCCTCCCCGTCGTACATATCCCATGCCGCCAGGGGACTCAACTCAAGGAAGGGGGTGTTGGCGTCGACCAGCCCCTCAATCCTCTCCCGGGCCAACAACTTGCCGCGGCTGCGGTGCAACTCCACCGCCCGCTCCCCGCCGCCGCCCCGCACCCCGGCCAACCGCTCTTTCAGGTCCCGCACCAGGGCCTCCATGCGGGCCTGGTTGTCCTGAAAATGCGGGTCGGCGGCTCGCAGGTTGGAGCCGATTACTTCCATGCTATCCCCGGTGCAGCGTCCTGTAGGCTGGCTCGGCCAGCCGCAGCCCCTATTATATCCGTCTCCAGGAACCGTGTCAGAAACCGCCGAGCCAGAAACCGCTGGCCCTACTCTTCAGGGCGCTCGCGTCTTGTTGGAGCGGCGGGCCGGGCGAGTTTTCACTCAGGACTCCCCTGCCAGGAGACGGTGCAGCCGGATCAAGCCCTGTTGACGGCGGGCCGAGTTGGCCACCGACCGCCACGCGGGCGGCAGCAACAAACGCGCCATCTCTTTGGTTACGTCGTTGTCCTGGAGCTTGCCGTAGGCCCGGTAGAGTTCCCGGTAACGCCCCTCGTGAAGCGCCTCCGGGGCGACGGCTCCACCGAGCCGGTCCACGACCTGCGGTTGCGCGGTCTGCTGGTCCGTGGCCTGCTGGTCCGTGGTCTTCAGGTCCGCGGCCTGAAGAAAGGGCAGCACCACGTTGACCGCCAGGTCTCGGGCCCGGTCCTGGCCGATGAGGGCCCCTCCGGACCCGGTCTCTGCCGGCTTCATCAGCGCCTTGGTCAGCTTCCGATGGTCACTGGCGTCGCAAATTGCCTGCAACCCCGCGGTCAACCCGACCTTACGGAACTGCTGCACCAACCCGGCAGCCCCCGCCATGCGGCGGAGTGGATGGTTGGCCGGCCTCAGCCCGGAGAGCCGCCAGTCGCCGGGCCCGAGGGCCGGACCGATTCCCGAGGGCAGCTTTTCCCCAACACCGGGGTTTGCGGGGTTGCGATTCAGGCCGGATACCTGCAGCATCCAGCCGCGCACCGCCAGAAACGCCTGCTCCTCGCTCAGGCCGGCGGTCAGTTCGACCAGCCGCCGCCAGGGCGTCCGGTGCGCCAGGCCCAGGAACCCCTGCCGGTTGGCCTTGTAGCCCAACCCCTCCATGAGGCCTTCGTACAGGACCTGGTCGCCGGAATCCCCGGCGAGGACGGTCTCTTCCAGCAACACCGCAAATTCCCGGACCTTGGCCTGGAAACGCCGGTCACCGGCCCGGTCGAGCAACTCGCCGGCCTGGGCCTTGGTTGCCGGACAGGGGTAACCCAGGGGTCCCAGCAGGCTCCAAAGATTGCCGGAAACACCGGCCTGGTCGTCTTCGCCTGCATCGGGCTCCTGATCCGGGTGGTCTGCCTCGTCCAAAAGGGAGGCCAGGGACACCACGGGCGCGTTGCCGCCGCTGTGCAACCCGGTGGAACCGGACTCCACTTCCAGGGCGGCGTGCAGCACCACACCGTTGTAGTTGGGGTCCTGGGTGTGACCGTGGCTGCTCCAGTCCCGCTGGCGCACGTGCAGTTCCACGTCGCCCCGGACCAAACCCTGACCTTCCATTTCCAGAATGGCGTCTTTGAAGTCGGGGCCAGCGCCGCCTTCCCGCCCCGGGTAGACCACCCGGACCAGGAGCCCGGCGGCCGTGCGGAACCCCTCCTGGCGCGCCGCCCGTTGCCGCCAAAGGCGCGCCAGCAGCTTCTCCGGGATTGCTCCCCGGTCATGCCCTGAATATTTGGGAGGTCTTTCCGCGATCAACAAGGCCGGTTTCCAGCTCCGCGCTCAACTTTGGGGAACATATCACACTTGCCCAACCGGGGACAGCGAGCCCTCAAAAGAGCAGGGGATTCGGGCTATCGTTGTATGCTCCCGTTGCAACGAGACTCCATGAAGTCCTTATGACCCACCAGGATTACCCGTGGCGACGGCCGCCTGGCCCGAACCGTTCCCGCATTCCGGCACGTGGTTGGATGACAAAAGGGGCCCTGGATTCCCGTTGCGACGGGAAGGACGGGGGTGGGAGTTGGGGCGGGCCGCCTCCCGTTTGGCGCTCCGTGGGATGGGGAATGTTGGTGCGCTGCAACCGGAAGGCATACAATTGCCCACGCTCACTCCGAATACCAACTGCGCTCCTCTGGCGCTGCTGCCGATAGCTGCCGGCGTTTTCGAATAGTTCCCCGGATTCACCCACCCGACCGTTGGACCGTAAGCTGAGAGCATCGGGAAGCAGCAGTGGAAGACCCGACCAAGCAATAGGAGAGCTTTCAGGAGGCTTTTATGGCAATTCCAGTGGAGAAACAACCGGACGCTGCAACCCGGTCATCCGTCTCCCATCCCCTTGACCCGCTGACCGCGGAAGAGATAGTCGAAGCCGCTTCCATTCTGAAGGCCCAGCGCCAATTGGGAAGCCGGGTGCGGTTCGAGACCATCGTGCTCCAGGAACCGCCGAAGGAAACCGTTCTTAACTTTCAGCCCGGCGATTCTATAGAGCGAAACGCCTTCCTGGTCATTCTGGACAATGACGCCGCGGCTACCTGCGAGGCGGTGGTCTCCCTCAATGAAGGGCGGGTGACCTCATGGCGGCACGTGCCCGGGGTGCAACCCAGGGTGATGTTGGACGAGTTTTCCGAGTGCGAGGCGGCGGTGAAAGCCAACCCGGACTTTCTGGCGGCAATCAAGAAACGCGGCATCACTGACCCCGACCTGGTGATGGTCGACCCCTGGTCGGCGGGCAACTACGGGTTTGAAGACGAGGAGGGCCGGCGGTTGGTGCTGGCCCGCAGTTTCCTGCGGTCAAGCCCAACCGACAACGGCTACGCCCGGCCGATTGAAGGGGTCACCGCGGTGGTCGACCTCAACAGCATGGAAGTGATGCGGGTGGACGATTACGGCGTGGTCCCGTTGCCGCCCAACCCCGGCAACTACGGTTCCGAGTTTATAGGCGAGTTGGGAGGCGAGTTCCGCAAGGACCTGAAGCCGCTGGATATCGTGCAACCCGAGGGCGCAAGCTTCCAGGTTGAAGGACAGAGCGTCGCCTGGCAGAAGTGGCGGCTGCGGATAGGGTTCACTCCCCGGGAGGGGCTGGTGATCCACACCGCCGGCTACGAGGACCAGGGCCGCTTGAGGCCGGTGCTGTACCGGGCGGCGCTGTCGGACATGGTGGTGCCCTACGGCGATCCAGGCAAGGACCATTACCGGAAGAACGCTTTCGACGCCGGGGAGTACGGGATCGGCTCCCTGACCAACTCCCTGATGCTCGGCTGCGACTGCCTGGGGGAGATCCGCTATTTCGACGCGGTGATGAACGACAGCCGGGGCGGGGCCTTCACCATACCCAACGCCGTCTGCATGCACGAAGAGGACTACGGAATCCTGTGGAAGCACGTGGACTGGCGCACCGGCATGACCGAGGTGCGCCGCTCCCGGCGCCTGGTGGTGTCCAGCATCGCCACCGTGGGCAACTACGAATACGGGTTCTTCTGGTACTTCTACCAGGACGGGACAATCCAACTGGAGATAAAGCTGACCGGCATATTGAACACGGCCGGAATCGCCGAGGGCGAGACGCCCAAGTACGGGACGCTGGTGGCCCCCCAACTGAACGCCCACATCCACCAGCACTTTTTCAACTTCCGGCTGGACCTGAGCGTGGACGGCGAGGACAACACGGTCCACGAGGTCAACACCGTGGCCGAGCCCCCGGGGCCAGCCAATCCCCACGGCAACGCCTTCTACGCCGAGTCGACGCCGCTCAAGACGGAGCTGGCCGCCCAGAGGGTGGTCGACCCCATGGGCGGGCGCTACTGGGTGGTCTCCAACCCGTCGGTCAAGAACGCCCTGGGGCGGCCGGTCGGCTACAAGCTGATGCCGGGTGAAAACATCCTGCCCTTTGCCCATCCCGGCGCCAGCATCATGAAGCGGGCCGGGTTCATGACCAAGCACCTGTGGGTCACACCCTACGACCCCAGCGAGCTGACGGCCACCGGGCCCTACCCCAACCAGCACCCCGGCGGGGCCGGCCTGCCCGACTACACCAGGAACGACCGCAACGTGGAGAACACCGACCTGGTGCTCTGGTACACCCTGGGCTACCACCATGTCCCCCGCCCCGAAGACTGGCCCATCTCCCCGGTCGCCTACTGCGGTTTCATGCTGAAGCCGGTGGGCTTCTTCGACACCAACCCGGTCCTGGACGTGCCGCCAAGCGCCCATCACAACGGGGGGTGCCACGGGTGAGGCGGGGCGGGACCATCGTGTTTTACAACCGCGGGACTCGCACAAGCCAATTGCATCAAAGCGTTGGAGCTGCGGTACTCGGTCGGCTTCTTCCCCGTCATTCTCGCCGCAGCGGGAATCCAGAGCCCTTTTGTCCTTTAAGCAGGGTCCGGTGTCCAGGGCGTGGTCATGCGGCAGGGGTTCGACCTGCCCGGACCTGGCGTTTGCCCGTTGCCATAAGCGTGTCGGCGCACGGTAGGGGCTCTGGATTCCCGCTGCGGCGAGAATGACGGATAGCCTAACCAAGGCCACCCACGGGGATGAAAATGGCTTATTTTCAAAGTATTGACGGGAAGTAGGCCCGGCCGGATAAGAGGCGCTCAGGCATCACTTTGGATGCACGATTGGCCCGTCCCGTCAGGATACGTTTCGCCTAGGCCGGGGGCCGGGGCCGCCGATTCGGACACGGCCATTTGTTATAATCCCGGCGTTCCGTTGGCGGACGGTCGCAAAATAACTAATTTTGACCAGATTTAGGTAGCATTTAGAAACGAGATGGTAGGGGAGTGATGAGCACCTTCGAAGAGGGATTCGCCGCAGCGGAAAACGCGGCCGACTCGGTGTTGAAAGCCTTTAGCAGCGTATCTACGC
Organism: Dehalococcoidia bacterium; assembly: GCA_963663135.2. GTDB lineage: Bacteria > Chloroflexota > Dehalococcoidia > Lucifugimonadales > UBA3495 > Io17-Chloro-G2. The sequence goes on along the minus strand of CAXXRM010000002.1, from coordinate 746,738 downwards.
TCGCCAGGCAAATGCGAAAGGCCGCACAGGACGGCAACATCGCCGCCGTCAGGAGGACCAGTGAACGGCTACAGGACAGCCTTAACCTGATCCGACAGGAAGTTGCCAATGCAGTCGATGCCTGGCCGTTCACTCTCGATGATGAGAGGGAATACTTACAAGAGCATTATGCCGAGGAACTTAAACAGGTAGCCGGAGGTAAGGGTCTCCAAATATTCGAAAGAGACGGCAGGTTGATAGCCCATCCTTCGGTGGTTCGGGTCATGGCGGGCGAAAGGGCGGTGGAAGTAAACCGACGGCAGATGTCCACAATCCGCCCCAGCAAGGTTGTTGGCGTGCTGGAAGACCTCCAAAAGCGCCCTCCCCGGTTCAACCCACAGCAGTTTTTGGAATCGCTATACGAGGCCTACCTTGCCCTTACCGGGGCGAATACGGCAGATAGGTTGAAGTTGGGCGAGGTCGGGCAGGTAGTCCGGTTGGACCGTATTTACAACCTGTTCACCGGTCTGCCGGGGAGCAGACGCGACTACAGCCTGCTGGATTTTGCCCGGGACCTGTACAACTTGGAGGCCAGCAGCGTGAGGGAAGTTCGCGCCGGGGCGAGGGTTTCGTTTCCGGCGTCCACCGGCACCAGAAATCCCCGCGGGACCATCTCCTTCGTCGGGCCGAATGGAGAAGCGGTCCTCTACTACGGGATTCAATTCACCGGAGCGGGCCAATGAGCAACGCCCTGCAAATCCAAGAATGGCTCGACGTAATTCGTGACGAGTATCTTCACCGCTTCGTAAAAGACGGCGGCTCATCCATCAAGTTCGCTGTGCCTGTTCGGGAGGACCTGGGCCCGCTTTTTGAGCAAGAATTCAAGAGAATGGCTGCCAGCCTCGACTACAAAGTAGTCAGCGTCGATTCCGGGGAAACGCGGGTTCACATGCTCCAGGAGATTTTTTTCCAAATAGCGTCGCAGATTGAATGGAGACTCTTGGCCAGGCGAATAGTGCTGCGATTGTGCGAGGACCTCCCGTACGATGTCAAGGCTATCGACCCCGGGAGTGAAACCCCGATTCTTGAGGCTATCGGCGCTGCCAACGCAGTGGAGGAAAGCCAAATAGCCCTCGACCTGCGCAGGAAATTGCCTCACGCGGTAACCCAGAACCGGAACATGTCCAGGGACTTCAGACTGGCGATGACACATCTGTGCTTGACGGAAATGGGCGGAGCCGGTCAAAACCTTGAGGCAATCCCTTTAATAGATTGGCTGACCGGCCGCAACCGGAGAATTTCCAACGTACGCGCTTACTCCATCTTTAACAGCATAGTCCGCACCAACGCCAGGCACTTCCTGGAATCGCTTTTGTACTGGGTGAGGTTCGCCGGGTATCCTGGCACGGTAATCGTGCTGAACGATTACCGGGTGACGGTGCGTCGCAACCCCAGGGACGAGCGGAGGTTTTACTCGCGTTCGGCCGTAATGGACCATTACGAACTGTTGAGGGAACTCATAGACGGCACAGACCGGTTGGAAGGTCTTTTCATGGTCGTGCTGGCCAATGAAGACTTCCTGGACGATGATCCCAGGGGCAAGGGTTTTTCCATCTATCAAGCCCTCTTGGGGAGGATTGCCGACGAAGTCCGGGACCGCAGCCAGGCCAACCCCATGTCTACCTTGGTCCGATTGGCGGATGTGGCCTGATAGGAGTAGTCAAAATGGTAGATGTTGGACACGAGTCGAAGTTGGAAAACCGCCGGGCGTTGGAGGCCCTGAGAAACGGCGTGCCCAACGGGGACGCGGTGGCAGTTTTGGGATGCAACCAACCGGCTGTTGAGCGAGATTTCCACGATCTCTTGACCCGGGCGTCGCACGGGCCCGAGATGCCAGATTCCAGCCTTGGAATGTTGGTGGCCGGCGACTTCGGCTCCGGAAAGTCTCACTTGCTGGGTTACCTGGAAACGCAGGCCCTGGCGCAGAACTTCGTGTGCAGCCGGGTGGTCATCAGCAAGGAAACACCCTTGTTCGATATGGACAAGGTGTTTAAGGCCGCCGTTGAGAACGGCAGAGTTCCGGGAATTACCGGGCACATGGTGGAGGAGCTTGCGCAGAAGCTGGACTACAACACCCCTAGATATGCCGATTTCTTTGTTTGGGCCAACCAAGAAGACAATGGCTTGCATCGAATTCTGCCAGCCACCCTGATGGTGCATGAAAAATTCGACGACCATGAACTGCTCAACGAAATTATCTGGTTCTGGTCCGGGGAGAGAATCCAGTTAAAAAGGGTGCGGGACGGGTTAAGGCACCTGGGCCAACTCCAAGCCTACCCATTCCGTGCGCCGGTTGCCAAGGACCTACCGCGGCAAAGGTTGAGATTCTTGCTCGAACTAATCAAGGCTGCTGGGTACCGGGGTTGGGTAATCCTCATGGACGAAATCGAACTGGTATCAAACTATAGCGTATTGCAACGGGCCCGGTCCTATGCCGAGTTGACCCGCTGGATGGGCCAAGCTGCCGACGAAAAGTACCCCGGTCTTATCGTGGTTGGAACGGTCACCGCCGAATTCGCCTCAGTGGTCCTTGATGAGAAAGAAGACCGGGACAAAGCCGCGCCGCGCCTGCGGGCAAGACAGCGGGACACCGACAACATCGCCGCAGCACGGGCCGAGACCGGGATGCGCCTTATTGAAAGGGGCCAACGCCTGCTGGCGGAACCCGACGACGTGATGTTGTCCAACCTGTATGGACGCCTTAAGGCCATCCATTCCCAGGGTTACGGTTGGGATGCTCCCGACATAGAACACGGAATCGGACCGGGAGGACGCAGAAGAATCCGGTCTTTTGTCCGCCGGTGGATTAACGAGTGGGACTTACGTCGCCTTTACCCTGAATCTGAACTGGATATCGAGGAGACGGAATTAGAGTTCAGGTACGACGAAGACACCACGTTGGAACAACCGCCTTCCAATGGCTCAGACACCCCCACAATCCGAGAGGGCGACGAACCTCTCGACCTGAGTTAAGGACTGTCGTATTGCCGATACCGTTTCGCGACTTGGGGGAGGACGAGCCTTCGGGAGCAGCCGCTTATCTCCGGTTTATGGACGAACCGGACGGTAATGGCATTCGCGGGGCGCTGTTCATCATGTCCCCGCGCGGCGACCCCCTGGAGTTCAGCTTTACCAGGATCGATGTCCGCTCGGGCGTGCTTTGGCGCACGGGTCAGGCGAGAAGCAGGGCCTTAGCATCCCTGACCAAGGCCCTGTTTGAATCCACCGCCCGCGTTCCGGAGGTGGTGTTTGCCTTGGCGAACGAAACGCCCTTGGAAGTGTTTTCTGAAGGCCTGAACGTGCAGGTTTCCCTATGCCGGGTTGGCGCCCAGGATACGGAACCAGGGGGGACGGGAGAAGTCCAACGCCTTTCCGACTCTATATCGCTCCTTTGGGTAAACGGGCCGCCAGAGGTTGGGGGAGAGTCGGCCAAGATGGTCGAGGTGCTTGAAAGCCGTCGGTTGCTGCTCGAACCATTCGAGCGTACAGCCTTGGGAATGCAAGAGGCTTTCGAATCGTGAAGTTTTTACTCCCCTGGCGTAACAAATCCAATGCCTTCAAGCACCACCCGAGGATTTCGCGATGGCGCCAAGCCAAGGCCGAACCGGTGCAGCGCATCCCCTTGCCCCAATCCGGTCCATTCAAACCGACCAACCTGGATTACGCCCAGAGCTTGCCAGCTCCAGTCGATTCTTTACCACTGTATCCGGGAATAATTCCCGATCCAGTGACGTCGATTGTATTGACCGGGACGTCAGACGCTCCCTCAAAGGCGACGTCAGTCGTCTCAGGCAATGAGGTCCGGTCGTCGCCCTCAAACGGACAGTCCAGAAAGCCACGGGAGCCGTCTGTGGACACGCTGCCGGAGCGGCTCAGGCGGGTCCTAGCCCCGCCACTTGATTGTCTTCTGCCGGGTCCCGATTCCGTGCTTGAATGGCCGGGAGAGTTGATACCCTTCCAACTGGACGGAGTAAAACTCCTGCTGGACAGCGAAACGCTGCTCCTGGCTGACGACATGGGGTTGGGCAAGACTCTCCAGGTAATCGTGGCCCTTCGTGTGCTGTTCATCCGCGGCGATATAGGCTCGGCCCTGGTGGTTGCTCCGGCCAGCATCCTGGACCAATGGCGGCAGGAGCTTCAGAAGTGGGCGCCCGATTTACGGGCCATGGTGATCCGGGGCAACCCGGCCGACCGGGCCTGGCAGTGGGCAGCCCAAGTCCACGTGGCCATCGTTGGCTACGAGACATTGAGGTCAGATTACACCGAAAGCCCCTACTCTCCCCTGGGGAAAAAGACCTGGGATGTCCTGGTGGCGGACGAGGCTCAACGCATCAAGAACCCGAACCCTACCAGCAGGGCGGTCAAGGGGATCAAACGAGTACGTTCTTGGGCGCTCACCGGCACGCCATTGGAAAACAACGAAGAAGAGCTTGCATCTATCGTTGAATTTGTAGACCACCACGAGGGACTGCCCCCAAACACTTACTCCCCAGGCCTGACCCTGCGGGAGCGCCACCGCGAGTTACAACTGCGGCGCAAGAAAGCCGAAGTGCTGCAGGACCTTCCGCCCAAGTTGACCACGAAGCTTAAGATTCCGCTGCTGCCCAAGCAACAGCGGAGCTACGAGCGGGCCGAACGGGACGGAATCGTGCACCTGCGGGAACTGGGGGCGGATGTCCGGGTCCAGCACGTTCTGGAGCTGATTGCCCGGCTAAAGCAGATATGCAATTCAGAGCCGGAGACCGGAGAGTCCAGCAAATTCGAGGATATTCGCAGCAGGATCGAGACGTTGGCGAACCAGGGCAACCGGGCTCTCGTGTTCTCCCAATACACCAGCGCCGGTTTTGGAGTCGCCGCTATGTCCGAGGTCCTGCGGGAGTTCGACCCACTGACTTTTACCGGAGACCATACGATGGAGGAAAGGCGGGACATCATCCGCCGGTTCAGGACTGACGACAGGCACAAGGCGCTAATTGTTTCGCTGAGGGCCGGCGGCGTTGGACTGAACCTACAAGAAGCATCTTACGTCTTTCACCTGGACCGTTGGTGGAACCCGGCGGTCGAGCGACAGGCCGAGGACCGCAGCCACCGTTACGGGCAGGATGTTCCGGTCCAGGTGTTCAAGTATTCGTGCATCGGAACCATAGAGGAACGCATTGACCGGATACTGGAGCAAAAACAGGAACTGTTTGACGAGTTGGTGGACGACGTTTCTATAGACTTGGCCAAGTCTCTGTCTGCAGACCAGCTTTTCGGACTTTTCGGGTTGGAAACCCCTGCGGGGCGCGGGAGGAGATAGCCAGGAACAATGCGTGGTCAAGGCTATCGGGTTCTAAAACCGGAGGACTCTCGGTAACAGGTTTCATCAAAGCGCTGATGCTACGGTATACGTCAGGCCCCTCCGGTGTTTCTCACGGCAGCAGAAATCCAAATCCATTTTTGTCCTTTGCGCAAGGTCCCGTGTCCAGGGCGTGGTCACGCGGCAGGGGCTTGGGCCCCCACACCTGGCGTTTCCCGGTTGCCATAAGCGTACCGGCGCACGGAAAGGGCTCTGGATTCCCGCTGCGGCAAGAATGACGCGATGCTGTATCAAAGTGGCCTCTGAGGATGAAAATGGCCGGTTTTGGAATTGACGACGGGAGGTGGGTGCGGTCGGATGGGAGTCATTCGGGCATCACAGGCGATGGCAGATTCGCCCATCACGTTTGAATTCGCTTGACCTATTGGTGCAACGCGGTTTCTTGCTCTTTCAGGTGTGGGGACTTAAAATGGCCCAACATCGTCTAGGGGGTCCTTGAAAATGGCCGGTTTGAATCACCCGTTGGAGAATATCCGAGTTTTGGACCTGGGGCGCCACCAGGCCGGTCCCCGCTGCGCCCAGGTGCTGGCCCGCATGGGCGCCGAGGTTATCAAGGTGGAGAGGCTGGGCGGTGAGGAAACCCGATATCACGGCCCCTGGGTCAGAAAACAAAGTTCCTACTGGGTACAGTACAACTCGGGGAAAAAGAGCCTGAGCATCGACCTGCGCAAGGATAAGGGCAAGGAGATCCTGACCGAGCTGATCAAGCAGTCCGACGTGCTGGTGCAGAACTTCCGGCCCGGCACCATTGAGAAAATGGGGTTCGGCTACGACGTTCTAAAGGAATTGAACCCCCGCATCATAATGGTCAACGTTTCGGCCTACGGCCAGTTCGGCCCCTACCGGGACCAGATCGGCTACGACCCCATCGGTCAGACCATGTCGGGCATCACCATGGTCACCGGCGAGGACGGGATGCCTCCCATCCGGACCGGGGTGCCCATTATCGACCGGATAACGGCGCTGCATTCGGCCATCGGCACTTTGGCCGCCCTGCACGAAAGAGAGTACTCAGGAGAGGGCCAGTCCATCGACGTGTGCCTGGCCGACACCGGGTACAGCATGACCGAGATACCGATAACCGCCTACCACGGCACGAAGGTGGCGCCCAAGCGGGGAGACACGACCGCGCCGCCCAGCGGCATCTACGCCTGCAAAGAGGGCTGGGTGCTGCTTTCGGCCGGGGACCAGATACACTGGCACCGGGTCTGTAACGCCCTGGGCAAGCCGGAATGGCTGGAAGACCCCAGGTTCACCACCCGGCACGAGCGGGGCAACAACCGGGCGACCGTGGACGAGGCCATCAAAGAGTTGCTGGCCGACATGAGCATGGAGCAGGCCATCGCACACTTCACCAAGCACGACGTGGTGGCGGCGCCGGTGAACACCATCCCGATGGCCGCCGAAGACCCGCATCCCTGGGAGAGGGGCGCGCTGAAAGAGGTCCCCGACTTCCTGGCCGGCACCATCTCGGTTTCCGGGGATTACTGGCACTTCAGCCGCACTCCCGCAGCGGTTGGGTCCACCCCCAAGGTGGGCGAGCACAACCGGGAGCTGTTGGGAGAGCTGCTGGACTACACCGACGAGCAGATTGCCGAACTGATGGAAGAGAACGTCATCGGCGAGTCCCACCACTACGATGAGGTTCCCGGATAAGACCAGGGCCCGCATCGCTTAGTCGGCCGCCATTCGACCGGCTGCTTCGGGTCCGCGGTCACAGGCAGACCTGACAATTAACCCCCTCAATCCGTCCCGCAATTGCGTTTGGATAGAGGGGGTTTGTGGGTTTCTGCTTCTCTCCCGTCATTCTTGCCGCGGCGGGAATCCGGAACCCATTTTTTTTAATTGAAAGTCGTGCTGAGGTAGATGTGCGGGTGTGTACGGCCGTCCACCCGCCGCGTCTGCGTTGCCATAACCGTGTTGGCGCATAGTCAGGGCTCTGGATTTCCGCTGCGGCGAGAATGACGGGAGTTGGGGCTCTGGATTCCCACTGCGGCGGAAATGACGGGGAGAAGCCGGGTGGATATCCACGAGCCCGTGGCCTGACACGAGCCCGCGGCCTAATAGGTCAGCATCATCCGCTGGACTTCTGCGGGGTTGCTGGTTCTGGTTAGCGCCAGCATTAGAAGGATGCGGGCTTTCTTCGGTTCCAGGTTGTCGGCGACCACGAAGCCGTCTTCCCGGAAGCGGCGGGTCAGGGTCACCCGGCCGCTGCCCACCTGGGTGGCGATGACCACCAGCACGCCCCGGTCTCGAGCCTCTCGCAAGGCCGCGGTGAAATCCGGAGGCGAGCCGCCGCTGCCGAGTCCCGCGGCCACAATGCCGGCGACTCCCGCCCCAACCAAGGCCTCGACCACCACGCCGTCAGCCCCGGCGTAGCTGTGGGCGATATCGACGCGGGGCAACTCGGCCAACTCGCTCACGTCAAACTCGGTGGCTGCAGTGTGCGTCCGGGTGGACTCCCGGTAAAACACCACCTCGCCGTCGGCGTCGGCGTACCCCAACAGCCCCAAGTCGTGGGCGCGGAAGGTTTCCAGCCGGTAGCTATTGGTTTTGGTCACCTCCCGGGCGGCCTGGACCTGGTTGTTCATCACCGTCAGCACGCCCCGGCCCCGGGCGTGGGGCGCCGCCGCCACGCGGATGCAGTCCATCAGGTTCACGTCGGAATCGGTGCCCATGGCCGTCGGCGGGCGCATCGCCCCGGTGATAACCACCGGCTTGTCGCTCTTGACGGTGAGGTTCAGAAAGTAGGCCGTCTCCTCCAGGGTCGCGGTCCCGTGGGTAACGGCCACGCCCGCCGCCAGGGGGTCTTCTTCAAAAATCTGGTTGATCCGGCGGGCCAGTTCCAGCCAGTGCGACGGCAGCACATCGGGACTTCCCAGGTTCAGGAATTGCTCGGCCCGCACCTCGGCGAACTCGTTCACCTCGGGAACCCGGTCCAGCAGTTCCTGAATCGTCAGGTGTTGGTTGTCGTAGCTGTAATTGATGAAATCGGTGCGTTCCCGCCCCACGAAGGAGATGCTGCCCCCGGTGCCGATCAAATAGACTTTAGGTTTGGGCTGCCCAACCATGACTCCTCCTGGATTTCTCCCGACTTCAGTCGCCGACACGGAGCGCTGCCGCGCCCGTTATCGGCGTCAGCCGCAGTGGTTTGGGCCGGGCCTCCAGGGGTTCGAAGGCTTACCGGCGCGCCGCGGCGATTCAAACGCAGTATACGCTGCCGGAACCCGGCCAGCTTAACCCGGCGGGGGAGGACGCCCGGAAGCGAACGGGGACGCGGGTGGCGGGAATGACGGGTGGGCGGTGTCCAAGGCATGGACATGCGGGAAGGACGACGGGGGCGGGGATTGCCCGCACCTGGCGTGTTCTTGTTGCCATAGACGTTTCGGTGCACGGGAAGGGGTCTGGATTCCCGCTGCGGCTGGAATGACGGGTTGGGGGGTTGAGATTAATGGATCTATGGGGCCGGGCGGCTTTAACGCCTGTGCGCTGATCATGGTAAGATCAACTCGCGGTGTCGTTCAAGTCTTGATGGTTTGTGGCCGATCTGCGGCGGAGGTGACTCAAGGTGTTGACCCTTTGGACGCTCAGGGTTTTGGGCGCCGGAGGATTTGGGGTCCTGGGGTGGAGGCTGGGGGCCCTGGTGTCAGAACTGGTCATCGGCCAGCAGCAGTATTTGCCCTGGGGCTTGGCCCTGACCATAACCGGAGTGGCACTGGGGGCGCTGGCAACCCCGTTTTTGGTCGTCCCACCCATGCGTAAAGCCGCCGAATTCATGCGCTCCATACCCGGACCCACCCTGATGGCGGGGACAATCGGGTTGCTGGTGGGATTGATGGCGGCCTTCCTGATTTCCATTCCTCTGTACACGCTGAGCGGCTGGCGGGGATGGGGCATTCCCATCATGGTCAGCGTTTTTCTGGGGGCATTGGGCCTCTGGTTGGGGGCCAACCGCCAAACGGATATCAAAGCGTTGTTTCCATCCCTGGAGGGAAAGCCCCCAGAGGTTGAAATTCCTTCCGGCGGCAAGATCCTGGTGGACACCAGCGCCATCATCGACGGGCGCATCGCCGACCTCACCATCACCGGGTTTCTGGACGGCACCCTGATCATTCCCCGGTTCATCCTCGACGAACTGCGCCACATCGCCGACTCCAGTGACTCCCTGCGGCGCAATCGGGGCCGCCGCGGCCTGGAGGTCCTGGGCCGGTTGAGGCGGGACGCCACCGTTTCACTGGAAGTCCTGGACATGGGAATCGAGACCGGGGAAGAGGTGGACGCCCAGTTGGTGAAGCTGGCCAAAGGGATGAACTCTTCCATTCTCACCACAGATTACAACCTCAACCGAGTGGCCGAACTCCAGGGAGTCCAGGTGCTCAACGTCAACGAGCTGGCCAACGCGCTGAAGTCCGTCGTGCTGCCCGGCGAGGAGATGCGGGTCAACATCGTCCAGGATGGCAAGGAGGCCGGCCAGGGAGTTGCCTACCTGGACGACGGTACCATGGTGGTGGTGGAAGAAGGACGCCGCTACGTGAACTCGGTCCATGACGTGGTGGTGACCCGAGTGCTGCAGACCGCCGCCGGCCGCATTATCTTTGCTCACCCCAAGGGGGGTTGAACTCTTGGCGTCCAACCTATCTGACACGGTATCCGATATGCCGGCAGACAGCCCTAACCCGGATGGGGTGGGGGCGGTGGGGGCGGTGGTGGTAGCCGCCGGCAACAGCAGCCGCATGGACGGAGTGGACAAAATTTTTGCTCCCCTGGCCGGCGTTCCCGGCATTGTCCACGTGTTGGACCAACTTGAGGCGTTCCCTCCGATGCAACGTATCGCGGTTGTAGTTGGGGCGGGCAGCCTGGACCGGTGCCGGGCCCTGGTAGACAGCCGGGGCTACCGGAAGATCGCCGGGGTGTGCGTTGGCGGGTCCCGGCGCCAGGACTCGGTCCGGTTGGGCCTGGAGCGCCTTGCGGAGACATCGGCCCAGGACCCGGCTCCGCCGGAGTGGGTTATGGTCCACGACGGCGCCCGCCCCTGCCTGGACCAGGGCATCCTGCAAAGAGGGCTGGAGGCAGCCCGAGAATCGGGCGCGGCGGTGGCCGGGGTCCCGGTGAAAGACACCATCAAAGAGGTTTCAGACCAGGGCCTGGTGACCGGAACACCGCCCAGGGAAGGCCTGTGGGCGGCCCAGACTCCCCAGGTCTTTCGATTTTCCCTGCTGTGGGACGCCCACCAACGATGGGAAAGCGATGTGACAGACGATGCCACGATGTTAGAGCGACTGGGGCAACCGGTTAGGATGTTCCTTGGCAGCTACGAAAACCTGAAGGTAACCACTCCTGAAGACTTGGCCATCGCCGAGTTGATTCTTGGACGCACGGTCAACTCCGCCGCATGAACAAGCCAACGGTGAGACTTGCCCGATGCAACGTAGACCCAACGGGAAACGACCCCAAGCGCACCAAGATGACCAGTGCCTGACGACGAACCGTTGGAATTCCGGACCGGAATAGGATTTGACGCCCACCCCCTGGCGGAAGGGCGCAGCCTGGTGTTGGGCGGAGTGAGCGTGCCCTTCGAGCGGGGCCTGTCGGGGCACAGCGACGGCGACGTGCTGGTCCATGCCCTGATGGATGCCCTGCTGGGAGCGGCCGGCCTGGGCGACAAGGGGGTCCACTTCCCTTCCACCGATCCGCAATACAAGGACATTTCCAGCCTGATTTTGCTGGCCCGGGTGGCAGACCTGGTGGGCCAAGCCGGTTGGCGCATCTCAAACGTTGATGCTACAATGTTGGCGCAAAAGCCCAGGTTGGGCCCCTTCATTTCCACTATGAGGCTGCATACCAGCGAGGCTCTTTTGGTGCCCCCGGACCGGGTCAGCATCAAAGTAACCACCACCGACTACATGGGTTTTATCGGCAGGGAGGAAGGCATTGCCGCCTGCGCGGTGGCCGCGCTGGCAAAAGGCTTGGCAACTAGGCAATGAGGCTTTACAACACCCTGACCGGAGAGGCCCAAGAGTTCGCGCCCGCGGACGGGAAAACCGTCAAGATGTACGTCTGCGGCGTCACCCCGTATTCCACCACCCACGTGGGCCACGCCCTGAGCTACGTCGCTTTTGATGTTCTGCGCCGGTACCTGGAGTACCTGGGTTATTCGGTCAAGCACGTCCAGAACTTCACCGACGTGGATGACAAGATCATACAAAGGGCCCAGGAGCAGGGCATCGACCCCACAGCGCTGGCAGACGAGTACATTGAGGATTTCTACCGGTCGGTGGATGCACTGAACGTGCAGCGGGCCCACGTCTACCCCCGGGCCACCCAAGAGATCGACCCGATTATTCAAACCATTGCAACGTTGGTGGAGAAGGGTTTCGCCTATCCCGCCGGCGGCGACGTCTTCTTCCGCGTCACACGAAGCGACGACTACGGCAAACTGAGTCACCGCACCCTGGAGGGCATGCAGGCCGGCGCCCGGGTGGAGGTGGACAAACACAAAGAACATCCCATGGACTTTGCTCTGTGGAAGGCGGCCAGGCACGGCGAACCGGCTTGGGAGAGCCCCTGGGGGCCCGGCCGGCCGGGCTGGCACATCGAATGCACCAGCATGTCGATGACCTACCTGGGGGAGACCCTGGACATCCACGGCGGGGGCCAGGACCTGATCTTCCCCCACCACGAAAACGAAATCGCCCAGAGCGAGGCCAGCACCGGCGTCCAGCCGTTCAGTCACTATTGGGTCCACAACGGGCTGCTCCAGCTGGGCCAGGACAAGATGAGCAAGTCCCTGGGCAACCTGGTCTCGGTGGAGGAGGCGTTGGAACGGCACTCCGCCGAGTCGCTGCGCCTCTACTTCCTCAGCTCCCACTACCGGAGCCCGTTGCAATACACCGACGATGGATGCGCGGCCATGGAACGCAGCCTCCAACGTTTGCGGGAGCCTCTCACCAGGGAAAGCGGGGGCCCTGAGGCGCTTGATCCCAGCCCATTTGAATCGAGATTCCATCAGGCGATGGACGACGACCTGAACACCCCCCGGGCTTTGGCAGCCCTGTTCGACCTGTCCCGGGAGATCAACCGGCGCAGCGCGGACATGGACGTAGAGGCCTCCCAGGAATGCCTGCGAAAGTTGGGCGGCGTACTCGGATTGACCCTTGTTCCGGAGACCGCGGACACCCCGGATAATTTGGCGGCCCGGCCCTTCATCGAGATGCTGCTGGCCACCCGCCAGAAACTTCGGGAAGCCAAGCAGTATGCTCTGGCCGACCAGATTCGCGACGACCTGGACCGGCAGGGCGTGACCCTGGAAGACACTCCCCAGGGTTCTCACTGGCACTACCGGAACCCCGGCTAATCACACCCGCCATCCCCTCCGCCGCCGAATAACCGCACGCGCCGGCAACCAACCGGCCTCTTTCCCAATACCGGCCCACCGCGTTACCATGTAGACGTGACCATGTGACCCAGGGCCTTTCGATTGTCCCACGTCATTATTATGAAAATAGGCTTTTTCATTCTTCATACGTGGTCTTGGAAGACCATCCGCAATTCTCGCCGCAATGGGAATCCAGAGACCTGATCATGCGCCAAGGCGGTTATGCCAACCAAGACGCGCCAGGTGGACAGGTCGGTGTCCCACCCGGACCATTCCTGCAGTCCCACATCAGGTTGGATGGGAGAAAGGGCTCTGGATTCCCGCTGCGGCGAGAATGACGCGGGGTTGTGATGACAGTCGAAAGGCTCAACCACGTAACCGGCGAACCCTTGATCTCCGCATGAATCACCTAAGCCCGGCCCACTTTACCGCCCGATCGGAGGCCCATGCTGGATAGCGCTGTACTTGAATCGCTGGCCAAGGTGGTTGGCGACGAGAACGTCCTGACCGACGCCTATGACCTGGACCGTTACTCTGCAGACGCGCTCAATCCCTTCCGGGCCTTTGGCGCTGAGGAGGCTTTCGACCGTTTGGCCGACGCGGTGGTGCGTCCTTCCTGCGCCGGCGAGGTGGCCGAAGTGGTCCGCCTGGCATCCCTGGAGAGCGTTCCAGTGGTACCCCACGGCGGCGGCACCGGGGTAATGGGGGGTGTGCTTCCGGTGCGGGGCGGGATTGTCCTGGACTTGAAGCGGATGAACCGGATCCTGAGTATCAATCCTACCGATCTGACGGCCCAGGTGGAGCCGGGCGTGGTCCTGAAGGACCTGGTGGACGCACTGGCCGAACACGGCCTGATGCCCGGCCACGACCCGTACAGTGTGCCGATCGCCACCGTGGCCGGCGCCATATCCACCAACGGCGTGGGTTACCGGGCCGCCGCCTTTGGGCCCATGGGGAGCCAGGTGGTTGCCCTGGAAGTGGTCCTGCCCGACGGCCGCACCATGTCCACCAGGGCTGTTCCAAAGTATTCGTCTGGCCCCAACCTGAATCACCTGTTCATCGGCAGCGAAGGCGTCTTCGGCGTTATAACCCAGGCCACAATCCAGGTATTCCGGCTGCCCGAGGCGCGGACCTTCAGCGCAGTGGACTTCGACAGCTTCGACACCGGATTCCAGGGGGCGGCGGAAATACTTGCGTTGGGCATACGGCCCACGCTGTTGGACCTGTCGGATGACGAGGAGGGCATACGGCTCCACCTGCTTTTCGAGGGGTTCAAAGAAGGAGTGGCGGCCCAGCACCAGCGATCGTTGAACGTGCTGACCGGCATGGGCGGCAGGCCGGTTGGCCCGGAACCCACCAAGGCCTACTGGCGAGACCGGCACCGGTCGGGCTACAACTACAAACGCACCTCGCTGGGCAGACCCCGGAAGGACCGGTGGCAGCGGTGGGGCGGTCGCAGCATGGACTACCTGCACATGGCCCTGCCGATATCCAAGGTCCTGGAATACCGGCGCCGCTGCGAGGAGATCATGGAAGGCACCGGCGTGCGGGTTACCGAGTATGCCATCTGGAGCCGTCCCGAGTTGTTTTCCATGCTGGTGACACCCACAGCCGGCGCGGACGATGATTTTCGCGCCAACCTGTCCGGGGTGGTGGAGCAGGTGCTGACGCTGGCCCAGGACATGGGCGGAATCATGGAGTATTGCCACGGGGTCGGGGTCAAGCTCAATCACCTACTGGCCCGGGAGATGGGAGTAAGCCACCAGGTGGTCGGTTCCATCAAGCAAACACTGGACCCGGCAAACATTTTGAACCCGGGGAAGTTGGGATTGTGACCACCCGTCAGGGTGTTTCGGTGGTCGTCAGATTCTCCCACGTCACTGGCATGAAAGTAGGCCATTTTCATTCTTGCACGTGGCATGGGCAAGGCCACCCGTCATTCTCGCCGCAGCGGGAATCCAGAGCTCCTTTTGTCATTCGCCCTGGCCTGGATAAGCAGACACGGTGCGGAGGCAAGGACGGCCCAATTGGGTAAGGCCAGAGATACTGAACACCCACACCGGGTTGGATGGGAGAAAGGGCTCTGGATTCCCGCGGCGGCGAGAAAGACGGGGGTGGTGGCGTTTTCATCGCTGAGGACGCCGAGATGTTTGGGTAAAATGGACCCAAACAAAAAACTCCGCGCTCTCGGCGCTCTCGGCGGTGAAAAGGGCTCTGGATTCCCGCGGCGGCGAGAATGACGGGGGGTGAGGGACGGCAGTCGGGGTCAAGCTCCGGCCCATAACGCCGACGCCGGATGTATTTCGGACGGGTATGCAGATTCATCACGTGGGGGCGTCAACACATGCAACACATTTCCTGGGAGGATGCCCCGGACCGGTGCTACGTTTTGGGTCCCTACCGCAGTCCGGTAGCGACCGTTGCCCCGGGCGAGACCTTCACCGTGGCGACCCTGGATGCCTTCGGCGGCCAGGTAACCTCGCCGGATACGCTGCCGTCGCGGGTACTGGCAATGCCCTATGTCAATCCCGTGACCGGTCCCATTTACGTGGAGGGCGCCGAGCGGGGAGATACGCTGGCGGTGACGATCCACGACCTGCAACCAACCCGGGATTTCGGCGTCAGCGCCACCATCCCCGAGTTCGGCGGACTGTGCGGCACGTTCCTGACCCGTACTCTCAACGAGCCGCTCCCGGAGAGAGTGTGGGTCCATCCCATCGGCCCCGAGGGAATAATCTTCGATCCCCAATTGGCGATTCCGCCCATACCATTGGAGCCCTTCTACGGGACTATCGGCACTTCCCCTGAGTTGGAAGCGATTTCAACACTGGCTCCGGGCTTCCACGGCGGCAACATGGACGCCCCGGAAATGTGCCCCGGCAACACCGCCTACTTCCCGGTTAACGTGCCCGGAGCGCTGCTCCACCTGGGTGACGGCCACGCCGCCCAGGGAGACGGCGAGGTTTCCGGTGTGGCGGTGGAAATCCCAACCCAGGGGACCTTGACTGTAGACCTGATCAAGGGCCAGGCAATTGCCACGCCCCGGGTGGAAAACTCCGAATTCTTGATGGTGGTCGGCAACGCCCGGCCCATGGAAGACGCCGCCCGAATCGCCTTCTACGAACTGGTGCGCTGGCTGGAGAAAGACTACGAGATTGACCAGCTAAGCGCCTACCAGCTTTGCTCCCAGGTGGCCAAAGTCCGGCTCGCCAACATGGTGGACATCCTGTACACCATAGTGGCCAAGTTCCCCCGGGAGTTCCTGCCGCCGCGCCGGGAGTAGGGGGACGGGGTTGCCGTCGTCTGGGAAGTTATGGGGCAAAACAAGCAGGTCCTGGATCTGGCCAACATTCTGAAACCCGGGGACTTGGGGCCCTAGGCAGGGTCTTTCAATTGTCCTAAAATCCCTCCGTCATTCTCGTCGCAGCGGGAATCAGTGGTCCATTGGCCCCCTACTCCCGTCATTCTCGCTGCAGCGGGAATCCAGAGCCCTTTCTCCCATCCAACCCGATGTGGCTCTGCATAAATGGTCCAGGTGGGACGTCGACCTGCCCACCCGGCGCGTATTAGTTGGCATAGCCGTCTTGGCGCATGATCGGGGCTCTGGATTCCCGCTGCGGCGAGAATGACGGGGAACAATTGGGAGGCCCTGAGGACCTAGGCCTCCCGGTTCACCGGCGTTCGGCAGGACGGGCAAAAGGGAGCGTTGCATTGCGTTCCCGTAACCGACCGGACGTCATGCAAGAGTTGCAGCACGAACTGGTGGTTGTTCTTAGCCGTCTCTGACCCGTAAATGACCGTCTTCGGTGAGCCGTGCGGGCCGACTCCCCGCGCTTTCAAGACGCCCCCGACGTCCTCAATCTGGCGCAGCAGTTGGTCCACACCCCGATTTGCGAGCTCCGCATCCCCCTCTGCCAAGCCTGCTCTGATGGCCTTGAGATTACGGATGAACTCGGTTTTGTGCTTACCCCTTGGGTGACTTGCCTGGACCGTGGCGATTGTGTCGTTGATGTGGGCGATCAAAACCTCTGTGCCGTTACTTGGGGGTTCTTCAATCTCATCCGGATTGAACAACGCCAACTGTTCCGGGTCTTGCCGGTTACTGCCCATCCGCAAATCTCCCCTACACAACCAGGTTTGAGCCTATCGGGCGAGGCTTGCCGCCGTGGACGGACGGCTCGGCGCACCACTTGGCGGCCAAGCGGCGCACCGCACGGTAAGTTGCTTCGTCGAACCCCAGCAGGTCGCAGACCACCCGGCGGTCCAGCAGGGCGCGGTTGGGGTCGGCGTCGGCCAGGTAGGCAGGCTTAAACTCTTTGTCCCGGAATTCTTGGAAGACGGCCTCGGCCTTAGCTAGTTGTTCGTCGCTGAGGGAGCGGAAGTCTAGGATTGGGAGAGACTCCGCGGAGCGGATGGTCATGCCGGCTTTGCTGGATTGCTGACGGCTTGAGTGCCACCAGTAGAACAGTAGGCCTAGAGTGGAGTTGCCCCACACCGAGAAGGCGTAATCAAATCTCTTGTCGGAGAAGATGACGTTGGGCCACACTCTCCCGCCGATGGCCTCCCCATCGGTGAAAGCAATTGCCAGAGCCTGGGAGCCAAAGGTGAAGTCTCGGTTCAAGTGGGAGCGGCTGGCGGTAGCCCAGAGTTTGGCAGCTTTGCTTTCCATGCCCTGTCTCACCTGCAACTGTGAATCAGGTGCACAAACGAGTCGAGTCTCTTTCGTGGCTTTGTGGTTCCATAAGGCAGGGTAGGTGGCCGTGGGACTAGGAGGCGCTTGAGTGAACGGCCCTTTATGCGCGACACTAACAAATAGCTGAGAGTCTAGCCCGCGCTGCCCAACTTGCTTCAGAAGAGCTATTGGCAATTTCCGACCTTCTGGTTCTGCGGGTAGCCAGAGCTTCCCTTTGGTGAGTGAGTAAGCCGCCTGTGCCACAGATGCATCGAGTAGCCGGGCCGCTCCCCATCCGGTTTCATGGCTGTCCAGGGGAGCATTCAGTACATCGCCCGCCACCGCGTTGCCGCGAAATAGGGTGAGCCCCCCGTACGGCCCGTCCTCTAACCGCCTAGGCGAAGCCCCGGACAACGCCGCCTTGGAGAGTTCTTGCGCGTCCACGAAATTACTCGGCTTGCGCAGCAATGAGATGAAGGTCCCTCTGGCGCCTGACTTCTCGCTGGGTGCCAGCTTCCGGCCAATTACTAGACACTCGGCCATGCCTGTATCGGACGAAAACGACATGGCATGACCATTGGCCGCGATGCTAACAATCGTCACATCGGTGTAGTGTTTGGCAATCAACTCCCTGAATTTGGTCCATGAGGAGCCGTTGATTGCAGTAAACGGCAGCACAAAGGCTACGACTCCGCCCGGGCGCACCTTCTTATGGGCGAGCGCAGAAAACGCAGAGCCCAACCCTGCATGACCGTGATAGGACATATCGTTCGCCAGCCCTATCAGCTTTTTCGCCATATCGGACTGGACTTCTTCCGTAGTCTCGAACGCGGCAAAGGCGGCATTCAGAACACCGTCCTTTGAGTCTCGGTGTTTGGTGTCGCTAGTAAAGGGCGGGTTCATGATTACCAGGTCGTACCCGCCATACGGTGCCTCGGCAAGCACCTGGGCAGCGGTCTCCTCCCCCGAGCTGCCTGTGCGCATCGCCGGGTCGCTGGTGTTGAACAGGGTAAGCACCTTAGAGGACTGGAGCAGTTCCAGAGAGCCGAGTTTCACGCTGCCGTCGGGCTGGCGTCCGTAAGGCATAGTGTAAAGACGTGAACTGCCGAAGCCTGTTGAAGGCTCGACGCCCGACAGGGTGGAGCCCGTGATGTGAATGGCCGACGGCATGACGTCACAACCATACAGCACCTCCTCCATCATGATCGGGTGCAGGGAGGAAAGGTCACCACCAGCCCGTTCATGGCGAGTCGCTATCTGATCGTAGACTGCCGACAGCAATGCACCCGTACCGCAGGCGAAGTCGCCGATGCGCATCTTGCCGATGGCCTCGGTGCTGGACCAGTCCACGCCCTCCATCTTGGCGACGGCCAAGCGGGCCAGGAGCGCCGCGGACGCGGGAAGGGTGTAGAAGGTGGCCAGGTACTTGCGGTCGGCGATGAGCCGTTGAAAGACGCGACCGGTCAGATCGTGGGCATTGTTTACGCCGGTGGCGTCGATCTTCTCGGCGGTGTCCCGCAAATCTTTCAGGATCACCGCGGCGTCCCCGGACGGTAGTTGCTCCAGGATATCCTTGGCGATCGCGAAGATGGGCCAGTAGTTGATCTTCAGGATGGCAGTCCACGCGACCAGCGTCTCAGCCTTGGGATTGGCAGTCGAGGGGCCGCAAACTTGGCCCAGCGGCTTGACCTCCGGGTGCATCCCGGCGATGCGTTCGTGGAAGACCAGGGCGTTGGCGATGATAGCGCAGGCCATGCGGCGGGTCTGGGGCACGTTGGTCATCCCCAGCAGGCGCGCTATTGAAATTGTGATAGCAGCCCTGGTCACGTTGACCTCGTCCAAGAGCTTTGCCGCGGTGTCAATGCCCTCTTGAAGAATGGTGGCCGCCTCATCCGCGGCGCGTTGTGGGACCGACATCAGGCGGACCAAGTCAGCCACATCTTCGACCGACCCCACCAGCCAGCCGGACTCGGGGAATCGGTCAGGGCCCCGGGGAGCCTCGGTGAAGACACAGTAAGAGAGGCGGGCGTCCTTCAGGGCGGCGGCCAAGTCGTCCGCGTCGCCAATTTCCTCGGGATAGCGGAGGGCGATGGCGGCCTCGATGGGTCGCCCGGTTTCGGCAACCACCAGCCCAAGGCGGTCCTTTGCTTCGGTCTCGGCGGTCAGGGCAGGCAGGTACTCGGCTTCCAGCACCACCGGGGCGCTACCGGGGGCAGTGACCAGGATATCTGGGTGCATTCCGGGGTGACCTTCGATGGTCTGGGTGTTCTCGGAGCGCACATGGCTGCGGGACAGCATGCCCTGAAGCAGGGTCCCCATGGCGTTGTTGGCGCTGGGTTCGGTCTGGTGCGGCATTGCCTTTGTCCGGGTGGGTTGGAGTGCTCCGATGGTAGCACACGGGAACTTGCCATGCCTCTACGGTTTGTCGCCAAGGTGTTCCTGCAATGTTGATAGTATGTATCGCCTATTATCTGTTGACATGGGGTTTGCAGTAAAATACTATTGTTTTAGAGATGTTGACCGGCTGACAATATTGTGTTTACTGATATTATCCATTCGCACATACCTGCCAGGGCGGCCACGAAATCAACCTAGGGGGTGACCCAAACCTTATGGTTACACTGGCAGAACCAAAACAATCCAACATTGCTGACAATCGCCCGGACGGCTCCACAGCGCCGGCGGAAACGCGGGAATCTATCCCACAGAGTCAATCTGCTGTTCCGACACCGGTATTTGAGACAGTCGTCGTGAATCCGGGGAAACCCAGGATGGCGCGTCTTTCCGGTGGGATTACCGGTATCTACGACTGGTTGATGGGACCTCCTACCACAGGTAAGCAACGGATAGCCCTGGAAGTGGCTGAGATCAACGAGAGCCGGGCGGCCAGGATCATGGCGTTTGACTTCTAGCCCGTTGGCCGGGGGCCATGAGCCTCGACAGGCCGGGCCCGGCGGGCTCAACTCCAACAATTCAACCGTGTCGAAGATAAGCTGGTTCAAAGAGTGAGAGTTGATTCAAAATGATCAAATTAGGAAAGAGCCTCGCAAAACTCTATCAAGTGTTTACGGTGGCCGACACTGAAACCACCCGGCAGTTGGCCGAGTCAATGGCCGAGTTCGAAAGAATGCGGCAGGGCAGACCGGTAGACATAGAAGAGTAAAAAAGGCCCCCGAACCGGAGGCCTTTCTCTTTTCCACGCCGGCCTTACTGGCAGGGCCTTTTCATTCTCTCCAGTCATTCTCGCCGCAGCGGGAATTCAGAGCCCTGACTATGCGCCAACACGTTCATGGCAGTGCCGACGCGCCGGGAACTGCGGCCTCGCACCCCACAGTCTCATGTCAGCATAACCGCCATTACACATAAAAAGGGCTCTGGATTCCCGCTGCGGGGAGAATGACGATGGGACGCGGTGGGGCGGCGGTGCGTAGGGTACCGGTGGGTCCGGCGGGAATGACGGCTGACAATAAAAAGACCCTGGCCTTACTGGGGCCGGGGGGGCGCCATCCTGAGTGTATTCCACACCTGCTGCGGGGATGTCTCAGCCGGTTGGTACAATTCCCTCCGTTCGTTGGGCACATACATCAGGCGGCCCAAGCCCGCGGCTAAAACGGCAGTTGCTGCCCAATCCCCTGTTCCACGGCCTTTTGGTAGACCAATTGCGCGGCGGCGATGTCCTCAAGACCTATGCCCATGGACTCGAACAGCGTGATGGCCTGCGGGCCGGGCCGCCCCGGAACGGCCCCCGCCACCACATCTTGAAGCTGGTGCACCATATCCCACCTGAACCCGCCCCGGGCCTGGGGCCAGATCAAATCGCCGCACTCGATCTTGGCCTGCTCCAGGTTGTCCACCACGATCACGTCCGCCCGCTGCACCGCGTCCTGGTCTATTTCACGGCGCATCCAATGGTTGCCGCCGGCTGCGTTCACGTGAGCGCCCGGTTTCAGCCATTCGCCCAGCAAGACGGGTTCCCTGGATGAGGTAATCACCAACACCACGTCCGCATCGGACACGCAATCCTGGCCATTGGCCACGGGGACCACCTCGACGCCCAGGCTGCCGGACATGCGTTGGGCGAATTGCTCCCGCCGCTCTTCCCGCCGGCTGAAGACCTTCACCCGGCTCACCGGCCGCACGGCGCACACGGCCTCCAACTGCGTGCGCGCCTGGAATCCGGAGCCGATCACCGCAACACTGGCCGCGTCCTCGTTGGCCATGTGTTTGGTCGCCAAACCAGAGGCTGCTCCGGTCCGTATTTGACCCAGCCGCCCGCCTTCCATGCAGGAGAGAAGCTGCCCGGTTTGGTAGTCGAACAGCATCACCAGCATTTTCGCTCCGCCAGCGAAAGAAGGGTACGCCTTGTAGCCGAACACGCCGGCTTCGGAATCGGCTGCCGCCATGAAGTGAAACATCCCGTTGGGCATCACCATCCGTGATCGCGGCTTGATCTCGACGGACCCCCGGGAGGAATTGAGGAACGCCTGCTCCAGGGCCAGGATGCACTCGTCCATCGGCAGCAGCTGCGCTACCTCTTCCTCATTCAAAAACAATGCCATGCTTAGCCTCCTGCCGGATCCGGGTTAACGGGAAACTCTTACTCTGTGGCCGACCTGAAACCCGGCCGGGGCCAAGTATAGCATTGGTCCAGGCGGTCAACTCGCGGCGTTGCCCCGGGGAGCCTATCCACCCCACATGGCTATCGCATTCGAGAATCGGAGGACTCTCAAATGCCGATCACATCAAATCGTTGGCGCCGCGGTATTTGCTGTGCTCCTCTCCCGTCTTTCTTGCCCCAGCGGAAATCCAGAGCCCTTTTGTCCTTTAAGCAGGTTCCGGTGTCGAGGGCATGGGCATGTGGCAAGGGCAACGGGGGGATGCGGCTTGCCCACCCTTGAGGTTGCCCCGTTACGACAAGCGTGTCGGTGCACGGAAAGGGCTCTCGATTCCCGCTGCGGCGAGAATGACCGGGGGATTTAATGATGACTGAAAGACCCGTGAGTGATCCGGATTTCCGGCCTTGGATATTGGAATTTTGATTCGTTAAAATGAAGGCATCTACCGGCACGGGACCCAGACCGCCGATTGAACCTTGCTAACCGAGTTGGTGATCCATGAACAGTAAACGAGTGCTGGTCACTCGCAGGATATTTCCCGAAGCCCTGGAATTGATTGGCCAGCACGCCCAGGTTGAGTTATGGCCGGAGGACCCCCCACCCGCTCCCGAGCAACTGCGGGAGATGGTCGCCGCCGGGCGGGTGCATGGCCTGCTGACCAACGTCATGGACCGGGTGGACGCGTCGCTGATGGAGGCGTCGCCCGAGTTGCAAGTCATCAGCCAGGTAAGCGTCGGTTTGGACAACGTCGACCTGACCGAGGCCACCCGCCGGGGGATACCGGTGGGGTTTACACCCGGCGTACTGGCCAAAGCCACGGCGGACCTGGGTTTTGGCCTTCTGTTGGCTGCAGCCCGGAGAATCAACCACAGTGATCGGTGGGTGAGGGAAGGAAACTGGCAGTTGGCCCACCACCCCATGTTCTGGCTGGGCGCGGAGGTGAACGGAGCCACGCTGGGCATCGTTGGCCTGGGGCAGATCGGCATGGAGATGGCCAAACGGGCGGTGGGTTTCGACATGCGGGTCATCTACCATTCCCGCACCCGCAAGCCCGACCTGGAAACCCGGCTGGGCTTGGAATACTCTGACCTCGAGCCATTGCTGGCATCGGCGGATTTTGTGTCGTTGCACGTGCCCCTAACGCCGGCCACGCGGGGCCTGATCGGTGAACCGGAACTCCGGGCTATGAAGTCCAACGCGGTCCTGGTCAATCTTTCCAGGGGCCCCGTAGTGGACACCAAGGCGCTTTGCACCGCGCTGCAGGAAGGCTGGATTCGGGCGGCGGGTCTGGACGTCACCGATCCTGAGCCCATTCACGCCGACGACCCGCTTTTGGCCCTGGACAACCTCGTGATTACGCCTCACATCGGGAGCGCCTCTATCGGATCCCGCAGGTCCACGTGCCTGCTGGCCGCCCGGAACTTGATCGCCGGCATCGAAGGCAAACGGCTGGAGCAATGCGCCAACCCGGAAGTCTACGGCCCCTGACCCCCTCCTTCGCCGCTGAACATTGCCACAAATGAGGGTGCGGCGGGGGCCCGGAAAACGCACCTAGAGTCCAACGCCACGGCGGTGGATGGGAAGGGGAAGGCAAACGTCGATTGGGGTTGCGAGTGCGGGTTAGGGGGAAACACCTGGCGGAGAGAGTGGGAGTATTGTTACTTCAATTCCCTATTTAAAACTCGGGAATTTTCTTTCTCTTCCTAGATTTTCCCACATGTTTTCCCACATAAGCAACTGGAACTTACCGGACTATTTGGGACGGCTCCACACACCGAACTGGATATACCGGCCACCCTCTCGATGAAGACCCTGTGAAAGGCAATTCTGGCCTCCCCCGACGCCACGACCCCCAAAGTCAAAGTGGACGTTTCCAATAGTAACACGAGCACCAGGACGATGTCCGGGCAGTCCACCGGCTGTTCAGCGCCAACTACTTTTGCCGGCGCATTGCTTCACCCAAATCGTTACTCTAGGAAAGTGGTTGCCTCAATTAACATGTTACCGAAAAGACGGGAGGCAACCACGTGGGTGGAGGAATCACCAGGATGAAGTAACAGGAACTCCTGGCCTCGGTCCGGGACAGATACCAACAGGCATCCAAGAAAGATCAAGGCGGGATCCTAACCGAGTTTATCCCGGTCACCGGCAATTACCGCAGGCATGGCATTTGTCCACTGCAGCACGCGTCTCGGGAAGTCGGTAGAATTGCTCCATTGACAGGCCGGCGCCTCTACGATGAGGCCGTCCGGGAAGCGGTGATCGTGGACTGGGAGACCGCCGACCGCATCTGCGGCAATCGTTGGAAGACGCTGTCCAATCTGATGGAATCCATGGAGCGCCACAGGCGCCTGAAGCTCCACCACGACGTGCGCGACCGTCTGTTTTCCGCCAGTGCCTCCACCCTGGTCCGGTTGCTGAGGCCCGTGAGGGCGACCGTGGGGCCAGGCGGCCGCGAGGCCGGAGACACCCCCGGGGACGCAAAGTTCCAGTTCGCATTTACGACAAACGGGAACGCCCCCCATCGGGCTTCCTGGAAATCGACTTGGTAGCCCACTGCGGCAGGACTCTGGTTGGCTCCTTCATCCACAGTCTGGTGGCCACCGACGGTGCACCGGCTGGACCGAGGCGGTTCCCCTTCTGGCCAGGGAACAGTCCCTGGTGGTCGAGGGTCTGGACGCCATTGGCTGGCAGCTGCCCTTGTCTATAATGGGTATCGACTGGAACAACGACAGTGCCTCCATCAACGAGACGCTGATACGGTGGTGTGCGGGACGAGACATCGAGTTCACCCGTCCCGGGCCCACCACAAGAACGACCTAGCCTGGACAGACGAGAACAACGGTGCTCTGGCGCGCCGCCTTGTGGGAAATGACCGCTACTCCGGCTGCCTGGACGGACGATGGTCCACCTTTACCGGGCGGTGCGGCCATAGGTGCACTACGTCCAGCCTTCTTTCAAGCTGTTGGTGGAGACTCGGAATGGAACCAGGGTCGTCAAGCAATACAGTTCGCCGGGCACGCCCTGTGACCGGTAGCCGCGGGTGACTCGGTGGGAGCCGAGGTGAGGGATGGTCTGGGGCAGCACGGCACCGAACTGTAACCGGTGGCGCTGTTGCACACCATCGGGGAAGCCCAGTCGGCCCTGGTGGCGGTATCATCACCGGGATAAGAGGGAACCCTTCAGCGTGAAAGCCTGGACCGGTTCCCGGCCCGGCTTCCCGGCTTGTGGCAAGAGGAAGGGGCGCGGCCCACCCATGCGGGCTGTGTCAGGAAATCCCGCCACTGGCGAACCCGCAAGGATCCTTTCGAAGAAGAATGTTGCGACGTCCTGGGGTGGCCGGAGGATGATCTGTACACCACGGCCAAGGTGTTGCTGGAACCGCTGAGCAGCCTTCATCCTCGTCGATTCGGCGATGCCAACCTGAGAACTATGCAACGCAGGGTGAGGGGTTGGCGGGGCGTCATGGCCCAAAGGCTGGTGTACGCCGTCCTGGACCAACCCGTTCATGACCTGCATGGCACGCCTCAACTTGGGCCGGTTGGAGCAGAAACCAAAAGGTAATATTCCGGCAACATCCTCTGGTGAGGCAATAGTCCGGCAAAGTTCATTGTCGTTGACCAACTGGGTGGTTCGATTCCAGCTTGTAATTTTGACTCAGTTCAAGTTGGTTGACCGAACTACCCTTGGGAACTGCAATCACCCTCGCTCCCGTGGGTCATTGGACGGTGGCAACGGAAGACGCGTGGTCACAGCGGCCTTTGGACCAACCGCGGGCAGAGATGCCCGAGCCTCCAGTCTCACGACATCAGCCCAGGAGGCGATTGGCGACTTTATTCTTGCCTTCTGCCCAGGTGTTCGCCCGCCCAATTCCCGCTGTTTGGTGAACAAGTTTCGGGTAATCACCCATCCGGCGAGATGTCTCTGAACTCCGCCATTGTCATCTTTCCTCTCGAACCGAGCGCAGGCGGCATGGTATTCGCGGAAGATTTTGGGTACAGTAAATCCAGGAGGGAAATTATTTGTGACTACGATGGGCGAATCCCACTTATCGTCGATCCATTTGGCCTCACCACGGCGCTCGGGAACCACTCCCGAACTGACAGTAGATCTCCAGTCCAACTCCTCCCGCATATCCAATAGCACTACATCTTTAACCGGCTTGGTAGCGTAACTCAGGGCGTCAAGATATGCCTCCATTCCCCGGTCATCCCCTCCGATCTTGCTAACGTGATTCGCACAGATGTACCCGGTTCTGTCATCCAACGCCATCAGCCAATGCCGTCGGGGGGTAACAGTGGATTGTCTGAAAATCCACCACTTTCCCCCGCCGGGCGTTGTTAAATGCCGGGCCAGTCTTATCGCGGCATCGGTGTACCTGTCCACCCATTTGCGGATAGTCTCCGGCGTGACGTGTGCGTCCTTGATACCAAATTGGTCTGTTAGGGCCTCGGCCGCCTTCCCGGGGGACAAGCCGGTGTAAAACATCTGGATGGCGGCCCCGATCTGGTCCGGCGGGAAACTGCGTCCCCCCATTGCCCCTCCCTCCCTCCATTGCTTTCCGCAGTCTCTGCACAGGTAGATCTGCCTATCATTCCGTTTGCCATTTAAATTGGTCCGGGATCCCTCACAGTAAGGGCAGCTCATTCGCTTGGCATTCACGACTAACTCCCCGGCAATGTCCTGCAAGTTCTTGTTACTACTCTCAATAATATTCATTATTTCATCCTAAAATATCCTGCAAAATATGGCAAGAAGTGCATCTTAAGACGATTTGAACGGAAGACGAACCTGAAGCCGGACTCCACGGGAACGCGCTGGACGTTACGGGACGTCCAGCGCGTAAAACTTATGATGGCGCCCGCGGTCCATACTGGAATAAGGGGATTAACAAGGGCCGCCCTGACTAGGCCGAGATACCGTCGGCTGTGGCGGACCCACCAAGGAGATCGTTATGGATTTCGAAGAGGAACGTCTGATCCGTCTGCCGGAAGTGATGCGGCTGGTCGGATTGCGCAGGTCCACCGTCTACAAGTTGATCAAAGAGGGACGTTTCATACCGCGTCGTAGAACGGGTACCCGGGCGGTGGCGTTCCGTGCGGGGGACGTGTACGAGTGGATTAAGGCGCGTCCCATAGTGGATGACGAAGGACTCCAAAATGAATCCTGACCAACCTTAGGGAGCACGTCGTCTTGTCCGCTACGGGAATGGCCGGCCCTTTCAATAGGCTAGTTTCATCCCGCCACGGAAATTGGCGGTGGGCGCGTTCGCCACTGGCGCCGAGGGCTGCGGCATAGCCATGGTGGGCCACGTCTCCGGCGAGAACCTGGCCTTGATGCAGGCGATGGACCGACAGTACCTGGATACACCCTTCTACGGGTCGAGGCGCATGAAGGTCTGGCTGGCGCGGGAGGGTAGGCGGGTGAGCCGGAAGCGGGTGCAGCGACTGATGCGCATCATGGGGCTGCGAGCCATCTACCGGAGTCCCCGCACCAGCCGGCCGCCGCCGGAGCACCGGGTCTATCACTAGCTGTTAGCAAAGATCAGAGTTATCCGGCCCAACCAGGCGTGGGCCGCCGACCTCACCTACTTGCCCATGGCCCGGGGGTTCCTCTACCTGGTGGCCATCATGGACTGGCACAGCCGGTACGTGGTGGCCTGGCGATTGTCCAACACCCTGGAGGCCGACTTCTGCGTCGATGCCTTGAAAGAGGCCCTGGGGCAAGGCCAGCCGGAGGTCTTCAACATCGACCATGGCAGTCTATTCACCAGCCTGGGGTTCACCCAGGCATTGCAGGAACTCGGGTTGAAGATCAGCATGGACGGGAATGGGCGGTACAACGACAACATCTTCGTGGAGCGGTTGTGGCGCACCGTGAAGTATGAGGGGGTGTACCTGAAAGCCTACGCCAACGCTACAGAGGCCTGCAGGGAACTGAGCCACTACTTCAGGTTCTACAACGACCAGAGGCCCCATCAGGCCCTGGGCTACCGGACCCCGGCCGAGGTGTTCCACGAGGTGACCGATGTTGGAGAAGAGGGGGCGGTCCAGGCCAAGTAGTCTCCGATAGACCAGACGCTGGTATCATTGGCGGGAGCAGCGGGACTCTCGCCTAATTCCACCCCGGTCCTGTCCAGCTAATGGGGTCCACTTCAGTTGCCCGGAGGCACAGAACTGGAAAGACTCTCCGAGATGCAATTTCTTGGGTGAACCGATATGCTACCAGTCACCCTCTATCAGTGAATACAACCGTGGGATCTCTCCTCGAAAGAGATGGGGACATTTCTTGGAGGATTAGCTAGTCATGACTTATCAGGAGCGCCAATGGACCAACCCTTCTGTTATAGCTTTTGCTCAAGGGGTTGACCCCGTACGCGCCATTCAAACTAAGGCCAGGCAGACGGTAGTAGAAGCTGCGGAAAAGGGCTGGCAAGGCCCACCGTATGATCCTTTCCAGTTGGCCGAGTTGCTCGATATCAGCGTTCTCCCGAATGACGCGGTTCTTGATGCGCGCATAGTACCCGTCACGGAAGGCTTGCGCATCGAATTCAATCCCAGCAGGCCGCACGGGAGAGTACGATACTCGGTGGCTCACGAACTCGCTCACACTCTGTTTCCAGACTGCGCCGAAAGGGTGAGAAATCGAACTCCATCAGTCGAGTTGCGAGACGATACCTGGCAGCTCGAACTGCTTTGCAACATTGGCGCGGCAGAGCTTCTGATGCCCACGGGGTATACGGACCTTGAAAACGCGGGGATAGACATAGATAACTTGCTCAGGTTGAGAAGTGAATTCGATGTCTCTACCGAGGCAATACTACTCAGGATTGCTAAACTGACCAGTACGCCTTGCGCTGTTTTTGCGGCCGCCCGCGTAAGCATGAGTGGCGGTTATCCCGGTTTCAGGATTGACTACAGCGTTCCGTCACGCACCTGGGACGTCCGTATTCCGTCAGATTTTCGGGTCGAGTCGAGCGCCGTCCTGGCAGAATGCACGGCAATAGGATTTACGGCGAAGGGGACCGAGAATTGGGGAAGCCAACTCCCTGTGTTCGATGTTCAGTGTGTCGGAATCCCACCGTTTCCCGGAGAGCGGTTCCCTCGCATAGCTGGGGTCCTCACCTCTGAAAATGCCCTACAGCCCAGCGCACTCCAAATCGCTTATTTGTTCGGCGACGCCAGAAACCCAAGGGGCACTGGCAAGCGCATTATTGCACACGTTGTTAATGACGGAACGCCAAACTGGGGAGGGGGATTTGCCTTGGAAGTTGCCAAGGAGTGGGGCTTTATACAGGAGGAATTTCGTGATTGGGTGGAGCAGGATCGAAGCAACTTGTCGTTGGGCAAAATCCATTGGGCGCAGATCGAAGAGGGTTTGAGCATTGTACATATGGTTGCTCAGAGAGGGTACGGCCCGTCAACCAGACCTCGTATCCGGTACGCCGCCCTGAGCACTGCCCTTGATCAACTTCAAGAGGTCGCCTCAGAGCAGTGCGCCAGCGTACATATGCCAAGGGTCGGAACCGGGCAGGCCGGAGGGCACTGGGAGTTGATAAGGGAACTGATTGACGAACGTCTTGTGCGGAAAGGGACTCCGGTTTTTGTTTATGCCTTGCCAGACAGTATGCCCTCTCAAGTTCAAGGAATGCTCGACCTCTGACCATCTTTTTGCCATGTAAAATCATGAGAATAACGTATGGATAGAAGGATAATTTTGCTGTCGGGTCCGGTAGCCTCCGGCAAGACTACCTTGGCTCGTAACCTAGCAGACCGGTTCGGCATGAACGTGCTGAGGACCAGGGACTGGCTGAAGACTGAGTTGGAAAACAGGGGCCGGGGAGGAAGGGCCGACCTCCAACGGGAAGGTGAACGGCTGGACCAGGAAACTAATGGGACGTGGATCCTCAAGTGCCTTGCCCGGGACTTGCGTGCCAACGGTACCACAGAGAGCGTCGCTGTCGATTCCGTTAGGATAGAAAAACAGATTCATGTGATCAGGGATGCCTACGGGACGGCGGTTACGCACATACATATGACCGCTCCGGTGCCGGTGCTGTCCCAGCGCTACGAGAAAAGACAGCAAGAATCTACAGATCCCGATTCTATGACCTATGAGGATGTCCGCCGAAACAAAACGGAATTCTTGGTGGATGAACTTCAAGACGTGGCGGATGTAGTCGTTGACTCAGATCGGTGTACTCAAGAAGGTGTGCTCGTGCGAGTTGCGAGCCGCCTAGGTCTCTACGGTTTAGCGAGCAGCGGATATGTCGATGTAATTGTCGGAGGCCAATATGGCAGTGAAGGCAAGGGTCAAATTGCTGCTTTCCTGTCGGGGGAATATGACCTCTTGGTACGCGTGGGAGGCCCCAACGCGGGACATACGGTCTTCGAACTCCCTAAACCCTATACCCACCATCAATTGCCATCAGGGACTCGGAGGAACGAAAACGCAAAATTGCTTATTGGCCCCGGCGCGGTTTTAGACGTCGACAAGCTGCTGGTAGAAATCGCTGACTGTAAAGTCGATGTTGGCAGGCTTGGCATTGACGGCGCCGCAATGATCATTTCAAATGAAGACATTAGGAGTGAGACAGGGCTTGTTGCTGGAATTGGGTCTACTGGACAAGGAGCTGGCGCGGCCTTGTCCAGGAGAATTTTGAGTCGAGATCCAGAAACTAAGCTTGCCAGGGCCATTCCGGAACTCGCCCCATTCAGGTGCAGTGCGTTAGAGGTGATCCGGGAAACGCTCGCGAAAAATGGTCGAATCTGCCTTGAAGGAACGCAGGGTACGGGCCTAAGCCTCTATCACGGCCATTATCCATATGTCACCTCGCGGGATACTACCGTGTCCGGTTGTCTTGCCGAGGCCGGTATACCGCCGGGCAAGGTAAGGCGTGTGGTAATGGTGTGTCGAACTTACCCGATCAGGGTTCAGAATCCCGAGAGCAGCACCTCAGGGCCTATGTCTCAAGAAATCTCCTTGAAGGTAATAGCCGAGCGGTCTGGGATAGAATTAGAGGAACTGGAAAGTACAGAGCGGACGTCCACAACTGACAGGGAGAGACGGATCGGGGAATTCGACTGGGAATTGCTCAGAAACGCTTCGCTACTAAATCGACCAACTGATATTGCTCTTACTTTTGCGGACTACTTAACGATAGAGAATCGTGCTGCGAATCGCTTCGAACAACTTCACCCCGATACCATCAATTTAATCGAAGAAATCGAGCGGGTATCAGAAGCCCGTGTGTCTCTTGTTGGGACAGGATTTAATCATAGAAGCATTATCGACCGACGTTCGTGGTGATGGGACATGGCGACTTCAGAAGAAATCATCGAAAAGTATCCCGTACTGTTTCATATGGCTGAACTGGACAGTTGGCCCAGTATCCAGCGTTATGGCCTTCGGAGCACATCGGCTCTCCTGGACCTTTACGGGACTACCGGGTCTACCCGATTCCAGATTGAATCGCAGTGGCGCCCCGAGAGTGTTCGACTGACACATCCGACTTATGGCACAGCCGTCGTTAGGGACCAATTGCCTATGCCGGAGGACAAGCTGCGTGACTGCCTTATCGATATGACAACACAGCAGTGGTATGAGTTGATTAACGGGAAGACCTTCTTTTGGCCCGAAGAAACTCCATTGGGTTGGATGCTAAATGCGCCGCCTTACAGAGGAAGAGAACACGCGGTAATAGTTGTCCCAACCCGTGCACTGCTATCCCACCACGCAGGAAGCGTAACGCTATCTCCAATCAACTCTGGCAGTGTAAATCCCGCCAGAGCTACGCGCCTGCCACGACCAAGGGGACAAGACACCTTTCAATCGATACGAGATTACACAACCCCGTGGGTTAGTGAGTTGGCCGTCGAGTACAGCGTCCCCAATATAGCGGATTTGGCGATTCGTGTAGAAGTCTGGCAGCGAAAACGCTCGCTCCGGGTTATCTGTAGCCGGAACGCCGGTCAATGAAGCACCAATATTTTGGCGACATATTCGACTATATCAAGTATGGTTTACTTCGCCAGTTGAACTGTTACGGAAAGGTCAGCACCTCTGTCTGTTGGATGCTGACGGAGAACGACGATAGGAGGGACGGGCGTCGCGTGAACTTCTTACAGGAGCCCGAGGCGTGGCGCGCTTTCGATCCTTTAGTGTTTGATTGCCTTCGCACGGCAGTTGTGGATCGAAAGGAGCGAAACATCAGGGCCGTAGAGGAAAGTGGACTTCTGCCCAATACGAGTTTCTATTCTCCTTGGTTGAC
Organism: Dehalococcoidia bacterium; assembly: GCA_963663135.2. Classification (GTDB taxonomy): domain Bacteria; phylum Chloroflexota; class Dehalococcoidia; order Lucifugimonadales; family UBA3495; genus Io17-Chloro-G2. The sequence goes on along the minus strand of CAXXRM010000002.1, from coordinate 714,407 downwards.
CGACGGTTCCGATGAACGCCGGAGGTACTTCGATAATTTTCTTGATTTCTCACGCGAGAGCGAGTTGGTCTTCTTTGATCCCGACAATGGACTCGAAATCAAGTCCGTGAAGTATGGCCGAAAAGGTGCCTCCCGGTATCTTTTCCTGCGTGAGGTCTGTCAATCTTTCTCAGCGGGCCACTCTTTGCTTGTGTATCAGCACATTCCTCCTAAGCCGCGAGACCCATTCATTAGAGACCTTACAAGTAGCTTGATACGGGAAACTGGGTCTGAGCTGGTGTACGTGTTTCGTACTCAGCGCGTGGCTTTTCTCCTTGTGCCACAGAGCGACCAAGTGGGCCGGTTTGCGGAAGCTGCTTCCGGAGTCGAAACCAAGTGGGGCGGATTGCTGGATACAAGGAGATATCTGGCATAGAACGGCGTTATGACGACCGGAAGCCTCCCGACCGTCATGGTGGAGAAGGCGATTTGCAATGACCGCAGGAGGCACCTTGAGAACTGGACAAAGGTTAAAGCCACGATGCCGAAAAGGAAGGCGTGAGGAGATGAAGGCAGCATAGCCAAAGCGGCATCGTGCCCGGACCACAGGCCAACTCACCTGTGTCAACGCCAACTTAATTCTGAGCATTTTCGCCAGTTTAAAATTGACACACCCTCCGTTGACGGTAATTCCGCCAAAGTAAAATTGATACACCTCCAGCTCATTGTTCAGTGATTCTGTCACTGGTCGGGACTGCGGGCGCTGTTTGCTGCCTCGAGGGAAGATGCTGCTGGGATGGGAACAGACCGGCCTGCCGCTTGTCCTTGAGCCGGTAGCTTTCGCCCCGGATGTTGAGGACGTGGCTGTGATGCAGCAACCGGTCCAGGATGGCTGAGGCAATGACGGTGTCCCCCAGGAGTTCTCCCCACTCTCCGAAGCCCTTGTTGGAAGTTAGTATGATGCTGCCCCGTTCGTAGCGAGCCGAGACCAGGGTGAAGAAGGCGGTGGCCGACTCCCGGTCGTAGGGCCAGATGCCGAACTCGTCGACGATGAGCACCTTGGGAGCGAGGTAGACTCTCATCCTGCGATCCAGGTTGTGCTCGGCCCGGGCCTTCCTCAGGTCCTCCATCAGGTCGTAGGCGCGAACGAAGTAGGCCCCCTGACCCTTCTCGATGGCCTGGAGAGCCAGGGCAATGGCCAGGTGGGTCTTGCCCACGCCGGGAGGTCCCAGGATGAGTATGTTGGTGGCTTCGGCCACGAAGGCCAGGCTGGCGAGTTCCTTGACCTGGCGCTCGTCGATGGAGGGTTGGAAGCCAAAGTCGAACTGCTCCAGGGTGCGCTGGAAGGGCAGGTGAGCCAACTTGGTCCTGGTGGTGAGGTAGCGTTCCCTGCGGGCGGACACTTCCAACCCCAGCAGTTGGGCCAGCATGTCGGCATAGGTCAACTGCTTGCTGGCGGCAAGATCCAGGGTGTTGTCCAAAGCTTCCACCGCCTGCCTGAGACCCAGGGTCTCCAGGTGCTGACGGGCCTGTTCCAGGGCGATCGTCGTCATCGCACACCTCCTGCAGCCACCAGGTCGTAGACGTCCAGAGAGCGGCGTTCCACTTCACCCACCGGGACCTGTAGCGCCAGGGCCTCTTTGACCGGCCGACCGTCGGCTTTGGGCAGGCCTTGCCACTGACCGGGCAAAGTGAAGCGTTGGCCGGCTTTCTGCGATCTCGGATGCACCGCCAGGCGCTGGTCTCCCGCCCATATCTCCACGGTGCCCAGCCGCTGTCCCAACTGCACAGTGGCGCCTACCCACTGCCAGTGAACGCCGTATCGGGAGCCCTCCCAACTGACGAAGCCGTCCCGCGCTACCTGACGGTCCTCCCTGAGGTAGGGCGCCAGCACAGCTCGTTCCGGCATCTTCCCCAGGTGAGGTTGCTCCTCAGCCAGCATCTCCCTGGGCGCTTGGTGGGTCGTCCCGTGGGTCCGCCGGTTGGCCACGCCGTCGCACCACCCCAGGGCCTGCCGGTTCAGATCGGCATCATCGGTGAAGCGTACACTGGGCCACAGGTTTCCCCGGACGTACTTCACCCCGCTCTCCACTTTGCCCTTGGTCTGGGCCCGGTAGGGCTGGCACAGCTTGAGCTCGAAGCCCAACCTCAGGGCGAAGTCCAGCATCCGCCGGTTCCACTCGGTACGGCCCTCCTCATCCCTGCCCAGGGTCACCACCTTGGCGTTGTCATACAGGCACCGCCTGGGCACGCCGCCCAGGTAGTCGAAGGCGTTGACGTGGCACTGGATGAAGCTGGCCGTGTCCGCTCTCCGGACGAACTCCACGTAGATAGACCGGGACCAGCTGAGCGCCATCACGAAGGCCGACACCCGCCGCTTCCGCCCCGTTTCATCCACGTAGCTGAAGCTCCCCCAGTCCACTTGCGCCTGTTCACCAGGATCTGTCTCGAACCTCACCGTGGCTTGGGGTTGCCTGGAGCGCCGCCGCGGCCGCACGTACTCCGAGAGGATGGTGTAACTGCCTTCGTATCCCCGGGCCCGCAATTCCCGCAGCAGCACTACACAATTCTCCAATCCTTCACTCATCCGCCAATCTATATAGTCGGCATATTGGTCCAGCTTGGACCCTCGAAGAGTCCTGGTCTTGGGCACTATCGCCTCCGGATCCTTCAGATAACGCAGTACCGTATTCCGGGCCAGGCCCAGGGTCCGGGCAATCTCTCGTGCCGAGTAGCCTCGCCCATTTAACTCGTAAATCTCTTTCACTTGGCCACCTCTCAGCAATTCTTGCAGGCACCTCCACCGAATCTTCGGCTATGATGCCTCACTATTTGGGTGGCTCAATTCCAACCCGTAATTTTGGCTCAGTTTAAGCCCGTTAATAACAGTCGCCAGTTGCGCCGTTGCAGGAAACGCCGCAGCGACGTGTAGGACACCTGACAGCCCCGCTGGGCCAGCAATTCGCCAATGCGGGTCACCTGCAGCCGGTCAACGGTGATCCATCGGTAGATTTGATCTCCCCCGGGCTCTAGCAGGTCCTCGGCGGGCGTCACTTTCTTCCGTGGTCCGCTCCGGCTCAGGGCTACCAGCCGGCTCAGTTGTTCCTCACTGGGGTCCGGCCCTTACCGGCTTACCCCACCTCTTCCGCCGCCGCCAGGTATTTCCGGACAGTATCTCTCGATAGTCCGGTCCCCGACGCTATGTGTCGCTGACTGTTTCCCTTTTGCCAGCGCCGGATCACTTCTACCATGTCCACTCGGGACACTTCCTTATAGGCCATCTCCGCTCCTCACTTTTGAAGTGCGGAGATGGTCTGCTATTTGGTGCCCAGGGTGGACTGAAGACCCTGGCGAAGTGGCCTAAAGACCTTGGCGATTTCTCAATTTACCGGTCTATAGTTCGTGATCAATTACACTGGCAAGCCCCCAGGGCTGTACTGCCAGGACAACGCCATCGTGGACCGGGGCGGCTTCATCCTTTCCCTGGGAGTCACCCACGCTTCCGAGGGGGAATGGAAGGCCTTGCCCCATCTGCTTGAACATCTCCCCCTGCAGCCGGTCTCGTCGGCGGCTGACACCGCCTACAATGCGGGCCGGCTGATACAGATCCCGGAGGAACGGGGCATCAGGCCCATATCCCCATCCATCCCAGGCAGGAATCGAACATGGTGGCCGGAGGGGGCTTTGAGTACCGGGGAGACCATGTGGTCTGTCCCCAGGGGAAGGCGCTGAAGCGGGCCGGCTATCACCGCCGCAACGGCAACTACCAATACGTGGCCCGCCAGAAGGATTGCCAGGCTTGTCCGGTAAAGGGAGAGTGTCTTCCTCCTCACCAGAAGCGCCGGTACCTGGGACTCACCATCTACTACCCCTGCACCTTCAAGCCCAGGAACGGAACCAAACTCCCGCCTATCGGCGGGAAATGGCTCGCCGTCGGACCGTAGTCGAGGGAATTTTTAGTCGAAGGAATCTTTGCGTCGCTGGACCGGCTGGGGTGGGCAAAGTCGCGGCTGAAAGGGTTGGGGAAGGTGGACTGCGAGGGATTCATGGCGTCCATCGCCCACAATGTGCTGAAGGCGGTTCGCCGGTTGGGATCCGGCACGGGACCACTCGAACCTTCAGGTTCAGGCGGCTATGCCCAGTGCCTACAGCCAGTGAGTTCGGGAGAGCGTTGCCCAGTTGCCCCTGTCCCAGCATGGTAGGAAGTTGAAAATCCACCCTCGACTCTCGCCCCTTCACCATCAGAAACCGGCTTTTTCAACAAGCCGTTACCTCCGCTTTTTACACGTATGGCTCACAGTTTGCGAGGGGAGGGTCAATCGACATATGGTTGCTGCCACGTTCCTGGCGAATCACCAACAAGACCCTCGCCTCCAACTATGGGTTCATCCCTTCGTACCAAATTGGCATTCTCCCGTGACAATGCTCTTCTTGGGACCTCCGTCCAGAGTGTCTCGCAGTTAGCTAGGTTTCCCGTTCGTTTGCTTAAATAGTCCCCCGTCCCCCACGCAGTTTTTGCTGGCAGGCCTCAGCGGTTCCGTCTGAAAATCAGGCCATTCGTATCTGAGTTGCTCACTGACCCGCCTGGAGTGTCCCGACCTCCAATACAATTCGGTGGCGGGACTATCCACACGGTTTGCAGAGCGTCGTGTGGACAGTATCAGTTCTGTATTACGGACAGTAGAGATGGTTGGGTTAACCACCGTCTCTAGTGTCCGTATTGCGTCGCCAACCATTCCCGGGCCTCCAGGAGCGTGTACGGCCTCGGCGGATGGTGGAACGACACCTGATTTTGGGGCACATCGAAGGTCGCTGGCTGCAACAAATCCACCAGGTCTGGCCGGCGCCAGTGCTGCACCACCATCTGGGTCCAATCGGCGACCGAGACCCGCCCTTCCCCGGCGCGCCAGAAGCGCAGGTCGATTGACAGACCCATTTTCAGCCCCAGCTCGAAATCCTTGACGGTGGCCGCGGCCACCGGGATCCCCAGGTTGTAGCCGATGCTTTTGATCTTTTCGCAAGTCTGCTCGTCAGGGACGACAAAGACGACCGGCCAGTATCGGCCAAATTCGGCCGCCACGATCCAGGGCCTGAGTTTCCTGAGTATCGCTCTATCCGTCCTTGCAGTAAGCTCGTATTCCACGGGCAACCAGACATTCCTGCCGTTTGGGCACGGCAGCTGCACCCACAAGTCCGGCTTCAGCTGAGTGTCTCCCAAATTAGGGTCGGACAGAGTGACCACCCAGCGGAACCCCGGCGCCGCCAGTCGGCCATACCGACCGGCTATCACCGCCAGCCTCGCCACACCCAGGTAGTGGCGTTGCTGTTGCCGACGGTATTTTCCATCATCGGCGACCAGGGCGGCATAACGGCTCCGGGACGTCTTGTGGGAAACCCGGTCCCGGGCTGCGACAAAACTCATCCCGTGATCGGCCAGATACAGCCGCCTATCAAGTTCTACGACCAGGCCGTCCTTCACCAAGGCCTGCACGATGCCCTGAGCCACACTACGGGCCATATGGCAGCCCTCGGCTACCAGGGTAAGGTTGGACCCGGTCCAGTCTTCAATCCACTTCAGGACCCGATTGCTTCGGACATCCAGCAGGCAGCCCAGTCGAAGCCGACGCAGTTTATCCTCCAGATTCTCAGGGATGCCGGTCTTGGCAGTGGGCACCGTAGGGTCAGGAACCGGTCGTTCGTAAGTGAAAATCGGTGAGACCCCGTCATGCAGAAACTGGCCTTCCCAGACGACCGAGGTAAAAGTCGGGCTGTTTTCGTCGGCAGCTGAGATGGAGGCCGCCACCAGGGGTTTCAGGCGCATGTGGGTCAGCCGGTCGGCACATATCAGGATGGTGTGCCTCGGGTGGACTCCCTCAATGACCTGCGGCAGCCGGGTCACGGACCTCTGGCCACCCATCCACATCAAACCCACGTCCAGCATGGGGCCACCCGGCACATCGTAGTGAGTAGTGACATGGATCGGCCCCCGGGACATCCACCGGAGCCCGATCAGCTTGGCATTTCGGATGTGCGATACATCCACAACTTCAGGTTCGTGCAGCCCCCGAAAGCTGATGCCCTGGGCATCGGGGGCCACAAAGGACGCCTGGCAGAGCTTGGGGGCCAGGTGATAAAAAGCCTCCAGCATGGGCAGCCGAACAGCCTGTTTGACCAAACCATCCAATGTGGCCTGAGGTCCTGCGGAGCGGACGGGCCCGTCCTGCAGGGAGAGTATCGGCAACCCACCCGTTTGCAGGAAAAAACGCCGCCGCCGGCGCAGGGTGGCGCCCATCTCCACGCCTAGAACGGCGCCACGCGCCTCCAAGCGGGTCAATGCGTCCCTCACGGTGGACTCCGGCAACTCTATCGCCCTGGCCAATTCCTCGGCGGATTTCAGGGACTCACCATCAAGAATGTCCAGGATTACTCTATCCAGTTCCTCTCTGGGTACCCATTTAATTTCCGTCATGTCTTTAGCCTCTGTCATTCCGATCACCTCTACATATATCTGTGGGGTCTCCCTGAAGGTCGGGCATTTTCTCTAGCGGCCCATGGGTCGATCCTCATCAGACAGTGTCCAAAACCGCGTCGAGCTCCAACGTCCGGCGTTCCATTTGGATTCTCTACGTCGCTATTGCCTCCACCAGCGATGTGAATAGCCGGTACCCGAAACCCCAAGGCGGGAATTGACAGCCAGCACCGGTTTGATTTCCGTGAGATTGATGGTGGACTGCATCAGCCCTCCTCCTCGCTGCTGTCCTCCAAGGCGTAGTCCTCTTCCATCTCACGAAGCCCGTCCTCAGCGATGTGCTTCGCCAATAGGGTGAAAATCCTGCGCAGCCGTTCCTGGGCGTCGGGGGCCGGGTTGCAGCGCACCTCCACTACGGTGGGATCCGGCCCGGAGCGGCCGGACTTCTTCGGCCTTTCGGATTTCCTAACCTTGGCCATGTCCGCGGTCCAGGGACCCACGGAGGCCAAATTCGGAGCCGATGAGAGCCATGACGTCCTGGGTCCTCTTCCGAGGGTTGCCGGAGGCGGCAGTCCACCAGATGACGGCAGGGACAAACAGGACATCGGGCCATGCTCTGCCCGGAAGAGCTGCCGCCCTGGCAATTCTGCTTGTGACCCTGGAAATCGGTCCCATAACTTAAGGCTAGACGAGGAGGGGGAGACCAGGATTATCGTTTCAGACAAACTATGCTTTCGGGCAGCTCCCAGAGGTCAATTTTGCATGGAACCAAGGCTATCTTGATGATGATCTGATGGTGATTCGTTGTAGTTCTCAGGAAATTGGCAACAAAGTTCGTTTAAATTCATTTCTAGGAATGATTCATTAAAGAATGCCAAAAACATCTGTTTTGTCCACCCCGGGACGGGGCCGACATGGTTCGCCGGGCCACCCTTTTCCAGGCCATGGGATGCACCTGGCAAATGGTCATTTCACCGGTGACGCGCCCCTATTCCAGACTTGCCTTTGGGTTTGCCCGGCCAGTCTGGAGGTGAATTCAGTTGATCTCAAAATCAATAAGGACGCGGGGAGGGTTGAAGCAGGTTTTCAATAGCGCGGGGCAAGAAATCCGCCATGCGGGGTGCATTGCATGTGAAGCAGACCAGGGTCTCACCGGGGGGGCGGCTGTTGCTGCCGCTGCCGCCGCCCCGGTGAGACCGGTGAAGCCGGCAATTTCAAAGGCGTCACACCCATGATCACCGTCACCGCCATGGAAGAGGAGTTGAGCATATATCCACCTCCCAACACATACTTCCTGCGACCGGTGTCGAGGGCTGCAAAGTATCTCACGGCGGGCCCTCATCACAGGAACCTTCTTCGCCAGGGCCAGAAGGGGCCAAATGAAACCGTCTTCGGCTCGAAACAGGATTTTGTGTTATGCGTGGCTCGTCCAGAATCGCCTCGATGCCAGCACCAACCATGTGGATTTTCCTGGAGTCAACCATCGATTTCATAGTCGAACCCTTGGACGAAAAGCCCGGGGACTTTTCCCGTTTCCTCATTGGGCGAGGACTTCCCGGTTGCGGATGCCTGAGGCATCACCCTCGGATTGCCTGGGGCGCACATCAATAGCGTAAGGTTGACAGCCCCGAATACCCATGAGGCAATTTTTTACCATCGCCCGCGGGCCTGGTCGCACACGCCAACTGCATTTTTTCGCTGACCAACCCATCGATTTGCCGAAGTGGGCCGATGTGAATCGCCGCCGGGAAGGGCGCCCATTCGACGTCAGGGTGGGCGCTCGTTTCGGGGTGACCCCCAAGCGCCCACCCTGACGCTGAACCTTGGCTGAGGGACAGGATGCTCCGGGCGTTCTCCGGATGATCCACCGACCTTTGGCTATCCCCAGAAACAAGTTTCCGGAACACCTTCCAGCCGACATGTCCGCCATACCCTCACCATTGGGCTCAAAGCCCCCGGCAGCGTTCCCGGTGGGCTACGCCGCCGGGGGCAGTATTTCTCATCCCCACCGAACGGCAAGCCGGGTGCGTCGCCGGTCCAAACCTCTACGGCCCCGTCCATACGGACCTAGGGGCAATAGCTGCAGAGGCCTTCTCCGACCGTCGTCTCAATCCCCATCCCCGAAGGAGTCCCTCAATTTCAGCCCCATCGCTTTCACCCGCATCCGCGCTCGCCCTCCCCCGTCACCGGGAGAGCCCCCCAGGCCCGGCGACCCGTTTACCCCGAACACCCGCGGGCCGTGGGGCCGTTAAACGGCTGCCGCCGCGGGGATGACTTTCACCCGGCCCAGCCCGCAAAGGAGAAATTACTATGAAACCCGACAAACCCGAACCCGGACCGGAGCCCATCATCAGCGACGGCGCGGCCCGTTTCACCGTGGCCCTGTTCCTCGCGCTATTCACCCTGGGAGCGGCCCTCCTCATCTGGAGAGGGCTCAGCACCGTTCCGGAAGCAGACCACTGGATTGACCAGTTCATGGGTGCACTGCACGCCTTTTCGACGTTCGCCGCCATGCTGGTGGTCCTGTACCTGGTCATTGCCGCAAGGGTATTCACCGATCGGTTGGAGGGTGAATTGGGATCCCGCTATCAACAAGGATTGGCGGAGGGCCGGCGCCAGGTTGCCCAGCAATTCCCACTGGACGCCTGCGAGGTGTGGAGGGATTGGTCAGATTGGAAGCAGTTGTCTGAAGCCGCCCGCCTTGAAGGCCGGCCCGAGCCTGAGCCCCCGCGCTGTCCGGGAAGCCCCGGGGATTGACGCCCCCGATTCGCTCCGGGCCCTGTCCCACCATGGCCCAGCAACACCTGCCGGGAAGGGGCCGGCGGGAGTCTACCTCATGCGGGACTCCCCACCTGGCCCTCTATCTGAACCGGGAGTCCGAATACCCATCCCCGGCTGCCCCGTCGGCAGACGCGGCTCCGGGAGAAACTACTCAAAAAACCCACACACCAGACCTTTCAGGAGGAAGAGACATGACCCCCCAGGATAATTGGCGGCCAGAGATGGCCCGCCTGGCCCAGCGCCAGGACCAGTTGGAGCGACAGCAGAGGGATTCGAACAGGAACGTGGAAGCCCTTAGGAGGGATGCCGATGCCATGAAAAGGGATGTCGATCGCCGCATGGATTCCCTGCGAGGAGAAATGGACTCCCAGTCCTGGAACAGGGATTGGCGGGTGAACAGCCTGGAACGGTCCCGAGACACCTTCGAGAACCTTTTCTGGTTTTCGATGCCCCTGGTCGCCGCCGTCGCCGTGATCATTATCCTGGTCATCGCTGCAATCGTATCCCGGGGGCAGCGCCAGGAATCCGGAGAGCCCGAGCAGCGCTCACCCTCGTATATGAACGCTCCTCCGGCCGGTTCCGGAGGTCGAGTACAATCGGGCTTTGCCGTTGCAGGGACACCTTTCCGACAACATCATTGCCACCCGGGCAACCATGGCCGGCGGTCACGGGAACTTAATACACTCAACCATCCACCAGTGGACAACGGCCACCGATTGAGTCTCCCGACTAACTTAAGATGTCACACCGCGACCGCTGGGGCGGACTCACCAGTTAGTCGCCTCTGCACGGGCCGGATATGGGCATAACAATGCTACCAAGTAACAAGCAGTTACTTACCTCTGCACAGCCCGGAACACGGGCATAGGGATGCTGAGTACTATCGGACCGGCCGTGTCACTCCGCAATTCGCCACCTGCTTCGTTACCAGGTCCGCGGACCCGGCCGGGCTAGGCCGTTACTTACGGCCCGGCGATGAAGTCAAGGGCAGAGACCGTCATCCATAGTCCCCAATTGGTTGGCGCCTAGAGCAGGTTCCATTCCACCACGGTGGGCCTGAGTGCACGGTAGGTGGTACCGTCTTCGAGATGTGGTTGGGAAGCCTGTGAGTCCGTCAGGTCCCTCGGGTCGTATATTGTGACGCGTTGGGGCAGGTGAACGCTACAATTGTCACAGGGTCCGTGGCCCTGACAACGGCAAGCCCCGCCCAGCTTCTGACTGGGTGAGAGCTTCGACACAACGCCGACGGAGCGCTCGCGATACACAATAGTTCCGGGGACCCGATGGTCCACTATCAGGGGCACCTCTAACAACGAGAAGGACCATCTGACCGAGAAATTGACCGGACCAACGGCGACCGCTGCCGCGAACCGCACCTCTCAACAGAGAGCCTCTAGCTCCCACGGAGCTCGTCCTTCGCAACCTGCCAACCGAGAACGACGAAGCGCTCAGGGCAAGTCAAGGACGGACTTGAGATCCACCCTTACCCTCATTTCCGGCGTAAACAACTTAGCGAGCACATCTGCCGAAAACTGCGAGGAGTTTTCTCCGAGCCCTTCGGTGTTGCCCAAAACACTCTTCGCAACATTGAACACTACACCCAGTGCTCCTTTCGCAGACCCGTTCGAACGGATCGCCCCGTCACGGGCCGAGGTGAACCGGGAAAACTGGACAGCCAGGTAAGTGAGAGCCCCGCCCCAACCCTCAGATAAGGTGTCCCCGGATTAGTTACGCAAAATTGCGCAGTTGCCAGCACGTCATGAACGGGCAAACGAGCCCTCGCCTCAAGATGAGCCGTCCGGATCCACTCGTTCAAATTCAGGTCAGCAAATGGGAAGGAGAAAACACAGGGTCAAGGCCTTCGATGAAATGTCCGACGGGAGAATCGGCGAGTTGTTGTGAGCCCTTCGTGAGAAGGGCCCCAGTGGACCCATCACAATCCGGCGAGGGGAGATGATCAGCGGTCGCCTTCGCCAGGCTGAACGCGCCCAGACCGGTGTGGGACACAAGTCTGAGTTCATCGATGACCGCGCCGGAACACCCCGGTTTTGGCAACCCGAGGAATCGAGACATGTAGGGCCATGGCCCCCTACCGCCGTACCGGTGGTCCGGTTTTCAAGGAACCTGCCCCAATTACACCCCGGCGGCCATTGAATCGGTCATCAAGCAACAAATTAAAGAGCTGGTCTGGACGATTTCAGCTTGCTGAGTTCTATTCTATGGAGGTAACCTTGTATTAGTGGAGCCCGGATTAACTGCGCAATATTGCGCAGTTTCCGTTGGGGGAGGAAGCTGGACCGGCGCTCCCATTCCCCAGGTTGGCCGACTCCGGTTCTTGAGATTCCGGTCAGCAAAGAGGTGACTTCCAACGATGGATGAGAATCAGAAATACCCGATCAGCTACCTGGCGCACCTTTTTCCCGATATGACCGACGCTCAATTCGAGCGCCTAGTAAAGAGTATCCAGGCCAACGGCTTACGAGTCCCCATCACCGTCTGGAGGGGAGAGATCATCGACGGCCGCCACCGTTACGCGGCCTGCCTCAGGGCTGGCGTGAAGCCACGATTCGAGTACCTGGATGATGACGAAGACCCGGTCCAATTTGTATTGGACAAAAACGGTGAGGTCCGGGTCCTGGACACCAGCGGACGGGCTGTTGTGGGCTACAAGCTGTCCAGCATGTCCAAGCCGGGCCGCCCTGTAGATTCCCAAGACGAAGAGCCCCAGATGACCCAGGGGGAGGCTGCTCTTCGTCTCGGGGTTAGCAGAAGGTCGGTCACCAACGTCGGACGGGTGCTGGGGGAGGACAGCGCGGCAATCCCGACATTGCGCAAGGCGGTCGCATCGGGAAGGGTTAAGGTAAGCGACGCCGCCAAGGCGGTCGACCAGCCGGCAGAGGTCCAGGAGCAGGCCCTGGACCGGGTGCTCAGAGGCGCGTCCAAGAATATCTTCAGCGCGGTCCAAAAGATCCAAAGCGAGGCGGTGGAAGCGGCGGATGCGCAGGCGCTCGAGTCAAACCTGGCCAAGCCTATTGATGAAACCATCACCCTGCACCGTTCCGCGGTGTCGGACCTCTCTGGATTGGTGGCCCCGGCCAGCGTGGACGCCATCATCACAAATCCCCCGAGTTTTCTCGAGGCTTTGCCGGTGTTCTCTGACCTGGCCGTTTTTGCGGCCCATGCGCTCAAATTGGACGGGGTGATGGTGGTGATGAACGACGGCATGCAATTGCCCCAGGTGCTCGAGCACCTGAATCACCAGGACCTGAAATGGATCTCGGAGTTTGACCTGCAGCACCAGGCGGTATCGGTCGGTGTGGGCCCACCGCACTGGATCACTCTCCGACGCAGGTCACTCCTCATCTACGGCAAGCCGGGGTTCAGGCTCAGTGGAGGCGACAACATAATAGCGCTGCCGACCCCCGATCAACTGCCTGAAGGACACCTTCAGCGGCACCTGTTAGACATGGCCATGGCGCTGATTGTCGAGCGCTTTGCCCGCCCCGGACAGGTGGTCTGCGACCCCATTCCCCTAGACAGGGCAAGCACTGCGCTGGCCGCCAGGAAGCACGGGTGTTTTTTCATTGGCGCGGACACGAATGACGTCAACCTTGGGCGCATCAGGAGATCGCTAGCGCGGGATGAAGGTGACCTTAGGTCCGAATCGAACCTGCAGGCAGTGTCCCCTACAGGCCTGGTTCCGGCGGTTTTCCCCACCGAAGACGCCCTACCCGACGCTCAGACCAATCCCACCTCGTGAACCCGCCTCGGTGACAATGAGGGTCCGCCGCCGTCCGGCATCCTCATAACCGATACCCTTCTAGCCGTCCACGGGGCCACAACCGTGCCTGCCATCGCCTCCAGCGGCGGCAGTGCTCCACCAATGCCCGGTGGTCCATTGTGCGTTCCACTGCCTCAACCCCACCTCCAGCCACCGCTTTCGCCGGTCCCGCACCCGGACTGTTCCGCGGGCCGGTTTGCTGCCCCATTTCTCCACCGTCCCTGTTTAGCCCAATCACCCAGCATGGATCATGGAGAACCTATCCGAGGGCCCAATGGTTGAACCGCAGGAATCAAATCCAGCGAGGGGCCCAGCGGAAACCAAGCGATATCAAGGTATGTACCAACGACAAGCCCTGGTGGCAATGGAAACCCTGCCCGCGCCCATCGGCGGTTGGGCCCATCACGATTCCCACAGGACCTGCCTCCTCCCCTGTGACCACGACTACCGGCGGAACTCTGTATCTGTGACTCCCAGACATCTCCTTTGATCGCGTGGCCAGGCGAGCCGTCCGGCGCAGAACGCGCCACCTCCCGGCGTGGCTCGAGAAACATTCGGGGTTTGACCGGGAAGCCGGTCCCATCCCCGCGGCAAGCTCCACCTGAGCCGATACTTCGCCCGGTCAGGCCTCCGCCGATCGTTCCCCAATCATGAGGTCCAGGCCAGCCCACGATGTGCGGCGGCAAGGGCCGCATCCTGAGCCATGAAGGGCGCCAACTCCGCCTATCTTCGGAGTCTGGAACCCGGGCAACCTGCCCCGAACGCCCGCTCTCCCGATGGTCGAGACCGGCATTGACACCGCTGAAAACACAAAGCCGGCGCCGGTGCTCCGGGGTCCCCGGCGCCGGGTTTGCACCCTGGCCCTCGCACCCTGAATTCCAGGCCGGACCGCAAGCGCCGGTCCAACGGGACCAAAGCCGAAGCGGCCGCGGAGCGGACTCTGAACCTGAGACCACGACCCCACACCCCCTCTCATACGTTCATGGGCCCGGTCATGCTTATGGGACTGCCCCGCACCGACCGCTTGCTGCAACCCGGTCTGTCCATCTGACCAACCGGCGTGAGACGACGGGCCCGCATCCCCGACCAACGCCCACTGCTTGAATCAGTACCTGGCCTCCCGAACGCCGCTCCCGACGACAAGACTCCCATCACGTCTCAAATGGATGAGGTGGGCAGCGAAGCGGGCGCCCCATGACCATCTCCGGTCTGCGCCGGATGGTCATGGGGCTTGGACGAGAGTTTAACCCCCACGGACTTCAACGAAGCGCACCACTCTCGGGGAGCCTTCACCGGGCCGCGGGACTTTGTGAACTTCCCGCTCGCAGGAAGTCGTGGATGGTCCGAAAAGTCGCCTCGTACGACGCCTGAAGCAGCCGAACAGTCCCCTCGGGATTGTCCCGGACCCCTTCGAGGTTGATGTGGAACAGTAACAGCACATCGTCCGGAAATCCGGCCATGGATCCCATCTCGATGGCCTCGGCGTTGCGGGCAAGAACCGCGTCGGAGTCCTCATGGAAGGCCTTCATCAAATGGTCCGACCAGCGGTCGATCCAATCATAGGAGTCGAGTCTCACGGCCACTCCCCTACCCCTGAAATTCGAGCCAGTCTATCATACAAGGAATAGAACTAATGATTCAACTCACATCCCCGTTCCGCCCCCACCGGGCTAAGAATCAGAGCCCCGTCAACAGGCGGGCAACACTCCTGGGCGCCAGGGTCTCCAGTGTTGAAGCCGAGCCGGAGAAAGCGGCCCAAGTTTTTGGCTTGACCGCGGCCACTGGACAGGCGACGGTGACCGTCGTCATCTGCGAATCAAGAAGCGGAGTGCTCTTGGGAACTTGGCCTTTGAAAGGGATCTGGGCCCTGCCGGTAAAGAAGGATGAGTCTCGAGGGCTTGAGAGTCCCGGCAGGGCTGAGTCTTGCGCGGCGGATCGGGAGCCCGGTCGAATGGCCCTCAAAGCCGCACCGATGTCCCTTGGCCCGGCGCAAAGCCATGTTCAATTCCGGGTCATGCACCATCCGGTCTGCGCCGCCGCATTCGATGAATTCGAGGCCCGTCACCCGGCCACTGATCAATCCGGACTCCAGCCCAACAAGCCAGCGCAGCAAGCTCCGGGCCAGGATGACAGACAAGACTCGATCCAAAAAATAAATGGTTCGAAGAACCTGACCGAGCTTCATCAAGTGGTGCATTCCCAGGCCTACGTGGTAACCGCCAATAGCTCGCGTGACCTGACGCTGCCAATCGGGTCCCGTTCCCTGGTCCACCTGGGCCCGAGAGAGCGGCTAATCTACCGAAAAACGTCCATGGTATTCGTGGGCGAGGCGGGCCAAGACGAAATGCTCATCGGAGCCAATGTCCTGTTCCGGCTGCCCAGCTTTCAGCAACTTGCCCTCGGCTCCGCCGCCATCCCGGAAGGCAGGCCAGGGTTGGTGGATGACGCCTGGTCGGGGACGCTGAGCGACATCCTGCACGACCTGCCCCCGGGCGGGGTGGTCGTACCAATTGCCGGAATCCGGGAGGGCCTGACCCCCACCACCCAATGGATGGGATGGCTGCGGCATCCCTACTTTAACAATTCAAAGTGTTCCGGGGTACTGGCCGCATGGAACCGGGACGTCGGGGTGCCTTCGACTACTGGAGAGGCCGGTGTCCCGGGGCCGGACCTGTCCAAAGCCCGCCGCCGCATCCATCGCAGCCATGGCTTCGGTTTCGGCGGGCGTCAGCAGAACATTGGCCGGCTAGGCCGCCCGGACAAGGTGGGAGAAACTCCGGAAGGGGCGCTTGGAACCGGTTGCTGCTCACCGGGCGACGAACCCGTTCTGACCACCACCGGATGGGTGGCGATTGAAGACCTGGATCCGGCACGGGATAAGCTGGCAGGGCACTGCAGGCCAACCAACAGGATGACCTGGGGCGGCACCAGCAATCCGGCCTCCGACGGGTTTATCTTCGAAAGGTTGGTAAGTCCATACCGGGGCAACCTGGTAGTCCTTGCTACGGAACGCAGCAGGACCCGGGTAACACCCAACCACAGGGTCCTGGTCCGGTTAAACGACGCCTTCCCGGAAAAGTGGTGCGTCTACCTGATGCGCAAGGGGAATTGGTGGCGGATAGGGGCATGCGTGACCGCGCACCAGCCCTCCCGGCCCGGAGGGGTTGGCGGGCGGTTGCGAGCGGAACAGGGCGACGCCGCCTGGATTCTGAGCATACACGACACCCGGGCGCATGCCCTGATCGCCGAAGCGACCTGTCAGGGACAGTATGGGGTGACGGGGTTGACGTTCCGGAGCGCGAAACACCGTTCGCTTTCCGACCGCCAATTGGCCAACATTCACGAAGAAATATCCGCTGATGTTCAAGAACGCGTCGGCGAACTCTTCACCGATACCGGCCTGCAGCCAGATATCCCCCTTTATGTCCGGGGAGTACTGGGACCCCAGGGGCTCAAGAAAAGAATCTTGGGGGTAATCTTTACGGCGGCCGCCGGGAATCTTCCGCCCCTCTCCAGATACGTGGACATCACTGTGCCGCAGCAGCCGTTTGTCGAACGAAATCATAAAAAAGAATTCACACAGCCTGACCTATTGCAGGCGTCCATCACCACGGAACCATTTGACGGTGATGTATATGGATTGGACGTGCCTCCCTACCATCACTACGTATCCGGCGGGGCGGTTGTCCACGATTCGAGCCAGGGAAATCGAAGCCCGGGTCGTGGCGCTGTCGTTGACCTAAACAGCTCCGGGAAAGGTCAGCATTGGGGCACGCCGGTGACGACGCCCTGACAGTGGTCAGAGTCGCCGGCTGGAGCAGGATAAAGACCAGGTTTACCAAGAACAACAAGCCCGGCTGCAGTGCAGGGCTCCTCGACGTTGCTCCGCAGCAGGGCCCGACCGCCATCTCCCCTTACCCCGTAAGAGGGGCACGGGCGGTTCCTCCGCACGGCCTTCTACCTTTCCTTTTTCTCCCGCATCCCAACCTGAAAAGGGCGTTCCTGGCGGCCGCTCTTTTCGGTCTTCCTGTCGCCGGCTTTGAGCCCCTGACAGGCTTACGGCGTAACAGCCCGAATCAGACAACAAAGCAAACGCCCGCGCAGTGAACCTAACGCCGAAGCGGGCATACACGAACATGCAAAGGAGCAACCATGGACCAGACTACCAATTCTATTCTATCGCCGCTATCGCCCAAAGACCCCCGGATACAACCGGACGCCAACCTGGTCAAAGCCCGCCGCCGCATCCAACCCGACCCGGGCCTCAGCCCGGGGGACAGTCTGCGGAGCATCGACCATCAACGCAGCCCAGGCA
Organism: Dehalococcoidia bacterium; assembly: GCA_963663135.2. GTDB lineage: Bacteria > Chloroflexota > Dehalococcoidia > Lucifugimonadales > UBA3495 > Io17-Chloro-G2. The sequence continues at coordinate 697,082 of CAXXRM010000002.1, read as the reverse complement.
ACGGTTTATTGACGCCGGATAGAGAGCTTGGAACCAGTTGCTGCTCACCGGGCGACGAGCCCATTCTGACCACCACGGGTTGGGTAGCAATAAAGGACCTTGATCCGGCACGAGATAAGCTGGCAGGGCACCTCAGGCCATGCAACAAGATGACCTGGGGCGGCACCAATAACCCGGCCACTGACGGGTTTTTCTTCAAGAGGTCGGCAAGTCCGTACCGGGGCAACCTGATAGTCCTGGCCACGGAGCGCGGCAGGACCCGGGTAACACCCAACCACAGGGTCCTGGTCCGGTTGAACGACGCCTTCCCCGAGAAGTGGTGCGTCTACCTGATGCGCAAGGGGAAGTGGTGGCGGATAGGACAATGTGTGACCGCGCACCGCCCATACCGTTCCGGAGGGGTAGCCGGGCGGTTGGCAACGGAGCAGGGCGACGCCGGATGGATTCTGGGCGTTCATGACACCCGGGAAGATGCCCTGGTCGCTGAAGCGAAGTGGCAGGGAAGGTATGGCATACCGGGGCTGACGTTCCGCAGCGCGGAAGCCCGTTCGCTTTCCAACCGGGATCTGGCTGGGATTCACCAATCGACAGCCGCCCGTGTTCAAAAACGCGTCAATCGGGTCTTCTCGGATACGGGCCTATGGCGGGAGATGCCCCTTTACACTCGCGGAGTATTCGACAGTAGGGAACTCCAGAAAAGACTGTTGCGGGGGATCTTTGCGACGGCCGCCGGCAATCTGTTGCCCCTCTCCGGATATGTGGACATTGCAGTCCCGCGGGAGCCGTTTGTCCATCGAAATCATAAACCCGAGTACAACCGGCCGGACCTGTTGCCGGCGTCTATCACCACAGAACACTTTGAAGGAACCGTATATGGACTGGATGTGCCTCCATTCCATCACTACGTATCCGGCGGGGCGGTTGTCCAAGATTCGGACCAATGGGAGAGCAAACCCAGGCTTGTACAACTGGTGCTGGACCTGGTGGATGCCGGACACGGTGAACATTGATGCTCACCGCTGGCGCTGGTCGGCTGCTGCGGGGACGCCGATAGATGGCCCGCAGCCCCATGCCTCTCCAGCCAGGCCTTCATCCACCTGGACCCGTAGAATGGGGTCTCCAGGTACTGCCGGTCCATCTCGCCCATCAGGGAGTCGTTCCTGGCCTTCTGGTCCTAACCGTTGCCGAAGACGCCGCGGCACCCTCTGTCAGGGCTTTCTTCCAGGCCTGATTCTGGCTGGGATGGATTTGGTGCTGACCGGCCAGTTGGGCCACCGTGTCCTCCCCCTCCACCGCTTCCAGGACCGCCTTGGCATTGGATGTTGGAGGGGATTAGGGTTGGGCCCGACGACGGGAACCAGTGAAACATAGGGATTGTCCAGGAAGGACCGCAGGTCGGACGCGTTTCTGTCAAAACACGAGCCGTTCCGACATCCGTAGAGCAGTTCGCCGATGACCACAGCCGACACCAGGATACCTGTGGCGCTCCGAACCAACGGCGCCGTCTGGCCGTCACCTCGCATAAGCCGCGAGTAGGCATTGGAGTCCAGCAGGACCCTCATCTCCAGGCAGCCTCGTCAATGACCTCGAATTCCTCAAGGGCCGCATCCAGTTCGGCGGCGGCGTCATCGCTCCAACTCCCAATCAGATGATCCAGAGAGGAGCCAACTGTGTCCGGCCCCTGGCCCGGATCGGCCAGCCCGGCTCCTTTCCGCAGCAGCTTCAGGGCGGCCTGGTTCAGAGACGTGCCGTCCTGTTTCGCCAGGCCCCGGATGCGGTCGGCCAGCTCGTCCTCGAATCCCCGTACAGTTATTTGTTTCACGTGGCCAACCCCCGGTGATGCATTTCATGATTCGAGATGAGGCACCATGCTAGACAGCCGCATTCGGCGGGTCAAGGGCCCGAGACGACGACGACATGTACCTTGTGTTCCGGCTCCGTCATTGCGAGCGATGGAGCAGAAGTGGACCACCTGGGCAGTCGTCCCGTTCATCCTAGAGCCCAGCGAAGTCGACCTTAATCATCTACCTGGTACCCGCTTCCGGAGGCAGGGTCGATTGCCGCCATACCGGGTCCTGGGCCTGACCGGCAAGGTCGGGTTGCGACCATTGCCGTAGCACATTGATTTCGCTACCATAAGTATGCTTGTTTTACTGTTAGTTGAGGTTGGAACATTCCAAAGAGTTGCTCAAGCAGGACTTATTGTGACGACTGGGAGCTCCATCGAAACAACGGCGATCCCGAGGAATGAGCGAGGATTGGCGAACCCATTCCAAGCGGGGCAGTCAGGGTCGTTCGTGGCTAGTTGACCAGGCTTATCGGAAGTTGCAGAATCAAAATATCTACATGGTGCGGATGGCGGACGAAGGTGTGAGTTATGGCACGCGGTAACATCAGGCAACGTTCCAAAGTCAGGAAGGACTCGTGGACCGTGCAGATCCCCTTGGGAAGGGACCCCGAGACTGGCAAGATACGCTATCACTCGGAGGCAGTTAAGGGGCCCAAGGCTCTGGCCGAGCGTCGGCTGACCGAATTGCTCCGTGAGAAGGACACCGGTACTTTCGCGAAACCCTCTAAACTAACGGTCGGCGAGTATCTTGAGCAGTGGTTTCGAGATTGTGCCGAGACCCGTGTCCGGCAGCGTACCCAGGAAGGATACCGCGGGAATCTGGACCGGTACATTCTTCCGAGAATAGGCAGTGTTCCTTTGGACAAGTTGACTCCCCGTCACATAGAGGCAATGGAAGCAGAGTTGCTCAGGGACGGTGGGAGTAGGACCCAAGGCCGGGGTCTGTCTCCTACAACAGTGTTGCAGGTTCACAGGATTTTATCCAACGCCTTGGGACACGCCATGAAGCTCGGCATGGTGCCCAGAAATGTTGCTACAGTGGTAGATCCACCAAGGGTTGCCAAGTACGAAGCTCACACTCTGGATCAAGATCAATCCCTTCGCCTCCTGGAGCAGATTGAAAGCCCGCTGTATGGAACCCTTATCCTTGTCGCCCTTCAGACCGGGCTCAGACGTTCGGAAATTCTGGGCCTTCGATGGATGGATGTGAAATTACCTGCCAGCACATTGTCAGTGCAGAGGGCCCTGATCAAGCTCCCGTCCGGCGGTATCGTGGTGACGGCTCCGAAGTCGGGGCGCGGGCGAGTGGTGGATTTGCCAGATCAGTCGGTGGAAGTATTGAAGAATCTTAAGGAGAAGCATCCGGATGTTGCAGGGAATGGCGATTTCGTATTTTGCCATCCCGATGGGACTGCTTTGGATCCTGACTGGGTGACGGGGACGTTCAGGAGAATGTCAAAGAAGGCAGGATTGGAGAATTTCAGGTTTCACGACCTGCGGCATACGCATGCCACACTGATGATCGCCCTCGGCGAGCATATCAAGGTAATTAGCGAGAGGTTGGGGCACAGCAGCATAGCCATCACATTGGATCTCTATGGCCATGTCCTGCCGACGGTGCAGAAAGGAGCCGTTGAGCGTTTTGGAATGGCGTGGAGCATGGAGGCGGGAACAGGAATGGCAAAAGAATGGCAAAACGACGTACAGATGGCTACCGTTTCCTAAAATCCTATCTATTTACTCACGTGGCCCGCTAGCTCAACTGGCAGAGCAACGGACTCTTAATCCGTAGGTTCTCGGTTCAATCCCGAGGCGGGTCACCACATCTACCGCAAGAGAAAGCGCCAGGGTTCGGGGGTAGCAATCATGTGGAACCCCTGACACCGGCGCTGGCCGGTTGGCGGCCCGGCCCCCGGGCTGTGCCCTCACAAAGATCATAGTAATACGGCCTGTGCTCTCATTGGAGCACAGGCCGTAAATCTACCCGGTAGGAGGTTTCCAATCGGGTTTCCCCGATTAGGTGCCGCCGGTTAGGTGTCTATGGTAGTTGGATGGTATATCTCCTCAACCGTGACGGGTTTTCGGATCAAACCCTGTTCCAGCGAGCCCTGGAACAACCGCTCCAACATCGGCCGCATGTTCTTGATGCCACAGGGATAGGGGTCGGCCCCAAAGATGGCTGCCTGGTCCTGGAAGTCATTGCCGTCAAAGTAAAGGTAGGCTTCCATTTGCTGCCGCGCCCGTTGGTAGGCCACTGCTTTGGCCCGGCTGAAGGCGTTGTAAAGCTCCATCGGGACCCAGGGGTGCTCTTTGACGATGCGGTTCTGAACGATGACATGGTGGTTGGTTTGGAGGACCCCCATTTTCTGGTAGTGCTGGGTAACCACATCCTTGCCGTCATCGGGAAGCAGCCTTTTAACCCGGGGATTGAAGCCGGCGCCCGGTGGCATGGGGATGCAAGCCGCGTCAATCTCGCCCCGGTCCAAAGCTTCAAATGCATTCAGGCCCCCAGGGAACCAGTTAAGAGTCACACCCGGAGGAGGCGACTTTTCCAAACCGAGGGCCATCCCGTGACTCTCGCCCCGAGGCCGGATGTTATACCACTGGATGTCGCTGGCTTCCAGCCCGTACAGGTCCTTGAGCAGGCACCGCATCCACAGCGCGAAGGTCATGTCGTAGTCGGGCGTGGCAACCCGCTTGCCCTTCAGGTCAGCCAAACTCTCGATGCCGGACGAGGTGTTGACCAGCATGTTGGTCCAGCCGTGGGCCCGGCTCATGAAGACGGGCACGGCCGTCCAGTCCCACTTGCTGCCGTCGCCCCTCTCATGCCCCAGAATTGTCTCCGAGATCGACATTTCCGAGCAGTCCAAGTCGTCGACGGCCAGGTTGTGGTAGAAAAGGTTGCGGGAAGGAACGAATTCCAGCTCGATGCTGTCCGGCTTCACTGTTCCGTCCCTGAGCGGTTGTACTCTTGGGTTATCGCCGAAACCCATGGTAAGTCGAACCATAATTTACTCCCTTTCGTTAAGAATTGCTCCGGGAATTATCCTCTTCACTCAATTGCAGATGCCGCCCTTCGGGCGTTCCCCCGTAGGGCGGAAAGCGCCTTGGCGCGTCGTTATTCCCGGAGGTTGGGCCAAAGCGATAATAGTCAAAAGCACCGGCCCACGCAAGGGCAGGTGTTTAGGCCAACATGGTCTGTCAGTTGTAATTGCCCCCCGTCAAAGCAATTGGAATTGGCTATTTTCATAACGATGACGGGTGTTGGCGTACGCACCCGCTCTTACGCTATCCCGGTAGCGGCGGAGGGGATTTTTTGGGGGGGCGCTGCATCAATGGTTCGAAATGTAATTGCGCTGTCCCGTTTAGGTATTGCCTAGCATGAGGTATGCAAGTACAATGATTTGTCGCTGCGCGGTTGGTGATTTGCGCCAACTGCATCTTATCCAAGGAGGACGGATGATTGAATGTATTAGGCATCCATCTTTTGCTGGAACTAAGGGAATGCAACCCTGAATTGCTCAACGACTTAGACCACGTTCGCTCTTCTCTGGTTCAGGCCGCGGAATCAGTGGGAGCCCACGTTATTGGGGAATCATTTCACAGGTTTAGCCCCCAAGGCGTCACCGGGATTCTAGCTATCGCCGAATCCCACATCTCGATTCATACTTGGCCTGAGTTCAATTACGCGGCCGCCGACGTGTTTTCCTGTGGCTCCACCTTCCACCCTCAGACTGTTACCGATTTCTTGATCGCCCAATTTGAATGTCGCGACCCATACGTTCACGAGGTTCAACGGGGTATGACCCAAAAGGTGGCGACCCTATAACCGGTCCCTCGCTGCGAGGTTTGTGGATATCTCTGGCAAATGGTTCTTAGAGACCGTGTTCTCGGACCTGGCAACTATGCTTCAGGTGCGAAAGGTCCACTATTCCGGCCAAACCGACTACCAGAAGGTGGAAGTCTTAGAATCGGACACCTTCGGACGCAGTCTCGTGCTCGATGGCAAGACCCAGTCCACCGAGCGGGATGAGTACATTTACCACGAGGCCCTGGTGCACCCCGTCATGCTCCTTCACCCCAACCCGCGCCGGGTTTTCATAGGAGGAGGAGGGGAAGGCGGGACCCTGCGGGAGGTTTTGGCCCACCACACAGTCGAGCAGGTCGTAATGCTCGACCTGGACCGGCAGGTGGTGGACTTGTGCCGGAAGTACTTGCCGCTGCACAACCAGGGCAGCTTTGACGATGCCAGGGCAACCGTGTTGCATCAGGATGCCAGGGAGTATCTGGCGGCATCCGGCCCGGCCTTCGACGTGATGATAATGGACCTGGTTGACCCCTTGGAGGGTGGCCCGGCCCGCAAGTTATATACTGAGGAATTCTACGAAATTGCCAGGGCCAGAATGAACCCCGGAGGGTTGTTGGTAACCCAGTCGGGCCCGTCGGGACTCCTCAGCTTTCAGGAATGCTTTACGACTATTTTTAAGACCCTGTCTGAGGTCTTTGAATACGCGATGCCCTTACAAGCCCATGTCCCGGCCTTCCAAACCCTTTGGGGTTTTTCCGTTGCCTCGGACGCGCCGTTTGCAGTTTCAACGGAAGCCCAAATCAATGAGTTGATCTCCCAACGTATCTCCAAAGAGTTGGGATTTTACGATGGGGAGACACATCGGAACATGGTCTCTCTGCCCAAGTTCCTCCGCGCCGGCATCCAGGAAGAACGCCGCGTCAACCGGGATGCCAACCCGGTTTTCATGGTTTAGCCGGACCAAGTCCCGGGCTTCCCCAACCCCTCAAGACGGCTCACCGCCACCCTCTGTCTCCACCTCTTTCCGCTCTCGGCTCCCGCTCAGTTAGGCTGGAGAACTACCCTACATCGTCCCCGGCCCGACTCCCTGGCACTAGGACGGGAAGATTTCGTCCACCGGTACTATGAAGCCTTCCACGGTGGGGGAAGTCAACGTGCTTCCTTCGCCATAGAGACCGGCAGATTCGTATCCGCCTTGGTCCAGGAGCAACACTATGACCGTATGGGCATCCGGGTCGATCAGCCAGTACTCGGTCACTCCGTGTTGTGCGTAGAGGCTGCGCTTGTCGTTCCAGTCCCTCTTGGCGGTTGAGGGCGACTGTATTTCGACCACCAGGTCGGGGGCGCCCTGAATGTTGTTGGCGGTCCTGATTCCGGCCCTTTCGTTGGACACGAACAGGAGGTCCGGTTGGACAACGTCGGTGTCTGACAGCTTCACGTCGTAGGGGGCAAAAAAGACTTGGCCCAAACCGTGCTGCTTTACGTACACCAAGAGCAACGACCCAAGATTCCCGCAAATAAATTGGTGCAACTCGTTGGGGCTTGGCGCAATGATCAACTCACCATCCAGAAGTTCATAACGCTCATCGTCAGGCGTCTTGAGATAGTCCTCGAAGGTGAGCTTAATCTTAGGCTTGGGACTGGCCATGATGGACCTCTCTGGGCCGCGTTCGCTCGGTGTCTGTTAGGGCTTGATTAGAACTCGAAATGAACCATCTATGTCTTTGCGTTGGGTAAGCAATTCGTGGCCGGATTTTTCCGCCCAGACTATCAGGTCGTAGATATTTAAGGCGTCGGCAAGGATAGCTTCGACGAACGACTGGCGGTCCGTTTGTATCTGGTAGGCGATGGCGGCGATCACGCCGGCACAACTCTTGCCGCGACCATCGATGACCACCCAGCCGCCGCCGTTGCTAATGACGGGCGCAGCGCCATTGTGGACGCTGATTTCACCGCTCTTTCGGAGGTCCAGTTGCCGCTTGAATTCCGCCACTGCCTCCCAGGCCACGGCACGACCTCGGTCGCCGTTGGAACATACGGCGCCCCGGACGCCGACGATGTCCGGGTTGATACGCGCCAACTCATCGAGGTCACTGATTTTCAGGTGACCGGACAGCGCGGTGCTCATACCCAATTCTTTTCCCTGCAACACAATGTCGCGGAGCGTCGATTCCGACATGAAGTCAAACAGGTTCCGGCCATCCTTGGTCAAGGTGTCGATCAGGAAGCCGTCGCATTCTCCATCCTTTGCCAACTGCACCATGCAATTGGGGTCGAGGCCGTCTGCGTAGAGTTCATTGTCGGCGAAAACCGACCCGACGAGCTTGGTATTGAAACCCTCCAAGGCCCGGCGCGACTCCCGAAGCACCGCTACAGCCGAGTCATAATCGGCGCGCTGGAAGCCTACCTTGACTGACGTAGCATCCATTTGGGCAGCAGCATAGACGGCCATGGCCACGGTGCCAGGTTGGTTTGGCACCACTCCCAGGGTAACGCTCACGTGTTTTTCCACCGGAATGATGCCGCGGACTTGTCTGACGATGGACGGGTGCCCCGAGCCCACGAGGGCCTCCTGCAGATTCTTAACGTCGACCACGTCGGCGCCGCCCTGCTCGGCCTCCAGAGCCTCCTCCACGTCTTGGACGCTAACCATAAGCAGCATGCCGGCCGCAAAGTTGTTGTTGCCGTCCAACCAGGCTGCCCGGGGCTGCACCGCTACTCTCGGAGCAGGGGCCGGCTCGGGAATGCGGGGCTTGAGGGGTTCCAGCTCTTCGCGCAGCTGCGATTTTTCCTGGGGGGTGAGGTCGATGAGGGGGAGGCGGGGCGGTCCGGCAGCCAGTCCCATAAGCTGGGCCCAGTGTTTGACCATAGACACCGGCAGGGCCCCGTTGTACTTGTCCATCGTCCTGGTCCACCAGGTGTCGGACAACTCGTTCAATCGCCTGATGTGCCGGTCATAAAAGGCCTCGTCCAAGTGGCCTGCGGTGGCCTGATCGATAAACTGAACGTAGTAATTGGCACCGGGAAGGTCGAAACGCCAGTCGGAAGTGTTGGAAAACATCACCTGCTGCTGGAAGCCCAGTTCCTGGGCCTTAAAGAAAATCCATTCGTCTGGTGTGCTGATGACCGATTCTTTGCCCAGGGTCAAGTGGGCTTCGATGGAGATTTGCTGGTTGAAGCTGGCCTCTTTAACTCCCACCACGTTGGGAATACGGCAGAGGCGCTCCAAGCCATTCGTGCTCACTACGATGCCGAACTGGGGTGAGTTGTAGAACATGATAGCCAGGTTGGTGTTGTCGGCCAGCAGCCGGACGTACTCAACGACCTGGTCCTCGGTCTTGGTGACCATAAACGGAGGGGCTACGATGAGCAGGTCAAAACCCCGGTCTTCGGCGTGTTGCGCCAAGGCAATCATTTCCGGGGCCGACGTGTGGGTGACGTGGGCGCCGATGGGCCAACTACCGGCCGCTTCCTCGGCGACCGAGTCCATCACGTCGATGCGTTCGTCGTGGGTCAGGCTCCAGAATTCACCCATGCCCCAGGTGCAGCCGGCTCCGGCAGTACCCAGACTGCGGATGTGGCGGATGTTGCGCTTCATCCCCTCCTGGTCGTAGCTGCCGTCGGCCGCAAATGGCGTGATCAGGGTAGTCCATTGGCCCTTGAGATTTTCCCTGGCCCATTCTTGCGCCTCACTCTTGGTATAGCGTGCCATTCTCTTTCAACTCCCTCAGGACTGGTTGCTTGACCCGCCGTTCACTTCCTCTGGAATCAAGCCGGCAACCACGTCGATGACCCTCCTGGCAATGGGGACGGCGTTTTGAATATCCGTCAGTTCAACATCAATGTCATAAAACCCTTTATGAAGGATTTCCGCCGTCATGAACCCCGCAAGTATGTACGGGTCGTCTAACTGGTTGGACACGATGATCGCGAAGTTCTTCAAGTTCCGGTGGGTCTCCACGTTGGCCCCACGCACCGCGGCGAGGGCATGGAAGACCTGAGTTACGCTGCCCCAGAGCATTTCTCCGGCTTTTGTGACTTCCTCTTTGTCTAAGCCCGTATTCCCCATTTGGCTCAAACAAGTGATGCGGTAAATAGGCAACTTTCTTGCTTTTCTAGTCGTTACATGAATCTCTTAGCAAATCCGGTTCAAGCTCGCTGGAGTCTTTTGAGCACGAGATGGATCATGGCGACATAAACCCAAGCCTCGCTGGTTTCCGGTAGGGCTTCATAGTCTTTGCTCAAGCGCCGGCAACGGCCCAGCCACGCCAACGTCCGCTCCACCACCCACCGGCGGGGCAGCACCTCAAAGGAGTGAGTGTCCGGCCTCCGCCGGATCACGGTCAGCAGCCAACCGCCAGTGACCCAGGCCCAGGCTACCAACTTGCCAGCGTATGCCCCGTCAGCCCAGATCACTTTGAGCCTGGGAAACCGGCCCACCATTTTGCTCAACACCAGCTTGGCTCCATCCCGGTCCTGAATGTTGGCGGCATGTACCACGAGACGGCCAAGAGCAGTCCTAAAGTATCTACTGCGATGTGACGCTTGCGCCCAGCAACCTTCTTGCCTGCATCGTAGCCTCTGGGCCCCCACAGGGTTTTTCCGTGGTCTTCACCGACTGGCTGTCGATGATCGCGGCGCTGGGCGTAGCCGTCAGTCGTAGCAACGGTGTCCCTCAGCCTCATAAGTCCGAACCCTGGGACGCAGCGCCGCCTCAATGCTCTCCCAGGTCCCATCTCTGCGCCACTTCCGAAAATACCACCAAATCGCCCCCCAGGGCGGCAGGTCATGGGGAGTCGCCATGCGCCAGGGTATGCCGCCGCGCAGCACATACAGAACGCCATTTACTACTTCGCGCAAGTCCACGGTCCGAGGATGCCCCCTGGGTTTGCTTGGCGGCAGTAAGGGAGCTAATTCCGCCCACTGGGCGTCGGTCAAATCGCTGGGATAAGGTTTTCTGTTCATACCCCCACAATAGCAAGATTGCTGACCCACTCCCCAAGAGAAATTCGTGGCAGGTTTAGCCCTTTCTCTCACACACCCTCTCAGGCTACTTGCACATTGGCGAAGGATATGTCGGAATGTTCCAAGTGGCGCTGGATCTTGTCCATAGTTTCCGGAATCATTGACTCCCTACTCCTCGTCTTCGTACTCCGCTTTCAGGGCCTCAACCACCGCGGGGTCGGCCAGGGTGGTGGTGTCGCCCAGAGCGCGGCCTTCGGCGACGTCTCGGAGCAGGCGGCGCATTATTTTACCGCTGCGGGTCTTGGGAAGTTCGGCGGCGAAGTAGATATCGTCGGGCCTGGCCATGGGACCGATTTTGGTGGCTACGTGCTGTTTCAGTTCAGCTATTACTGCGTCTGAGGCCTCCACGTGGTCTTTCAGGGTTACAAATCCGACAATAGCCTGTCCCTTGATCTCGTGCGTCTTTCCGATGCACGCGGCCTCCGCCACCTTGGAATTGTCCACCAGGGCGCTCTCCACTTCCATGGTGCTGATGCGGTGGGCCGAAACGTTGATTACGTCGTCCACCCGTCCCAGCAGCCAGAAGTAGCCGTCCTCGTCCAGCTTTGCTCCGTCGGCGGTGAAATAGGTGTCCTTGTAGCGGGACCAGTACTGCTCCACGTACCGGTCAGGGTCGCCGTAGATGGTCCGAAGCATGGCCGGCCAGGGTTTCCTGATAGTCAGGTAGCCGCCGCCGCCCGGCCCTACCGGGTTGCCGGCTTCGTCCAGAATTTCTGCGTCTATGCCGGGGAAGGGCAGGGTCGCCGAACCCGGCTTCAAGGTTGTGATGCCCGGCAACGGGGCTATGAGAATCTGGCCGGTCTCGGTTTGCCACCAGGTGTCAACCACCGGGCAGCGCCCGCCGCCGATGTGCTGCCAGTACCAGACCCAAGCCTCCGGGTTGATGGGTTCTCCCACCGAGCCCAGCAGCCTCAGTGAGGACATGTCATGTCGCTGAGGGTATTCCTCTCCCCACCGCATAAACGTGCGGATGGCCGTTGGCGCGGTGTAGCAAATGGTGACGCCATACTTGGCGACAATGGCCCAAAAGCGGTCGCGGTCGGGATAGTCCGGCGACCCTTCGTACATCACCGACGTGGCGCCGTTGGCCAACGGGCCGTAGACAATGTAACTATGGCCGGTGACCCAGCCAATATCGGCCGTGCACCAGTAAACATCGTCATCTTTCAGGTCGAAAATCCATTTGGCGGTGGCATAGGTACCCACCATGTACCCGCCGGTGGTATGTACTATTCCCTTCGGCTTGCCGGTGGTGCCGCTGGTGTAGAGCAGGTACAGCATGTCCTCGCTGTCCATGGGCTCTGCTGGGCAGGTCAGAGGTTGGTCGCTCACCAAATCGTGCCACCAAATGTCCCGGCCATCCACCATGCGCTCGTCGGCCTGTCCGGTCCGCCGGACCACTACCATTTTTTCTATGCTCGGGGAGCCGTCCAGAGACTCGTCGGCGTTCAGCTTCAACGGAACGATTCCGCCCCTGCGGTAGCCTCCGTCGGCGGTGATAATGATCTTGGACTGGGAGTCGTTAATCCGGTCCCTGATGGACTCCGCGCTAAACCCTCCGAAGATCACGCTATGGGGGGCCCCGATCCGGGCGCACGCCAGCATAGCAATGGGCAGCTCGGGGACCATGGGGAGATAAATGGTTACCCGGTCCCCCTTCTCGACTCCCAGGCTTTTTAGCCCATTGGCAAACCGGCAGACCTCCCGATAGAGGTCCCAATAGGTATAGACCTTCCAGTCGCCGGGTTCTCCTTCCCAGATGAGGGCAGCTTTATTGCGGCGGCCCGCGGCAAGATGCCGGTCAATGCAGTTGTAAGACACGTTGGTGACGCCGCCCAGGAACCATTGGGCAAACGGGGGCTTCCATTCCAAGACCTGGTCCCACTTCTTGAACCACTCCAGTTCCTCGGCAAAGCCGGCCCAAAAACTCTCGGGGTCTGCCAGGGCTCTGCTGTAGACGTCCGGGTCTGAAATGTTCGCGTTTTTCCGAAACTCTTCGCTGGGGGGAAACGTTCGGTCTTCTTGCAATAACGCTTCAAAGGTGCCCGAGTTTTCAACCATTAGCTGTCCTCCTGGCGGGATAGCGGCCCGCCTTTTAAGTCTCAAGCATTGATGTCAGGTCCCGTTCGTAATCCTCAGCGCCCCTGGCGTAGATCTCCGGGAACCGGTCCAGCACTTGGACAAAGTTTCTCATGTCTTGATTGACCCAGCCGATTGTCTCCAGGATCTGGCCATGTTGCTCGCTGAGATTGTCTCTATATAGGCTCGTGATGAAATATCCGGTTTCGCAGCAAACAAATTTGATGGAGGCGCTTTGACAAGAAACCTCGCGTGCGGAGCTTTCCAGGGATATTGGGGAACACCGGCTTGTGGAGTCTTGGCCAAAGGTGCTGTTCATACTGGCTATCGAACAAACCTACCCAGAATCCGAAATTGAGCTCAGCTACCAGGTCCCCTGCGGAAATTGGTTTCTCGGAATGTTTTCCCTCTAAATTCTTGCGGGCGCGGTCCACGGCGTCTTTAGACTTCTTCAATTCGAGGCTATCGAACCAAAACTCATCGTTAAAGGCGGTGGTAGCGGCTTGCTGGACGCTGTTTCGCAGTACCAACTCGAGACAGTTTAACGACGGGTAGAGACTTTCGCACATTGCGATGTTCCACGCGTATGTTCCGCATGCCAGCGAATCACTGCCACTAGCCTGATGTCTATATGGCTTGATTCGAGGCTCCGAGATGGCCTCGCAAAGGCGTTGAATGTCCACTTGCATCAAGGCCAACGGTTTGATAAGATCAGAGAGTATTCCCCGGGTCGTCCTATCCCGGTCGTGAGACCGGTGATGACGCCGGGGTTTTTCTTTACACCTATATGCTGCGCCTCAAAGGACCTGGCGCATCTGCTCTGACACGGCGAATCTGAAACGGCGAAGCTCTACCAACTCGGACGCTTCTGCCATCCTTTCCCCAGTTCCGGTCGTCGTATTATACGCTACTTGGCCGTTCCGGCTCCAAGCCAACCCGAAGCCGGGAATCCAGCCCCCTATTCCTGAGCGTCTCTCTTGTGCTATGGCGTAAAGTGGTCAGCATGCTTTACCCGGCCAGGCGATCATTGATCTCCCACGCCCCACCCGTGCTGCCCAGTTGGAGTGACCGGGGAGTTGCCATGGTGGCCGGCCTGGGGATGTTCCTGGCCGCGTTAGACATTTCCGTCAACGTAGCCCTGCCATCTATCGCCAATGGGTTGAATGCGGACCTGCAGAGCGTCCAGTGGGTGATAGTGGCCTTCATCGCCACCCGCGCGGGGCTGGTGATGGGCGCCGGAAGTTTTGCCGATCGATTCGGCCTGCGGCGGGTTTTCATATTTGGGGCAGTTTCCTATCTGATAGCTATGGTTACTATCTCCCTCTCTCCCAACCTGGAATCCGTGGTGGGATTCAGGGTGCTGCAGGGGTTCGGCGCCGGTTCGTTCTTCGCGGTCTCTCCGGCATTGGCGGCGCGGGTTTTCCCGGCGGACCGTCGGGGTTTGGCCATGGGCTTCGCTACAGGAAGCCAGGCGTTGGGAATGCTGGCCGGCACCCTGGGAGCCGGACTGTTGATCCAATGGTTTGGCTGGCAGGTCGTGTTTTGGGCAAGGATACCGTTCGTCTTGTTGGCGCTGCTCTTAGCGGTGCGGTTCATGTCGCTGGACCGGATCTCACGGGGCCAGGGTCCATCTGGAGACGCCAAGGCCGGAGCCGAAAACGACGGCCGGGGGTTCGATGCCATTGGCGCTGTGACCCTGATGGGCGCGCTCCTATGTCTGGTCATCGGTCTGCGTTTGGGCCGGTCGGAAGGCTGGGATCTTCCGCTGGCGCTGGCGCTGCTCTCCCTGGCGCCCGTGCTGGCAGCGGGGTTCTGGTACACCGAAGGTAGGGCTGCCTGGCCGGTACTGCCTCGCTGGCTTTTGAAGAACCGCGGGTTCATGGTTTCCTGGGCCAGTATGTTTTTGGCCCATTTCGGCGTCTTCGTGGTGTGGTTTGTTTTCCCTTTCTACATCGATGTTGGGTTGGGAAAAGGATCGGGACCACTGGGCGTCATGCTGGCTTCCATGGCCCTTTTCTACACCGGCTTTTCCTGGGTTGGAGGGTGGGTGTGCGACCGCCTGGGGACCGGCGTGGTCGGGCTGCTGGGGCTGGCAGTTCTGGCGGCGGGTCTGCTTTTCGTCAGTTTTGCCGGCCAGAATTCCCTACTATCCCAGGTAGCCCTCGGAATGGCGGTGGTGGGGTCGGGGCTGGGTCTATTCCAATCGGCGGCCTATGCCTTGATGTTGAGCAGCGTCCCAACCGACCGCATGGGCACCGGGTCGGCGGCCCTTTCGCTGGCCCAAGCCGGAGGGACGGTGTTTTCCGTAGCCATCGTCGGTGGGATCTTGGCCCTGAGCCAGGAATACCACCTGGCCGGCCTGTCAAGCGAGGGAATCAACGCCGTCGCCGGGCAAACCCAGGCCTTTGTGCTGGCATTCCGGGACGTATTCCGGCTGGGCGCAGCAGTGGCCGGGTTGGGGATGATAGTCTTCGCATTGGCGGGCCCGCAGGGGCGCAGACGGAGCGGGGACCAGGGTGAAAGGTAAGAAACCAACTCAGATTTCCAGCACAGTGTCGGGGTCTTGGAAGGCCTGAACGAACTTGTCGTAATCAGCCAGCGGGTCGGTTTTGATGATGTCTAAGATGCCATAGAGCGCTCCTTGGAGGTGGAGGGGTGCGACTGGTGCACGTTGGGCGTTTCCCCGTTGCTATACACGTATCGACGCACCGACAGGGCCCTGGATTCCCGCCGCGGCGGGAATGGCCCCTGGCCGGCGCGGTCGGACAAGAGGCCATAAAGCATCACTTTAGATCTAAGATTTGCCAGTAACGTAAGAATTCCTTGCCCTGAGCGGGCCGGTGCCCCGTTGGACGGGCTTGGACTCTCCATGCTAGAATTCTCGGGCATGACTCACGGTCACACCCTCACTATGGGCGGTTAGCTCAGCTGGTTAGAGTACTTGCTCGACACGCAAGAGGTCAGTGGTTCGAGTCCACTACCGCCCACCACCGGCAGACTGGGGCATACGGGCTCACGAATCAAACACATTATTTGAAGCAGGCGACGACTTATGGATACCCACCAATTAGTAAAAACGGGGGCCAATCCCAACATTCCTGACTTTGGCCCCGGCGACAGCGTTAAGGTCAACTTCCGCATTCGGGAAGGAGAGCGGGAGCGGATCCAGGCTTTTCAAGGAGTCGTGATCCGGCTCCAGAACGGGGATGGTCCCGCCGCCAACTTCACGGTCCGGCGGATTTCCGGCGGCATTGGAATTGAACGGATTTTCCCCAGGTATTCCCCATTAATCGAGTCACTAGAGGTAACCCGCCGGGGTTCGGTGCGGCGGGCCAAACTTTACTACCTGCGCGGGCTCCAGGGCCGGGCGGCCCGTATCAAGGAAAAGACCGTCCCCCGTCGGGACCGGTCTCAGCCCCAAAGTCGGGGATAGCCAGGCATCGGGGCGGGTTGAAAGGTACGCTGCAGCCGGTCTTAGCCGGTAATGCAGCAACAACGTCAGTCATGGTGATGTCTCCGGCTAGGCGCTAACCTCATGGACTACGTAGAAGTGGCGGTGGATGCCCCAGTGGGCCCGGGGCGCACCTTCTCCTACAGCGTCCCTCCTCGAATGTCCCTAGAACCCGGCCAACTGGTTTGGGTCCCCTTTGGCCGCCGCACTCTACAGGGCGTGGTCATGCAGTTGGCCTCGGCTCCTCAGGTGGAAGTAACCCGCGACGTGCTGGACGCGGTTGAACCCGCGCCAGTGGTTAGCGCACCTCACTTGGCCCTGGGCAAATGGCTCAGCCGCTACTACCTCTGCTCCTTATTCAGCGCCCTTGGACTGATGCTGCCCCCGGGATTCGAGGGGAGGGTGCGCTCGAGGATTTCCGGCCGCGACCACGCCGAAAGGGAAGCCGACTCCCGGATAGAACAACTACGCCCCCAGAGCAGAGAAGCCTTGGGACAATTGGACCAGAAGCGCCACCTGGAAGAAAAGCAGTTCCTGAAACTGCTGGGGCGATCCGGGGAACGGGAATTGCACCGCCTGGTTGAAAAGGGATTGGTTGACCGGCGGGTCGACTTGAACCATCCCAAGATTTCTCCCAAGTACCAATGCTACCTCTTCATCCTTGAACCCCTCGCCGCGGCAACCCTTGACAGCCTACCCCCGCGCCAAAAAGAGCTCGTTGAGGCGATCCGGTCCGAGAACGGAACTTATCCTGCCGCTCTGGCCAACAAAACTTTTGGCAACGGGTTGGTACGGGCGGTGTTCGCCAAGGGGCTATTGGGCATGGACTGGGTCCGCCAAGAGGCGGCCCCGGAGGCAGTCCGTCCCCAGGAGCTAAACCCGCAGCGGCTCGACTTGACCGGTGAACAGCAAGACGCCCTGGACCGCATTGTCCAGATTCTGGAGGACCCCAAGAAAACCGCGCGCAGTTTTTTGCTTCATGGCGTCACCGGAAGCGGCAAGACCGAGGTTTACCTCCGGGCTATCCAGACGGTGGTCAACCGGGGGGGTCAGGCCATCTTCATGGTGCCGGAGATCGCTCTTACGCCCCAGACCCTGGAACGGGTCAACGCGCGATTTCCCGGCAGGGTGGCGGTGCTTCACAGCGGACTCACGGCACGGCAAAAGTTTGACCGGTGGTGGGAAATCCGCGACGGCGCCTACGACGTGGTGGTTGGACCAAGAAGTTCCCTGTTCGCGCCGCTGGAGCAGTTGGGAATCATTGTCATCGATGAGGAGCACGAGTGGACCTACAAGCAGGTGGAGTCTCAACCCTTTTACCACGCCCGGAGCGCTGCCCTTGAGTTGTCCCGTCTGACCGGCGCAACGGCAGTCATGGGCAGCGCAACTCCGGACGTAGAAACCTACTACCATGCGGCCCGGGGCCATCACCGCTTGTTGGAGCTTCCTCGCCGCATTCACAGCCCGGACGGTGACCCAGGGCAGGACATGGCCCAGGTAGAAGTCTGTGATATGCGCCAGGAATTGAAGGACGGCAACAGAAGCATTTTTAGCCGTCCCCTCGCCGGGTACATGGCGGAGCGGCTGCGTTCCGGACAACAGACGATCTTGTTTCTGAACCGTCGCGGCAGCGCACCCATCGTCCAGTGCCGTGACTGCGGCTACGTCGCCACCTGCTCCAGATGCAACGTTTCCTTGACGCACCATTCGGCCGACGGCCGCCTGTGGTGCCACCGGTGCAACCGGAAAACCCGATTTCCACGCCATTGCCGCAGTTGCGGGGGAGTCCATATCCGCCAGCTTGGAATCGGAACCCAAAAGGTGGTGGATGCCGTGTCCGAACGGTTTCCGGACGCGGTGGTGGACCGGTGGGATGCCGACACCAACCGGGGCGGGACCGGGACCGAATCCGGCGCCGGGGAGATCATGCGGCGGCTGACCAGCGGCGAGACCCAGGTGCTGGTTGGCACCCAGATGGTAGCCAAGGGATTGGACGTTCCCAACGTCACTTTGGTCGGAGTCATCTTGGCCGACGTCGGGCTGTTTCTACCCGACTTCCGGGCCGGCGAGCGCAACTTCAGTTTGTTATGTCAAGTTGCCGGGCGGGCGGGCCGGGGGGCTTCGCCCGGTAAAGTTGTAATCCAGACCTACCGCCCGGATCACTACGCAATCACGGCGGCCGCCAGCCAGGACTACGGGTTGCTATACCGCCAAGAAATGCAATTTCGCCGCCAGATGGGCAATCCTCCATTCAACCGGTTGGTGCACATGGTATGGCAGGACGCAGACCCGGCGGTCTGTCAGCGGGCGGCGTTGGCCATGGCCAGGCAACTCCGACACCAGGCCTCGGCGCAAGGGTTGACCGACGTACAAATCATAGGCCCGGCTCCCGGCACGCCCTCCCGGTTGCGCGGCCGTCACCGGTGGCATCTGTTGGTAAGGGGTCGCGGTCTGCACCGGTTCTTGGAGGGAGTGAACCCCGGCCCCGGGTGTATCATTGACGTGGACCCGGTCCATGTGCTGTAGCTTGCCTTTACACTCTCAGATTGGCCCCAATATAATGATTCCGGCCAGGTCCACTAGGAATGGCCGGAGACGCTCCGGTTTTGTAGCTGACAGTCAAAGCCATTGGGCCGGGCTGCAGGCGAACCATTACTGGTTACTGGCTAGAGGAGTCTTGAGTTGACGATTCTGAACATGCGGCTGGTGCCTGATCCCATCTTGCGGAAGCACGCCAACAAAGTAGGCAAGATCCTGCCAGGTTTGAAAAAGTTTGCATCCGACATGGTTGAGACCATGCACAGTCACCACGGCGTGGGGCTCGCCGCCAACCAGGTGGGGTCCCTGGAAAAAGTCGCCGTCATTCAGACCCCGGACATGGAAGAACCGCTGGTGTTAGTCAATCCAGAGATTACCCGCCGGGAAGGCGAGAGGGAAGTCGTGGAGGGTTGCCTCAGCCTGCCTGGGTACCGGGGCATGGTCAAGCGTTCGGTCAAAGTCAGGGCCAAGGCCCTGGGGTTGGACGGCAAGGTTGTGCGCATAAACGCCGATGAGCTGTTGGCCCAGGCCTTGGAACATGAGACAGACCACCTCAGCGGCGTCCTGTTCATCGACCACCTGGTGTCTCCCGACAGCCTCTGGAAGATCTCCGACGAGCCATCGGAAGACGACGAGGACGAATCCTCAGAGGGGGAGTCCAGCCCACCGGCCGCGGAGCGGGATGATGATCCTCCCGGCGATACCGCTGAAGAGGACCAACAGAGCGCCGTGACCGCAGCGAGCCACCATGCCGCGGAGGGGTCGGAACCCCAGCGCGGACCAGCCTGAGGCGGGGCCCTACAGGCCCTTGACGTTCATGGCTATCGCCAATGGTGGAATAGGCTTAGACTCACCCTTCCTTGACCGCATCAACCGGTGTTTCGTCGACGACCGCGCGTCGGCATACATAGTGGGCGGATACCTGCGCGACGCCTTGCGGTCCCGCTCCCCCGGCGGGACCCCGCAACACGATCTGGATCTCGCGGTCGAAGGTGATTCAGAGCGCATTGCCCGGTCCCTGGCCCGCCGCTTGGGCGGCTCCATCGCTCCCCTGGACCCAACCCGGGGAATCTTCCGGGTGATGGCGCCGGCCGAGGAAGAATCCGGGGAGCGCCAACCCTGTACTATCGACGTTACCTCCTTTTCCGGGAGTATTCAGGAAGACCTGGCGCGCCGGGACTTTTCCGTGGATGCAATGGCGCTGCAATGGGACGACCGTCAAAGGGCGGACTGGCCGGACCGCGTGATCGACCCATCCGGGGGACGCCCGGACCTGGTGCAGAAGCGTATCCGGGCCATATCACCCACAATTTTTCACGATGACCCCGGCCGCCTGCTGCGTTCGGTCAGGTTGGCCTCTCAGCTTGGCTTTGCCCTCGACCCCGAAACGGCCAGCCTGGTGCGACAACAGGCACACCTTTTGAGCCAGGTCTCGGCGGAGAGACAGCGAGACGAGTTTCTGGGCATCCTTTCCTTGGCCAACGCCAAGCGTTACTTGGTGATTTTGGACCGACTGGACCTCCTTTGCCGGCTAATCCCGGAACTGGCAGCCACCAAGGGAGTGGAACAACCGGTGGTCCACTATTGGGACGTTTGGGAACACGTGCTGCACTGCGTAGAGGCAGCCGAGGATATTACCGGGGGGCATCAAAACTCGCCGGTGTTCATTTTCGTCCCCTGGACTCCGGAAACCACTGACTACTTCAGCGAAAACATCAGCGACGGTCATTCCCGCCGGACCATTCTGAAACTGGCGGCCCTGTTCCACGACATCGCAAAGCCGCAGACCAAAGCCACCGATGAAACCGGCAAGACCCGGTTCCTGGGCCACTCCGAGCTTGGAGCATCGATGGCGGAGAGTCGGTTGACCCAATTGCGGCTGGGCTCCCGCGCCGTCGGCATGGTCCGCGATATGGTGACGCACCACCTGAGGCCGGGGAACATGAGCCAGAAGGGTCAAGAGCCCACACCCCGGGCGATTCACCGGTATTTCCGCGACCTGGGAGGGGTGGCCGTAGATACCCTTTTCCTGGCCCTGGCGGACTATTTGGCCGCGAAAGGTCCCAATCTGTCGCTGGAACAGTGGTCGGCTCATGCTAGAATGATTGGCCGTGTGTTGGAATGCGGCCTAGAGCAACCGCGGCCCCAGGGCCCGACCCGCCTGATAACGGGCCACGACCTGATGGACCATCTGGCCCTGGAGCCAGGCCCGTTGGTGGGAGAGATTCTGGCAGCAATTACCGAAGCACACGCTTCGGGGGAAATTCACACTCGGGAGGAGGCGTTGGCCTTGGCGGAACAGACCGTATCAGACCGACCAGCGCGGGAGTAGTAAATGCGGGCCCGGAATATCCGGCTTTCCATTCTAATATTGCTGATCTTGGGCATTGCCCTGGCAGCCCTGGGATTCAGGGACGTCAATGTAGACATACCCGGTTTCCCCGCCCTGGAAAGGAGCGGCAACGGTCCGATGGGATTGAAGCTTGGCCTTGACCTGCAGGGCGGCGGTCACCTGGTCTACCAGGCCGACACCGGCACCAGATTGGACGTCATTATTTCGACGAATCCTCCCGAACCCTCGGCGCCCGAACCCTCGGCGCCCGAACCTTCGGCTCTAGAAGTAGCCGACCCCCCCGAGGAGGCCTCGGAAGACACCCCTGCGCCCGGTGACGAAACCGGGGCAGCCCCGGAGGGTGCTGCGGAGGACGGCCCGGCCTCCCAAGATTCGGAGGAGCCGGAAGCTCAGAGCGCGCCGGAAGCCCAGCCCGAATCCAGGGTAGTCACCACCGAGCAACTGACCGAAACCCTGGAAACGGCCCTACAGACAGAATTCTCGGTTGAGGAGCGCAGCCTCAACAGTTTCCGGATCAGTTCCGAGTCGCTCGACGATCTGGTCATTCAAGAGTTACGCGATGCGCTGGAGGCCGAGTATGGGGACCTGCTCTCTTTTGAAGTGACGCAGATTGGAGAGCCCACGGCAGACCAGATGGCGGGCGTGCTGGACATTATCACCAAGCGGGTAAACCGCTTCGGCACCGAGGAACCCATCATCCAACAGTTCGGCGATGACCGGGTCATAATCCAGTTGCCAGGGGCCACCGGCTCGTTGACCCGGGTGCAGTTTGCAGAGCCGGTCGAAGACGATCAGGTTCTTGCCGACCTGGAAGCTGCGCTTGCTTCATCGGGTGTGGAAAATCTCAATATCCTCTGGCTGAGCGACCGGGAGCTGCAAATCAGGTCTGCCACCCTTAGCCCGGACGCCCGCCGGGATTTATCCAATGTCCTGAAAGCGAAAATCGGCGCCATCAATCAGTTTTCGGTCACCAGCGGCATCGATGACGCCAAAGAATTGATTGGCCAGACGGCAAGGCTGGAGTTCAGGGAACGTACTTGCAGCGATCCTTCCTGCATCACTTTCACCGATGCTGAAATCGGGCTGACCGGCGACAATCTGGCCAGGGCTGACGTGTCCGCAGACCCTTCGGGTGTGGGCTGGGCCATCAATATCCAGTTTGACGGCCGTGGGGCCGAGGTTTTCTCCGATCTTACCCGGAGGCTCTTCCAGCGCCAGGACACGGGAAGGATTGCGGTGTTCCTGGATGACGATGAATTGATTGCGCCGGTGGCGCGGGCCTGGATTCGTGACGGCAGGAGCCAGATCACCGGCAACTTTACCCGGGAGGAAGCCCGGACCATTGCCATCCAACTGGAGTCCGGACGTTTGCCCGTGCCCCTAAAGTTGATCCAGGAAAGAGACGTGGAGGCTTTGCTGGGATCCGAGTCCTTGCGCAACAGCCTGTTGGCCGGATTTGTCGGCCTGGGCATCGTCATGCTGTTCATGCTGGCCTACTACCGAATGGCGGGCGTGGTGGCGTCGCTGGCCCTGGTCTTTTACGCCGTGGCGCTGCTGGCATTATTCAAAATGATACCCATTACGCTGACCTTGTCCCACATCGGGGGGTTCATACTATCCATCGGCATGGCGGTGGATGCCAACATCCTGATATTTGAAAGGATGAAGGAAGAGATGCGCATTGGCCGGACCCTGGGATCGTCAATGGAAGTAGGGTTCAGCCGGGCTTGGCCGGCTATCCGGGACAGCAACGTGTCCACGATGATCACTTGTCTGGTGCTCCTTTGGTTTGGCGACCGGCTGGGCGGAGGCCTGGTCACCGGGTTTGCGATCAGCTTGTTCCTGGGGGTCGCGGTCAGCATGTTTACCGCAGTCTTCGTGAGCCGTAACCTGCTTCAACTGACGGGGTTGATTGGCCTGGCGCACCGTATCAGCCTTTACACTCCGGAGAAGATACGACGCACCGGCCCGGTGGCGCAGGGAGGCGGTTAGTAGTGGTCAACATAGTGGGAAAACGCGGGTGGTACTTCCTATTCTCCGCGCTACTGATCCTGCCTGGGCTCATTTCGATGATTGCTCCTCCCGGCTGGTCGACCCTGAATTCGGGACTAAACCCTGGCATCGATTTCAGCAGCGGCGCGGTATTGCAGGTCAGCTTTGACCGACCGGTCGAAGAAGAGCAGATACAGCAGAGATTGGACGCTTTGGGACACCCGGAAGCGCTGGTCCAAAAGATAGGCAGTCGCGACGCGTTCATCCGCACGATACAGTTGGAAGAGGCGGTAGGGGGTGGCCTGTCCGAGCGGGAGATTATTGAGAGGGACCTGGAAGAATTTCTGGGGCTGGATCGAAAAAAGGTGGACTTCGCATCGGTTTCGCCGATAATTGCGGCGGAAACGGTGCGCAACGCCTTCTTTGCCGTGCTGGCGGCGTCGGTGTTCATCTTGCTTTACGTTTGGTACGCCTTCCGCCGGGTTCCCAAGGCCTACCGCTACGGCGTCAGCGCCATACTCGCCCTGGTGCACGACGTGCTGGTGGTGCTTGGCGTGTTTTCCATCCTGGGCCGGGTCATCAACATGGAAGTGAACTCCATGTTCATCGTCGGAATCCTGATCGTTGCGGGTTACAGCGTAAACGACACCATCGTCGTGTTTGACCGCATTCGGGAGAACATCATCCGGCATCCCGACCGTCGGTTGGACGTTACGGTGAACTTCAGCGTCATAGAGACCATCGGACGCTCGCTAAACACCAGCTGCACCACCCTTTTCGTGCTGGTGGCAATGTTGCTGCTGGGAGGCCCTAGCATCAGGGAGCTGTTGCTGGCGGTGGCCATCGGCGCGGTGTGCGGGACCTATAGCTCCATCTTCATCGCCAGCCAATTCCTGGTGATTTGGGACCGGGGTGAATTGGGCCGGGTGTTCCGACTGGGCCGGAGGGCGCCCGCTGCCGCGGCGGCGGGACTGTTTTCCCTATTTGGGCGGTAACGTAATAGGGCCCGGCGCCGGAGACGGTTAAACCGCCGGTCACCAGCCCGGTCTGAACACCAGCCGGCCCAGGACCGAGCGGGTGGCCAAAAGCTCAAAGGCGGCGCCCGCTTCATCAAGCGAAAAGCTCCGGCTAATTGTGGGGCGCAACTCACCCCGGGCGGCCATGCCGGCCACCTGTTCTACCACGGCCAGGGACACGCCGGAAGACCCCAGGATTTGGGCGTCCCGGAAGATAATTTCCGCCAGGTTCAACGCCACCGAGCCTCCGCCTACCTCCCCCAGAAGTGCCAACCGCCCGTACTGGGCCAGGCTGGCCCAACTGGACGGGAAAAGGGGCGAACCCACGGTATCAATCACCACCGGGGCCCCCTGGTCTTCGGTAAGGGCCAGGACCATTTCGCTGAAGTCCAGTTCTTCAGTGTGCAGTATCTCCTCGCCCCCCATGGTTGCGATTGCGCCAAGCTTTTCGGGAGAAGAAGTCACCGCCAGGACCCGGGCCCCCAATGCCGTCGCCGCCTGCACAGCATGAATGCCAAGACCTCCCCCGGCGCCAGTGACCACGACGGTTTCGAAGGGTTGGACCCGGGCGGAATATTGAATGGCCTGCAGAGAGACTCCAATCGGGCAGGCGAAAAGGGCTGCCTGGGCAAGGTCGAAGGTGTCCGGTATTTTCACCAGGCAAGACTCGGGCAAGGCAGCGTATTCGGCGAACCCGCCGTTGCGACCGTGGCCGATACCCCGTCCAACCCGGCAGCGGTGCTCCCGACCCTGGCGGCATCGGTCGCAGGTCCCGCATGCCGCGGTGAGGATGCTGACCACCGGGTCCCCTTCCTTTAAGCGGGTAACACCGTTGCCGGTGGCGGCGACAGCGCCGGAAATTTCGTGGCCCAGGATAACTCCCGGCGCAACGCCCCGGCGCAGGGCGCCCGTCATAACCAGCAGGTCATGGTGGCAAAACCCGCAGGCTTCCACGCGGACCAAGACCTCTCCCAGTGCGGGGGTCGGGGTAGGAACTTCCCTCACCGAGAGCGCCGGGGGCCGGCCGGGCCGGTCTACAAACAATGCCTTCATATTGGCCGCATTATATGCCTGAATCTTGGACAAGGCGCCGGTTCGTGCAATGCTTTCATACAATGCTACGGTCGCCGCCGGTCCAACCTGAACGTCGTATAATGAGAGCACACTCCAAGAAGTTGAGGTCGCCATGCTCATCGGGGCTCACGTATCCACGGCTGGTGGCATTAGCAAGGCCGTAGCCCGCGGCGCTGAAATCGGCTGCGAAGCCCTGCAAATCTTCGGTTCGTCTCCCCAGGGTTGGGCCTTCAAGCCCATCCCCGGAACGGAGATCGAATCGTTCCGGCAACAGGCGGCGGAAAGGAGCATCGGCTCAGTGTTCCTCCATGCCATCTACCTCATCAACCTGGGAACGCCCAATGCCGCTAACCTGGAAAAGGGAATCGACTCCCTGGTGAACTACATGCGGCTGGCGGCGGATATAGGGGCGGACGGCGTCATAGTTCACCCCGGCAGCCACGGCGGCAAGGGATACGACGCGGCATTCCCGCAGACCGTGGAGGCGATAAACCGGGTGCTGGACCAATCTCCCGAAGGGCCTCGCCTGACGCTGGAAAACATGGCCGGAATGGGCCAGCATATCGGGGCCAAGTTTGAGGAGTTGGGCCGGATATTGAACGAAGTGGACAGCCCTAGGCTCGGCATTTGTCTGGATACACAGCACAGTTTCGCCGCGGGTTACGACCTGACGTCCGAGTCCGGAATCAACGCGATGATTGACGAATTTGACCAGGAGATTGGGTTGAAGAACCTGGTCGCGGTCCATGCCAACGACTCCAAACGGCCCCTGGGCTCCGGCGTAGACCGCCACGACAACATTGGGGAGGGGTTTATCGGAGTCGACGGCTTTGAAACGATAATGAGCAATCCGGCTTTCCACCGGGTCCCATTTTTCCTGGAAGTGCCGGGGGCGGAAGGCAAGGGTCCCGACACCCAAAACGTGCAGATTCTTAAGGACATTCGGCACCGGGTTGGCGCAGGTTCTTGATTGCCCTGTCGCGACGGGAGTTTGTCCGCCTGGTGCGCCGCGCCTACCACCAGGTCTATCAGCGGGCCCCACAACGGCTGAAGGTCGCCCTGGACGAAATTGACGTGGTGGTGGAGGACTGGCCCAGCGATCAGGACTCGGAATACCTAGACGCCGACCCGGGCTCCCTGCTCGGGATGTATACTGGCGTTCCTCTTTCGGAACGGGAGGGTGGCCCCGGCGCTTCCGGCTTTCCGGAGCGCATTGCCATCTACCGGCAACCGATTCTGCGCCGCTGCGCTACCCGGGCCGAGGCCGTCCGGGAAATACGCATTACGTTGTGGCACGAACTGGGCCACTACCTGGGCATGGGAGAAGAAGACCTGGAACGGCTGGGGTATGGCTAACCCCTTCTTGGGGGCGGCCGTCTCGCGCGTCGGGTGGGCTTTCGGCACCGGGTTGGGGTCTGGGTTTGCGCCAATTGCGCCGGCAACCGTTGCCAGCGCAATCGCCCTGGCAGTCTATTGGGCGCTGCCAATTTCCGGCGATTCCCCCGCCCTTTACCTGATGATCGCCTTGGGCGCGGCGCTAGGGGTTTGGGCGACGGGGACGCTGGTAAAACCGACCCTGTTGGACCCTCCTCAAGCGGTGTGGGACGAGGTGATCGGAATGTGGGTCACCTGCCTGCTGCTGCCCAAGACGCTTCCCTGGCTGGCGGCTGCTTTTTTGTGCTTCCGGGCGCTGGACATCATAAAGCCGTTCCCCATCAACCGGTTGGAGCGCCTGCCGGGAGGAGTAGGCATCATGGCGGATGACCTGGCCGCTGGCCTGGCCGGCGCGGTTGCGTTGAACTTGGTCAGACTGGCTTTCTTCGCATGAGTTCCAACATAGAACCCATTCCAACATACACGCGGATATAATTGCCCGGCATTTTCGCCTGTGTTATACTCGCTTTCAAGACCACCATCCTCCAGGGACCGAATTCACGCTGAATTCGCTCGGAAGATCCGTTAGTCCGGTGAAATCCGGCGGCTGAAACACTATACTGTTCCGGGTTTGATAGTATTGACGCGCCGGAGTCCAAAAACATAACAGAAAGGCAGGTTGTATGGTAAGAGCGGCAGAACCACCGCTGGAAACAGCGGCCCCCACGGCGGAAGCACAGCCGGTCGTTGCGCCCCACCGAGAGCCGGTGACTATGAAGTCGCTGCTGGAAGCAGGAGTGCACTTCGGCCACCAAACGCGCCGTTGGAACCCGCAGATGAAGCGGTACATCTTCACCCAGCGCAATGGCATCCACATAATTGACCTGCAGCAGACCCTGGGCAAGATCAACGACGCCTGCCGGGCAATGACCCAGTTGGTGGCCGATGGCGGCAAGGTGCTGTTCGTAGGGACGAAGCGGCAGGCCCAAGAAGTGGTGCAGAGCGAGGCCGACCGTTGCGGTATGTGGTACGTTAACCAGCGCTGGTTGGGCGGCACTCTTACCAATTACCAGACCATCAAAACCCGCATAAACTACATGCTGGACCTGCAGCAAAAGCGGGACCAGGGTTATTTCCGAGTCCTGCCCAAGAAGGAAGCAGTCAAGACCAGGGACACCCTCAACCGTCTTGAGAAGTATTTCACCGGGCTTCGGGACATGAACGAGCTTCCCAAAGCCCTGTTCGTCATAGACATCGGCAAGGAGGACCTGTGCATCGCCGAGGCCCGGCGCATGGGGGTGGAAATCTTCGCCATCGTGGATTCCGACTGCGACCCGGAAAAGGTTACCCACACCATTCCCGGTAATGACGACGCAGTCCGGTCTATAAGGCTCATCACCGGCAAGATCGCCTCCGCCGCCTTGGAAGGCTTGGCCCTGAGGGAGGCGCGGATGCAAGCCGAGCGCGAGGAGCTTGAGCTAGCGGAGCAAGAGGCTCGAATGCTAACCGAGCAGGAAGAGGCCGCTTTGGACGCCAACGTCGGAGCCGGCGACGCAGATTACCCGGCAGTGGAAATGCCGGAGGTCCTTCTTTCCGAGATGGAGTCGCGGGAGCAGCCGGCGGAAGTGGAAGCCGACCCGGCCTGAGCTTCCGGCGTCCCGGGATTTTCAGGTGGAATTCCGGGTGAAGTATCACCCGGAGAGCCTACCCAAGAGTAGAACAACCAGCAAATTTGCTTATCCGTTAGCCAGGCAGGAGGGATTCCCTAGTGGTCACTGTCGAGTTAGTCCGGGAGCTTCGGGGGCAAACCGGAGCCGGTGTGATGGAATGCAAGCAGGCCTTGGTGGACGCCGACGGCGACCTGGAAAAAGCGACGGAGTTGCTGCGCCAGAAAGGACTGGCCCAGGTGGCCAAGCGATCGGACCGGGTTACCACCGAGGGCATAATCGAGGCCTACGTCCACACGGGAGGCCGGGTTGCGGCCATGGTGGAGCTGGGATGCGAGACCGACTTCGTGGCCCGCACGCCGGAATTTCGCAGCTTGGCGCATGACCTGGCCATGCAGGTGGCGGCAATGGCCCCCGCATACGTTGATGCAGACGAGATGGAGGAAGGGGATACTCGACCGGCAGCCCAGGTGACCTTGCTTCGGCAACCTTTCATCAAAGGGAGCGGGTCTTCGGTTGAAGACACCATCAAAGAAGTGGCCGCCAAAGTTGGAGAGAACATCCGGGTGCGCAAGTTTACCCGGTTAGCCCTGGGAGAGTAGCCTCTGCCCAAGCATATGCGCCAGGCTTGTTATCGCCGGGTAATGCTTAAAATCAGCGGCGAGTCCCTCAAGGGCTCCAGCCCGTTTGGTATTGACCCAGAAGCAGTCAATTACGTAGCCCGCCAAATCGGTTCCGCCCACCGAATGGACGTGGAATTGGCGGTGGTCATTGGCGGGGGAAACATCTGGCGGGGTGAGGCCGCAGAAGCGCAGGGAATGGACCGGGCCACCGCCGACTACGCGGGGATGTTGGCCACCTTGATCAACGCTTTGGCGCTGCAAGACGGCTTGGAACGCCAGGACATCACCACCCGCACCCAGTCCGCCCTGCAAGTGCAAGCCGTGGCCGAGCCCTACATACGGCGAAGGGCGATACGCCACCTAGAAAAAGGCCGAGTGGTCCTTTTCGCTGCGGGCACCGGCAATCCCTTCATGACCACCGACACCGCTTCGGCATTACGGGCCTTGGAAATCAACGCTGAAGTGTTGTTGATGGCCAAGCATAAGGCCGACGGGGTGTATGATTCAGACCCCAACGAAAATCCCGAGGCCAAACGTTTTCGTTCGTTGGATTACATGGATGCCTTGAATCTGGGATTGGAGGTGATGGATTCCACGGCCTTGACGCTTTGTATGGAAAACAAGCTCCCAATCATTGTGTTCGATATCTTCCAGGAAGGAAGCATGGACAGGATCCTGTGCGGTGATACGATCGGAACGATTATTAGCAAGAGGGCTTGACCATGGCACAGAAACGTGAGAGCGGCTCCGGGGAAACGCCGGAGCACGTATTATCCGAAACATCCAGAAAAATGGACCGGGCCATTGAATCTCTGAAGATGGAGTTGAGTTCTTTGCGCACGGGCCGAGCCGCCCCTTCCCTCGTGGAAAACCTGACAGTGGACTATTACGGGGCCGCCACCCCGCTCAAGCAGATAGCGTCGATATCCGCTCCGGACCCCAGGGCGATTTTGGTGCAACCCTGGGACAAAGGGTCGTTGCAGGTGATTGAAAAAAGCTTGATGCGATCGGAAATGGGATTCAATCCATCCAACGACGGCAACAACATCACCATCCCGATACCTCCCCTGAACCAGGAGCGACGCCAAGAAATGGTGCGCCTCCTCAAGAAGAAGATCGAAGATGGCAAGGTGGCCATCCGCAATGTCAGGCGGGACGGCCTGGAATCGCTGAGGAAATTGGAACGGGACAAAGCAATCTCGCAGGACCAGAACCGGCGAGCCCAGGACCAGTTGCAAAAGACCACCGACGGCCACACCAAAGAAGCCGACCAGGTGGGCACAGCCAAAGAAGCGGAGATTATGCAGGTCTAGCCGATGCCAGGTCCTGCCGCCGCTTCAGAAAACCCCAGGCTGCAAAGCCCCAAGGTCCCGTTGCACGTCGCCGTTATCATGGACGGTAACGGTAGGTGGGCGCAAAATCGGGGTCTCCCGCGCTTGGCCGGCCATAAGGTCGGCGTGGACCGCATTCAAAGGGTGTTGGAGTGCCTAGACGCCAAGGGGGTCAAATTCGTTACCCTGTATGCCTTTTCCACCGAGAACTGGAACCGGCCCGAGACAGAGGTGCGGGGGATCCTGGAAATCCTCAACAACGCCATCCACCACCAGACGAAGGCGCTGCACGAAAACAACGTCCGCATCAAGCACATTGGCAAGTTGGACCACCTTGGCAAAGAACTTGGCAAGGCGGTGATCCACGCTCAAACACTTACCGCCGCCAATACCGGCATTACGCTGAACGTGGCCTTTGACTACGGGGGACGGGACGAAATCCTGGAAGCCGTCCGCCGGGTGATCCGCGATGGCGTGCCCGCGGAGGAGTTAACCGAGGACCGGTTCAATTCCTACCTGTTCACGTCCCACTGCCCTGACCCGGACCTGATTATCCGGACCGGCGGCGAGATGCGCATTAGCAATTTCCTCTTGTGGCAGTCCGCTTATAGCGAGTACTACCACACCGCCACCCTTTGGCCGGACCTGGGCTCGGCCGAATTAGAGCAGGTACTGGAGGACTTTGGGAACCGCGAAAGACGTTTCGGCAGAGTAGACTCCGGGGCCTGACCCTTGCTGGCGCGGGTGCTAACGGCGGCGGTGGGGCTTCCCATCTTACTGGCCGCGGTCTGGTGGGGCGCTCCCTGGTTAACCCTTTTGGTGCTGGCGGCGGCGGTCCTGGGCATCCGGGAGTTCTACGGTCTTATATACTCCCACTCCGCCTCCGTTTCCTCCGGGCAGCCGCCCTTCCTGTTGGGCGCCGCATGGATGGCGGCCCTGGTACTGGGGGCTCAGGCAGCGTCCGGACTCGAGAGCTTCCTGGTTGTTTCCGGTGGGGTCCTGGCTGCGGGCGGGTTCGCAACGCTCCTCTGGTTTATCGCTTTTTATAACGGCAAGTGGGGACCGCAATCCCTGGCCTATGCGTTGGCCGGCGGGGTATTCGTGGGGTTCTTGCTTACCCACGCGTTGGCCTTGCGGGAACTGGTCCTGCCCGAGCCTCTGGGGAGGAATTTCCTCCTGTTCGCCACGCTGGCCACATTCGCCACCGACACCGGCGCGTTCCTAACCGGCCGGTCCGTTGGCAAACATCCCATGGCGCCAAGGATCAGCCCAAACAAGACCTGGGAGGGCAGCGCGGGCGGCATGGCCGCAGCAGTGGCGGCCGCTTTGGTCTTGGGACAGATTCTGGACCTCGGAATTCCGGTTTGGCAGCAAGCGTTACTGGGGATTGCGGTTGGAGTCGCGGCCCAAGTCGGTGACTTGCTAGAATCCAAATTCAAGCGCATCTCCAACGCCAAGGACGCGGGAGGCATCCTGCCCGGACACGGCGGAATCCTGGATCGAATGGATAGCGTTGTGGTGTCTATCCCCACAGTGTATTATCTTGTTGTAATGGTGCTAAAGCCATGAAAAAGATAGTAGTACTGGGTTCCACCGGATCCATCGGGACGCAGACCCTGGATGTTGTCAGGGCCTTCCGGGATGAGTTTGACGTGGTCGGACTGGCGGCGGGCAACAACTCAGAGTTGCTGGCGCGGCAAATCGAGGAGTTCCGTCCCCGTTACGCCTACAGCTTAGCGCCGATTACACCGCTGCCACCGGGCGTTGCCCACCTGCCAATGCAGGAAATGGTCTGCCTGGAAGAGGTGGACCTCGTGATGGTTGCCACAATCGGGAGCGTGGGACTGATACCGACGTTAAACGCCCTGAAACTGGGCAAGCGGGTGGCCCTATCCAACAAAGAGCCAATCGTTATGGCCGGCGCGCTCATCAAACACTATGAAAGTCAGTACGGCGGGGCGGTGCTTCCCGTAGACAGCGAGCCCAGCGCCATCTGGCAGTGCCTGCAAGGGGAAGCCAACGAAATCCGGCGGTTGATGATCACCGCTTCCGGCGGCCCCTTCCGTTCCACGCCGTTGGAAGAATTGGATGCGGTCTCCCCGGCCCAGGCGCTGAAACATCCGACGTGGCAAATGGGCCGCAAGATCACCATAGACTCCGCAACGTTGATGAACAAGGCGTTTGAAGTGATTGAGTCCCACTGGCTTTTTGGAGTGCCCTGGGACCGGATAGAGGTGGTGGTGCATCCTCAAAGCACCATCCACTCCATGGTGGAGTTCGCGGATGGCTCCATCAAAGCTCAACTGGGCCCACCAGACATGCGCCTGCCGATCCAATATTCCCTGTTCTACCCCCAACGCCTGCCCAACAGCATGATTCCCCGGTTGGACACGGCAATCTCCCATTCGCTAACCTTTCAACCCCTGGAAGCGGACCGGTACCCCTGTTTTGGACTGGCCGTTGAGGCAGGGCGCCGGGGCGGTTCGTTCCCCACCGTGCTCAGCGCGGCCGACGAGGTAGCAGTCCATGCGTTTCTGGACCATAAAATCGGCTTTACCGACATTCCCCGGTTGGTGGACAGGGTCCTGTCGGAACATGACGGGTCTTCCGGCATGGACGCAGAAGAATTGCTTGAAATCGACCGATGGGCCACCGAACGCGCCTGGGAAATGGTCCGGACCTGAACTACTTCAAGGCCGATAGCAAAACTGGTTAACGCCACATGGGAACTGCCCTCATAGCTATTGGGGCCATCGTCCCGATGCTCCTCATTCTGGTGGTGATCCACGAGTTGGGTCATTTTGCCACCGCCCGGCTCATGGGAGTGAAGGTCCTGGAGTTCGGGGTAGGATTCCCGCCCCGGGCGCTGGGCTGGTACACCGGCCGCACCAGAGTATTGTTGGACCTGGATACACGTTTCATCGGTATCGGCGGCGTCGGCGAACTGTCTTCCGGGCAGTTGGTGAAAGTAAGTTCCAGCGAGGATGTCCACGGTAACCTGGTCGCCCGGACCGTGGAATTGGTTTCGCCTTCCCGCTTCTTTCGACGTGGTCTTCAAGACGGTAGGCCCCCGGATAGGCCGGACCCCAGCTCCGATGACTACCTCAAGCACGACGGCAAGATTCGAGAGGTGGACGGAGGCTCTTTCATCCTGGCCGACATGCTCTACAGCGTTAATTGGGCTCCGTTGGGTGGATTTGTGCGGCTGGCCGGGGAGAGCAACCCCAATGTTCCCCGAAGCCTGGCCGGCAAAGGAGCCGGCACCCGCATGCTGGTCCTGGCCGCCGGCTCATTCATGAACGCCATCCTCCCCCTGGTGATTTTCACCGTGATGTTCATGGTGCCCCAGCAGGTTGTGGTGGGGCAGGTGCAAATCTCCCAGGTGAGCCAGGGCTCCCCGGCCCAGGCCGCCGGGTTGCGGCCCGGAGACATTGTGCTGACGGCCAACGGAGACGCGGTCGAGTCGGTCCCCGACTTGACCCGAATGGTTAATCTCAACGGCAGCTCTCCAATGGAGTGGATGGTGCTGCGCAACGGCCGGCAAGAGGTAAGCCGCGTTGTCCCCCGATTCGGGGTTCCCGAAGGCCGGTGGTTGGTGGGCATCCTGATCAAAGAGGAGGCCGGTCGCGTGCTGATTACCCGGGTAGGGTCCGGGTCTCCCGCGGAATCCGCCGGAATCCGGGATGGCGATGTTGTAGTCCGCGCCGGCGGGAGAGCCATTTCCAATATCGATGAATTGACCAGCGCCATCGGCCAGAACCAAGGGTCGGAGATGGAATTGGTGGTGGACCGGGCGGGCCGGCAACAGGCGGTGCAGGTTACCCCGGTTTTCGAGCAATCCGAAGCCCAACAGTGGTTGACCGGGGTCACTCCCGTGCTGATCAACCCTCGGGAAGAGTCCCGGTCCAAACCCATCTGGACCGCCGCGGCCGACAGCGTGGTCAGCACCTGGGAACTGCTGGTGTTGGTCAAGCAGGGCTTTCTCGGCGCGGTTTCCTCCGGCAGCGCGCCGCAGGTGGCTGGACCTGTGGGAATTGCCAAGGTTGCCGGAGATTTTACGCGTGAAGACGGAATCAACGGCTGGCTGATTATCACCATCATTTTGAGCGTCAATCTGGCCATCGTGAACATGCTGCCCATCCCCATGCTGGACGGGGGACGCTTTGTCTTCGTGGTGCTGGAGTGGGTCCGCCGCGGGCGGCGGGTGCCTCCGGAGAAAGAGGGGTTGGTGCATCTCATAGGGTTCATAGTGTTGATGGCGGGCATTATCGTCATAACCGCCAACGACATCCGCCATTTACTCCCCGGCTAACCCGCCGGCACAAACCCTGCAGCAACCGATGCACCTTCCCGTGGCGTCTCACCCCGGTATCGTGTAATATCTAGGCAGCAAGACCTTGGCTTTCGAGGCATTTGATTGTGTTTAACAAACGTAGGCCAACCAAACCGGTTTACGTGGGCGGCGTGAAGGTCGGCGGCGGAGCTGACATCACGGTCCAGTCCATGACCAAGACCGACACCAGGGACGTGGTCGCGACGGTCCGGCAGATCCACCAACTGGAAGAAGCGGGCTGCGAAATAATCCGCAGTGCGGTGCCCGACATGGAAGCCGCCAAGGCAATGGCGGAAATCAAGAAGCAAATCCGCATTCCACTGATCGCTGATATACACTTCCACCACCAACTGGCGTTGGAGTGCGCCAAAGGCGGCGTGGATTGCCTGCGCCTGAACCCCGGGAACCTCAGAAATGAAGACCAGGTACGGGAAGTGGTGGCTTCGGCCAAGGAGCGGAACATTCCCATCCGCATCGGAGTAAACTTCGGCAGCCTGCCCCCGGTGGGAGGCATCGGCCGCACCAGGGGTTTTTCCCGCCACATGGACCTGGTCAACCGGTTGCCCAAGGGAGGGCAAGCCAACACCGGCGAATACAGCGTGGTAGACCACATGGTGGCCACAGCCCTTTGGGAGATCAGCCTGCTGGAGGCCCAGGATTTCGATCAGATAAAAATTTCCATGAAGGCCTTTGACGTTCCGACCACGGTGGAAGCCTACACCAGGCTGGCCGATTTGGTCCCATACCCGCTGCACCTTGGTATCACCGAGGCAGGAACGTTGCAGGCGGGTTCCATCCGCACCGCGGTGGGGTTATCTCTGCTGCTCTACCAGGGGATCGGCGACACCATCAGGGTATCTCTCAGCGGCGACTCGGCAGACGAGGTCGCGGCCGGTTATGAAATCCTCAAGTCCCTGAACCTGCGCCGGAAAGGCGCCATCCTGGTGGCCTGCCCCAGTTGCGGCCGAGCCGACGTCGACGTCGTCAAGCTGGCAAATGAGGTGGACGCCCTGCTGAAGAAATCGGACAAAGAAGTCACCGTGGCCGTCATGGGCTGCGAGGTCAACGGACCCGGCGAGGCCAAGGATGCCGACGTGGGCATTGCCGCCGGAGCGGGCCGTGCGGTCATTTTCCGTAAGGGAGAAAAGGTGCGAGTGGTGACCGCGGAAGAGATGCTCCCGGCCCTTATGGAAGAAGTGGACAAAGTACCGGCGGCATGAAATTCTCTCAGTTGGCCACCCGGACTCTGCGGGAAGGAACCCCGGTAGGCGAAGCAGAGCCCGAAACCGAGACCATCAGCCACCGGCTAATGCTGCGGGCCGGATTCATCTACCAGGTGGCAGCGGGCGTGTACGCCGCCTTGCCGCTGGCCTGGCGCTCCATACGGAAGATCGAGAACATCATCCGAGAGGAAATGGACGCGGCCGGTGGGCAGGAGCTTTCCATGCCAGCTCTTCAGCCCCGGGAACTCTGGGATGCGACGGGACGGGCCGCCGCATTCGGCGACAACCTGTTTTCCCTGGAGGACCGGCGAGGCCGTCCCATGGTGTTGGCCCCAACCCACGAAGAAGTCATCACCAATATTGTGCGAGCCAACGTTCAGAGCTACCGCGACCTCCCCGTAATCCTTTACCAGATTCAGACCAAGTTCCGTGATGAACCACGCCCCAGAGCCGGGCTGATCCGGGTGCGGGAGTTCACCATGAAGGACGCTTACAGCTTCAATAGCGACGAAGAGTCGCTGGAGCAAAGCTACCAAGCCATGGCTCGGGCCTATCGCAACATCTACCGCCGTTGCGGCCTGCCGGTCCTCATGGCCGAAGCGGATAGCGGGGCCATAGGCGGCAAGGATTCTCACGAATTCATCCTGCCGACCAACGCCGGGGAAGACACGGTGATCACCTGCCCCGGATGTGGGTACACGGCCAACGCCGAAAAAGCCCAGGCAGCGTTGCCCCAAGCGCCGGTCGAACCGGAGCAACCCCTGGAAGAAGTCAGCACTCCGGGCGTCAAAACCATAGCCGAACTGTGCCGGTTTCTGAACACGCCCCCCGAAAAGACGTTGAAGGCCGTCTTCTACCTGGCCGACGGCAAAATGACCCTGGTGACGATTCGAGGCGACCTGGACGTCAACGAGGTTAAGCTAAAAAACCTGCTCCACGTCAATGACCTACGATTCGCCGACGATGAAGCGGTGGCGGCCGCCGGCCTGGTGGCCGGGTCGGCTTCAGCAGTTGGCATCAACAACATGCCGCGAGTTGGCGACGACTCCATAACTATGGGGGCCAACTTCGTAGCCGGAGCCAACAAGCCGGACACCCACCTGACGGGAGCCAACTACCCCAGGGACTTCCACCTGGACGTCATG
Source organism: Dehalococcoidia bacterium (assembly GCA_963663135.2). Taxonomy (GTDB): domain Bacteria; phylum Chloroflexota; class Dehalococcoidia; order Lucifugimonadales; family UBA3495; genus Io17-Chloro-G2. The sequence continues at coordinate 660,201 of CAXXRM010000002.1, read as the reverse complement.
GCCGACATTGCCCTGACCCAACCGGGCCACCTTTGCGTCTCCTGCGGCAATCCGTTGGAGTCCACCCGGGGCGTGGAAGTTGGCCACATTTTCAAGCTGGGAACCTTTTTCAGCGAAGCCCTGGGAGCAAATTTCCTGGACCAAAATGGGAGGCAACAACCCATCATCATGGGCTGTTACGGAATTGGCGTGGGCAGGCTGCTGGCGGCCGCTGTGGAGCAAAACAACGACGACAAGGGTGTGGTGTTTCCCGCGCCCATTGCTCCATACCAGGCGCATCTGGTGGGGCTGAACCTGGCCCAGGCCGACGTGGCCGAAGCCGCCGAGCAACTGTATGCCGACCTGTGGGCCCAGGGGATTGAAACGCTATACGACGACCGCCCCGACCAGACCGCCGGGGTCAAATTGAATGACGCCGATTTGTTGGGAATGCCGGTCCGCTTGGTGGTAAGCCCCCGAAATCTTCGGCAGGGCGTGGTCGAGCTAAAGGGAAGGCGGGAAGAGGAGGCCATTTCGGTCCCGGTGGACCAGGTCGAGGAAGCAGTTCGGCGCCTGTTGGCCGCTTCCTAAGAGCAACTTCCGGGAACGTCCCATCCCCGTTCCCCCTCCGGTTCCCACGAGTCATGCACACCCCATACCTTGCCCAGCCATACACCCACGGGCAACTTGAACATCCGACCGCCGCTGCGGGGACGAGTTTACGTTTGTTCCGGGGGTTCTGCTTCTCTAGGGCGCAGCACCGATTGCAGGTATTCCAGGTTGGAGCGTAGCTGGGGCGCAATCCTGCCTTGCCGGGAAGTGGCCAACAGCAGCAGCAGGCGAAGCTGCGCCGCCAAATCCCGGGCCAGGGCTTGCTTGGAACCCTCGATGGTCTCGTCGGACACCGGTACCCGCGTCCCCTCCAGGGGCAGCTTGGTGCGGGACTCCCCGGCCCAATAAAGGTCCAGGCTGTCCAGTATGATCACCGGGATGTCCTCGGATACGACGAAGGGAGCGTCGGGCGGCGAATCGGAAGTTGTCAGGGCATCGACCAGCACCCGGCCAACATCGCTGTGATTGATGTGGAATGTTGCCGCATTAGGTTGGCTGGTGCCCATGAGGCGCCAATCCCAATCCGGTGGCGTCGCCTCGTCCGTACCGGGTTGAACGTCAACAGGGCAAGCCAAGTCCTCAGCCAGGGTGCGGTCGTCTTCCGAAGGCATTTCGGGTTACTCCGCCTGCTCCAATTCCCAGGCGGCGTAGACCTGGTCCGGCAGCGAGATCGGGCCAACCGCCTCTTCGTACTCCCGGACGTGTTTACTGGTCAATAGGGAAATCGCCTTGAGCATCTGGGGACTGACTTTGATCCGAGCCCGCAGTATCGGCTCCCGTTCTTCCATTTGCTCCCCAAAGAACAGCACGGCCGAATACAGGCTGCTGAAAATGTGCATCGAATCGCAATAAAACGTGATCGGATCGCCGGACTCGGCGCCGTCGGTTTGGGTGTCTCCGGGGTTGACGTAATTTTCCTCTGCCGGGACCTGGTCTTCAGGTGGCACGTAAGGCCGCTGAATAATGGGCATGGAGCATCCTCGTTGTGGGGTTCTGCCCCGGCCATATGCTATTGGGCCCGGAGCGGCCAACCCCGATAAGTAGCCGTTACCGCGCCATTATACACGGGGAGTCTTCCCGGTGCGGAGTGTCGATCAGGCGGCCCGCAAGTCTAGCCCTGGGAGCTGCAGGTGATAATACGCGGCCGCCAACGCTTCCCATTCGTGGGTGGTCTTGCTTTGGCCAATCAGCCCGAGTTGTTCCATGACCGCATAGTTCAAGCTGTCCTGAGAGGCGTTGGCTTTGCCTACCATGGACAGCCGGACTTCCTGGGCGGTATAAGCGTGCAACGGCAGGAGATGGCGTCCGGCCCACTGGCATAGCCGGTTTTCCAGTAGGTCCAGCGCGGGCACCGGCCAAGGAATGCCCGAAGGACGGCTATGGACCAGAGCTGAGGGCCGCCACCGTTGGACCAAGGCGTCCAGGTTGGCCAGCAGGACGTCAACCCTGGAGTCCGGGTCTGCCTTGCGGGGCGCCGGCGTTTTGACAACCCCGGTTGCTTCAACCGTCTTGGAAGACCCCGAATCAACCACCGCCCACCCCGTCTCTCTCACGCCAGCGTCCAGAGCCAGCAGGACTCCGCTCATTCGCTGTCCAGGCGTTACCAGGAAACCGCCAACGCCACAGTTCCAGGCCCCGTTGCGCGGTCCACCGGAGTACCCGCAAGCGACGTGTCGGCGCGTCCAACCGGCTCAAGCTGCTCGAACCGATCTCGTTCCCACGCAGGATATCGCCCCAAGGGCGCAGGCGCGGGCCGGTACCATCCCTTGGTTTCAGGCGCAGGACTCCCGGGCATGGGACTCCCTGGCTCGGGACCCCCGGGTGTGGGACTTCCGGGAAAGTTTTCTCCGTGGGGCTGCGGTTTGTCCGGCCGTACCAATCGGTACAAACCTGTGTAGTAGTAGGTCCCGCAGTGTAGGCATAACCAATCGCCCTGGTCCAGGGCCAAGTCTCCGCCACATTTGGTGCAAGCTTTCATGTTTAGCTGCAGCAAGAATAACCTCCTACGCCTTTTCCCGTGCGGTGGCGTGAAATCCCCAACCGGGTTGCAGCCGGCGCCGTGTTGCCACGGCGCCGGCTGGCCCCAAAATAACAGTACATTTATGCTATTACAAGGAGTTTCAGACACACCCGCCCAAAGCGAGCCGGCTGGTGTACTGCCGGGGACGCAGCGTGCATGCCTTGACCGTTTGGGGCCTCCTTCCTATAATAGGCCAACGGAATCCGAAACAGTGTTTATTCCGCTTATCCTCGGTAACCCCCTTAGTGAGGCCCCCACAGGTGACCGAAGCCACTAACCAGTCCATTGAGGAGTTGGTCCAGGGAGCGATCGGCGAACTGGCAAAAATCGATAACCCCGAATTCCTAGAGCATTGGCGGGTGGGTTATCTGGGCCGCCGGGGTAAGCTGACGTTGGTGCTGCGCAGCATTTCCCAGTTGGACCCGGAGCAGCGCCGCGCCGCCGGGGCAGCCGGCAACCAAGCCAAGCATGACTTGGAACTGGCCCTTGAGCAGCGGTCCACCGACATTTCCCGAGCATACCTGGACCAGACCTTTTCCCAGGACCAGATCGACGTCACCCTTCCCGGCCGGCCTCCCGCCACCGGAAGGCTGCATCCCACCACGCTGATACTGAGGGAAATTTGCGATGCGTTCGTGGCCATGGGATTTAGTATCGTCGAAGGTCCAGAAGTGGAGTGGGCGCATTACAACTTCGAGATGCTGAACATACCCGAAGGGCACCCGGCGCGGGATATGTGGAACTCCATCTGGTTGGATTATCAGGACCCTTCCGGCCAACGGCCCATGCTCCTGCGCACTCACACCTCACCGATGCAGGCCCGGGTGATGGAATCGACTGACCCCCCGGTGCGGGTGGTGGTCCCAGGCAAGTGCTACCGTTATGAGGCCACCGACGCCACCCACGAATGGCATTTTTACCAGGTGGAAGGCTTAGCGGTGGATGAGGGGATCACCTTCGCCGACTTGAAGGGCACTCTTTATGAGTTTGCCCGCCGCATGTTCGGCGAAGAGCGGCGGGTGCGTTTCCGGTGCGACTACTTCCCGTTCGTGGAACCCGGCGTAGACATGTCCATCGACTGTTTCGCGTGCCAGGGTGAAGGCAGCGGATGCCGGATTTGCCGTGACAGCGGGTGGATCGAAATCATGGGAGCCGGCATGGTCCATCCTAAGGTATTGGCCGGTGTGGGTTACGACCCGGCGAAGTATACCGGCTTTGCCTTCGGCCTGGGTCCCGAGCGGATTGCCATGCTCAAGTACGGTATAGATGACATTCGCCTGTTTTACTCCAACGACCTTCGATTTTTACGGCAGTTTTAGGGTGGGATGTACCGGGAATCCATTACGCTACCTTCTCCAAGGACCGGATCCCTATTCCTGATCGAAGTCCGCGGCGGGCAACGGTTTCCAACCGTTTGACCCGGCAGGCCGTCCTTGACGGGGTCAAGAATCTCTGCCGCCCAAGGCGTTTAACCTCTCAATGAAAGTACCTTTAAGCTGGCTTCGAGAATACGTGGACGTGGACCTGCCGGCTGGCGAGTTGGCCCACCGGTTGACCATGGCCGGGGTCGAAGTTGGTGACGTGGTTGAAACCGGGGGCTGGACGGGTTGCGTGGTCGGCCAGGTGTTGGAAGTGGGGCCCCATCCTCAGGCCGACCGGCTCAGCCTTTGCCGGGTCAACTCCGGCGTGGAGGTGTTAGACGTTGTTTGCGGGGCGCCGAACGTCGCGGTCGACCAGAAAATATGCTTCGCCGGGGTCGGGGCGTATCTGTACAATGCCCACAGCGGCAAGCACGAGACGCTGAAGGCCGCCCGGATTCGGGGCGTGGAATCCGAGGGTATGATTTGTTCCGAGTTGGAGTTAGGATTGGGGGAGAGCCATGACGGCATCCTGGTGCTCCCTCACGACGCCCCCGTGGGAACGCCGTTGGACCAATACCTGGGGGACACTGTATTGGACCTGGAGCTAACTCCCAATCGCCTGGACTGCCTTTCGGTCCTGGGAGTGGCTCACGAGGTGGCGGCGTTGACGGGGAAAACCGTCCGCGAGCCCGGGACAAGCTACCCGGAAGACGGCCCCCCAATGTCAGAGCAGGCTGCAATTAGCGTGGCAGACCCCGACCTATGCCCCCGGTACACGGCCAGCCTCATTCAGGGTATCAAAGTCGGCCCATCCCCCGAGTGGCTTCAAGAGAGGCTCTCCCGCGCCGGATTGAGACCCATCAACAACATCGTGGATGTCACCAACTTCGTGATGCTGGAGTTCAACCAGCCACTACATGCCTTCGACTTCGACAAGATATCGGACTCAACCGTTATCGTCCGCCGGGCCTTGGAAGGCGAGACCCTTCAAACGTTGGACGGCGAAGAGCGCCGCCTGAACTCCCACGTGCTGGTGATCGCCGACGCCGCCCGCCCCGTCGGCATGGCGGGGGTGATCGGGGGGCACAACAGCGAAATCGGCCCGGATACCATTTCGGTGCTGCTGGAGTCAGCCACCTTTGACCCGGTCAACAACCGGCAAACCGCCCAATCCTTCGGCCTGCGCACCGAGGCCACCCTTAGATTCGAGAAGGGGCTCCGGCCCGAGTTGGCCCCAATCGCACTTGCCCGCGCTACCCAACTGATCCAACAGGTAGCGGGAGGAAAAGTGTCCCGTGGGATTGCCGACGTCCGTTCCGAAGAGTTCTCGCCCCCGGTGGTCTCGTTATCGTCCGAGCGGCTTAAAAAGGTGCTCGGCATGGACCTGGACCTCGCTACCGTAGAGAAAACCCTGACTTCCTTGGGCTTTACCGTTACGGGCTCAGGGGATGAAGAATTGAGGGTCGCCGTCCCATATTGGCGGAACGACGTCACGATAGAAGAAGACCTGGTGGAAGAGGTCGTGCGTATCATCGGATACGACAGCGTACCCACCACCATGCTTTCCACGCCGGTGCCGTCCCGCCGGATCGGTCCCATGACCGGGTTGATTTCCCGGGTCAAAGACGCCATGCTGGCCGCCGGCATGCAGGAAGTGATCACTTACCCCCTGGTTAGCCGCGAGGTCTTGGAAAGGGTAGGGTTCCAGGACGGAGAGCTTCCGCCGGTCAGAGCAGCCAATCCCATGAATGCCCTCCAGGAATTCATGAGACCCACCCTGCGGGCCAGCTTGCTGGAGACCCTGGCGTCAAATGAAGCCCGCGATGAAGGCCGGGGCGAGGGACCGTTCCGGCTGTTTGAAGTGGGCCGGGTTTTTTCTCCTCGTCAGGACGACCTGCCCGAAGAGCAGGAAACTTTATGCGCCGCGCTGGCGGGCCGACGTTGGGACTATTCCTGGCTGGTGGACGATGAGCCGCTGGACTTCTTCGACGCCAAGGGCGCCCTTACCGCGGTCTTGGGACGGCTGGGAGTTGAACCAGAATACCGGCCGGCCAGTGAAGATTTTTTTCAACCCGGGCGCTGCGCCAGCGTCTGGGCCATGGGCATCGAACTAGGAATCATAGGAGAGGTGCATCCCAGAATCAGAGAGAGTTTTGACCTGGCAGCCCGCAGGGTGTCATTGGTGGAGTTGCACCTGAATGCGTTACTCCAGGCAATACCCCGGGACAATAGAACTTTCAAGTCGCTGTCCCGTTACCCCGCGGCAACCAGGGACGTGGCGTTGGTGCTGCCGGCGGACGTGCCGGCCGGGCGGGTGGAGGAGATCATAGCCGCTCATCGTTTGGTGCAGCGGGTGGACTTGTTTGACATTTACTCCGGGGACACCATCGCCGGCGGAAGCAAGTCACTGGCGTTTCACGTGGACTTCCAGTCCCATGACCGGACCCTTACGGCAGAGGAAGTAAACCGATCGCTTCAAGGGTTGGTCCGGACCCTGGAACGGGAAGTCGGAGCAACGCTGAGAAGTTGATATATGGCAACCAGTGCCACCACCACTTGAACGGCCGGACCTAACCGGGACTCTCCCAGTCAATCCCTTCAATGGAGTCAGCTAATGCAAAGCAGTAGTCACGACCAGCGGGGTCACGGCCACGGAAGTCACGGGGCCGCGGGCGGGCACCGGCATGCTCCGGAGCATGTGCACACGCACGTGGACGAGGACATGCTCAGTGTGGAAGAAGCCTACGAGCGCATCCTGGCTTCCTTCAGCCCCCTTGAAGCCGAGGAAATCCCTTTGATGCAATCGTTGGGACGTGTGCTGGCCCAAGACGTTTACTCGCCATTGGACCTGCCGCCCCTGGCCAATTCGGCCATGGACGGATACGCAGTCCTGCGTCGGGACATTGAACGCGCCGGAAAAGACTCGCCGGTAGTATTATCGGTCATTGGCCTGGTAGCAGCGGGACAGGTTTCCAGCCAACAAGTCACTCCGGGAGACGCTATCAGAATCATGACCGGCGCCCCAATTCCGGCCGGCGCGGACACCGTGGTCCCCTTCGAAGAAACCGACGAGGTGCAGCGGCGCCGCTCAGGGCAACCCCTGGACCACGTTGCCATCTTGGCCGGCCTGCCCTTGGGAAGCAACGTCCGGCCTTCCGGCGAGGACGTGCGCCGCGGGGAATTGGTCCTAGAGGCCGGCGCTCCAATCAGGGCGGCCGAAGTGGGGGTAATGGCTTCGCTGGGACTGGACCAGGCCAAGGTGGTCCGCAATCCGGTGGTGTCTATCCTGGCAACCGGCGACGAGTTAACGATGGCCGGCCAAGCCCTGGGGCCGGGACAGATCTACGACAGCAACAGCTTCAGCGTAGCCGCGTCGGTCTTGGCCGCCGGGGGAACGCCCCGCCTCTTGGGTATTGCTCGGGACAATTTGGAAGACCTTCACGGGAAATTGGTAGAGGCCGAAGGGTCCGACCTGGTGATCACGTCGGCGGGTGTTTCGAAAGGCGATTACGACATCGTCAAGGACGTGCTGAACCAGCGGGGAGAAATAAACTTTTGGTCGGTGCGAATGCGCCCAGCCAAGCCCCTGGCTTTCGGCCACCTCAAAGCGGATGACGGCAAGCAATCGCCCTTATTGGGCCTTCCGGGGAACCCCGTTAGCGCTATGGTTGCGTTTGAGATGTTTGCCCGGCCCGCCATCAGGCGCATGCGGGGACTCAAGCAACTGGGACGACCCCGCGTCCAAGGCGTGTTGACCGGGCCCATCCACAACTACGACGGGAGGAGGGTTTACGCCAGGGTAGAAGTAACCCGGGAAAACGGCTCCTACTACGCCGCGCCTGCCGGGCCCCAAGGCTCCAACATATTGACGTCCATGTCCCGGGCCAATGGACTGGCCATTTGCCCGGAAGACCTTCCCAGGAAGGACCAAGGAGAAACAGTGCAAATCATAATGCTGGACTGGAACGAAGAGGTTGATTTATGACCACCCCGGAGCGCGAGGATACTCTCGCCGTAAATACGCCGGACACCGGTGAAGACGGCCCAGACGAAAAAATCCCGGAGCCGGAGCCGCCCAAATACTACATTAGCTTCCGGCGCTTGGAGGAACTCAAGCGTTCTCCCCTGGTGTTGGTGGCGGCTCGGCGTGTGGCCGACTGCCCTTCAATGATGACTCCCATTGAGGAGTTGACCGACCCGCAAGCGTTGGTCGACGAGATTGCCGAATACCACCAAACCGACGAAGACTTCATCAAGACCGACATGCCGCTGATGGAGATAGTGTTCCGCATTCTGCTTTCAACCAAGAACCAGCCCACCAGCCTGCTCGATCTGCACTATGAACTCACCGAGCGGTGGGCCACCCCCATCCGGCCAATCAACATATCTGAAGAAGGCCTGCAAAAAATCCTGGACGGGGACAACTATTACGGGTTTGGCAAATGGGGCGAGGAGTGAGAAGGCTGACGCAGACCTGCCCAGCGTGAAGAAAGGGTGTGGTTGTTTCCACACCCTTTCTGATTTAACCGGTTGATGGGCTTGGATTGTTAGGCAGGGGTCTGCTGGGATGCCAACTCGGTCAATGTTTTGAAAGCGGCGGGGTCATTGACCGCCATGTCGGCCAGCATCTTGCGGTCCAACTCTATGCCTGCGGTTTTGAGGCCGTGCATAAATTGGCTGTAGGTAGTGCCAGATTCCCGGCAGGCCGCGCCAATCCGGACAATCCACAGCCTTCGGAAGTCGCCCTTGCGTTGGCGGCGGTGCCGATAAGCATGGGTCCATGCGTGCAACAGGGCTTCCTTGGCCCATTTATAGTTGCGGTGGGAAGAGCCCTGGAATCCTCTGGCCGCCAGCAGGACCTTCTTATGCCGGCGATGTTTAGTAACGCCCCTCTTTACTCTGGGCAAATCAAATCTCCCTGTGACTGGAAAGAAAAGCTACGTCGGTTCTACCCGTAGGGCAAGAGGCGGCTTAACCGGCGGACATCTTTCGGATCCACCGCCAGCTTATCCGCATACTTGCGAGTCACTTTGGTTGGTTTCTTGCGCCGTAGGTGGCTGCTCATCCGCTTTCGGCGCATCAGTTTTCCCGAACCGGTGATGTGGATGCGCGCTTGGGCGCCCTTGTGGGTCTTAAGCTTTGGCATCGGTTAGTTCTTCGGACGGTTTCTCCGTCCGTTCCGGCTTTTGGAGTCCTGGAATCAGAATCATCGAGAGGGATCTTCCTTCCATTGACGGCGGCTTTTCCAGTCGCACGAATTCCTTGAGGTCGTCCGCCACCCGCTTTAAAACCCCCAGACCTATTTGCTGGTGGGTGGCTTCCCGGCCTCGGAAGCGGACGGTTAGCTTTACCTTGGCCCCGTCCTCTATGAGTTCCTTTACCTTGCGAGTCTTGGCTTCGAGATCGTGGGTCCCGATATTGGGCCGGAATCGGACTTCACGTAACTCGGTGCTTTTCTGGCCCTTCTTGGATTCCCGGTCTTTCTTGGAAGTAAGGTACCGGAGTTTTCCATAGTCAAGCAGGCGACACACCGGAGGATCGGAGTTCGGGGCCACCTCTACCAGGTCTACTTCGGCCGTCCTAGCCGCGCGGAGGGCTTCGCCCACCGTCATGACGCCGAGCTGCTCTCCGTTCTCGCCGATGACCCGCACTTGAGGAGAGTTAATCCGCTCGTTAACCCGATATTGCCTAGCTATGTATGCCACCTCCGCCAAATTTGTTGGGAGTTTCAGGCGTGATTTGAAAAATTACTCTAACATAAGCCCCTAAGACAGGTCAATCGCTCCGACGGCATTGCAACGCATTTTATTTTTGCGACGGCCCTCGGCCCCAGATTCTCACTCAGAGGGAGTGCCGAGATCCATCGGAATACCGGCGCTGCAATATCCTGGGGACGTTGCGGACACGGGAATTCCTGCGGCATACCCTTGCCAATGATGGCCTACCGGTCCCCCGGAGTGTCGAAGCCCTCGTTAATCTCTCTCAGGAAGTTCTCAATGTCTGCCGACAACGGAGAGGGGTCAATCTTCTCTACGTCGTCCTCCCGCTGTTCCCGGTCGTATCTTTCCTCCAGGCGGTTCAGCAGAGAAGAAACCTCAGCGGTGTCTTTGACGATGTGTGCAAGCGCCTCGTATTGCTGTTTGCCCCTCTGCCGGTCCATGAGGCGGTCCGGCAACTGGTACAACTGGCACAGGACTTCCATAAGGCGGGCGGTCCCCGTGAAATCTTCCTCCACCTGAAAGTACTGGGGCAAGTGCACCACGTAGGTGCGCGTGTCGATCCCGAGGCGCTCCGCCTCCTGCGAAATCAGGTAGGTAATGGAGGTGGGACCTTCATACTTGCTTGGCTTGGCGCGGACCATCCGGTACTCCTCATCGCTATCCGGCTTTTGCGCGCCGCCGGTTACCAGCAGAGGCCTGGTGTGGGGAACCATGTCATACATCCCGCCCACCAGGGAGTATCTGGAGACCTTCAGGGCTTTGAGGACCTCCACCACCGATTCGACGTAGTCCTCTCCGTAACAGTGGGGCTCCATCAAGTGCATCAGGACCAGGTCAGGGCCCTCTTCACGGATGCCGTAGCGAACGATGGTGTTGGGGATGGAAAACTCGCGGACGCCTCGATTCCGGAAGGTACGGGGGCGGTATCTGGTGAAGTCGTAGTAACGGCCGGGACGCGCCAACCTGCCTAGCTCGGTGGCCCGCAGGTGCCGCTCAATCCTGGCCAAGCCCAAAGTGCCCACATTACCGATGTCAATCCACGGATAGAGCGCCGCCAGTACGTGGGGGTCTTTAAGCTGCGGAAGCGGCTCGGTGATTTCGAAATCTCCCAAGCGCATGAGGTTAGTGTGACAGTCCCTTTGCGGATTTACAACCCCCACGGAGTCAACTAATCCGCAGTTTGATCCATCGGACAAACCTTACTGGAGACCTGTGCGACTGGAGACCTGTGCGAATCGGTCGGTGACGGGCGCACCTGGCGCCCACGACCTCCAGTTAATGGCAGATTTGCGTCATGAATATTGCCTTGCCAGCGTTCCGCAACGGGGATAATATGCCTCGCAGTAAGAGTCAAATTCGCACCGAGTTTGACCGCCTCTGAAACGGGTATGCGGATGACCGGCAATACCACAAGAACAACACTCATATTCAAAGGGGGTCCAGTCTTGAAAATTCCAAGCCTTGGCTACCGAGTCCTTTTGCTTGTGATTGCTATCATTGCGGTGCCGTTGGCGGCGGCGTGCACCACGGAGGTCATCAAAGAGGTTCCGGTCACCCAAGAGGTGGAACGTATGGCGTTGCCTCCACTGATTGTGGGAAATCTAAACGCCTTTACCGGTTCTTTGTCCGAGTTCGGCACCCCGCTGCGCAACGCCGTCGAGTTGGCAGCGGACCATGTCAACCGCGCCGGCGGCGTCAACGGCGGTGCGATGATCATCGTCAGCCGGGACACGGCAGTCAGCCCGGTGCAGGGAGTTGACTCGGCCCGAGCGCTTGTCGACATCGAGAACGCCGTTGCCATTGTCGGCCCGCTCTCCAGCGGAGTGGCCGTGGCTGTGGCGCAATCGGTAACCATACCAAAGGGTCGCCTGCTTATCTCGGGCGCATCCACGTCTCCAAGCATCACTGTGTTGGAGGATAATGACTTTGTCTTTCGCACGACGGTTTCCGACGCCGCCCAGGGCGCGGTCCTGGGTCGGCTGGCCAGGGAGTTGAATTTCGACACCGCCGGCATCATGTACATCAATAACGCCTATGGCGAGGGTCTGGCCGACCAATTCGAGGAGACGTTTACGTCCCTGGGAGGAACGGTGACGGCCAGGGTTCCCCACGAGGACGTTCAACCCACCTTCGCTTCCGAATTGGAAAAAGCGACGGAAGGCAACCCGGACGTGTTGGCCACTATGAGCTACACCGGCCAGTCAAAGATATACGTCCGGGAATCTCTGGAAGGCGGTTACGCCGACACATTCCTGTTCGTCGACGGCGTGAAGGGGCCCGAGTGGATTGAGGAGATAGACGCCTGGGAAGCGTTGGACGGAACTATGGGTACCGCCCCGGGTAGCGAACTCACCCCCGCCAAGGAGGACCTGGAAAATTCCTATCTCGAGACCTTTGGCTCTGAGATCACGCATCCCTTCGTGGCGGAACACTACGACGCTGCGGTGTTGATCGCCCTGGCAGCCGCCAAGGCAGATAGCACCACCGACGCCGCTGCCATTCGCGACGCTCTGCGATTCGTGGCCAACCCTCCCGGCGAGGTTGTTGGCCCGGGGCGTGACGGAATACAAAAGGCTCTGGCCCTTCTGGCCGAGGGCCAAGATATCAACTATGAGGGCGCAAGCGGGCAGGTGGACTTCGACGAATTCGGCGATGTGGCCGGCACGATTGAAATCTGGACGGTTAAAGACGGAGAAATTCAGTCCACCGGAAGGTTCGAGCTCCCATAACCTTGAATCAATTGCGCCAGGGTTTCAAGACACCACTTCAGGCGACTTAACGGGCGGCTCGAATAGAGCCGCCCTTCATTGTTTGCCCCCTGCTCAGGTCAGGGGATTTCTCGGGCGCGATGGTAAAGGAATCGTAAGGCAACCCGATCAACCCGGGGGCCTAGCCCGGGTGCCTGGGCATGTGTAACTAGGTAGGAGCCCCCCGCTGTGCCCCGCGCCGCCTTTCCGGTAGGATGCCTTCCGGCCGGTAGAGGATCACCGCCACAATGAGTATTCCGATCATAAAAAGTCGGAAATTGGGGTCTTGGAACACTCCCGGTAGGAACTGGGTTCCCGTCCAGATTCCCCAGACGGCAAAGGCGCCAAGGATGGCTCCAAGGTTGTTGCCGGCCCCTCCAACCATGAGCATCGCCCAGATAATAAAGGTAGCCAACAGGGGGTCAAAGGTGATAGGCGCGAGGAACCTAGTGTGGTGAGCGAACAGGGCACCGCCTATCCCCATGATGACCGCCCCCAGGACGAAGGCCTGCAGCTTGAACCTGAATACGTTCTTGCCGCTGGCCTCTGCCGCGGTTTCATCCTCTCGTATCGCCCGCAACACCCGGCCCCACGGCGACCGTATCGCCCGGTGCACTGCCGCAAACAGCACCGCCAGGACCACCAACACCACCACCAAATAGAGGTAGTCGTACTTGTCGGGCGGTATCCAGTCCCCCAGGAATTTGGGGATGCGGTAAAGACCTTTGGAACCGTTGGCCGCCCATTTTTCGTTGAGGAAGAACAACCTCACGCTTTCGGCTATGCCCAGGGTGGCAATCGCCAGGTAGTCGTCGTTCAACCGGAGCGTGATGTAGCCGATTATCAACGCGGTGAAGGCGCACACCGCCCCTGCCGCCGCCAACCCCAGAAAGAACCAAAGGTCCACACCCAGGTCAAGGAAGGCCAACTCCGCCCAGTTGCCGCCGAATATGAAATCCTCGAACATATCCGCGCTCGGCGACTGGGTGGTGAGAAGGGCCGAGGTGTACGCTCCGAGAGCGAAGAACCCGGCGATACCAATGTTGAATAGGCCGGTGAATCCCCAATGCACGTTGAGGCCAAGGGAGAAAACGGCGTAGATTCCCGCCATGATGATGAATCCCGCCGCGTAGTCCATCACGCCGGCTATTTCCATGCGGCGTTTCCTTTCATCGGGAGCCTCCGAAGATGCCCCTGGGTCTGGCCAACAGGACCACGATCATGATGGCAAAGGAGATCACCGGCTTGTAGCTGGGATTGAGCCACTGGGTGGAAACCTCGGAAGCTGAGCCGACCAGAATAGCTCCCACCAGGGCTCCGTAAGGGTTCCCGATGCCGCCCAGAATCACCGCGGCGAACAGCGGGATCAGAAACTTCCAACCCATGATGGGCAGCAGATTTCCCTGGGACACTGCCAGAAGGATTCCCGCCGTGGCCGCCAACGACCCGCCGATGACCCAGGTCGCCCATATAACCCGCTGCGTGTTGATCCCGGTCACCAGGGCCAGGTCCGGGTTATCCGCATAAGCCCTCATTGCCTTCCCCATCTTGGTACGGGTCAGCAGCAGGTGAACTCCAATCACCAGCAGAACGGCGACGATGGCGATAAACACGTTGTCCGGAGGTATGCGCACGTCAAGGGGGAGGTGGAAGAACTGCCGAGACTCCCGGGGGAAAGTCTGCGCGTCGCCGCTCCAGATTATTTGCACCAACCCGCGCAGGGCAATGGCTATTCCCAGGGAGACCATGGCCAGCACGGCGGTATTGGCGCCCCGGGTTCTGAGCTTACGGTAAATCAGGACATCCAGCGCAATTGCGCCCAGGCCAATCAGTCCGGCCGCCAGTGGCAGCGCTATCAGCAGCGGATATCCGAAAGTGAACGGACCAAGCCCCTTGCCTTCGATCCCCACTCCCGCCAGCAGGGTGTGGATGATAAAGAAGGCCAAGTACGCCCCCATGGTCATGTAGTCGCCATGGGCGATGTTAGCGAAGTTCAAGATGCCGAAGATGAGCGTCAGTCCAATGGCCCCCAGCGCGATGATGGACGCCAGGAAAAGGCCGTTTACGACCAACGACATCTTGACTCCAGGCAAGACTCCAACCAATAGCAATATCACGACGACCGCAGCCGTGGTCCAAAGCGGCGTCCAGATAAACCGGGGCGAAGTAAACCGGGTTTGTCCAGTTGTTTCCTGTAGGGCTATCTTCAGGCCTCTATTTCAGTCCGAATCTATATTCAGTCCGAGTCTGGCGGCCACCGCCGGCCCACCGTGGAGCGGACATGCCGGCGCGGCCTGCAGCCCTCACGCGGGCTATCCCCCAAGGTAAAGCCGGGCCACCTCGGGGTTGTCCAACAGCGCGGGGCCGCAGTCTTTCAGCCGGTTCTCCCCAGCGGAGAGCACGTAACCCCAAGTCGACATGTTCAGGGCCTCCCGGGCGTTCTGCTCCACCAGGAGAATGGCAACGCCCCCGGCGTTGATCTCCCGGATCCGTTCGAACACCATGCCGGTCATCATTGGGGAAAGCCCGGCGGAAGGTTCGTCCAAAAACAGCATAACCGGGTCCAGCATCAGAGCGCGCGCTATGGCCAACATCTGCCGCTGCCCCCCGGATAGGTTCCCCGCCTTCTGCGTCGGATGGGCTGCCAGGCTGGGAAACAGGTCCATCATCTCCTCCATCCGTCCGCGATAATCGTCTTTCCGTATGAACGCGCCCATGTCCAGGTTCTCACGGATGGTCAGAGAGGGGAAAACGTTGGCGGTTTGAGGAACATAGCACAACCCCGCTCGAACAATCTGTTCAGGAGACTGTGACGAAATCTCCTCGCCTCGGAACATCACGCTTCCCGACCGGGCGCGCACCAGACCGACAATCGTTTTAACCAGCGTCGACTTTCCGCAGCCGTTTGGCCCGATAATAGTGACTATCTCCCCCTGGTCAACCGCAATGGACACGCCGTGGAGGATTTCGGTCCCTCCGTATCCGGCCACCAGGTCGGCGGCGTCAAGCAACGCCATCGGCAACTCCTCCCATTGCACTTCCCAAGTACGCCTCCAGCACCTGAGGGTCTTGCCGTATCTCTTGCGGCGTCCCCTGAGCGAGCACCGCTCCGTTGGCCATGACAATCACCGGGTCGCAAAGCTGCATGACCATCGCCATGTCGTGCTCGATTAGCAGAAAGGTCACGCCGAGCTCGGCGCTGGTCCGCCGGATATTGTCCGTCAGCTCGCCGAGAAGCGTGCGATTGACCCCGGCCGCCGGCTCGTCCAGCAGCACTATCTTGGGTTCGGCCATCAGCGTGCGGCCCAATTCCAGCAACTTTTTCTGCCCGGTAGACAGGTTGCCCGCGTACTCGTTGGCCAGGTGCGACAGCCTGACGAACTCCAGTACCTCCGATGCCTTTTGCTCAATTCGCCGCTCCTCCCGAGCGACTCGCCAGGGCATAAACCAGGACGCCCAGATGTGCTCACCGGTCTGCCGGCCGGGAACCACCATCAGGTTTTCCATAACTGTCATGCGTTTCATTTCCCTGGGAATCTGGAAGGTGCGCATGAGGCCCAGGGCGAAGGTCTGGTGCATCTTCATACCGCCAATGGACCGGCCGTCTAAAATAATACGGCCTTCGGTTAGCGGAACCGCACCGGATACCAGATTGAACAAGGTGGTCTTGCCGGCGCCGTTGGGGCCGATCAGCCCGGTAATGGAGCCCGGCACAACGTCCAGAGAACAGTGGTCCACCGCCCGGACACCGCCATAATCTTTGACGGCGTCGCGCACTTGAAGAATGGGCTGCGTTTGCGTCAAGTTTCCTCCTAACTTAACCCACAACCGGTTAACTTAACCCACAACCGGTTAACTTAACCCACAACCGGCGCATAAGTTGGAAATAGGGGGTTTTGTTTAGTATTATATATGGCAATCGGTTCAAGGCCTTGCCGAAATTGGCTACATTAACAATGTTTGAGGAAGGACAAGGATGACGGGAATCTGGAAGTACATGGTAGCATTGGGCATGACTTTGGCCTTGGTATTCGCCGTTGCCTGCAACGGAGATGAAACTCCGCCCGCAGAGTCTATGTCCGCAGAGTCTATGGCGGAAATGGATACATTGAAGAACGACCTGGCAAGAGCACAGGCGGAATTGGAGAAGATGGATTCCGGCAGCCGTCTGGAGGCCGTCAAGGAGCGGGGCAATGTCATTTGCGCCAGCCGTAACGACGTGCCGGGATACGGCTCCCTGGACACCGCCGGCAATCACGTTGGGTTCGACATCGATCTCTGCCGCGCCGTGGCTGCCGCCGTGTTGGGCGACCCCAACGCCATTGAAATCCGCTTGATTACCGCCGCGGAACGTGGACCGACCATCCAATCCGGTGAAGTGGACCTGCTGGTGCGCACCGTCACCTGGACCACCTCCCGCGACGCCTCTTGGGGCAACTACGTACAGACCATGTTCTACGACGGCCAGGGGTTCATGGTTCCCGCCGACCTCGGCGTGACCAGCGCCATGGGACTGGGCGACGCAGCCGTCTGCGTGACCAGCGGGACCACGACTGAGTTGAACATGGCCGACTTCTTCCGCCAAAACCAGTTGAGTTACAACCCGAAGGTTTACGAAGACACCGACGTGGTCTTGGAGTCATACAAGAGCGGGGCGTGCGACGTGTTCACCAACGACCGGTCCCAGCTTGCCGCACTGCGCAGCGCCTTGCCGGATCCAGAGAACCACGTCATTCTGCCGGAGACCATTTCCGAAGAACCTTTGGGTCCGGTGGTGCCGCACGGTGACGAGCAGTGGTTCGACATAGTAAAGACCGTCATGAGCATCCTCATATACTCCGAAGCCTACGGAATCAACTCCGGAAACGTTGACGCAATAGCCGCCGGCGACAACGTAAAGGCAAAGCGGGTGTTGGGGACTGAAGGCGCCTTCGGTCAGGAAGAACTGGGCCTCAGCCAAACGGTTGGCCAGGATGTCATCAAAGCCGTGGGCAACTATGGCGAGGTCTACGGCCGCAACCTGGGCCCGGAAGGGGTTGACCTACCCCGGGAGGGCGGTCGGAACGCTCTGTGGGCCAACGCCCCCTGCGATTCTTGCCCCAAGGGCGGCCAGATTTATGCTGCGCCACTCCGCTAACTACCCAGGCCGAGCGACCGCGGCCTAACAGCGCACTATCAATGTCGCGCCTCCCCGGTTTAAGGCCGGGGAGGCGCGACTGGTTACGTCGTGGCGCCCCTATCCGCCAAAAGGCCTTGGTCCCCGGAACAGCGGTAGATCTGTAGAGCCAGACGTTTCCATGATGGGAGGCCACTCTGGCCGGGAACCCCACCAGGGAAATACTCTGGGGCGATAGCCACCGTGGCACCCTTGTCCTTAGGATGAACCGCCTATGCGACCCTCGCTGACCTACCAGGGAATACCCATCTGGCGCCATTCCCGGTTGCTCGGCTGGGCCGCTCAAATCGTGTCTGCCATAGTTGTGGTGGCGCTGGTTGCCTTTTTCCTTATCAACCTCACCAACGCCATGGAGGAACGCGACATCCCCCGTGGATGGTCGTTCCTTTCTCGAGAGTACTCGACGCCGATAAGCGAAACCTTCATACCTTACGAGGAGAGCGACTCCTTCGCCTACGCCTTCCTGGTAGCCGGGCTCAACACGCTCGTGGTTTCGCTGATCGGCGTATCTTTGGCCACAGTCCTGGGGGTGGTCATCGGCGCATCCCAGCTTTCGAGCAACTGGATCGTCAGCCGGATCGCCACCGTCTACGTCGAGTCATTCCGCAACGTGCCGTTGTTGGTGCAGCTCTTTTTCTGGTACATCGTGCTGCTGGGCCTGCCCCAGGTGAAGGACAGCTATGTGTTGCTGAAAGCGATTTACCTGAACAACTCTGGGCTATCCCTGCCCTTCCCCGTAGCCCAGGGGACGGCTTGGATTTGGATCTTATGCGCCGCAGCGGCCATCGCCGCGGGCCTGGTCGTCAAGCGTCTGATGGAGCAACGCGAGGTTCGCGTCGGCCGTCCTTCCTACCCGATACTGTCGGCCTTCACCGTGTCAATTGTCATCGGAGCGGCAGCTTGGTTGGCTCTGGGCGACTCTCCTTTCAACATCGACCTTCCCCATGCGGAGGGATTTTTCGGACGGCTCCAGGGCGGCGTGACCCTGTCCAGTGAACTGACGGCATTGTTGGTCGGGTTGGTCATATACACCGCTTCCTTCATCGCCGAAATAGTCAGGGGCGGTTTGCGATCGGTGTCGCGGGGTCAGACTGAGTCTGCCCGCGCCCTGGGGCTAAATGCCATGGCCACCCTTCGCAGCGTTACCTTCCCACAGGCGCTGCGAGTAATAGTGCCTCCTATGATCAGCCAGTACCTCAACTTGACCAAGAACAGCAGCCTGGCCCTGGCCATTGGCTACGCCGACCTGACCAGCGTAGCCAAGACCATGACCCAAACCGCCCCTGCCGTATCAATCTTCCTGATCATCATGGGAATTTACCTGTTGTTCAGCCTGGCCTATTCCCTGATTGGGAACCTGTACAACCGCCACATCCAGTTTACCGGAGGCTAGCCGCGTTATGTCCGCCGCAGAGGTTCGGCGGCCGGCGCCGCCGCTGCCCCCACCCATAACCGAAACCGGATGGATCGGTTGGGCCAAGGCCAACCTGTTCAATAACTGGCTCAGCAGCCTGCTGACCATAGTCGTCACGCCCCTGGTAATCCTGGGCCTCTGGTTCCTCATAAGGTGGCTGTTTACCGCCGACTGGACCCTGATCACCAGCCGGCCACAGCAATATGTTATAGGCCTTTATCCCACCGAACATGCCTGGCGCCCCCTCACCGGTTGGCTTTTGGTCTCATTGCTCTGGGGCATGGGGGCCGGTATCTGGCGGGGCGGTTCCGCCTATCGGGTAACCATCGCCTATGGCCTGTTCTCGCTGGTGGTGGGACTGCTGCCCTACGGCTTGTTTCACCCGGACGTAGTGATGCCGTGGTGGGTGCGTCTGTTTATTTTGGTCAACCTGCCCGTCCTGGCCGCAGGTTTCGGTCTGGGCTGTAACCGCATCACCGGCCGCGCGGGTTGGTTCGTGCTGGGCGGACTTGCCGCATACCTGCTGTTCCTATTACTTTTGAGCGGGTTGCCCGGCGTGCCGGGAATGGAGCAGGTATCCCCCCGGCAGTGGGGCGGCCTGATGCTCAACCTCACCCTCGCACTTTTCGGCATCGTGCTGTCCTTCCCTATTGGCATGCTTCTGGCCCTGGGCCGCCGCAGCGGACTGCCGGTGGCGAAGTTGCTGTGCGTGGGATTCATTGAGATTTTCCGCGGCGTGCCGTTGATTACCCTATTGTTTGTGTCCCAGGTGCTGGTCCCGCTGGCGCTGCCCGAGGACTTTCCCGTCAACCCGGTGACCCGGGCCGCTATCACCATCACCCTGTTTTCTGCGGCTTACATGGCCGAAAACATCCGAGGAGGTCTGCAGGGGCTTCCCCGCGGCCAGGGCGAAGCAGCCCAGGCCCTGGGTCTGGCGGGATGGCAGGTTACTTCGCTGATACTGCTTCCCCAGGCCATTCGCAACGTGATTCCCGCGATCGTAGGTCAGTTCATTTCCTTGTTCAAAGACACCAGCCTGGTCTACATCATCGGAATGCTAGACATTCTGGAGATGGGCCGAAGCATAGTTCAGGGCAACGTAGAGTTCATTGACAACGGCCGAGAGTTGTTCCTATTTGTGGCGGTGGTATTCTGGATGTTCACCTACACTATGTCCTACATTAGCCGGCGCATAGAGAGCCACCTTGGTGTGGGTGTGCGGTAACCGGAACAGCCTAGATGGAATGTACGGCGGGCCCGGTAGCGCGCTGCCGGGCCCCGGATACGGCGCAGGGTTTTAGGAGGCGGTTATGACAACCCAAGACGAGACCCATTCGCCCACCGCGGATGACATCATCGTCTGTAACGACGTGCACAAGTGGTATGGCAGCTTTCACGCCCTGCGGGGGGTCAGCACCTCGGTGCGACGCGGCGAGGTAGTGGTCATTATCGGCCCGTCGGGGTCCGGGAAATCCACATTCATCCGCACCATCAACCGGTTGGAGCAGCACCAGCGAGGCCAAATTGTCGTCGACGGCTTGGAACTAAGCAACGACGTCCGGAACATAGACGCAGTACGCCGGGAAGTGGGGATGGTGTTCCAGTCGTTCAACCTGTTCCCCCACCTCACGGTGATGCGCAACATCACGCTGGCTCCAAACAAGGTGCGCCGGACCCCGTTGGCTGAAGCAGAGGCTGCCGCGATGGAGCTTCTGGAGCGGGTCGGCATTCCGGAACAGGCCGACAAATATCCCGGCGAGCTGTCCGGCGGACAGCAACAGCGGGTAGCCATTGCCCGCGCCCTGGCCATGCAGCCCAAAATCATGCTTTTTGACGAACCAACCTCGGCGTTGGACCCGGAGATGATCAAGGAAGTGTTGGAGGTGATGCGGGAGTTGGCCGCCTCAAACATGACCATATTGGCGGTAACCCACGAGTTGGGCTTCGCCCGGGAGGCCGCCGACCGCATTGTCATGTTTGATGAGGGCCAGATCGTGGAGGACCAACCGCCGGACGACTTTTTCAACAACCCGCGCCACGAACGGGTGGTTCGCTTCCTGTCTCAGATTCTCTGAGGCGCTTCACAGCAATCTGAGCCGCCGTTCATCCGGTTGACCACGGATTTATCACGTCTATCCCGCATCCCTGGAAACCGTCTATGTCTCTGGTTGCCACCGAAGCGCCCACCGAGCGGGCGATTACCGCTATCTGGCAGTCGACGTGACGATGGGGTGTCCGGATGCCCGGCGAGCGGCGGCGATCACGGCGTAGGCCCGGGCGGCGATGCTGTTGAAGGGAAGGATGCGCCCCGCAAAATCTTCCTGAAGCATTCCATCGATTTCGGCAAGCAGTCTCTCCCTGCGTTGGCCTGAGGGCGAAATCTCGGCGCCATATTGCAGTTCAGCTTCGCTGATACTCGAAAGAAACAAGGTAGGGGACGGCTGCCGGGCAACCCATTCGATGACACTGGGAACCGGCCTGGTGAGCATCAACTCTGAGACCACGTTGGTGTCCAAGAGGATCATCGCTAGGATTTCAATTGAACCGCGGTGGCTGGCGCATCGCGTCCCTTGGGGGGATCTCCAGCTCCACGCCGCCAAAGGGCTTGAACCGCTCGCGGATCATCGTTGCGAGGTCTCTTAGAGGAGCCGTCTCCTCGTCCAGGGCCGCCAACAAGATGCAGCGGGCCTCCTCTTCGATGGAGTGTCCGTTTGCCGCCGCTCTGATGCCCAGTCGCCTCGTTAGTCCTTCATCTAGTCACGTATTGTGATGCTCGTTTTTATCGTAACTCCGCATGCGTTGACGTCACATTATTCCATGATTGTGCCGCAATCGTTGCATAGGGAATTTAAGGGAATCCCCCGAGATTGGTCGCGGTGCGTCAGTGCTCCTCGGGATGGTGGCTGACCTGCCAGTTGATGCCGAACTTGTCGGTCAACGAGCCGAAGTACGATCCCCAGAACATGTCCTGCATGGGGAAGGTCACGGCGCCCCCTCGGATAATGTTCCAAAGACCTGGTCTGCCTGCTCCCTGCTTTCCGCGGAAAAAGAGATGGAGAAGTTGTTGCCGGCTGTCGGAGGAGGGCCAAACACGGAACAGCTATCACTCCCCATGAGTTCACTGGACCCGATCGGCAACGAAACGTGCATTATACGGCCCTGCTCCGCCTCCGGGACCCCCATGTCCGGCGGCCCTTCGGCAAAGGTTGATATTAGTGTGAAATCGCCTCCGAAAACCGAGCGGTAAAACTCAAAGGCCTCTCGGCAATTGTCTTCAAAGGTCAAATAGGTGTTAAGAGTCATCGATACCAGCCTGAATTCCGGATGCTTCGGGCTTGAACAATCGCCCATTCTATGTTTGGAAGTTGCCACGAGGATATTGGTGGGTCAAGGCTGGGAGCGGGGCTCAATGGTAACGTTCGAGCATCAGGTCCCGGTTGTAGCCAAAGACAGCTTCGGTGTTTCTCCAGGAAATGCTCGGCTGGTTCCTGTCCCTGCTGAAGTCCAATTCGCCGGTGAAGCGGGTCACGTACTCTCTGTTTCCGAGATAGTAGGTGAACCTGCCTGAGAAGCCCACCCTGAACGTTATCGTCCAGATAGACAACGGGCCGTTTATCGACCGGACCGACTGTTCGTTGGGGAAGACCGTGCCCACGGGCATATTTTCCGTGTGGAATGGCTCATCGGAAAAGATCGACTCTTCGAGCCACATTTCCACCATCATGTGCGCCCGGTCGCACGGCAGCGAACCATGATTGGTGAAAGTGAAGCTAAGCTGGTCTGCGTGAGGCGCTTCGGATTGGGCAACCGAATGTTCCACTCGAGTCAACCCGATCCACGGCCGGTTTCTGTTTTCGACCTCGATCCTGGTGATCTCAGCCTGCCTGCGGGCGGCCCGAGCGGCCAACACGGCAGCCACAGCGGCCAACAAAGCGGCGCAGGCGACAATAGCTTGAAAGGTGCCGGGATTGAATCCCCATTCGAATAGGATGTTCACACCGCCATTATACTTCCAGCGCAAGCCCCATGATAACGCACAAAACCCATGATATTATGGGTATTAAGTAAGGGCCCATCAGGAGGAGAAGATGTCACTAGTTAAAAACCTGGGTCACGTTGGAATCATCTGCGACGATTTTCTGAAAATGCGAGACTTCTACACCAGGGTCATCGGCCTGACCGTGACCGATGAAGACCCCGACCGGGGAAGCTGTTTCCTTAGCGCCAACCCGGAAAACGAACACCACGAGCTTAACCTGGGTCAGGCGCGGGGACCCGAGCACCCGGATGGAGCGCGGCCCGCTACGCAGAACGTTGGACAGATTTCCTACATCGTGCCCGACATGGCGGCGCTACGGGAATTGGACCGGCGTTTCAAGGCCGAGGGGACCGAGATTCTACGCAAGGTTACCCACGGTATCTCGGTTAGCATCTACTTCCACGACCCGGAAAACAACGTCGGCGAGGTCTACTACAAGACGGGCTACAAGGTCAAGCAGGGCTTCAGCCGGCCCGTTGACCTGGATACCCAGACCGACGAGGAGATTCTGTCCTTCTCCAAGTCTTTCGAGGAGATCGAAGGGCCCTTCCAGGGCGCAAAGTTGCCCGTGGGCTAAGGAGCCTTTCCGGTTGCACCTCGGGGTCGCCGAGAACCCGCCCGGCAGTCAGAACAGGGCGACAGGGTTCACCGGCGACCCGGTGCCTCCTACAACTCGCAACGGGTTGATCGTCAGCATGAACTCGTAACGACCCCCCTGGGCGCAGGTTTCCGCCAGGGGCTCAAGCAACGCATTGTCCAACAAACCGATTCCGTAAGCGAAAATAGCGCCGTGGACGCTCCAGGGAACATCGTACCCGTTGGGCGTGTGGTCCATCATGTCCCACACCAGAACACAGCAGTCCGATTCCTTGATGAACCTGAGGCAGGAAGCGTGCAAACCGGGACGCAAATCCCGGTCGCTGCCCCAAAGCGGATTGCCCGCCTCGTTCCACTTTTCCCGGCCGCTGTAGACCACCAGGGCGTCCCCGGGCTCCATCGAGACCCCTTGTTCCCGGGCGATGTCTTCCAACTCCCATCCGTGAACCGGGCTCTCCTGGGTTACGTAGGGTTCACCCCGGTGTTTGGGCACGTCCAGGAGCACCCCCCGGGTGATGATGCCCTCTTGCCACTGCTCGATTGACCCCCATTCGGCCCCGTCGAAGGTGATGACGTCCATGGGATCGGCGCCGTTCCACATGCCATTGTGGTCCCAAACGTGGCACAGGGCGTCAAGGTGGGTGGTGGCGGTGCCGTGGTAGCTGATTCCATAGTAGTCGACCGCGGAGCCCCCGGCTTCACCCCTGAGGTTTCGCTTCATGTAGTGGATGGCTGGGGTAGGGTTGTTGCCCGCGGGGAGCTTGGGGAACTCACGGCTAAGCGACACCGCTTTGCCCGTACGCACCAACCGGGCCGCTGCCGCCCGCTTCTGGTCGGTGACCATGTTGACAGCTCCCTTTTGATCGTCGTCGCCCCAACGGCCCCAATTGTTGTCTTCTTTGAGATAGGCAAGAACCTCATCCTTGGTGGGCACGCGACGCTCCATCGTTCTACCTCCAGTGACGCAAAGGATGTTCCCCGGTTAATCTTCCAACCCCGCACCGGCCCGGAACGCACAAGCTGGTGGATCCTAAAGCCGGGCCCATTAGAGACGATAGCAGACGTGGGAACCTACAGCAATCATTTTGTGGAGACTAAGGTGAATTCACCGACCGGCGCAGACAGTCGAAGAATTGGTCCATCATGGTCCGGGCTGCGGCCTCCATCAGTCGCTGGCCCACCCGTGCCACCGGGCCGCCAACCTGCGATTCGGATTCCACCTCGACCGTGGTTTTCCCCGCCTGTTCATCCAGCGTGATGTCCACGTGCCCGGTGACAAACCCCATGCCTCCCTTGCCTTCGACCGACAGGCGAAGAGATTGATGGGGTTCCAGGTTGGTCATGGTCACGCTGCCGTTGAATCTGCCTCGGATGGGGCCGACGCCGACGTTGAGGACGGCGTCATACCTGTCGGGCGCCGCCAATTCCAGGGATTCACAGCCCTGGATACAGCCCGATAGAGACTTGGGGTCGGTCAAGCAATCCCACACCTGGGAGGCAGGAGCATTGAACACATAAGATCCAGAAAGGCGCACGAGCTATCCCCCTATGCTTCCTGATCGGCCATCAACAACAATTCCATCAAGACTTGGGCGCCGTTGGCGCAGGATTCCGGGGTGGAATATTCCAGGGGTGAATGGCTGATGCCGTTGACGCTGGGCACGAAAATCATAGCCACATCGGTCAGCGCCGCCATGGATTGGGCGTCGTGTCCGGCGCCGCTGGGTAGACGCCGCACCTCCAACCCGGCGCTGCCGGCGGCCCGGGCCACCAGATCCTGCATGTTCGGGGCGATGGGTGCGGGTGTCGTCGGAACCAGGGCCTTGATTTCCACGGTGACGCCGGCGGCGGCTTCTACTTCCCGAGCGGCACGGCGAAACTCAGCCTCGGCAGAGACCAAGGCCTGCCGTTCCACGTCTCGGAACTCAGCGCTGAATTCCACGGCGCCGGGAATCACGTTCGTGGCGTTCGGGATGGCGGTTATCTGTCCCACCGTGCTCACTCGGCAAACCTCCAACTCCGCCGCCACCCGCTCCACCGCCAGCACCAGCCGCGACGCGCTCACCAGGGCGTCCTGCCGCATCGACATTGGCGTGGTGCCGGCATGGTTGGCCGCGCCGATCACCCGGACCTCAAAACCCGCTTTGCCGGTGATGCCCGTGACCACTCCGATAGGTACCCCGGATTGATGCAGCGTTGGCCCCTGCTCTATGTGCAGTTCGAAGTAAGCGGCCAATTCGGCCGGTTTACGGGCGGCTTGAGGGATCTGGTCCAGGTTTCCTCCGATATCGGCTAGCCGTTCCCCCAGCGACACCCCGTCCTGGTCCACGACCAACAAGTCTTCGGGAGACAGTGTACCCGCCATCGCCTGGCTGCCGAAAAGCCAAGTGTGGAACCCGGTCCCCTCTTCATTGGTGAAAACCAGGACCTCCACCGGATGGCGGGTCACGACGCCACGGTCCTGGAGGGTTTGAGCGCACTCTATGGCTGCCAGAGTGCCCAGCGCGCCGTCGTATTTGCCGCCGTTGGGCACGGTGTCCACGTGGGAACCGATGCCAATGGCCGGTAGACCGCGCTCGGATCCTTCTCGACGGCCGATAATATTGCCTGCGGGATCGGTCCTTACTTCCAATCCGGCCAGGCGCATCAACGACACCGTATACTCCCGACCCGCGATGTCCAGCGGGGAAAACGCCACCCGTTGCATTCCCTGGGGTGTGTGGCCGATGCGGCCCAACTCCTCCAGGGACCGGTTCAACCTTTCGCCGTTGATAGCCTGTTGGGTCATGTTCTCGATTCTCCGATACCTGGGCCGATATTTTGGGACTTCAACCTATGCCAAAACCGTCTATGCTAAAACCTTGAACCCGTAACCGGTTCGGTTGGGCGCGCCATCCTTAAATCTGGTCGATTTCAGGGGAGAGATGTCAACCGTGGCCGCTTGCCCGTCCAGAATCAATTCGGCCATCAGCACACCCACCATCGGGGAAAGTTTGAATCCGTGGCCGCTGAACCCGGTGCACACGTACAGGCCGTCTATGCCCTCAACCCGGTCCAGCACAGGATGGGAATCGGGGGTGGAAGTGTACAGGCCGGCGTACCCGGTGTTGTAGGTTGCTTCCGCCATCGCGGGAATCCGCCGGGCCAATCGCGTCCAGACATCCTGGATAAATCGTTGACTGGGCCGGGGCGCGAATATCTCCGGGTCTTCAACGTGGTCTTCAGAGTTGCCGTTTCCCACGAGTGTCAGGCCGTCGCCCTCCGGTCGGAAATAAATCAGGTTGGCGATGTCCCCTCCGCCCGGGTGGAAAGGCATCAGGTCCATAGGACGGTTGAGGTGGATAACCTCGTGGCGGGTGGCCTCCAACGGCAGGTCTACGCCCAAATCCATCAGGAACCGGCGGCTCCAGGGACCGGTGGCTACCACGGCCACCGGAGTCTCAATGCGCCGGTCTTGAGTAGTCACCGAAACCACTCTGCCTGAGACGACCTCCACGCCGACAGCAGGACTTTTGAGAAGGACCCGCGCCCCAAGGCTGCGGGCGCGGACCGAGTAGGCCGCTGCGGTGCCGGAAGCGTCTGCATGGCCAGAATCGGGTTCGTAGGCGATACCGGCACAATCATCAAGGAAAAACCCGGGAGCGATTTCCCGGGCATCCTCCCGGCTGATGATGCTGGTGTTTATTCCGGCGTCCTGCTGCATGGCCACGCTGGCTTGGAATGTGTCCAGGTCGGTTTCGCCGGCAAACACCAAGTACCCGGTTTTGCAGAAACCCGCCTGGTCTCCCTCGGGTCCACCGATGATTTCTTGGAAATTCTGAAAGATGTCCAGGCTCAGCCGGGCCATTCTGGCGTGGACCGGCGTGGAGTAGTGCATGCGGACTGCGCCCGAGGAACGCCCGGTGGACCCCGAGCCCAGCAGGTCCCGCTCCAACAGGACCGTGTTGGCCATCCCACGCGCCGCGAGATTGTACAGGATGCTGCACCCCATCACCCCGCCCCCAATGATCACGGCGTCGGCGGTTCTATGCATAGCCATTTTCCAATCAATTTACTCAATCGATCACGATCACAATGGAGGCGTTGAGCTAACTATCCTCCGGCCATCTCCCTCAAGATCACTCTGGAATTCACTAAGTATTGATCAATTTTTGCCCTCGGTTGTCGCTGTGTTGACGTTAGGAATACACCAACTTGAAGAGAACGATTAGCCCCATAAGTACTGCGTATTACTTCTTGAAACCCCCGCTTAGACCTGGAACTGCTGTGAGCTATTCGATTTCGCACCTTCCTCATCTCGTCAAGGACGCCTCCATGGATCCGTGCATAAGCAACGAACGGCTCGGCGTTAGCAAGGACATATGCAACGTTATCGCAAATTTCCCCAGTAGTGGTCCAACCTAAATGTCGTTTTCGGCTCTGGCGTCCATAAGTCTGCATGGCATCCCATGCTGCGGAAGTACTTTTAGCTTCGAAAAGTCGGGTTGGAGGGGTTCCACTAAGGTAGAGAGTTCCCGACACGACCTTGGAGGCCACCTCGGCAATAGATTCCTCCACGATCGCGAATAGTCGCAACATGATTAGTTCAGCAATAAGGTATTGATGCCTCGGATGAAGGCCAACGGACTCCAACCTGTAATTACTGAGACGGTCAACACTTCTTTCTGTATTTCGGACAGTTACCGTGAGGCTGGGAATTGGCATTATCCAAGGAACCGCCGGATGTACGCATCCCTTGTTTTCCGTTGGTTAATTCGCTGGGTGGTTGCCTGCGAAGCTCTCATAAATTGTAAGTCTTTTTCATCTTGGTTCTCTTCGTCCTGTTGCATTCGCGCATCCATTTCATATATGCCATTCTCGACCCGTTGTCTATTGAGTATCCCAAGCGAATCCAAAACAATGAGGAGTGAGAAGAAGATCGGTTGCCGAGAAAAGATCGTGTCTTTTATTGCAACTACGTCTAAAGAAGCAATAAAGTCAAACACGCGGTCAAATCGATGGGCCATTTGTTCCCGATCCGGGAAATCCTCGTCAAATTTGTCGTAAATAGCGTCTATGTCGTTGGGGCGAAAATCGGAGAGCCCCACCAATAGATTTAAAGCCAAATCAGATATAAATTGCACCTCAAGCATCCTAGAGATGTCATTTGCGGAAAACAGATTGAGACCTCTCCACAAATTGACCCTTGATGCTGCTTGATTGAGGCAGAATTGCTTAAACTCCCCGCTGAACCTGGAATTCCGTTTCTCCTGAGCGTTCAAGGTTTTACCCACGGAGTTGATTCGGCCAAAAATGTCAATAACATCTTCATCTGTGGCACCTAAGAGATACCCGACGGGTAGAGACGTAAGCAGCAACCCCCGGCGCTGGTTCGTGCTCAGTTGGGAGAAAGTTTTCCTATTTTTTTCTTCAGGGTGTCGAGCGGCGTACTTATCCGAGCAGTAGTCTAAGATGGCTCGCGTCCTCTGCTGACCATCCACTACTTCTCGTATTGTCTTCCCTTTGTCTAAGTCCAAGGAGTACCGGATATAAATCGCTGGAATAGGCTTTTGGCCAAGGAGAGTATTTATCAAATAGGCTTTTTGGGGGGTTGTCCAAGTAGAACGCCGTTGGTACCACGGGGAGACATTTAGCTCTTCAGCGTCGCTCAGATTAATCATGTCTTGAACTAATAACGGCTGATATTCGACTCTATCCATGTCACCATAACCTCGACTTGTTCCTGGGTTTGCGAAGTCTGTAATTTTTGAAATATAACGGAGACCAATTCAGTCTTCAGCGCTACAAACAGACATAATCGTCATCAACAGACTTTTGTATATTACGCCCCGAAGTGGCGCAGGTTCGATGCGAATTCAGCTGGATGCTGCACCCCATCACCCCGCCCCCAATGATCACGGCGTCGGCGGTATCAGCCATAAGTCTCCTGGGTGAGCCGTTGGTACGGCAGCCGGAGATTGTTTCCCGCCCGGGTGAGCGTCTGTGGTCTGGATTGAAGGGTCAAATGGTCCGCACAGGGTTGCTCAGTCCGGCGAAATCTCGCGTTCGGTGTGCGGCCTTCCCCCACGGCTGACTGACGCGGGCTGAGCGCTTTGGGGTGAGGTCGCTGGAGCTTACGCAAAAATATCAGCCGATGCGATCCCGGATAGTCTCCTTGAGGAATATATCCTGGACCTTTGGGGGGATTGCTCGAAAGCGAAGCCCCCTTGGGAATTGGGACGGGTGTCAACCAGATGGGACCGGCCACTGTTCGGGGCCCAAAAAGCGAAGAGCGTTGCTTGGGCCCTGCGCACCAACTGCCCCCCGGCAAATGTTTACAACGCTACTATTCCCGGAATGTGAACCCTAACGCGGTAAATGCTGGTCCGGGCAGTAGCGTAAAGAAACCGCCGTCCCAGTCCGCCGAAAGCCAAGTTCGCCGGGAGTTCCGGGAACTCGATGGTCCCCAGGTAATTGCCCGAAGGTTCCATGACCCAAATCCCGGTTGACGCGGCAACAAACACGTTGCCGTAGGTGTCCACTTTCATTCCGTCCGGGTTCCCGGGCTCGCGTACGTCCATGTCGGCAAACATTTGGGCCGCCCCAAGGGAGAGGTCCGGGTTGACCAGGAAGGACAGCACCTGACGGGCGCGGGAATCCGCGACATACAGCAACGCCTCATCCGGGCTGAATGCCAGGCCGTTGGGCCGGACCAGTTCATCATTCAGGAGGTTGATCAGACCGCTGGGATCGAGGCGGTAGATTCCGTTGAACCCTAGTTCGCCAGTATCCGGGTCGATGCCGTAAGGTGGATCGGTGAAGAAAATCGATCCCGAAGAATGGACCGTGATGTCGTTGGGACTATTCAGGCGTTTCCCGTCGTAGCTTTCAACCAGCGGACGCATTGTCCCAGATTCATCCATTCTAGACAGCCGCCGCCCGGAGTGTTCGCAGGCGAGCAACCGACCGGCCCGATCATAGGTCAAGCCGTTGGAATTATGGCTGGGGTTAATAAACCGTTGGACGCCCCGGTCGGGGACGTAGCGGTAGATTGTGTCGGCCGGAATATCGCTAAAAAGAAGGAATCCCTGTGGATGCCAGACGGGACCCTCCGTAAACTGGAATCCGGATGCCAACGATTCCGGTTGTTGCGCTGGCACTATGTCTCGAAACGTGACGGCCAAGCCAGTCCTCAAAAATCAAGCGTTACTATTGTTTGACTGTACGTATTATATTTCCCGTTGGATAGGCACGCAAATCTACGCTCAGCTTCCCCCCTGAACCAATTTGGTCGCCGGCGTTTACTTGGTCCAACGTCTCCATGACCCAGAGGCAGCCCCCGGACACGGCACTCGTGGACTGCTGCTTAATATTTCTCCGGTTGCCAGCGTCGGTTGCTTGTATATAATTGGCCCAAAGCCGGTTTCCGGTTGAGAATAAATCCCGAACCAGGAGTTTTTGACATGGGCGCTACCGAACAAATAGCTAAATGGGTAGTCACCACCAACTATGAGGACATTCCGCCCGACGCCATCCGAGTGGCCAACGAGTCCTGCTTTGACTTATTAGGCGTTATCCTGGCCGGCTCAGCCCAGCCTGTGGGAGAGATAATCCAAAAGTACGTCGAAGACCAGGGAGCCGCCGGGCAGGCGACGGTCCTCGCCTCCGGAATTGAAAGCTCTCTGCCGAACGCGGCCCTGGCCAATGGCACTATGGGACACGCGTTGGACTACGACGACTTCGGAGGTTTTGGCCACCCGACCGTGGCCATCTTCCCGGCATTGCTCGCCCTGGGCGAGAATTCAGGCGCCAGCGGCCGAGACCTTTTGGAAGCCTACGTGGTCGGGTGTGAGGTTGGCTTGGCCCTGTCCCACGCAACCAAATACAACCAGATGGACAAAGGGTTCCACAGCACCGCGGTCATCGGCCGGCTGGCCTGTGCGGCGGCCTGCGCCAAGCTGATGAAGCTGGACGAAAGGCAGACCGTTATGGCCCTGGGAATGGCCGGCTCCATGTCGAGCGGGCTGATTCACAACTTTGGCACCATGACCAAGCCGCTTCACGCCGGTATGACCTGCCGGGACGGAGTCACAGCGGTCCAGTTGGCCCAGATGGGTTTCACCGCCGGAGAGCAGATCATTGAACACCCCCTGGGCTTCGCCGCTACGGTCCTGGGTGAGGGCATCTACAACCTGGACGAAATGGCGGCCAACCTGGGCAAGCCCTTCCGGGTGCAGGATGCGCTGATGATAAAGAAATATCCCTGTTGCGGCGGCAACCACGCTATGCTGGACAGCCTTTTCGGCCTGATGCGGGACAACAATTTCACCTACGAAGACGTGGCCAGCGCCGAGGTGGACCAGTCATACCTCTCGGTGGTGATGCTATATCAAGAGCCGGAGGACGAGCTGAAAGGCAAGTTCAGCGCCAAGTACAATGTCGCGGCCGCCTTGGTCGATGGGGAAGTGGCCATCGACACCTTCAGGGAAGAAAGGATTGCCGACCCGATCATCAAAGAAACCATGGACAAGGTCCGCACCAGAGTCATGGCCAAGTCGGAAGAAGGACTGACCGACGCCAACCGCGGGTTGCCGATCCGCATTACCCTCAAGGATGGCCGGGTGTTCGAACACACCACGGCCCGCGCGGATATCCTGGGCAGCCAGCAGAACCCGTGGGGCTTCGACAGCATCAAGAACAAGTTCGAAGTGAACGCCGCCTTGGTGCTGGCCAGAGAGGGCGTTTCTCAGGCGGTGGAAACCTGGTCCGACATTACCCAGGTCAACGACATCGCCGGGTCTATCAAGGAGACTCTGGTGGGCGGCAAGGGCTGACCGGCGCCATCATCGCCTTAGCCTCACCTCAATAAGAAGACGCCCGACAATGTTCGGGCGTCTTCCCTGACCGGAATCTTTTCGAATAGCCCCAAAGCCTGGGCGGCATCGTCCAAGAGATGTGGACTTACGTCTCGGCGAACGGGATCCTACCATTCCGAATCCGATAGAAGCATACGAAAGCGCCGTTCAAGCCATTTTGCCAATCTTGGCGGGAGTGAGGTCGGACCATCTGGAACACCCGACACCGTACGCCGAGTGGACGGTCCTGAACCTAAATAACCACAACCTGTCGGTCCACAGATTTGTTGACGGCATGTTGTCCAAGGGCGCCCCGGAACTCCCCAGCGAGAGCGATTTAAGCGCTCCCATGCCCCGGGGAGGACCGGAAGCAGCGTAGCAAGCCATTACCGGCTCAATTCTGTCCAAGCTCAGATCAATGGACTTGGAAGAGATTGTGGACTCACCCTTCGGCCCTATGGGGGCGGGGGATTTTGTAATGTTCCCAATGGCAGACCTGTTCATCCACAAGTGGGACTTGGCTAAAGCAACCAACCAA
The DNA here is from genome assembly GCA_963663135.2 of Dehalococcoidia bacterium. Lineage (GTDB taxonomy): Bacteria > Chloroflexota > Dehalococcoidia > Lucifugimonadales > UBA3495 > Io17-Chloro-G2. Next base: position 627,164 of record CAXXRM010000002.1, on the reverse strand, counting down.
CATGCCAGCCTAGACAGCCAACTGGCGGAGGTGTGCATGCGGGTGGTCACTCCGGCCGCGGAAGCCGGAAGGGCAAGTGGCGCGTTTGCGGCTGCGGTGCTTGTTCCTACTGACGCCAGTTCCCAGGATAGACTATTGGGTTTGAGCGGACGGCAACCGTAGCCAAACCAACGCTGTGGGAATGGCGACCGGCGTACATTTTCGGCATGGCTCGCAGGGACAGGTGGTTACCATGCGTCACCTGTTGTTCGGTTGCCAAAAACTCAGCGGATGTCACGGAAGCTCAAAGCTTGTTTGAGTTTCCCTATTTCCAAACTTTGCCTGAGAGAATCTGCCCCATCTCCCAGATGCTCCACCTAAGGCTCTACGGAGACGGCGTCTCCCACTTTGATGGCGCCGCCGTTCAGGACTATGGCCAGCATTCCCCGTTGTCCGTCCAGGATTTTACGCAGTCCGGGACGGATGGCTTCCATTTTTTGGCATGGCTCGCACGGGCCGACGATCTCCATGGTCACCGGGTTGCCCGAATCGCGGTCGCCAATGAAAAACACCTGGCCCGCTTCTACCTTAGACAGGTCCAACCCCGTGGTCGTGATGTTTTCCTTGATCTGCCCCGGCTTCAGGTCCAAACCGGCCAGGGTTTCCTGGTCCATGAAAAGCACCTGCCGCATGTTGCGCTCGGAACAGCTCCGGTCCCCTTCAAGGCCCTTGCCGGAAATGACCGTCGCTTCACTGACGGGGTCCGACGGTGTTTCCTTTACTCGGGCGAGGTGCAAGTGGGTGATTGAGCCACGCTGCATCGGATTGCCTCCACAAATAGGGTCCGCCGTTGTGTGACCTTGGCGGTTATGCTAATCTGAGGCTCGCGTCCCCAGCTATGATCGCGCTGTGGGACGACGCCGGTTCCCGCCTTGGCCGAGCCTTCGGGAAAGGTTGGTTCGAGCGATTATAGCGTCAGCCAGCGGCAGTGTCACGACCGCCGTTTCTGCGAAATCCGGGCTTTGAAATCAACGGATGGGGGGTCATCATGGCTTATGAGTTCATAAAAACCGAAGTGAAAGACGGCGTATTGATTATTACAATGCATGACCCGCCGACCCGTAACGCCCTGGGTCCGGATATGTCCAGAGAGATGAACCAGGCTCTGGACCAGTTCGAGGCCGACCAGGACCAGCGGGTGCTCCTGTTAACCGGCACCGAGCCATCCTTCTGCTCCGGCGCCAACGTCAGGAACTTCAACCGGCGCATTGAAGAGAGTGACCAGCAGGCCCAGGAGCAGGTTGAACCCCAGCCGTTGCCCTGGGGAAAGATGGAGACCCGGTTTGCGAAACACCGGACGTCCGAAGAAGGCGCCGCCTTCCTGCCCCTCAGGCTTCACGAGTTGCAGAAGCCCTCAATAGCGGCCGTCAACGGCCATGCTATGGGCGTGGGTATGGGGGTTGCCTTGGCCTGCGACATTCGCATAGCCGCGGAGAAAGCCCAGTTTTCCGAAGCATTTGTGCGCATGGGGCTGATTCCCGGTGACGGCAGTTGCTGGCAGTTGCCCCGGCTAATTGGGATGAGCAACACGCTGATGCTCCAGTATACCGGCGACCGGATTGACGGGACAGAGGCGTACCGTTTAGGCCTGGTAAGCAAGCTGGTGCCCGACGACGAAATAGTGGAAGCTTCCCTTGACTTGGCCACCCGGCTGGCCCAGGGACCCACCCAGTCCCTCTCGCTCATCAAGTACCTGGTGCATCGGAGCCTGGAGGGGGGACTGAAAGAGAGCCTGGACATAGCCCACGTGGCCCAAGAACAAGCCCGCAAGACCGAAGACCACCGGGAGGCGGTGACGGCATTTTTGGAGAAGAGGAGGGCGGAATTCAAGGGGCGGTAGGAGCAGGGTGCCCCATATTCCGAGCAGGGAGCAATATCGCACACCGGGGTTCTCCGGTTCACCGGCTGGCAAATCCAAAACTGGTCGAAACAACCCTTGACGTACCTAATGGGCCAACCTATAATACCCAACCGCGAGAGGAACGAATCCCATATGATGGAATTGGTCAACTGACATAGGCCAAGTTTAAAGGGATACCTGGACGGCGGTTCGGGGGCACCCGAGCCGCCGTTTCCCTTGTGGGCACCTTAACAACTGAATAAGAAGCAAGATGATCCTGCGAAAGTAAAAACAAACAACCGTTTGAAGTTCCTAGCGTGGGTCAAATTAGTAAGGGCTTACGGTGGATGCCTTGGGACCAAGGGCCGATGAAGGGCGCGGTAAGGCTGCGATAAGCCTCGATGAGCCGTCTAACAGGCATAGTCGGGGACGCCCGAATGGGGTAACCTGATCCGGTGTTGAGTCGGATCATCCGCCTCTGGCGGAGGGTAAGCGGGGGAACTGAAACATCTAAGTACCCCGAGGAAAAGAAATCAACCGAGATTCCCTAAGTAGTGGCGAACGAACGGGGATCAGCCTAAACCAGTGCGACTTAACGGCGTGAGGGCCTATGTCGTACCGGGGTTATAGGAGACACCTGGGGCCGCCTCTCCAGACCCCAAGAAGTTACAAATCTCATCTCTAGTCGAAGGAACCTGGGAAGGACCGTCATAGAGGGTGAAAGCCCCGTAGACGAAAGGGATGAGACTTCTGGTGTATTTCCTGAGTACCACGGGGCACGGGAAACCTTGTGGGAAGTTGGGGGGACCACCCTCCAAGGCTAAATACCCTTGGTCACCGATAGCGTACCAGTACCGTGAGGGAAAGGTGAAAAGAACCCTTAGCAGGGAGTGAAATAGATCTGAAACCGTAAGCCTACAGAATGTCGGAGTCCGCAAATTGCGGATGACGGCGTGCCTATTGAAGAATGATCCGGGGACTTACTGTATGGAGCGAGGTTAAGGAACTGGAGTTCCGGAGCCGTAGCGAAAGCGAGTCTTAATAGGGCGGCTAGTTCCATGTAGTAGACTCGAAACCGAGTGAGCTACCCATGGCCAGGTTGAAGGTTCGTTAACGCGCACTGGAGGACCGAACCCGTGGTTTGTACAAAAACCTGGGATGAGCTGTGGGTAGAGGTGAAATGCCAACCGAACTCGGAAATAGCTAGTTCTCCCCGAAATGCATTTAGGTGCAGCCTCGGGCAATAGGTGAACGGAGGTAGGGCACTGAATGGGATAGGGGGCGTGAGCTTACCAAACCTAATCAAACCACCAATGCCGTTCAGCCGATACCCGGGAGTGAGACTGGCACAGATAAGTGCGTCAGTCGAAAGGGAAACAGCCCAGACCACCGGCTAAGGCCCCTAAGCGTAGACTAAGTGGGAAAGGAAGTTAGGTTCCCCAGACAACCAGGAGGTTGGCTCAGAAGCAGCCACCCTTTAAAGAGTGCGTAATAGCTCACTGGTCGAGGGATCTGGCGCCGAAAATGTAACGGGGCTCAAGTTTACCGCCGAAGCCGTGGATGTTCAGGTACAAGGAAGAAAACCAAAGGACCAATGGCCCCAACCCGTTATTGGGCCAGTCTGCCTTCGGGCGGACGAAGCCCGCTGATGGGCGGGGTCGGCGGAAATTTGATCGGATTCTTTGGTTACTGCCTGGGCGTGGTAGGGGAGCGTTCCTCGGGCGATGAAGTTTCGATGTGAGTCGGGATGGAGCGCGGGGAAGTGAGAATCCCGGAATGAGTAGCGTAAATTAGGGTGAAAATCCCTGACGCCGCAAGCCCAAGGTTTCCTACGCAACGTTTATCGGCGTAGGGTTAGTCGGTCCTAAGCCGTAGGCAAGCGCCGAAGGCGATGGACAGCAGGTTAATATTCCTGCACCGCCGTAGTTTCGCTTTAAAACCAAGGAGGGGTGCGGAAGGGTAGGTAGGGCATGCCCATTGGACATGGTGTGTCCTCAACTGTAGGCCAAGCCGGGGCAGGCAAATCCACTCCGGCGCTACGAGCCGAGGGTTGAGGGAATTGGAGCCTTCGGGCTTTCGAAACCCTGCTGAACCCAAGCCGACAAGAAAAGCTTCGTGGTTATGGAACTGGGGCGACCGTACCGCAAACCGCCACTGGTGGGCTGGGATAAAAGTCCCAAGGCGTTCGAGCTAACCTCCGTTAAGGAACTAGACAAAAGAGCCCTGTAACTTTGGGAGAAAGGGCCCCCCGGGGGGTGAAACCACTAGCTGGTGGAGCGCTCTGGGGGCGCAGAGAAGAAGGCCGGGCGACTGTTTAACAAAAACACAGGTCTGTGCTAAGGGGAAACCCTACGTATACAGGCTGACGCCTGCCCAGTGCCGGAAGGTTAAGGGGAGGGGTGCAAGCTCTGAACTGAAGCCCCGGTGAACGGCGGCCGTAACTCTAACGGTCAACCGAGCATTAACGAAGCTCCAGGCGCATCTACGATGTACCCGGGGCAGAATTGGTGACTTAAGGCCGTTGTAAAATCTGGCTATATGCTGGAAAATCCGAGTATCCGGCGCTACTGGTCCCCCACATCATACGGGGGCAAGTGACGATGCGTCCGGTGCGGACAATCAGCAGGAAAGACCTCGGAGAGGGAGTCCACGCTTCGTTGCATTAGACTCTAGTCGCAACATGTGAGCGCCACCTCCGTGGAATCCTCAGAGACCATACGCCGGACCCGCTGGCGGAACGTGCGGGAAGATATGGTCCGATCTGGATGGCGACATGCAGAGGCCGGCAGAAATGACCGGCCCCTCTCACGGCCCCCACAAGGGCTGGAGAGAGAGTAACAAATTGCCTAAGGTAGCGAAGTCCCTTGTCGGGTAAGTTCCGACCCGCATGAATGGTTGAACGACTTGGCCATTGTCTCGACGGAGGGCTCGGTGAAATTGCGGTGCCCGTGAAGACGCGGGCGACCCGCGGCAGGACAAAAAGACCCTGTGGAGCTTTACTGCAGCCTGGTATTGGGCCGGGGGCTGACATGTGTAGGATAGGTGGGAGGCTTTGAAGCCCCGACGCCAGTCGGGGTGGAGCCATCGTTGAAATACCACCCTTGTCTGTTTTTGGTTCTAACCTTAGCAAAACTAGGGAACAGTGCTTGGTGGGCAGTTTAACTGGGGCGGTTGCCTCCCAAAATGTAACGGAGGCGTCCAAAGGTTCCCTCAGGACGGATGGAAATCGTCCATAGAACACATTGGCATAAGGGAGCTTGACTGCAAGACCTACAAGTCGAGCAGGGACGAAAGTCGGGCAAAGTGATCCTACGGCACCGTGTGGAAGGGCCGTGGCTTATCGGATAAAAGCTACCCCGGGGATAACAGGCTTATCTCGCCCAAGAGTTCACATCGACGGCGAGGTTTGGCACCTCGATGTCGGCTCGTCCCATCCTGGGGCTGAAGGCGGTCCCAAGGGTCCGGCTGTTCGCCGGTTAAAGGGGTACGTGAGTTGGGTTCAGAACGTCGTGAGACAGTTCGGTCTCTATCCGCCGTGGGCGCAGGAGGCTTGAGGGAACCTCTCCCTAGTACGAGAGGACCGGGAGGGACAGACCTATGGTGTTCCAGTTGTTCCGCCAGGAGCAGCGCTGGGTAGCCATGTCTGGCAGTGATAAGCGCTGAAGGCATCTAAGCGCGAAGCATCCCCCAAGATTAGGCCTCCCTCCCCGATTAACGTCGGGGGTAAGACTGCAGAGAGACTATCTGCTTGATAGGCCGGATGTGTAAGGATGGTAACATCCTCAGCAAACCGGTACTAACCGGTCGAGAGATTTGACCCACGCTATGAGCTTCAAACGGCTCGCAAAAAAATTCAGGATCAGGCTTCTTGTTCAGCAGTTAAACGGCGCACCAACCAAATGGTGCAGCAGCGCGGGGTGGAGCAGTGGCAGCTCGTCGGGCTCATAACCCGAAGGTCGTTGGTTCGAGTCCAACCCCCGCTACCAAATCCCAAGAATAAAGAAGGCCCCGGCGAATTCGCCGGGGCTTTTGCGTTGGGGGAAGAAGTGATTGAAGCCCAGAATTGTCTACATCAACGGATCGTAAATTCCATGATGGGCAGGTTCTACGGCCAGCCAGTGATAGCCAACGTCTGGCGCGGTGACTAAGTCGAATACTGGATCTCTTTCGCCTTGGGTGAACAGTGTAAACTGCTTGGTGAGTGGGATGGCTGGGATTTGGTAAACAAGACCGGCGTTAGGTTAGAGGCTAAACAGTCAGCTGCACGTCAATCTTGGTCGCAGGGGAGTATTTCCAAAAACCATAGTAACCCTTTCGATATAGCCCCCAGAACCGGCTACCCGGGGGACGACGGCGAATGGATTGATGAACGCGGCCGTCCACGCTGACCTCTACGTGTTCGCTTGGCACCCAGAAACTGCAAAGTCCAAAGCAGACCATCGCCGTTCCGGCCAGTGGCGGTTTTACGTTGTGTGCGAGGGTAAGCTACCCGAAGGTCAGAATACCATCAGCCTGAACCCTATCAAAGCGCTTTCGGAAGAATTCACTTACGGGCAGTTAGCTGACGCTATAAATTCGGCTGCGGCAGCATTGCCATCACTAAAGTCTAATCTGACGAGCAATAACGGCTCGTCGGGCTAATAACTCGGAGGCCGTTGGTTCGAATCCAACCCCCGCTGCCAATTCTTGAAACTGAACGAAGTCCCTGGTCAACTCATGGGAAATTGTGATTGAAGGAGTCGTTAATTGGCGGAAGCGAAACGGAACAAAATAACCCGGCAAGAGTTCCTGGAACGGATGCCCAGCCCCGAGGTCCGGCAGGCTGCCCAACGTTTGATGACCGTTGCCAATAATAACGGCGGTCTGGTTGCCCTCGGTTATGCCGGCATTAGCATCAGGCGCCGCTGTCAACACTGGGAAAATCCCGTTACGGTAGCTTGGCTTTACCCACGGTCCGGTGAGAAGGGTTGGATGAAGACCAAAGACTTTTCCTTTGGCGCAGGGATAGGGGAACCGGATTTTTTTGATAGGCTGCCCGATCAGCTTCGTGAATTGTTGGAATGTTGGGCAGACTCGTTTTCATCCGACGGTTATGCCAGCGATGTCTCCAGCGTCGGCGTCAAAGCCTGGTCCTTTACTCACGAATACGCCGCGCGGCACATAGATCAGATGTCCGACCGCTTGGAGACCGTACTCAACGATCTGCGACGCTTGGGATCCGCATAGGAAGCGAGTTGACCACGCAAGTTGGAGCAGGGCAACTCGTCGGGCTCATAACCCGAAAGTCTTAAGTCGGAGTCCAACCCCCGCTGCCAACCCTTGGAACCGCATGGAATCCTGCATTGCTCCTGCCGCCATGCGTTCGAGTCTTAAGCACGGGGTGACGTCCAACTGGGGACGATGGCTAAGGGTGATACAATCAACCCGTATATTCGCTCAATGAAGGAAATACAACTTGGCTACGATAATCGAATTGTCCCCCGAAGATGACCAGCGGCCCAATGCACCGGTGGAATTCACTGGACGTAACAAAGAGTTTTATATTCGGGAACTTGTCGAAAGGGGACTCGACGATATTGAGGACTATTACCGGGGCAACGAAATTCTAAAGAGGGTCGAAGAAGGAGAAATGCGGGTTTACTCATCCGCCGACGTGCGTGCCAATCTTGGCTTGGGCGGTTGAATACTCGGTCTCAGCCAACGACCAACTTGGGAAACTCGATAGGAGAATTTCTAACCCCATAGTTTCGTATATGGAAGACGGGGTTGCTAGGCTTGAAAATCCGCGGTTGCGGAGGCAGGCTCTGACAGGCAATCTACGGGTTTGTGGCGTTACCGGGTTGGGAATTACCGTGTCGTCTGGGATATTCAGGATGAAGTCCTGCGGGTCTTGGTGGTGGAAGTAGGACACTGAGGCCAAGTTTACCGTTAACGGTTGGCGCGGCCGCGAATCAGCCAAAATCGTTGACACGACCCAACCACCGCTGCCAATTTCCAGAACAAACCAAGGCCCCTGATTTTGTCAGGGGCCATTTGTAGCGGTTCCCGGTCCGCCGGCCAATGCGGTCAACACGGGTCGCAACCTCCGTGGGGCCTATCCATTGGCCGAACACCGTTAGGCGTCGCCCCAACCGTCTCCGGTCAAACATGAAGATGAAATCGCAAGCCGGTCTCCCGGGACCATACGAGGCTCCCTTACGACGAAAAGACCACTCTTAGCTCCCCGCCTTGGCCATCAGGGCGACTTGTTGTGCCTTCAATTGATTGGATTGGAACGTGATTCGTTTGTAGCGGAACACGTCGACCAGCGTTCCAATGAAACACAAACCCGCGGTCAGCAGGTACAGAATCCCCATACCCATGTTGCCAATGTAGAACCGGCCGACTCCCGCAAGCACCACGAAGCCAATCAGGGTCAATAGGAGGGTCGTCGTTGGGTCTTTGCGCTGCGCCCGGTATGCGACGGCGAACACCTGGGCCTGTCGATCGGTCATATCCCTGATGAGACCCGCCAGCAACAACTGCTCTTCCCCATCAACCTCGGGAAAAAGCTCCAAGACATCCGGCATCTAAACCCCCGTTCGGTCCAAACTATACACCTGCGTTTTTACCGAGAAATTGGTACCGGGGGCTGCTTGAAAAACAGGTGCAGCACACGGTGAACGATTATCAAGACGGCAAGCGGGCCCAGGTAATGAGACTCCAGCGACTGATATATATCGCCCCGGAACAAGAACGAAATGGAGTGACCCAGCCCGTAACCGGGGCTTTTTATGTCAAACAGAAGGTCGGGCAGGAAAATGGTGAAATGTTTGTCCGAGTAGGGGTCCATGGCCCCCACTACGACAAGGCCGCAGGTCCACATCCAAGCTTCGAGGGAACAAATACGCCGGAAGCGACTTTTCACTAACAACCCCGCTACCCAATGAGCCCCGGCCAGGACTGGCGTACGCGCCATTGTTACGACGCCGCGAGCTTGGAGAACACCTGATGCCAGATTTCCGGGTTGCCGTCGCCCATGCTGGCCCGATGCGTGATGACGCCTGCACCATCGAAGGCTATCTTGGTCGATTGAATGGTCACCCGGAGGTCGGTCAGCAGGCCCCCCTTCGGGACGGCCACCGGCCAGGGATAGTCTTTTTCCGCCCGGAATTTCTCGTAAACCTCGATGTCTTCGCTTGGGAATACTCCGACGGCGTAGAAGTCTACCTCGTCAGCGTATTGGGGATAGACCTGCTTCATCCGCTGCAACTCAGCGGTGCAAATGCTTCAAGTGGTGGCGAAGAAGAACAGAAATGTGGGTCTGGAACTGCTCAACAAATCCGTGGCCGTGATCGTGGAGCCGTCTGCCAGTCCCAACTCGAACTCGGGGACACGGTTGCCAACCTGAGCGCCCACCTCCGGTCCGTCCACTGCCAGGCCGTGTACCAAATCGGCCGATGCCTGGGTCTCAGCGGCGGCACGGGCGCCTGCCGCGACAGGACCGGCGTTCTGAGGCAGGTTGGAAGCCGCACATCCCAGAGCCAACAGCCCGAGGGCCACCAGTCCCAAGGTCGCGAGCGCCTGCCTCGACCTGATTCCTATGTGCATAGGTCCCATGAATGCGATTCCTTCGGGTGTCCTGGGTTTTAACCGGACCGTGCCGTCGGAAATCAGTCCTCGCTTCCCTCATGAGTCATTATACCTTACACCGTGCGCCCAAAAGCAGCGGTCCTACCGTAGTCAAGACTTCCCCTTTTGTTCTAACACACAAGGTTAGCCTAACTGCGCCTCCCAGGGGCAGTAGGCCCCAGCCGGCAACGCAATCCTGTTCTCCGAACCTTTACCAAGCCACCGCTTGTTCCGGTCGGTCCGGTTAAGGCCGACAGCCTGAATTGACACTACTACCCCCTGGCCGTAGAATGGGCGGACTCAAAAGGTCGGTAATCCTGACCCGACTGGAGCCGGGATTCGGACGGGCGGGCCAGCAGTTGGCCTCCGGAATGACTTCAGAGACACAAGGAAAGAAATGGAAACTAAGGCTTATCTTTTGGTTGAGACCGCTGTTGGCAAGACCCGCGACGTGGCCGCCACCCTCAGGTCCCTGGACGGGATTGCATCGGTGGACGTCGTCACCGGACCGTACGACATCATCGCAGTAATCAGTGGATCGGACATGGCCGTGGTAGGAAATGTAGTCACGGAACAAATCCATACGGTGCCGGGCGTGGTCCGAACTGTTACTTGCGTGGCGGTGGGCACCTAAGAGCCGGCCCCAACGGGCTTTCCGGGCATATCTCCCACCCAACAGGCCATTCCGTTGCTACGCCAACTCCATCAACTCAACTCGCCGCCCTCACTTTTTGGCCGCTCCCTGGAGGAGGCTGTCCTTGGAGTTCCAGTTTAGCCCAGAAGATGACGCCTTCCGTCGTGAAGTAGTCGATTTTATCAAGCAGGAGTTGCCTCCCAACTGGGAAGGCGGCGGACGGTACCCGGAAGAGGATGACTGGGATTTCGCCGTCCAAATCCGCAAAAAAATGGCGGCCAAGGGCTGGCTCACCATGCACTGGCCGGAAGAGTACGGCGGCCAGAACGCCTCGGCCATCCGCTCAGCAATCTTCAGCGAGGAATTGACCTATCACCGGACCCCCGGCCGCGACATTTTCGGCGTGCGGATGTTGGGGCCGACCCTGATGATTCACGGCTCGGAGGAACAAAAAAAGGCACACCTGCCTCCGGTAGCCCGGGGAGACATCCAGTGGTGCCAGGGCTACAGCGAGCCCGAGTCGGGTTCAGATCTGGCTTCACTGGCCACCCGAGCCGTGCTGGACGGCGACGAATTCGTGGTCAACGGCAGCAAGATCTGGACCTCCATGGCCCAATACGCCGACTGGATCATGCTGCTGACGCGGACCGACCCGGACGCTCCGCGCCACCGGGGCATCACCTTCATGCTGGTGGACATGAAATCCCCCGGCATTGAGGTTCGACCCGTAATCAACATGACCGGCCGCCACGAATTCAACCAGGTGATTTTCGACAACGTCCGGGTTCCCCGGGGGAACGTTGTGGGTGAGGAGAACCAGGGTTGGTACGTGGCGGTTACCTTGCTGGACTTCGAGCGTTCCGGCATAGACTACTCCGCCTCGGGACGCCGCCTGCTGGATGACGTCAAAGCCTACGCCGCCGAAACCACACGGGAAGGACAGCCTTTGATCAAGCTGCCCTGGGTGCGAAGTCTGCTGGCCGACCGGTACATGGAGTGCGAAGCTGCCCGGCTGATGGCCTACAACGTGGCTTATATGCAGGAACAGGGCCTGGTCCCGACCAAAGAAGCTTCCATGAGTAAGGTTTTCGGCAGCGAGGCGGCGCAGCACGCCAGCGCAGCCGCGCTGGAAATTCTGGGCCCCTACGGCGCACTGGCGCGGGGAGAAAAGTGGGCGCCTCTGAAGGGGAGAGTCCAGGAAATCTGGATGTGTGCCTTCGCCGGCACCATCGCCGCCGGCACGTCGGAAATTCAGCGGAACATCATCGCCGGCCGTGGGCTGTCCCTCCCCAGGGGCTAATACCCCACGACAACTGGACGCCTTAAACGCCCTAGGGCGAATCGACAATTGCTAACCCCAGATGACTGAGGAGACCAGATACAGGGCCGACAGGAGGTAGAGACTTCTGCGGTCGTATCTGGTTGCGATTCGCCTCCACTGTTTCAATTTGTTGAAGGCCCGTTCAATCAGGTTCCGTTGACGGTACAGTTCCCGGTTATATTCCCAAGGTTCTCTCCGGTTTGACTTGGGCGGTATGACCGCCTCGGCTCCCTGTGCCCTAACAAAGTCCAGCACGCGGTTGCTCTCATACCCCTTGTCAGCGATGACCGCTCCGGCCTCGAGGCCGGTCAGCAGGGGTATGGCTTGAGAAACGTCCGCCTTCTGACCGCCGGTGAGAGAGAAGCGCACCGGCCGGCCCTGAGCATCGGCCACCAGATGAATCTTAGTGCTCAGTCCACCCCGGGAGCGGCCCAGAGCCTCACTTTGGCCCCCCCTTTCCCGCAGACTGCCTGCTGGTGGGCCCGGACTATGGTGGAATCAATCATCACGTATCTGTTGTCTGGGTCATCCAGCAACACCTGGAAGATTTTCTCCCAGATTCCGGTCTTGGCCCAACGGGTGAATCGCTTGTGGACGCTTTTCCAGTTGCCGTACCCAGGGGGCAGGTCTTTCCAATGGGCTCCACTGCGCAGCACCCACAGGACGCCGTTTACGAATTTCCGGTTGTCCTTGGCCGTAACGCCAACCCAGCCGGGACGCCCGGGCAAAGAGCCTTCTATCCGACGCCACTGAGCAGCGCTCAACTCACAACGTTCCACGCAAATCCCCTCCACCGCACGTCACTTCTCAGGGTTACACTCTATCCTCCTCTTGTAAGCTCCTGCCCTATTTCCTCAGCCGAGTTTCACCCAATTGTCGATTCGCCCTAGAAGGTAGTGGTGGGGAAAATCCACACTTTGAAGGACGGATGATTAAAGTGCCCCAGGTCAGCGTAACGGGGAAGGGGACCAGGAGGTCCGCGGCGATTGCCCGAGGCCTGGGCAATGAACTTCAGTTAGAGATAAATAGCTTTGGAGCCCAGGGTGCTGCTACGGCATTATTCCTGCTAACATGTTCACAAATCCGCAAAATAGAACTAACGAGGGTCAACAATGTTAACAAGGGAAATGACAGGAAACGCATCGCATCTAATACTGGAGCAACTCGTCGCGTCGGGAGTCAAATACGTCTTCAACAACTCTGGTTCCCGCGAAGCCCTGTTCTTCAACGAACTCCATTCACGCCCTGACATCCATGGCATCCTAGGTCTCCACGAAGGCGCGGTTACTGCCATGGCCGGAGGCTACACCCAGGCCAACCTGGCCCCAGGCGTCATGGTCGTTCACCTCGGAGCGGGACTCGCTCAATGTATGGGACAGCTGATCAACGTTTGGACGGGCAGCTTGCCCGTAGTGGTGATCACCTTCGCCGGCGACACCGGCAGCTTTGCAGATAGGATAATGCTCGACCTCAGCCACAACGCAGGCCCAACGGCCATCAGCGCCCCCATGACCAAGGCCAGCTGGACAGTCATCGAACCTGAGGGATTGCCGGCGGCCATCGAGCGCGCCCTACGCGTCGCCATGACTCCGCCGGTCGGCCCGGTCCACCTAGCAGTCTACGATAGGCTGCTCGGCCCAGATCAGTTCACCGCGAACATTATCGAGGGAGACCTGCCAGAGATCCGCACAGGCTATCCATCCGACAGCGATGTAGAACAAATCGCTCAAGCTCTCCGCGATGCCAAACGCCCCCTCCTCTACACAGGCGACGGCATTTTCAAAAGCGGCGCGAACGCCGAAGTCACCGCCCTCGCGGAGCGCTTCGGCCTTCCAGTCGTGGGCGAGCTGCGCGGCGTCTCTATCAAGCACCCGCTCCACTGCGGTGGGCGCCGCCTTGAGCAGGCGGGTGATATCGACCCCGACCTCATCCTATGTTTTGGCGTGCGACACTACGGCAGCGGGACTGCCGACGACTATGCCGCCTTTTTCAACGCGGAGCGCGTCATCGCCATAGGCTCAGACGCTGAGAATCTTGAAAATATCCCGGGCTTGGACCTCGCTGTCCTTGCCGACGAAAAGCGCACCGCACAGCGCCTGATCGAGCTAACCGACCCCTCTTCGGACGAGCTCGCAGACCGTCGCGCTTGGGCAAGGGAAGAAGCCGCCTCACTCCGCGCCCGGCGGCGGGACGCCGCTCGATCAGTCGCTCAACAACCGGACAAAGTGCGTCCTTACGTACTAGCCGACGCTCTGGACAGGACCCTCGAAAAATTCGGCGGCGGCCTGGTAACCATCGAGCAATTCGCCGTTGCCCAAGACATACTTGAAAACACCGGCGATGCTGGTAACAACGAATACATCAGACCCGCCGGAGGCTCAGAAGGCTACGGCATGGGTGCCGCCATCGGAACGAAACTCGGCGCTCCCGACAAACCAGTCGTGGGTCTTGTCGGCGACGGATCCCTCTACTACTCCGACTCCGCCCTCTGGACGGCGGCTAGCCACAGCATCCCCGTGCTCTACGTAATCTCCAACAACGGGGCCTATGGTATTGTTGCAAGTTCCTTTGCAGGCGCAGATGCCAACATGAAACGGACCGGCGAATACAGGGGCGTCGTCCTCGACAACATTGATCCGGTCAAACTAGCGGAAAGCTTCGGCGTTGAGGGTATGCACGCCACCGACGAGTCAAAGATCGCTGACGCCATTGAGCACGGGCTTAAAACGGTGGAAGAAGAGAAGCGCCCCTTCCTGCTAAATGTCCATCTACCCTTGGGCCTGCCTGAAGGCGGTCGCCCCGGCGCACCATACAGCCTCAAAGATGATTTGAACTAATTACAGCGTCTCATTTTGAAGTCACGCATCGTGAACGCAACGACAGCGACCACGCATACCTGCTGAAGGACTCACCACCGGAGGAGGTTCTTAAGGCGATCCATATGGGCCACAAGGCCGACTCCCTGATCCAGCCCGGAGTAGCCAGCAGGCTATTACCGCTTTAGCCAACTTTCCCATTCCCCGATCCCCGAGGAAGGTCTCCCTTCTCGAGAGGCGCAGGTGCTCCAACTCATCGAGATGAGCTCCGCGAATAAAGCAATCGCGAATGAACTCCCCATCGGCGAAAGCACCCCAAGAAGCCATACCATGCGTATCTTCAACAACCTAGGGGTTAAGCGCCGGCCCCGAGGCAGTGGCTGAGGCTGCGAAGAAGCGGATCATCCCCCTGTAATCACGCATTTAGACGCCCCTCCAACAACCAAGAGGTTGACCCGCGGGTCAACCCATTTTCTTCTTGGAAATCGGTGAATCGAAGGATGTCCAACAATACCCGGAGCCGTAGCATAGCCTTTAGAAACTAATTTCGGATGGATGAACAGATCCGATGGGGAAAGGAGGTGACCATCAACGTATCTGCACCTTTATACATAGACCCAATGCAAGAAAGGAGAAACTAATGATAAGAAGAGTTTTTAGCGCCCTCGGCCCGATAGTTCACACCTGCTCGGAATTCGGGCATTACTTTATGAGCTTCCAAGACAAGTGCTTCAAACCTGGGCGGCGCACCGATTGTGAAGGTAATCCGACACTGGAGGACGCTCGAAAAGATTTCCGAGCAATGCTGCGTGCGAGGCACTCCACTTTAATAGGGTGAAGGACTTAGAGCCTATCTCAGAACGTCGCCTCAGTTCACAAACCCTTGAGTGGGCTCAGCACCAACGAACTAGGGCGAATCGACAATTGCTAGCCCCAGATGACTGAGGAGACCAGATACAGGGCCGACAGGAGGTAGAGACTTCTGCGGTCGTATCTGGTTGCGATTCGCCTCCACTGTTTCAATTTGTTGAAGGCTCGTTCAATCAGGTTCCGTTGACGGTACAGTTCCCGGTTATATTCCCAAGGTTCTCTCCGGTTTGACTTGGGCGGTATGACCGCCTCGGCTCCCTGTGCCCTAACAAAGTCCAGCACGCGGTTGCTCTCATACCCCTTGTCAGCGATGACCGCTCCGGCCTCGAGGCCGGTCAGCAGGGGTATGGCTTGAGAAACGTCCGCCTTCTGACCGCCGGTGAGAGAGAAGCGCACCGGCCGGCCCTGAGCATCGGCCACCAGATGAATCTTAGTGCTCAGTCCACCCCGGGAGCGGCCCAGAGCCTCACTTTGGCCCCCCCTTTCCCGCAGACTGCCTGCTGGTGGGCCCGGACTATGGTGGAATCAATCATCACGTATCTGTTGTCTGGGTCATCCAGCAACACCTGGAAGATTTTCTCCCAGATTCCGGTCTTGGCCCAACGGGTGAATCGCTTGTGGACGCTTTTCCAGTTGCCGTACCCAGGGGGCAGGTCTTTCCAATGGGCTCCACTGCGCAGCACCCACAGGACGCCGTTTACGAATTTCCGGTTGTCCTTGGCCGTAACGCCAACCCAGCCGGGACGCCCGGGCAAAGAGCCTTCTATCCGACGCCACTGAGCAGCGCTCAACTCACAACGTTCCACGCAAATCCCCTCCACCGCACGTCACTTCTCAGGGTTACACTCTATCCTCCTCTTGTAAGCTCCTGCCCTATTTCCTCAGCCGAGTTTCACCCAATTGTCGATTCGCCCTAGTATTGGGGAGACCGTTGACTCAATGAAACAGCCCGCCAGTGGCGGGCTGTTTCATTGAGCGCCTGACCTGTCGTGGTTAAAGAGACATCCTGGCCCCGGTCTACGCGGCGGCGAATGCCTCCAACTCCTCTTCCCTCAACTCCTCACCGGCTTCCCGACAGCGGCGCATGATTCGGAAAATCGTCCGCACCGTTACTGAGAATCGCTCGGCTGCCTGGTCCGTGGTCAGGTCCTCTCGCACCATGGTCTGCCAAACCCTAAGGTCCCGAGCCATGCGCCGGTGGCGCTGGAACCACACCGGATCATCGTACTTGCAGCGAGACAGGGGGCATTTGATGCACGACCTTGAAATCTCGCAGCCGGTATCTTCATAGTAATAAAATTCTGGGGTCGAGTCCTTGATGGGATTGGATTGTTTCAAGTTAACCATATCGCAACTCCAAAACTCATGTTATATAATGCACGGTAGTATAGAACATAAGTTCTCAAGGTGTCAATGCTTTTTTCAGCAAA
Source organism: Dehalococcoidia bacterium (assembly GCA_963663135.2). GTDB lineage: Bacteria > Chloroflexota > Dehalococcoidia > Lucifugimonadales > UBA3495 > Io17-Chloro-G2. Next base: position 610,603 of record CAXXRM010000002.1, on the reverse strand, counting down.
TTAGAACTAATTTACGGAATTGACGTTCTAAAATTGTCCGGGCCCGAATAGCCGAACACCTGCCGTGATACTGGGCAACGCTGCCGCGGTTCCGGAACGGTGTGGAGGCGCCAACGAAACAGGGGGCGGTGTTGGAGGCGAGTCCGGGCAGTAAGACTGCCCGGCAGGACTGCCCGTAGGAACAGCAGGGCCGCAGCTTGAAAACGGCCCGGAGTTAGCCGAGGATCGGTATCAGGGTCGCCGGACCGCTCCGGCCAGCAAGGCGTTCCTGGTTTCAACCAGTACGGGATGCACCATCTCCCCCAGCTGGGTCCTGGCGATTATTTCCCGGGAAGAGAATTCCAGAATACCCAGGTCGAGATCCTGAACCGCCAATTCCATTAGCTCGGGCAGATAGGGATAGGCTGCAGATTTTTGCGGGTCCAGTTTATCGGCCAGGAAGACCAGCTTGCCCAGCCGGTCCAGAGAGGGATGGGCCGTGGTGTGCCAGTAGACGGCTTGATATAGGGATTCGTCGGTCAGGCCATCTTCCCGCTTGAGGATTCTCGCTCCCACGGGACCGTGGAGCAGAATGGGGAGGCTGCGTTCCAACGGCGTAACCGGCACTTCCAGTTGTTCAGCCCGGTCCAGAAGTTGTCGGCCCGGCATGGCGCGGGCCACGTCGTGGGCCAGCATTGCCAACGCCGCCAGCTGGGGATCAATACCATGGCATTCGGCCAGGTTGGCGGCGATATCCCTGACCCGGTAGATGTGCTTCCGTAGCCCATTGGGCAGCGCGGCTACGCGGCGGTTGACCAGAGTCTCCAGATCACCCAGCATCGCTATCCCTGGCTAAACCCCTGTGGCTAACCCATAGCGCCCAGGGATTGTCCTCCCAAAAGGTGAAGGTGCAGATGCTCGATTTCCTGACCCGAGTCGGAGCCCTGGTTCATCACCAACCGGTACCCGCTCAGAGTAACCCCTTCCCGCCGGGCCATCTCCTCGGCCACGACAAAAAGGTGGCCCATGATGGGGACCTGGCCGGGCCCGATGTAGGCCAGGGAAGGCAGGTGCATGTTGGGGATGATGAGCAGGTGCACCGGAGCCTTTGGGTTGATGTCCCGGAGCGCAAACACCCTTTCGTCCCGGTAAATGGGGGCAGGATGGGCCGAATCTCGGGCCATGGCGCAAAAAGCGCATTCGCCGGTGCTCATGGGTGGGAAGACCTCCAAGGACGCGCCGCAGGTTGGACCGGAATCGGTTTCCTGGCCAGAGTCGAGTCTCGCGGCCGGTTGCGGCGGGTCACAGGTTTTCTATTTGCCGGAAGAAGGCTTCTCGATGGGACTCTACGTCGCCATAGGACAACTCCATCACCTTGGCGCGCCTGGTGTAGAGTTGCAGGTTGTGCTCTTTGGTGAAGCCGATTGCTCCGTGGCACTGGTGGGCCGAAGTGCAGACCCGCTGGTACGCCTGGCTGGTCCAAGCTTTGGCCATGGCGACTTCTCGCTCCGAGGGCAGTCCTTCTGAAATTGTCCAGGCTGCCTGGTGCGCCAGGTTGCGGGAGGCTTCCACGTCGGTCGCCATCCGGGCGCATTCGTGCTGAATCGCTTGAAAACTCCCGATGGGCCGGCCGAACTGGGTGCGTTGGGTGACGTAGTCCACCGTCATATCCACGATGGCGTCGGCTCCACCCACCATCTGGGTACATATCCCCGCCGTGGCTCTCTGCAAAGCCCGGTGGATCACCGGCCATCCCTGGTTCAGACCTCCAAGCACTGCACCCGCGGGCACTTTAACCTGGTCCAGCGTCACCTCGCATTGCTTATCCGAAGCGATTGTCTTCAGTACTTCAATCCGCAGCCCGGGAGAGTCCGCCGGAGTCAGGAAAAGGGTTATGCCTTCAGAAGCGCTTGAGGCAGGAGAGGTCCTCGCCACCACCAGCAGGACGTCCGCGGAGTGGGCGTAAGGCACGAAGAGCTTGGTCCCATTCAGCAGGTAATCGTCGCCATCGGCGGTTGCTGTAGCTTCTACACCCCAGGGTTGGTAGGAGCCCGATGGTTCGGTCAGGGCCAGGGTCAACTGCAAGCGGCCGTCACAGATTGACGGCAGTATCTCTCGTTTCTGATCGTCGGCGCCGGCGTCGGCCACCGTCAGCCCACCCAGCAACACCGTTGAGAAGAAGGGGCCTGGGACCAGGGCCTTCCCCATCTCCTCCAGCAGCACCGCCAGGTCCATGAAGTTGCCGCCACTGCCACCGTATTCCTCGGAAAACGGCAAGCCGGTCCAGCCCAGGCCGGCCATCTGCCTCCACAGCGCATCGGTATAACCCTTGGGGTCTTCTTCCAACTCCCGCACCAGCGTCAGCGGGCATTCCCGGCCCAAAAAATCTTGAGCGCTGCTCTTTAACATCTGTTGGATTTCGGTCAGTCCCAGGTCCATTCTGCCACCCGGTTAGCTGTCAGATCTGATTTCGGACGGCCCACCGGTCGGCGAGGGTCCAAGCAGCCGCCAGTATAGCCCAAAGGCAGAGAAGCCTCAACGACAGGGCCTTTCCGGGCGGAGCCAAAGGCCGGTTTTTTTAAACGTTGCCATTCATTCCCATTTCATGGCATTTAGCTTTGGCCGCAACTGCATTTTGGGTCTCATGAGGGTAGAAAATTGAGAACTATGCACGAGAATTTTATATCTTGGAGCATTTTGGACCGCTTTTTGATGATTTTTACCTCTTTGGCGGAACCGAATTCCGGGAACGGGGCGGGCCATTTATTCGTGCAATTGCTATGGTAGGATTTCCGTTCCCCAGCCGGCAAGGGACGGTTGTCGGTATGAGCCAGGGATGCTGGCACTACCGTTCCGGTTGCCTGCGACGCCGGGAACTGCGATTGGATGCGCACAGCCCAGAGCAGCCTCATTTGGAAATTCCCGAGTTCCGAGTAAAACCCGGAAAGATGCTGTGGGACTCCCCAGGCGAAGATGTAATCGCCGTGGCCTCAACGCCGGCGCGGGCGCTCTGAAGACTGGCAGCCCCTTTCGACTCCATCATTCGTTCTAGCGCGGAAACGAATAAGGAACGAATGTCCTTCGGCAGACTCAGGATGGACAGGCTAATGACAAGGGGAAATACCACCACTTGAACGCTCCCGGGTTGGCGCAGTGTCCGCAGGGATGATTTGCATCATTACGGTAGAAAACTGGAACCGGGGAAGGGAAGAGCCGGATGTCAGCAGTGGCTTTCAATTGCCGCTGGATTGCCGGCAGAAATTGCTTGGTTCCCTGTTCCCAAGCTTGTCGAGGGGACTCCCTTTCAACTATGAACGGTGACAGCCTCCACAGGATGTCCACGCCGCTGCGAGCTTCGAAGCCCGGCTTGACGCTCAACCCTGCAGGCCAGGCCTTTGACCTGTCTCAATATGTCCTCCGGTTGGCCGGACAGGTCGATGGCCGCGACTTCGATGGTCTTGTTGGCATTGGTTATGCTGTGTTTGACGCGATGACCGCCGCGCTCGAGGTCCTCGGCGGCGTAGATAAGCAGGCCCGATGGCAAGTCTGCCGCGGTGCAGTAAGCCAACATCTGGTAGATGTCAGCGTTTGGGAAGTCAGTGGACGTGATGCGTTTGTATTTGGCGTCGCCGACGAATATGGGGCGGTTTCCGAGTTGCCACAACAGGTCAGGATAGAGGTGGATGGATTTCGCCTCGTCCAAAGTCAGATGCTTTTGGGTAATCCACTGGCTTTCCGATAGCTCCAGGGCTTCCCCTAACGCCACGTAAAGGAACTGTTCGAATACCTTGTTCATGTCCAGCATGAACGAGGCCCCAGCGACATCGCCGTGGAATAGTTCCAGGCTGGAGTTGTCGATAACCAGTCGGGCCAGTTCCACCGCCGGGCGGTAGTGACTGTTAAGACGGGTGTACTGGATGTGCGGCGTTCCGCGAGGGTAAGCAGCAAGTTCCACAGCATCAAACACCGGGCGGAGGGCTTGAACCTCCTTGCGGGCCTGTGTTGGCCGGACGGGAAGGCGGGCCAGCCGGTACAATGCCGCCTTGATCAGCCGGTTCTCCTCGATGTCCTCGGTGAACTCGTCGAAGGACACTTCGATGGGCAACGGAACGCCGAAACGCCGCTTGATTTGCTCGTCAAACCGGATGCGGCCCCGGACGGTGTGCAGGGCCTCTTCCTCCCGGCGGTATCCCTGCAATAGGCCGCGTCGGACAGCTTGGCGCGTGTGATGGGTAAATGCCAGGACGATGCTTTCGAGGATGTCGGATTCCCGTTTGAGGTCAAAGGCGTCCCGGCGCCAGTTCTTGGGGTCCAGGGCGTAGGTAATCAGGAACATAACCCGGTCGATGGGAATCTTCGGGCGCACGACTATCGAAAGGCCCCCGGAGTGAACGGCGCCTATGTAAGAGGAGGGCCGAAGTATGTACGTTTGACCCTCTGCCGACGAAGGGGTTACGTCGATATGGGCATCTTTGAGGCTTGCCAACTGCCCCTTGTCCAGGGGGAAATCTATGTGGCAGTCCTGGTATTCATGCAGCGTCAGGGTTTGTATCATTATTGTCATCAGTAGCAGTGTGGTCGGATGCTATATCTTACGCAGGTTGTGCTCCGTCTAGCCGCCTTTTCAGCGTTTCGAAACTAAAGCCTTTCAGCTTGTCATCGTCGCCGAAGCACTGCTCTTCCACGTAGGGCATCACCGCCCGATCCCAGATGCGTCGTACGGCATCCTCGTCCAGCGTCTGACCAGGCCTCATGAAGTAGCTGGGGCCGATTCGGGCGTCCCGGTCCAGGCTCTTGTTGGCCTCGTCGACCAGTCTGGCAGCCAGCGTATCCTGGCCTTCTCTCTCAAGCCACCGGTTCAGCAGGCCTTCGATGGGCGGCTCATCCGGGAAGAAGGGGGCGAAGTAGAAGCGGCGGCGAAGTGCGGCGTCCATCAGAGCAATGGAGCGGTCTGCCGTGTTCATGGTGCAGATGAACCGGAGGTTTGAAGGCAGGCTGAACTGGTCTCCGTACAGCAACCGGACTTCTTCATCCCGGTACTCCAGCAGGAAGTAAAGCTCCCCGAAGACCTTGGCGACGTTGCCCCGGTTGAGTTCGTCTATCACCAATATGAAGGGTTTTCCCGAATTCTCGGGAAGGGAGGCCTTCTGGGCGATTCGCCGAAGAGGACCGTGCACTAGGTCGAAGCCGGCTTGATCCCCAATTAGCTTGGGCCGGAAACCCTCAACGAAATCCTCGTAGGAATATGATGGGTGGAACTGGACTATCTCGAAATCGCCCCCGTAGTCTCGGCACTGCTTGGCAATTTCACGGGCTACGTAGGTCTTGCCGGTGCCCGGCGGCCCGTGAAATATAACCTGGCGTTTTTCTTGGAGGTCTTGGATGATTTCTTGCAGATATTCGGATTTCCACAGGAGTTGGGCGGCCAAGGCATTTGTGATGGGCTGAGACCATGGGTCTACCGACGGGCGCAGAGGCGAATCCGCAACCTCAAGCTGTTCTTCAACATCTATTGGGCCTTGCTTATATTGTTCATCCCACTGGACGCGGATTTCAGGCACAAAGAAGAAATGGTCTCCACTTTCGTATTGTGTCTCAAGCACAGACCGAATCTGCGCCAGTTTACGGTCGACGTCTTCAACTGGCCTTCTAACCAAATTGGCAAACGCTTTGACTATCTTCTCCTTTTGATTAACGCTGACAATCGCCTCAAAGGTGTCTGGAAAGACTAGATGCAATAGTGCTTCTCGTTGTATGAGTATCGTATTGGGCTGCGTAAGAAGAACCTCGCTTCGGAAATCGAGATCCATTACGAAACCCTTGAATTCCCACTCGTCCTCGAGCATCTGCTGCTGCCTATCCGGCACCTGTTTCCATTGCTCAACGAACTCGACAAGGAAAACGGCCTGACGCAGCCAGGTTGAGTTAAAAAGTTGCCCCGGGTTGAGAATGCCCGGCGTTAGGCTGTCGGCAAGTTCCGCCGGAATTTGCACGGGCACCGGCGACCATCCTAGCGCCATATTGATGCGCTGCAATTTGTTGGCGGCGCTTTTCGACCTACGGACCAGATAATGGAAGTACAGTGCTTCACCAAACAGTTGATAGATTTCTGGAGAGCTACCTTCTAACTTTCGCCGCAACTTCTCCTCAAAGCTGTCTGGCGACTCATCCAAGTTATTTAGGGATAGCTCGCGGAGTTCCCTCAACCGATCGCTGGACCAGATAGGTGTACCCGGTGTAAAAAGTGACCCGTCGGTACGTAGGGCGCTGTCAACCCATGCTTGGGCCGCGTTATATACCTTCCCCGCGCCGTCAGAAGTTAGTCTCGAACCCATCGTACTTCTCTTGATGTTATGAGTTTCATGTTGCCGACCTAACGCACCGATCCGGCCGTTCCAGGGCTTTGGTGATGTTTTCCTGGGAGTTGGCCTCGGAGAGGCCGAACGTCGCCTTCGCCGAACCGGTCGAGAAATCGTTGTCTTTGGCTCCGCCACGTACTAACCAAACAGCCATCGCTTTCACCCAACCTGAGAATTGCCGGGGATCATAACTTCGTATGCCAAGCCCAAACTGTACGCTTTAAGACGCGCTCGGCTGCCCGGCCGTCGTTTCCACGACTTTTTCCACCGGGGTGTTGCGGGCTACGATTAGCTCCATGGGTTGATCGCCGTCGTTTACCGGCTGGTGAACTGCCTCAGCGGGGATGTACAAGAAATCGCCCGGTCCAATGGGCAGGGATGTTTCAAGACGCTCTCCCACCAGGAAGTGGCCGCGGCCCTTGGATACGTAGATCGCCGACTCACAGTTCACGTGGTAGTGGGGAGTGGAGGAACACCCCGCGGGGATGGTGGCGATAGCAAGATGGATCCCGGTGGAGCCGGTCAATCCCTGGGAGACTCCGGCCAGCCTGGTCATACTGCCGGAGGAAATCTCGACTTCCAACTGGTCCGACTTGATTAACCGGCATTCAGCCATAGGTCCACTCCTTATGAATTCGCCCCGGACGTGGAAATTCACGCGTCTATGTTGCCGACCTTACGAGCCGGTCCAGTTGCTCCAGGGCTTTGCTGATGTTTTCCTGAGAGTTCGCGTAGGAGAGGCGGACGTAGCCTTCGCCAAACTCGCCGAACGCTGCGCCCGACAGCAGGGCTACGCCGGCTTCCGCCATGGCCCGATCTTCGAACTCGCGGCTGCTCATGCCGGTGTCCTTGATGCTGGGGAAGGCGTAGAACGCCCCCTCCGGTTCGGGGCAGTTAATCCCGGGAATCGCACGGAGCCCGTCGGCAATCAAACGGCGGCGTTGGGCAAATTCGGCCACCATGGCTTGGACCTCGTCCTTCGGGCCCTCCAACGCCGCAATGCCCGCTATCTGGCTGAAGGATGCGGCGCAGGAAACGCTGTTCACGGCGAGCCTGACCACGTGGGGAACCAACTCACTGGGCATAATGCCGTACCCCAGCCGCCAACCGGTCATGGCGTAGCTCTTGGAAAAACCGTCCAGGATTATCGTGCGCTCCGCCATGCCGGGAAAGGTTGCGATGCTGTGGTGCTCGCCGGTGTAGAGGATGTCCTTGTAGATTTCGTCGGCCAGGACGTAGAGTTGGCCGTGAGCCTTCGCCAGATCGGCCACGGTTTCCAGTTCATGTCTGGTCAACGCCGAGCCGCAGGGATTCTCAGGAGAGTTTACGATGATCAGCCGGGTGCGGTCGGTGATTTTGCTGGCCAGGTCTTGCAGGTCCGGGTGGTAGGCTTTTTCTTCCAGCAGGCGCATGGGCACGGGAGTGGCTCCGGCGAAGCGGATCATCGACTCATAAATCGGGAAACCGGGGTTGGGGTAGATGATCTCCACTCCCGGTTCGGCCAGAGCCAAAAGCACGTAGAACATGATCGGCTTGGCGCCGGGAGTCACCACCACGTTGGCCGGGTCAACGGCGCCCCCCCGGACCTCGCCGCTGTTCCGGGCAATGGCCTCCCGCAGCTCGGGCAGGCCCGCCGTGGGGCCATAGTGGGTGTAGCCTTGACGGAGCGCATCTACCCCGGCGTCAACAATGTGCTTGGGCGTGTCAAAATCGGGTTCGCCGATTTCCAGGTGGATAATTTCCTTGCCCTGGGCCTCCAGGGCCCTGGCCTTGGCCAAGACCTCAAAAGCCGACTCGGTGCCCAGGTCCATCATGCGGCTGGCGACATTCATTTTCCCTCTCCAAGCTTGGTGGGGTTAACGGTGGGAGGCGTACTACGACAGGATCAGCCCTTCGACAGGCTGAGGATGAAATGTGGGGGTAGGCAGCATCGTGGTGAGCCGCGGTTGGCCCGGAGTGACCCTTACCCCCAGCCCATGAATCCCTGCCTGCCCGGGAATCGCGAGTTATCCATCATCTTTACCCAGAACCGGACTTGCCATTTAGCCAGAACCGGACTTCCCGGGAGCGGCTACTGGGGCTGGACCTGGTTTTGGGTACGCACCGGCAATCCGTAGATTGAGATGAACCCCTGGGCAGAAGAATGGTCGAACTGGTCCCCCTTGTCGTAGGTGGCCAGTGAATGCTGATATAGCCCCTGGGCGGCCTTGCGGCCCGCTACGGTGCAACTCCCTTTGTGCAGCCGGACTTTCACTTCGCCGGTGACGTAGCGCTGGGTGCTGCCCACGTAGGCGTCCAGGTCCTGCCGGTGCGCAGTGAACCACAGGCCGTTGTAGACCAGGTCGGCGTACTCCTGGGCGATGCGGGTCTTGGTCCTGGCCTGGTCCTTGGAGAGAGTCAACGTTTCCAACGCCTTGTGTGCGGCGTGCAGCACCACGGCGGCCGGAGACTCGTAAATTTCCCGGGACTTGATGCCCACCAACCGGTTCTCAACGTGGTCGATCCGTCCCACGCCGTGGCTTCCCGCCAGCGTGTTCAAATGGTTGATGATGTCGATTCCTCCCATCTGCTCCCCGTCCACCGAAACGGGCAGACCCTGATCGAATCCTATTTCCACGTAAGCCGGTTCTGATGGCGATTGTTCGATGGAGTTGGTCCAGTCGTAGGCTTCCTCCGGGGGTTCCAGCCAGGGGTCTTCCAATTCGCCCGCCTCGCAGCTGCGACCCCAAAGGTTTTCGTCCACCGAGAACTTGCTGTTCCTGGGATTTATGGGCAGGCTCCGCTGGTTGGCGTAATCGATCTCATCCTGGCGACTCATGCCCCAATCCCGAATGGGCGCTATTACCTGGATTTCGGGGGCCAGGGCGCCGATGCCAACCTCAATCCTCACCTGGTCGTTGCCTTTGCCGGTGCAGCCGTGAGCCACAGCAAAAGCGCCCTCGGCTTGGGCGCATTCGGCCAAGTAGCGAGCGATCAGGGGACGGCCCAAAGCCGTGGCCAGGGGGTATTGCTCCTCATATATTGCGCCGGCTTTAAGGGCCGGAAAGAGGAACTCATCCACCAGCGTCGCCCTGCCATCGACCGTCAGGGCCTTGGCCGCTCCCACCTGGAGCGCCCGCTGCCTTATTGACTCCAGGTCCACCATGCCCAGGTCAACGGTCAGGGTGATAATGTCGGCGTTGTATTTGTCCTTGAGCCAGGGGACCGCTACCGAGGTATCCAGTCCACCACTGTAGGCCAGGACTATCTTGTTTTCAGGCATCAGGTTAACGTTCGCCCCTTGTTTACTAGTTTATTCACCGGAAAGACTGGGAGCAGGCCGTGTGTTTGCGTGGAATAGCGTCATCACGGCCCAAAAGGTTGTGGGACAAATTTATGGACCTACCTCAGAGGTAGGCAGGCTATTGAATTTGTTGATACGAAACGCAATCCCGGAAGTAACCACGAAGTCGCCTGCCAGCAAGTGGCCATAGTTCTCCAGCAGAGTCCTCAGAGCTACCGTTTTGCTACGGGGAGTCTGGTCGGCCAGACGCAACAAGACCACCCCCCAGGTGCGGTCGAAGCTGACGGAAAGCCATTTCGCCGAGGTCATTGTCAGAGGTAATCACAATTCGGTTCTCAGCGTCCGCCCACTCCAAAATGCTGATGTCATCCATTCCCCGGTGATCGGGGTCGATAGAGATAACGTCATGTCCCAGTTTGCCTAAACAGCGAGCAACCAGGTGGCCGGTGCATTCATCAACTAAGAATCTGATGAAGCTCCTTCCAGAATCATGGGCATAAACGTGATGTCTTCGAGCGACTTTTGAGCGAACAAAAGGCACGCCAGAATGTCCTCGCGGGCCAAATGTTTATATTCGCCCAAGATATCCTCGATGGTCATTCCGTGGGCCAGCAACCCCAGGATGAATTCTACAGTCAGGCGGGTGCCGTCAATCACAGGCTTTCCCACCTTAACCCTTGGGTTGACCACTATGCGTTCCAGCAGTTCAGCGTCTTCCATACCAATCCTCGGCCAGATGACGTCGCGCGACCGTAGTACCGGCAATCCGCCCACGGGTGGTTAAGCTACAAGTTTTTGAAATCTCGAAAACTCCGAGAAGCCATTCCCGCCACCATCTTCATCCTCAAGGCAAAGGCAGATGATGTCTCTAATGTTGACCATGAGCTATTCAAGGGTCCGGCGCCGGCGGTCGTAAGCCGTGAGTTGCGGCACATCACCTACGAAAAAAACCGTCTTCGTCCTTTTCTATAAAGACATAGAATTCTCTTCCCGCCATTTCAAACCTTCGCGCGCAATATATGGGAATGGCCAGAATGGCCCGGCCTTTAAATCCCGGCCAGGGCCTCGCCCAGCAACTCCATTGCCCGGTCGATCTCCTCCCGTGTGACCGTAAGGGGCGGCATGAAGCGCACTGCGTTGGGTTTGACGCCGTTGAGCAGCAGGCCGGCGGCGTTGGCGTTGGTCAACACCTGGCCGGAAATGTCGCTGTCAAACTCCATGGCGGCCAGCAGTCCCTTGCCCCTAACGTCGGAGACGAAGGAGAAACGGGACTTTAACTCATTCAACCGGCCCAGAAGGTGGCTCTCCATCTCCTTGACGTGGCCGGGTATGTTGTTGTCGATCAGGAATTTGGTCCCGGCGTAGGCTGCGGCGGTGGTCAGGGCGTTGCCGCCAAAGGTAGACCCGTGGTCCCCCGGGACCAACGCCATGCAGTATTCCTTGGACATGAACGCCCCGATGGGTACGCCATACCCCAAACCCTTGGCCAGGGTCATCACGTCAGGCTCGACGCCATATTCCTGGTACCCGAAGAGGCTGCCCAACCGGCCCAAGCCGGTCTGCACCTCATCCAGGATAAGCAACAGCCCCTGCTGGTCGCACCACTCCCTGACCCGCTTCAGGTAGTCATCGGCGGGGATGTTGACGCCGCCCTCTCCCTGCACCGGCTCCAGCATGACCGCGGCCGTCCGGTCGGTGGTGGCGTTCATGATGCCCTCGACGTCGTCGTAGTCCACGTGGACAAAACCGGGCATCAGGGGGGTGAAGTTTTCCTGGTAGTGAGGCTGGCCGGTGGCCGCCACGGTCGCCATGGTCCTTCCGTGAAAGGAGTTGAACGCCGTGATGACTTCATAAGCGCCATCCCGGTGCAGCTTGCCATAGCGGCGGGCCAGCTTCAGGGCGCCCTCGTTGGCTTCAGCGCCGCTGTTGCCGAAAAACACCTGGTCCAGGCAACTGTTTTCCACCAGGAGTTGGGCCAAGTTGATCTGCGGAATAGTGTAAAACTGGTTGGACGTTTGCAGCAGCGTGCCCGCCTGCTCCACTATGGCCTGGGTGATGGTCGGGTGGGAATGGCCCAGGTTGTCCACCGCCCAACCCGCGACGAAGTCCAGGTATTCCTTGCCGTCGGCGTCCCAAACCTTGGTCCCTTCCCCTCGCACAATTACCACCGGCTGCCGCCGTACGGTCTGGGCGTAATATTTTTGCTCTTTGGCAATCCACTCGCTGCTCGTGCTCATGTTCACTGTCCTCCTATAGTGGAACGAAGGCTGTCCAGGGCATCCTCCAGCTCATCCAAGGACTTGGAGATGTCGCTGAAGGCTTCCTCTACCTGGTCCAATTGCTCCAAAGTCACGCCGGGGCGGGCGCCTTCCACCCCGCTTTCGACTATGGTGTTGCCAACCTCCAGAGGGACATCACCGATTAGCTTGGCCAGGCCTTCTTCCACAGAATCCGTCATGACCACGCTGTCGCCGTCGGCAATAATCACTTTCTTCAGTTCAGGAAACGCAAGGCCTGACGACTGAAGATACAAAGGCTCGACGTAAATGATCGTATCCCCGATGGGAATAACCAATACCTGCCCACGAATCACCAGAGATCCGGCGCCGCTCCATAGGGAGAATTGTTGGGATATCGTCTGGTCGTTTTGTATCCGAGCCTCTACCTGGCTCGGCCCGTCCACCTGAGGGTTGGTAGGCACCTCGTAGCTGATCAGTTCGCCGTAGTGCGGCCAATCATTACGCGCCGCCAGCCAGGCTGTCAGGTTCTGTTTCCCGCCCGCCGGAGTGAACGGAATCATCAGAACGAATTCTTCCTTTTCCTCCCCAGGGTTTTTCAACACCATGTAGGAGGGTGTAACGCGGACTCCCTGCTTGCCGAACCTGGTCTCCAGTGGGATGGCCCACTGCTGCGCCTGGTTGAAAAACACCTGGGGGTCGGTTACATGGTACCTCAAGTACATATTGGCCTGGGCTGAGAACAGACCTATCGGATAGCGAACGTGGCCCCTCAGCGCGGCGGGCATTTCATCAAAATCTCGGAACAAGCCGGGAAACGCCTTGGAGTACATCCGCAGCAAAGAGTCTTCCGGGTCCAAGGCATAAAAATCCACCGTGCCGTTATAGGCGTCGACCACGACTTTAACACTGTTGCGGATGTAGTTGAACCGCCCGGCCAGATTCTCGGAATATGGATAGCGGTCGGTGGTGGTGTAGGCATCCTGAATCCACCACAGCTTCCCGCTTTCGTCCACCACCGGGTAGGGGTCCCGGTCCAACTCCAGGAAGGGAGCAATTGTTCCGACCCTTTTCCGGATACCGCGCCGGTATTGTATGCGGCTATCCTCGGTTATCTGGTCGCTCAACAAAAGATTGACATCCCCCATCTGCCAGGCATAGGCAGACCGGCGGAACAGGGAACTCAACGAAACCCCGCCGGAGCCCTGGTAGCGCAGGGAACCGGATTCGGGGCCCACTTCGTCCAGCCTATGCCCGACCACCACAAAAGGGACGGCGCTTTCCCCATAGTACACCTCTGGTTGGGTAACCGGTAAATCGCCTTCGATGGGGATGTCATGGATGAAATAATCGGGGCGTCCCTCACCGGGAATGATTGTGTTGGCGGGGCTCATGGAAACGCCGTAGCCGTGGGTGTATAGGAGCGTCCGGTTAACCCAGTTCCGCGCATCTTCCGGCAGTCTGTCGGTGTCCAACTCTCGGGCGGCGATCAGCACTTGGCGAAGACGGCCGTCCACCCAGTAACGGTCCGAGTCTGTGTTCAAGAATCGGTAGTATAGCTCAATGAATTGGAGTTGGTTGAATACATCAAGCAAGGGCTGGCCGTCCCAAAGCCGGATATTGTCCACAGTTTCCCGATTGTCCCGGATAACCTGGGCATCGAGTCGCCCGTGGGCAGGAAACTGGGCCACTTGAACCCGGTCCAACCCGTAGGCGAAGCGGGTTGCCTCGATGTTTCGTTCGATATAAGGCCGTTCCCGGGCTAACTCGTTGGGGTCCACCTGGAAACGCTGGTACAACGCGGGGTAGATTAGACCGGCCAGCAGCGCAACCAGCACCCAAAGGCCGAAAGACCCGAGCATCAACTTCAGGCCGCCAAAGTAGTTGCTGGCGGCGAACCCTGCCATGGCCAGCAGGGCAACGCCCATCATCAACCATTGGGCGAGCACCCGGGCGTGTACATCCGTGTAGGTTGCTCCGGCAACTATCCCGTTTTGCGACAAGGCCAACTCGAAATAGTTCAGGGCATGTTCGGCCGCGATGGTCGCCATCAAGAAGACTCCCAACGCCGCCGAATGCTTCAGCATCGGAAGCGAGAGCAGAGGCATTCCCCGTATGGCGTGGATGGCCAGGTACATCGACAGCGTGGCCGCCGCCGCCGTGATGGCCAGGCCTATTAACCACCCCTGCGCGAAGTGCATCACCGGCAGCGTCGTTATGTAAAACGTTGCGTCCCGGGAGAACTGGGGGTCGGGAATGCCAAACGGGACCTGGTTGAAGAAAACCAGAAGGGTTTCCCACCTGCCGGATGCCGCGCCCCCAAAGACCGGAACGCCGATCAGCACCACCAACGCCGCGGAGAAAATGGTGCTAGCAGTGAGCACCCGGACAACTACGGGAGGTTGGTTCAGGATTGACTCGCCGCGGGAATGCCGGTAAGCCAGGTAAAGGTTGCCCAGCAAGACAATGCCGGCAGCGATCGCTCCGGCGGCAAAGAGCCAGAGCTTGAGGACTAAAATCTTTACGAAAACGGCGCGGTAGCCCAGGTGGTCGAACCACAGGAGGTCGGTGTAGGCGGCTCGGAGCCACCACAACAACAGAACCAGGAAAACCACGCCGGAAATGGCTAGAATTCCCCGCCCCCACCGGCGCAGATTGGCGTCGGTCGGATCGAAGATACTTGGCAGGGAACCCGGTCCGGCCGGGTCGGCGTCATTGCTAAGGTCGTAACTCACGACATGGTGGAGCTAACCGGATTCGGTGGCCGTTTCAACAGGGATTCAACCCGCATGTCAGGCCGGCCCGTCAAAGGGAGGGGTCCGGTGGTGCGCCCGGCATAGGAAACGGCGGGGCAGTAATGTCTCCGACTATGGTGGTCCCCGTTGGATTGCCCCGGACACATCCCAGGAGCGCGCCCGGCTGGCGGCCGTCGACCACGTGGGCCATCGGGGCAGTCGCCGCCGGTCCCCTCGCTTCGTCGCCAGTGTCTTCGACGCGGGGTTCCAGGGCCCGCAGGCAGGCGGCCAGCTTGGGTATCATACCGCCTCGGATCACGCCGGACCGAAACACCAGATTCCCGGTGTGGCGGTCCAGCCGGCGCATTACCCGGCCGTTGCCGTCCATAATCCCTTCCACGTCGGTCAAAAACACCAGACACTGGGCGCCCAAAGCGTGTGCCAGTTCGCCCGCAACCGTGTCCCCGTTAATGTTCAAAGGGCCGCCGGGACTGGCCGGTTCGCCCTGACCATCCGAGGCAATATCCGACTGGGCCAGTCCCAATGGGGCCACCATCGGAATGTATCCCCCATCCAAAATCGCTTGCACCGGTCCCCGGTTCACCCGCTGGATTTCCCCAACGTAGCCCAGCTCAGGATCAGCGATGCGGGCCTCCAGCATGCCGCCGTCAACGCCGCTAACGCCGATCGTCCGCCCGCCCAGGGCTTGAAGGGCTGCCACCAATTCTTTGTTGATGAGCCCGGTTAAGACTGCCACCACGATTTCCAGGCTTGCGGCGTCGGTGACCCGGAGCCCACGGACGAATCTGGGCGGAATACCCTGGCGTTTCATCCAGTCGGAAATCACGTTTCCGCCGCCGTGCACCACCACGACGTTCACACCTTCCCGCTGCAGTGTGACGAGGTCCCTGAGGCTGGTATCGTGGCTGCCCAGGGTGCTGCCCCCGATCTTTACAACCACCGGCGGATCGGGCACGGAATTCTCCAATGGGGAATACCAGGTTCCAAGGCGAATATACTCTGATTGATCATGGATGGGTCCAAGTAGGGATGGAGGTGGGAGCGCTGCCCGGTAGAGTTCAACCCAACAACGGCCGGACCGCGGTCAGCCGGTTTCACCCAGCTGGGTTCACGTGGTATAGGCGCTGTTGATGATGACGTACTGTTCGGTCAGGTCGCAGCCCCACGCAGTTGCCCGCCCTTCTCCAATGTGGAGGTCCAGACCGAAGGTCACTTCCGGCCCCCGCATCAAGGCCACCACGGCGTCCCGGTGAAACGGTATGGGTTTCCCCTGCTCCATGATGCACACGCCATTGACGAACAGGTCCACCTTGCTTTCGGTGACGGCGGCCCCGCTGCGTCCCAGGGCCATCATAATCCGCCCCCAATTGGGGTCGGCGCCGTAAACAGCAGACTTCACCAGGTTTGACGAGGCTATGGTCCGCGCGGCCTGGCGGGCGTCAGGATTGTCTTTGGCCCCGGCCACGTCCACAACGATAAGCTTGGATGCGCCCTCGCCATCCCGGGCCAGTTCCCGGGTCAGGTGAACGCACACCGTCCGAAGGGCTTCTCTGAAAGTACCGGCATCCGGCGAATCCGGCCCGATTGGCTGGTTGCCAGCCATACCGTTGGCCATAACCAACAGGGTGTCGTTGGTGCTGGAGTCGCCGTCAACAGTCAGCATGTTGAAGGACTCGTCGGCGACCTCCCGCAAGGTATCCTGCAAAAACGCCGGTTCTACGGCGGCATCGGTGGTAACAAAGGCCAGCATGGTGGCCATCGCGGGATGTATCATCCCGGAACCCTTACACACGCCGCCCAGCGTAATCCTCCGGCCGTCCGCCTCAAAGGACACTGCGGTCTCTTTCGGCCGGGTATCGGTGGTCATCATCGCCCTCGCCAGAGGGTGCCCACCGTCTCTCGAAAGTTCGATCTGCGTGATTCCGGCGCTTATGAGAGACATCGGCAATTCCACGCCGATGACCCCGGTGCTGCAAATGAGCATCTCCTCAGCTTGAACGCCAAGGTGCTGGGCGGCCAGGGACGTGGCCATCACCGCATCGTCGTACCCCTGGTCGCCAACGCAGGCATTGGCGATCCCGGCGTTTACGATCAGACCCCGAACCGGTCCGTGGGCCAGGTGCTCCTGGCAAACAGTAACCGACGGCGACCTGATGGCGTTGGTAGTGAATACACCGGCAGCCACGCAAGGAGTCTCGGACAAAATCAACCCCAGGTCCAGCTTGTCCACGGCGTAAGTCTTGAGGCCGGCAAAAGTAGCGCCCGCCAGAAAACCCTGCGGCGCTATTGCCGTGCCGTCATCTATAAAGCCAATGGTGCCTGCCATAAACGGTGTTCCTCAGCTATGACATACAGAGATTTCGGCAAGCCCGAGTATAACATATAAGTGTATTGGGGCTAAGGGCGGGGGCGGACTTTGGGAAGGCGTAAACCGGGGGGCGCATTGATTAAAATGCGATTGCGTTGGGATCAACGCCCAGAAGGATATGTTGGGTTGCGGGAACCAGACGGTTGCTTCAAGCCGCGGTCCTTTAGAAATCGGATCAAATAACCTGCGTATATCTGTGACGCGACGCAGAATGCGCCACTTGCAGTATTGGCCGGGCTGCAGGGCGCTGTTGGGCATCACCAATTACCCAATCGACACCAAAAGCTACGGTGTTGGTGAGCAGGGGACTTGTGTCAGCCGTAGCTTGTTAAGAACCGAGGCGCTCGACAAAAGTTGGGGCCTTTAGGTCGCCAAGACCGACTTTGAGAGGGTCAACCCCGGAGGACACCAGGTATTTTAGATCCAAGCCTTGATCAAACGTGATGCCTCGGTACCGTCACGCTTGGGAGGTTATATAAAAGGAAAGCCGTGGTCGCCATGGGCCCTAGATTTGGCTGGACCAAGGATTTACAGCGTAGGAAGGTTGCATGAACTCCCATGCTCCGAACAGGCATGGCTGAATATTCAACGGGTCTGACGCCTATACTAACGACGGGTTCCAATCCCTTTGGGTGGACTTTCAATGGTTCAGATTACTATGAGGACTCCCTGACCATTGGGCTCTCGCCACGCAGGCCTTCCCGCGTTTCGTTGACCCCGTGGACAGGGTTATATTAACCTCCCCAGGCATTCGCGTGGGTAGTACCAGGAATGAAAATTTCATTTTCTTATGACACGTTAACCTACTAGATATTTGTGTGCGTTCTGACGGCTGTGCTCTCAATCAGGGATATTTCGACCTCTAACAGCGCGGTAAGTAACTGGATTTCGTCGGGCATTCTGGTGGCGGGGATCGCACTGATGGCATTTTTTGCCTACCTGCAATGGAGGACGAAACGGCGGGCCGAGGACAAGGTCAGAATGTCTGACCTCATCCTCTTGACGGACGTCCAGATCCTGGCGAAATCGAACTCGCGGTTGCTGGACGATGCCATAGCCCTGCGTAGCACCCAGATGGTAAGGGAGCGCAGTCCTGACAACTAGAGTGAATCTACAATTACTAACCCCAAATGCCTGAGGCAACCAGGTATCAGGCCGACAGGTAGTAAGTAACTATCTCAAATTAGCGAGGCTCCATTGACGGCGGTACCAGATAAGGGCACATGCCAGTTGGAGCAGACCCAGGTAATTGGATGGCTTCTTGTCGTAGCGCACCAGTATCGCCCGGCACTTGGACAGCCAGCCCAGGGTGCGTTCCACCACCCACCGCCGGGCCGGGTGGGTCTTCTCGCCCGATTGGTCCAATTTCTCCTCGCCAATACGCCGGATCTGCGGCTGGTATCCGGCGTCGGCGACGGTCCCGTGGCCGGTGGGATTGTCATACCCCTTGTCCAGGCACAGGTTTTGGGCGCCTTCCGGCCGCTCCACCACTATGCTCTCCAGCGTCGGCCTAAGGAGTTTCGTATCGTGGACATTAGCTCCGGCCACCACCACGCTCAGTGGTCCGCCAGCCCCGTCGACCAGGATGCTTTTCTTGCTCCCAGCCTTGCCCCGGTCCGTGGGATTGCGTCCAATAGCGCCCCCCCAAAACGCGCTTTTCCCATCGAGCAGTCGGCTGACTGCCATTCCCAGTTTACGCCGTCCAACTCGCGGCATTCTTCTATCAGGACGGCCCAGATACGCTCCAGCACCCCACCCTCTACCCATCGCTGGAAGGTCCGGTGGATGGTGCTGTCATCCCCCAGTTCCTTGGGCAAGTGGTTCCATTGGCAGGAGCTACGCATACGGAAGATGACGCCTTCCAGCATCCTCCGCTGGTTCACCCGTTTGCGCCCCTTCGCCTTGGGTGGGTCCAACTCCAAAATCACCGGTTCAATTCGCTCCCACAGATCATCGGGTATTTCCCATATCGTGGGCAGAGTCTCGCTCTTTCCCATCATCCACTACCACCCAAGTTTCCCCCAGCTTAACCCAACCGCCTATGTGTTCTCCCTTTCAGACCAATCCTAATTTGAGATAGTTTCTAAATGCTCCTTCGATCGTACCGAGTAGCGATTCTTCGACAGCGCTTCCATTTGTTGAAGCCTCGTTCTATCAGGATGCTCCTCCGGTAGAGTTCACGGCCGTATTCCCAGGGTTCTCTGCGGTTCAACTTGGACGGTATAACGGCTATGGTCCCCTCTGACCGAATATCAGTATGTTGTGGCTACACGGTGGCGGCGTAAGTTCCAAGTCCCGCAACCTGCCCTATCGGACCCGGCCCCTCCTCCCCTTCCATCTGACTGTAAAAAAAGACTGCGAAAGTCTAAACTGCACCCTACGCACCAATTGTCGCAGGGCGGCTTCACCTCCGTCCGTAGCCGAGGGTAGACCGGATGAGCCAACTTGCCGGCGCCAACGCCATTTCCTGGCGTGACTGGAACGAGGAAGCCTTTGAAGCCTCCAGGTCCGAGGGCAAGCCGGTGCTGCTAACCCTGGGGGCGACCTGGTGCCACTGGTGCCACGTCATGGACCAGACCTCCTACTCTGACGAACAGGTGATAGAGCTGGTCAACTCCCGGTTCATCCCGGTGCGCGTAGACGTTGACCAGCGGCCCGACATATCGCTGCGGTACAACCAGGGCGGTTTCCCGTCGGTGGCCTTCCTGACCGGGGATGGCGAATTCCTCACCGGCAGGCCCTACACTCCCGCGGACGAGATGGTTGCCTTACTGCAACAGGTTTCCAGCGGTGAATTTAGTCCTGAATATAAACCGGCCCCGGAGTCCAGTGCATCGTCCGGGCGCGCCGGACCCAACGCCTCAGTGGACGCAGTGATGGAGCGGCTGATTGAGCTTTACGACGAGCAATTCGGCGGCTTCGGGCTTGAACCCAAACAGCCGCCATGGGAGGCGTTGCGCTTTCTCACTGCCCGTTATGGCCTCACCGGCGACCGGGCTATCCTCGCAATGGTCGAGTCCACCCTGCAGGGAATGTGGCACGGCATCTACGATCTGAAGGACCAGGGGTTCTTCCGTTACTCGGTAAGCCGGGATTGGAAGGCGCCGCACTACGAAAAGATGCTGGTCAGCAACGCCAACCTGGCAATGTCCTATCTGGAGGCATACCAGGTAACCCGCAAGACGGCGTACAAAACCGCCTCTGAAGGCGCCCTGCAGTACCTGCTGAATACGCTATTCGGTGCTGGCGAGGGGTTGTTCTTCGCCAGCCAGGACGCCGACGAGCCCTTCTACCGGATGTCCTGGAAGAACCGGGATGCAACTGTGCCTCCGCCCGTTGACCGCACGTTCTACTGTGGATGGAACGCGCTGACCGCCCAAGCCCTGATACAGGCTGCCAACGTGCTGGGTAGTCCGGTTTTTCGGCGGGTGGGGTCCGATATCCTGGAAAAGCTGTGGCAGGAGTGCTGGACCGGCTCGGGAGGGTTGCGCCGGCGCGCTGGCCAACGGAGTGACGTTACCCCCATCCTGGGAGATCAGGTCAGTTTCCTCCGAGCCTGGCTGGACCTGTACCAATCAACGGGTCAACGGGACTGCATGGCGCGGGCAGTTGAAATCGCCGCGACCATCGAGGAATTGTTCGGCGCGCCCAATGGCGGCTGCCACGACACCACACCGCCCCGTTCTTTCGAAGCAGCCCTCCTTCCCCGGGAGCAACCAGCCCTGGAGAACAGTCACTGGTCCGAAGCCCTGATAGTCCTGTCTCATCTGACCGACAACAGTGGATACGCGGACCGCGCTGCCGCCGCTGTGAAAATATTCGAGTCCGTGGTTCCCGGAAAAAGCTATTTGGCAGGCCACCTTTCCCGCCGCATGGAGGAGGATGAAGAAGCCCTGTTCCTCCCAGCCGGCGCAGCCTGGGGGCGGGCACAGGATATGCTGACCCACGGACCGGTTCGCCTGGTGTTGGTGGGCGATTCGTCCGGTCCTGAATACCGCCGGCTTCACCGGGCGGCCCTTCGGGTCTATGCTCCCCACCGGGTCGTGCTGCCCCTGGACTCAGAGAAGGACGCCGAGAGAATCGACGGACTTGGTTTCCCGACTCGCGGGAATGCGGCGCTGTACGCCTGCATGGGTGACCGCTGCCTCGCCCCCATAACTACCCCCCAGGGAGTCCAGGAAATGGCCCGGTCCCGCCCCTGGGCCAATGGGTAGCGTTCGGAGTTGCCTACGCAGGCCACAACGCCAGCCGGCAATTTCGCGAAACTTCCGGCTTTAATAGCGGATCAACTACAGGCGGAGAAATAGGGTGTAACCCTGGGAATGTTGCCCAACTCGGAAGGGAGGCAAAGTCATGAGCAGACCGGCGAAGGGACACATCGACGCAGGGACTTTGGCCCAGATTAAAGAGCGGGGCTGCACTGTGGTAACCGGTGGGGGACACGCCATCGCCGTCTTCTTTCACGACGGGCAGGTTCACGCGGTGGACAACCGTTGTCCCCACATGGGCTTTCCCCTGGAACGCGGCAGCGTCAGGGATGGAATCCTTACCTGCCACTGGCACCACGCCCGGTTCGAGCTATCCAGCGGCGGCACCTTCAACCCATTTGCCGACGACGTGCGCACATTTCCGGTGAACGTGGTGGACGGCAAGGTATGGATCGACCCCGCACCTGCCCCTCGTGACGAGGGCAGGCATTGGGAGCGGCGGCTGGAAGATGGCATGGAGCATAACCTGCGGCTGGTTATAGCCAAGGCTGTGCTGGGCTTGCAGGCCGCAGGCGCCGGTTACATGGAGCCGTTGCGGATAGGCGCTCGGTTCGGCACTACCTATTCGGCCAACGGGTGGGGCGCGGCTATGACCATCCTGACCTGCACCGCCAACATGCTGCCGCAGCTGCACGAGGAGGACCGGTCCAGGGCCTTGTATCAGGGGGTGCTCCACGTCGCCCGGGAATGCGCGGGCAAGCCTCCCCGCTTCTCCGTGGACCCGTTGCCCACCGGGGAGACCCGCCCGGAGGTTTTCGGTCGCTGGTTCCGCAATTTCATAAACGTCAGGGATGATGAGGGCGCCGAGCGGTGCCTCATCACGGCCATAGAGTGCGGGATTCCCAGGGAAGACATTGCCGGCATGATTTTCGCCGCTGCCACCGACCATATCTACCTGGACGGCGGGCATGTATTGGACTTCGCCAACAAGGCTTTCGAGTTACTGGACCACCTCGGTTGGGAGGTGGCTGGGCAAGTGCTGCCGAGCCTGGTTCACGGGATGGCCCGGGCGCGCCGCAGCCAGGAACTCAGCCAGTGGCGCGATCCCATCGACATAACTTCAATGATCTGGGAGGCGAGGGAGCAACTTCCTGGCCTTCTTGACCAGGGCCGGAACCAATCCGGCAAATGGGACGACGCCGGCTCCCTGGCATCCGAAATGCTGGGCGACTCACCTGCTGAAATTATGGTGGCGATCAAGGAGGCTATAGCCGATGGCGCCACCGCCCCTCAGCTTGGATCAGCCGTCGCCCATGCTGCCTTTCTACGCATGGCTCACTTCCACACCTCCAACGAGTTCCGCGACTGGGACACGGTACACAATACCCTGACCGGAGCCAACGCGTTGCACCAGGCTTTGAAGCGAACGCCAACTCCTGAGTTGCTGCGAGGTGTTTTCGACGCGGCAATGAGCATCTACCTGGACCGGTTCCTCAATATGCCGCCCCAGAGGCTGCCCGAGGTCGGGCCCAGCGCCAATTCCGCGTCCAATTCCGCTGCAGAGCAACTCGACCGAATGCTGGAGATGGTGGACGTCCGGCAGCAGGTGGAAGAATCCGCCCAGGCGGTGTCGGGTTACCTGGCAGGCAATGGCAAACCGGCAGACCTGACGGCCACCATGGGGCGGATGATGCTGCGAGAGGACGCCAACTTCCACTCTTTCCAGATCGCAGATGCGGCGTTCAAACAGTTCGAGGAGCGACAGGGCACGGAATCCGGGCGACACGTGATGATCGGGTTGTCCAGGTTCCTCGCGGCCCACTCCCCCACGCCCCGGGCCGAAGGCCAGACCTACCAGATAGCTCTCCGGCTACAGCGTGGTGAAGAGATTTACCAGTGAAATAAGGCCAGGGTCATCATGGACAGACGAGGGTAGGGCCCTTCGATTGTCCCCCATCATTACTATGAAAATAGGGCATTTCCATCCTCATGTGTGGCCTTGGCGAGACCATGGTAATTCTCGCTCCACGGGGAATCCAGCGGCCCCGTCATTCCCGTCGCAGCGGGTGTTCCCATGCCACTCGCCCGTAGTCAACTCGCTCATCGCCCGGCTCATCCGGGACGATGTCCGGCCCGTGAGCCGTCCGCCAACCGGGGGCCGCCAGCCAGTCAAGGGCCGCGGCTTCTGTGAGGGTGGTCATTTAGCAAAGAAGTTCATCATCTGATCCCACCAGCCGGAGTTCGCGATAAATGATAATTGGCGAGCTCGTAGTCATTGTCTGTCATCCGTTTCAAGTGTTCTAAAATATACTCTTGAATGTCGAAAGCCCCCCAAACTTGTTTGTTGCTATTGAAAACCTGAACCAGCTTTTCTTCCTGCGCCAGAGACAATCGGTCGATTTCTGAAAAGTATTTCGACAGGTCATTTGACCTGTCGAAGCTCCCGGAGTTGGCTAGTGCCGTAATGAAGGAATCGAAGGCAAAACTCGTAAATTTCTCATTACTGAAAAGGTAATGGAAGACCGATTCCGCAATTAGGCGAGTACTCTCAGACCTAGGAATAGCTTGAATTTTACCTATAAAACCGTAAGGGTCTTCCCCCAAGCGAACAGGTAAAATAGGCACTCTTCGCCCAATAGCAACGCCGACTTCTTGGTCCGTCCATTTGCTTTCACTAAACCCTTCAGTTAGCAAAGCTAGGAGAATATCCATACTGAACAACGCCCGTTCTATTTCGAGTTCCCGCGTCTTAATCGGTTCGACGTCTTCGTGTGCTACAAAAGCAGATATTCCGTACCGGTCTAAAGACTCCCTTATACCATTGGCAAGGGCTTTGTGCTCAGAAATATGGCTAATGAACACGCGGACTCCGCCATCTCCCCACAACTTTACCAAGGCATTGTCATCTCTAAGGCTTGTCAAAATACCACCTACTCTAAAATCCCCGCTCACCAGCCTCGCCGACAGCGCAACCCGCTGGGCGGTGAGGGCCCTCGCGACGTCCGCGGGGCAGCATTGCAGTTTCCCCACGCCGCCTACCCCGCCCCCAGCAACTCCCCTACGCGTTCCTCCACCGCCTTGCCTTCCGCTGACCCCCGCAGCCACTTGCGCAGTTCCCGGCGGGCGATGGTGACCGTCAGCTTGGGGCGGTCCTGCCGCAGCTGCTCCAGTTGCTTTGCCGCTCCGGCCGCCGCCGCTTCCCCGGCCTTGGATATAGCCAGGTGCAGCGGGTTGGAGGCGTCGAATTCGGGGATGGGCAGCTTCCAGAGGTGCTTGTGCAGGTGGCGGGCTCCAAACTGGCCTTTGGGCATCAGGGACGCTACCGCTCCGTATAGAACGTCACTGTTGATGATTGCTAGGACGTAATTGGCTTCGCGCCCGTTTCTACAAGTGAGCCAAAACAACGTGTAATCTACCAGGCTATTATCATTGGTCTCCAAAGCCGCCGTGGGTTCGCCGGAGCTGCTGTAGACCACCCGCACCGGTCTCTGCCCATGATGTCTCTGCCACTCAATTTGAGATCCCAATTTACGCATATAGTTTAATTGGCCCAGGAGATCCAACTCTGTTGCTTCGGCCTTGTTTGCTGCCCACAAGTCGCTGATCCTCCGCCAACGGTCGCGCATTCTGCGGTCGAGTCCACCGAGCCAGATTCCTCCGACCCCATCGGTGTCAACTGGAATTGCGGACTCGCCCTGCCGCAGGGGCAACAGAGCCTTCAACGGTTCCAGGGTGGCATAGGGCACCAGCGTTTCCCCGAGGTGCACATCGAAGAGGTGGGCGGACTCGACGGTTTGGCCGGTTAAAGCGGTGAGGTCCAAGCTCTTCCACGGCGCTTTGTCCTGGCCCCCTCTCCTGGGATTGACGGTCACTGTCTGTCCTGCCTGCACCAACGCCGGTTTTTCTACCTCATGGACAAAGAACAAGCACCGGGGCACGATAGTTGCCCCCTGCCGGGAATACTCGGCGTAGGTGGAATCCCCCGCAACGCCGGTATCAGTAATGGCGACGGCCACCCGGGCCACGTCGTCAGCGCCGGCCTCGCCTTCCCATCGCTCCACGGTTCCGGCCAGGGGATGGGCCGGAGTAACCACGCCACCCCGCCGGGCAAAGACCACCGAAGCGGGCACCGGGAAGAAGGTGTTGGGCTGCAGACGCTCCAGGTCCCAGGCCCTCTTGAAGCTGAAATCCGCCGCCAGGCCGCTGCCGCAGCGGCGGGCCTGCCACCTGCCGCTGCGCCACTTGGAGTATTGGCCGGTCTGCAGGGCGCTGTGCGGCATCACTGTGCCATGTATACTGGAGATTGCTTGAAGGACAAAGATGGCTCTGGATTCCCGCTGCGGCGAATAAGACGGGTGAGGGGGCCGGAATGGCAGAAAGCGGGTGGGCCGTCTCCTGACCTATTGCCGGGTTGTTCAATGGGATTTGGTTGTTGTGGGCGTAATTGACTTCTGGGTATTCTCCGTTACACTGGGTTAGTATCTAATACGTTTGGGAGGCCACTTCATGGAAGGAAAAGTTCAACTGGAGATCACTTACTGCGTACCTTGACAGCATCTGGGCACCGCCACGTGGATGGCGAATGAGTTTTTCAAAGCTTTTGGACCAGACGCCTCGGTCACGATCTCTCCCCGGGGACAGGGTGTAATGGAAGTCTTCGTCGATGGGGAAAGGATCTTTGACAAGAAGGGCGAAGGGGACATCTTCCCCGACCTGAAACGGGTCCGGGCCATGACCAAGTTCATTTCGGAGAAGATTGACAGCTTCCAACCGGTTCCCGCCGATTAATCAGACCCCACACCACCAAGTAGGCTCAAAAACAGCCCCTCAATTACAGGAGGGGCTGAATTTTTGCCCAAATTTCCCGCGATATCCTGCCCTTGGTGGTGGAGCCGTCTATCACCAACCACTGAGTAGGGTCGGCCTCGGCCTGGTCCCAGTAACCCTGGCGTACCCTGCGCAGAAAATCCAAGGGAGCGGAATCAAAGTTGTCGCCTTGGGTCCGAGCTTCCGCCAATCGGCGTAGTATTCCAACCGAGGGGTCCAGGTCAAGGAGCACCGTGATGCTCGGTGTCAATCCGCCCGAGGCCTGGCGATTGACCTGCTCAACGAAGCCAAGATCCAGCCCTCGGCCATGTCCCTGATAGGCGATAGTGGAGGCTGCAAACCGGTCAGCGATAACCGTAACGCCATCCTCCAGACCCGGGCGGATCACCTGTTCCACCAATTGGGACCGGGCCGCCGCAAAGAGGAAAAGCTCGGCCGACGAGGTCAACCCCGGGTCCGTTTTAACCCAATCGCGCACCGTTTCGCCGAGGGGAGTGCTACCTGGTTCATGGACCAACAGGGCCGGACGCCCCAGTCGCCTCAAACGACGGTGCAACAACCCCGCTTGGGTGGTTTTTCCCGCGCCATCAATCCCCTCGAAAACGATGAACACGATGCCGCCCCGGGGTCAGGGCTTGTAAAACATCACGGCCCGGGCCGGGTCTCTGCCGTGGCTGATTGACGACACGTTGTAGCGGTGGCCGAGGATATGCTGTAGACGCCGCACGTAGGGCTTTTGGGGCGCTAATTTTATCGAAGACACTCCGCCCAGCACTCGTTGTGCCGCTTCCTCTGCTTCCTGCAGCGCGGTTTCCATAACTTCAGATGATTCCCATTCCGAGTGGTCGCCGCCGCGGTCGCCTCCTTTGCGCTCCTTGGCAATACTGCTGAGGAACTCATGAACCTGAGGCATGGTGTTCTTGCGCAGCACGTACACCGGCGTTCCGGCGGACTCGGCGGTGCGCACCAGGGTTGAACCCCGGCGGTAATGGGTCTTGGTCGTGAGTACGGCGTCGGCCCGCCGCAACTCGTTAACCACTGCGACGGGGATACCTGATTCGGCAACGGCCGCCTCGAGTTTGTCCCGGCCAACGCCGAACAGGAAAACTCGAAGGTCGGATTGCTCTTCCGGTTCCTCGGCGGGCGGTTCCCAACTCGATCCGTTGTTCCGGGGCGGCTTGTAGGCTCGTTCGGGGGCGTCGGGAGACCATGGCGGCGGGGCTCCATCGCTGCGCCGGGGCGCTTCTTGGTCCCGGTGCACGTGGCCATCTTCGTCCAACCATCGAACTTCCGGGGCAATTGGAAAGCCTCGGAGCCATTGGTCGACCACCCGGGCCACGTTATCGTGCACCGCAAGCCTTTCCCAACTCTGAATCTCGACCACAACCTCAAAGGTGGGCGGTGCTTTCCTTTCCAGCACCGTTTTCTGGGTGCCCCGGTACCGGGCTTCCTGGTCTCCCAGAGTCACGGTTTGGACCCCTCCGACGAGGTCCGACAGCGTAGGGTTCATAATCAGGTTGTCCAGCGTGTTGCCATGAGCGGTGGCGATCAGTTGGACGCCGCGCTCTGCAATAGTCCGGGCGGCGGTGGCCTCTTCCTCGGTGCCCATCTCGTCGATGACGATGACTTGGGGCATGTGGTTCTCAACGGCCTCAATCATCACCGCGTGCTGGCGGGCCGGGGTGGTCACCTGCATGCGCCGAGAGCGCCCAATCGCGGGATGAGGCACGTCCCCATCGCCGGCAATCTCATTGGAGGTGTCTACAATGATGACCCGCTTCCCCGAATCTTCGGCGTCTGAAGACAAAACACGGGCCATCTCCCGCAGCATGGTGGTTTTGCCAACGCCGGGCCGGCCCAGAAGCAGGATATTCTTGCCGGAAAAGGCCAGGTCATCAATGATCTTGATGGTCCCGAACACCGCCCGTCCCACGCGGCAGGTGATACCCACCACCTGACCACGGCGGTTGCGAATTGCCGATATCCGGTGCAGCGTTCGTTCGATCCCGGCCCGGTTGTCGTCGCCGAATTCGCCGACTCGCTGGGTCACGGCTTCCAGGTCTTCCCTGGTGACCGGAGACTGGTCCAGCGCAACGTCGCCGGTGGTGAACCTTGCTTCGGGAACACGACCCAAGTCCAAGACCACTTCCAGCAAGTGGGCGCGGTCGCTCCGGTCTTTAATAGCCAACGTCACCCGGGGCGGGAGCACGTCCAGCAGCTCATCCATCTCTACGTGGACCGATCTTTCGGTGTTGATCAACCCTGGGCCTCCACGGCGGCCATAGCCCGGCTAAACTTGCGGGTGTGCACGGTCTTGACCATTAGGGTAATTTCGGTGGTTTCCTGGAAACCCCGTTGGAGCAGGGCCAGACGGACCGGTTCCTGATGCTCTGGAACTTGCCACAGGTGGGATCCCGGTTGTGCCAGCGCGACGTTGATTAGAGCGGGGATAGCTTCGGGCGTGCCCGGGTGTGCCAGCACCTGGCCTCCAGATACGCCGGTGTGGGACCAACGGCCAGCCCAACCGGCGACCTTGTCCTTGCAGGTCGCTACCCATTGACGGCCGCGGTCCGGTTCCTGAGCATCCCACCATTGGTCCAGCGTAAATCCAAGGCCCATCCTCGCCAACTGGGGAGTGGCGGCCGAGTATAGCTGGAACAGGCCGAACGCGTCTTGAACCAGGCGACCTCTCAACGCCAGGGAATCATCAGGCATCTTGAGTCGGGCGGGGCCGCCCTGGCCTCGCAACAATGTCTCCTTGAAACAGGGAGAAAATCCGGCGTAGCGAGCGGCATCTACCAAAGCGCTGTCGGGTGGGCATCGCAGGAAAACCCTCTCTGCTCCCTGCTGGGCGGACGCCTGCACCAAGCCGTCGAGCAACTGTGGGAGCATACCCTCTGCTTCTTCCGGTAACTCTGGGTTTCGAGCGGACCGGTCCCGTACCCAACCGGCGAGGTACAAGTGGTCGACCTCCCACGCCTTGGGCCCATTCAGCACCCTGGCCGAAGCCAAAGCCGCCAAATCTGGCCCTCGACGGCACACCTGGCTAACGCGATCCAAACGCTGAGTTACTACGTCCTTCAAAAATGACGCGGCTGCCGACCTGGAGCGGTTGAACCCGGAATGACTCCGCCGGGCCCAGACCAGATTATCGCCTCCTGGCCTGTTGAGCAGGACGCCTATGAACGCGTCGCTAATGCGGCTGCCTTGGGTCATTCGGGAATGCCGGGGTGGTCCTTTGGGTTTGAGCCCAAAGTCACCGGCCCTTTCATGGCAAATTCCAGAAAGTAACGGTGGAACCGTAAATCTCCCGTCAATTCGGGATGAAATGACGATGCGATGAGATTTAGCTGCTGTACTGCCACCGCCTGGCCGTCTGGCAGATACGACAGGACTTCCACGTCGGGCCCCACGCGAATGATTCCGGGCGCCCGTATAAAAATGCCGTGGAAGGGGACCGAGTCGAAGGCGGGAATAGACAGGTCCTGTTCGAAGCTGTCGACCTGGCGGCCAAAGGAGTTGCGCCGGACGCCGATGTCCATCAATCCCAGGGGGACGGGGTCTGCCTCGGTGATCTCCTTAGCGAGCATGATCATTCCGGCGCAGGTGCCCCAAATGCAACTGCCCTGCCGAGCCATCCTTGTCACGGGTTCCCGCAACCCGTAAATGGACATCAGCCGGCTCAAAGTGGTGCTTTCGCCCCCGGGGAGGATCAGGCCGTCCAGCCCATCCATCTGGTTCGGCAGCCTTACCTCGCGGGCTTCAACTCCCAGTTTGCCCAGAGCAACCTTGTGCTCGGCGAAGTCACCTTGGACCGCTAAAACACCGACTTGTAGTTCGGGCAGGTCTGTCGCTCCTGGAATGGGTTGTCGCGAAAAGTTCCCGGACAGGCCACGGGACCCGTCGTAAGGGGCCCATTTATGACCGCTCCCCAGGTTTGGCAGTTCCAGGCTTTAGATGCTCCTGGTGGCCAACAACTGATCTGCGGGAATAGACTTGGCGCTTATGCCGACCATCGGCTCGCCCAGGTCCTTGGAGACCTCTGCCAGGATTTTGGGGTCGTTATAGTGGGTTACTGCCTGGACAATGGAGTATCCTCGCTGCGCGGGATCGCCGGACTTGAAAATTCCGGACCCGACGAAAACCCCGTCGGCGCCTAGTTGCATCATCAGCGCCGCGTCCGCGGGGGTGGCCACGCCGCCGGCCGCAAAATTGACCACCGGCAACCGGCCCATTTCCCTGGTTTTGGTTAACCAGTCCAAGCTAACCCGCATGTCCCGGGCTTCCACCACCAGTTCATCTTCAGGCATGTTTTGCAGCTTGCGGATCGCGTCCTGGACCGCCCGCATGTGCCTCACTGCTTCCACCACGTCACCGGTGCCAGCCTCACCCTTGGTCCGGATCATAGCCGCCCCTTCGGAGAGACGCCGGAGCGCCTCTCCCAAGTCCCGGCATCCACACACAAAGGGGACGGTGAACTCGTGCTTCCAGATATGGTGCATCTCATCGGCGGGAGTCAACACCTCTGACTCGTCGATATAATCCACGCCGATCGCCTGCAGTATCTGTGCTTCGACGAAGTGGCCGATCCGCACCTTGGCCATTACCGGAATGCTGACAGCGTCCATGATCGAGCAAATGATTCCGGGATCGGTCATTCGAGCCACCCCGCCATCAGCTCGGATGTCCGCCGGCACCCGCTCCAGCGCCATCACCGCCACCGCACCCGCTTCTTCCGCTATCTTTGCCTGCTCTACGGTGACCACATCCATGATCACGCCGCCTTTGAGCATCTGAGCGTGGCCCTCTTTAACTGTAGAAGTGCCAGTCAATACGTCGACCATAGATAAAATCCTCCGGGGGGGATGGGATTCAGTTAGCCCAATTATACGACGCACCCCAGTCAGTTATCAATTGGGACCTCGGTATGGATGCGGGGGAATCGCATCCAGCCAACCGGAGCATTGGTCTGCCGGTTTAAGCAAGAGTCACCGCGACGAAATGCCGAACGCTTGGTTAAGCAGACCCGTGAAGGATTAAGAGACTGGCCTGGTCCAACCTGTCATCCCCCCAGAGGGGTTAAGGTGGAGGACCGCTAGCCGAAAACACAAGGAAGGTGTTGAGGTAGAACTACCGGGTGATTAGGGTTTGGAGCGGAAGACGGGATTTGAACCCGCGACCCCCTCCTTGGCAAGGAGGTGCTCTACCACTGAGCCACTTCCGCTGGCCGGCATGCCCTGTTGAAGGGGCAGTGGTGCCGAGGGACAGAATCGAACTGTCGACACCGGCATTTTCAGTGCCGTGCTCTACCAACTGAGCTACCTCGGCAGGATAATCAATATTAGGACGGGCCGCGAAACCTGTCAAGCCGACGGACCGGGCGTAACGAGGCCACTTTGGGAGCGCGTGGCGGCGGGAGTAGGCGGGTTAGTTACTTTTGGAAGCGGCGCGTGGGTCTGATATGGGTACCTTAGAGCAAATCTAAGGGGCAAAACCCTTGAGCGGTGGGGACCCGACAAAGCGGGTCGGGCCGCGGCAGATGTCGTATGGCGGGTTCTCTGGTCCTTGGGAGCCGGACAATCCACCTATGACACGTGGCGGAGCCGATTCAAGCTTTCACTGTGAATCAGATAGGTCTCAGGCGCAACCGGAATCGCTTACCTGCCTCGCCGCAGACGTGGGTCCATCACGTCTCGGAGGGCGTCTCCCAGCAGATTGAACCCAAGTACGACGGTGAATATGGCCAAGCCCGGGAAGATACCCAGCCAAGGCGCTGTTGTAACGTGCTGCCCGGCGGCAGTGGTAAGCATGCCGCCCCAACTGGGTACGTCTGGGGGAGCGCCCACTCCCAAGAAGCTCAACGAAGACTCGGTGATGATGGCGAGTCCAAGGTAGTAGGTACCTATGACGAGGTAAATCGCGATGCAATTGGGTGCGATGTGGCGGAAGATTATGCGCCAGGAAGAGGCTCCCACGGCCCTGGCTGCCAATATGTAGTCCATTTCCTTGAGGGACAACACTTGGGACCGCACCGTCCGCACCACCGTCGGACCCAAGCCGATGATTATTGCCAGAATGACGTTGTTCAGGGAAGAACCAAGAATAGCCACGATGGCAAGAGCGATTACCAGCCCCGGCAACGCGCTCTTGGCGTCCACCAACCGCTGTACAACTAAGTCAAACCAACCTCCCGCGTAGGCTGATACCACCCCCAGAATGAAGAACCCGGTGACCCCTATGGCTACCGCGCCGAAGCCCACGTACAGGGACACGCGTGCGCCGTAAATGACCCGGCTAAAAACGTCCCTCCCCACTCGATCAGTTCCCATTAGGTAGGTCAATCCCGGCGCCTCGAATACCGGCGTCTTCCCGTTCTCATCTATGATCAGTTCCCTAGCGCCATAAGGGGCGACCACCGGCGCCAGTAGGCGACTGCTACGATGACCACTATTATGAAGCCACCGGCGGCCCCAAGGGGTTTGTGGCGGCAGAATTGGGCGACGCCACTAACGGCCGCGATAGCCGCATGAGTATATCCCTTGAGAGTTACCGCAGGGGCCAGTTGGTTAGCTTTTCCCAACATTTGGCTGCTCCTGTGACCGGGTTCGCCTAGCTATATCGGATCCTTGGATCCAGCCAAGCATAGCCAAGGTCGACAACTAAGTTCAAAACTAAGACCACCAATGCTATGAGCAGCACGACGGCCTGCAAGACTGGGAAGTCCCGGGTGGAGATGCTTTCAACCAGCAGGGCGCCCATGCCCGGCATAACGAAAATGGTTTCCACTATTATGGTTCCGCCCAACAGGCGGCCGAATTGGGACCCGGAGATGGTGACTACAGGCAAGATGGCGTTCTTCAGGGCGTGGCGCCCAAGCACCGTCATTTCCTTGAGCCCCTTGGACCGGGCGGTCCTTACGTAGTCTTCCCGCAGCACCTCCAACATAGAGGAGCGAGTCACCCTGCCTAGAAAGGCCAGGTCGTGAGTGGCCAGGACCAAGGCGGGAAACACCATCTGTTGCAGGTTGGTGGTTGGGTTCTCCCATACGTCGGCATATCGGAGTGGCGGCAACCAGTTAAAGAAGTAGGCCAAGCCATATATGGTTAATATGCCCAGCCAGAAGTTGGGCATGGCGATTCCCAGGAGGGTAAACAGACGGCTTCCGTAGTCCGTAGGCGTATCTTGCCTTACGGCAGAAATAACACCCAGGGGAATCGCGACTAATACGGCAAGGAAGAGTGTCAAGAACGCGAGTTCCATCGTCACTACAAACCTGGTCTTGAGCTCGTCCAGAACGGGAGTCTTGTACCAGATGGACGTGCCGAGGTCCCCGCGCACCACATCCCACAGCCAGAGGCCGTACTGAGTGTATATGGGCCGGTCCAGACCCAAGTCGTGGCGCAGGGTTGCCAGTTGTTCCACTGACACCGCAGCCCCGTCCTCTTCGTCGCCTCCACCCAGGATCAGGTAAGCTGCATCGCCTGGAACAACCCAAAAAAGAGCAAAGACCAGCATTGTGGCCAAGATCAGCGTGGGGACAAAGAGCATCAACCTTCTTATGGCATATTGCCGCAAACGTCCCCCTTGTTGTCCGGCTAGATTACCAGGGCCGCCCTTCAACGAGGGCCATTAGCGTCAGTTTAACGATCTCCGCAAGGTTTAGAGAGACGTTGTCGACAGACTCTTCTCGTGCCCCCGCGTATCTTGATTAACTACAGGCGCAAGTCTGTCGGACCTCCGCCCAGCCTCCTACTGACACCCCTTTGGATGTGTGCACTCGGCATCGGGGTCCCACCAAACGTGGTCCCACTTCTTCATTATCTGGTTCGACGGGGGCACGTTATAGTTCTGAATCCTATAGTCCATTAGCGCCCCAACGCTCTGCCGCATTATTGGAATCATATGGCTTTCTCCCATGCGGAGAATTTCCACAATCTCTCTTAGCATTTCCAAGCGCTTGGCTGGGTCTAACTCCAAAGCCTGTGCCGAAAGCAATCGGTCAACGTCCGGGTGGGACCAGTTGTGGGGGTTCCTTACAATATTCTGCTGGTAGTAGGAGTTAAGATAGGCGGCCGCGTCTGGGACCGTTCTCCCTGCGGTCAGAGCCGAGATCTCATGTTCACCTGCCATTGCGCGCTCGTTGACAGCGCCGCCTTCCACCGCGTCCAAGGTCACGTCAATGCCAAGGTCTCTCCTCAACTGCGCTGTCAGCACCTCATTTCGGGCTACGTCGAGCTGGCGGTTTTGCAGGTTCAGCTTTACTTCAAAACCGTTGTTGTAACCCGCTTCCGCCAAAAGGGATTTTGCCTCGGCTATGTCATCCCCCCTGTTCAAACGGTAACCTGGCACTTTCTCCAGCAACGCCGGGGGCTCCACTTGTTCTCCTTGGATTGCGTCGGGAACGAAAACACCCACGGAACCAAAGCACTGGCCGTAGTCGTTCTGGCAATAGAGGATATCCACGGCCGCCCGGCGGTCGATTCCCAGGAAGAGGGCCCGTCTGACCCGCGGGTCGTCGAATGGAGGCCTCTCAGTGTTCAAAACCCAAGCGGCGCCGGAAGAACTCCGCAGAATTACAGCCCTAAGTCTGCCGTTGCTTTCCTCCTGTATCTTGAACACGTCCTCAGGCCGGTAAGTGCTTCGCATCGGGCCTTCTGTGGTATGGACCTGCCCCACCTGAAGGGATGCGTAGATCCGCGCGGCATTGTTGCCGATTATGTTGAATCTAATGCCATCGAAGAAGGGGCGGTCGGGTTTGAAATAGTCGGGGTTTCTTTTGTATTCAACAACTGACTTGGGCTCGAACTCTTCGAGTATCCAAGGGCCGGAGCCGATCGGACCGTTCGGCAGGCTGGCTTCATCCGGGGTCAGGCTCTCAGAAGCGTGCTTGGGGTACATTTTCATGTAATCGGAAGCGAGGTTGTTCAAAAAGGTCGCAGCCGGGGCTTTAAGAGTGACTTCAATGGTCGATGGGTTGATCACCCGAGCGCTACCCCGCTCGTAGAAGTCTGCTAGATGTGCGGTCCTGCTTCGGATCGCACCTGGCTCGGTGATTCTATCGAGGCTGAATTTAATGTCCTCGGCGGTGACGGGAGCGCCGTCGTGCCACTGCGCGTCATGAAGGGTGAAAGTATAGACGCTTCCGTCTGGGTTAAGTTTCCACCCATCTGCCAGATCACCAATGACTTCCGTGGGATTAACCGGATCGTATTCCACCAGTTGGTTAAACCGGGGGCTGGTGGGAATCAGGGTTCCATAAAGGGACGCTCCCGCCTGGGGGTCCCAGTTGCTGGGATTAGTTCCTGCCGCTATTTCCAGGATCATCGCCTGGTACTTCCCCTGGTCTACCCAGTCAGGCCTCAAAGGGAATGAGAAGTCTTTTCCAACCGGCTCGTCAACAATACCAAGGGTCTGCGGAGTAGCCGCGATCACCACAGGGATTGTGGCAACAGGCGCTTTGGTGACTTCATCAGTCATCGCGGCTTCCGTGGGCGTCTCTTGCATGACTTCTGTGGGTGCGGCGCTGGTGGGTTCTTGTTGCGCAACCGGTGCGGTCGACCCGCAGGCCACGGCCAACGACAAGGATAGGACCAACGCCAAGCCTAGAAACAACTTCGGGACCGTCAACTAATGGTGGACCTGCATTTAGGCGCCCCTTGACCAGAGTATTGTGTCTCGGAATCGTGGCTCCAAGTCTCTAACCCTATTACGAATTCTGCCAATCATTAAGTCCACAACTACCGACAATCGCCGGCAGTTTGTGGCCTGTGCTCACACTCACCAAACTTTCAGCGGAATCTAGCGAATATGTAGTTTCCCGGGCTATCATGTCAACGGAACCGATACCGCCGCTGCCTCGCTCCACGGGGGCCCCAACCGCAATGTTGGCGCAACTTTCAAAGCCGTTTAAGGGTTAACGAGGCCACTCTGGCGTCCCACGATGAACGTCTCACGTCGCTCCACAAAATCGGAAACCACGCTGGCGAGGGCTTCGGGCCGGTCGGCAATGATAGCGTGCCCCGCATCATAAACGATGGATACGTTGCAATTTGGGATCTTCTCCCGGTAGACGCTGGCCGACTCCTTGGCTGCGATCTTGTCCTCTAGGCCGAAAACCACCAAAGTCGGGCATTGAATCTCGCCAAGCCTGTTCGCCGCTTCAGAGTCGTGAGTCTCCGCCTTTAGGCGCTGGGCCAACTGCTGCTCCTTGGTGATCACAACGGGGTCCAGCTGGGGAAGTTTGTGCCTATTTTCCGGGTGGGCAAAAAGGAGCGAGGGCATTTCGCCTGGTGTCGCCGCCATGAAACGCCCCGATGGCAGAATGGCTGAGGGCGAAATCAAAATCAGCGCTTCTACGTTGTTTTGACTTTGGATTGCCTGCCAAAGGGCGACATTAGCGCCGAACGACTCTCCGATGAGGGTATGCCCTGACGGCTCTACCATGGCGGTGGCCCGGGCCATAGTATCCGCCAACTCCTTGAGGGACGTGGACCGGTCATTGACCGGCGATTGGCCCAACCCCGGGATTTCAAAGGCGATGACACGGCCGGCCGTGGCCAGCGTGTGGTGCAGGTGCGTCAGCCCCCACGGCATCGCGCCCAGCATAATGATGGAGTCACCGTCTCCCGCTTCCCAGTAGCGAATTTGGAACCCGTCCACCTCGAGGTGGCCCTCTTTAAATTGTGCTGGCGCCCGTTGGGTTGCCGCCATCGATATCTTCCTCGTTGCTTTCTGCGGAGTCAGGTATTGCTAAAATTCCCGCATGCGTGGAAGGACTTCCCGGCCAAACAGGTCGATCTCTTTCATGACTTCCTCATGGTTAGTGCCGGATTGTTGAAATCCCAGGTCCACCACTCCTACGCCGCACTGGTCGTGAAACTCTTTCAACTGCCCCGCGACGGTATCAGGACCGCCCACAAAGGTGAGCAGCCCTCGCCTGGCCTGAACTGCCTGGTAGGCTCCCTGGGAGCCCGCTGCGGGAGCTTCCCGGGTCCGCCGGTCAAACTCCTTGCCGTCCCGCGCCGCGAATACTGCCCTGGTTACGTTGGCGCGCAGGTCCATTCCACGGTCCCCCAGTCCCCCGGCTTTTAGCTCATCCAACCGATCTTCGGCCGCTTGATCTGTTTCTCCCAGCAAAATACTGGCGCGGTAGACGATTTGGTCGGGTGTAGGTTGCCAACCGGCCTCCTGGCACCATTCACGGTACTTTTCGACAATCTTGGCCACTTGGTCTACCGGATCGTAGGAAATGGCGAGCCCTAGCTTATGGGAGGCGGCGTACCTAACAGCGTCTTCGCTCCTGGTCGCCACTATGATCGGAGGCATAGGCTTCTGTACCGGCTGGGGACACACCGACACGGTACGGTAGTGATAGTAGCGGCCCTCCCAGGCAAAGGGCTGAGGCTCGGTCAGCGCCTTTTGCACCAGGTCCATTCCTTCAAAAAGCCTACCGCGCCCTTCCGCGGGGTTCATCGTGTAGGGAATATCTTCGCTGGCGAGGCCCCTCAAAAACGACATTATCACGCGGCCGCCGGTCAGGTTGTCCAACATCCCAACCTCCTCGGCGCACCGGATGGGATTGTGATGCTGAAGCAATTGGCCCAACAGGGCGATCTTTACTCTCTTACATCGCTGGGCCACGGCCGCGGCCATGACCACCGGGTTCGGCGTTAGCCTGTTGCCCGAGTAGTGATGCTCGGAGGTGCTAATCCAGTCGAAACCCAGTTCTTCGGCGAGTTCACACTCTTCCATGCCGTCTTCGTAGCTCTGCATGGTCACCGTCGGATCATGATAGCTGGGCGGCACCGGCCAAGTGGCGGGAAATTTGTGCCTCTCGGAATACCCCATTTGGGCAAAGAGGGATGCCTTCATGGATTACGTTCCTTGGATGTACGTTTCTTTGATGTTTGTTGCAATCATGGTCCACATTGTTGGCGCAGGCCGTTCTGCCAATGGATCCTTTTCGTGGCGTGGGTCCAACCAACAAATCGACAGCATGACCGAGATTCGGGATTCCGTGCGTCAACTATTGGGGATCGTCACGATAGGGTCGCGACAGGATGAGAACACGGCTACTATGCGCCGGCATCGCCAACGACAGGAGCATCTAATCCCGCGACGCAAACGCCGGCGGTAATACCGGCGTTTCGCCAATGGAACCGGGCGCTCCAGGTCAATTGGGAACGCAGACCTACCAAAACCGCCGTAAGTGGCCTAGATTCAGGTCGTTTACCCTATGACGATGTAGGTAGCCTCTGGTTTAGTTAATGGCGTGGTAGCCTTGGGTCTCGTTCTAGTTGTCTACGGACTCCAGTCAACAATTGAGAGCGAAACCCACAGGCCGTCTACGATAAGACTTAAACCCAGCCAACCGGGGAGACGCTGAACAGATTCCCCTCAGGGTCTTCCACTCGGGCTTCCTTCTGTCCCGGCGCCAGGTCCGGCAGCTCACGGCCAACCTGTTTGAACCGGTCCTGCGCTTCCTCCCAGTCGTCTACCCTTATCCCGATATGCTGGATGCCCGTGCGGCCGATGGACTTCAGCCTCTTAAAGGCCATGGTGACGTCCCCATCGGTCAGGACCA
Organism: Dehalococcoidia bacterium; assembly: GCA_963663135.2. Lineage (GTDB taxonomy): Bacteria > Chloroflexota > Dehalococcoidia > Lucifugimonadales > UBA3495 > Io17-Chloro-G2. The sequence goes on along the minus strand of CAXXRM010000002.1, from coordinate 572,003 downwards.
CGGACCCATCGTCCTCGTTTACCTGTACCGGAACCAGGTCGAACGTCTTCTGATAGAAATCTGCCAGGTACTTCGGCTCGTCCACCTGGTACACCACGTGACGGATGCCGGGCATACGCGGCTCCTCGCGTCCACCGCACAGGTATCCCCTTTCCGCGATGTTTATGTGATTGCCCACGGGATCGTAGAACGACCACTCGGTCGGCTTGCCGGTGGATTCGTCCTTCCATCGGTATAGGTTCTCGTCCAGCCGGCTCATAATCTCATCCAGGCTGTCCACCGTGAATCCGGCGTGGTTAATCCCGTATACCCGGTCCGGGTTGCTGGCGCCGCTGCCGCCCAGGAACGCCAAGTTGAACAAACCGTCGATGACGTGGATGGATTTGCCATTGGGACTTGACCGTACCTGCTCGATACCAAAGACCTGCCGGTAAAAGTCGTACATCCTTTGAGCGTCCTTCGCCCAAAAGGCCACATGCCGTAAAGTAGCCATAGAGCACCCCCGTACAAACGAACTTTGAGAACTCTCGGACTCTATTACTATGTGCTGAGGGCGTCAATGCTGCGATTTAGTACGAGATACGACGAAAACTATTGATGTTAAGCATAGAAATGGCAAGTTACGGTTCGTCAGTATATTTGAAGGGAAGCCAGAGACTCGGCTCCCAAATCCGTGGTTTAGCCGAAGGGGCAGGGACGGCTAGTAGTGCAGCTAAAGTCTGGGAAAGAGCGGTGGATGCCAGACAGCTTGAGAATGGGACGTTGGGTTGGTGTTGCGGGTACCTTTACCGTCAAGCACGCAGGGCGCCTCGGGCCCTCCCCTGCCGGTAGGCGGCGGGAGCACACCCACTTCGCGGCGCAAGTACAGCAGTTGCGGGGGTGTTTTGATTGTAGACTACTGTGAAGGTCAGCTTTGCGTCACCCTACCATGATGTATTTCTACAATTATCCCCAGCTGGTCTGGGGTGATCACCCCGTCCACTGCATCCCAGCCAAACCGGCGCCTTCCTTGTCTGAGCAGTTGCTTGTTGGCGCATGTGGGCGTCCCTTGGCGCGGCCGGAGTCGCAGGGTTTCTGAAATTTGGCGGTATCCTGTATATTTTGGGTGGATATCCTGGGGTGGGTCTTTTGGGGCGGGAGCGATTTTGGTGGACCGGCGGCGCGGCAAGGCCTGACCCGGCGTCTGGAGGTTGCTTTTCGATGCAAAATTCTGGGAGAAATACTGCTGATGCGGTTGTTATTGGCGGCGGGGTGATGGGTTGCAGCATCCTCTACTATCTGGCCCAGTTGGGGGTTGCCAACTCGGTGTTGCTGGAGCGGGATGTCCTGGGTTCGGGCTCCACCGGCCGCTCCCAGGCAATTTGTAGGATGCACTATTCCAACCCGGTCACTGCCACCATGGCCTGGGAAAGCCTCAAGGTTTTCACCAACTTCGATTCTATAGTGGGCGGATCTTCGGGATTCGTGGAAACCGGATACCTGGTCATTGTCGAACCCATTGACCGGACCGGGCTGCGGCGCAACGTGGCTATGCAACAGGAGCTTGGCATCGCCACCGGACTGGTCACCGCTGACGATGTACGCCGGTTGGCGCCGATGTTGGATGTGGATGATGAGGAAGGGTTTGCCTGGGAGCCCAAGTCGGGCTATGCCGATCCCTACATGGTGACTACGTCCTACGCCGCGCAGGCCAGGGAAATGGGGGCAGAAATCCAAATGAGAAACTCGGCCACCGGCATCGAGGTAGCCGGCGGCAAGGTGCGGGCTGTGCTGTCTTCCCAGGGACGGGTGGAAACGCCGGTGGCGGTGGTTGCCGCCGGCCCCTGGTCGCGGCGTCAACTGGCCGGCATCGGCGTGGACGTGCCCCTGGCCCCCGTAAGGCATCAAGTGGCGACGTTGACCCGGCCGTTGGACCGGATTCCTCACCATCCCACCGTTGGAGACATAGCCCAATCATTCTCCTTCAGACCCGAAGGTTCATCCATGACGCTGGTGGGATTTGGCGAAGAGGACGCGGAGGTGGATGACTACAACGAGGGCGTGGACATGGACGGAGTGGCCGGAACCCTGGAGAAGCTGGCCCGCCGCATGCCGGCCATGAGCGATTCCTACTTCCGGGGCGGCTGGAGCGGCTTGTTCACCACCACGCCCGACTGGCACCCCATCCTGGGCCGGGTGCCGGGCATTGACGGACTGTATTGCGCCATCGGTTTCAGCGGCCATGGGTTCAAGCTTTCGCCGATGATCGGGCTGGCCATGGCGGAGTTGATTACCCAGGGTCAAGCCTCCTCCGTAGACATTAGTCCCTTGCGTTTCGACCGTTTCGAACAGGGCGATCTGCTTTCGTCCAGCTACCGCTATCGCGTGCTCGCCTGACCGGCCTCCGCTGTATAGCTGCGTCCAACCGGGCTCAAGCCGGTATGACCATGCCCAAACGAGTTCGAGCCGCATTTTTGTCGGGGTTCTTTGGGTTGCTGTTGTTGATATGCGGCAGCGGCGATTACCGGCCCACTTCCCTCGAATTGGCGCTGGTGCCCTACCGGCATAACGTAATGACCTGGGAGGTTTCTCACCTTCCGGACAAGTGGACCCACCTGGCCAATTACGTGCTTCCTTGGTCCGGTATGCAGGCCATAGAGGAGCGGCGAAACCAGGCTCGAGAGTATTTTGACTTGGGCCGGGAATTGCGACGATTAGAGTCTCAACCGCAGCCCGCAGGCGCTGCTAATCCTGTGGCGCGGCCCCTCGCCGTTCAAGTCCAGCGCATCAAGGACCAGCGCCGGGCCATGCGGGCGGAAGTGGAACAAACGGTGGAATCGGAGATAAGCGCCATCCTGGTCGACGAGGGACTCCAGATTTGGCCCGGGCTGGTGTTTCCTCCCGTGGACGTTCATTTTTCCAGCCCTCCAGGGGTATTGGTCCTCTCCCCACGGGACCGCATATTCCGTCAACAGACCGTTGTTCTGAAACCTGGTATGACCAGGGAGGAAAAGGAGGCGTTGGAACAACAGGTGTTCGAGAGCGAAAACCTGTCGGCCCTGGTGGTGGAAATCGGCGGAATTGCCACCTATCCAAGCAACATCCCCGACTCCGTCGACTTGCCCAGGGCTTTGGAAGTAGTCGCGCATGAATGGCTGCACCACTGGTTCTTTTTCAGGCCGTTGGGACGTGGATTTTGGGACAGTCCCGAAATGACGACCCTCAATGAGACGGCGGCAACCCTGGGCGGGGCCGAGTTGGGCGCCACGGCCTACGCCGCTATGGCCGAGGCGACTGTGCCCGAGGAGACGCCGGCGGGGAGACCGGAGCCCAACCGACCACCGGCAGGTTTCGACGCGGCTAAAGCGATTAGAGAAACCCGTCTCCAGACTGAGCAGTTGTTGGCCCGGGGAGAGATATTGGAGGCGGAAGCCTACATGGAAAATCGCCGCCAATTGTTGGTAAATCGAGGCTATCGCATTCGCAAAATCAACCAGGCATTCTTCGCCTTTCGCGAGTCTTACGCTACTGACCCCGGTTCCATCAGTCCCATAGATGACCAGCTGAGGGGGTTGCGGCAGAGCAGCGACTCCCTGGGGGACTTCCTGAGGACTGCCGCCGGTTTTGGTAGTTACGAAGAGTTTTTGGAGTATTTGGAATCGGGCGGTTAACTTGGGCAGCCTACCGGCCCAAAATCAGCCAGTGACAGACTCCGGTCTGGACCAATTCCCCAGTTCTGCGGAGGCATTTCCGTCATAACCAAGGAGTACGTTTAGAGCGCTCTTTCCCCGACGTGTATGCCGAAAAATCGGCTCGTTCCAGGGACTGGGACACCAACTCCTTAAAGGTCTGCCGGTCCCGGCCATCTACTACGGCTTGCTCGTGCGCTTCGGAGATGGCGACCGGATAGCCCCGGCCCCGTTGGCACTGGTCCAGGATTAGGGTATGGCCCAGGGCCAGCGATCCTTCATCCTCGGCAACCCACCTCGGCACCTCAACCCGGGCGATTTCGTCTCCGGTGTTGAGGTGGTAAAATACACTTGGTGCCGCTCGGTGTAGTATTCCCTGGGAACTGAGGAGTTGGTGAGGTAGGTCGGAGAGCGCCAGCGAGGGTTTAGCGTCTCCTGGAACAGGTCCCGGTCCAGAAACCCGTTGGCCAGGTTGCACGGGTCTTGCACCGACCGGCGGTTTCCGCAGGATTGGCGGCATACCTGGAGGCGTGAGGGCACAAACCCAGCCTGACGGCGTTGACCACTTCGGCGCTGCGGGGCAGGGACACGTAAGCCTCCAGGGGTAGCTGGCGGCTTTGGGCCAATTCCTGAATCCGGTCCAGGGCAACCAGCAACGAGTCCCGGATGATGGCGTCCCTGACGAAGGGCCGGAATCCCTGTCCCGACAAGCCCCAAAGCACCAGGGACCCGTCCACCAAGGCCAAGGCCGAGTGTTCCGGGGGACAGTCCCGGGCCGCCTGCGCCAGCCTTTCCAGTTCCTGCACCGTCCGGAGCATTCCCATTAGGGGGCCGGTAATGGGTTCCTCGTGGGCGGGCCCGCCGGGCCCGCCGGGGTCGGGGAGGAACAACTCCTCCTGTTCCCATGCCATGTGGGGTTGGCTGAAAAATTTGGCATCAGGCTGGGAGCCTTAGGTGATGGAGCAGCCTCCCCAGGTTCACCAAGTAGCACCTGATAGGCATATGGCGGTCCACGTCGATGTGGGAACCGTCGACCGCCGAGACGGTCCAATCGGATGGTAAGTCTCCGGGAGGGCTCTCCCCCAGCAGTTGACCCTCCGCTTGTGCGGCGAGAAATGGTATTTCCGGAGAATATCGGGTCTTCCGTTGGGCCGTTGAGAGCTTAACCCCTCCTGCCGCGGCAATGAGGGCTAGAAGGCGCTGCCGGGTGTCCTCCCGCGACCCGCCTAGCCGGCGGACGGCCTGCTCCAACTGAAGGACTGTTTCACCCAGGTCCAACGGCATGACACTCTACCTCAACACCCGCTCATCCCCAACCCGACGGGTTACCTGCTGCTGGTCCAAGTATTCCAGGAGTGGGAGCGCATATTTCCGGCTGGTGTTGAACATGGTCCTGGTTTGGGCGACCGTGATGCTCCCCTCAGACTGTAGGTGGGCCGTGATTTTGCCCATCATGTCCTGGTAGGCCGACGCGGAGAAAACGATGGAGTCGTTGACCTTGACCACCTTACCCTGGTCTGCCAGCATCGCGAGCAGTTCCGAGTCAACCGGGTTTTCGGTTGGCGGGGCGTAGGGTTCCCGGTCCAGGGCTGCCAGGTAGTCGGCTGCCTCTTTTTCCTGGCGGGAGTTCAGCATCACCTGGTGGCTTGTGGCCCTCAAGTAGGGGCCGTCCTCCACCAACCGGTCCTCCCGCGACAAACGGGCCACAACCTTCTGGTGGACCGATAGGGACAGGCCCAAGCGGTTCCTGATTTCCTGCACCGGCGTCCCCCGGCGCAGGGGGTACTGGGCGTGGTACGTTTGCAGCGCTATGTCCAGTTTGTTCCGGAGCACGTTCCAGCCTTGCGCTGAAAAAACCACCGCGTCAGTATCTGTTCCCAGTTCGCCCATGACCACAACCTGCTCTTGCCCGGCCAGGATGGCGGTCCGCTCCAGGACTTCCGGAGCCGGGAGGTTCGACCGTTGGGAAAGGGTGGCGAGGTTGCAAGGGCCCCATTGCTCTGCCACGGTCAGCAGCACGTCTTCACCGGTGCCTTGATCGAGCATCATCAACCGCTCGACCACTTCCGGGTTGAACCGGCGGTGACGGCGCCGGGGTGCAGGGTCCACAACCTGGCCGCCGCCCAAGGTGTCTTCCGCGGAACGAATGATGAAGAAATCGCCTTTGAGGGCGGGCATTGGCTCGTTCAGAAGAATTTGGGCCCAGCCTTCGGACCCAGGAACCAGGCGGTCGGCGTCCAGCAGCCTCACCCGGGCGTTGGACTCGCTGGTAAACAGGTGGAAGGACACTCCCTGATTGTGCCGCAGTGGATGAGGAGCCCCCTTGACCATCCTGATTCGGGCATCCAGCCTCTGCGTGGGGCGCAGCCACCCGGAGGTGGTCAAAACCTCGCCCCGGGGCACTTGGTCGCGGGCAATCCCTGACAGGTTGACCGCCAGCCTCACCCCCGGTTGCGACTGGTCCACCCGGCTCTTGTGGCTTTGCAGACCTCGGATCCGGGCCTTCTGCCTGGAGCCGACCAACTCAACCTCTTGTCCTACGGCCAACGCGCCGTCTATCAGGGTCCCGGTGACGACAGTGCCGAATCCAGTTATGGAGAAACAGCGGTCCACGGGTAACCTGGGGCGGCCCAAGTCGGAGCGGGATTGGGTTTGGTCCAAAATCCGGTCTATCTCTTCTTTGAGTTCGTCTAGGCCGTCCCCGGAGTAGGCGGACACGCCGACCATGGGAAAACCTTGCAACGCCGTGCCCTCCAGCGCGTCTTCGACCTCGGCTTTGACCAGGTCCACCATTTCCTCGTCAACCAGGTCGGTCTTGGTCACCACCACCAAACCACGGTTTATCTGGAGCAGGTCCAAGATCGCGAGGTGCTCCCAGGTTTGGGGCATTACGCTTTCATCGGCGGCGACTATCAACAGGGCCAGATCGATTGCCCCAACCCCGGCCAGCATGTTCTTGATAAACCGCTCGTGGCCGGGAACGTCCACGATGCTGACCTCTCGTCCGCTGGGCAGGGTCATCCAGGCAAAGCCCAGGTCCACCGTCATCTCCCGTTCCTTCTCCTCGGGAAGCCGGTCGGGATCGATGTCGGTGAGGGCTTTAACCAAAGTGGACTTGCCGTGGTCTACGTGTCCGGCGGTGCCTATAACGTACATGCTGGACGTTTCCTTTGCGGTTAGAGGAATTCTACACGGTTGCGCATCTCGTCCGGGGAAAGGACTTGACAAGCAGGAAACAATGCGTCGATGGCCTGACCCACCGAGTACTTTTTCTCGGCGTGGAAGAAGATGCCGGAGTGTTGAACCCCAGCATGGTCAAGGGCGAGAAAATCGCTGTCCCAAGAATAGAGCACCCTCCCGCCTTGGTGGGCCGCCTCCAGAATGGGAGGATCACCCGATGACCTGAGGCCGGACCCTTGCACTGAAATAGCGTCGATTCCCCGGCCTCTCAGTCCGTCTATGATGGCGTAGGGGATATGTTCGTCACAGAGGAGGGACAAGGGCATCAGGAGGAACGGCTCTTCTGTTCTTTCTCCATTTGCTCAGCGAAATCTTCGCTGGCGATGATGGCCCGGTCAATCTCCCGCCGGTGATCGTAGTAGTAGGACAGAGCGGCATGGATTTCAGCGAGAGTTATGTTCGGATGGGCTTCCCAAATCTGGTGGGGAGACATTTGCTTGTGCACATATTCCACGACAATGTGGTTCACTTTAATTCGAGAATTGGCGATTCTTGGCTCGCCGCCGCATACGTTGGGGGTCTTGACTATGTAACAGGTTTGTAGGTTTTCAGTAGCCATTGGTGGCACACTTCAAAAGCACCCGTCTTCTATATCTCGGTTAGTATAACAATTTGGCCCGTCCGGAATCCTCAACCCACAAACTTGGTGAACACCTGGTTGGCTATCAGGTAGGCCGGTTTGGTCAGCCTCAAATTGGCCCCTTGCTGTTCCAGCAGACCAGCGTCCAGCGATTCCTGGATTTGGGTACGAAAGTGGGCGGCCAGATCGATCCCTACCCGGTCCGATGCCTCAACGAGGTTCATGCCGTCCAGCAACCTCAAGCCCAGAAACATGGTCTCGGAGCAAGCGGTAGAGGCGTCAACATGTTCGAACCCCGCCACCTGGGGTATGGAGTCCAGGACTTCCGAGGTTATGGGGTCCGGAATGTGGCCGGCCACTTGTTCCCACTGTCGGACCCGGTCGCCGTAGGTCCGAGGCGAGTCTACATCCCAAAAGCGGTACGGGCTCAGCGAGGAGTGGGCGCCCGGCCCCACGCCCAGATAGGGAAGGTTGAGCCAGTAAGCCATATTGTGCAGCGAGGGCTGTCCGGGCTTGGACCAATTGGAGATTTCGTAGTGATGGTAGCCGGCGTCGGTCAACGCGGTTTCCGCCAAGTGGTACATGTCGGCGGCCAGGTCCGGGTCGGGATCGGGCAGCTTCCCTTCTTTGACCCACTTCTGGAGCGGCGTTCCGTCTTCCAGGGTCAAACAGTAGAGGGAGACGTGCTCCGGGGCTAGGTCGGTCAGCAAGGACATGGTCTCGGACCAGTGTTCCATGCTTTGTTGGGGAATCCCGTACATGAAGTCGAGGTTGACGTTGGAAAATCCGGCCGCTCGTGCGGTCGTCAACGCCGAGGTTGCCTGGCCGACATTGTGTCTGCGTCCCAAGAGCGCCAGCAGGTCGTTGTTAAACGCCTGTGCGCCGATGCTAAGCCGGTTGACGCCTTGGCTCAGGAGGTGATGGCAGGCTTGTTCGGTCAGGTCTCCGGGGTTGGCTTCCACGGTGATTTCAGCGCCGGGTGCAACTTGGAATGCCTCACGGGCCGTGGCCAGAATTCGGCCAACCTGGCCTTGGGGCAGGTACGACGGGGTACCGCCGCCGAAAAAGATGGTGTTGACCTGCGGATGGCCCAGGGCCCGGCCCCACAGCTTGATCTCCAAGTTCAACGAGTCCAGGAAGGGGGCCATCAGGTTTTCAATGCCCTGATAGGTATTGAAATCGCAGTAGGGGCACTTGGTTTTGCAAAATGGTATGTGAACGTAGAGAGAAATCCCGGTGGATTGAGCGTCATTCATATCGCCAGGAAATCCTCTCTACGACAGCGGGCCTCGGCTAGGTCGGGAAGCTGGACTGCTCGGGGCGGGCTAATAGGATGGGAAGCATATACGAATTACACGACAACCCGTGCGTGGGCGTGTGGAAATTCAGATTGTCGCCAGACGCTCGGCGTCCTGGATGTAGGCGCTGGTGGCAGCGATCAGGGCGGTCATCTTCACCTCCGGTTCGCAGTTGCCGTCGTAGAAGCAGTTGACGTGCAACAACGCCGACCTAGTGTTGTATTGACCTTGAAACAGGTCAAAGCCCTCGCCCGCATTACTCAATCTCAACAGGGCGCGCCGGGCTCCTCCGGCCGACTGAGGTTCCTGTCCGGTTCGCGCTAGAACCAGGGCGTCGGTCGCCCTCTTGGTGGCGCCCCAGGCTTTTTCCGCCGCGTTGCGGAGCTTGCCCTGGTCCAACATCTCCAGGGCATCGGTATATAAAGTCCGGGCGTCGGCGAAAAGCCAGCGCGAGCGAGCAGTGGTTTCCATGTCATCGACCTTTTTCTGAGGTGACCCTGCCTGGGAATGAACCGGCGTCAGACCTGTTGGTGTTGGAAGAGTCTAAACGTCGTCGACCACTCGGGCCGACCCATCCACCACCTTGGACGGGTCCTTGTCTTCGGGACGGGTGCGAGCCGGCGGAGGACCCTGGATATCCTCCAAGACGTGCTTGGGCGACAGCTTGGTGAGGAACAACACCGCCAGCCCCAGGACCAGCACATCGTCAAAACGGCCGACGATCGGGACCCAATCTCTGATCAGGTCGACTGGTGATATTGCGTAGATGACGGCTAGAGGCACCAACAACCGGAGCAACAACGGCACGCGCCGATCGAAGGTGAGCTTCCAGACTAACCGGACCAGCCGGATAGCGTGGGGTAAAAGCCGGGGGACAACCATGAAGACCAGAGGCATGGCCAAGCGGTGAAACATGATTCCTGCCCGCCGAGTGAGAGTCCTTGTTCGACTATTATAAATCATAAACCTGCGGTTGGGGTAAACTGGCAATGCGTCCCGAAAAAGGCCGACCTACGGGCGCGGCGAGAATGGTTGAGGTGGATGACTTTAATCACAGATGGGATGCGTTATACTGTACCCGGTTCGAGCGTCCGTGGGGACCAGGGAAGATCCGGTTCCGAAGTGAAATCAAGCGCCCGGCCCAGCGCAAGCCGCTGGTTGACGGGCGGATAGGGTGACTTAAATGACCCAGCCCAAGACCGTAGGGGAGCTAAAGGCGAGTTCCTATGAAGTGTTGCCGGTAAGGGGAGAGCTGCGCAAGAACCTCATTGCCAAGATCAGAGCGGAAGAAACCGTGTTCCCAGGGATAATTGGTTTTGAACAAACGGTGATTCCCCAATTGGAAAATGCTATCCTGGCCGGCCAGGACGTGATTCTTCTTGGGGAACGGGGCCAGGCCAAGTCAAGGGTGATCCGAAGCCTGGTGGGTCTGCTAGACGAATCGATACCAAAGATCGCCGGGTGTGAAATCAACGACAACCCCTACGACCCTATCTGTCGCTCCTGTTTGGACCTGGTGGCCGAGCAGGGCGACGATACGCCGGTAGAATGGATCCCGCGGGATGATAGGTACTCGGAAAAGCTGGCCACGCCGGATATTTCGATTGCCGACCTCATTGGAGAAATCGACCCAATCAAGGTGGCGGAAGGCCGGCACCTCTCCGACGAGTTGGTGATTCACTTTGGGTTGGTCCCTCGCACCAACCGGGGGATTTTCTGCATCAACGAGTTGCCGGACCTGGCGGAACGCATACAAGTGGGCCTGTTCAACCTGATGGAAGAGCGGGACGTGCAGATCAAGGGCTACCGCATCCGGCTGCCCTTGGACGTCTACGTTGTGTCCACGGCCAACCCGGAAGACTACACCAACCGGGGCCGAATCGTTACCCCGTTAAAGGACCGCTACGGCTCCCAGATTCATACGCACTACCCCCGGAACAACGCGGACGAAATCGCCATCATGGAACAGGAGCGGACCAGGTTCCCCGGCGACGATAAGGTGCTGGTCCCGGGCTACATGAAGGATATCCTGGCTGAGACCACCGCCCAGGCCAGGCAGAGCAGCGAAATCAACCAACGATCCGGTGTTAGCGTGCGCGTGACCATCGCCAATTATGAGACTCTGTTGGGCAACGCGTTTCGCCGGTCCATCATCCACGGCGACGAGTTTGCCTGCCCCCGGACCAGCGACTTACCATACATTGTGGCCTCCTTTGCCGGCAAAATAGAACTTGAGACCTTTGAGGAGGGCCGGGAAAACAGGGTCACCGACGACTTGACCCGCCGGGCGGTGTTGCGGGTTTTCGACACCTACTTCAACCTGGAAGAGCTGGAACCCATCATCGCCGCCTTCGACCTGGGTGAGGCCCTGGAGACGGGGAGTGAGAAACGGGCGTCGCAGTACCCGGAGATGGTCGTCAGGGTTGACGGCATGTCCCAAGCCGTAGCCAAGCTGACCACCGACACGCGTCCCGAAGTGGTGGCGTCAGCCGTGGAGTTCGTTCTGGAAGGCCTCCACCTGAACCGCCGCCTGAATTGTGAGCGGACACCCGCCGGGTCTGTCTACCACCGCTAAGACCCGGCGATTGAGACCTCCCAACGTCCCGGCGCGATACTTGCCCGCCAAGCGGAACGAGCCGGAACGCGTAAATCCTTCCGCACCTCCCCTCGGGCGTTGGTTTCATACCGAGTTCCCCGTCGTCGGTCTCCACGCTAGTTTCGACGCGGGGTCTGGCCTCCGATAAGCACACACGCATCCGGGACTCCTTGCAGCACATCCCCCAATCATGTTGGTCTTGAGCCGGGTTCCAGAGCCTTTTTGTCCTTTAAGCAGGCTCTGGCGTCCAGGGAAAGGTCATGAGTCAAGGGCTACGGTAGGGGCACGGTGTGTCCACACCCGGAGTTTCCCTGTTGCCATAAACGTGTCGGCGCACGGGAAGGGCCCTGGATTCTCGCCGCGGCGAGTATGCCCGGGGAGGGGCTGGCGAATACCGAAGCGCCAACGCGTGGGTGCAATTGGCTTCAGCGAGTCTTCCGATTTTGTAGTGTGGTTGCCAGGTTAGTGACACCTTCAGCTTGACCCTCCGGATCGCGGCATCTACTATTAGCACATAGGTTTTATTCCATTGGTAGGCTATCTGAGGGTCACAAGGAGGCGTCATGGCCGGGGCCGACGTGCAAGAGATTCACTGCAAGACTATCCTTAACCGCATCGATGCGCCGGGGTTCCCGTTTCGTTGGACCATGAACCCTTACCGGGGTTGCCGCCACGCCTGCCGCTACTGTTATGCCCGCCCTACTCATGAGTATTGGGGGTTCGACTCGGGCAGGGAGTTCGAGCAGCGGGTCTTCGCCAAAATCAACGCCCCGGACGTGCTGCGCCAGGAGCTTCGCAAGCCCAGGTGGACCGGTGAAGCTATTGCGATCGGCACCGCGTCGGACCCTTACGAGCCGGCGGAATCCCAATACAAGCTAACCCGCCGAATTTTGGAAGTTCTACGAGACCACCGCAACCCCGCCGCCATCACCACCAAGGGTGTCTTGGTGCGGAGGGACGTGGACGTGCTGAGGGAGCTTGACCTGGAAGCCAGCGTACAGGTGTCCTTCAGCGTAGGTAGCATCGACGAACGGGTTTGGAAGGAAACCGAGCCTGGGGCTCCCGGCCCCGTGGCCCGGTTGGAGGCCATGCAATACCTGGTAGAAAATGGCATCCACGCCGGCGTTTCCATGGCTCCCATCCTGCCCGGCATATCCGACAGCCCCGAAAGCATAGACGCGGTGGTGGAGGCTGCGGCGGCCCATGGAGCCCAGTTCCTCTCGGCCAACCTCTTGTTCCTGAAGCCGGGCTCCAAAGAGTGGTTCATGCCCTACATCAAGGAAGCGTACCCTCACCTGATGAATGGGTATTCCCGGATTTACCGCCAAACCTATGCGCCCCAGGAGTACACCAGCCGGGTGCTGCGGGTGGTTGACGAGGCCAGACGGCGGTGGGGCTTGCCCACCACCATGCCAACACGAAGATTACAGGGGCCACAAATGCAAATGGAACTGGCGCTGACAGCCTAGCAGTGACTCGCGGGCACGGTGCCGATGCCAATTTGGGGCGGTCTGTGGATAATTTGAAGGAGCAATCCGAAGGGATTGGACGTGGTGAGGATCAGTACCGAGATGTGTTGATTTCCACCAATTCTCCGGTAATCATATAGATGACCCTTTCCGCAATGTTGGTCGCTCGGTCGGCAATGCGTTCCAGGTCATGGGCTACCCAGAGTAGGTACGTTGCCCGCTCGATGGTGGTTGGGTCCTGGATCATAAACAGCAGCAATTCCCGGTAGACCTGATCGTATAGCTGGTCTACGTCGTCGTCGGCCTGGCAAACGTTGTGGGCTTTGACCTGATCGCGGCTCACCAAGGAGTCGACGCTGTCCCGCAGCATGGCCGTGGCCTTCTCCGTCATGCGGGGGATGTCGATCAGCGGTTTCAACGGCGGCGCATCGCCCATCATTAAGCTGATTTTTGAGATGCCTTCCGCGTAGTCTCCGATACGTTCCAACTCTACCCCGATGTGGAGCAGAGCGACGATCCACCGCAAGTCTCTGGCCATGGGCTGCTGGGTGGCGATAAGGTCCACGCAACGGTCCTCTATTTCAAAACGTTTCCGGTCAATGTAGTCGTCGTCGGCAATAACCTGGCGGGCTACCTCCAGATCCCGACGCTTCAGACCGTCGACCGCCCGTTGCACCGCCTTTTCCACCACTCCGGCAAGAGTAGAGACTTCCTGTTGCAGCACGGTCAAATGTTGGTCCAGATCTCCTCGCGGCATGTCACACCCTCGTCCAGAATGGGGCTCTTTCGCGCTGTTTGCCCAGCAATCTCTCGTCCAGGAGTTCCGGTTGTTCGCCGCGCTGCGGCGCGTGAGGGGCGTAGCCGATCTTTTCCAGGACTTGCTGATGAGTGTAATACCCGTTGTAGGTCTGGAGGATCAACGCTTGAAAGAATTCCGGGGCTGACGATTCCACGGCTTTGAGCGCCGTATCCTGCTCTTGGTCGGATAGGTCGATGAACGAACTGCCCTTGGGGCTCGCAATGTCAATCTGTCTCAGGCCCAGGGTGAACAACCTCACTGACGCGGGGCTCCCCGCCGCCGCGCCGGCGACGAATTGGCTCAACCCCAGGTCTCCCGCGCCCGGCAAATCGCCTTCCGCCGGAATAATCCGGTTGAGTACGGCGGTAAGGAGGACCAATTGCTCTTCGGAGAAGACTTGCTGCAAGATTCAACCCACTTTGGGAAGGATGCTTCCAATCGCCGCTACTTCCATTTAGAGGAGGCGCTAGCGGACGTCCGGCAACGGTGCGTAGCAGTTTCTTGGCGAATATTAAGGTAAAGTTACCTCGCCAAAGGTGCCAATCTAGTGATTTGTGCCGCCAATGATCGGGTCGGCTTTGCTGCTATGATGATAATCCACAGTTCCATTCTTTGCTACAGGCGCCCATGCCGCTGATTGCCAGGCTTCGGAAATACGAGCCTCACCTGAAAGAACTTGCGCTGATTTTCGGCGCTTACCTAGGCTACTTGTTCGCTCGGGGCCTGGTTTACTCGGACACGACCGCCACCGGGACCGTCAACGCCCGGAGCATTGTGGGCCTGGAGCGGGCGTTGGGGTTCTTCTGGGAACTCGCATGGCAGGCGTGGATGCTGCAATGGACCGACCTGGTGGGACTGTTTTTCAACTGGGTCTACGTCGCCACCTATTGGCCGTTGATACTTGTCGTCGGCGCGGTCTTGTTCCTGACCGATCGCTCCGCCTACTACTATTACCGGAGCACGGCGTTGGTCAGCTTGGCGATTGCCCTGTGCGTTTTCACGTTGTTTCCCGTGACCTCGCCATTCAACCTGACCGAGCACCTTTCGAACACCATCCAGGACCTCGGCCCTAAAATTTATGGAAGCCCGGCAATGGCGGTGTTTTATAACACCGACGCCGCCATGCCCAGTTTGCATTTCTGCTGGTCGGTGATCATGGGCGTGATGTTTTGGGGGCGGTTGAAAGGCGGGTGGAAGGCGCTGGGAATTGCCTACCCGGTTTTGACTTTTCTTTCCATAATCATCACCGGGAATCACTTTGTTCTCGACGCAATCGCCGGCGGAGTGTTGGCCGCCATTTCGTTCGGCCTGGTAGCCCTTTGGAACAAAAAACCCCGGGGGAGACCAATCAAATCCCCCGGGGCCTCCTAGAAATACGAATTCCCCGCAGGGTAAAGGCGCGGTGGGCCCCGGCCTGGCCGCCAAGACCAACCAGACCGCCGCCCGGAAACGAGCGCCAACAGTATCCAAATATCCCGGCGCCGGCCGGTTTACGGCGCGGCGCCGACTTTTGCGGTCACTTCTTGAAGGAACTTGGTCACGTGTGGTAGCACCTGGTCGCCCGCCCGGGAGGTCTGACCATGGTCCAATCCCGGGATCGTCGCGAAGACCGCGTTGGGTATCATCGCGGCCGACTCCTTGGAGCCGGCGTAAAACCCGTCGGCGTCGCCGCAGTAGAGCAAACAAGGCAGGTTCAACTTGGGCAAAAGCTGTTCGATTCCGTCGGTGCCGCGGGGCGCCAACACGGATGCGGCCAGGGCTTCGGGGTCATTTGCCAGGAGGACTGCCTTCCGGTCGGCCGGGAGCGGGCCTTCCTGGGCTTCGGCCGCCTCCACATAGGCTTCCATACCGCGCCGGAGCACGTCGGCCTGCTGCTGGGGATCGAAAGCATTCAGGCTGGGCAGCCCGCTCATGCCTCCGATAATCAGGGAATGGAACCGTTCCACGGCGTGCATGGCAATGCCGAATCCGATGCGGCCTCCGAGGGAGAATCCCATGTAGTGGGCTTTATCCACCCCGCATTCGTCCATCACCGCCAACACGTCGTTGACCCGGTTCACCAGCTCATAGGCTGCGGGGTCGTGGGGTTTGTCGCTGTGACCGTGGCCCCGGGCGTCTATGAGAATCAGGCGATAGTCCTGTTTCAGCCCGTCGACATACCCACTGTCGTACCAGGACATCAAGGTTTGTGTCATTCCATGCTGCAAAACCAGGGGCGGCCCCTGCCCGTCGACCTGGTAGTGGATGCGAACCCCATTGTTGTTGGCGTATGGCATTTTCTCCCCCTGTTAAAAAAACGAATTGGCGGCTCCCAACCCCGGACGAGGCCTATCCAAGGCATAGACTAAGGTTCCACGGGTTTGCCTTCGAGGCCGAGTATAGCACTGCCGCCCGGCGATTTGAATGGCGTGGTGGCAGCCGGACAGTTGCTTTCAGTTGTGATTGGTCCTACCCCAACCCGCCCCCGTCAGCACCGCCGCAGTGGGTGTCCAGAGCCCAGATTGTCGGGCAGGATGTTGGTGGTAGCAGACCCGTTTGGGGTATGCGCGAGGTTGGCAATTCATGAGGATTTCCTGGATGCCTGCTGCGGGGAGAATGGCGGGAGACATTTAAGAGGCCCTGGGTAACCGGAGGGTCCGACGCTTGCCCATGGGCCAATGCGCCGGACCGGGCCGGGGGTCAAGGCGTTGGCGGTTACCGGTTGCGTCCCCACATGGGGTGGCGAAAGGTTGGCTGGTTGGTTGGCTCGGAAACGCCGGCGGGCGACGGCGAGTCCGCCGGCGCTGCTGTCGCTTCTGTTTCATCGGGACGCTCCGGCGGGTTTGCCGGATAGGGTTGCTGGCCCGCGCCGCGCCGGGGTTGCAGGTTGCTCAAGTGCCGGCCCAGGACTACCAGGCTGTTCAGGTTGTGCACCGGCAGAAAATCGTCGGTGTACGGCAACGCGGCCTGCATCCCCCGGGTAAGTGGTTGGTAGGTTTGGTCTCCCAGCAGCGGGTTTAACCAGATCAAACGGCTGCAGCTTCGTTGCAGGCGGGACATCTCCTTGGAAAGGAGTTCCGGCTCCCCTCGGTCCCAGCCATCGGAGATCACCATGACCACCGCGCCGCCTCGCACTACCCGCCGGAGCCAGTTGTAGTTGAATGACTTTATCGCATCGCCGATTCGGGTTCCGCCGGCCCAATCCGGGACCGCTCTGGAGACCTGGCTCACGGTTTGGTCTACTCCGCGGTGCTGCAAATAGCGGGTTATCCGCGTGAGCCTGGTGGCGAACAGGAAAGCCTCCACCCGGTCCAAACCGCCGGCGATCGCGTGTATGAAATGCAGCAGCATTCGCGTGTAGCGTTCCATGGAGCCGCTGATGTCGCATAGCAACACCAGGGACCGGGGTTTGTCCTTGCGCTGGCGGTGGGAAAGCTCCAGCATTTCGCCGCCATACTTCAGGTTGGCCCGGAGAGTGCGGCGCAAGTCCAACTGGGCGCCGGGTCCGGGAGTCATGCGTCGGGTTTGACGCCTGCCCAGGTTCCAGGAAAGTTGGGTAATCATGCCCTTGGCCTCTGCTACTTCCTGGGGGGTGAACTGCGCAAAGTTCTTTTCCCGGAGGACCTCCCGGGCGCTGTAGGTCCTGGTTAAATCCACCTGGTCCGGGGGATCATCATCGCCTGACTGTCCCTGCGCTCCGGCTCCGGCTGAGTCCGAAGCTGCCGGCGGCCCCGCCTGCGGTTGACGGAATCGGCGCTGCTCTCCCATGGACCGGAGATCCATAGAGGTTTGCCCTGTGGCCGGTCGGCGCCAGAAAACGTCGAACGCCTCATCGAACAACGGTAGGTCAACTTTGCGGTGCACCAGAATGCATCGGGCCGCCTGGCGGAAATCGCCGCGGCGCGCCAACGGGATGTGTTCAGTAGCCTGGATCAAGTCAACCATGTTGCCCGATCCCACCTCCAACCCCAAGCGGCGCAGCACTGCACCGAACAGCGCCAGGTTGTGCAGGATCGGAGTTGCTGCTTCGTCGGGGTCGTGCTCTTCGCGGGGGTCGTTCACGGCCGGTGGGGTGTTCACTAGGCCCCGCCCCCGCCGCGGCCCCCCCGACGGGGCCCCGAGTTGTTGGACCGTTCCAGCAGCGCCCTCACCGCCTCGCCCCGCACTGTGTCAATGTCGTCCTGGTACTTCAGGATGATGCCCAGGGTGTCGTCGATGACCTGGGGGTCCAGCTTGGTTTGATTCAGGGCCAGCAATGCTGAGGTCCAGTCCAGGGTTTCGGAGACCCCGGGAATCTTGTAAAGCTCGGTTTCCCGCAATTCCTGGATGAACCCAGTAACCTCCTGGGCCAAACGGCGGGGCGCATCGGGGATTCGGCTGGTTATGATTTGCAGCTCTTTCTGAAAATCAGGGTAGTCGATCCAGTGGTACAGGCAACGGCGTTTCAGAGCGTCGTGAATTTCCCGGGTGCGGTTGGAGGTGATTATCACGACCGGCGGATTGGCGGCCCGGTAAGTGCCCAACTCCGGGATGGTGATTTGGTAGTCGGACAAAAGCTCCAACAGGAAACCCTCGAATTCCTCGTCGGCCCGGTCCAATTCGTCTATCAGCAGCACCGGCGGTTTCTCCAGGCTTTCGTCGATAGCTTGGAGCAACGGCCGCTTGATTAAGAACCGCTCGCTGAACAAGTCCGCCGTGGCCAGTTCTCGGTCGACGGCGCCTGCTGCCTCCATCAGCCGGATCTCCAACACCTGCCGGGCGTGATTCCACTCGTACACGGCGTGGTTGATGTCCAGGCCCTCGTAACACTGGAGGCGGATTAACCGCGTGTTCAAGCCCTCTGCCAGGGCTCGGGCGATTTCGGTCTTGCCCACGCCGGCCTCACCCTCGAGAAACAGGGGTCTCCGTAGCTTCAGGGCCAGAAACACGGGGACCGCCAGGCTCCGGTCGGATACGTAAACCTGGTCGCGGAGGATGCTTTGGACTTCGTCGATGGAGGCTGGGAAATCTGCGGTCGTAGACAAGAAGGCTATCTCCTGGCCCGGGGACGAGGGGCGGCCCCAACGTTTCCCCGCGGAATTCAATAGGCCATTGTAACTTAAGCCGTTGGCGCCACAAAGTAGCCGCGGAAAAACCTCCGCACCAACCTCGTCAAACGGACCCAATGGTCGTCTAACGATTCCCGCTCCTGGATGGAAAGCTGGTTGTAGGTTTTGCCCAAGTGGGGAAATTCCCAGACGGAAAAAGCCCAGAACCCGTCCGGCTCCGGGGTTTCGCTGGGCATCGCTTCCCCGATTCTTCCAGTGGCTCCATCCAATTCCCAGGACGCTAGGATGCGGCCCCGATGGGCAATAGCCAGGGATTCAAGCCATGAGGCCCGCCGGTCCTGGCCCCGGTAGGGGCGCAGCATTTCCAGGAGATTGCGCACTCGATCTTCGCCGGTGGCCGTTTCCCCGGCAAAACGATGGGTGTACAGACTCTCCCAGCCCGCTCCCAGGGCCGGGAGGACCAATCCACCGTCTGACGCGATTGCTAATATGGAACCGCTTTGGGACCACAGCTGGGCTTTGAGCCGGGCCACGGCATGATGGCTGTCGCCCACCTCATCCGGGACTGACGTTAGTCCCAGGTCTTGCGGAGTAACCGGGGTCAGCGGCAATCCCTCCAACAGCCAACGGAATTGCTGCTGTTTGTCGGGGTTGGTAGTGGCCAGCAAAATCGGCGTTTGATTCATTCGACCCGTTCGGGGGCTTGGCTGCCACATTGCTCGGGGCTGCAGATTTTTGTCGCCAAGAGGATTTTACTCCGCGGCGACTACCTGCGGCGTGAGTTGCTTAGGCAGCGGGCTTCGGTGGTTGTACAATCCAGCGTTGACGCACTTAACTATGGGCCCCGGCCTCTTGTAGTTGGAGGTTCCTGAGTCAACGGCCGGCTATCACACAGGTTGGCCCTTGTCGGCGTGGTTCCCGTGGCCCGCTTCCCGGCAGGCCGGTTCAGTGAAGTGGTCAAGTCTTGAGTAAGCTCCTGCCCCACCAGGTGTCAGCGTTGCTGTTTGGCTGGCCGAAGCCGGTCTCCCAGCCGTTTTCCGTCTGGCCCAGGACCGGGGCCGAGTCGGCTTTGTCCTGGTCGAGCAGTTGGTTCCTGGACCTCCAATCGCAAAGGCAAAGGTTCTGTCCCGGCCTTCGGCGTCGGTGGAAACCGCCCAGGCGCCGAAGAAAATGAACAGCGCCAGGGTGAATGCCACGGCAATCACAAAGGATATTGGAGCGGGTATGTGCTTACTCATACGCTTTCCCCGCCGGTTGTCTGCCTGTTCCGGCTAAAGATGCGGCAACGATTGGACCCAGGCATCCATTATACGACCAATCTGGTTCGCAGGAAGTTAATCGAATTTAACGCCTGCTAGCCGTAGTGCCCACGGCATTGATGTCGGAAGTTACGGCAGTACGTTAACGGACTTCCACCTCATGAAGGAATACCATGTTGTTGCCGTAACCGCGGCCGTCCCACTTGTTGGGGAACTCCAGCGGTTGCGTTTCTCCCTTGTCGTTGGTGGCCCGGCACATCAGGACATACCGCCCGGCGGCAGGGGCGCGCCAGTAATGCTCCCAGCGGTTCCAGGAATACCCGGACCGGGGATGCAGCCGGTTCACGGGGGACCAGGTTTGTCCGCCGTCGTCGCTGATTTCCACCATGCTTATCTGGTCTTCCCCGGACCAGGCCGCCCCAGCCAGTTGGCACCCGTCGAGGGGGACGACTTCTCCGGGACCCGG
The DNA here is from genome assembly GCA_963663135.2 of Dehalococcoidia bacterium. GTDB lineage: Bacteria > Chloroflexota > Dehalococcoidia > Lucifugimonadales > UBA3495 > Io17-Chloro-G2. The sequence continues at coordinate 551,601 of CAXXRM010000002.1, read as the reverse complement.
GTTGGTGATGATGGATTTGACCTTCAGCTTGGTGTAATAGGTGTAAGTTTCAGCAGAACCCGGCTGGTTCATGGTCATGTAGCGTTCCGTTTGATAGAACCCGTCGAAAACATGATCCAGGACGTGGATTCCCACCAGCCATTTTACGGAGTTCATTCCGTACCAACCGGAGACCAGCAAACGCAGGGGGAAGCCGTGGACCGGCGGCAGCGGCTCGCCGTTCATCTGGTAAGCCAGCAGAGTGTCGGGGTGTGTGGCTTTGGCGATGGGCAGGCTGCGTTCGTAGGTCACTTCGGGCGGGTCGCCAACTGTTTCGTCGGGGCCGTGGTCGGCGCCCTCAAACATGACCTCGACGGCCGAGTCTTTAACGCCGGCGCGCTGTAAAACGTCGGCCAGCGATACGCCGGCCCATTCGGCGTTGCCCATAATGCCGTGGCCCTTAATTTGCTCCATGACGGAACTGGTGCGGGTGACCTTCCCCCAATAGTCCGGGACCGGGCTATTGCCGCAGCATTCGAACGTCACCTGAAACCGTTTTTGAGGCATATCGAGCAGGTCCTGGAAGCTGAGGCTCAAGGGCCGTTCCACCTGCCCGTCCACTGTCAGTCGGTATGACTCGGCGTCAATCTCCGGGATCTCGGCCCAATGATTGCGCACGTAGAACAGGTCGTTGGGGACCACGTCTTGTTGCAGGGCTGCGGGTGGGGAAGCGAAGGTGCGCTGCCCGGCGTTGGTGGGAATTAGCTGCGGTTTTTCTCTGGTGCGGTTACGTGAGATGGCCATGAGAATCTCCTTCTGGTGCGCCTGCCTGTGGTCCGGCCCATGGCCCGGTAGATAACCGGGGGCCGGAATTTCTTCGGCGGGTTGCTCCTCAGAATGACGGGTTAGCGTCCTACTCCAGGTACTCGGTTTCGAGGTGAGCAGTGGGGTAGGTCACCAGCAGTTTGACCGGGACCCAAAGTTTGTTTATCAGCTTGTGTGGCTCGCCCGGCGGCGCAAACAAAGTGCAGCCGGCCCGGACGGTTGTTAACTGGTCTCCCATGACCACCTGTACTGCCCCCTCCGTTACCATGATGGCCAGGTCTGTCGGGTGGGTGTGCAATCGGCCCTCCCACCCGGGTAGCAGCTCCACCTCTTTGATGGACAACGATACCGCCCCGTTGTCGCTGGACACAAAGGCGCGTTCCCGGTAGTAGTCCGCGGCGGGGGGCATAGGTACGGCGCCGTGTTGAATTATGGGCATTTCTCCCCCGTGGCGGGCGTTTCAAACCCAGGTTTGGGTTGGTAGCCGGGTCAAAGGTGTTGGAACTGGTCAGTTCCCGGTCCGCCGCCGTTCCAGTTCCTCTTCAAGCTGGCGTATTCTCGCCTCGGCTTCCAGCCGAGCAGATCGTTCCGCGCTCACTTCGTCCAAGGCTTGTTCCAAGTTGAGATGGTACGTGTTGGTGTTGGGGTCGTAAAGTTCCGTCATTCCGTCGTGCCAACACAGGTATCGTTTCAATGCTGGGCTGTATCCCTTAAGAATGCCGTCGGGTTCGGTGGTTAATTCGAATGGCTGGTAGGTCCCGTTTATCAACTGCTCCCCGGTCAGGGGTTGGTTGTAATAGGTCCCGCCGGTGGGGTCAAAGCGCCAATATTCGGAGATCCCGATTTGGGCGTAAAGGTCGCGCTTGTGCCCCATGTCATTCTGAAAAGTGCTTTCCGAGCCGATTTCCAGGGCGAAATCAGGGGGCTTGCCTGCCTCCCAGGGCAGATATAGTTTCCTTCGCCGGATGGCCTGAGGGTCCACGTCGAAAGCAAAGTAGAGGTCCGGGAGGACCCGGTTGTTCAGGTTGTCGGGGTTATAACAGACCGTGGTGTGTGAGTCGACGAATACGCCTTCGCGCGAGTAGATGCTCTTCAGGTGAGCGTCTAGTATTTGGAAAATTCTCAGAATAGCCGGGCTTTGTTCCATACCGTCGGGGATCGGCTCCAGTTCATTCGGATCGTATTCGAGGCTCGCGTAGTCGATGACCGATATGATCTGGTAGGTTGGCTTTGTCGTCATTTCGGGGGCTCCTGGCCCGGTTGTTTCCCGGCTGCTCCGGCCTGTTGGCCTGATGATAGCACACGCCCGTGCTTCTAGGGCCGGTTGACCGGGTGATAGCGCAGCTACAGCGTGTATAGGGATCCTGGACGCGAGGCGTACCGGATGTTCAGGACGGAACCGTGGAATATGTTGGTCGTATTAGCTGCCGCCGCCAGTCGCGCCAGTCCGGTTCTCTCGCCAATTTGGTGACGAAGTTACCCGCAAGTTACTCAATCAAACTATTCGATAGTGATGTCGTAACCCACAATTGCCGTGAAATTTTTGCGCATATTGTTGTACCGGGGTTGGTGGGATTGGGTCTTGCCCGAGGCGTCGGTGGCTCGTGACATGACCTGGTATTGGCCTGGCTCCTGGGCGTCCCACAGGTAGGACCATCGGACCCACATCCACCGGTCCCGGGGCTCCTCCAACCGGGAAGCATGCCAGGTTTTGCCGCCGTCCACGCTAACCTCGACCTGGGTAATGGCGCCCTCGCCGCTCCAGGCGTAGCCCCGCACCACGTGGACTCCCCTGGGGAGCGTCTCGGTATCGTCGTTGGGCTGGGTGACTATGGATTTGACCGGGATGGTGGTTATCAACTCTTTGTCGGTGGCGTCGGCGGAGTCGGCATAGTAGTAAAAGTTGTAGTGGTACCAGCAGTCGGGCAGGTGGTCCATCGCTTCCAGGCGGCGGATCCACTTCACCGACCAGTTGCCGGACCAACCTGGCACCAGCAGGCGGACCGGAGCGCCGTGCAGGTGCTCCAATAGCTGGCCGTTTTGGGCCCAGCACAACAGCGTGTCCGGGTGCAGCGCCTTCAGGCGGGGCAAACCCTTGTCGTAGAAGAAGGCTTCCGTTCCCGGCGCGGCGGTGATTGGAATCCCCTGGTCCCAGCCTTCGGCGCGAAAGTAAAGGGCCTTGTCGGTCAGCCCGGCATCGTTTAGCACTGCGGCCAGGGGCGCGCCGGTCCACTCGGCGGCGCTCAGGATCATGGCCTCCTGGGTTCGGGACGGTTTCGGCCCCTCGCCTTTGAAATACTCAAAGTAGGTGGCATCGCTGCCGGAGCACTCCAGCACCGTGCGCACGGTGCGACCCGGGTACCGCCGCAACTGCTCGTAGTCAATAGTCAGGGGATTCTTGACTTCGCCGTCTATCGTTAACGTCCACTGGTCCGCCGGGACCACATCGGGCACGTCAAAGTGTTGGACCACGTAATGAAGCTCGGTTGGGGTTATCAATCCTTCCAGATCCATCACCGGCGCCCGGACCCGCTTGACCCGGCCCTCGTCGTCCAGAAGGTTGACCGGATTCATTTGCTTGCTGGGCCATCCGTACCAACTGTCGCTACCGTGAGGATTGGTAGACTGGGGCCCCCCATCTCCGCTCATTTGAAGAAAGTCAGGGACGGCGCCTTCGTCCTGTTGAGTTGCCATACACAAATCCTCCGCTAAACGGCAGACTGGTACTTCTCGCCCAGGGCGGTTTCCCATCTCAGATAATGCATCATCTCGGCGTAATTCCGGTCCGGGCCCGAGTATACGACGTCGGCCGGCGGCCTGGTGATCCCGGTCAGTCCGGTTTCGACGTCCAGCCCGGCGCTCCGCCAGGAAGTCATCCCGCCGTCCAGAACGGAGACGTTGCGGTACCCCATTTGGGTCAAAGTAGAGGCCGATAGGATGGAAGGACGGCCGTCGGCGCAGGTGACGGTAACCGGCGTTTCCGGGCTGGGGACCGCGTCATTGATTTGCAGTTCCAGCCATCCCCGAGACACCCATCGGGAGCCGGGAACGTGTCCCCGGCTGAAGTCCTGGCTGGTGTCCACAAAGATGGTCACGCCGTCGGAGGATTCGCTCAGTTCTTGGGGTGAAATGAGGTGGGCCCTGGCTTTCGCCTCTTCCAGGCCGAACACCGGGGTTTCGGGGTCTCCCGTTGCCAGTTCCAGCCCCGCTTCGGCCCAGGCCTGGGTTCCACCGTCAACGGCGTACACCTCTTCCATACCCATCTGGCGGTACCAGGAGGCAACCAGCGTGCTGCGGGCAAAACCGTCGCAAGCGAAAACTATGGGCGTGTTCTTGACCACCGCGACATCGTCCGACCGCTGCACTACCTGGCCACCGGGAAACCAGGTGAACCCGGGGATGTGGCCGGAGAGGTACTCTTCGCGGGTTCGAACGTCAACCAGGTAAACGTTGTCCTGGGCCTGTCGAACGATCATTTCCTGGAGAGTTGCCACCGGTAGCGGGCGCACGCCGTCCTCCTCCGCAACCCGGTGGGCGTAGGCCTCGGCAGCGGCCAATCCCTGGTGGGAAACCGGCGGGAGGTCTATACGATCAGCCCCGGTTTGAAGCTCATAGCCCGCCAGCACCCAACCCGAAGTGCCGTTCTTGAGGCCGACCACGTTGGTCAAACCCATTCGCTGCAACACGCGGGTTCCGATAATGCTGCGAGTGCGGCCAGCGCAGTTAACCACCACCGTGGTTTCCGGGTCCAGGGCTTCGGTTATATCGGTGATGTGCATGGCCAGCTCGCCCCCCGGAACGCTGCGGCCCCCGGGAATGCAGAAGCGCTGGTATTCCTCCGGGGTCCGGGTATCCAGAATCTCCAGCTTCTTACCCTCTTCAATCCATTGGTGCAGGGTGGTGGCCTCGATTTCCGGCACGTGGTGTTCCACCTCCATGCGCTCCCCGAAATCCTTGGAAGGCACATTGCTGCCCCATTCGGTGGGTTGGTTCTGGCTCACCCACCAGTTGATGCCTCCGGTAAGCGCCGACACCTGGGTATAACCCATGGCTTCCAGGGTTTGCGCCGCCAGAGCCGAGCGGCGGCCATCGTCGTCGCACACAACGATTGGCGCGGTCTTGGAGGGGACCGACGCGGCCATCTGGAATTCCAGCAGCCGCCGGGGAATGAGGCTGGCGCCGGGGATGTGGGAACTGTTGTATTCGCCCGGGTCTCTAACGTCGATCAGGGCGAAGCGGGCGTTGCCATCCAACAGGTCCCGCAACTCTTGGGGAGAAATGTCATGGGCCATTGGGGTTCACCTCCGTTGGGTGAAATGCGGATGTCGTCCAGTATGCCTAAAGGGGTCCACGCTGTTGGTTTTGAGCCTACCAGACCGCAGGGACGTCAATCGCCGCTGGCGGCGGGAGACGGTTGGGACCTGGCCTCTGCCGGTAGTGAATCCTCCCAATTGGGGATGAGGGGCTTGGACGTGGGTTCCAACAACAGGATGGACACGGCGCCGGTCACGCTGGCCGCGATGGATACGATCCAGGCCATCTGGTAGCCGCCGGTAAGGTCGAAGATAACCCCGCCCAATAGGCCGCCAATCGCCATCCCGGAGCCGGCCCCCATACTCTGAAATCCGAATATGGAGCGCACCGGGCCCATGCCATAGTATTGCCGGTTGATCACCAGAAACGCCGACATTTCCCCGCCCATTCCCAGGCCGAACAGGGCCGCGAAGAGGAAGAAGTGCCAGGGCTCATGGGTCCAAAGGAGCAACGCCACGGTTATCCCCTGGACAAAGTAGGCCAGGGCCATAACCCCCTTCGCGCCCCAGAGGTCTGCCAGCACCGGTGTGGAAAACCGGCTGATGATGCTGGTCAACGAGTAGATGCTGACAATATACGCGGCGGTTTCCAGCCCGACCCCGCGGGTGGTGGCGTAAAAGACGACGCCCACCATGACCACCGAATGGCCGATGCAGCCCAGGTGGTGAATCAGTATCAAATTCCAGAAAGCCCTGGTCCGAAGGGCTTGCCGGAGAAACACCTTGCTGCGGAGTTTAGCCATGCCCGGCCCGGTGGAGGAAGCCGGTGGCGGCCGTTCGTTAGCGTCGGCCCCGTAGGGAGACTGCCCCCGGTCCTGGGGGTCTCCCTGGAATTTCCAGAGCAGGGCGAGAATTATGGCGCCGCCGACCGGTGCGAGAATCCAAAAAGCGGTTTGCCAATCGGTCCGCGCCAGGAGAATCGCCAGCACCGGGGCCATGATGGAAGTCCCCATGCCGCCGGCCGACTGTTGGATTCCCACCGCCAAGCCCAACCGTCGCTTGAACCACGCGGCTACGGTGGTGGGAATATTAACGCGGAACAAGGATTGGGAAATGCCCAGCATCAGGCTGTAGTAAAGGTACAGGTGCCAGATCTGGGTCATTGTTCCCATCAGAAACAGCCCCGCCACGTACAGGAGCGTGGCCGCCATCAGGCTGGACCGGGCGCCGTACCGGTCGCCAAGCCAGCCAGCCGCCGGGGATAGCATGGCGCTGATTATGCTGCGGAGGAAGTAGGCCATTGTGATGGCGGTAAGAGTCCAGGCGAACTCGTCCCGCAGGGCTACGATGAGGATGGCGAAGGCTTGGCCGATGAAGTTGGTGGTAATCTGGAGCAGCGTAGCCAGTCCAACTATCATCCACGCCGGATGATAGTTGTCCGATAGGGACTTGATGCGCTGTTCCAATTGCGGCAAAGGGCTAATTCCGGCTTTGGCCCGGGAGGTTTGGGTGCACCTACCCGGGGTTGAATTGCTTGCTCAGGGGGGCCTGTTCGGGTGCGTTGCCTGCCCGTAGGCGTTGCCTGCTCGTCGGTTCAGATGATGGACGGCGCTAGCAGTTGTCCCATTTTGGAGTGGCGAAGGTGAAAACCTCGCCGGTGTCCAGGTTGTAGCGGCGGCGCGGCAGGCCGCGCAGGTCCGTGCCGTACACGTGGACCTCTACGGTGGGCAGGTTGGTGTGGTTGTCCATCTGGTGGATCTCGTCCACCTCGGGGACCAACAGGGTTATCTGGCCGGGCCGAAACTGGGCGCTGCGGTCCCGCTCCAACTTGGCGAACCCGTCCTTCGACCGGTCGTCCACCCGTTGATAGCGGGTCTCCGTCAGGGTGTTTTCCAGAACCCCGATCATGCCCCAAGTACAGTGGTCATGGGGTCCCAGGTGCTCTCCCGGCCCCCAAACAACCGATGTGACCTGCAGCCCGCTTTCGCCTTGGTACAACAAGTAAGACCCGTGATCTGCCCTGGGACCAACGCCAACCGGCCGCCGGTATTCATCCGGAATGTTGTCGGGGTTCCGGGTCAGCTTTTCCAGCCAATCGGAGCCGATGTCAAATATCTTTTGCTGGTCGGGTTGGCCGGCAATCAGGCCTTCCATGTCCTGCACAAACTGTTCCAGCGTATATTTGAGAGTGGTCACGTCAACATCTCCCCAGCGGAAATCAGCCCTTCCGCGCAAGGATTATGGCAACCGCCCCTAACAGTGTCAAGAAAACCGCCGCTGGCCGTAAGGCCTTTGCAATTCTGCCCCGCAATTCTGGCCGCGGCACCCGCCCCGGTCATTCTCGCCGCAGCGGGAATCCAGAGCCCTGAATCTACGTCAACACGGTTATGGCAATCAAGACGCCGCGGGTGGACGGCAATACAGACATGGCTCGTTTCCCTGAGCACCACCTTCATTACACACAAAAAGGGCTCTGGATTCCCGTTGCGACGGGAATGACGGGGAGTGGGAGGAACATTCCACGTGTGGTCGGGGGTGGTTGCTCACCAAGAATGGTCTGGATTTCCGTTGAGACGCTAATGACAGATGGCCTTGCCAAGGTCACCCATGAGGATGAAAACGCCCTATTCCCACGATAATGACTGGGACCGGGGTAGGCTCCCGCGCTGACGGGGAAACGCCCGGCGCAGCGTATTTCTGGGATGGGTAAGCTTGGCTACCCATGTGAATTCCTGAAAGCCTGTTGCGACGGGAGAGACGCGGTGTGGGGGGTGCCCCTGCGGGGTTTCCGGGCGGAGCGTACAGGCTATGTTAGAATTGTGGACAGACGAGATAAATCCGCACCCTGTCCCGGCAGTTAGCTATTCGGGACCAACTGGTACAGGTAATGGACGACGACGAATTCGTAGCGAGAATCCACCGGAAGATCGAGCGCATGACCCAACGGGCCGTTGAGGTGCAAGTCGACCGGGAGGAGCTGAACCAGCTTCAGGTGGACCTGCATCGGGAGGTGCCCCTGGTGGTCGTCGGGTCGAATGTCCTTAGGTACTCCGGGTTCGCTCGTATGTGTATCGAGTACGCAGTGGAGTCCATCAAACAACAACGCACCATTAACACGCTGGAATTCCATCTGCTTCTGGCCCGCAACTGAGCATCCCGGACAGCGCAGCGGATTCCTTCTCGTCCGAGTCTGCTAGATGAACCAAGAACCTGCGCCACCTCCCCAAGAGCTTCGCCCCTGGTACTACCAGAACCTTTTCCTGATCGCCGCCTTCGTGCTCCCGCCCTCCTGGTCGGTGCTCATACTGCGGTCGCCCTGGCACAACGGGATACTCTCCGGTGGCATGGCATGGGCGTGTTTGATCGTGGGAGCGTTCCTGGCATTCAAGTCGGTGCAGGACGGCAGCGGCAGCGTGGTAATCGTGTTCATCGTGCCGGGGTTGGCCTTGACCTTGGCAACCCAGGCGCATTGGGCCGGATACAAAAAACAGTTTATCGATCCGCTGTACCCTTCCGCGCCACCCCCACCGGCAGTAGTCCCAACGAGTGGCGACCCGGTGGATACCGGCGAGAGGCCGAGGCCGGCGCGGCGGTACCGGTCCCGAAGGCGGTCCCGTTCGTCCCGAACACCCCGGCGGTGACGCGGAAGCCGCCAGAACGTGCTGATTGAAACAGGAAATGGCGCCGGAACTTGGCTTGAAATCCGGTTGGACCCTGGGAAACAAGCCGCCATCCGGCAACCCGGCTGACGTGACGTGGAGAAGGTTATATGACAGAGCAACAGGAAGAATACCGCCGGGGCATGGTGGTGTTCGCCCACCCCGATGATGCGGAATGGGGCTGTGCCGGCACTGCGGCCAAGTGGTGCGCCCAGGGATGGGAAGTGGTGTACGTGGTATGCACCGACGGGAGCAAGGGGTCGGACGACCCGGAGATGACTTCGGAAGAATTAATGAAAATCCGCAGCCGGGAGCAGCAGGACGCGGGCAAGGCGCTGGGGTTGAGCCAGGTGGTTTTCCTGGGCTACGAGGACTCCATGCTCCAGCCCACCCTGGAACTCAGACGGGACATCGCCAGGGAAATCCGCCGGTTCCGCCCCGATGTCCTGATCTGCAACAGCCCGCAGCGACGCCTCGACGAAAACGGCTACATAGGCCATCCCGACCATTTCGCATCCGGGGAGGCGGCCCTATCGGCAGTGTTCCCCACGGCCAGAGACCGCCTGACCTTCCCCGAATTGCTGGCGGAAGGCTTCGAACCCCACAAGGTGCGGGAGGTCTGGGTCGCCGAGCACCACGAACCGAACTTCTACGTCGATGTCACCGACTACATCGAAACCGCGGTAAAGGCCCTGAAGTGCCACAAGTCCCAGGTGTCGGACGAGGACGCCGAGGTCCACCTGCCCGCTTGGCGCGCCCGCATCGGCGAGCAGGTGGGCTTCAACTACGCCGAGGCATACAAGCGGTTCAAGCTGTAGGGGCGGATCCGCCCCCAGAGCAGAAGCTACAGCAAGCCTGGTTGGGGCGTATATGGCTCAAGGATTTTCACACCCACCATGGCAGCGTATTTGTTTAACTGTCTGTCGTAGGTATGAAATTCGCCGACCGGCATCCCTATATCGGAGAGCCATTTGGCCGTTGCCAGGTGAATGGAATCTAGGGGCTTCAGGCTCCAGCCTTGCGCAATGGCATTGCGCGTCAACTGCCTGGCTTCCCTCCCGATGCCATCATGGTATTCGACCAGAACAACGGCGGCGGGATCGGCCCAAAGGTTGTCGATACGTTCTTCGGTTTCTGGCTCCAAGGCTTGTTGTTTCTGCTCGGTCGCCCCAAAAGATACTTCAACCTTTGAGAGGGCCGAGGTGTAAATCTTGATTTCATCGCTGGCGCTACTAGCCAGCAGCGCCCCCAGTATAGGAATACGGTCTTTGATCTCGTTGATGTACGAGAGGAATGCGCAAGAATCCCAATAGACGATTTTTTGGCTCTCAGGCATCTCTTAACCGGCGAATAACTTCCTCGGGCATCTGGTCTTCAGGCTGCCAAGGCACCGCCCCCCGGGCATGCCGGTAGGACCCTGGTGCAATTTCTTCGATTATCTCGATGTCCAGGATTTGCCTGACGGCCACCGGACGGCCCGAATCGCTCTCCCTGGAGACCCGACCGCTGACCCTGGCCCGGCGGCCCCACGCCTTGCGCATCAATTCCTCTTGGCCTGGCTGGAGATAGCAGCCAACGGCCTTGTCATGGACGGTGTCGTACAGATTGAACCGCAAGCTGCCGCGGTTGCTCAACGTCTGCACTCTTCCGGTAATGGCCCCAATGCTGGCCACCAAGGTGCGGCGGGGCGGAGCCGCCCCGTTTCCGGAAATGGTGTAATCGCCGGACAGGGTTTCGAAGCGCACGTACTCGAAGGTCCGCGCCATGTTGTTGATTGCCTGGGCCGCCCGGTTTACTTCCGGGCCATATTGGAGAGATTCCTGAAGTTCCAGCGACCTGCCGATGCTGTTGTATTCACCGACGATTCTCTCCACTTTGGCAGGATCTTCGGCTTCGCCGCGCAGCGTCACCACCGCGCTCCCAGGGTGCAAGTCTTCAATCACCCAACTTACCCCGGTGCCTTGAGTGAGCGCACTTACGAGCTGGGTAAAGCGAGCGACTCCCTGTTGGAATTGCCCCAGCTCCACCCGGCCGCCCATCTCAAATGTCAGAGTGTCCCCAGCCATACGAATCACACCGCGATTAGTTGCTTGCCCCCTGCCCCGCACGGGCCAAGTTTAGCACGAGCAGCCGCTCCAGTATCTCTGCGTCTGCCAGGTCCGCCGGCCAGCCGTAGGCGCCGGCAACGGCGGCGTCCAGCTTCTCGTGGGCCAGTTGCAGCCAGGTGGGGCGGGTATTGTAGAGGTTGGTCAAGGTCCGCTTCTTCAGTTCCGTTTCCGTCATGTCCGGCGGGTTCAGCCAGCCCTCACGCAGCTCGTTCAGCCTGCGCGCCGCCTCAGCTATTGTCTCCCGCTGCTCATTGGTGGGTTCTGGGAAGGGGAAGGTCTCAAAGCAGGTAGTGGGGGTATAGCGCAACCCGCTTTGCGCCTCTCGCAGTTGGCTACCCTGCGCCAAGGCCCAAGGTACGTGAATACGGCTGTGTAGCACCCCCAACATATAATCATCATCGCTGGCGATTGCGACTACAGAATTAGAAGGCAGCATATCGCCGGTCAGCCACACAAAAAGCCGGTGTTTTGCAGTTACCGATGTCCCAATATATCGCTCTAGTGTGGAGAGGGCCTGACGCATCTCGGACGCGGGGTAACCGTGCAGCCACCAATTTTCGGCCCGCCAACGCATCTTGTTCTTTACCCGCAAGGGCATCACGTTCTTTCCCACATGCTCAAAAGGTGCCTCATACAGCGCGGCTTCTACCATTGGCATATCCACACCAAAGTCAATAATCCATACGCTTCGGGGGCGTTGGGCAATATCGACACCATTGACCCATCGCTTGAGAACTTCTTGATTGGAACGCCCGTGGGGATTGGGCTTTCCTAACATTTCATTTGCCGCAGCCTCTGAGATATCGAAATCTCCTACCTTGCCGACACCTTGAAACGCCAGGCCCCGGTTCTCCGCCAGTTGTCTGGCTTGAGTAAGATCGACGCCGGTAGTCAAGTCGGGGTTAATGTTCTGAACTTGTTGTCCGTCTAGAATCCGGGCTATTTCCATTCCGTCATCAAAACATATGATGGAGATATGTACGGTAGCACCGTCCAGTATCCAATCCTGATCAGAAATGGCAGTAAAGATGTCTCCGCTATCCTTGATGCGGGATAGCACAGGGCGGTTGGACTGAAATCGAATCGCCTGCGTTGCCAGGAGTCCAGCTCGGCTGGTCTTGCCATTTTCGATTTGGGCGCGGGCCTTCTCAAGCCAGTAACAGCAAAGGTCGCTGGAATTGGGGATACGACCACCGTATAGCGTGTATACAGCATTTACGTAGGCATTCCCAAGTTGTTCCCGGAAGGACAAATGGCCCAGAAATGGCGGGTTGCCGATGATGAACTCCGCCTCCGGCCACTCCGGTTCCTGCGGGTTTTCCGGATCCGAAAGGTCCAGGATGGCATCGGCTTGCTGGATAGTGACCAGTGGGGTCAGAATCGGGTTTTGCTGGTAGGGAAAGCCGTTGGAATAGTGCCACTGGAGGTAGCCAATCCACAGGGCGGTGCGGGCCAGTTGAACGGCGTAGTGGTTGATCTCCAACCCCAACATCTGGTCGGGCTTGACCGTAGGCGTCAGGTTGTCCCAATCGTGCTCGGCGGCGAAGTCGATGATCTCCTTTTCGAGGTCCAACAGACAGCGAAGGGCCAGGTACAAGAAGTTGCCGCTGCCGCAGGCCGGGTCCAGGACGGTAACTTCAAACAACCGCTGTTGAAACGCCGCCAGCCGCACGCGGGCCGCGTCCGCGTTGTCCTCGACCAGGAGGTTGCCCACCTCCTGCCGTACCGCCTCCCACTCGCGGCGCAGGGGCTCCATCACCACCGGCTCCACCACCAGCATGATGTCGTCGGCGCTGGTGTAGTGGGCGCCCAATTGGGAACGTTTGGATGCGTCCAGCGCCCGCTCGAACAGCGTGCCGAAGATAGACGGCTCGATGTTCTGCCAGTTCTTCTGCGAGGCTTGGCCTAGCAGAAACAAAGCGGGCGCGCTCAATTCCACCGAATCAACCGTGTTAAACAGGTCGCCGTTAAAGAAGGCAATCTCGTCGGCCCCGAACAGGCCGCCCTTGGCCATCTGGTTGAACAGGCCGGTCACGGCCAGGTTGAACGTCTCCGGGTTGCGGAAGTGCTGGCTTACGATTTGGGTGAACACCCCACTGGGCAGCAGGCCGGAGTCCTCGGCGTAGAGGCAGAACACTATCTGGTTGAGGTAGCGGGCCAGCTTTTCCGGGTCTTCGTTGTGTTTCTCCATTTCCGTAACGATGTCCCGGAACAGAGCGGCGGTTTCCCTGGTGACATCCTCCACCGAACGGTCCGGACGGAACCGCTCCGGAGCGAAAAAGACGTCCCGGAGCTTTTGAAGGTTTCCAGCTTGGGCGAGTGCCGACACGGGGATTTCGTGCAGGACCGTTTCCAGGCCCGGAAAGTTGGTGCGTATTCTTATAGTGTTGAAGGACGACACGATGAGCAGCGGCGGCGTCTTCAGGTACACCTGGTAGCGGAGCAACTGGTTTAACGCCCCGGGTAGCTGCTCGTCGGTGCCCTTGAACTCCCAGCCAAAACGCCCTTCGAAGTAGGCGTCGGCGAACCCGCCGGGCACCCATTTCTCGAAGGTGAACGTCTGCGGGTTGCCGTAGTCCACCGGCGTTGGATGCCCTACGACGGCGCAAATGTCCAGGAACATCTCCTGGGAAGCCTGCTTTTCGGTAAAGCCGGAGCCGACCCACTTGGCGACAAAATGCTCCGGCTGCATCCGGGGTTTCTCGGGCGTCGGCTTCTGGCTGGGATTGTCGAACATGTTGACGGTCATAGCGGTACAGGAGCTTCCCTACCCCGGCTTGTGGGCCACCACTTTTACGCTTACCACGTTGGTGGGGATGCCCTCTTCGTCCAGGCGCTCCCGCTCTTCGGTGATTTCGATGTCCACGAAACCGGCTCCGGCCAAGCGGCCCAGGTAGGTCTCCCGGTCTTCGGCCCCGGCGATGCAGGAGGTCCAGGCCTCGGTGTCGGTGCGGGCCGGCCCCTGCCGGTCCTCGGACATCATGTCCGAAAGGTGCACCCGCCCGCCGGGGGTCAGCACCCGGAAGCTCTCCCGGAACACCGCGTCCTTGTCCGGCGACAAACAGACGACGCAGTTGGAAATGACCACGTCCACGCTGTCCTCCGGCAGCGGTATGTTTTCGATTTCGCCCTTGAGGAACTCCACATTGGTCAGTCCCAGCCTGGCCTGGTTGGACCGGGCCAGGGACAGCATGTCGTCGGTCATGTCCAGGCCGAAGACCCGGCCCTGTTCTCCCACCTGGCCGGCGGCCAGGAAGCAGTCGATTCCTCCTCCCGATCCAAGGTCCAGCACCCTTTCCCCCGGCTGCAGCCCGGCCAGGGCAGTGGGGTTGCCGCACCCGGCGGAGGCCGCCACCGACTCGACAGGAAGCTCCTCAAGCTGGGATTCCTGGTAAATCCGCATCGCTCGGTCCAGGTCAGCCGGTCCGCAGCATCCGGAGTCGTCGGTCGAGGCTGCCGGAGCCTGCCGCAACTCAATCACACCACGGGCCCTGGAGCCGTACTTTTCGCGGACCAATTCCTTGATTTCCTCGGACCTGCTGGGTTCGACGCTCATGACAGTACCTCTAAAATAGATGGTGGGCGATTTGCTGGGCGCGGCCCGCCTCAAGGGGTTGGCCCAGGGGTTTGCCGCACCCTACACACAACACCGGACATAGCTGAGTATATCACCGGCCTGCAGCCCGGTGGTCAAACGCCGGCAGGTCCGGTGGGTTCCAGACCGGCTTGGGGCTGCCTGGCCGTGTGTTAGAATGGCCCGAATTCCCCAGAGACTGAATGCGCTCTGGACTACCGCGATAGGTTTGAGCTTGGGCCCGAATCACTCCTAGTGGAGGGACAAGATGAAACTCGCCAGATACACGACCCGCATCTTGAGCACCCCGGCGGACAACCCCCTGGTGGTGGGAGTTCCGGTGGGGGATGCCACCAGGGAGTTTGTGACCCTGGAGTTGGAAACCGATGACGGCATCCGCGGCGTCGGGCTGACCTTCTTCGGCGGTCCGCTGACCAATGCCCTGCGTTCGGCAGTGGACTCCCTGTGCGAACTTTGCCTCGGCGACGACCCGATGGACGTCGCGGCGGTTGTGGGCAAGCTGCGGCGATTGGCCGGCAGCGCCGGGCCGGAGGGTCTGTTTACGCTGGCCCTCTCCGCTATCGACATGGCCCTTTGGGACATCAAGGGCAAGGCGCTAAACCGGTCCGTGTCCTCCCTGCTGGGGGGCTACCGGGACCGGGTCCCGACCTACGCCAGCGGCGCGTTGATGCGCCCCATGAACCTGGAGTACCTGGCGGAAGCCGGGCCGCGGTTGGTCAACATGGGCTTCAAGCAAATGAAGACCCAAATGGGCGCCGAATCCACCCCGGCGAAAGAGGTGGAACGCATGCGGGTGATGCGCGAGGCGGTGGGAGACGACATCGACCTCATGTGCGACATCAACCAGCTTTGGGACGTGAACCAGGCGATTGACGTTGGCCGCCGGGTGGAGGAGTTCCACCTGTTCTGGCTGGAGGACGTGGTTGCTCACGACGATTACCAGGGTCTTGCCCGGGTGGCCGATGCTTTGACCACCCCCGTCTGCGCCGGAGAGTACGTCTACGGGATAACTCCCTTCCGGCAGATGTTGGAAACCCGGTCGGTAGACATTGTAATGGTGGACCTGCTGCGGGTGGGCGGCATCACCCAGTTTATGAAGGTTGCGGGCATGGCCGAGGCTTTCAATCTCCCCGTGGTGAGCCACCTGATACCGGAAATCCAGATACACACCATGGCGGCCATACCCAACGGCCTGACGGTGGAGTACATGCCCTGGTCGCTGCGGTTGTTCGAGGAGACACCGGCGATTCAAGAGGGCGAATTGGTGGTCCCTGCCAAGCCGGGACTGGGGCTGGAATTCAGCCAGGACACGATCAGGAAGTACCAGGTCAGTTAGCCGCGCAGGGTCCCCGGAGAGGCGTCGAGCCGCCGGCAATCGCAGTTCAAAAACAGGAGGCGTTCGAATGGTTTCCCAGTTGCGAATTTACACCATCAACCGGGGCATGATGGATTCCTGGCTCAAGCTGTTTGAAGAGCACATCCGGCCGTTGCACCAGAGGCTGGGCATTCCGGTGGAGGCAACCTGGGTCAACGCCGACCGCACCGAGTTTCTGTGGGTGCGCAGTTTTGACAACGCCGAGGACATACCAGTCAAAGAGGCGGCATACTTTGCCTCCCCGGAGCGCACCGCCCTGGGCGACATCCCCACCGGCCACATAGCCAAGATGGAAGTGCGGGTTATGGAGAAGGCACCGGCCTGAGCGGGTGGCGGGAATTAAGGAGAATGCAACTGATTGCAGCCTGCCCTACAAATCCTTCCACATCTCCACGTGGGGGATGTCCACCTCCAGGAAGACCTCGCCATGTTGTTGGTAGCCGCGGGTAGCGTAGAACGCCTTCACGTACTCCTGGGCGTGGAGAACGGTGAGCGTCATGCCCCGAGACCGGGCCAAATCTTCAAGGTACTGGAGGATTTGCCCGCCGACGCCCTGGCGTCGCCATTCCCGGTCCACCGCCATCCGGCCGATTTGTCCGGTGCTGGGATCCTGGCGGATCAGGCGGCCCGTGCCCACCACTGTATCCCCAGCCAGAGCGATGGCGTGGGATGAGGTGGCGTCGGCCTGGTCCAACTCCTCTTCGGGCGGGATCGACTGCTCCGATACGAAGACCCGGAACCGCACCGCGATGGCCCCCGCCAACTCTTCCTCGTTCTCGACGAGCTTGATGGTTACTTCGCAGTCCAAATTCTCGTCCAATTCCAGGATAAGAGGCAGGAACGCCTTGGGTTCTAGTTGGGACCGAAAATGAGAGCCGGGGCGACCCGCAAGTTAACTCGGCGGAGCCGTCCCGGTTTCGTGCTACTATCTAATGCGGTGGGGGTCGCTGCGTTCAGCGTCAGCCGGACCACGGACCGCTAGAAAACTATCGCCCCGCGTCCGACCTCGCCTTTGTCCATGTCCGCGTAGGCCTCGTTGATCTGGTCCAGGGAATAGTGGCGGATCACCAGGTCGTCGAGGTTGAGTTTACCCGACACGTAGAGGTCAACCAGGGTTGGGAAGTCGACCTGAGAGCGGGCCGACCCGTAATATGTGCCCCTCATGGTCTTTTCGTTTCGCACTATATCCACGGCGTTGATAGAGGCTTCAGCGCCCACCGGGGCAATGCCCACAACGGTTACGGTGCCGCTTTTGGCGCACATGTCGTAGGCAGCTTTGATGGTGTCGGCGGAGCCAAAAACTTCGAAGGTGTAATCTGCCCCGCGGCCTCCGGTCAACTCTTTGACCTGGGCCACCGGGTCCCGGTCGGAAGCGTTGACCGAGTGGGTAGCGCCAAACTTCATTGCAAATTCCAACTGGCTTTCCAGGATGTCCACGGCAATGATCTTCGAGGCGTTAAGCAGCTTGGCCCCCATAATTACGTTGAGGCCAACACCGCCGCAGCCAACTACGGCGACGGTGCTTCCGGGCTGGATTTTGGCGCTGTAAACCGCCGCGCCCACCCCTGTCGGAACACAACATCCGATCATGGCGGCTTTGTCCATGGGAATGGGCGCGCCGACGGGAATGCATCCCATCTCAGGAACGACCGAGTATTCGGCGAAGCAAGCAACCTTTCCCATGTGGTGAATGTCCTGGTCGCCCTTGTGCAGCCGGCAAGTGCCATCGTACATGAAGGGGCCGGTGGCCATGTGGTTGTCGCACACGTTGGAGTGGCCTTCCAGGCATGACTTACAGCGTCCACACGCGGGTACGAAGGATAGGATCACCTGGTCTCCCGGTCGCACAGAGGTCACGCCCGGGCCGACCCGTTCCACGGTCCCGGCGCCCTCGTGCCCCAAAACTACCGGCATAGCGATGGGAGCGTCGCCATGCATAAAGTGGCGGTCGCTGCGGCAGATACCGGCAGCGCCGATTTTTACGAGCACTTCCTGGGCTTTGGGTTCGTCAAGTTCCACCTCTTCAACGACCATCGGTTGCCCAGCTTGATATAGCACAGCAGCTTTCAATCTAAATCCTCCAAACGCAATAGCAGCAAATATCATGCCTTGGGGAAGTCGGCATGTCAAATAAAACGCGGCCGCGGTTGGGGCAAGCGGACCTTGGGTTTCAGGGCCGAGCGGTGATGTCCAGCAGGTTGCGTCGCTCGCTGTGCTGGACCTGGGTGGCTTGCTAGGAAGAAAAGCAACCTGGAACCGACGCGCCATCCCCTCTCACCCACGCTACTTCCCGCACTCAGCCGGGCAGTCCCCTTTTATTGATTCCAATCAAGATTCGATTGCCCAACGAGCGACTCATAGATGTACACAATCTGCCTCGGCACGTTTCCTCCCCGCCACCAGCCTGCGGACCGGGCCGACCACACGGTGGAGCCGCGGAGGAAATCGAGTGGCCGGAGGAAACCCCAAATTCCGACTCCGAAGTGAGAGTCGAGTTCGAGGCCGGCGTAGCGGGAGTCAGTAACTACTGAGTTTTGCTACCTCGTAGGATGCGGGGTAGAGTAGAGATAGTTAATGTCTTCGCCAAAGGTCCCGGCTACCGGCTTCTAACGCAACCTTCTCGTCGTCTTGTTCCAATTCTTGTATGTGCTCACCGCCGATTTTGGATGGACCCGACAGGTATAGATATATTCCCGAATATCGAAAAGTTACTTTATAATGCAGTCGACGCTTGCGGGCATCAATTGAAATTTGCCGTCGATACGCGGCAGCGGATACCAAAGTGTGCTTAGGTTGCGCGCGCCCGCACAGAATCCAGTAACTGTTAGCAGTAATTCATCGCGCGATAAGTAGAATAGCCCGTAAGCGTCAGTAGCGTTTTTGATATACGGTGGGCCATGGACAGCGAGATAACTAAGATACGCCAGAATTTTTTGGCACTGAACTCGCTGAAAGACTTCGCAGAGTTGCTCGACGTTTCGGAAGACCGACTGCGCTGGCACTCCGTCAGGTCTAATCCGGATAGACGCTATCGAGAGTTCACAATTTCAAAAAAGAGTGGAGGAGAACGTAGCATTCTCGCGCCGAGCCCCGGGCTCAAATTGCTTCAAACGAAAATAAATGATGTTCTTCAAGCAGTTTACCAACCCCGCCGGGCCGCAAACGGGTTCATAAAAGAACGCAACATAAAGATGAACGCCCAACGACATGTAGGGAATCGATGGGTCTTTAATGTTGATCTGGAAGATTTTTTTCCATCAATCAATTTTGGCAGAGTCCGCGGTATGTTAATCAGCAAGCCCTACAGTGTTCCCGAGTCAGTCGCGACTGCTTTGGCACAAATTTGCTGTCATAACAATCAACTTCCTCAAGGGGCGCCGACATCGCCAGTCCTGTCAAACATGATTTGCAGAAGAATGGATTATGAACTGACTTCGTTAGCGAAGAAGTACCATTCTGTCTACTCGCGCTACGCAGATGACATCACTTTTTCGTCGAATTGGCCAGTGTTCCCAAAGGGTATCGGAGTCGCGGAATTTGAAGTGCATGGCGGAGCGACGATTCCGGGTGACGAATTAGTCGCCGTAATCAACCGAAATGGTTTCCAAATTAACAATTTGAAAACCAGACTTCAAGGTCGTAGTCGCCGGCAGACCGTGACAGGTGTTGTAGTAAACACGAAGGTCGACTTGCCTAGGGGATACGTTCGAGACCTCCGTGGAATGCTACACGCTTGGGAAAAATACGGATTGAAAGCAGCGCAGGAGACTTTCGAGAAAAAGTACTTTCGACGGGAGCTAAGAGCTCCGTTCATACCTGGTCCGAACTTGCCCGATGTCATTGGCGGGAAAATATCTTACTTGGGATTCATAAGAGGCAGAGGAGACCCACTCTACATAAGGCTCAGGGATTGGTTCAAAACGCTTGACTCAGACACGTGAAAATTGATGAAGATGCTGTTGGCAAATGAGACCAATTGTCCGACGCATCGATGAACTTCGGGTATTGAAAGACTTCCTTCGTTTCGGGAACGAAATCTGGAAAGATGCGACATTCCAGTAGATTGGATTTCGCGGCCAAGCCCAAGCTTCATGGAATCTCACGCCGAAATCTTTCCGACGCGGAGTCGAAATTGGTTATGGTGCATCTGCATTGCGAGCACCAAGTGGCAATATTGCTGAACAAACGAGGGCCGAATACGACGCCGTAAGGTCTTTCATTGAACTCGGTGATAGTGTTGGGTTGGATTTACCGGGAGATATTGGACGATTCCGCAACCACCGGAACCGCAGTGGCCCCGACGCCGATAATTTCTGGAGGGAAGGTTGGCCTGATGCGCAAGACCACCAACTGCTTGCGATAGCACAGCACCACGGTGTTCCTACTCGCCTTTTGGACTTTACACACAATCCATTGATAGCTGCCTATTTTGCCGCGTCTGGTTGCCTCAACCTTCTTCAAACCAGGAAACCAGTTTCACAGTTCGCAATTTGGGCCATAGACCTCCGATTTTACCGATTCATCCAAAATATCACTATCCGGCAGTACGGCAACCGGGGTACTACGGAAAGAATTAACGAAGTGTTGGTGCCCCGGCACAATAACAATTTCCTTCGGGCGCAAGCTGGATTCTTCTTGATTGATGAACGCGCAAACGCGCATTGGGGTACCAAAGACGAAACTTCGTTGGACCGGGTTCTCATGGAACGCACCCATAGATGGAAGAACATAAAAGGTGTGTGGGGTACAACTCAGTTTTCTGATTTTTTCTACCCTACGTAAAATTGAGGATAAGATCGGAATTAGCAAAAGAAACCTTGAAATACCTTCACGGAGAGGGAGTCAACATGGCCTCTGTCTTCCCTAGCCATGACAACATTCACCCAGCATTAGAGTTCATGCGTAAACAAGGTCACCCATTAGAATAGTTGGCTGGTTCTGTCTGGCACATTACGACCGTAGTTACGGCGCCAAGTTTTCTTCTTCCGACCGGGATTCATGAACACTAGGGCGAATCGACAATTGCTAGCCCCAGATGACTGAGGAGACCAGATACAGGGCCGACAGGAGGTCGAGACTTCTGCGGTCGTATCTGGTTGCGATTCGCCTCCACTGTTTCAATTTGTTGAAGGCCCGTTCAATCAGGTTCCGTTGACGGTACAGTTCCCGGTCGTATTCCCAAGGTTCCCTCCGGTTTGACTTGGGCGGTATGACCGCCTCGGCTCCCTGTGCCCTGATAAAGGCCAGTACCCGGTTGCTCTCATACCCCTTGTCAGCGATGACAGCTCCGGCCTCAAGGCCGGTCAGGAGGGGTATGGCTTGAGAAACGTCCGCCTTCTGACCGCCGGTGAGAGAGAAGCGCACCGGCCGGCCCTGAGCATCGGCCACCAGATGAATCTTGGTGCTCAGTCCACCCCGGGAGCGGCCCAGAGCCTCACTTTGGCCCCCCCTTTCCCGCAGACTGCCTGCTGGTGGGCCCGGACTATGGTGGAATCAATCATCACGTATCTGTTGTCCGGGTCATCGAGCAACACCTGGAAGATTTTCTCCCAGATTCCGGTCTTGGCCCAGCGGGAGAAACGCTTATGGACGCTTTTCCAGTTGCCGTACCCAGGGGGCAGGTCTTTCCAATGGGCTCCACTGCGCAGCACCCACAGGACGCCGTTTACGAATTTCCGGTTGTCCTTGGCCGTAACGCCAACCCAGCCGGGACGCCCGGGCAAAGAGCCTTCTATCCGACGCCACTGAGCAGCGCTCAACTCACAACGTTCCACGCAAATCCCCTCCACCGCACGTCACTTCTCAGGGTTACACTCTATCCTCCTCTAGTAAGCTCCTGCCCTATTTCCTCAGCCGAGTTTCACCCAATTGTCGATTCGCCCTAGTCTTGTTTCAATCCAAAGAACTCCGGCGAAAGCTTATAACGCTTCCGTCCAACGGTTACCATCCACTTGATCCCACCCCCGCTATCTCGCGGAATTGGACGCCTCACCCCCGGACCTCGACAACCGCAACGGCATACTATACAGGATCGAACGACGAGCCTGCTCTCCGGTGGCCCTCGGCCCCTTCGACAACATCCACCTGAATGACCAACATCGCCGTTCCGACCCGCTCCGGCAGTGGCCGAACCCTTCACCAACAAGCTGGGGGTATTGCCGGGCATGGCTCTTGGAGTAACCGCCTCCCTCATCTACTGGAGGGTTAGTACGCTTGCTGGTCCGCGTCGCCAAATGTGTGCAACAGGATACGGTCCTCACCCTGTCCAGCAGGGAGTGCGGACGATCGAAACGTAGGACCTGTGCCAAGCAAGTCTCCACTCGCGATGCCGCGCCACCTTTGTTATCCTGCTGTTGTACGCGTTGAGGTCCAGACAGAACGACTGGTTGATTTGAAGGTTGCTTGATACATACACGATAGGTGAACCAGGAACCACCTACGAGCGATACCAGAGGAGCAAAATCATGGTAACGGACGGGGGCGCCCTGCTGGAAAAGTTCATTGTGCTAACTGGAGTCGTGGAAGAAGAAGACGGGTTGTTCGTTTCATATTGTCGTGAGTTGGGGACTTCAAGTTGCGGCGATACAGTAAATGAAGCACTGGAGAACCTGGGAGACGCTATCGAGGTCCATTTGACCGCGTTAGAGGAAGTCGGCGAACGGGAACGCTACCTCCGGGAACGAAACATCCCCGTTCAAACCCGGGATAGCGCGTTGGACATGGTTGAAGTCAAGGTCCCGCTCGGCAGCATAATAAAAACTTACTCACCAGTCCTGAATGCAGTTTAGTCGCCTCCCACTCTGTTCCAGCGATGAAATTGTCCGCGTGTTGAATCGTTTGGGATGCATCCCTCTAAAGGCCAAAGGGGGCAGCCATCATTCATTTCCCAGGGAGGTGGGAGGTCGTGTGCTGATTGGGGTGGTAGTAGTGGGGAAGCGGCAGGTCCCTACAGGTACTCTTAGGAGAATTTTGGCAAGCCTGGAGATCACAGTCGGAGATTTCCTGGACGCCCTGTAGAACAAGAGATTATAGATTCGTCGATACTAGCGAACGACGGGGCCTGACGCCCTCTCTAGCTTGGCAGCTTCACCAGGGGAGCGAAGCTGAGCAGCAGCTTTTTAACCCCAACTCCTCCGCTAAACTCCACGGTTACTTCGTGGTCTCCGTGGGAAGCCATGCACTCTATCACGACCCCATCTCCGAAAGTGGAGTGGCGGACGGAGTCTCCGGTTTGCAACTCTAGCTGGCTGCGTGGGGGAGCGCTGTTCTTGACTGGGGTGGGCTCCGATATGTCCACCGACGGTCTTCTGGCCTGGGTATTGGCCTCCGGTACAGTGGCCTTCAACGGGCCGGTAAAGAGGTGGGGGGGAATCTCCTGGAGGAACCGCGACACTCGGGTCGGCCCCGAAGACCCCCATGACGACCTTCGGAATGCCCGGAGCAGGTAGAGGCGCTGCTGGGCCCGGGTTAAGCCCACGTACAGCAACCGGCGTTCCTCTTCCAGGCCTTCCTCGCTTTCCATAGACCGGCTGTGGGGCAGCAGACCCTCTTCCAACCCGGTGATGAACACGACCGGAAACTCCAAGCCCTTGGCCTGGTGAAGCGTAATAAGGGTTACTGAATCCTCGGACTCCTCGTAACCGTCCACGTCGGCAACTAGCGCCAACCGCTCCAGAAGCGAGGCCAAACCGTCCCGGGGTTCCTCGGCGTTGAACTCCCGGGCCGTGCCGCGCAGCTCCAGGATGTTCTCCCAGCGTTCGTCGGGGCGGTCGTCGCTGTTTTGGATGAACCTCCGAAGGCCGGAGTCTTCCAAGACCAGGTTGATCAAGTCCACGATTTGCAGGCGCTCCGATTGGCGCACCAACTCACTGATGGTGTCCGCGAAAGCGACAACGGCGGAAGCGGCCTTGCCGGTTAACGGCAACGCAGGATATTGTTCATCGCTCTGGCCGGATTTGACGCCGGCAACCTTCTGCAGCGCGGCGCCCAGGGACAAATGCTGTGCCCGCGCCCAGACCACCAAATTCTGCATGGACTTTGCGCCGATGCCCCGTGGAGGCACGTTGATGATTCTGGCCAAGCTGACTTCATCGTTTGGGTTGTGGACCACTCTTAGATAGGAAATCAGGTCTTTTACTTCCCGGCGCGAGTAGAACCTTGTTCCGCCGACCAGCCGGTACTTGATGCCGCGACGCAGGCAGGCTTCTTCCAGGCCTCGGGATTGGGCGTTGACCCGATACATGATTGCACAGTCACCGGGGTGGAACCGTTCCTGGCGCACCAACCTGTCCACCTCGTTGACCACGAAGTGCGCCTCGTCTTCCGCGTCATAGGCTTCATGCACGACCAGGGGAGTCCCCTGAGGGTTGGCGGTGAACAGGTCCTTTTCCAGGCGTATACCATTGGAAGCAATCAGGTTTTTGGCGGCCTCCAGGATCGTCCCGGTAGACCGGTAATTCTGCTCAAGCGAGATAGTCCGGGCCTCCGGGTAGTCCCGTTGGAAACTCAAAATGTTGCGTATGTCGGCGCTTCGCCAGGAGTAGATGGACTGGTCCGGGTCGCCCACCACGCAGATGTTGCGGTGTTCCTGGGCCACAAGCTGGCTCAACCTGTACTGGGCCACGTTGGTGTCCTGGAACTCGTCCACCATCAGGTATTGGTGGCGGCGTTGGTAGTCCTCCCGCACCTCGGGGAACTCCTGAAGCAGTATTACCGCTTTCATCAGCAGGTCGTCGAAGTCCAACGCGTCGTTTCGGGCCAACAACTCTTCATAATGGCGATAGACCCGGGCGTTGACCTCCCCTTGGTAATCAACCGCGTTTCGGGCCATAGCCCTGGAGTCTTGCAGAACGCTTTTGGCTTTGGAGATTGCGCTGCGGACCGCCTGTGGAGGATTGCGTTTGGCGTCTACCTCGGCCAGTTCCATGGCCTGTTTGATGGCCGATATTTGGTCTTCGGCGTCGTAAATGGTGTAGTTGGAAGGCAAATGAAGATGTTCACCCTCGCGCCGGAGCATCAACGCGCAGAAGGAATGAAACGTGCCCATGGTGAGGCTTTCGCTGCGGAGCCCCACCAGCCGCTCCATGCGGTCCCGCATCTCTCGGGCGGCTTTGTTGGTGAAGGTTACCGCCAAAATGCGGCGTGGATTGACGGCAGAAACCCGCACCAGGTAGGCGATGCGGTGAGTTATGACCCTGGTTTTGCCGCTTCCGGGGCCCGCAACTATAAGGAGAGGACCGTCGGTAGTCTCTACGGCCTCTTTTTGCGCATCGTTCAGGCCCTGCAGGAGGTCGGGAGCGGCAACCATGGCCCGATTATAGCATGGCTACGCCTGATTTCCGGTTCCGGCTGAAGCGCGGTTGCCCCGGCCGCCGGGGAGCATTTTTGCCGGTGGCGAAGGCAACGATGCCGTACCGTCCGGGGTTTGAGACCGCTGATAGGGTTAAGAACCTGCCTCTCTTACCGAATGGCCGCCGAATTGCCGGCGCAGCGCGGCGAGCATGCGGGAGCCAAAGGGTTGCTCCTGGCGGGAACGGAACCGGTTTTGCAACGCCAGTGTGATCACCGGGGCGGGAACTCCCAAGTCAACTGATTCCTGGACCATCCAGCGGCCCTCTCCCGAATCTTCCACGTACCCCTGCAATCGCTCCAATTTGGGGTCTTCGGCCAAGGCCGCCGCCGCCAGGTCCAGCAGCCAGGAGCGCACCACGCTGCCGTAACGCCAGGTCTCGGCAATCCGGCCCAAGTCCAACCCAAACTCATGCTTCGCCTCGAGAATTTCAAAGCCTTCCGCGTAGGCTTGCATGAGGCCGTATTCAACCCCGTTGTGCACCATTTTGACGAAATGGCCGGCTCCGGTGGGCCCCATTCGGCCGTACCCGGTTGTGTGCGAAGGCGCAAGGGCTTGGAAAATAGGCTCCAACCGCCGGTAAACCTCTTCGTTGCCGCCCACCATCAAACTGTAACCGCCGGACAGGCCCCAGATTCCGCCGCTAACACCCACATCAAGGAATTCGATACCTCCGGCCGCAAGCTCGTTACCGCTGCGCATGCTGTCCTTGTAGTTGGCGTTGCCGCCGTCCAGTACGACGTCTCCGGGGGAGAGCAAGGTCGAAAGTTGTTCGATGGTGTCCTGGGTCGGCTGCCCCGCCGGGACCATCACCCAAACCGCCCGGGGTGGTTCCAGCGCGGCGACCAGATCTTGCAGGGACGCGGCGGTTGCCGCGCCGTGCGATCGGGAATCTGCCAACGCGTCGGGGCTTTGGTCGTAGGCCACCACGCGATGGCCCCCCAACAACAGGCGCTGCGCCATGTTGCTGCCCATTCTTCCCAGTCCAATCATTCCGATTTCCATAGAACCTACCCCTTTATATCGCCTGGTTGCCCGTATCATTTGCACCGGCGAATAAGTTGACAATCGCTAGCCCAATTCGCGCAGAATCCGGTCCAGTCCCGCCGCTGGATCGGAGCCCAAGTTAACTCTGGCGGTGCGGCGGCCCAGGCTGGCCAGGGCGTTAAAGTCTCCCAGGGCCTGGGCTTGGGACAATGTCCGAAATGTGTAGGCCGCGCCCGGTATTTCCAAGTCAGACCCGCGGTCGTCGGACGTAGATTGTGTTAGCTGTAGATGTAGCCCGCTGGACGGCCCGCCTTTGTGAAGCTGTCCGGTGGAGTGCAGGAACCGGGGCCCGTAACCCAAGGTAGTGGCGATTCCATACCGTTCCAGCACGCTGC
Organism: Dehalococcoidia bacterium; assembly: GCA_963663135.2. GTDB lineage: Bacteria > Chloroflexota > Dehalococcoidia > Lucifugimonadales > UBA3495 > Io17-Chloro-G2. The sequence continues at coordinate 525,076 of CAXXRM010000002.1, read as the reverse complement.
TCCGGAGCCTGCCCAGGAGAAGGTCGGTCTCGTCGGTCTGTTCGATAAACGCCATGATGGCAAGATAGTCGGAAGGTTGTGCTCCGTTAATTAACTCCGGCGCAGAACCGGACTCAGCCAGCACAGGCAGCGCGCCTTCCCGCCGGTAAGAATCCAGGACCCGGTCAGTATTGTCTTTGCTGCCCTGAACGTCGGGTTGGTCGAACGGGTTCACGCCTAGCAGAGAGCCGGCCACCGCGGTGGCAAACTGCCATCGGAAGAATTCCGACCCCAGGTCGTAATGGTCGCTGAGCTTCAATTCCAACACCGGGTATCCAGCCGATTGGATCTTGGCGATCTTCCGGTCGGTCCGGTCGTTGTCATCCCATCCGGCCCTCAGATACACAAACCAACGGTCTTGGCCGTACTGTTCGGCCGGGGCCAGCGGCTCCCCCGTGACCGGGATAACGCCTTTGCCTTCCTTGCCCAAGCTCTCCGCGAGGAGTTGCTCCACCCACACCCCAAAGGCGTCGACGGATTTGGAGGCCACCAGGGTCAGCTTGTCCCGTCCGGCCCGGGCGAACCCCGCCATGGCCGCCCCGAGCTGTGCGCCCGGATTTTCCTCCACGGGAACGCCGGAAGAACACCCGGCGGCCGTAGATACCGCCCTATCCAGGAGCCGGGTGACACTCATGCCGATCAGGGCGGCCGGAAGTAGTCCGAAGTATGACAGGACCGAATAACGGCCTCCTATGTCCGCGGGATTCGCGTAGACTTTCCTGAATTCCTCCTCGAGGGCCAGGCTTTCCAGGGGAGTCCCGGAGTCGGTTATCGCCACGAAATTCCTACCTGCCTCCCGATGGCCCATCAACTCGTCGACCAGATTTCTGAAGTAGCGATAGAAAGATAGGGTCTCCACCGTGCCTCCGGACTTGGAGGACACCAGGAACAGGGTTTTGGCGGGGTCTATTTCTCGGGAAACGGTTGAAACGCGGTCCGGCACAGTGGAATCCAAAACGATCAGCCGGGGGAACCCCTCGTTAGCTCCCACTAGGGTCCGACCCAAGACCTCGGGCCCCAGGCTGCTGCCGCCCATGCCCAGCAGTACCACATGATTGTAACCGGAGGTTCGCACTTCGTTGGCAAACTCCTCCAAGCCGGCCGCCTGTTCCCCCATTTGGTCAGTCACCGTTAGCCACCCCAGGCGGTTCGAAATCTCCGTGGGGTCGGGTTTCCATGCCGTGTGGTCCCCACGCCACATCCGGCCCACCACGTCCCTCTGCCGGATTTCGTCCAGGGCCGCCTGAACCTCTCCGGTGGACCGGCCAAAATTACTTAAATCGAGTATCGGGTTGGTCATTCTTGTTCCTTTACAATTGTGTCGCCTGGAGCAACAGGCCAAAGGCGGTAGCCGGTCTTGACGTCCGTGCCGTCAGCCCGATTGCGTTCTACTACTTGGGAAAAGCAATCAAGATTATACCCGCGCCAAAAAGTGATGCCGCGGGTATGCTTATTCTGGCCCAGTGCCGCAAACGTGGCCGCCGCCGCAAATGCGCTTGGGTATTTCATTTGGTATAATCTGCTCTCGCTGCGGGTCTGGGGTAGCGTCATGGCTAAATGCCCCTTCCTTGCGACCAATTATGCGGCAGGAAATTGCCCGACGCAGCGGAGGCTAACTACGTGAATATCCCCAGGCAAAACCTCAGAACCCCCGGTCCCACTCCCGTGCCCGAAGACATTGTCGAGGCCATGGGAGCTCCCATGATCAATCACCGGGGCCCCGAATTCCACGAGTTGATCAACCGGGTCACGAGCCAGCTAAAGCAGGTGTTCATGACCCAAAGCGACCTGTTTATTCTCACGGCATCCGGCACCGGTTCGCTGGAGGCGGCCATTGTGAACACCCTGTCTCCCGGGGACCGGGTAATCGCAGCCACGGCCGGGTCCTTTGGCGACCGGTTTGTCGATCTGGCCCGGGCCTATGGCGTCGACCTGACCGTGTTGGAGTTTGAATGGGGCGCCGCTGTGGACCCGGACGCGATTCGCCGGGCGTTGTTGAAGGACCCCGCTGTCAAGGCGGTCATGGTTACCCACAACGAGACCTCCACCGGAATCACCCACCCGTTGGAAGAAATGGCCCACGTGGTGAAAGGGGAATTCCATAAGCTGCTTCTGGTAGATGCGGTCAGCAGCCTGGGCTGCATTCCCTTGCCCGTGGACGGTTGGGACTGCGACGTTGTCGGCACTGCTTCCCAGAAGGGATTCATGATCCCGCCGGGTCTGTCCTTCGTGAGTATGAGCCCCGCTGCCTGGGAGGCTCAACAGACCGCCACCCTGCCCAGGTTTTACTTTGACCTTAGTGCGGCGCGCCAGTACCTGGAGCGGGGTCAAACACCCTTCACCCCGGCGGTAGGAGCGATGTACGGCCTGTCTAAAGCCCTGGACAACATCCTGGATGAGGGTTTGGAAAGCGTGTATGACCGGCACGCCCGCGTCGCCGGCTTCACCCGGAACTGCATGAAGGACCTCGGCCTTGAACTTCTTGCTGAAAATGAGGCCTACGCCTCCAACACCGTTACCGCGGTCAAGATGCCGTCCGGGGTCGACCCGGACCGGCTGATGGGAATTCTGCACGGTGAAGAAAACGTGGTCCTGGCAACCGGACAGGGCAAGCTGACCAAGGACATTTTCCGGATCGGCCACTTGGGCAACGTCTCCGAAGAGGACATCGAAGGAGTGGCCACGGCCCTGAAATCCGTCTTGCCGAGGGTAGGATACCCCGTCGGTTAGGCGCCCTCCCGGCAGAAGCGAGGATCAACAGCAGGGAACGGTAAAATTGGCGTTTTCCCAACTACAATCCACCTTGGCGACGCTGCGCATGAGCCTGGCGGAAATCCAGGACAAGGAGCGCCAGCTGGATGCCAGGATATCCCAGTTCCGCACTCAGTTGAGACGCCTGCCTCGGCAGGTGGTCTACGGGAACACCGGGTTGGATGCCTCTCTGTCCGCCATGGGCGAAATTGAGGAGAGACTCGCCGACGTGGTGGACTCCCGGCGCCGTTTGTTAGAGTTCAAGCGGGCAGTGGAAGAGGAACTGGAGGCCCTGGGGTTGATCAAGCAGGTGGACGAGGAGCGCCACCAGTTGCAGGCTTTACGGCAGCGAGTGAGGGTGTCCGGTGAAGACTCGGAGAGCCAGGCCGAAATTCGCCGCCTGGAGTCGTTCATCGCCGAGCACAGCAAGCGGGCGGAACAGGCCATCACCGCCCGCTACGAAGAACGCCAGAACCAGGATTAACCTCGGCTGGTTTTAGTTACAGAGGGCCGTCCAACTGGTTGATTACCAGGCCGGTGGGCAGCTTGGGGTAAAAGAAGGTGGATTTCCGGGGCAACAGGTGTCCGGCCCCCACCACCGATTCGAACCCGTCCATCGGAAAAGGCCTCAACAATAGGGCCAGTTGTTGCTCTCCGGACGCCACTTGTGCCAGGGCCAGGTCGTGGTCGTGGATGTAATCGACGTGCTGCGGGGTAGACTCCCCGAGCACCGGTTTCAGCACCTGCTCTTCGAGAATCCAACCCTCAGACACGGCCAACGGTCCCCAATTTTGCCATTCCTGGTCCGGTTTCAAGGTCAGCAGGTGTAGACCCGATTCCGCCAAACCGGCCACCCCCACCGTTTTTTGCTCCGCCGCGGCGCCGGCGATGGTTTGCAGCAGGTCTTCAACCCCTTCGGAGCCGGAGTCCACTGCCTCGATATCAAACATCCGGTTCAGCCGAGAGCGTATCTGGTCCAGCTGTGTTGCATTCAGGCCGCCGACCACCCGGTGGTAGGGCAACACCAACACGCCGGGGTCGTCGAATTCAAACAGGGTCATCATCACAAAATCCTGGGCCTGGTCCTGGACGGAAGCGTTCGAGGCGTGGCGTTGCCCTTTCAAACGCAGCGCGGCCTCGTACCGATGGTGTCCATCGGCCAGGAATACCGGGATGTTTGCGAATTTTGCGGTGATGGCGTCCTGATCGGCCTTGTCGGTTACACACCATAGGGCCATCCCGTGGCCCGAATCGTCGCGCATCCGAAAGATGGGTTGAGCTTCGGCCATAGCCCGATGGTAAAGCTGGGACAGTGCTCCCGACGGGTCACGATATAGAGACATGATGGGGCTGAAGTTGGCGTTGCAAGAATCCATCAGGGCCACCCGGTCCTGGACGGCCGGTTCCTGAGTCAACTCGTGGGCCAGCACGCTGTGGGTCTGGTAGTCTTCCAGCCCGACGCAACAAATCAGGCCGGTCCGGGACAGGTCCCGGCCTTGAAAGGAGTAGGTGTGCTCCATCAGGTAAAACGTGGGCTGGGCGTCCCGGCGCAAAACTTCCCGCTGGCGCCAGTCCTGGAAGAGGTCTGCGGCCTGGGCGTACCGGTCCGCGGCGGCGGCGTTCCAGTCCGGACGCTCTGCTCCCTCCAGGAATACGGCGTTATACGGGCTGCGGAGCCGCAGGGATTCTTCCAAGTCCCGGTCAATTATGTCGTAAGGAGGGCAGATGACCGAAGCCAGGTCGTCAACCACCTCCTGGTTGTATCTCCAACCCCTGAAAGGGCGCAATTTCACCATAAACAGTTCGGCCTCCTGCCGCGATTATACGCGGTTCCAACGGCAGGGGCCAAGTGGCGGGGGCTGGCCTGCATGGATGACAGTGGCCTGCATTTGATCCTGTCGTTACTTCGGACAAGCCTTGGAAATGACTCCCGATTTCTACTTGAATCTCCCCCGGTCGAATCTTAAGCGGAAGTGCGACTAGGACGTAACCTGGGCCTCACCAGATTCCAGGGTCGTCGAACCCCTAGTCAAAGCGTACCAACAGCGTGACCGAGCTGGTTCGAAAGGTTGGGAAAGGCCCGGGACCTAGCGAATCCAGCCGAGGGAACGACACGGCGGTTCCTTGCAGCGTGCCCTTCGGTTGCCCGGTTCCGCGGGCCAGCGATTGACAAGCAATCGTAAGGGCATTAATATGTTCACCCAATGGGTGAAGGGTGGAAGTGATATTCCGGGGAAGAGTTCTGGAGCGTTGCTACCAGAGTTCCCGCGAGGCATCGCGGAGGTGGGGGCCCGCCGTTGGCAACAAATACATCCAGCGGATTACTGTACTTCAGTCAACCCCAACCTTCGATGACTTATTCAAGCACGCTGCTCTGAAGCTCCATCCATTGGTTGGAAACCGCCAGGGCGATTATGCCATAACAATACAGGGAAAGTGGCGGTTGATCTTGGCCCATGACGAGGCAGCGAGCCAGCTAATCGTGAAGGAGGTAAGTGATCACTATGACCATTAGCAAAAATCAAGTCTGGTCTGACCTCCCCATTTCTCCCGGCAGTGTTTTGGAAGAGGAAATCGAAGCCAGGGCAATGACTCAGAAGGAACTTGCCATGCGTATGGGGCGGCCGCCCCAAGTCGTCAATGAAATAATCAAGGCAAAGAAATCCATCACCCCGGAAACCGCCCTCGAACTCGAAAAGGTGCTGGGGATCCCGGCGCAGGTGTGGGTCAACTTGGAGTCGGTCTACCGTATGACCAAGGCCAAAAACGATGAAAGGAAGCGTCTGCAGCAAGAGGCATCGGCCTTGTCCAGGTTCCCGGTCAAGGAGATGGCTAAACACGGGTGGATCCCCGCATTCAGGCAACCTGAGGACAAGGTCCGGGCCCTATTGGAGTTCCTCGGGGTTGCCTCCTTGCAGGAACCCTGGTCCCAGACCGCCGCCGCCTTTCGCATCACCGGTGGCGGCAATTATTCCCCAGATGCCTTGGGAGTATGGCTCAAGAAGGGCGAGATAGACGCCCATAAAATGTCAACAGCGGACTACGACGAGGCCCGCTTCCGAGCAGCAATGGACGAAATCAGGGATATGACCACGGAGACCCCGGATGCGTTCCTGCCCAGGATGATCGAACTTTGCGCCGGCGCCGGGGTTGCCTTTGTCCTCACGAAGGAGCTTCCCAAGAGCGGCGCAAACGGCGCAGCCCGACGGTTGGGCCCCCATAAGAGACTTATCCAACTGAGCCTGAAGTGGAAATGGGCCGATGTTTTCTGGTTCACCTTTTTTCACGAGGCCGGCCATATTCTCTTGCATGGAACCAGGTCCTTTGTCGATGTAACCGAAATCGGCTCCTCCGGCACGCCGGAGGAAGACGAAGCCAACAGGTTCGCCGCCAATTTCCTGGTCAATGAAAAGGACTGGGATGAATTTATCCGGGAGCGGGATTGGACGGAGCCGGCGGTGTGCCGATTCGCCAAGAATGCCGGGATCCACCCCGGTATAGTCGTAGGGCGTCTCCACCACGAAAAGCTGGCGCCTTACAATAGGCTGACGGCCCTCAAAGATAGATTCGCCTGGGTTGAGGAATAATGACGCCTCAAGAGCCCACTACTGGCCGGCATATTGATCCCAACGACCCGCAGTACCCCCCGTTGGCGAAAAACATCCTGGCCCGCCACGACAACAACGAGCCCGAAGCCAACATCACCAGCGCGGTCCGGGATTTTCTTATCCTGACCGGTTTGGCTACTGCGGAAGGCATCAAAGAGGAAAACCCGCCTTCAGACACCTCCCGGCGCGCCGTCGACCTGACGGCCCATGACACGTTCGTCGAGATGAAGCGCCGCGTTGGCACCACCGGCGGCAACAACCCCAACCCCTCGTACATCGAGCAATTGGACGACTACCTGCTCCAATCCCAGTCCCTGGGCAAGGGAGTCCGGATGGGCATCCTGACTGACGGCAAGCACTGGCTGCTGCGCTGGCCCAACGCCGGTCCGGTCCGGACGGTTTATCCCTACGCTTTCACCCTTGACAACTCCGGTGGGTAGATGGGGCTGTTTGAATGGCTGAGAGACAAGGCCCTGGTCTCCGACGTCAATGTCACACCCGCCAGGGGCAGCCTCGCCGCTCACTTCGGCACCGCCAGCCTGTCCTACCAGCGGGACATCGCCGCCCTCAAGTCCCTCTACTCGGAATGCGCCGCCTACGAGACCATCAGGATCAAGCGGCGGCTGTGGCACGACCTGCTCCGCACTGCCCTGGGCGAAATCGCCGGGAGTCCCGAGGAACTGGACGACCTGTTTGTTCGCCACACCTACCTCAGCGCGGTGGTGGCGATGGTGGTGCAGGCGACCTTCGGCATCGACATTTACCAGAAAGCCGAGACCGACCCGGCAGACCTTCTTCACGGGCGGCAGTTCCACAGCGACACCGGGCTGCAGGGAGTGGTCGAGTCCGACTTCTTCACCCTGGCCCACCGAGGTCGGCGGTCTCCCTTTCCTGCGAACCCTGGCCCGCCGGGTGGCCCGGTTCGATTGGCCGGAAGCCCCGCCCGACGTGGCCGCCATCCTGTACGAGACGGTGATTCCACCGGAGGAACGGCGCCAACTGGGGGAGTACTACACTCCCGATTGGCTGGCGCGGACAATGGTCAAGGAGCTGGTTGAAGACCGCCTCAACCAGCACGTGCTGGACCCCGCCTGCGGCTCCGGGACTTTCATCGCCGAGGCGGTCGCCCATTTCTTTGACGCGGCAAAGCAAAGCGGCCTCCACCCTAAACAGGTGTTGGACCGGCTGCGCGCGGCGGTGACCGGCATTGACGTCCACCCGGTGGCGGTGCACCTGGCCCGCTCGGCGTGGGCCCTGGCCGCCAAGCCGGCGATCCTGGCAGTCAAAGAATCGGGCTACGATGCCTCGGGCACCGTGCCGGTGTACCTGGGCGACTCCCTGCAGCTGCGGTTTAACCCGGGGAACATGTTCGCCGCCCACGAGGTGCGGATTGCGGTGGAAGACGAGCAGAATACCGAGCTTGTTTTCCCGGCGGCCCTGGTGGAACAGGCGGACAATTTTGATGCCCTCATGGGCGATGCCTCCGAATACATCGAGCACGGCGAAGACCCCTTCGTAGCCCTGGACGACCACCAGGTCAACGACCTGCAGGAAAGGCAGACCCTCACCGAGACCCTGAAAAAACTGCAAGAGCTTCACACCCAGGGCCGCGACCACATCTGGGCTTACTACAGCCGCAACCTGGTCCGCCCCGTAACCCTGGCCCGCCGCAAGGTGGATGTGATTATCGGCAACCCGCCGTGGCTGAAATATAGCAATACGACTAGTACGCTGCGCGTTGAATTAGAACGCCAAAGTCGAAACTTTTATGGCATTTGGGTTGGCGGCAAATACGCTCCGGTTCAAGATGTGGCAGGATTGTTCTTTAGCCGCTGCGCTGACCTCTACCTTAGGGATGGAGGGTTGATTGGCATGGTGATGCCTCACAGCGCCCTCCGGGCGGGTCAATATGCGAAATGGCGAACCGGTGCCTGGAACGCCCGCCGCGCCGGAATCTCGCTGTTAGTGGACTTCACTCTTAAGGTCGCCTGGGACTTAGAGCAGTTGGAGCCCAATACTTTCTTCCCGGTTCCATCCTCGGTGATCTTTGCCCAACGCTGCGACGCGGACAGCCCTGCGCGTCCTCTGGCCGGAAACATCGAGCAGTGGCAGGGGGCGACAGGGGCGGACAACATACAGAGGGTGACAATTCCCTTGGTCGATACTTCCACTGTAAGCCCTTCTCAGTACGGTAGCTATGCTCGTGAAGGCGCAACGATCCGCCCGACCCGTCTTTTCTTTGTGGAAGAGACTGGCAATCCTGCCATCATCCAAGCGGGTCAGACCGTCACGGTAAACCCGAGACAAGGTGCGCAGGATAAGGAGCCGTGGCGCAGCCTGGACCTCACTGCAATTACTGGCCAGTCCATCGAGATTAAGCACGTGTTCGACGTCCACTTGGGAGAGACATTGGTGCCATACGTGGTGCTACAGCCTCTGAAGGCGGTCTTGCCAGTGAGAAAGGACGACGCCGAGATTCCGACTAGCGAGGATGGTGTAGGAGGAATCCGCATCGGGGGATTGGAAAGGCGGATGCGCGATCGTTGGCAAACAATCAATCACTTGTGGGAAACAAACAAAACGGAAGCAAACAAATTATGCCTTTCGCAACAGTTGGATTATTTCGGAAAACTGTCCGCCCAGTTGAACTGGCAACAAGACCCCAGCAAAAGGCCGGTTCGGGTGGCCTACAGCAAGTCAGGGATACCAACAGCCGCTCTGCTCCCTGATGATTCCACTATCGTTGCCTATTCATTGTATTGGGTAGCTTGCAAGGAGATTCAAGAAGCCAATTATCTTTTGGGCATAATCAATAGTCAGGCGCTATACGATGCGGCAACGCCATTGATGGCCAAGGGCCAATTCGGCTCACGTGATCTGGTCAAGCAAATATGGAAGCTGCCTATCCCCGGATTCGACGCCTCCAACCCGCTGCACCTGGCTATATCCACGGCCGGGGAAGCGGCGGCGGCCGGAGCGGCAAAGCAACTGGAGCAGCTGCGGCAGGACCGTCCGAAGCTGACGGTCACCATCGCCCGCCGGGAGCTGCGCAAGTGGCTGCGGGCGTCGGCCGAGGGGAAGGCGGTGGAGGAAGGCGTGGGGAAGCTGCTGGGGGCGGGGTAGGCGGCAGGTCTATGTATTTCAATAGCATATTGATGGACAGTTGGTTCAATGTGCTTGCAATGAATTTGAACTCATAGCTATGAACGTTTCTTCAAACCAGGCCAATTACATCTGATTTGCCTACCCCGCGAGGGGGCCGGCGTTGCTTCGCTGGACCACCCTTTCCCAGGTCAGGGGATACGCGCGACAAATGGGCGTTTCACCGGTGACGGCCTTCTCTTCAGGGCTGATCTCCGGGTTCGGTGGGCCAGTCGGAAGGGGATTCATTCGATTTCAGGATCAATGAGCCGGTCCGTAACGGTTCGAAAGGGGAATTTCCACAACGCATGGTAGGCAACGAGGGCATTTTCACCGTTAGCCGTCATTCTCGCCGCAGCGGGAATCCAGAGCCACATCCTGCGCCAATACGGTTATGAAAACGGGCACACCTGAAGCGGGACATTCAGCGAGAGGGTAAGCACGATTCCTCGTCAAAAGGGCTCTGGATTCCCGCTGCGGCGAGAAAGATGGGCGGTGGGAGCGGTCCGGATAAAAGGCGATCAAGCCCCGCTTTTGGCGCAGGATTCACCCTTCACATCAGAATGAGTTTGGCCTGGCGGCCTACCGGTATAACTGGCGGGGACCCACGGTCTTCATGTAGCCCTGGTAGTTCCGGCGCATTTCTGAGATGGAATCTCCGCCAAATTTTTCGGCGAAGGCGTTGGCCAACACCAGGGCCACCATTGCCTCGCCGATTACTCCTGCGGGGGGCACCTGGCAGACGTCAGACCGCTCGAAATGCGCCTGGACGAGCTCCCCGGTATCCAGGTCTACTGAAGGCAGCGGGTTGACCATGGTGGCGATAGGTTTGATGCCGAAGCGGGTTACCAGGGGCATGCCGTTAGTCATACCGCCTTCGGTCCCGCCGAGGCGGTTGGTGTTTCTTTGCCACGGATGGTCCGGGTCGGTGACCGGCTCGATGACGTCATGGACCTGTGAGCCTCGAAGCTGCACTACGTCCCAGCCGGGACCAACCGACACGGCCTTGACGGCGTTGATGGACATGATCGCCTGCGCTATTTGCCCGTCAATCTTCCGGTCCCAATGAACGTGTGACCCCAGTCCTATGGGCACGTTCTCCGCAATGACTTCAACCGTCCCGCCCACAGTGTCTCCGGCTTCCTTGGCGGCGTCTATCTCCGCCATCATCATTACGGAAGCCTTGGGATCAGCACAGCGCACCGGAGATTCTTCCACGGAATCCCAATCAATGGCCCCATCGGTTGGCTCTGCGAATACCCCGGCGATGGAGATTACGTGGCTGTGCAGGCTTACGTTAAACTCTTCCAACATGCGGACCGCCACGGCGCCCGCCGCCACACGAGCCGCGGTCTCGCGAGCGCTGGACCTTTCCAGCACGTTCCGGACGTCTTCAAAACCATATTTCATCGTCCCGGGAAGGTCGGCATGCCCAGGACGGATACGGGTTACCCTTCGGGAGCGCGGGTCGTCGGGGTCGAGATCCGCCTCATCCAAGTCTTCAATGGCCATCGATTGCTGCCAGTTGACCCAGTCTTTGTTTTCCAGGGTCATTCCAATCGGGCTACCCAGGGTTTTGCCGTGCCTGACCCCCGAATGGATTACCGCCCGGTCTTGCTCAATGAGCATACGACCGCCCCGGCCATAGCCTTTTTGGCGTCGTCCAAGCTGGCCGGCAATGAACCCCTCATCCAGGGGAAGCCCCGCCGGGACCCCTTCAATAATGATCACCAGGCCAGGACCGTGGGACTCGCCAGCCGTGAAAAACCGAATCATCTATGACACTCGATAAACGGAGATTTTTGGGCGCCTCAACTTACCTGTTCCGCCGGCGCCGAATGTTTTCAAGAGTGTTGCGGCAGGTCTGACCGAAGTTGCCCGAGGGGTACGCCCGAGATTGAGTTTCAGCCTCGGGCTGCCATGGCGGCAAGCGCCGCTTCCAACATTACCGACACCGGGGCAGGTTTACCGGTCCACATTTCAAAGGCGCTGGCGCCCTGATACACCAGCATGTATATGCCGCCCAGCGTCTTGGCTCCGGCGGCCTCCGCCTCCCGCAACAGGGGGGTTTCCTTGGGATTATACACCAGGTCATTGACCAGGGCCGACGGTGGAATCTGGTCTCTCAGCAAGGGCGCACCGTTTTCGTCGGGCCCCCGGACCATGCCTATTGACGTGCAATTCACTATCAGGTCCGCCTCTTTGGCAACCGTGGTCAGGCTATCCTGGTCCAAACCCATCGCTGACGCCGAGACGCCGTTCTGTTGAGCCAGTTCGGCCAAGGTTTCGGCCTTGCTAAGGGTCCGGTTGGCAATGGTCAGGCCGGCGACGTTTGACCGGGATAGCGCGAGAACCACGGCCCGGGCCGACCCGCCGGCTCCCAGGACCAGGGCGCATCGGCCTTCCGGAGAAAAACCCGCCTCGTCCCGCAGGGCCCTCAAAAAACCGACGCCGTCGGTGTTATGTCCGGTTAGCCGGCCTTCTCGGGCCACGATTGTGTTGACTGCGCCGGCGGCGGTGGCCCAATCGTCCATTTCGTCGAGGAAAGGAATAACCGCTCCTTTGTGAGGAGTGGTGATGTTAATGCCCAGCACCCCAGGTTCACGCAGTCCTTGTACGAACGCCCTCAATTCCTCGGCCAAGACATCATAGGCCAGGTAGGTTGCATTGATGCCGGCTTGATCCAGGGCTGCCTGCTGGAAGGCGGGGGAAACGGAATGCCCGATAGGGGAACCGATGACGCCCATTTCAGAATTCAATCGGAAAAGTCCTTCGGGCCTGCAATTGAGATTCCCAGGCCCAACACGGGATTCCCTTACGCGGCCAACTGGGCCAGGATTTCTTCCAAGCGTTGGCGCCGGTCTTGAAGTTCCGCCAAGCGGCCCTCCTCTTTTTGGACCACCTCGGGCCGAGCTTTGGCCTTGAAATTCGGGTTGGACACCAGTGTTTCCAGGCGGTTGAGGTTGCGCAGACACTCGTCCATTTCATTTCGCAGACGTTGGCTTTCCTCGGAAAGGTCCACCACTCCTTCCAGGGGCAGGCGCACCACAAGGGGATTGACTACCAGGGTCACGCCTTTCCGGGCGTCCGACGCGGAGGACCCGCCGGGAACAACGCGCAGGGGATCGACCCGGCAAAGAGCCCTGACAACCTGTGATTCCTCTTCTATGGCGCTCTGTAGGTCGCCTTGGAAGTCGTCAATTTCCACCAACGCTTCCAGCGTCTGGTTGACCGGTATGCCCAATTGTGCCCGGGTGTTACGCACCGCCCGGACGGTGCGCATAACCAGGCCGATTTGGTCCTCGGCTTCCGCGTCAAACCGATGCCCCTCGTCCTGGGGATAAGGACAAATCATTATCGACTCGGGCAAATCTTCCGCACCTGGCAACCGCTCCCTCAGGTTTTGCCAGATTTCTTCGGTTATGAAGGGCAAGAACGGGTGAATGGCCCGCAGGGTCCGTTCCAGGACATGCACCAACGTAGGCAGGGGTGAGTCGGCCCCACCCTGGCGCAGCCTGATCTTGACCATCTCAATGTACCAATCGCAAAAGTCGTTCCAAATAAAGTCGTAGAGCTTCTGCTGGGCCTCCCCCAACTCGAAGCTCGCCATTGACCGGTTGACTTCCCCAATCACGCGGTCCATGCGGCTGACAATCCACCGGTCTTCCCGGTGGCTAAGATCGCGCAGGTCCCGCCAACCCGACAGGGTGGACTGATTCGAGGCTTCCGTGGCATTTGCCAGGCTGGTCAGGACGAACCGCGAAGCATTCCAAATCTTGTTGGCGAAGTTTCGGGCAGCCTCCACCCGCGACTCGGTAAAGCGCAAGTCGTTGCCCGGCGCCGTGCCGGTGGTCAACGAGAAACGCAGGGCATCGGTGCCGTAGCGGTCGATGAGCCCCAACGGGTCCATGGTGTTGCCCCGGGTCTTGCTCATTTTGGCCCCGGACCCGTCCCGGACCAGACCGTGGAGGAACACCGTTCGAAACGGGACTTGCCCGGTGTTCTCCAGGCCCATCATGATCATACGGGCGACCCAGAAGAAAAGGATATCGTAACCCGTTTCCAGCACCGCGGTGGGGTAAAAACGTTTGAAATCATCGGATTCATCAGGCCAGCCCAGTGTGGAATGGGGCCAGAGGCCCGAGCTGAACCATGTGTCCAGAACGTCCGGGTCCTGGCGTATCTCGACGGACCCGCAGGACTCGCACGCAGCGGCGTCCTCAACCGAGACCGTGAGATGGGCACAATCGTCGCAGTACCAGACCGGAATCCGATGGCCCCACCATAGTTGGCGGCTGATGCACCAATCGCGGATGTTTTCCAACCAGTTAAGGTACACCCGGGTAAACCGTTCGGGGACCACGGTGATCTCTCCACCGGCAACTGCGGCGTGAGCCCGGCCGGCGATGGTGTCCGGTTGATCGTGACTGCCCAGGCTCACAAACCATTGGAGGCTGACCAAGGGCTCCACCACCGAATTGCAACGCTGGCAGTGGCCCACCGAGTGGCTGTAGTCTTCAATATTCTCCAGCAACCCAAGGGTGCCCAATTCATCCACCACTTCCCGACGGGTTTGGAAACGCTCCTTGCCGGCGTATTTGCCGGCGGCCGCGGTCATATTACCGTCGAGGCCGATGACGGTCTCAATGGGCAAACCATGACGCTGCCCGATCTCGAAGTCGACCGGATCATGGCCCGGAGTCACTTTCAACGCGCCCGTTCCGAAGTCTTGGGTGATTGCCTCGTCGGCCACAACCGGAATGCTGCGGTCCATGATCGGCAACAAGACCCGGAGGCCCACGAATTGCGAGTAGCGCGGGTCATCGGGGTTTACCGCCACCCCGGTGTCGCCGAGCATCGTCTCCGGTCGGGTGGTGGCAACCGTGATACCGCGGCCCGACTCACCTTCCGATTCCCCTTCGAGAGGGTAACGGATGTGGTACAGGGCCCCCTGAACGTCCTGGTACTCCACCTCCAAGTCGGATAGTGCGGTGGCGCACCGGGGGCACCAGTTTATGATCCGTTCGTGACGGTAGATCAGGCCCTTCTTGTAGAGGTTTGCAAAGGTGGTGCGCACCGCCCGGCTGGGCCCTTCATCCAGGGTGAACTTGTGCCGGTCCCAATCGGCGGATATCCCCAGCCGACGGGACTGTTCGTGGATCACGCCGCCGAATTTGCCCACGTGCTCCCAGACCAACTCCACGAAGCGTTCCCGACCCAATTCGTGGCGGTTTCGCCCCTGGCTGGCGAGTTGCTGCTCCACCGCCCACTGGGTGGCGATACCGGCGTGATCGGTCCCCGGGAGCCAGAGAGTCGGGAAACCCAGCATCCGCCGCCAGCGCACCAGCGAGTCCTCGACGGCTTTCTCCAGGGCATGCCCCAGATGCAGTTCGCCGGTCACGTTGGGCGGAGGCATGATAATCACGAACGGGTCATGGTCTGGGTTCGGCGTGGGGGCAAAGTACCCTTTGCTCACCCAATCGGCATAGACCCGCTGTTCCACGTCGGCGGGGTTGTAAGCAGATGGCATCGTGGTAGAGGAAGGATTGGAAGTCATGATTCGGGTTCAGCCTTGGCGTAAATGGTTTTCAAGATTGTTGTCGAGGGTGTCCATCAGATTCAATCAGTTCACCATACCCCGCCTCCGGACGAGGCCGATACTGTTATGAATTAGGTCCGAAATGGAACTAACTGCGATACAGATGGCTGCTCCAGGAATATTCCGCTGGGTCCAGGGTTTTGCCCTTGAATCCCGGGAAATCGGGGCCGTAACGGTAGGCTCGGAAAAGCCGGTTCACCCGGCCGAACCGATCATCGGGTCCGTAGAACGGATTTGTAAATTCCCAGACCAGTTCCCCGTCATAAGTTACTTCAAGAATCCGGCCGGTCATGCCCTCGCAGATCAAAGTGTTGCCGTTGGGCAGGCGCTGCGCCCCGCTGATGAAGGCGCTGAAAAATCCCCAAGGCGGATTGGTTTTGTATTCCCATTCGATCTCGTTGGTTTTCGGATTAACCTCGATCACCCTGGAACCTGGCATTGGCGCCGTGATGGTGTGCCATCCATTATCGAAGATGAGGATATTCCCGTTGTCCAGCAGGTTGGGGTCATGCTGGTGGCCAAGCACGCCGCGGCCCCATTTCCAGGAGAAGTCTCCGGTAGCCTTGTCTACGATGGCCACCGTGTCCAACAGACGCCAACTGGTCAGAATATTGCCGTCGGGCAACACTTCACAGGTGTTGGTGTGAGTCCACTCGTCCCTCTTGTGCAAGTAGCAGATCGCGTCGGTTTCCAAGTCGAGGTGTTCGTAGGCGTGCCACAACCACGCGGTTTCGCCGCTGGGAGTGACCTCGCGGAAATAGTCACACCAAATGCCTTCCTCCGGTTCGCTTCCGGGCAACCCGCCCCGTACCTGTCCCACCATTTCTTTGGGTATCAACTCCCATCCCAACACCATGGTATTTCCGTTGGGCATACGGCAGAAATCGTGATGCATGGTGTGTTCCACGTGCTCCCACAGAATCTCGCCATTCCAGCCGATTTCCATCACCACGCCGCTGCGGCCTCCGATGGTCACTGGGCCCTTGCCGGTACGCCCCGACATCAATAGATTGCCGTTTTCCAGCAGGTAGCCGTAGTCCCCCGGCCGGTAGGGAATGGGCCACCGGTGGACGATACGCCCTTCCATGTCGATCAAATACGCGTCGGTCCCTTCCATTGGGGCAAAAAGGGTGTAACCCCAATAGGTATGGGTGGGTTTGTTGACGGTTAGCCCTATCTCAGGCAAGGGGACCTCCTGTCAGGGGGTTGAATCGGCGCCGGGTACCGAGTTTAGACGCACTCTGCACTAATTGCGGCGAGTGGAAATGGAGCCCGGGGCAGGTCCAGGTTCATTGTAGTAACCTGGAATTCTGCCGGAACTGTTTCCAATTAAACCGAGACTCCTCACGATGTTGAATGGGTGCTACAACCCAAAAGCTTTTTTATAGCTCAGGCTTAAACGCCGGCGCGCCGTATCGATTTCTAAGATCATCACGCGGACGGATTGACCGGGGTAGACGCATTCCTTGGCGTGCTCCACTCTGCGGGCGGAAAGCTCTGAGAGATGCACCAGTCCTTCCACACCCTCTTCTATCTTGACGAACGCGCCGAATTGGGCCAGCGTGGTGACGGTGCCCTGCACAATCTCACTGATTTGGTAACGCTCGGGAACCGTTTCCCACGGCTCAGGCATAGTCCGCTTGAGGCTCAGGCTGATGCGCTCACTCTCCTGATTGACCGCGAGAACCTGCACGTTGATCTCGTCCCCCACGTTGACCACTTCCTGCGGGTCCTTGACCGTACCCCAGGAAAGCTCCGATATATGGACCATTCCTTGCACACCGCCCAGATCCACGAAAGCGCCAAATCCCCTTACCGAAACAACCTTGCCCTTTAGTGTGGAGCCCGGCTCAATTTGGGAAAGCGCCTGCCGGCGCCGGTCTTCCTGGCGTTGACGCCAGATAATGCGCTCGGTGAGCACCAACCTGCCCTGTTCCTGGTCCACCTCCAACACGTGGAACGGGCACTCTTGCCCGACACGTTCGGCGGCTCCGGAATCGTTTTGGGAGTTATCCCCGGGGGCCAGATGGGAGAAGGGAACAAATCCACGGATTCCCCGGTAGTCCACCTCCACCCCGCCGCGGTTGTGGCCGGTAATCCGGGCGGTAACGGTTTCGCCACGGTCCAGGTAGTCCTGCAACTCCCGCCACCAAAGGCGCTCCCGGGCCTGGTCCACGGAGAGCAGGGCCATGCCTCCGGGCCCCCCACCGCCAACCATGGTGACCAACATGGAGTCGCCGGGGCTTAGGGCCGCCAATTCGTCGGGCGTGATGGACCGCATCTGGTCTATGGGCACCATGCCTTCCATTTTGAGGCCAACGCTGACGACCATGCCGTCGTTGTCAATCCGGACGATTTCACCCTCCATTGCTTCGCCTGGATCATAAGTCTTGGGACCCAAGACTTCCTCGGGCAAGTCGGCCATGTTGTTGAAATCGACGTTTTGCATTCAGTCCTTGATTCCGTAGCCTGGTCTGGGGAAAGAATTCCTCAAGGGGGTTAGGGCGTTTCGGCGGTTTATTCTAGACTCCGGTCGTTTTCTATTCAACCGGAGGCGCCAACTTTTTGCTGGCCGCGCTCACTGCGGGACTGTTGCCGCCCATAGCGCGTCTTCCGGGGCGAAGTGTCATTTGTCATTAGGGGATCTCCCTCCCAATCCCGGAAAACGCCCACGGCTTGCTCCAACTGCCGGTGTTTCAAAATGCCCCTGCGGGTGTCGCTGGCCACCCGCGCCGGGTCCCACATTTCAAGGCGGCGTTTATGCAGCCAGTAGGTGAATTCCTTTAGATCAGTGAGGGACAACGCCCGGCGCAAAGGGATGTTGGCATGGCGACGGAACTCAATCAACAGAGCCGACCTGGTAAGACCGTAAAGGTGGTTGTAGGCCTCTTCCACCAGGTCATCGCTGTCCGGATAACACCGGGCGATCTGCCGTTTCCTGACATCTTCCTCGACCGAAAGCTGTAACGACTCCTCCACCACAATGCCGTACCAGTAGTTCAAATAACCCCGGTACTTGTTGGTTCCCAGCAGGTCGCGGAAGATTTCCGGAGTAACTTCCTGCGGAAGCCGACCGTTGAGCAGCAGGCTCTCCCGCTCCTCTTCAGAGATGGCGCCGTCCAACTCGGGTGACAGGCGCTCAGCGAGAACCAGCCAATCGAACGCTTCTCCCCCAATGAGATAATGATACCTGCGGTCCTCGTGGACCTCTTGGGGCAGTGTCCACAGGCCCACAGCTTCCAACAACGCCTGATGCCAGGGCGCCCCTGTAGCCAAGGCCGCGCGAAGGTGGCGCAACGATTCCGGGACCTGCTCCGCAAGCTCGGCAGCAGGCGCAACCTGCGTGGCTGTACCTGCCCAAGTCACGCGATGGCCGTCCGCTGCGCCAAAAGGGGTGTCCGGCGGCGCGGGAGCCGAATCAAGAAACGTTTAGCTGTTTCTTCGCTGCTGTCTGGCATGTCCCAAGTTGCCTGATTCTTTCTCCGGATTACCGGCTCAATCAGTAGTGTCGCCCGACCCGGGATTTCCGACCGGCGCGGACCCATCGGCGGCGAATCCGGCGGCGGGCGGGTTGCAAGCCCAAATCCCCAAGCCCTAATGAAACTCGGCTGGGACCACCTTACTTAACGTTTGCCAAAAAGGCAAAACGTCATTATACTCGGCGACGGTTCGTTCCGCCTACGTCCTCAGTTTCAGGATTGTCATCAGAACAGATTCCTCTCCCGGGCAAGCCGAACAACAATCGCCGACGGTCCTTTCGCAATTGCTCCCTCAGGCCAGTTCAACAGCTTTAATTGATTCTCTGCTGCCCGTGTCAGGCCCCGGCCGCAGGGCGGCCAGAGACGTTGTGCTCATTGTCGGGTTCAGCCTGTTTATGGCGTTACTGGCCCGAATATCCATCCACCTCCCATTTACCCCCGTCCCGATCACCGGCCAAACCCTGGGAGTGCTGCTAACCGGCGCAACCTTGGGCAGTTGGCGGGGAGCCGCGGCCCTTACCCTGTATCTTGCTGAAGGTTCCGTGTTTTCGGTTTATGCCGGTGGTGGCTCCGACTACCTCTGGCAGCTATCTTCCGGCAGCTTCATCTTCGGTTTCACGTCAGGGTCTTCGGGCCTGTTTTGGAATTTGGCTTCGGGCGGTTACCTGATTGGGTTCATTCCGGCCGCCTTCATCGTGGGCTACCTATGTGAGCACGGCTGGGACCGCAAGGTGTGGATCATTGTGGCAATGCTGGCGGGAAACGCCATGCTCTACCTGCCCGGACTATTGCAGCTATCCCTTTTTGTTCCCGATGACAAGGTTTTAGAGTACGGTCTTTACCCCTTCATTGTCGGGGACCTGGTGAAATTGTACGTTGCGTCTTTGTTGGTCCCCCTGGCGCGGGGACTGCTGGACCGGCGGGGAGGCGGTGGAAAGACATGGACATCACCTGGCTAGGCCATTCCTGTTTCCGGCTGAGGTCCGATGACCTGGTCGTGGTGACGGACCCTTTCCCCCTGTCTTTGGGGCTTCGACCTGACTCCCGACCGGCCACCGTGGTAACGATTAGCAATACCCACCCCAACCACAGCAATTGGCAGGAGGTGGCCGGCTCTCCCCGGGTCTTCGACTCTCCCGGCGAATACGAGTATTCGGGCGTGGCGGTGCGGGGGTTCATGACACCTCTACTTCCGGAAATGCCCCCGGAGCAACGTTCCGTGGCCTACTCCATTGAGATGGACCGGGTCAACATCTGCCACCTGGGCGACATCGCCGCGCCCTTGAACTCCAAGCTGGTGGAGGAACTTTCGCCGGTAGACGTGCTGCTGCTGCCCACCGGCGGCGCCTGCACCCTGGACCTGGACCAAGCCATTCAGGTCATGCAGGACTTGGACCCCAAGATTGTGATTCCCATGCACCACGGCATCCCGGGCGTGGACCTTCCAATCCAAGGCGTGGACGTTTTCCTGAGACGGATGGGATTGGATGATGTTCAACCCGTACCCAGGCTGGGCGTAACCACTGCGAATTTGCCTGCCGACCGGAGAGTGGTCGTGCTGGCTCCCCAATCCAGGCCCGCCTAACGCCTCCCGGGGACAATCCCTGCTTGAGGTATAACGCCAAATGCTCGTTTCAAGACCCCTGACTAGACCCCCTCCCCCGGTCTGAGTAAGAAGGTGGTTTTCTGGCATCCAGAATAAGACAACGCGGATGAGGCAAGTTGGAGATATCGGGCGCATATCGGCTCCAACTTGGATTTAGTGTCCCAATCCCCCATAGTCAGGGGATTGGGGCTGACGAGGGCAACCTACGTAAAAGTGCTGGCGGTTGCCCTGGCATTGGTAGGAGTCCTCAGCCTTGGAATCTCCTGCATCTCAGACACAGCAGAGTCGCTCCACGCGCAAACGGAAATCCGGAATCCCACCGATTGCGTTTCAAAGTCGTGCGCCGGGCCAATTCACAGGCTTGATCTGGAACCGACGACCCTTCAAGCAGCGCCGGTAATAGCAGCCGCCTTCCCCCACGCCGCCAACGCCAAGTCTCCTCACGGGCCCAGGGCCGGGATCTCCGAGACGCGGGGGATAAAACCAGCCGGCCGCTCCGTCCCGTTAGGGCCGCCGCGCCGCCATTCAGAGTCTCCAGCTGCCATGCCCGCCTCTGGGCTCCCAAGCCTTTCTTATGCTGACGGTAGGACTACTCTCAGCAGCTTGTCCAACATTGCCTTTGGGGCCGGCGCCAACCCGGACGCACCGCAGGATTTCATCCTCCTGTTGAAGAACGATGCCTCTGCCGGCGGGGCCGTCGCCGCCCGCGCCTACACTTCGAGAATAAGCTCTCCTACCTTCGACCCCGGCAAGGCAACAACGTTAGACTTCTGGCCGGGTTCGCACCCGGACCCGCCCAATTCGACATGGGCCACGCCCAGGATGGCGCTAACCGCCCCCCCGGACGAGACTGACACCTTTACAGTCCCGTCCCGCGTTGGAACCACCATTAGCGGGGCACCGCCCGGTCCCCCGAACCGACCCATCGCGGCCGGCCGCCACGAATCGATAATCGTAATTTGGACGGCTCCGTCCAACTCCGGCCCGGCCATCGCCGGCTACGACGTCCAATATCGAATCACAGGCACTGAAGAATTCACCGTGGTCAGCTACGAAGCCACGGTGACGCAGGCCACCATCACGGGGCTGGTTCGAGGGAAGAGGTATGAAGTTCAGGTAAGGGCGATCAATGCCGACGGCGACGGCGAGTGGTCTCAATCAGCCAGACCTAATCCCAGAGTAAACCCCAATAAGACCCCAAATTTCGATAGCGACCTTCCACCACAATTTAGCGTTTTCGAAGGTCCAGCTACGGGCGAGGCGCTGGGCGACCCCTACACCGCGAATGATGACGACGGGGACACCGTTACCTACGCGCTTGAGGGTGTGGACGCGGGAGTATTGGCCATTGGCCGGACCACCGGGCAGATTGCAGTTGGCGTCGGCCACTCCCTTGACTTCGAAAATCCGGTGGATGACAACGGCGACAACATCTACATCATTGAGGTCGTGGCCGACGATGGCCATGAGGCCATAGTCCATTTAGACGTTGAAATAACCGTCACCGACGTAGACGAACCAGCCATCGTTGTGCTATCCGCGACCAGTCCACGTGTCGGCGCGGAGATGACGGCGACGCTGACCGACCCCAACGGCAACCCGACCGACGAATCCTGGCAGTGGCAGAGGGCGGACGCCCCGGCCAACCCTGTATGGGTTGATATCAGCGGGGCCACATCTGCAACCTACACCGTGGTTACCGCCGACCTGGGCAAGGTTCTGCGGGCGGTCGTCAGCTATCAAGGTGTAGGTGGCGTCGACCAAGAGGTCCAGAGCGCCGCGACATCGGCAGTGCGGGCGGCCAACCGGCTTCCTGCCTTCCCCTCCGATACCGCGGTTCGCACAGTTCCAGAGAACACCGCCTCCGGTGTTGCCATCGGCCTGCCGGTGGAGGCCGCTGACGCCGACGACGATACTCTAAACTATTCCCTGGCGGGTGACGACGCCAACTCCTTTAGCGTCAACACCGTTTCCGGCCAGATTTCAACGAGCACCGCACTGGACTTTGAGACCAAGAACGCCTACCAAGTCACGGTGTCCGCGAGCGACGGCCAAGGCGGCTCAGCAAATGTCGTCGTCACCATTCAGATAACCAACGTGAATGAGCCCCCCAACCAGGTGGCCCGCCCCGCAGCGACCGGCGGATTTGAGCAGATCACCGTGACCTGGAGTCCTCCGTCCAACCCAGGACCCGCTATCTCCGGCTACGACGTCCAATACCGAATTCGCGGAACCGAATCGTTCGACAACACTGCCAACTTTGATCCAACCCCAACCTCGGGTGCCATCACCGGACTGGCTCGGGGGAAATACTATGAAATTCAGGTGCGGGCAAAAAACGCCGACGGCGAGGGCGTCTGGTCCGAGACGGCAGAGGCCAGGGTCAACACCAACCAGTTCCCCGAATTCGATAGCGTCCTACCGGGCAAATTCAGCGTGGCCGAGGGCCTTAACGCCGGGGAGGCTCTGGGTGATCCGTATACCGCTGCCGACCCTGATGGGGACACCATCACCTACACACTGGAGGGCGAGGACGCGGGCGTCCTGACCATCTCCGAGAACACCGGACAACTCTCGGTCGGTGAAGGCTACTTCCTCGACTTCGAGAATGCGGTGGATGACAACACTGACAACGTCTACGTCATCGAAATCGTTGCCGACGACGGCCACGGAGTCATCGTTCGCATGGACCTTGAAATAACTGTCACCGATGTCGACGAACCGGGCAACGTGATTATATCTGTAACCAGCCCTCAAGTCGGTTCGGAGTTGGCCGCCACGCTGACCGACCCCGACGGCAACCCGGCCACGGTGAGCTGGCAATGGCAGAGGGCGGGCGCACCGGCCAACCCAGCATGGGCCAATATCAGCGGCGCCACGTCCGCAACCTACACGGCAGTTGCTGCGGACCTGGGCAAGGTCCTTCGGGCAGTCGTTCGCTACCAAAACGAGGACGGCGTCGACCAAGAGGTGCAAAGCGCCGCTACTTCGGCAGTACGGGCGGCCAACCGGCTTCCTGTCTTCCCCTCCGATACCGCGGTTCGCACAGTTCCAGAGAACACCGGCTCCAGTGTTGCCATCGGCTTGCCGGTCCAGGCCACCGACGCCGACGACGACCCCCTCACTTATTCCCTGACCGGCGGCGACGCCTCCTCGTTCGCCTTCAATTCCCTTTCCGGCCAGATCTCTACCATCGCCGCCCTGGACTTCGAGACCAAGAACGCTTACGAACTCGCGGTGTCCGTAATTGACGGCGAGGGTGGCGCTGATAGTATTGCCGTCACCATCCAGGTAACCAACGTGAACGAACCGCCCGACCAGATGGCACGCCCCACGGCAGTAGGCGGATTTGAGCAGATCACCGTGACCTGGAGTCCTCCGTCCAACCCAGGCCCCGTCATCTCCGGCTACGACGCCCAATACCGAATTCGCGGAACCGAAGCGTTCGACAACACTGCCAGCTTTGGTTCAACCCAAACCTCGGGCGTCATCACTGGCCTAGCTCGGGGGAAATACTATGAAATTCAGGTGCGGGCGAAAAACGCCGACGGCGAGGGCGTCTGGTCCGAGACAGCAGAGGCCCGGGTCAACGCCAACCAGTTCCCCGAATTCGCTAGCGTCCTCCCGGACAAATTCAGCGTGGCCGAGGGCAGGGCCGCCGGCGAATCCCTGGGTGACCCATATACCGCCACCGACCCTGATGGGGACACCATCACCTACACGCTTGAAGGTGAGGACGCGGGCATCTTGGCCATTGGCGGCAATACCGGGCAGATTGTGGTGGGTGAAAGCCACTTCCTTGATTTCGAAAATCCCAAAGATAGCAACGCCAACAACGTCTACGTCATCGAAATCGTCGCCGACGACAGCCACGGCGTCACCGTCCGTATGGACCTTGAAATAACTGTCACCGATGTCGACGAACCGGGCAGCGTGGCTCTGTCCATCACCTACCCTCGCGTCGGCGCCGGGTTGACCGCCACGCTGAGCGATCCCGACGGCAGCCCTGCCTCCTTGAACTGGCAGTGGCAGCGGGCGGACGACCCAGCCAACCCAGTTTGGGCCAATATCAGCGGCGCCACGTCCGCAACCTACACCGCAGTTGCTGCTGACCTAGGTAAGGTTCTTCGGGCGGTCGTCAGCTATCAAGGTGTAGGCGGCGTCGACCAGGAGACGGAGAGCGCCGCCACCTCGGTAGTGCGGGCGGCCAACCGGCTTCCTGTCTTCCCCTCAGCGACCACCACCCGGTCCGTGCCGGAGAACACCGTGGCCGGCGTCGCTATCGGCATCCCGGTCGAAGCCTCCGACGGTGACGACGATACCCTAACTTACTCCCTGTCCGGTGACGACGCCTCTTCTTTTACGTTGAACACGGTCTCCAGTCAGATATCAACCTCCGCCGCCCTGGACTTCGAGACCAAGAACGCCCACGAACTCACGGTGTCCGTAACTGACGGCCAAGGCGGTGCTGCGAGCATCGCCGTTACCATACAGGTCACCAACGTGATTGAGCCGCCCGCCCAGATGACCCGTCCCACCGCAGTAGGCGGATTTGAGCAGATCACCGTGACCTGGGAGCCTCTGTCCAACCCAGGCCCTGCCATCTCCGGCTACGATGTCCAATACCGAATTCGCGGGGCCGCAACATTCGACAACACTGCCAACTTTGGTTCAACCCAAACCTCGGGCGTCATCACCGGATTGGCGCGGGGAAAGTACTATGAAACTCTGGTAAGGGCCAAAAACGCCGATGGTGACGGAGAATGGTCCCTAAAGGCAGACCCAGACCCCAGGGTTAACACCAACCAGTTCCCCGAATTCCATAGCGCCCTGCCCGAAGAGTTCAGCGTGGCCGAGGGCCCGGTCGCCGGTGACGAATTGGGTGACCCCTACACCGCCGCCGACCCGGACGGTGACGCCGTCACCTACACGCTTGAGGGTGAGGACGCTGGCATCTTGGCCATTGGCGGCAACACCGGGCAGATTGTGGTGGGCGTCGGTTTCACCCTCGACTTCGAAGATCCCGCTGATGACAACGCCGACAACGTCTACGTCATCGAAATCGTTGCCGACGACGGCCACGGCGTTATCGTTCGCATGGACCTTGAGATAACCGTCACCGACGTCAACGAACCGGGTATCGTGGCTCTGTCCATCACCAACCCTCGCGTCGGCGCCCAGTTGACCGCCACGCTAACCGACCCAGGCAGCCAGCCGGCCACGGTGAGCTGGCAGTGGCAGCGGGCGGGCGCACCGGCCAACCCAGCTTGGACCAACATCAGCGGCGCCACGTCCGCAACCTACACCGTCGTTGTCGCCGACTTGGGTAAGGTCCTTCGGGCGGCCGTCAGCTATCAAGGTGTGGGCGGCGTAGACCAGGAGGTCCAGAGCGCGGCCACTTCGGCAGTACGGGCGGCCAACCAGCTTCCGATGTTCCCATCGGAGACTGCCACCCGATCGGTGCCCGAGAACACCGGGGCCCGGGTCGCAATCGGACTCCCGGTCCTAGCCTCCGACGGTGACGACGGTACCCTAGCTTATTCACTGTCCGGTCACGACGCCTCTTCCTTTACCTTGAACACAGTCTCCGGTCAGATATCAACCTCCGCCGCCCTGGACTTCGAGACCAAGAACGCTTACGAACTCACGGTGTCCGTAACTGACGGCGACGGCGGCGCTGATAGTATTGGAGTCACGATCCAGGTGACCAACGTGAATGAGCCCCCCGACCAGATGGCCCGCCCCACGGCAATAGGCGGGTTTGAACAGATCACCCTGACCTGGAGTCCTCCGTCCAATCCCGGACCCGCTATTTCCAGCTACGACGTCCAATACCGAATTCGCGGGGCCGAAACGTTCGACAACACCGCCAACTTTGGTCCAACCGTTACCACTGGCGCGGTCACTGGACTGGTGCGAGGCAAATATTACGAAATTCAGGTGCGGGCCAAAAACGCCGACGGTGATGGAGAGTGGTCCGAAACAGTCGAGGGCAGGGTCAACCCCAACGAGCCGCCGATTTTCGATCCCGTCCTTCTCCCGGAATTCCGAGTGGCAGAAGGTCCATCTGCGGGCGAAGAGTTGGGCGAACCCTACACCGCCGCCGACTCCGATGAGGACACCGTTACCTACACCTTGGAGGGTGACGACGCAGGCGTCCTGGGTATTGGCCCGACCACCGGGCAGATTGTGGTCGGTGAAGGCCGCTTCCTAGACTACGAAAATCCGGTGGATAGCAACGGCGACCGCATCTACGTGATTGACGTGGTGGCCGACGACGGAGAAGGGTTCATGGTCCGTAAGGCCGTCACCATAACCGTCGTCAAATTGGAACAACCCGGCAGCTTGGATCTTTCCACCAACCCGCAGGTCGGCTTCGAGTTGACCGCCATGCTGAGAGATCCCGAAGGCAACCCGGACAACGAGAGATGGCAGTGGCAGCGGGCGGCCAACCCGGCCAACCCCATGTGGACCAAAATCGACAAGGCCACATCCCCAGAATATACCGCCATTGCCGCCGACATCGGCAAGGTCCTTCGGGTGGTTGTGCGCTACCAAGGTGAAGACGGTGTTTACAAACAGGTCCGGAGCGCCGCCACTTCAGTGGTGCGGGCGACCAACCGAGTTCCCACGTTCCCGTCGCCAAACGCGGTTCTCAGAGTGCCGGAGAACACTCCAGCCGGCGTTCCCATCGGCCTGCCGGTCCAAGCGACCGACGCCGATGACGATCCTCTGACCTACTCCATGTCCGGTGACGACGCACCCTCCTTTGCTTTCGACACCGCTTCCGGCCAATTCTCAACCGACGCCACTCTGGACTTTGAGACCAAGAGCACCTTCCAACTCAAGGTGTCCGTGACCGATGGCCATGGAGGATCAGCAAACGCTACAGTCACCATCCAGATAACCAACGTGAACGAGCCGCCCAGCCAGATTAATCGTCCCGTTGGGGTCGGTGGCTTAGACCAGATAAATGTGACTTGGATTCCGCCGTCCAATACTGGCCCCGCCATATCCGGCTACGACGTTCGACACCGCATCAAAGACTCCATACCATTCACCATTAAGAGCTTCGGTCCCACCGCAAAGGCAGCTATTCTCACCGGACTGCCCCGGGGTAACATCCACGAAGTTCAAGTGCGGGCAAATAACGCTGAGGGAAACGGCGTCTGGTCCGAAATGATCAAGGCCAGGGTCAACCCCAACCGAGCCCCCAACTTCCATCGTGCCTTTACCGTCGAATTGACGGTGGACGAGGGTCCATCCGGCGGCGACAAAATTGGCGCTCCATTGACCGCGGATGACGACGACGGCGATCGTGTTGTCTACTCGCTGACCGGCGTCGACTCCGCTGTCCTGGCCATTGATCCTGCTAGCGGCCAAATTGCGGTGGGAGCGGGCTCCTACTTCGACTTTGAGAATCCCCTGGATGTCAGCAGAGATAACATCTATGTCATCGAGGTCGTGGCCGACGACGGGCACAATGGATTCGGCCGCATGGACGTTGTAATAACGGTTACCGACCTGGACGAACCGGGGAATGGGATCGGTCCAATCTACCCGACGCCTCAGCCCACGAGAACGCCCACATCCACGCCCACAGCAACGCCCACCGCCACTCCAACCCCGACTGCAACTCCATCCCCAACGCCCACTCCAACGGTGACAC
This sequence comes from Dehalococcoidia bacterium, assembly GCA_963663135.2. Classification (GTDB taxonomy): domain Bacteria; phylum Chloroflexota; class Dehalococcoidia; order Lucifugimonadales; family UBA3495; genus Io17-Chloro-G2. The sequence goes on along the minus strand of CAXXRM010000002.1, from coordinate 497,184 downwards.
CAACACCCACTCCCTCACCTACGCCCACGCCAACCAGAACGCCGACGCCCACACCTACAGCAACACCCACTCCGACGCCCACAATCACTCCGACCAGAACGCCGACTACCACCCCTTCACCTACGCCGACGCCCACCGGAACGCCGACGCCATCGCCCTTCCCATCGCCCACTCATGTCGGGACGCCTACTACCACACTCCCACCGACCCCCAGCCTCGTCATGACGCCGGCCCCACCCCTCTTGCAGCGTCATATTGTTAGCATGCCCTTTCCGACAATCCCGCCAGCGCCTATTCTCGCCGCTGAATCTACCCGATTCCCATTGCGACCAGGCCCGTTGGCCGGCGCATCTGCACCAACACTCACGGCAACACCCTCTTCGGACTCCGGGTTGGTCCGAATGTCCTCTCTGACACCCCCGACACCGACACCGGAATCCCCGCTTACCTGGCGCGCCACCGTGTCTTTCAAGGCGCTGGACCCGGCGCCTGTTCCGTTGCCTACGCCCTTCCTTTGGCCGACTTTGTCTCCCATCCCGATTCAGGTGGCCGGGAATACCGTGTCACCGATTGGTGGCAGTGACGGTGACATCGCGCTTCTGGTGGCCCTGGCCATCGGCGCCGGCGGGTCGTTGTTGGCAGCGGCGGGAGCTCTGATTTTCCGCAGACGGGAGTAGCCCATTCATGGCCATTGATAGGCGCGACACTTCCCGCGCCCGGGATAACCGGCTGCCGGCGAATCTGGAAGACGCGGCCGCTTGCCATTAACCTTGCCATTAGCATCGAACCCCATTACGCTTGGCGAAGCTCACTCACCTGACCGCTTAGACCGTCCTCGCCGGCTCTACCTGCCTGGCGGAGTTGGACCCTATGATTGGGCACCTATGGTGTTGGTATCGACGGCAACCCAACTCCGAGAGATCCACCACGCCGGCGGTCCGGCGTCTCCGTGCGAGCCGGAGCGGTCACTAATAGAGAAGTCATAGATAGAGAAATGGAGACAGCCAGCCCCAACGTAGTCACCGGAGCATTTGGCTACACCGGCAAGTACATCACGCAGCGACTCCTTGCGACGGATCACCCGGAAGGGCAACCGGTCAAGACCCTCACCGCACATCCCAACCGGCCCAACCCCTTTGGCGACCGGTTGTCCGTCGCCCCTCTTGATTTTGACAATCCCACCGACCTTGCCACCCATCTCCGGGGCGCCAAGGTGCTCTACAACACCTACTGGGTCCGGTTCCCCCGGGGCAGGATGACCTACGATAAGGCCGTGGAGAACACAAAGACCCTCATCAACGCGGCGGTGGCGGCGGGCGTGGCGCGAATTGTCCACGTAAGCATCACCAACGCCTCTGCCAGCTCTAGCCTGCCGTATTTTGCCGGCAAGGGCGCAATTGAAGATGCGATCCGAAGCTCCGGTCTGTCCTACGCCATCGTCAGGCCGACGGTAATATTCGGTCCAGAGGATATTCTGATCAACAATATCGCCTGGTTCCTGCGTAGGCTCCCGGCGTTCGGCATTTTCGGTTCGGGGGAGTACCGGCTCCAGCCGATTTTCGTGGAAGACCTGGCCGAAATTTCGGTGACGGCAGGCAGCAGCCGCGAGAACCTGGAAATAGACGCCACCGGACCTGAGACCTTCACCTTCCGAGAGCTTGTCGGACTGATCGCCGAAACTGTGGGGAGCAAATCCCGACTAGTCCACCTGAGTCCGCGGCTGGCCTTGTGGGCATCGCGTCTTCTGGGGTACCCGCTTGGGGACGTGGTGCTGACCCGGGGAGAAATAGACGGTTTGATGGCGAATCTTCTGACCTCGGAAGCCCCGCCGGCCGGGAAAACACGGCTAACCGATTGGCTGAAGCAAAACGCCCACACCGTCGGCGCCGGCTACGCTTCAGAGCTGAAACGACACTACCGATAAGGGTTCATCATCGGGCGTAGACCTATCCAGAGGAGCGCTCCTCCCGGTAGCACGGCGCGTCTCGTACGGGTAAGTGGCGAAGGCTCCCGAGGAGACACACCCGCGGGCCTAGCCACCAATCGCCGCCCCTCAGCGCTTGTGCTAGAATTTCAGCGGCAGCAGCAAGACGGGGGTGCAGCTATTGGCGAAGGTATTGGATGGAACGGCCCTGGCCCAGCAGGTCCGCGCCGAGGTGCAGGCCGGGGTCGAAGAGTTGGTCAGGACACGCCAAACAACCCCCGGGTTGGCGGTGGCGCTGGTCGGCGATGATCCCGCTTCGGCAATCTACGTCCGCAACAAGCGCCGGGCATGCGAGGAAGCGGGCATTTTCAGCGAAACCTTCACCCTTCCCGCCAGCGCGTCTCATCAACAGGTGCTGGAACTGGTCGACCAGGTAAACCGTGACCCGCGATTCCACGGCCTTCTGGTCCAACTCCCGCTGCCGGAGCAGGTAGACGCCCAGGGGGTCATTGAAACGATAGACCCCCGGAAAGACGTCGATGGTATCCATCCGGCCAACATCGGCAGGCTGGTGCAGGGCCGCCCGGTTTTTATTCCAGGCACCCCCGCTGCGGTCCAACAAATCCTTTTGCGCAACGGGTACGACCCCGCCGGCAAGAGTGTAGTTATCTGCGGCCGCAGTGAAATCGTGGGTAAACCCTTGGCCGTCCTGCTGATGCAGCGGCAGGAAGGCGCAAACGCCACCGTCACAGTCTGCCACACCCGGACCCAAGACCTGGCGTTTCACACCCGTCAGGCCGATATCCTGGTGGCGGCCACCGGACAACCCAGGATGATCACCGCCGACATGGTTAAGGACGGCGCGGTGGTTATCGACGTGGGGATCAACCAAATTGCGGACTCCTCACGCCGCCGGGGATACCGTTTGGTGGGAGACGTGGACTTCGATGCGGTTTCGGAGAAAGCCGAAGCCATAACTCCGGTTCCCGGCGGCGTAGGCCCCATGACCATCGCGATGCTGCTGGTCAACACGTTGACCGCGGCCCGCCTCAGCATCCAGGGGCGGTAAAGCCGTGTAATGAATAAGGACTTGCTATGACCACGCCGGAACAACCCCGAATTGGCAGCATCGTTTGGCAAGACCTGACCGTGCCCAACGCTCCGGAGGTGCGGGACTTCTACTGTCAAGTTGTTGGTTGGACCTACACCGACCACGACATGGAAGAGTACAACGATTTCAACATCAATCTCCCCGGCACCGCTGAAACCATAGCCGGCATCTGCCACGCCCGAGGGACCAACGCCAACATTCCGCCCCAATGGTTGGTCTACATTTCCGTTGCCGACGTGGCGGAAAGCGCCCGCCGCTGCGAGGAATTGGTCGGCAAGGTGATCGAAGGCCCACGCCCCATGGGCGGGGCGACCTTCTGCGTGATCCAAGACCCGGCCGGGGCCGTTGCCGCGCTGTTTGGTCCCTGACCCTTCACTCCATCCCCATGCGAACCGACGATTTCGACTACCACCTCCCCCCGGATTTGATCGCCCAGACTCCCGTGGAACCCCGCGACGCATCCCGACTCTTGGTTTTCGACCGCGTATCCGGCCAGGTCAGCCACAGGATGTTCGTCAATATCCTGGACTACCTGAGGCCCGGCGACGTGATGGTCTATAACCAGAGCCGGGTCATCCAGGCCCGAATACGGGGCCGCCGCGCCGACTCGGGGGGCAAGGTTGAGTTCCTGCTGCTGAACGAGCAGGAGCCCGGGTTGTGGCGGGCGCTGGCCCAGCCGGGAAGAAGGTTGAGGCCGGGAGCCCGGGTGGTTTTCGACCAACCCTACAGTCCTCGAGCGCCGGGCTGGATTGGCGACCGGGAGCCGGAGGACAGGGTTTACGGGGAGGTGCTGGAGTCCCACCGCGACGGGACGAAGACCGTTCGGTTGCCGCCGAACACCGCTCTCGACTCATGGGGAGAGACGCCGCTTCCCCCGTACATCCACCAACGGTTGGATGATCCGGAGCGTTACCAGACCGTCTACGCCAAGGACCCTGGAAGCGCCGCTGCGCCGACGGCGGGGTTGCACTTTACCCGGGATTTGATGGACCGCATTCAAAGTAAAGGCGTGGAGTTGGTCTTCGTCACGCTGCACGTGGGGTTGGACACTTTCCGTCCGGTCACGAGCGAGGACCCGGCAGAGCATCACATCCACACCGAGTATTACCAGCTTGGGCCGGACGCGGCGAACACCCTCAACCTTGCCCAGGAGCGAGGCGGCCGGGTCCTTGCCGTGGGAACCACGTCAGTCCGGGTGCTGGAGCAGGCCGCGTCTCAAACGGGCTTCCAGAACGGTAACAGGCTGGAATCGTGCGCCGGTTGGGCCGACATTTTTATCCTGCCCGGCCACCGGTTTCGGCTGGTCGACGCCTTGATTACCAACTTTCACCTACCCAGGTCCACGCTGCTAATGCTGGTATCGGCTTTCGCCGAGCAGTCCCAGACTCCAAATTCCGGCCTGAGCGCCGTTCTGGCCGTCTACCAGGAAGCCATAGCTGAACGCTACCGGTTTTACTCGTTCGGGGACGCCATGTTGCTGCTGTGAGCCGAATCAGCCTGGGTGGCAAGACGTTGGCCGCTCCAACCGGCGGAGTAGTGTTCTGAGCAGTCTGTGAATCAGGGGCTATTTCCCGGATTGCGCGGTTCCGGCATTTCGGGTCGGTCCATACATTCAGCGTGACTGCTGCCGCATTCATAGCAGTCTCTTCACTGCATTGGCGGAGGGCAAACCTGCGATGGTCTCCAACCTCATAGTCGTTTCCGCGCTGGTTTAGTTCGCACTCGGCTCACGCCTATTGCTGCTGCATCGGATTATCACGCCGGTGGCCATCAGCACGGTTCGCATGTTGCCGGTCGCCGTTGTAATTCCGCTGGCGCTAAAGAGGCTGTCGGGAGCGTCCGAGAGCCGCGCTGGGACCGGATTGCGCGCGCGGCCGGGGGCCGCTCCTCCGGACGAAATCCGGCATTCATCGACATCCTCACGGAATTGTTTCATCGCCTTTGACGTTCAGAACCGCTGATTGTTCCTGGCAGCCATGTCGACGTGGAAAATTTCGATTGCCATATTGAGAAAAGGGTCTATAATCCGCTGTACCCCGGCGTGGCGCATGTCGATGGGTAGTTGGTGTGGTCCGATATACGTCGGATCGCGCCTTGAAATAATGTTAGGTATTTCGGATTTCGCCTTGAAGGCCGAAGGGTGACCGCCGATGGGTAGCCTCCGAAAAAGGGTTTAAGAAAAATGGCAGCAAACAGAGGGGAAACCCTCGAAGCTCAGTGGGATGAGCATGGCGCTGAGCAATGGTCCGACGGAATTGTAGCGGCGATGAAATTAGGTGGGGTTGACCACCTATTTTTTGTTTCCGGCTCGGAGATTGGCTTCTACCAGGAAAGCATAGCCAGGGCCCGCCAGAGGGGCTGGCCGTCGCCCAGGCTTTTGACGGTAACCCACGAAGGGGTTGCCCTGAACGCGGCGTTGGGCAGTTCCATGGTCTCGGGGCAACCGACGGCTACGGCGGTGCACGTGGATGTAGGCACCTTCAACTATGGAGGCGCTTTGCACACGGCATGGCGGGGGTCCTATCCCGTCCTAATCACGGCCGGCACGGGTCCCCGGGCCCTTCCCGGCTCAATGCCCGGCGCGCGAGGAGGCGCCGTCCAGTGGGTCCAGGAGCCGCGCGACCAGGGCGAGATCCTGCGCCAGTACACCAAGTTGGACCACCGGATGGAGCACCAGGATAACCCCGGCCTCATGGTCAGCAGGCTGCTTCAGGTGGCCATGAGTGAACCCAAAGGGCCGGTTTACCTGGCTATCCCCCAGGAGACGGCGATGCTCCCCCTGCCGGGATCCACCCGCTTTCCCACCCGGGACCAGCTGGGAGTCGCCCGGCCGGCGTCGCCCGATCCGGCCGATGCCCGGAGGGTGGCCGAGTGGCTGGTCAAGGCAGATAACCCGTGCATCGTAACCGCCAAGTTGGGCCGGAACCCCGAGGCGGTGGAGGAATTGGTCCGCCTGGCAGAGCTTCTGGCCGTGCCGGTAACGGACCGGGGACGGCTGGACTGCCTGAATTTTCCGACCACTCATCCCTTTTATAACGTAGGCCCGTCGACCAATGAGGCCGATGTAATCCTGATCATGGAGTCCCCCGTCCCCTTTACTGCGCCGGAAGAGGCGCCCCAGCCCGACGCCAAAATCGCCTGGGTGGACGTTGACCCCGTTCAGTCGCGATACAAGACCATGGAGTTCCGAGCCGACATGTGGCTTCCGGTGAATTCGGCCAGCGCCGCCCGGGCTATCTACGACGCGGCAACGGGCATGTTGACTACAAGCGATATGAGCCGCATCGAGGACCGCCGGGCCCGGCTGGAAGCGCGCAAGCATGAGATGGCCGGCATCGCCGAGAGACAGGCTCAAGAGGCGGGCAAGCGTACGCCCCTCCATCCCCGTTGGGTGGCCTACCAGCTGGGCCAGGTTTTGGAACCGGACACCATTCTCCTGGACGACGCCCTGAGCAACTCCGCTCACGTGCAGGCATACCACCAAAGGGAACAGACTGGGACCTATTTCAAGAGCGGGGGCAGCTCCGGCGGATGGGGCAGCGGGGCAGCCTTCGGCGCAAAAATAGCCAGGCCGGAGAGGGACGTGGTACTGACCACCGGCGACGGATATTTCATGTTCGGCAGCCCGCTATCGGCGCTCTGGTCCGCCGCCCATCACAAAGCTCCCTTCCTGACGGTGGTTTTCGTCAACCGGTCCTACAGCACCGGCACCACCGGCCTCCGCAACACCTACCCTGACGGAGTAGCGGTGCAGGCCGGCGATTACGACGGCGGCCTCTTCGACCCTCCGCCGGACTTCGCCAAGCTGGCCGAGGCGGCCAACGGGTATGGGGAGACCGTCCGAGAACCGGAGGAGGTCGGCCCTGCATTGCGGAGAGGGATGGAGCAGGTGCGCAATGGCTCCCCGGCGCTCATCGCCGCCTACCTGCCCACGTTGGTGGAGGAAATGGACCTGCGGTAACCCGTCCTGTCAGGCCGTTTGCTATTCGCCGGCATGGGGCGGACCGGGCAGAGACGTTCACGCCCTTGCATTAAGAGTCAAAACACCGGTCAACCAGCGCCATGTTGGGTCATGGCTGGCGACATAGTGACGAGGAAAGGAGGGAGACATGCCCAACGGTAAAGTTGCCTTCATGAGCGCCTCTGCATCGCGGGCGGATTTCATGAAGAGCGTGGCGCCTCAGGACATTGAGGTCGTCTGGGTGGGCAACGATTTGGACGAAAACGAAAGAATCTCCTTGTGTAAAGACGTTGACGCGATCATAGCCCAGGGCGGCGACTTGTCGACCGACTTTCTCAGTAACTGCCCCAAGGTCAAGTTGATACAGACCCTCAGCGCCGGTTATGACCGGTTGGATGTCAAGGGCATCAACGAGATGGGTATCCCCATCGCCAACAACGGCGGGTCCAACGCCATTTCAGTGGCCGAGCACACCATCGCCCTGATGATCAACGCCTCCAAGAGAACGATGTCCCGCTGGCATACGGCGGTGAACGAGCGCCGGTGGCAGGAAGGCATGGTGCGCTGGGAAATGTTTGAGATTACCAATAAGACGGTGGGCATCGTGGGCTTGGGCCGTATCGGCAAGCACGTGGCGAAGAGGCTCCGAGGCTTCGACACTCGGACCATTTACTTCGACATTGAGGACATGCCCCAGGAGGTCCAACAGGAGTTGAACGCTGAGCCGGTCGCCTTTGAGGACTTGTTGCGGGAGTCGGACATCGTGACCCTTCACCTGCCTCTGACCCCAAGGACCCGGAGCATGATCGGCCAACCCGAACTGGAGATGATGAAGCCCGGCGCGTTCCTGATAAACACCTGCAGGGGCCCGGTGATAGACGAGTTGGCCCTGTACCACGCTCTGAACAACAACCAAATTGCCGGGGCCGGCCTGGACGTGATGGAGGAGGAGCCCCCCAACCCCAACAACCCGCTGTTTGATTTGGACAACGTGATTATCACACCCCATATCGCCGGCCCCAGCCAGGACAGTACCGAACGCTGCGCTGAATTCGCCTACTACAACATCCAACGCGTCCTGGCCGGAGACGGCCCTGAGTCCCTGGTAACCCCGGTGTATTAACGTCGACCCGAACAAAACAAAACAAAACATTGAGCTCCCCGTCGAGCGAACAACAGGAAAGACCAAGAAGAAACATGGAGGCTGGAGCATGATGCGGAATATTCCACTCGCGCCCAAATGGTTGTTCTCCATACCAATGGCAGTTGTCTTACTTATCGCCGTGGCCTGCGGGCAAGCAGCGGAACCCTCGACCCAGGTAGTTACTGAAGCTCCGCCCCCGGCAACACAGGCCTCGGTCCCGCCCACGGAGACCTCGGCGACGGAGTCGTCCGTGACGGAGTCCGATGCTACGATGGCCCCCGCTTCGGAAAATACTCCCGCCCCCACTCCACTGGTTGCGTTTGCCATTGTGCCTACGTCGACACCTGTGCCGGAGGGGGAGACGGTATCGTTCCCCCTAACACCCGACTGGGTATCGCAAGGAAAGCAGAGCGACAAGATCCTGCGGTTTACAGCGAGATCCAAACCGGGACAGTGGGACGTCCATTACTGCGCCAGCCTGTGGAGTTGTCTTAAGGTCTCCGGCCCCAAGTTTAACCAACTCATAGAATACGATCCGGTCAACCCCACAGCTATTATCTGCGACCTCTGCGAAAGCTGGACGGTGACGGACGCAGGCACGACCTATACCTTCCGCCTCCATGACGCCCTTTGGAGCGATGGCCAACCCGTCACCGCGGAGGACATAGTCTTCACCTTCGACCGGATCGCTGAACCCGGAGCGATCCGGAGCCGGACCGGGGTGCTGGCCCAGTTCTACGAACATGGGACCGCAGAGGCAATCGACGAAAAAACGGTCAGGATTCCAATAAAATTCCCAGCGGCCACGTTCCTTCCCAACCTGGCCACCGACTACATGAAAATGTACCCCAAACACGTGGCGGAAAATTTATCTCAAGAAGATGCTAACTGCTGCGCAGAGAACCTGTTGGGGTCCGGCCCGTGGGTGTTCAAAGGTCAGGAACTCGGGATCTCCTACGAATATGGCAAGAACCCCAACTACTTCAAGCCGGGGCGTCCCTTCTTCGAAGGCTTCAAAGTTTTTGTAATCAGAGACCAGACCAGGGCGGCCGGAGGCTTGAAGATAGGACAACTCGACGCGACCTACGGCCTCACCATCAGCTACCCGCCCGAAATAATGGACCCCCTGGAACAGGAAACCCAGGGCCGGATGGTTTCCCTCAAGGGTCAGGGGACCTTCGGCGCACTCATCCTCCACATGAACCAACCGCCTTTTGACGACGTGCGTATGAGACAGGCGGTATCCCTGGCCCTGAACCGCCAGGAATTCGTGGAAGTAGCTGCGAGGGGCAACGCCTTGCTGGGCACGTTCTTCACCCCCGGTATCGTGGAAACACAGGAAGAATTGGCGCAGGTTCCGGGCTGGCGGCAACCCAAGGACCTGGACTTGACCGAGGCCAGAAGATTGATAGCCGAGGCTGGTTACGCCGATGGCTTCAAAGGAAGCCTGAATACAGGCAGTTCAAAAAATGGTATCACCCACGCCGAGGTGCTTACCGAGCAATTGCGACAGATCGGCATAGACCTTAAGATTGATCCGGTGGATACCGCTACCTATCACGTAAAGACGAGGGAAGGGACCCATCCCATGACGATGCTCACATCCGCCATCATCATCCCCGATCCCTCGGACATTCTCTCGCAGGTTTTCGCTAAAAACATCGAGAAGAACCCGGACAATTGGAGCGACCCCCGGTTTGAGGAGCTGATGGCAGCCCAAAACGTTGAGCTTGACCCCGAAAAACGTTTGGGTATATTCAAAGAAATGGTCGAAATTCTGCGACGAGGAGAGAGCCACTGGGTACCCGTCAATTGGCAAAAACCGGGCGGGGCCATGGACTGCCACATCCAGAATTACAAGGTGCCGCTAACCATTCAGCTGGTTAACAAGTTCGAGCATATTTGGTGGGACGAAGACGCTTGCTAGAAATTGGGGACGAGGCTGGCAGCCGGCCCCAAGGAGGATAGGAACATGGAGTACAAGGTAATTTCCGGGGATAGCCATATCGACTTGAGGTGGCTGCCCGCCGACCTGTTTGTGTCCAACTCGGTTGGAGAGTTGAAGGACTTGATGCCCCAGGTGAAAGAGACGGCAGACGGACCGAGGTGGTTTGCCGAGGGAGGCAACATAATGGGCCGCCCCGGCGCGATTGGCGTGAGCCTGACAGCCCGGCAGCCCGGCCAATCCAAACGAGTGGAGCGGATGTTTGAGGCTGGGTTTTACGACGGGCAATACCACCCCAGCACTCCGGACCTGCGTATCAAAGACCAGGACGTTGACGGAATCGACGCCGAGGTCATTTACGGCGTACTGGGGATGGCCGCTTATATAGAAAATCCGGAGGTGCTGAGGTCATCCTTCGAGATTTACAACTCCTGGGCCGCCGATTTCTGTAAGACCAAGCCCGGACGGTTTGTGGCCCTGGCCTGCATCCCCAACGATGACCCGGAGATTGCCGCAATTGAGTTGCGCCGGGCGTCCCGGCTGGGGCTCAAGGGGGCCGAATTTGCGCCGCATACGTCGGTAAAACCCATCTGGCACAGGGATTGGGATGTCCTCTGGGCCGCCGCCGCCGAGTGCAATATGCCCATCTCTTTTCATACCTTGGGCTATAAAAGCCGTGCGCCCAATGACGAGCAGATGGCCGCAGAATATTCCATGCAATACAGGGCTACCAACTCAGCCTTGTTCCAGATGTCCGGGGCGGAGTACCTGTCCGCCATCATCTTCTCCGGGGCCCTGGACCGGCATCCCGGGTTCAAGTTCGTGCTTGGTGAATGCGGGGTCGGCTGGATCCCCTACGTATTGGCCCGGATGGATGATGAGTATGAAGACCAGTTCCATGAGCTCAATTTCTCCATGAAGCCCAGTGATTTCTGGAAGCGTCAGGGGTTTACCACCTACCAGCACGAAACCATCGTTGCCGACGTGGTCCACCTGGTGGGAGAGGACAACATCCTGTGGGGGTCCGACTATCCCCATCCTGATGGCGTTTGGCCCGACTCAGCCCAGATGATTGCAGAAGACCTGGGCCGCGTGGATGAACGCGTCAGGCACAAGATTATTTGTGAGAACACCGGCAAACTATACGGCCTGCTACCGTAGCAGGCCGGCCCGGCCGGTAGTCATTTCAAGGGGTAACGGCCGGATGCTCCAGGTCGGCCCGTGGGATGGTTGCTTTCTGCCTGGCCGCCCTGGTCTTGAATCCATGGATATGGATCCAGCAAAACCTAATGGAGTTGGACGGTGTCGCTAGCCCGTGATAATTTCCGCCGGATAATCGCTCGGGATACCTGCACACTGGCGGCCAATATTTTTGATCCCCTATCGGCCCGCATCGCGCACATGCTCGGCTACGAGTTGTGTGTGCTTTCCGGCTCAGTGGGTAAGGCGGCCAATCTGGCAGCCCCGGACGGCGTGATCTCCAACATGTCGGACGTGGTTGACCACTGCCGCCGCATCACACGCGTTGGGGACATCACCCTGATGGTGGACGCGGAGGACGGCTTCGGCAACGCCGTGAACGTGGCCCGTACTGTGCGGGAAATGGAGAGCGCCGGGGTGTCCGCTATCGAGATCGAGGACAATTTCGTGCCCAAACGATTTAACATGGCAAACCCTGGGCTGATTTCCAAGGAAGAACAGGTAGGAAAGCTGGAAGCCGCCGTGGCGTCACGCACCGACCCATCGACGGTTATAGTGGCGCGCTCGGCGGCCTTGGGTGAAGTCCCCTTGGCAGAGGCCCTCGACCGGATCGCTGCTTACTCCGAAACCGGCGCCGAGGCCGTCATGCTTACCGGAGCCCGGACCCGGGAGCAACTGGAGGCGGTGCACCGGACAACCTCGCTGCCTCTGGCGGTGCTCAGCCCGCCACGGGAGATACGGGAAGACGCGGGCTTTCTGGCGGAGAATGGCGTTCGCATACTGATGTTGGGCAATCCTACCTACGCCGCGGCGGTCAAGGCCATCCATGACAGCCTGCGCCAACTTCAAGAGGGCGGCAGTTTGGAGGACCTGGGCGAAATGCAGGCGTCGCCGGAACTGCTGAGGGCCGTCAACCGGGCCGATGAGTTCACAGAGTTCCAAAACAGGTACCTCCGGGACTGAGGCCCCAGGCGACATAGTGGCAGCCACGAATGCCCCAATAGACGCCTCCCTTGACCGGGTTATCACGACAGAACTGGGGGAGCCGGTCTCATATCAGATATCTGTCACCGCCTACCCCACCGATTCCAAGATGTTGTTGGTCAACTCCCCAGGCTCCGGCGAGCTGAAGGACGGGCGGGAAGAACGGTGGAAGAAGCTCGCTCTCCAATTGCAGCGCCGGGGATTGTGTACGATGGTCACCTACAACGCCCCACGTCCCGACTTTCAGGTCCAGTTGGAGTGGGAACCATATTCCTACAAAGGCGCAAGCTGGAATCGGCTCCTGATTGAGAGCCTGTCCCACACTATCGACTGGTCCCTGGAAAACGCGAAGGAACTATGTGGAAGCAACAAGCCGGTGGTTAACCTGGCCGGTTTTTCCTCCGGCGGCTCTGCGGTTGGCGCGGTGGCCCATAGGTATCCCCAAGTACAACGGATGCTGTTGCTGTCTACCTACGACAGCGTGGGAGACCAGTTTTACGACGGCGTTTACAGGTTCACCGGAGACATTTGCCTGGTCTACGGCGGGGAGGACGCCACAGCCGCCCTTTTGGCTCGAGTGTTGGGCGGAGGCCCCCTGGCCGCCCACTCCTATCAAGTGAGAGAGGTGCCTGGCTGCGGACACCGGTTTGACGGCGATGCCAACACCAAGATGCTATCCGGGGCGTTTCTTTGGGCCTTTGGAGACCCGGCCGGCATCTCAAGCAACTAACACTGAAACCAGCAGAATTCTCAGAATGTAAGGAGATGAGGATGCCAAGAGCAACTCTGTCCTTGGGGGAAGCCGCGGGGCAGGCGGCAGTCAATGGTCAGTGGAAATTCGCCCGTGGATACGTGCCGGGGCAACCCAACGAGGGCCTGGTGGAACAGGCGGAAGGCAGTCCGGCCCGGCTGTCGGACTACGATGATTCTGCCTGGGAGTTATGCACCGACCTGGGGGGGCGGATGTCCCACGGATTCAGTTTCATGTGGTACCGGATTAACGTCACCCTGCCCGAATCGATTGAAGGGCGCCCCGTGGACGGCATGCGAGTGCAGTTCGAGACCTGCATCGACGATTACGGCGAGATTTGGATAGACGGCGAATGCAACCGGGACCGGGGCGTCATCCAGGGTTTCAACGTGCCCCAGAGGGTCCTGGTCACCGGCGACGCCAAGGCCGGTGACCGGCACACAATTGCTCTACTGGCGGTCAATGGTCCCTTGGGATCTCCCGGCGGAACGGTTTTCGTGCGCTACGCCACCCTTGCTTTCGAGTGGACCGGCGCATAACCGGAGCGTTCCAAACCAGGTGATGTCACCCTCCAAGCCTTAGCTCGGCGCATGCCTGCAAGAAACCGCGAGACTCCGGGGAGAGCAGTGACTTGTTCTGCTCTCCCCGGGGGCGAACTCATTACCGCCACGTACCCCTCGAACCCCTCCCACACCCATTCCTGTGAATTAGACGCCGGCTTGGCTATACTGGCCTGACTAACCGGACTTCATCATTCCTTCTGACAGGATGGACTATGCCCGACTACGAAGTGTTCGACTTGGGCGACGTTGTGCTCCAACGCGGAGCAACGTTGCGGAACGCCAAGCTGGCTTACAAGACCTACGGTTCACTGAGCCCACGGCGGGACAACGTGATTGTGTATCCCACCTCCTACGGGAGCCAGCATACCCTTAACGAGGGAAAGATCGGCGTCGGAAGGGCGCTTGACCCCAGCAAATACTTCATAGTCGTTCCCAACATGTTCGGCAATGGGCTCTCGTCATCGCCAAGCAACACGCCAAGCCCCTACGACAGGGCGCGGTTCCCCGCCGTTACGCTTTACGACAACATAATGTGCCAGCACCGGCTGCTTACCGAGCAATTCGAAATCGAAACGATTGCCCTGGTCACCGGTTGGTCGATGGGAGGCCAGCAGACTTACCACTGGGGCAGCCTGTTTCCCGAAATGGTGGAGCGAATTCTTCCCATCTGCGGATCGGCCAGGACCTCCCATCACAATTTTGTGTTCCTAGAAGGAGTCAAAGCGACCCTGACCGCCGACGACGCCTGGGCCAACGGTTGGTACGACAAGCCTCCCACCAAGGGCCTGCGGGCATTTGGACGAGTTTACGCCGGTTGGGCCGTCTCCCAAGCGTTCTATCGTGAGGAGGTCTACCTGAAAATTGGGTACTCCTCCCTGGAGGACTACCTGGTGGCCTTTTGGGAGGGACGCCGGCTGGGGAGCGACGCCAACGATCTGCTGGCCATGCTCTGGAGCTGGCAAAACGCCGACATCAGCAACAACGCCCTGTATGACGGCAGCTTGGACAAGGGCTTGGGGGCTATTAAAGCTAAGGCAATAGTGATGCCCGGCCGCACCGACCTCTATTTCCCACCCGAGGACAACGAGATAGAAGTCAGCCGGATGCCCAACGCCGAGTTCCGCCCCATCGAGTCCATCTGGGGACACCTAGCCGGCGGCCCCGGCGCCAACGAAGCAGACACCAAGTTCGTGGACGACGCCATCACGGAACTATTGAGCAGGTGACCGTGGTGGACACCGTCGGCTAGCCTTCACCGGCTGGGTATGTTGAACAGTCACCATGGATTATGGTCCGCGCAACGCGAGGCGGGGTTTCCCCATCCCAGCAGTTTCCAATTATCTCACTTGCTATTCGAGGGCCCCTCAGGCCGCTGAAAGAACAAGTTGAGGAAACGGGAGCGTTAGACGGGCAGCTTGGGTTCGCCTCCGTCCGGGGTGTCAATCTGGAAGGCGTTGGCATTGAAGGCCAGCATGGAGTAGTAACCCATGAGGGTGGTCAATTCCGTGACCCCTAGCGGCCCAAACTGGTCAACCGCAGCCTGCCACGTCGCATCCTGAACCCGGTGGTTCTGGAAGACCTCGGTGACGTAGTTAACCACGGTCTGCTCATCCGCCGGTAGCTGTGGCAGGGGTTTGCCGTCCCGCAGGTTGTCCACGAACTCGTCGCTGATGCCCAACTGCCGGGCCCGCGCAGAGTGGGCATGCCAAATGAACTGGCAGTCCATGGTCCGAGCCGTCAGAATCATCGTCAGTTCCTGGAGCTTCTTGGGTAGCGACGACTCATCCCGCAGGTAGTTAACCAAGTTATTGGCCCGGCGGCGCATCTCCGGGCTGTGAATCATTACCGAACCGGGTCCGCTGGTCACGACCCCGCCTGTGGCGGCGGTTTCGGCGTCAAAAGCATCCCGCAATTCTTCCGGGACCTGGTCTCGCGTAACGGTGGGCGTACGGGGCATGGAGCACCTCCTGATATCGCGGAAATTGAGCGTATCGGGGAACCAGGGGTGATGGAAAACGCCTCTCTCGAACAGCGCCTTTCCCCTCCCCTTTGGCCAGCATCATAGCCCGACCAACCAACCGTGACAAGCCGGGCCGCGAGCGCCGATCGGCCCCAATTCAGGTTTGCCAACATCGTGAGATAGGCGATGGTGGATAACAATCCCAGCGGTCCCCCCAGCTAACAGTTACGTGGTGTCAAAGACTGGTAGCGGACGACGATTCAACGGTATACCTTGCCGCCGGACCTAATCGTTACGCGTCTGGAGACTCTGTTTTGGGTTTTACAATTCCGGTGGGCTGGCTAATGGCTAAGCGGAGTCCGGGACTGGTGGCGAACCGGGATAACTCGGCAGAGTGATACAATGAACTCGAACACCGGACGCTCCCCATCCTGGGTCTTGGCCGACGGTTCGGCATCCATCAGCGCCAACGCACTGATTGCGGTGCTATTAAACGTCTTCCCGTCCCTGATTGGATTATGGGGGCTCGGATTCCTCCATGGACTGACCAACAAAGATGACGGGGTGATAATAGTAGCCTCGCTGCTTCTGTTCCCATCTACATTTATCATTTACGGGGTGGCAAGAGTGATATTCGCAGCCAAAGAAGCCGTCGAGAGAAAAGCGATGGAAAAGGGCCGCCGGGAGGGCCGCCAAGAAGGCCAACAGGCAGAGCGCGAGCGCATAGAGCGGAAATTGGAGGCATTAGAGAAGAACGGAATACAGGTCCCGCCGGAAATCGCCAGAATCATCGCCCGAGAATCCGCCCCAAGTTCCTGACCCATCCAACGGCATCCACGTCCCTGCAAGCCAGACCGGCCGGTCTAAAAACCAAACGGCGTCCAGGGTTGATGCTGGACCGCGAACATGCGGTCGGCGCGCAGCACCGCCCCAGGAGTGCGCTCCTCCACCAATCCGGCTTGGGACAGGGTCGTGAAACTCACAGTCCCCAAGTATGCCGATGCCAGGGCTGATACAGCAATCTCTAAGTCTGGACTTGATCTCGATTGACGGCAGACGGCCCCTTCGGCAGACCCTTCCAACTCGAATCGCCCTTGGTTCCACGGGCAAATGTCGTCCCGCACCTCCAACACCAATCGACCGGTTTCCATGTAGCTCCGCAGTTCCAGGGCAGCCGCGACGTCCACCAGACGCAGCCACAATCCGTCGCGGATTGACCGCTGCAGCCGCCGCGGGTCGGTCAACATCCAGGGCAGGGGATCGTCCACGGGGCGCCTTTCCGCCTCCGTGATGATGATAAGGTCCAAGTCAAAGCAGAACCGCCACAATGCGGCGGCCGCTCCGTTGCTAGTCGCCATCAATTCATTGACGGTGAGGGTATTTCCACTGGTGCGGTACTTTGCGTAGCCTTCCGTCCTTCCCCCGTCTTCATAAGCAACGTAGAACAGGCCTCCCTGGCCGCCTTCCCGGTGCACCTGCGCCCGGGACTCCCGTTCCCAAAGGTGGGGAGCTTTTTGGAATACCCCCGGGCGGCCCTTGGAACTGAGGCGAGATACTTCGGCAAGCTCCTTTGCAATGTCTGCCGGGTCCACAAAAAAGAACCGGCCGGTGGTCTCGTAGGACCTGGCAAACCCGGTGTATTGGCGCTGGATAGTCCACTCTTCTCGCAATGACCCGATTCCATAGCCGAACCTGCCGTAGATCCCGCTTTCCGAGGCAAACAAACCGGCTAACGACTCCCCCCGCTGGTGAATGCCTTGAATCTGGTGGTGCATCATGCTGGTCATGACACCTTGACGCCGATGAGTGGGCTGCACCGCAATGTTGGCCACCCCTGCAATCACCGCCGAACCGCCGGGGATAGAGATTTCAACCCGGTGAGAGTGAGCGCCGCCGACAATGTTCCCTTGGTCGAAGACGGCGATCGAACGCTCTAGATCGAAATGAGGCCGTAAGACCTCAGGATCAGCGGCCAACCGGTTGCCGTAAGCCCTGGCCTCGGCCCGGACCCACTGAACGAACTCATCAGCGGCCACAGTCCTCATTTCCAGCATCGAGTCTTACTCCACAGGTGCGCAAATCAATTCCACTGAAATATATTGGATTATAGACATCGTTCCAAATCCCGCTCCTCCGCCCACCCCAAAAGTGCCATTTCACCCCAGGCCTGGAGACAAGCCGCAGCCACGGAACGGCACGGGATCAATGAGGAGGAAACGGTAGCCCAGGTGTCCGGCCTGCACAAAATCCATCCCTGTCAAATCCAGGCCCGGAACGGGGCCATGGCGGGAGGAGGGCCAATGCCTCCGGCAGAAACCGCGGCAAGCGCCCAAAGACCAATGATGCCACCACCGCTGATGCCATCACCGCTCGCCTCTACCGGCAAATCGGCCGGCTCAAGTTGGACCGATATTCCTTGAAAGAAAAAGGGCGCCTGGGTTTGCACCCGGCGCCCCGAATTCGCCACAAGTGCCGAGCCTACCCGGCAATAACCTGAGCCACAAGCTCGTCCGCCGATTTTTCCAAGTCTATCGGGCCATTGTAGCCCCGCTGGTCCACGGGTATGTCGGCGAATACTTCCATCCGGTTGCCTTCGGGATCGAAGAAGTAGCACGAGACCCCGGCCCCATGGCTCACCGTTCGGTCAATGGTAACACCCATGTCCTTGAAGGTCCGGTAGAACGCCCTTACGTCCTCCACGTCGTTTACTCGAAACGACATCTGCTGGATGATCTTGGCGTCTCCTTCCCTTCCGCGCACCAGGACTACCTCGTGGTCCTCCTTGTCAATGTCAGCAGTAAGGAAAACCATGCGGTCCTCATTGCGGTGAGACTCGGTTAGACCCAAGGTCTCGCAATAGAATCGAGTCATCGCATCCAGGTCCTTCACGAACACGCCGACGTGACTCAGACCATTGATTCTTCCCATTTTGGCCCTCCTTCTACGGCAAAAGCCGGGTAATCGTCTGGGTTGCCAACTCCATATTCAAGATGCATTCTAATTCTGCGCCCCCGAACGGTCAATGCTGCGTCAAACCAACTGCAACAACTGGATGATGTTTCCATCAGGGTCTTTCAGGGTTGCCACCCATCCTCCCCAGTGCTCCTGCTCCGGCGGACGGATGAATTCCACGCCTGCGGAGGCCAGGCGGCGGTATTCCGATTGGATATCCTCTACTCCCAGGTGTGGCATGATCCGGAATGGGTCTGCCGACGCGCCGGACACGCTGCCGTGAAGACCCAGGTTGAACCTGACCCCGCCCAGGTCGAACGCAACAAAGTCGCCGTGGTTCGAGTGCAGCGGCAGCCGCAGGGTGTCTTGATAAAACTGGAGCATCGCTTCCAGGTTATCGGTCCAAAGGGTGATGCCCACCACGCCGGTTACCATACTTGTCCTTGGCGGTTAAGAGTGTCGGAAAATATAAAATCCCCCGCGCCAAATCCCGTCCGGCGCGGAGGATTCAAATTTCCGGTGGCCTGTTTTAGGCGCCGACGGATTGGTTCTGACGTTTAGCCGCGGCGCAACGGGGGCACCATCCGTAAAAGTCCACCCGTTGCCACGCTACTTCAAAGTTGGAATGGCTTGAAATTCGATTCTTGAGACGCAGGACAGCCTCTTGGCCGGCATCGGCATCCATCACGGTTTCGCACTGGATACAGACCAAGTTGACGTGGGGGCCGACGTTGGATTCGTACCGGGACATTTTTTCAAAAGGCAGTTCCTGGATCATCCCGCTGCGCTCAAGCACCCCTAGATTGGAGTAGATGGTCGCGAGCGTCATGGAAGGAAAATGGTCCCGTACCCGGTCGTGGATCTGCTGGACCGTCGGATGGTCGGTGGAGTTCAATACGGCTTCGGCGATGGCTAGACGCTGGGGCGTCACCCTGACTCCCCACTGGCGAAGGCGTTCCACAATTTCTTCTTGGGTCAAAAGGGAACTCCAGGCGGCAGGGTTCAATAATCAACGGGGCGGGGGTCATTCTCGGATGTTTTCCGTTGATAGTAGGTGCTAACTATAATTGTAATCTGCCGCGATAGCAAGCCCTTGCCTTGCTACGTAACTGTTCAGATTGGGGGGCGTTCAACGCAGGGGCGCAGAGGGAGCGGAGTTTTGTGGAGGGGCGACCGCGGCGCCCCTGGGCGGGGGCGTCACGGTATTATGGGGATGGTAACCCGGTCATAGATTAAACCGGGCGGGTCATCATCCCAGTTATTCCGGTCGTTCCGCGCGCGCTCCCGGTGGCGGTGGATTAAATATTCCTCAAGCATGGTTAGCTTGGGCGCATCGGGAGCGTCAGGTTCCGGGTCCGGCGGCGACCGGTCATCCGGGTACAGTTCCTCCGCCGGTTGGTCCCAGATGGTGTCCGGGGGCGGGGGCCGGGCCGGGGATTCGGGACCAAGGCCGGCGGCCAGGTCGGCTTGCTTCCGGTGGTATTGGGCGACGGCCCAGGCGGCTATCCGGGCGGCCTGCTCGGTGCCGAATATCTGCCGCAGGGCCTGGTAGCCGTAGATGTTTTCGGGCTGGGGGCAGTCGTCGGGGATCTTGATCAGGTGGTCGCAGCGGTCGCGGTCCTGGCCGGTAGCCTTGGCAAGCTTCCAGGCAGCGAAGCGGAAGTCGAAGACCGTCTTGTGGACTGCGCTGGCTGCCTCCTCACCGCCGGAGATGTGCGTCAGGGCCCGAGAGCCGTGGGTGTCGAAGTGGTATTCCTCGTCATCGTAGGACCGGAAGTCAAAGGGGCCGTACTCCGTTTCGTAGCGGTTATAGCCGACGGGGTAGCCGGCATAGCGGCCCTCCAGGATGTGGGTCCAGGAGCGGGGCGCCGCGGTGGTTTTTTCAGCCGGGGCGGATTGCTCCGGGTCGGATTCCGTGGCGGCTGAGTTGCCGGCGTCGGCAGGGACAGGGGTGTCAAAGCCGCGGCGCAGGAGTTCTTTGGCGGCGGACAGGCGGTGGTGGGGCTTGAAGTCCTGGAGGTTGCCCTGCATGACGTCGACCAGGAAGCGGACGGTGGTGCGGCCGTTGTCGGTCTCTTCCCGGATGAGGGCCGCTAGCTCCCGGTGGAGGGTGGCGGTTTCAACGCCGGGGACGCCGAGGGCGCGGGGATTTTTATGGGTTGGGGAGGCGGGGGTATTGGTGTCTATGAAGGTTTGGGCCGGGTGGAAGCCGAGGTTCAGGAGTTGGCGGGCGGCGTCCAGGCGGTGGCAGGGATTGAAATCTTCGAGGAGGCCCTGCATGACGTCGATGAGAAAGCGGACAATTAGGCGGCCGTCTTCGGTTTCCTCGCGGACGATGTCGGCGAGGGATGGTGGTTGGGCTTCCTGGCTTTTTGTGTTAGCGAACATTAGTTCGATGATAGGGAGGTGCATTCGGGGGTGTCAAGGGGCGGGTGACGCGCGGGGGGCGGTTTAACGCAGGGGGCGCAAAGGGGTACGGAGATTTTTTGAGGAATGAAAAGTCCCTGGCACTCACCGACAGCCGGGTTGACACTGCCAAGAAATTACTGCTACCATAGTGAGAGTGGGTATCATTATGTTTGAGTCCTTTTGACACTGAGCCCTATGCAAATCCCTCTTACTGTACGCCCGGACATCATGGCCATCCTCGAGAATCAAGGATACCGTTCCACGGCTCCGAGACGGGCCATTATTAAGATTCTGGAGGGGAAGCGGGAGGGCTTTACCGCCGAAGAGATTGGTAATGAGTTACCCGGAACGGGCCGGGCGACCATCTTCCGGACCATCAAGCTCCTGATGAAGGCTGGCGTGGTCTGCCGGCTCAACCTCGTGGACGGAGCTCCCAGGTACAGCCTGTCCAGCATTGAGCACCATCACCACACCGTATGCGTCAGGTGCGGAAACGTCGGTGAGTTCCGCGCCGCCACTGTTGAGCGCCTAATCCGTGCCTTGGGCGACGACATCCCGGGCAACATCGTCGGCCACCGGATCGAGCTCTACATCACCTGCGACCGCTGCGTTAAGGACGAGGGCGCCTAGAAACTTCATGGACCGCCAACCACTTTCACTATGCATGTAATTGATACTTACTCTCATTAAATGAACCTCGGTTTCACTGGAACATTTACCACCTCAAGAGTGGCCAAATCAAAAGGAGCTTGGCGTGTAATGATACTCAGTCCCAATAACCGCTTGGCTATCCTGGTGAGGGCCAGCCTTTCCCTGCTGGCGTTGCTCATCGCCCTAGCCGCGTGCTCAATTGCTTCGGGCGGGGCCGCGTCGGAGTCGGCGACAACCATCCGAATAGTCACGACGACTAACATTCTGGCGGACTGGGTTGAGAACATCGGAGAGGAACACGTGGAGGTCTTCAGTCTGGTGCCGGCCGGAGCCGACCCGCACGCGTTTCAACCGGGCGCTCAGGACATTGCCAGAATCGCCGACGCCGACCTCGTGCTGAGTGTCGGGCTGGGCCTCGAGGAGTCCTGGCTCCAAGACCTCTTGCAGAACGCCGCGCGGGACCCCTCTACCATTGTGGAGTTGGCCGAGACGGTCGATCCTATAGAGCTCGCCGGGTCCCACAGGGAAGAAGTCGAGGTCATAGAAGAGCTCAACCACGTGGTCCACGAAGTTGAAGAGGGCAAGATCGGCCCTGAAGTCGCTTTGGCGGAGATAAAGGGCCTGCTGGAGGGCGCTGAGGATGAGGACTACGGGGATGAAGACGAACTGCCCGCCATGGCCCTCGCCATCGTCGGCAAGGTCGATGACGGGCAATTAGAGGCCAGCGATGCGATAGAGGCAATCGAGGAGATAACATCCGAAGGTGCGGGCGAGCACGAGGACCACGGCCACGGCATTTACGACCCCCACTTCTGGTTCGACCCCCTCCGCGTTAGGGTCGTGGTCGATAACATCGCCGCGCGCCTGTCCGCGCTCGACCCGGACCGTGCCGATGCTTACCGCGCCAATGCCTTCGCTTACGACGGGCGGCTCGACGAGTTGCACAACTGGACCGAGGAGCAGGTCAGCCAAATTCCGGAGGACCGCCGACTGCTGGTGACTTCCCACGACAGTCTCGGGTACTTCGCGGACCGATACGGGTTCGAGGTGGTGGGGGTCATCCTGTCCATCACCACTGAGGTGGAGCCGTCCGCGGAGGACTTGACGGACCTCGTAGACAAAGTCAGGGAGAGCGAGGTCACGGCGGTGTTCGGCGAGACAACGGTGAGCGAACGTTTGGCCGCGGCTGTGTCTAATGAATCCGGCGCCACCCTCGTCCGACTTCACTCAGGTTCCCTCGGCTCCAAAGGCAGCGGCGCAGAGACGTACATTGAGATGTCGCGCACCAACGTCGAACGCATAGCTGCGGCCCTGAGATAACCGCGCCGTCCCGGCCCCAACCGTTTTAGGAAGCGCGGCAGTACCAGGAAACCGGATTCCGGCGGGCGCCAGGAATACGCCAGGTGCAATTTCCCTGGAAGTTAGGAGTTATTGAAGTTGGCTTCTGGACCGCATTTAACCGTAGAGGACGTAACTGTGGAGCGCGACGGTTACCGTGCGCTTTTCGACGTAACCTTTGACGTCGGTCAGGGTTCCCTGGTGGGGGTCGTGGGGCCGAACGGCGCGGGCAAGAGCACGCTGTTCGACGCCGTTGCGGGAATCCTGCCTATCGCGCAAGGCACAGTAGACCTACACGGCGCGGAGGCCCGCAACGGAGCCCTGGCGTACGTCCCCCAACGCGACAACATCAATTGGCGCTTCCCGGCCACGGTCCTGGACGTGGTGATGATGGGGCGATATTGCCACATCGGGTTGTTCCGAAACCCCGGCAAGCGTGACCGGGACATAGCACGGAACTGCATGGAGCGGGTGGGATTGTGGGAACGCCGGTCTTCGATGATGAACGAGCTTTCCGGCGGCCAGCGACAGAGGGTCTTGATAGCCCGAGCGCTGGCCCAGGAGGCCACGATTGTCCTCCTGGACGAGGCGTTCAGCGGCGTTGACGTGGGGGCCCAGGAAAGTATTGTGCAAGTGCTCCAGTCTGTACGCGACGAGGGGAAGATTGTGCTTCTGGCAACCCACGACCTTACCAACCTCGCGGAGCGCTTCGACCAGGTGCTGTGCATCAACCGGCACGTCTGCGCCTTCGGTCCGCCCGCCCAGGCGTTCACACCCGAGGTGCTTGAGGAACTCTACGGTTCCCACGGCATCGACTTCGCCCGAACCCACGGCGGCCACGAGGGACACTAACAATGTTCGACTATGTCATCGGGCCATTCCAGTACAGCTTCATGGTGCGGGCGCTGATTGTCTCCATTCTTGTGGGCGTAATGTGCCCGGTTATTGGCGCCTACGTCATCACACGTGGACGCGCATTCATGGGGGACGCCCTCGCCCACTCGGTCCTGCCCGGGATGGCGCTGGCTTTCCTGCTGGGGATCAGCCCCTTCTTGGCCGCAGTGCCGGCGGGAATCGCCATCGCCCTGCTGATGGGCTACCTCACCCGGCGCACCGGCATCAGCGACGACACCTCCATCGGCGTCGTCTTTGCCGGTATGTTTGCGCTGGGCCTCGTTATGCTTTCGACAGACGCCGTCGTCAACGTCAACATCGAAGACCTGCTGCTTGGGCAGGTCCTCGGGGTATCGCAGACGGACGTTTTTGTCTCGCTCGGGCTGACCGCCCTGGTGGTGGCCGGGGTCTACACGTTTCACCGGCAGTTTGTGTACACCACCTTTGACCCCGTCGGCGCGACGGTAGTCGGAATCAGGACGGGCCTAATCGAATACGTGCTTCTTGCCCTCCTCGCCTTGGTCATCGTCATCGGCATCCAGGCCTCCGGAATCGTCCTGGTTATGGCAATGCTCATCACGCCCGCAGCGACGGGGTACATGATCGCCAGGCGTTTCGTTGGGGTTATCTTCATCGGGGCGGTGATCGGCGTAATTTCGGCGGTGGCCGGCCTTTATCTATCCTTCCACGCCAACCTGCCCTCCGGGCCGGCCATGGCTCTGGTAGCCACCGGGATCTTCGCGATAGCAGCCATGGCGAAAAAGAAGTGGGTAGTTGAGAGAAAAGAGTGACTAACTACCAGCTCGCTGACCCCGGACTACACGGCATAGGAGGAAGCCCGTCGACACGAATATCGGTCCAGGTGAATCGATTCCACACCGTCATTCCGGTCTCGACTCGTCCAGGGAATTCGTCGCAGAACGGCGAGTTCCCGAGGGCTCGGCTGGTCTGTCCAGCGTCACAGACAGGACCTTTTCATTGTTGGGGAATAGTCATAGGGCGGGCGGCATGAAAGTGGGGAGGTGAGGTAGATGGGATTGAGTAAAGCATTGGACCAGGTGCCCGACCACCGAAGCCGGCGGGGAAGGAGTCATAGCTTGTCGGCAATCAGGCCCTGCGCCGCCACGCTGCCAGGCTCCAGGAAGCTCTCGCCCTTCAGGGCATCGCTTTTGACGCCCACCAATGAAAAAACTCTGGTCGATTGCAGATTGCCGCTGGTTTGGAGTAACGAATAGTGTAAAATCCGGGACTATCGAGCTGGGGAACAGGGTACAAGGAGCCGGAAACGATGGCCGTACCTAGATTGGACGAGCTGCACAGGCCAGTCCTGGAGATCGCAAACGCTTCCGCTCAACATTTGACTCGGAAGGAGTTCCTCGAGCAATTGACCGCTATGTTTTCCCTGACCGATACCGACCTGCAAGAAATGGTGCCTTCAGGTGTGCAAACCCGGATGGAAAACCGTACAAACTGGGCCATGACCGATCCAAAGAAGGCGGGGCTGATCGATGACCCCCAACGTAACCAGTGGGAAATCACCCAAACTGGACGGGACTTTCTAGCAAATCAACAAGGCATCATCAGGTTTGGCGACCTCCAAAAGTTATGGCCCGAATCCCGGGAGAGTTCGGGCGCACCCGAAACCAGCACTTGGGGCTCTGTCGATTTTACTCCGGATGAGGTGATGGCCAAAAGCCATGCGCAACAGCAGAATATGCTATCCGACGAAATCTTGGTTAGTGTGAAAGGGGTAACCGATTCCGGTTTTGAGCGCCTGGTCGTTGAATTATTGTCAAGGATGGGCTACGGGGACGGCCGAGTAGTAGGTCGTAGCGGTGACCAAGGTATTGATGGCATCCTCAACCAAGACACACTGGGTCTGGAGAAGGTTTACGTTCAGGCCAAGCGGTACATAGCCAGCCAGGTGGGGCGACCAGAAATCCAAACCTTTTCAGGCAGCTTGGGTACGCATGGTGCGACCAAAGGTGTGTTTATAACCACTTCCACTTTCAGCCAGACGGCCCGGCAGACAGCTGAAACCATCTCGTTGGGAAACCAGTTCATTCGTTTAATCGACGGGCCGGAACTGGCTGAACTAATGATCAAGCACGGTGTCGGCGTATTCACCCAAACGACCTACGAGGTCAAGAAACTGGACGCCAACTTCTTCGCCAACTTCTTCGCTGACGTTTGATAGATGCTTGTGCAGAATACTTCGGCTGTCTCCCCTGCGCCCAAGATCCAACAACCAGGTCATTGACAGCCGCCGGAACTACCGTTAAATTCCTGAAACTCCGCTTTGGCGAGGTTGAGCGGCGCCAGCAGTCCCGGATCAGGTAGCATCGTCCCGGGCGCAGGACCGGACTGGACCAACTTCTTGTCTGCGCCGGGGATTATCCGCACCAACGGCCTCGCAATGTCAAAATGTAATCTTTCGTGCCGTCAAGTGGGGTGTTAAGATGGGGATGGTAAAGCGGAACGTTCGAGAGCCGGTAAAAACTGCCGAAGGCGCGGCATTATCGGACCCGCAAGTTGGGCAGGGCTGAAAAAACGCCTTGCTTTCGAATCCGGGAGAGATGGCTGAGCGGACGAAAGCGCCGGTCTCGAAAACCGGTATACCTCCGTGGTATCGTGGGTTCGAATCCCACTCTCTCCGCCGCCAACAATTTGATTACCCATTGAATCGTTATAATCGTTCAGGCGACGGGCCTTTCGTCCCCGTCCGGACCGTTCATAAAAAAGCCGAGGTCGGCTAAACCTGGGCCCAAGGAGTATCAACAATGGCCGAAAAACCCGGCGATGCAGCCATCAAGAAGATGCAGAACTTCGTGGAGAAGTACTGCGAAAAATCGGGGACCTTCACCCATCCCACCGAAGGCGTCACCGAGCAGGTCGTTTTGGGCTTAGCCAGGTATGTCGAGGAGTTGGGCCGCCCGCTCTGCCCCTGCCGGTTCTACCCGGATAAGAAGGAAGAGGTCTCTCACCGCACCTGGATTTGCGCCTGCGACGACATGCAAATCTACAAGTACTGCCACTGCCTGCTGTTCGTTAACAAAGATGGCCTGCCAATCACCGAGTACCTGCCTGAGGACCATGAAGGGCGGGCAATCTATGGTTTGGTGGAAGACCCTACGCCGGACAAGGGCCGCGCCCTCCGGAATCAGGCAGAGGCCCGGGAAAAAGAACGTAAGGAAAGACCCTCTTAAGAAGCGCTTTCACGCGATCCGACCCCCGGCTAGTCCGGGGGCCGGATGACTTCAATAGCTACAGGCGCCAGCTATGGGCGCCGGTGAACCAGTTCACCGGACCCTCGTCTAATAGTAAACCGCGTTGCCCACGCCTCCGTTGCAGACGATCAATTCACCGGTGATTGCCCAAGCCTGCTCTGAGGCCAAGAAGGCCGTCAGGTAACCTATCTCGGCGGCATCCACCAACCGGCACATCGCGTTGCCGCGGGGCGACCCCGGCGCAAAGTCCTGCTCCTCCACCTGCTCGGGGGTGATGCCCAACTGTTGGGCCCGGGCGGCCATCATCTCAGCCGTCCGCTCGGTGCGGGTGGTCCCTGGATGAATGCAATTCACGGTAATGCCGTACTGACCAACCTGGTTGGATATCGTCTTCGTCAGGTGCACCAGCGAGGCGTTGCGCGCGCCCCCGCTAAGATTTCCGGCGTTTCTCGCGTTGCCGCCGCTGATATTCACTATGCGGCCCCAACCCTGCTCTTTCAAGTAAGGAATCGCCGCCCGGGCGCAGCGCAGCGCTCCTACGTATTTAACGTCGAAGTCGTTCATTAGTTCGTCGTCATCCACGGTTTCAACGGGGCCGACCGCACCGGGAGATCCACCGGGCAGAGACGCGCTGTTCACCAGAATGTGCAGGCCACCCAGTTGCTCGGCGGCGTCCGCCACCAGACGGTCAACCTGCGTTTTTTGAGTGACGTCAACCACCATGGGGATAATCCGCTGGCCGGTTTCGTCCTCAATTTCCCTGGCGGATTGTTCCAGTTGGTCCTTGGTCCGGGAGGCAATGACCACGTCGACTCCTTCAACCGCCAACACTTTGGCGATCGCTTTGCCGATGCCGCGTCCCCCTCCGGCTACCAACGCTCGTTTTCCTTTCAGACCGAAGTCCATTTTGCCGTCTCCTCTAATGTTCGCTTTGCGATTCCCAAGTCTCACAGGACAGTTTTAGGTGCGGTTTGGTCGTTACGGCATTTTACACAAGCTGTTTCCTGCGGGCAATCATGGCAGACAGCCGGAGCACCGCGGCGGGAATCGGCGGCATCAATTCCGATTCCGTTGCCGCCCCCGCTGCACGGAAAATGCCTTGACACCCATAGGGCATTGTGATACTTTTCACTTCGCCTTGAACAGGGCCGAAATTCCACGTGATTTATATCTTGGAATCTTGTCCGCAGAGACGCCTCTTCCAGCATGTTTGAAGATCCCAAAGCCTTAACTGTCGCCGACTGGGAGAACATCCACATTTGGCTACAGTGGCTTTGGATTTATCTTCCCCTTATCGTCACTTTCGTTCTTACTATGGTGGTAGCCCATGCCATCCTTCCGTCACTGGTGTTGACCGGACACCTTCCCGGTACGGTGCTGCGTCTGCGAATTCCCATGACCGGCTTTGCCCTGGTGGTGCTGGCAGCCGCTATTGTGATCCTGGTCCTGGCGATCAACCAAACGTTGACCGTCGAGAACTTCTGGAACCGGTACCTGATTTAATTTGATGCTAGATCCCGTTGCGAGGCGCGTCGACGCGCCCAACAAGTTGGAGCCCGCGAGATTCTCTGTTGCTGACACGGTTTGGAGTCGCCGGGCCCGCATCTATCCTCGGGGGGACCGGCCTCGGGGGGACCGGCAAGACCGTCGGGTGGGTCAGGCCTGATGCCCTTTGGTCTAACGGGAAAAGTCTTAGCCATTTCCGCCGTGGGCTTTGGCGTTACCGTTATCGTTGGATTCGTCGTGGTGGTACTGTTGATCTCCTGGTTCTCCAACCCGCCCTTCGGCTTGGGCAACGCTCCACCGCAGCCGGTGGCCTTCCCCCACACGATCCATGCCGGAGCGCCCTCTGAAGGCGGCATGGGAATTCAATGCGAATTCTGCCATCGAAACGTAACCAAGGGAGCGGCGGCAACGGTGCCGGCAGTAGAGCAGTGCGTATTCTGCCACAAAATTGCGCTGGGACGGACCGAATTTGAAAAGGCGGAAATCCTCAAGGTCACCCAGGCTTTTGCGGAAGGAATGCCCATCGATTGGGAACGGGTTCACCGGGTGCCCGACCACGTGCGTTTCGTGCACGAAGCCCACATCCGGTTTTTCACCGAGCCCGCCAACGGTCAAACCCGGACCTTGATCAACGGCGAGAAGACGGACCAGCCCTTGAGCGTGTCTCAAACTTGTTCCGTCTGCCACGGCGAAGTGGCTTCCATGACAGTCGTGAAACCCAAGCAGGGCCAATCGCTGAAGATGGGCACCTGCCTGGACTGCCACCGTCAAAACAATGCGCCGACCGACTGCACGGTTTGCCACAAGTAGCGAGAAGAGGGATCTTCCCTGAGAATTTATAGATGAAATTGACGCGGCGAAATTTCCTGGCTTGGGCGGGCCTTTCGGCGGTAGGAGCCGTGGCCTGCGAGGGCTTCGGCATACGCGAAGGCGAGTTCAGCCTGCAAAGCCCGAATATGCTGCCGGAAGACCTGGTCCGCGGCCAGGACAACTGGTATGCCACCCTCTGCCGGACCTGCCCTTGCGCCGAGGGGATAGTGGTCCGGGTTATGGACGGTCGGGCCAAGAAGGTTCAGGGCAACCCCATATACCCGGTGAACCACGGCAAACAGAGCGCTCGGTGCGAAGCCGGGTTGCAAGCCGTGTATCATCCCGACCGCATTGCAGGCCCCATGCGCCGGTCCGGAGCCCGGGGCTCTGGACACTTCACGCCGGTCCCGTGGAAAGACGCCCCGGGAACCACTGGATTGGGAACCCTGCGTCAGCAGCTCCAGGACAACGGCGGCGACATGCTCATGGTCACCGAGCCGCTCCGGGGGCATCTGGCCCTGGTGGCCGACCGGTTTGCTTCCGCAGTCGGAGGACAGAGGCTCGGATTCGAAACCCTGGACAACAACACCTACCTGGCCGCCGTAAGCAACGTTTTTGGCCAGGAAAAGATGCCTGACTTCGACCTGGCAAACACCAACTTCCTGCTTAATTTTGGCGCCGATTTCCTATCCACCTGGCTTTCACCCACCCGCTGGGGCCAAGCCTATGGGGAGTTCCGCCAGGGTAAAGGACGCCAGCGCGGGACCTTTTATCACGTGGATTCCCGGTTCTCCATGACCGGGGCCAACGCCGACCGGTGGGTCCCCATCACTCCCGGTTGGGAGGGCCACTTGGCCCTGAGCCTGGCCTACGTAATTATGTCCGAGGGATTGGCCCACTCCAGCGCCGACATCGGAACGCTCACCGGCGGGCAGGGGCCATCAGCCTTGGAACGTTTCCGTCCCGGAGCAGTAGCCCAGAGAATCGGCTTGACTGAAGAGTTCGCCGGCGGCAGCCCGGAAGAATTCATCCGTGTCTTGGCGCGGAATTTTGCTAACTCCCGTCCCAGCCTGGCCATTGGCGGCGGTTCCGCTGGCGCAACTAGCAACGGGCTTTTCAACTTGGAAGCCATCTACGCGCTGAACTACCTGGTTGGAAGCGTCGGCGAAACCGGGGGCATAAAGTTCAATCCGTCCATTCCCTTTGAAGACGTCCCGTCCACCGCCCAGGTGGCAACATTGGACGATTGGGCCAGGGCCGCCGAGGACATCAAGAGCGGGAAAACCCGGCTTCTGTTGCTCCACAATGCCGACCCGGTCCTTGGCCTTCCCGATTCCCTGGACATGCGGCGCACTCTGGAGGATGCCGACAACCTGTTTATCGTCAGCTTCTCCCCATTCCTGGATGAAACCAGTATCATGGCCGACCTGATTCTCCCAGACCGCGTATACCTGGAAGATTGGGGCAATGATGTTCCGGAGCCGGGACCGGGTTACCAGGTGGTGGGTTACCAGCAACCGGTGGTGAATCCGCTGCATGATTTGGACCCGCTGAGTTTCCCCGACGTACTGCTAACCATGGCTCAAGAGCTGGGTAAAGAATCGGAATTGCCCTGGCCCACGTTCCAGAGCCTGCTCCGGGAGGGATCGGACTCGCTGTTCGAGTTGAACCGGGGATCAATCCAGGCCGCCACCGCCGGGGAATTTTGGAACGAATTGCTGCGGCGCGGCGGTTGGTGGGACGATGGCATCACCGGGCCAACGCCGGCGGCTCCCGATGGGCTGTTCGCCAGCATCGCGGCCAAGTCCTCGGAACCCAACTTCATCGGACCGGACCCTGCCTCCGATACCTTTTACCTGGTGCCGTTCTCCCATAACACTCTTTTGGACGGCCGCAACGGGCACCTACCCTGGATGCAGGCGACGCCGGACCCGGTGACCAGCATAACCTGGCAGACTTGGGTGGAAATCAACGACCACAAGGCCCGGGAGTTGGGGCTGCGGGAAGGAGACTCGGTCCGCATAACCTCCTACGCCGACTCCATTCGCGCCTTGGTGTATCCTACGCCGGCAGTACCGCCGGGAATCGTGGCGATTCCACTGGGGCAGGGCCGGCGGAACGGTTCCAGCTACGCTTCGGACCGGGCGGGAACCGAAAGCTCCAACGTGGTGGATATCCTCGAGCCCATGAAGGTGGCTGACACTGGATCTCTGGCCTGGGCCGGCACTCGGGTTCGAATTAGCTCCACTGGAGCCAGCATGCGCGTGTCCAAGATGGAAGGCATGGTGACCCCGGTGGAAATAGGGACCACCGAGGGTGAGCGGATAATCCAAACCGTTCCCGCAGAAGGGTAAATTACCGGGTGAACAGCGTTTGCAGCCCCCCAAGTTGGTGAAACCATACCGGGGAGTCTGCCGGAAGCCGGGAAAGCAATCTGGATGAATAAATGGTAACTAACCGAATAGCGCACAAATGGGGCATGGTGGTGGACCTGGATCGTTGCACGGGCTGTCAGGCCTGCGTTGTAGCGTGCCAGTCGGAAAACAACCTTCCCATCAACACCAAGGATTACTTCCAGCAGAGCCGGGCGTACGAGTGGATCCGCATCGAGCGTTATTGGGAGGGGGAATACCCCAACGTCAAGGCGCGGTTTATACCCATCATGTGCCAGCATTGTGAGAACGCCCCCTGCGAACCGGTGTGCCCGGTTTTTGCCACCTACCACAACGACCAGGGAATGAACGTGCAGGTATACAACCGGTGCATCGGCACCAGGTACTGCGCCAACAACTGCCCCTACCAAGTCAGATTTTTCAACTGGTGGGAGCCGGTATGGCCCGAGCGCCTTCGCAACCACCTGAACTCAGACGTTACCGTTCGCAGCCGCGGGATCATGGAGAAATGCTCTTTTTGCATCCAGCGGATCCGACGAGCCGAACTAAAGGTTGAACGACAGGAAAGGCGCGAACTGAACCACGCTACAATGAAAGACCGCAACCTGCTTCCGGCGTGCGTCCACGCCTGCCCAACCAATGCCTTGAAGTTCGGCGACCAGGGTGACGAGAGCGGGCCGGTGCAGAAATTCTTCTCGGCTCTGAACGACGACTCCCACAACGGAGAAGCAGGGAGCTGGGACGCCGAGACCAAGCGTGGCTACCGGCTGCTGGAAGAAATGGGCACCAAACCCAATGTTATATACCTGAAGAAAGTCGACAAATATCCACTGAAGAACGGGGTCCATGGCTGAAAACGGACACAATCACGCCGGAATGTGGGTCTTCCCCAACGCGGCCGAGATCACGGGCGACATCGCCGCTAGGACCAGGGCAACCCCCAGGCCTTTCAAGTGGGCCCTGGCCGTGGCGGGGTTGCTTTTCGCCCTGGGGGTTATCGGGTTTGTCGCCCGGGCCTTGGTCGACGGCTTCGACGATTACACGGTTTGGGGATACTACGCTACCAGCTTTTTCTTCGTGTTCATGGTCACCAGCGCGGCGCCCCTGGCCGCGGTGACTTTCCGGTTTACCAAGAGCCACTGGCGCCGGCCTCTGACCCGCGTCTCAGAGCTTTTCGCGGTGGTGGGCGTGGTAAACACCATCTTGTTTATCCCATTGTTGGTCGTGATGCCGGCCATCAACAACACTGTGGGAGGCGAGCACACCCTGGAGATTCGCCGCACCATCTGGTTCGAAGTGCCCATCGGCGCTCCCCTTTGGTGGGACATGCTGGGCGTGGTTTTCCTGGGCGTCACCAGCCTGGCGATCCTCTGGCTGACATCAATGCCGGACCTGGCCGAATCCCGGTTCACCAGTACCGGGCTGCGCCGCACCATCAGCAATCTGCTGGCCGGGCACTGGTACGGCAGCAAGCGGCAATGGGAGGTCCAAAAGGCGGGCATCGCCATCCTGGGCGCGTTCTACTTCATGTTCCTAATCTACGTCCACTTCATACTTACCACCGATTACGCCCAGAGCCTGGTGCCGGGCTGGAAAGACTCCATCTTCCCGCCACTGTACAGCCTGACCAGCTTCCAGGCCTCCTTGGGGCTGGTCTTGGTGGTTCTGTATGTCATGCGGCGTTGGTGCGGCTACGAAAACTACATCGGGATATCCACCTTCTGGTCGGCCAGCAAGTTGATGTTGGCGTTCACGTTGCTGTGGGCCTACCACACCTTCGCTTTCTTCATAACGTACTGGTTCGGCCGGCTGGAAGTTGAACAAAACATCATCAAGTATTTCTTCGTCCAGTCCTATGGCGCGGTATTCGTAGCCAACTTTGTCTTTACGTTCGCGACCCCTTTCCTGATTCTCCTCTGGAATCCAGTACGAAAAACGGCGTGGGGACCCACTTTGGCCGGGATCTCCGCTCTCGTCGGAGCGTTCCTGTTCAATCTCAGGATTTTTGTGGGGTCGTTTAACGCGGGCGACATTTACGGCATCGGATTGGACCACGTGCCTCCGCCGGTGTATCCCGATCTCTGGGACGTTCTGATGCTACTGGGAGGCATCGGGGCCGCCTCGCTGGTCTACCTGGCCGCCACCAAGGTCATTCCCATCCTCTCGGTCTGGGAAGTCAAAGAGGGGACCATGTACCAGAGCTTGCGGACCTTCGTGCGCGGAGAATACCTGGTATTGGCCAAGCCCGAATGATGACCGGGATGGTGATGACCGGGATGAGGACCGAAAGGAGCTCAGCAATTCCGCAGACCCAGCCGGGGTCGGCCCGGAAACCGGCGGGATGCTGGACCGGTAATCAGGAGCTTTAATGCAAGAAGGGAGAGCGCTGTCGCCAACCCAGGTCAACCGCGACCTGCTCCGGTCGATACTGGAATCGCCGAAGTGGTTCTGGGTTGCCGTCGGTCTGCTGGCCATATTGGTCCTGGCAGCGTTCAGCGCCGCCGGACTGCTGGTCAACAAGGGAATGGGCGTGACCGGCATGAACCGGCCGGTGATGTGGGGCTTTTTCATCACCAACTTTGTGTTCTGGATCGGCATCAGCCACGCCGGAGTGATGCTTTCGGCCATCCTCAGGCTTTCCAAGGCCGAATGGCGCCGGCCCGCAACCCGAGCGGCCGAGGTTTTGACCGTTTTCTCGTTGATGACCGCCATGCTCATGCCGGTTGTCCATACCGGAAGGCCGTGGCGGACCGTTTACTGGATTTACACGCTGCCTTTCGTGCCCTTCGACTACGCCAGGGGAATCTGGCCCAACATCC
This sequence comes from Dehalococcoidia bacterium, assembly GCA_963663135.2. Classification (GTDB taxonomy): domain Bacteria; phylum Chloroflexota; class Dehalococcoidia; order Lucifugimonadales; family UBA3495; genus Io17-Chloro-G2. Next base: position 462,642 of record CAXXRM010000002.1, on the reverse strand, counting down.
GCTCACCGTTGGTGTGGGACCCCAGCGCGGTCTACACCTACCTGACATCCAGTGTCCTGTTCGTAATGGTGGCTTTGATCCCCGACTTCGCGGTGCTGCGGGACCGCACCACCGGAATGAGCCACCAAATTTACTCCGTGCTGGCGATGGGTTGGCGCGGCAACGCCCGCCAATGGAAGTTCCAGATAATTGCCGGAGTGTTGCTATCGGCGCTGATCTTGCCGGTTTTCGTCTCGGTCCACAGCATAGTGTCCTGGGACTTCGGAATGGCGGTTGCGGTAAAAACCTGGCACTCCACCATTTTCGCCCCCTATTTCGTGGTCGGCGCGGTGCACTCGGGCGTTTCCGCCGTCGCTTTCGTGATGATCATCCTGCGGTACATCTATAGCTGGCAGGACTACATCCGCCACGAGCACATCGACGCCCTGGGGCGGCTGTTGATGGTGGTGGCGACCGCTTGGTTCTACTTCTTCGTGATGGAGATCGTGTTCGGGTTCTACGGCCGGGAAGCCGACGAGATCGCCGTCCGGGAGTTGCAGTTCACCCAATACCCGTACAACGTGTTGATGGTCATATTCGCGGGAGTAACGTACTTCCTGCCCATGGCCCTGTGGTTGAACCGGGCAACCCGGCGAAACCTGTGGCTGATGTCCACCGCCTGCATCTCGGTGAACATAGGCATGTGGCTGGAGAGATACCTGATCATCGTGCCGGGGTTGGCCAACAAGGGAGTTTTCACCTTTACCTGGGCATCCTACACGCCAAGCCTGGTGGAAGTGACGATCATAACCGGCACCTTCGGCATGGTTTCGATGTTGATGCTGCTGTTCAGCCGGGTGCTGCCCCTGATACCCCTTTATGACATCAAAGAGGGTGAAGTTCTGAAAACGGAAGTTCAGATAGGACGCCGGACGGTGCCGGCCACATTCAGGGAGGACTAACGCCTCAAACCGAGCGACCCGGTCCCCCATCGATTTTGTGGGACCGATGCCGGTGAAATGCGGGGTAATTCAAAATGGCGATAAGACCGATTTTAGGACTTTACGAGACCGCCGACGGCGCCGCCGACGCGGGCGATGCCCTCAAGGCGGCAAACGTCGACCCCAGGAGTTTCGATTTCCTTACTGATGCCCCGTATCCGGAAGGAGCGTTCGGAGAACGTCCGGAGCCCCACCGGCTCTACCTTTTCCCTCTCCTCGGCGCAATAGTGGGGCTGACGATCGGAATACTTCTCACGTCCATGACCCAGATGGCCTATCCTTTGGTGCAAGGCGGTAAACCCATCCTGTCCCTTCCGCCAATGGCGGTGATAACCTACGAAAGCACCATGCTATCGGCCATAGTTTTCACGATTATCGGCGTTGTTTTTGAATCCAGGCTGCCCAGGGTCAAAGTTGGCCTGTACGACACCCGGATTACCGAGGGGTACATAGGAGTGCTGGTTAACGTGGAAGAGGACCAGTTGTCCAACGTCTCTAACGTCCTGTCCGGCGCCGGCGCCGTAGACATCATCCAGGATAATTCAAGGTCTTAACCAGCGTGAGACACGACAAGACCCAACAAAAAGCAGCGGACCCTACGCCGGCCTTCCGGTTAAGGATCTGGATGCTGGGGTTGGCTTTGGTCGCCGTTCTGGCGGCTACGGCCTGCGGCCAGGGCGCCTACCCGTTGGACATCTTCTATGAGATGCACTATCAACAGACTTACAAGTCCCACGAGCCGCCCCGCATGTCGGGCGTGGAAGGGGCGGTCGCCTGGTACCCGGCACAAGAGGCCACGACGTCCTTCGGCGCGGACGGGGAGTACCTGTTCAACGTGAACTGCTCGATGTGCCATGGCGCTCAGGCGAAGGGCGATGGTCCAGTGTTGCAGATGCTCATCAACGACTACGGCTACACTCCGCTGGTTACCCCCGACCTGACATCGGAACTGGTGGTTACCATGGGACGGGGGGGAATGGAAGGAATGATGGCAAGCGGGCTCGGCGTCATGCCTAGTTTTTCCAAGCTGTTAACCCCCACCGAACGTTCGGCTATTTCCCAATACATCGAAGAAGAACTTCAAAATTAGGCCCACTCCGCCGTTAACCCCGGCAACCATTTCCGCGTGCCGACTACCCGCAGCCAACCCCAGACCGGTACAATACTCTCCACGGCAATGTTGAAATCGCTTTTCCTCCTGGGGTAGGTTGCAGTGCGTTTCGGTGTCCACGGCGCGTTGCCCAACAACCGGCAACTTGAAGCTCCGCTCTCCAATTGGTTGCCTTTGGTCGCCGCCGCCTCGCTGCTGATTATCGGGTGGATCGCTATTATTGCTTCGCCGGTCCACGCTCAAGAATCGACTCCGCCCTCACCTCAAGACTCCGAGCCTATTCTCTACGACGAGAAAGAAGCCCAAGCGATTGACGGTATGCTGATGTGTCCGGTGTGCCCGGCCGAAACCATAGATCAAGCCCAGGTGCCCCTGGCGCGGCAAATGCGCCAATTGGTCCGTCACAAGCTATCCCAGGGAGAGAGCCGGGAGGAAATCCTGGAATATTTCGCCGGCGTGTACGGCAGGGACATACTGGCTGCCCCGGAAAAGTCCGGCGTTGGTCTGGTGGCCTGGACTGCTCCCGTAGTCGGGGTGCTGGCCGCCCTGGTCGCGGGAGTTTTCGTGCTGCGGTCCATGGCGAAGCGGCCGGTCTCACAGGAAGTTGGGGCCGTTGCCGGGGCTACACCCCTGGCGCCCGTTTCCAACGCAGACCCATACGGCGCAGACCCATACCTGGAAGCCGTCGATAGGGAATTGGGCCTGCGTGATTCCGAATCGTTAGCCCCGGACCCGGAGCGGGAGGCCCCAGATGGCTGACCTGGGCGCCATGTCGTTGTGGATTGCCCTGGCTTTGGCTTCCTACTCGCTCTTGGGATCAGTATCGGGCAAACTCATGGCCGCGCCGGCCCTGGTCCAGAGCGCTCAAAGAGCGGGCTACCTGGTTGCGTTGGCCCTGTTGGTGGCGACCCTGAGCCTGGTTGGGTCCTTTATCACCCAGGACTTTCAGGTAGCCTACGTGGCCGCTCACAGCGACCTGGCCATGCCCGGGCAGTTTACCTGGGTCGCCTTCTACGCCGGCAACGAAGGCTCCCTGCTTTACATTGCCTTTGCGCTTTCGGTCATGGCCGGCGTAGCCATCTGGAAGGCTCCCCGTCATCTTCGGGACACGCTGCCTTATACCAGCGCCGTGTTGATGTTGACCCTGGTTTTCTTCCTGGCAGTCATCGCATTCATGGCCAACCCGTTCGACAAACTTGCCATCACCCCGCTCGACGGGGAGGGCATCAACCCGCTGTTGACCCACCTGGGAATGTTCTTCCACCCCCCCTTGCTCATGGCGGGGCTGGTTTCAATCAGCATCCCGCTGGCCTTCGCCATAGGGTCCTTGATCGGCGGACAAACGACCGACGAATGGGTGGACATTGGGCGGCAGTGGGGCCTGATTGCGTGGGCAATGCTGGCGGGGGGCCTGCTCCTGGGTTCATGGTGGGCGTACACCATCCTGGGATGGGGAGGGTTCTGGTTTTGGGACCCGGTTGAAAACGCCGCCTTCATGCCCTGGCTCGCTCTTACGGCATTCGTCCACTCCATCATGGTCCAAAAACGGCGCGGCATGTTCCGTATGTGGAACATAGTGTTGATCAACGTGGCGTTCAGCCTGGCCCTTTACGGAATGTTCATGAACCGGGGCGGCCCGGTGCCCTCGGTCCACTCCTTTGGGGCCTCGTCCCTGGGCTGGGTGTTTCTCATGTTCCTGGCGGTGGGCACGGTAGCGCCATTTGCCATCTTCCTGTGGCGGTATCCGTTGTTGAAAAGCGCCCAACACCTGGATTCCATGCTTTCGCGGGAAGCGGCCTTTCTGATTAACAACCTGTTGCTGCTGGGCATCGCCTTCGTAACCCTTTGGGGAACGGTCTACCCATTGATCTCCAAGCTGACCATCGGCGAGTCCATCACCATAGCCCGCCCGTTTTACGACCAGATCAACGGCCCCTTATTCCTGGTCCTGCTTCTGGTAATGGGCGTGGGACCACTGCTGCCCTGGCGGCGCTCAACCCCCGACGCGGCCTGGCGCTCGCTGTGGCTGCCAACGGCCGGCGGCATAGTGACCGTGCTGGTCCTGGTCCTGTTGGGAATCCACCAGCCCTACGCACTGACGGGGTTTGGCCTGGCAGCGTTCATCGTCACGGGAATCCTCGCGGAATGGCACAGGGGCTCCAGAGCGCGGGGCCGGTCCTTGGGAGAGCCCTACCCTTTAGCGTTCCTGCGTTTGATTTGGGCCAACCGGCCCCGATACGGCGGTTACATCGTCCACCTTTCAGTCGTGATGGTGGCTTTGGGCGTGGTCGGAGCCTCGTTTTTCAACACGCAACGGGACCTGGTGCTGGCCCCGGAAGAAAGCGCCGTCATTGCGGGCTACGAAATACGTTACCTGGGCACCAATGAGGTCCCGAAGGGGAACCGGACTGAATTCACGTCCACCGTTGAGCTTTACCGCGACGGGCAGTTGTTGGATACTCTCCACCCCTCTCGTGCTTTTTACCCCTCCTTCAACATGGCCGCAACCCGGGCAGCCATTCGCTCGACCCCGGTGGACGACTTTTACCTGGTTCCAAGCGAAAATTTGGCCAACGGCAGCGTGGGATTCCGGGTATTGGTTAACCCGCTGGTCTGGTGGATGTGGGTAGCCGGTCCGTTTCTCGTGTTGGGGACTTTGGTCTCGCTTTGGCCTTCGGCAGCCCGCGTACCGGCTTTGGCGTCCCGACCGGCCCAAGGCGCGACGCCCGCACCGGCGCTCCCCGGCCTCTCGGATTAGATGTCTTAAACGCCGGCATGCGGTATCCTTCCCCCCAAAGACTACGCTGGCTCAGTAGCGCCGTACTGGATTTCGAGTTGGTAAATTGGCAATTGTAGTGGCTGTCGCTCTCTCCATTTTCTGCCTGGCCATCGTGGTTTTCCCCCTGGTTTTGGCCCGGTACGGTCACCGTACCAGCGGCATAGGAGCAGCGACGTCTCCGGACGCACTGGAATACCAAACAATCAGGGAAGCAATCCTGACGTTACGGCTGGATCACGACCTGGGCAAAGTTGGCCCCGAGCAGTACCAGGAGCAGTTACAGAGTTACCGGTTGGCCGCGGCCGATGCCCTGCGGCGGCACAGCCAGGCCAGTGAAGACGAAATGGAAATACGGTTGGAAGATGAGGTGCTGGCGGCCAGGTCTAACCTGGGCCGATCCGGCGGCCCGGCTGGGGATTCGGGCCGGGAATCAACCGAACCCTCCCACGAGCGCTGACTAGCCTTGTTCCCCGCAGCAGATAACCTCGGGACAGCCACCGTAACCCGCAAGCCGGTTGTGCCATTCATCCTGGCCTGCGCCGCGGCGCTTGCCCTGGTATTTACCGGGCCGGCCACCGGCAACGCCCAATCCGTGGGATCCGTGTCTGGAACGGTGGTCAACGGCACAGAGGGCGGCGCAGTTCCCTCCGGATTGACCGTCTTTTTCCTGGAGACCGACGAGCTTGGCGCTTTGGTGCATTCCGGCCAAACGGAGACCGGCCCAAATGGTGAATTCTCCTTCCCCAATGTCCCCCTCATCAGCAGCAGCCGCTACCTTTTTAACGTTCCCTACGCCGGCGTCGATTACAGACAGATTGTCACCTCGGCCGGCGCGGCGCCCCCAGTTCTTGAGGGAGTCACCCTTGCGGTCTACGAAACAACCCATGACGTCTCGGTGATTCAGGTATCCCGCCAGGTGTTGGTTGTCGCGGGGGTTGACCCCAAAGCGCGCATGGTCTCCGCCATCGAGTTTGTGCGGTTCTCCAATGCCAGCGACCGCACTTTGCAACCCGACCTTGCGGCTGCGGCGCCAATGATGAGCTTCATACGATTTTCCCTGCCGCCGCAAACCTCCGAACTCAACGTCAATTCAGACCTTCCCGCCGGCGAGGTCATTTCCGTAGGGACGGGATTCGCGGTTACTTCACCCATTACCCCGGGAGGCCACAACGTCGAATTCAGTTTCGCGTTCCCGTATGATGGAGATAGCGTGTCTTATCGACAAAATCTTCTCCAAGGCGCGGCGGTATACCAGTTGATGATCCCGGAGGCTCTGTCTTCCATACGGGTCAGCGCTCTCAAGCCGGCTGCCCCGGTGGACATACAGGGAACCCCGTACAAGGTATGGGAAATCAACGACTCGGCCGCCAGGCAAGGATTTACTCTGGAGCTGACCAACCTACCCCAGCCGTCCCTCGCAGACCGGGTGGCCGCAAACCTGAGCAGCGCCGCCCTGTGGCAAATCGTAATACCCGTAACGTTGGGGGCCGGGTTGGCCGTGGCATTGGTGCTGGGTATAGTGAACCGGCCGCGACCTGCAACAGCACAACTCGGTAGCGGTGGCGGGATTGAAACAACTTCCTCAGAGGCCTCTAGCCAGGGCCATCCTGAATCCAGAGAAGACCTGGTCTTGCAATTGGCCGTGTTGGACCAGAGGTTCGAGTCGGGACAGGTGCCTCCCGAAGACTACAATTCCACGAGACAGGCCTTGAAAGAAAGGATTATGGAATTGACCCGGGCAACCGGGTTCGGGATGCGCCCGTCTCCCTCAGACGGGGGTTGAGTAGTTAACCGCCCCATGGTCCCGGCGGAGTTGAACCTTTGACCAAACGCGGCTGGATAGCCATCGGTATCGCCGTACCTGTGCTGGCGTTTTTGGCGGTACTGGCCTGGGCTTCGGCGGAGTCCGGGGGGCAAGCCGGCGGCCTGGCGATCAACAATGAGTTCGGTGAGATCCCAGTCTCCCGGGAATTCGCTCCCGACTTCAACCTGGACCTGTTTGACGGGGGCAACGTGGAGATGTCCCAACTTCGCGGCAGGATCGTGTTCCTGGATTTCTGGGCTTCGTGGTGCCCACCCTGCCGGCAGGAGGCCCCCGATCTGGCGAAGGTTTACCTGGAATATCGGGACCGGCCGGTGGAGTTTGTGGGCGTAGACATTTGGGACGATCCAACTGCCGCCGAAAATTTCTTGGAGGATTTCCAGACTCCATATCCCAACGGGAGGGACGAAACCGGCGAGATCGCCATCGAGTACGGCGTCCGCGGGGTCCCGGAGAAATTCTTTATTGGCCCTGATGGCTCAGTCCTGAAGAAATTTGTTGGACCCATCAACGGCAGCGACCTGCGGCAGGTCCTGGACGACCTGTTGCTACAGGAAGCCGCCCGGCTTGGCGGTGGTCAAACCAGAGTCACGAAGGGGGCAACCCGATGAGTTCGCCGATTAACGCAGTGGTTGCCATGGACTGGGGCGGCACCTGGATTCGGGTAGCGGTGGTGGACCGCGGCGGCTCCGTGATCTGGGAGAATCGCGTCCCTAGTCCCAAAGGGGGGACGCAGTCCCAATTGCTGGACGCTGCCGGCGCCGTGCTGGCACACGGCTTTGAACATGGGAAACCCTTGGGGCTGGGCGGCCTGGGAATCGCCATCGCCGGGCCCGTGGACGCTGACACCGGCATGATGTTCCATCCGCCAAACTTGCCGAGCCTGGACGGCATCTCTGTCAAGACATACTTTGAGACGGAGCTTGGTTGTACGGCGTGGATCGGCAATGACGCCAATTTAGCCGCGCTGGGGGAGTTCCGCTACGGAGCGGGCAAAGACGCCCGGGAACAGGGACGCCCGTCTACCACCCTGGCTTACGTGACGGTGAGCACCGGGATAGGCGGCGGGGTCGTCGATCGGGGCCGGATGTTCCTGGGGGTCAACGGCCTGGCTACAGAGGTAGGGCACATGTCCATTGACGGCAGCCGCGAGGCTACGCCTTGTCCCTGCGGCAGCCGGGGCTGCCTGGAGGCGTTGGCCTCGGGCGCGAGCATCGCCCGAATCGCCAGGGAGCGGGTAGCCCAACTGCCGGCCCCAACCTCCGCCCTGTCCGCAACGGACCGAGAATCAATCACTTCAGAGGTCGTGTTCCAAGAGGCGGCGGCCGGCGACCCCCTGGCCCAGGATATTGTGGAGGACGTGCTCCAGGCCCTGGGAGTGGGGCTCACCAACATCCTGCATCTTTACAACCCTGACCTCGTCGTGTTGGGCGGGGCGTGTCCGTTGGACTGGAGCAGTTGGAATTGCTGCCGCGGATTCACGAAATCATGACGTCGCGGGCCATGAGTGAGAAACACAAAGAGTTCCGGTTGGTGGCCAGTTCCCTTGGAGGAGACAAGGCGGGGATCATCGGAGCCGCCGCCCTGGCCTGGGACAGCCTGAAGCAACACGCCTGCTAGACGAGCGGGCAGGCAGCGGTTAGCCTTGGCCCTGCGGTTAACGTCATCCCCCTAAGGAGTCCTCCCGGCAAGCCGATAGGCTAAACGATGTACTTTCCACCTACCACGTTCAGCCTATCGCCGGTGATGTAGCCCGATTCGTCGGAAGCGAAGAACAAGCAAGCGTTGGCAATGTCGGCCACGGTAGCCTGCCGGTGCATCGGAATATCCTTCAAGTGTTCGTCCGATCCTCGGGCCACGGCCTCAAACTCCGGATACCACTCCGGGCTGCGCCGTTCGGTATCGGTCGAGCCTGGATTGACCACGTTGGCCCGAACATTGTACGGCGCCATCTCTGCCGCCACTGACCGAATCAACCCCAGCATCCCGGTTTTGGCGGCGGTCACGGTGGATGTCCCCGGCCTGCCGGTGATCGCGGCCTGTCCCCCCAAGGCAATTATGCTCCCGGACTTTCTCTCCATCATGCCGGGCAATACCGACCGGCACAGATAAAAGGTAGCATTCAGGTTGGTCCCCATCACCTGCAGCCACTCTTCATCCGTAACTTCAACAATGGGCCGGTGCGGCCGGATTGCCACGTTTGAAACCAGGATGTCGATCTTGCCCAATAACCGGATGCCGTCGTCCACCATGCTTTTGACTTGGGCTGAATCGGAAACGTCGGCCAACACGGTGTGGGCGTCAACTCCCAATTCCCGGCATTCCGACGCCACGGCTTGAAGCTCCGCATCGCTGCTGCGAGTGTTAACAATCAGATCGGCCCCCTCGCGGGCAAAGGTCAGAGCAATCTCCCGGCCGATGTTTCGACTTGCCCCGGTGATGAGTGCGGTTTTTCCTTCGAGCCTCATCAAGCCTCCCTGAAATCACCCAATTAAGCGTCTTGTTGCGCCTGCCAGAGGCTACCACAAGCAACCGCAACGGGCAAACCAAGTCCCCCAACCAACCCGGGTAATCCTGTTGCAATCCGCACACACACAGGCCGAAAACCACCTAATGCCACAGCTGAGACAAGGTCATGGATAGATCACACCCCAACCCCCGTCTTTCCCGCTGCAGCAGGAATCCAGAACCATGTCCATCATTCAACCTGGTGGCGAAAACCACCTATGCCGCAGGTGAGACAAGGCCATGGATAGATCACACCCCAACCCCCGTCTTTCTCGCCGCAGCGGGAATCCAGAGGCCTTTCCATCATTCAACCCGGTAAAGCAGGAATGGTCCGGGGGGAGCGATCACATGCTTAGCATTAACATTCCTTCCCTTCAGTACCCTCTCTCAGCAGCGGTGGGATAGATTGAGAGCTACACCAAGGTCATTCCGGACTTCCGGGAAACGCGGGAGTGATCGGGTTCTAAATGCGATTGCCCTACCGACCGGCGGGCAGCGACTCCTGTCTCCGTCGGCCTTGACCGACGCCTCGCGTGGTGTGAAAATTGGGCAAATTCTAGTTCAGGACTTTTAGGTTCAGGAGCTTTTGATATGAAATGGTGCCGGTTCCAGAAAGGTGAAAAAATCGCGTACGGAGTCATTCAAGGGGAGACTATCGTAGAGGTGGTTGGCAGTCCCTTTGATGGCAACGGTGCAAACGATAAGGCCGGGGTGGAACAGAAGAGGGTAGCCCAGCACCAACTATCCGACGTCAAGCTGCTGGCGCCGGTGGTCCCGCCCACGTTCTATGCCGCGGGCATCAACTACCCGGAACACGTCACCTGGGCCGCCCAGATGCGGGGAGAAGAGCCCAAGCTACCGGAAAAAGCCGACATAGGTTACCGCGCGGTTAACTCGCTGACCGGCCATCAAGACCCCATCATTGTTCCCAAAGACGCCACCACCGAAGTCCAGTATGAAGGTGAATTGGTGGTGGTCATTGGCAAGACCTGCAAAAATGTCACCGAAAGCCAGGCTTTGGACTACGTGTTTGGCTACACCATTGGAAACGACGTGAGCGAACGCACCTGGCAGCGGGGCGACCGGACCTTCTGGCGAGCCAAGAACAGCGACACGTTCGCGCCCATGGGTCCCTGGATCGTGACCGACCTGGAACCCGACGACCTCCACGTCACCGTCAGGCTGAACGAACGGACTGTCGGCGAGTACGACGTCAAGTCGGCAATTTTCAGCGTCCGCCATTACATTAGCGAAATGAGCAAATACCTGACGCTGGTCCCCGGCGACGTAGTCTGGATGGGCACCGACGGCGCCACCGAAAACATGAAAGACGGCGACACGATAGAAGTGGACATCAGCGAAATAGGCACCCTCAGCAACAAGGTGGTCTGGGAGAAGTAGCCGCCATTCCGACATGGCGTCAAACCGGTGGGGCCCCGTGTCCTATTATTCCAATGGCTTAGCTGGCCTTGGCCAGGTGGTATAGAACAGGTATATGTCACGCTCCAATGAAAACATCGATGATCAGGCGTGCGCAGAGGTAATGCGGCGTTATCAACTGGCGACCAAGCGCGAAGCGATTAACTTCGCCCTGCGGACGCTGGCAGCCGAACAGGCATCTGTGGACGAGGCTCGATCGCTTCGAGGGATCGGCTGGGAGGGCGACCTCGACGCGATGCGTTCCAGCCGTTCGGCGTAATTCTGGTCGATACTTCGGCCTGGATAGAGTTCCTGCGAAATTCGGGGTCCCCAGTTTGCTCCCTGGTTGATGAACTATTGGCGAGCGAGATTGCCATCTGCAATGCGGTGCAGATGGAAGTGCTGGCCGGGGCGCGGGACGAATCGCATCTGCCAAGCCTTCGGCGGCTGCTGGCACGGACGGTGGTTATACCAACCTTGGCGACGGACTTTGAGGATGCCGCTGTGTTATATCGACGTTGCCGGCAGCGGGGGGAGACTGTTCGCAAGTTGATTGATTGTCTAATTGCCTCCGTTGCCATACGCTCCGGCGCGCCGGTGTTGCATAAGGACGCCGACTTTGACGTGCTTGCCCGCCATACCGGGTTGCAAATTCATGGCACGACGCACCGGTAAGAAATCCGGCGTCCTCTAAGCGTGTCGCCGCAGCTAGGGAGCGCCGATTCCGGTCTCCGCCGACCAGGCTTGGAGGCCGCGCCGGAAGGCCAACGCTCCCATCGGGGCAATAACCGCCTGCAGCGCTTCCAATATCTCCCGTGGGGAAGCCCCTTCCTGCAGCGCAACCCTCACGTGAGCCTGTATCTGCTCCACGTCCGCTCGGAGCGCCGCTTCTACCACTATCTGAAGCAACTCCTTGGTTTTCCGGTCCAACAGGCGCTGGCCGGTGTAGGTTGCCTCGATGAATTGGTGATACTTTTCCGCCCATTCCAGGTCGGCTTCCGCCATGATCCGGTGCATTTCCAGGGTGTATCCCCGGTTCTGCTGGGTCCGTTGCAAAAAATCCTTAGCTTCATCGGTGGACATGATTCCCCCTGGTTATTTCCTGTCTATTTGCCCCGCCAATCTAGAGCGCGCCAACCTAAAGATTGTACTCACGCCGTGCGGCCGCTTGCCTGGAGTTGTTTTGCTGGAACAGATCGGGGTGGGCGTTTCGGGCCAAAGCCAGGTGATAGGTGAACAGCTGAATCGGCGCAACATACACCAGTGGACTCCACAACTCCGGCATCTCGGGAAGCTCAAAGGCATTGCCAGCCTCCGCCGACAACTGGTCGTCTCCCTGCTGCACCAACGCCCACACCGGCGCCCCTACGGCGTTGCTGGCCCTGGCAATGTCCAACGACCGCTGATATCCCGGCCCCGGCGGCGCAACCAGCGTTACCAGGCAGTCCTGATTGACCGAGCAAAACGGGCCGTGGAGAATCTGCTCCGTTTGCAGCCCCTCGCAATCCACCGCGCTGGTCTCCTTCATTTTCAGCGCCGCCTCGTAGGCGTTCGCGGTGTTGGGCCCCCAGGCGACGGTCAAAAATCTACTCGCACCTTGAAACCGCTCGGCGGCTTCCCGTATTTCCCCCTCTTTCGCCAGCACTTGGGAAATCTGTCCCGGCACGTCCCGCAACCGGGCCTGCAGCGTTGCCGCGTCGGGGCCATTGGAGCTGCTCCCGCCGAGATTCGCCGCAATCATCGCCAGCACCGTCAGGGCAGAGGTGTAACTCACGGTGAAGGCGGCCGAGCGTTCCTGCTCCACGGTGTTTATCTCCAGGTCGGCAACCCGGATCCGCGGTCCCGGATTGGTCGAAGTAATCGCCAACGTAAAAGCGCCGCACGATTTGGCTAATTCCAACGCCAGGAACGAGTAGGTCTTGGTGCCCCGATGGCTGATGACAATCACCGCGTCTTCCGGGCTCAGGGCAGGCGGATAGGAGTAAAACTCGAAGGAATGCCAAGCCTGGACCTCCGGCGACCCTTGGGCGAAACGCCGAAACCAATGCTCCGCTATCAGAGCCGCGTGCCACGAAGTGCCGATCCCCACAAGGTAAATCCGCCGCTTGTCGGCCAGGGACTGAGCCGCTTGCCGGACGGAATTTCCTTGGGTGTCCAGCATCTGCCCTACGGCCCGCGGCTGGTCCAGGATGGCGTCGTGCATGAAATATGGGTGCGTTTCCCGCGTTTGCTGTGGCTGCGCCATGGCTGGACCTCACAATATATCCAGTGGTTGACCCGAGGGCGACAGGGGGCATGGTACAATTTGTCGGACCGCCCGGTCATCACCCAACAGAAATCGGCAACGCCCAAGGAGGCGCCCCACGCAACCACCATATCCGGCAGACGCGTTCCAACGAGAAGACGAAAGCGACGACGGCCTTTTCTATACCGTGCCCAGGCTGGTCGTCCACATCGACGATTCTGCCATCGACGCCGTGTCCCAGCTTTTCCGGGACTTGATACTCCCAGACTCGGTCGTCCTCGACCTTATGAGTAGTTGGCGGTCCCACTGGCCCAGCGGCCACGCCAAGACCCGCCTGGTTGGGCTGGGGATGAATGCGGTGGAGATGCGTGAGAACCCCGACCTTGACGACCATGTTGTCCACGACGTGAACCAGGACCCCAACCTACCCTTCCCGGACGACTCCTTTGACGCGGTGGTGATAACCGTTTCGGCGCAATATCTGACGCGTCCGGTGGAGACCTTCGAGCAGGTGAGCCGGGTCCTCAAACCCGGCGGGGTGTTCATCGTATCATTTTCCAACCGCATGTTTCCCACCAAGGCGGTACGCATCTGGCGCATGGGGAATGACCAACAGCACATCGAGCTGGTGGAATCCTACATGCGGGCGGCGGGCAACCTCCAAGACTTCCACTCCGGCCTGGTCAATCCCGAGCAGAGCCCGCCCGGCGACCCTTTATTCGTCGTGGTCGGCCGCAAAACGCCCGCTCCGTAGCTAGAACGGGACGGCGGGCGAGTATTTCTACCGGTCTCGGGCCAGAAAAGTGTCCACTGCCTTGGTGGCCCTGGTGTAATCGTAGGTGGCGAACCGGCGCTGCCGCAGCCGGACTACGTCGCCGTTGAAGAATCTTTCGTACAGGGTTTGCCTGGACCCGAATTGCGTGCCCGTCAGATCCCACGCCAATCGAAAGAGTGCAATCCTTTCGGAGGCATCCAGGTTGGCGCCGCTGTAGAATTTGCCGATCTCCTTGGCCAACTCGCCGTGGACGTCCTGTTCGGTGGGCGTCAGCATCAGGCCACCCGCCGCCAACTGCTCCACTATCCAGATAACCCGCACGTAGGCGTCCGGGTACCAATTCCGCATCGCAATCCAGGGCTCGGGAGCGGGCCAAATACCATCGCCTTCTATCTTTTCCCCTTTAAGCCCGTTCACTTCCCCGTTCACTTCATGGAATGCGGCGTCGGCCTCAGCAGCCCTCATATAAGAGCGCACCGTCTCCAGAATGTCGACTATTTCCGCTATTTTCTCCTGCACGTGGCTGAAAACATCTATGCCAATGCCCAAAGCGATGCGGTGAGTGATGCCCAGGATGAACTCCAGCTTGGCGATGTTCTTCACCGCTACCTGCTGCATGTACTGGCGCCACATGGGAACGGCCTGCAGGGCAAGGTTCGCCAGTTCCATATCCTCAAACTGGAAGACCCGGTCCCAGGGAATCAGCACGTCCTCAAACACGGCAAGGGCGTCCATTTCGTCGTAGCGGCCGGACAGGGGGTAGTCATACAGCGACTCGCCAAAGTCGTGGGACTGCCGGCATATAAATTTCAACCCGGGCGTGTTTACGGGGATCGAGAAACCCACGCAGTACTTTCTTTCATCCTCGGAATCGGTATTCAAGGGCCGGTACACGGGACAGAAAATTTCATCGGAAAACGGCGCCAGCGTCGCCAACTGCTTGGCGCCCCGTACAATGACTCCATCATTGGTGGTGTCCACCACGCCCATCGCGGTGTACTTATCGGCCAACTCGCTGACCGCCAACCCCCGGTTAACCTGGGGATGCCCAAAGGCGTGGGTCAGGCAAAGGTCCCGCTCTCGCACGTATTCGTGGTACTGGACCAGGTTGTCCCCGTAGCGGGGGTTGTTGCGGCCGTACAACCCCGCCATCTGGCGCATCGATGTAAGTTGGATATTTACGTAATCCGGCGTCCGTCCCAGCATCCCGAAGGAATCAGCGGCCACGATTTCCAAAGCCTTCCGACGCAGCAGCAAGTCCTCTTGGGACTGGGGGATGATGTAGGACAATGGCGCCGGTTGGCCGCTGGAAGGGGACTTGAAGCTCATGTGCTCCTGGTTTTCGGCCCTGTGCTGCAGGTCGTAGACGCCAGCCAGGGTCGCCGCCATGCGGGCTAATTTTGGGTGGGTGACCACGTTGGCCACGCACTCCCCTTCCAACCAGATTTCCCGCCCGTCCTGGAGTCCCATCAGGAATTGGGCGCCGGTCCGCAAGGCCATTCTCGTTCTCCTGGGCGGCGGCCAACTGCCGGTTCCGCCAATTCCGAGCAATAGTAGCATGGGGCATAGACGCCAACAAGAAGTCCCAGAACCCGGACAGCGGACCGATTTCAGCCTGCTGTTGGCGGCCGGGCCGGCGCCTGGAACCGGGGCAACTCAGAGACCCCCGAGGATCTGCGCTGCTTGGCGGTTGGTACAATCCTGCACTCAAGCCGGGGCAAAACAATTGGCGCGCCACGACGCCACTATGTATACTGCCACAAAGGAGCTTTTGAGGACTCATGCCGCGTTCTTTTCGCCTGGCCCTGGCTCAAATCAACACCACCGTAGGTGACATTCCGGGCAACACCGCCAAGATTTTGGACTACCTGGACCGGGCCCGGCAGGCCCATGCCGATCTTGTCGCTTTCCCGGAACTGGCCATCACCGGCTACCCCCCCGAAGACCTGGTCCTCCGGCCCGCATTCCTCAAGGACAACCTGGCCGCCATGGAACGGGTGGCTGCCGCGTCCCAGGGAATCGCTGTTCTAGTGGGATTCGTCAGTTTGGACCCGGATACCGCCAATGCCGCTGCCCTGGGGTATGACGGGAAGTTGGTGGACATCTACCAAAAGATGTACCTACCCAACTACGGGGTATTCGACGAAGACCGCTATTTCATGCGGGGCAGCACCTGTCCCGTTTACACCATCAATGGCGTAAAGGTCGGAGTAGGGATTTGCGAAGACGTTTGGTACTCCGTGGGCCCCATTGCAGTGCAACGGGACGCCGGGGCCGAAGTCATTGTCAACATCAACGGCTCCCCCTTCCATGCGGGGAAACGGTTCCAGCGGGAAAGCATGATCGCCACCCGCGCCGCCGACAACGAGTTGTTCGTCGCCTACCTTAACGCGGTTGGCGGCCAGGACGAGTTGGTTTTCGACGGCGCCAGCCTGATCTACGACAGCGCCGGGGACCTGGTAAAACGAGGACCCGCCTTTCAGGAAGACTTGATCCTGGCCGACCTGGACATTGAGTCTGTGCTGCGGACCCGGCTGAGGGCCCCCCGGACCCGGAAGGAAAACACCGCCATTTTGAAGGAAATCGGCGAGTGCAAGATAGTCCATGTTTCTCCACCAGCGAGCGAAGCGCCCCCAGCGCTGCCGGTCGACGCGGCCATAGACCCGCCGGGACCGGTGGAAGAAGTGTACCAGGCCCTGGTGGTGGGAACCCACGATTACCTGACCAAGTCCGGGTTCCAAAAGGTGTTGGTAGGCCTTTCCGGCGGGATCGACTCGGCCCTGACCGCCGCCATCGCCGCCGATGCCCTTGGCCACAAAAACGTGGTTGGCGTCTCCATGCCTTCCAGGTACTCATCTGAAGGAAGCATAACCGACGCCCAGGAGTTGGCCCGCGCCCTCGACATCGACCTCTGGGTGGTGCCTATCGGACCCGCCCACGTCGCCTTCGCCGACATGCTGGAACCCTACTTCCGGGACACCCAACCCAACACGGCTGAAGAAAACGTTCAGGCGCGTATCCGGGGCAACATTTTGATGACCATCTCCAACAAATTCGGTTGGATGGTGCTGACCACCGGCAATAAGAGCGAAATGGCCATGGGCTACGCCACGCTGTACGGCGACATGGCCGGGGGTTTTGCAGTCATCAAGGACGTGCCCAAGACCCTGGTCTACGAGCTTTGCGAGTGGCGCAACCAGCAGGGCAAGCCTCACCCGGTGATTCCGCAAGCCATTATCAACAAGCCACCCAGCGCCGAACTAAAAGAGGACCAGTTGGACCAGGACACTCTACCAACCTACGACCTGCTGGACCCGGTGGTGAAAGCCTACGTGGAGCAGGACAGCAGCTACGAAGAAATGGTGGCAATGGGGTTTGACCCTGCAATCGTAGCCCAGGTAATTAGCTACGCCGACCGCAACGAGTACAAGCGCCGGCAGTCTCCTCCGGGCGTGAAAATCACGCCCCGGGCGTTCGGCAAGGACCGCCGCCTGCCCATCGTCAACCGCTACCGCCAAACTTGACGTTGCCGCCTGGCAGCGGGGTGTTTGAAGTGCCATGGAATGCTGGCGGTTCTCGGGGTATCCCCCGCTCCCGTCATTCTCGCCGCAGCGGGAATCCAGAGCCCTTTCCGTCATTCGGCCTGGTAGGGGAATGCAGGAACTTTCCGGCGACAAGGACGGTCCAACCGGGTAATCCAGCTTCTTATATGCGTTTTCTTGATTCCCGTTGCGGCGAGAATGGCGGGACGTGGGCCGGTCTGAAAAAACGCGATCAGAAATCCCTAGGCATACAAGATTCGCCGGTTACGTCAGAATGCAATTGTCCCGGCCCCTTGGCTGAACTCCTTGTTTTGACGCCTGATGGCGTTATACTAACGGTTGACCCCTTGGGGCTGCGTTTGCGTCGCCCCAACCCCTCAAATCAAACCTACCGAGGTGAGTCATGACGCAGACTAAGGCTTACACCATGGAGGCATTCGTCGACGACGCAAGAACGGTTTTTGCGTCCACCAAGGACCCTCGGACCCAGGCCCAACAGATCGCCCGCCACATGACAACCCTGTTGGCCGAGCCCGGTTGGCTGCAGGAAAAGCTGAACCTGCCGGCGGAGGGAGGTTTCGGGCGGGTCGACCTTCACCAGGATGAAGAGTACGGGCACCCCGACGGCGGATTCCTCCTGATGTGCGGAATCCAGCGCCCAGGTCAGGACAATCTGCCCCACGACCACGGCACAACCTGGGTGGTGTACGGTGTTTACAGCGGGGCGATCGAACAAACCAAATGGCGTTGGTCTTACCCCGAAACCGACCGGACTTCCCCGGAAATAAAGCCCCTGGAGAGCTGGACCCAAGGCGCCGGGGACATTGCGTTCTTCCTGCCGGGAGAGATTCACAACACCCGGTGTGTCGCGGAAGACCGGGCGCTGGTTATCCGGCTGGAGGGGCGGAAGCTGAGCGGCATGCTCCGCCACCGGTACGACCCCGCCACCAACAAGGCTGAGGTTTACGCCTCCGACAATTAGCGCGCGGCGTTAACTTCATACCCAGCAAACGCGGGCAGACCATGCTGGAACCCATTTTGGCCGGGGATTCCCGGATTCAGATCCCCTAGTCCAAGATGGGTTCGCATTTTTTCGGCCAGCCACCGGTTACCCTCCGGGGAGCTTTGCCGAAGCCGCCCGTTCCTGGGCCTTGGCGGTAGTCTTATGGAAATCCGGTAACGAGGTCATTTAGACACAGGTTTTGGCAGAACAACAATCGGCGCAAGACGCCCCCGCAGAGAGTGCTCCCGCCCCCGCCGTTACGGCCAGAAGATCAACCAGGGGCGGCCTCCGCACCTTTGACTCCCTACGCGACAATCGAAACTACAGGTTCCTCTTCGCCGGCAACATATCGGCCAACGGCGCCCAGTGGCTCCAGCTCTTCACCGTGGGATGGCTGGTGCTTTCTATCAGCGAAGGCTCGGCGTTGCACTCGGTTGCCGTGGCCGGCATCAGGTCTCTCCCCGTTCTGGCCCTGGGTCCCTGGGCCGGCGTCCTCGCTGACCGGATAGACCGGCGAATGATCGCCATCACCTCCCACGCGGCCCAGGTTGTCTTGGCCGTTGGGTTTGCCGTCCTCATCGCTGGAGATTGGGTGCAGGTCTGGCATGCCTACTCTTACATGCTGCTGTCGGGAGCGGCCCACGCCATTCAACAGCCGGTCCGCCACGCCCTGGTAGCAAACACGGTCCCCAGGTCGGATTTAGCCAACGCCCTTGCGCTAAACGCCATGGGCGTCAACATCATGCGGCTGCTGGGTCCGCTGGTGGGCGGGCTCCTCATCAGCACGGTCGGCTTCAAGTGGAATTTCTTCTTTGAGGCGGCGCTCTATTTGGGGATGGCGTTGCTGCTGCTCCCAATGAAGACCCCCTTCCGCGAGGCCTCCACCGCCCAGCGAGTCTCAGCATTCACCAACCTCAAGGACGGGATCAAGTACATAGTGACCAGTTCTCCCCTCCGCCGGTTGACGTTGCTGAATTTCCTGCGGACCACCGTGTTCATGCCCCTGGTCCTCTTGATGCCGGTGTATACGCAAGACGCCCTGGGCGCCGGCGTTGGGACGGGCACCTTCATGATTGCCCTGATGGGCTGCGGCGGCTTGGCCACGACGGTTCTCGTGGCCACCTGGGGGTTTGTTACCAGGAAAGGCCTGGTGACGATGCTGGCCCTGCTCTCAGGTTCCACGGTAATCTTGGTCTTGGGGCTATCCCATTGGGTCTGGCTGTCCTTGCCTCTAATGGTGTTCATGGGACTGTCCCAGACTCACTCCGTGGTCAGCAACAACATATTGATCCAGTCACTGGTGTCCGACAACCTGAGGGGACGGGTCTCCAGCGTCTGGAATTACGAATCGGGGTTGATACCGTTGGCGGCGGTAGCCATCGGTTACGTCGCCGACCAAGTGGACATTAACACCGCTCTGGTGGCGGTTGGGGCAACCTCCGCCGTCCTCAGCCTGATATCCCTGGTCAGGTTCAAGGACGTGCGGGCATTGGATTGACCGGCGGCTTACTTCTCGCGTGAGACCGCCATGGGGGGTTGATGACGTAGCAACCACGCCGGACAACTTGGAACTGCTGGCAGGGCCAGGAGTTAGCGTCTCATTGCCATGGACGGATGGACCCTTCGGTTGACGCCTCAGGAATAGGGTTCGTGCCTACGCAATTTTACCCTTGGTTCAGGTCCTCAAAGTAACGACGGCCAGAATCCGTGATCTCCCAGTAACCGCGAGGTGAATCGCCACGAAGAAATCCATACTCCCGTATCAAGACTAGTCGGCACCAATTGGCCCGGTTGCGCCAATACGGCTCTGATGGTTGGGACGGCTTTGTCTGCAGATCGTAGTCGTTCAGCTTAGTCTCCATCTTTTGGTTCACACTGCGCAACACCTCCCCCGAGCGAGCCGAGCCTCCCATTTCGACGAGACTTTCCAGGATAGGCCCTATGTATTCCTTCACCGGGGTGAGCCGCCCCTTTGATCGTCTTGGATGTCTGGTTTCAGTTTGCGGGTCTACTGGACCATTGGGATGAAACCTTTGACCCTCTTTTTGGGAGGGTTGTTGCACTGGCGTTGTAGGGGGATTTTCCCGAATGCGCGGCTGTTGAAGCAGACCCAATCCTCTAGCTTCGGACTCGAACAACCGCAACAGCCGATCTTTGGCATTGTCATAAACGAGTTGCCCATCGAGAGTCTGAGCCTCCAATCGATCTAGCTCGTCTTTCCAATCCGCGAGTTCTCGCCTGAGGTCATTTTCCCAATTGACGTAAAGCCGATGCTTTTGTGGGTCGCTCTGAGGGCGTTCGGCCACCAGCAGCGTAACGATGTGGTTCTCGAATAACTTGCCCAGTTCGTTATCGTCCGCCAGTTCCAACTCCCTGACTCCAATCAAGGAACGCAGTCCGTCCTTGCGCTCCTCAGCAGCACCGCCAACGCGACGACCTTCTTCTTCCAGAAAATTCTTGAGGAACGGGTCGCGGTGGGGCGACAGTTCATCATCGTCGGCCAACATCGCCAACTCTTTAAGGTCTTCAGTAACAGGCAGCCGGGCCAGAATGTGAGCATCGTAGTGGCACAGGTCGCAAACCTGCTCGTGATCCGGGCCGCAGGTAGTTTTTCGGGTCCATCGTTTCCAGGCCCGCCACGCGCCGCAACGGTCGCATGGTTCTCCGAAGGGCGAGCCACATTGAACGCATTGGTGGCTGGCAGCGGCCGATATACACTCGCAATGCGGGCATCGAACCAACACCGCGTCTCCCGAAGACAACTCCCCTCTTGGTTGCAGCGACCATTCCCTTTCTTCTTCCGGCAGCCCGTGCCGCAAGCTGTTCCCAGCCAAGTCCAGAACAACGCAATCGCCGTCGTCTTTCTTCGGACGCAGCCCTCGCCCAACCATTTGCAGGTATAAGGACAGGCTCATGGTGGGCCGCGTCAACAACACGCAGGCGGCGTCGGGCAGATCAAATCCCTCGGTAGCCACGGCTACGTTGATAAGGGCCTTGAGGGAACCGTTCTGGAATCGGCCAATTATCTCGGCCCGTTCCCCAGTTGGAGTATCGCCCAGTACCAATCCAGCGGGCGTACCGGCATCATTGAACACGGCGACAAGGTTGTGAGCGTGACGCACCGACACGGCGTAGACCAGGGTTTGACGGTTATCCCCGTGTTCTTGCCAGAACCGCAACGCACCGGCGGTCCAAACATCACTGTCCTCGTTAGCCAACTCAATTCCGGACTCGCTGTAATCTCCGGTGCTCTCAACCTGGCCACCCAGAATTCGGTCTTCCTCGGGCGGCGACAACACCCGCGCTCGGCAAAGCCACTTGTCCGATTGCAAAACCGCTACCTGCGGGCCACAGTGTAGTACCTGGAACAAATGGTCAAACCCTTCCCGTTCGGAGAGGCGCCAAGGTGTGGCCGTCATTCCCAGCACCGGGCCGGCCCACTGGCCTTTTGCCCTCGCCCAGCCGGCGGCGGTGGCGTGGTGAGCCTCGTCGATTATCATGAGGTCGCCGCGGTCGTAGCCGTCCCACACATTCGCCACGGTGTTACGGCGGCTAACCGTTTGGGCCATCAAGACGACAACCCCGTTAACTATCATTGGGGGATTGGTATGTGGCGTCCACTGAATATTGGAAGACGCAGAAACCCCGGCCTCACGCAACATCCCTTCCGTTTGGCTGGCCAACTCCCTGCGGTGGGTCAACCAGACCGCCTTGCGCCCATCTTTCAGCCAACCGGCCAGCAGTTCCCCAGCGATGCAGGTTTTTCCGCCGCCTGTTGGCAGTTGCATCATTATTCTGGAGGCAGGATCAGCCAGCTCGGAGGACACCTCCGCCAGCAAATCTTTTTGGTAATCCCTAAGTTCAATCAAAGGCAGTTAACCGCTTCCTCTTGGACTGCTAACGAAATCGTACGTAGCCACCGACTATGTCCATTGACCACCTAAACGAGTGGCTTGGCGCTGCGTGCCATATGGACGGCGCACCGGTCAGCCGGCGGCCCACTCCTATCCAAAACTCCGTCCCAACCTCGGCCGCGCCGCTCACCCCTATCTCGGCAGGTGTACCACTGCCTCCACTTCCACCAACAACTCCGGTCGCACCAATCCGGCCACGATCACTGTTGAACTGGCAGGAGGATCATTGGGGAAGGTCTCGCTGCGCACCTTGCTGTAGGCGGGGTAGTTGGCCACGTCGGTGAGGAAGCAGGTTATCTTTACCACGTTTGCCATGGTCCCGCCGGCGGCTTCCACGACGCCGCGGATGTTCGCCATTACCTGCCGGGACTGGGCTTCACAGTCTCCCGGTCCCACCAGGTTGCCGGATGCGTCGTTGCCGACGTGGCCGGATACGAATAGGAAATCGCCGACTTTAATGCCGGGAGAAAGGGCCGGATTGGGGTTAACGCCCGGGGGAATAATCGGAGTCCTGTCTGCCATTTCGCCACCTCCGTGAAAATCAATCAGAGTAAGGACCGGCTCCGGGCCAGCTCCGGTAGAGAAGGCCGCGTGTCCAGGAGACACACTCTTTCCGCCGGCGACTGTAGTATACAGTGGTGCTGATAATTGTGATTGCCGTTCCCAAACTGACGCCGGGATCTCTCAATCATGGGCAAACGCGGCTCCTCTCCCGTCATTCCCGCTGCAGGTGAATCCCAGGAGGGGTGTGAACCGGCTATAAACACCGCCCTGACCGACGACCAAGGCTGGATTCCAGTTGCGGCGTAAATAACAGAGGAGGCGTGTTGAAAGGATCTACGGGGGAAAAGGGGTGTTGTGGCTAGAACTGGGGGTGGCCTGTTGGGTCAAGCAGGCACGGACGCCGTGCTGCTGGAGCTATCGCGATATACGGACTTGATCCCGCTCACGCCCTCCAGCTTGGCGAACAGTTTGCCCAACTGCTCCAATCCTGTGGTGTGGACCGTCAACTCGATGGTTACAGTGCCATCGCTGAGTTCCTTGGTGATGACCGACGCGATATTGACCCGCTCCTCGGAAACCTGCATCGTGACGTCTCGGAGCAGGCCAACCCGGTCATAGGCTTTCATCATTATCCGGATGGGATAAAGGTGCTTGGCCTCGCCCCAGTCCACCTTGACGATTCTCTCCTGCTCGTCCTCATTCTTCAGGCTCACGCAGTCCCTCTTGTGGACCGTTACGCCCCGTGAGCGGGTGATGAAGCCTAGAATGGGGTCGCCGGGTATGGGGTTGCAACACCGGGCCATGCGTATCAGCAAGTCTCCCACTCCCAGCACCGAAATCCCCGAACTGGGACTGGAAAGGGGCAGGTTTGGCTTTACCGGCGGCAGGGCGGGCTCGGTTTCCTTCCGGGATTCGGCCAGCCGGTGGGCCAGTTGGCTTTCGCTAATCACGCCCGAGCCCAGGTCGGCCAGCAAGTCGTCCATATTTTCGTACTTGCTTATCGACAGTATCTCGGCATCGTCGACGTTCTGGTTGATTCGCCGCAATTCCCTCTTGAGGATCTCACGGCCCCGCCGCACGTTGGTCCCCCGGGCCTGCCGGCGGAACCAATGGCGCACGCTTTGCCGGGCCCCAGCGGACTTGACGTAACCCCGGTTGGGATTCAGCCAGTCCAGGCTGGGCCCGCGCTCCACCTTGGAAGCCATAACCTCCACCGTGTCGCCGTTCTGAAGCGCTGTGTCCAGGGAAACCAACCTTCCGTTGACCTTGGCGCCGATGCAACGGTGCCCAAGCTCGGTGTGAATCTTGTAGGCGAAATCAATGGGGGTCGAGCCCGAGGTGAGCTCTATGATGTCTCCCTTTGGGGAGTAAACAAAAACCTGATCGTGAAACAGGTCCTGTTTTACCGACTCGATAAACTCGGCGGTCCCGACCACCTCCCGCTGCCACTCCAACAATTGTCGAAGCCAGGTCATCTTTTCTTCGAACAGGAGGTCTCCGGACTTTCCCTCTTTGTACCGCCAGTGAGCCGCCACACCGTATTCCGCAATCTGGTGGAGCTCGTGGGTCTTGATCTGGACTTCCAAGTGGTCGCCGCCCTCACAGATTACGGTCGTGTGCAGGGCCTGGTACAAATTTTCTTTCGGATTGGCAATGTAATCGTCGAACTGCCCGCGTACGGGATGCCATAGCTGGTGGACCACTCCCAATGCCTTGTAACAGTCCTCCTTGCTCTCCACCAACACCCTTAGGGCATATAAATCGTAGATGTCGCTCAGTTCTTTGCCCTGCGCGGCGTATTTTTGCGTTTTCAGGTAGGTGCTGTAAATGCCCTTGGGCCTCCCATATACCTCGGTTGTCACCCCGAAACGCTGCAACTCGGTGCTTAGCGTCTCCGACATCCGCTCGATGTACTCTTCCCGCTGCTCGCGCCGCACCGAGATCCACTCGGATATTTCCTGGTGCTTTTCGGCGTCTAGGTGCCGGAAAGCCAGGTCATCTAACCGCACCTTGATCTCCCAGATACCCAGCCGGTGGGCCAGGGGGGAGTAAATGTCCAGGGTTTCCTGGGCGATACGTCGCCGCTTTTCGGGAGCCAGGGCGTCCAGGGTCTCCATGTTGTGGAGCCGGTCGGCCAGCTTGATCAACACCACGCGGATGTCCTCCGCCATGGCCACCAGCATTTTCCTGAGACTCTCGGCATAAACGGGGTCCTGGTCGTCGGGGAACCCCAGGCCGCTCGGCTGAAGCTCGTTGAAGCGAGAGTTGATCCGGTCCAACTTGGTTACGCCGTCCACCAAGGCGCTGACCTCCCGCCCGTAGCGGGACTCAACTTCCTCAAGGGTCACGCCACAGTCCTCGACTACGTCGTGAAGCAGAGCGGCGATGATGGTGTTGGGATCGAGGTGTAAACCTGCCAGTAGGCGAGCGGTTGCCAGGGGGTGGGCGATGTAGGGCTCACCCGACTTTCGGGTTTGGCCCTGGTGGCATTGGTCGGCGAACGCGTATGCCTCGGCTACCAGCTCCGTAGATTCCGGTTCCAGGTAGCCAGATATCAGGTCAAGGAGGACCTGGGCTTCTTTGAGCGCTGCGCCTTCTAATTTGACCACTCTGTCACGATGATAATACCCTAAGCCCAGTATGTCTAGACAATCCCAACCGCCTTCACGTGGAAACAGCTTCTTCAGTTGACGAAGGCCGAAACCCGCCGCATCAAGTCTGAGCAACGCCCCACGCGGACTTTGTGCTGTCTCAATCTAAATTGGAAAACTCGCTGAAGCCGATTGCACCATAGCGTTGGCGTTACTAGATCCGCGGGACCCCTCCCCCACCTTTCTCGCCCCGGCGGGAATCCAGAGCCCTTTTTGTCCTTTAAGCAGGTTCCGGTGTCCGTGGCATGGTGATGCCTCTTTCTCAATCGACACCAATTCATCGGTTGGGATTCCCATCGTAATTGTGACGTGGTTGCTGCGGTCAATCACGATCTCATCTACGATCAGCCGCAGCACTTCTCTGAGGTCTTCCGGAGGGAGGTCGTCAACGCCTTCGCCAATCTTGTTGGCCCAGCCCACGATGTTGCCGGCCACGGCCTTTTTATCGGCTTTCATGGACGCCTGAGCTCGGTAGTCCTCCACCTTAGCCCGCGCGGTTTCCATCCGTTCGTCGATGAACTTGCGTCGATGGTCAAGCTCTCTTTCCGTGATCTTGCCGACACGTACAGCCCGACCGCCCTGCTGTCTTCAACCTGCACCCTCTTAAGGTCTTTCTCCACCCTGGCCAACTGTTTCGCTAGTCCGCCGTCGTCCTCTGAGTCCATAGACTTCAGGCTTGCCAGAATGAGATCCGGATTCTGGAGCATCCTCTTGACCTCGGTCACAACCACTTCCTCCAACTGATCTGCCCGGATGTACGGGTGTTCTCGGCATCTCGGCCCCTGATCGGCCATCCCATAGCATACGTAGTGCCGACGGGGTGTTTCGCGGCCGCGCATGTAGGTCTTGCCCTGAGACCGCACCTTGGTCCGGTTTGACGACCGGCAACCGAAAAGCCGGAGGCATTCGTCGCACGTGACCAGGTGCTGCAGCAGTTAGGACACCTTGGTGTTGCGGCTGGACTGATTAGTCCTTTGCTTCTTGATCAACTGGGCCCGGTCCCAGGTTTCCTGGGATACCAGCGGGGGAATGGGATTCTGATCCAAGAGTCTTCCGGTTGCGAGTGGACCACCTGTCCATCCTCGGCTGAGATCCAACGTGCCTTCCCGTACCTCCACTCGCCCTCGTAGACCTCTTTACTGAGAATAGCCATCACGAATGAGTTGTGCCACCGGGCGCCCGGTTTTGGGGTGGGGGCATTTTTATTGGTCAACAGCCGGGTAATCTCAGGCCCGCCCAACCTTTCTTCCACGTACCGCTGAAAGTTGCGGCGTACGACCTCCGCTTCCGGTTCGTAGATTTCAGGCCTGTCGTCGTCTCCAATTCGGTACCCGTAAGGGACGGAACCGCTAGCAGCCAATCCGAGAAACGCCACAGGTGAACTGTTGCGCGTATGATGGAGGGAGCCTCCGGCGAGGGTGACGCCAATGTACAAGACCTTCCATCCCTACGATCCCGACCAGCAGTTGCTGCTGCCGGCGGCGCTCCAGGAGTGGCTGCCGCCGGACCACTTGGCCTACTTCATCTCCGACGTAGTGGACCACCTGGATCTCTCCGCCATCACCGCCCGCTATCAGGGCGAGGAGCGGGGTGGCCCTCCCTATCATCCCCGGATGATGGTCAAGGTGCTGCTCTACGGCTACTGCACCGGCGTGGCCTCCTCAAGGCGCATCGCCCAGCGCCTCCACGAGGACACCGGCTTCCGGGTGCTGGCGGCCAACAACACCCCCGATTTCCGAACCATCTCCGATTTCCGCAAGGACCATCTGAAAGCGCTGGCCGACCTGTTCTACCAGGTGCTGGAGCTATGCCAGCGGGCGGGTCTGGCGAAGCTGGGCCGCGTGGCCCTGGGCAGCACCAAGGTGCGGGCCAACGCCTCCAAATGAGCTACGGGCGGATGAAGGAGAATGAGGAACGGTTGAAGACCGAGGTGGACGAGCTACTCCGGCGGGCCCAGGAGGCGGATGAAGAGGAGGACCGCCGGTACGGCCGGGACAAGCGGGGGGACGAACTGCCCGAGGAGTTGGCCTTCCGGGAGGGATGGCCGCGGAAGATAAGGGAGGTCAAGGCGGCCCTGGAGGCCGAGGCTAAGGCGGAGCAGGCGGAATCCGAGGGCAGGAATCATCCTGGGGTGCCCGATGACAGGGCGCAGCGGAACTTCACCGATCCCGACTCCAGGAACATGCCGGTACCGGGAGGCCGGGACTTCCAGCAGTCCTACAACAGCCAGGCGGTGGTGGACAGCGACTGCCAGGTGATCGTTGCGGCCCGGCCACCAACGTCCCTTCGGTCAAGGGTTAGGCCGTGAGCATGATTGAGGAGACCGTGAGTAACACCGGCGAAGTCCCGAAAGAACTTTCCGCCGACGCCGGCTACTACTCGGCCAGAGCGGTGGAGGAACTCTGCGCCCTGGGAGTTGACCGGTTCATCGCGCCGGAGAGGACCCGCCACGGCACGAGGTTGGAGCCAGCGCCCCGGGGACGGATACCCAAGGGACTGTCGGCCAGGGACCGGATGCGGCGGAAGCTGCGGACGATATGGGGACGTGAGCGCTACGCGCTGCGGATGGAGACGGCGGAGCCGGTGTTCGGCCAGATCAAGCATGGCCGGGGCTTCCGGCAGTTCCTGCTGCGGGGCCTGGAGAAGGTCAACCGGGAATGGCATCTGGTCTGCACCGGCCACAACCTGCTGAAGCTGTTCCGGTTTAGCGCCGGGCGCGCCGGCAATGGACGAGGCACCGCCAGAACCCATACCCAGCAGAACCCGCACCCGGAAGTCTCCTCAGCTTGCAGCCGGCAAGTTCCTCTTGAATTTCTCAACATTCACAAACCCACCCTGTCCCCGGATGGCTTTCTCCGGCTAAATCCGGCTGCCAAGCTAACCTGCTCCAGTAGTCCTTGGACGGGCTGCTATGGGGATGCCGCCGCCCTCGACACGGTGACCGTGTAGGTATTGGACACGGTGCGGTCGGCGGAAATGACGTGAACGTGGATTGCGTTCTCGCCCTCGGCCAGTGGCACCACCCCGCTTTCGCCAGCGGCCCCTCCGGTGTCGGAGTAGATGGCGTAGAAAGGCAGCGAGTTGGTGAGGATGGGCTTTACCGTGACCGATTGCACCTCGTTGGTTACCGACGCGGTGTAGGTGAGGACGTCCCGGTCAAAATCGGGGGAAAAGCTTATCTCCCCCAGGTCTATCCCCAGCAGTTGGGCGTTGTTGCCCCATGGGGAATCGTTGGGAATCCCGGTGTTGAACTCGCGGCTTCTCCAGCATTTCATCTGGGCGTCCTTGCGGAGCCCGCAGGCTAACACGGATGTGTCCACGGTCACCGAGTGGTAGCCAATGTCCGCTTCACCGGGCGCGTTGCTCAAGGAGGTCTTGATTGAACCGTTCCTGTCCCAGCAATCAACTGTCCCGTCAACTCTAACCCCGCAGGAGCCTCCCGAATATCCCCCTGAGTCAACGAAGCTGAATTCGCCTGAAGGGGTCCCTCGAATACCAATGTAAGCATTTACGGGGACACCAAAGAACGGATCTATGCCCCACTTCCAGCAAAGAGCGGCGCTGTCGCTCTTCCGGATGCCGCAGGCCTGTCCGTACCCCCCGGAAATGAACTTGAACTCTGTGTCCCGGTAGGACGAGGGCACATCTATGGTCCCAAATGGTGGATAGCTGTTCGAATTGCTCACGTAACCCCAGCAGCGCACCAGGTCGTTGGACCGGATGGCGCACACGCCCCGGCGGGTCTGGCCTATGGCCCTGAAGGGACCCTCAACCGTGGACGGCGGCCCCTTGGATTGCTGGCAGAGGAGATCCCCATCCTCCTCCAGGACACAGATGTCAGCGCCGTATTCGGCCGATTTACTGAAGTCGTCCGTCTTCAGGCCAGTCCGCGTCCGTATTGTCGTAGTGAAGGGCTCACCCTGGCACTCTGTTTCTAAATCTATAATTTGCATAGCTCCGTTAAACGTCACCAAGCAAGTCCCAGCAGGTACTTCGAGGTTTTCCCAACAATGCTGGGAACCGTCGGGCCGCAGCCCGCAACCAACATATTGCTTCACGGATACCTGCGCGAAAATACCTTCCGGCACACGACGGCTTAAATCGCGGTTGGGAGCCCCAGAATTGTTGCAGGCCAGCGTGCGGTCCACCCGCAGCCCGCAGTAGTTGTTCCAGCCCGTGTCCACCTGCAGGAAGCCCATGCTATCCGCCGCAGAGGGAGTGCGGAACACGGTCAGCAAGTACTCCCGGGTGGTCATCATGTCCATGGCCGTGACGGTGACGTTGATGGTGTTTCGCCCCTCCTCCAGGTTCACCTGGTAACCGGCGGTTCCGGTGTCCTGATCCGTCTGGTCCACGGCTACCTGGGACCCCTCGTTCTTGCCCGTGGCGGTGACGGTCACCTGCACCTGGTCGTTGCCGACGAAGACGGTGTAGGACAGGACGTCCGAATTGAACGTGGGAAGCAACGTCGCCCCGGCCACGGTCAGGCTGGCCAGAGAGGACTCCATTTCCAGAGAGTTGCGATTGACGGTGAGAGTGTAGGTCTCGGTATTTTCCCTGCTTTCGGCCGTGACGGTAATCGTAACCGTGTTGGCTCCTGTCTCCACTGGAATCTGCCAGCCGTCCACGTCCGGGTTGGCGTCGGGCGGATCGACCTCGATTGTCGCCCCGTCGTCCCCGGTCTCCAGGTCCAGCGTAATCAGGGAGAAACGGGACGTCACCGTGGTGGCGTAGGTCTTGACGCCGGCCTGGAAAGAGGGGGCTATGGCGGCGCCGGCGATTTCCAGGCTCGCCAGGGTGGGGTCAGTGGAGGGTGTCGGGGCCCGGTTGATGGTCACGGTATAGTCCTGGGTGGCGCTCCCGCCGGGCGCCGTTACCGTGATGGTTACCAGGTTATCGCCGGTGGCGAGGGGACGCTGGTAGCCGTCGGCGGTGTCGTCGGCGTCCAACGGGTCGTAGGAAACCGTTGCGTCGGGCTGGTTAGGTAATGCCTGGATGGTCGCGGTGGAGGTGTCGTGACTGGCCGAAGCGGCGTAGTCCAGGAAGTCGTAAAGGAAGGACCGGGCCAACTCCGCGCCGGAAACCTCCAGGGATTTCAGCGTGGCGTCGTTTTCCGTGGGTGCGGCCCGGGTCACCCTGAAAAAGTAGCAGCCCATAGAGGCATAACGGTTATGGCTATATCTGACGACTACGGTAAAGGCGGTCTGCACCGGTTCGCCGCCCGGGTGGCTGCCCCGCAGGTTCACCTGGTGGCCGGCCAGGTCGGGGTTGGCGTCGGCGGGAATTACATGTACTGTGCCGCCATGGGCCTCGTTGGCCGTTACCGTTATCTGGCTGGCTTCGTAGGGTACGGTTGCCGTGTCGTCGCCGGAAACCTCCACAGACTGGTCACCGTAGCTGAGGTTAAAGGCGCCAAGCCGGGCCCGCTCCACGGTGGAAGCGGCGGCGCGGCCTGAGTTTCCCCCGGTGCCTCTATAATCAAAGTGCCCTAAATTCGACCCCTGGATGTTATTGAAGTAATCGTTGACCCAGTCGTTAGTCAGGATCGGTGCGTTGACCGACTGATCCAGGACTACGCCATACATATCCTGCCGATTTACGTCGGCAGAGGTTACCCTAACCAGCACCACCGTATCCCCGTTGCTGGACAGCCGGGCCTGGTGGCCTTCGGTGTAAGGGTCGGCGTCCTCCATGTCTGCTGCCATCCCCCGGTCGGATCGCACCACGATCACCTCCGACGTGGCGCCCGCTTCAGTGGTTTCGTGGTTTACCGTGGTTTCGGTTACCCCCGGATCCACCTGCACCACGTAGCGGGCCTGTTGCGAGACGAAATCCAGTTCCGAGGTCCCCGTGAGGGACATCGTTGACAGGGTGGCCGGGGTGCGTTTCGGGGCTGGGACCGGCTGGGAATAGCCAAAGGGCCCCAAGGCGACGACGTTGCGGGCATATACCAGCCCCTGGTACTCGACCCCCGGCTCCAATTCGGAGTAGGTAACGCTCAGCCGTTCCCCCTCCGCTCCCGACGGAGTGAAGACCTGCTCCTCGGCGTCTGACCACTCCCCGGATTCCCGCTTCAGGTAAACCAGGTAGTCCAGCACGTTGGCCGTTCCCGCGTTGGCGGGAGCCTCCCAGGTCACTGTCAGTTCCCGCGCTCTTGTGGGTACCAGGGTTACCCCGGTGATACGACCCGGCCGCTCCACCCCAGGCAGGGTTGCCGCCGGCGCGTTAGGCAGGTGGTACAGTGTCAAGTCCACGGTGTCCCCAACTGTCCAGTCCTGGCCTCCCTTGGGCCAGGAGTAGGAGAGGCCCACTGGGCTCCCTTCAACCATGATGGCGTCGGCCAGGGCCAACTCCTTCTCCCCAACCACCAGCGCCAGGCCATGGTCGTGAAGGGCGCCGGGGGAAGTCAGCGCCGACCAGTAGAAGGGGGCGCCGGCACCCTGGGAAGCCGCCGCCACCACGTTCACGGTGGTATCGTCAGGCAGGGTAATCCGCCAGGGTCTGAAAGGGACGTTGCCGATGGTGCTGAACCCCTTGTGGGCAACGGGCCAGCCGGGGTTCAACTCCTCCACCGTCATGGTGTGGGACCATAAGGGCGTCCGAGTGGGTTCCGGCGTACTGGCAATCTCTATGGCGGCATTCGCCCAGGGGCCGCTCCGGTGGCTCTTGGCGTACTGGCCCGTGTTGTACCGAGCGCGCACCTGTACATTGTATTCGGCCCCAAAAGGCAAGCCGGTCACAGTATAGGACCGGGCGGAACCGCCGGGGTAGGCATTGCCACGTTGCGTCTCGTTTTCGGCCTTCCAGCTCAGGTAGTCCCGGTCCGCAGGAGCCCAGGAAACCCGGTAGTCCGAGGGGGCCGGTTCAGTTGTATCCCAGGAGACCACCAGTTCCCCGGGTATGTCGCTGACCAGGGTCAGTGCGGAAATGCTGCCCGATTTTCCCTGTTGTTCGGGCGTGGGCTCCGGCGTGGGCTCCGGCGTGGGTTCCGGCGTGGGCTCCGGCGTGGGTTCGGGTTCCTTTCCGCCGGCCACAGTTACAGCGGCCTCGCGCCAGGGACCGGCCCAGGGTTCTCCGGCGTACTCGCCGTCGTTGTAGCGGGCCCGGGCTTGCACCAGGTATCCGGCTCCGGCGGCGAGGCCGGTCAGGGTCAGCGAAGTTTGCTCGTTGCCGGGGTAGGAGTTGCCCCGGTCAGCCTGGTTGGCATCCTTGTAGGAAGGATAAGCTTCGCCCTCCGGGGTCCATCTTACCCGGTAGTCGCTGGGGGCCAGTGTGGGAGCCTCCCAAGATATCTCTATCTCGCCGGGAGTGTCGCTGGTCAGGGTGAGACTGCCGATGGCGCTCTCTTCATTTTGGGCCATGGCCGGAACGGCCAGCCCGTAGGCGATGCACAGGGCCAGGGCGACCGCCAGGGCCACCGTGGCCAAGGGCGCAATTTTGCGCAGTAATCGCTCTGTCGCATCAATCGCTTGGGACGGCATCTTCCTCTGTAGATTTATCATGTTCCCTTGTCGTAATGTTTATGAGTTTGACAGCTTGTTGCAGAGGTCGGTTTCTGACTCGTTGGACATCTTCGTGCCGCCGGTTCCCGTTGCTGGACCTTCCGGGACCCTGCTCACCGGGAACACTATGCGTACGCGGTCTGACTGCCAGGCATGCCATTCCTCTATGGGAACGTCTTTCAATCTTACTTTTCCCCTACTGCGTTGCGATAGGTGAGAAGTGATCAATCTGCCTTTCGCTTTTCCCCAAGTAATCGGCGGAGTTCAAGTGGACCGCGTGGGCGGAAGATTGCTGACAAACGGCGGTTGAATCCTGTACCGCCTGCCGCCATATATAGGGTTGTACTCGACCTTACGGATGGTGCGATGGATGTACAGAGTGGACGTATACCTGCGGGTTCGCCGGGAGGTGATGGTGGAGGGGATGAGCATCCGAGATGCCTCCCGGGTGTTCGGGCTGCACCGGGAGACGGTGCGCAAGATGCTGGCCTACTCCGTGCCGCCGGGCTACCGGCGCGACAGGTCCCCCCACGGCGTCCCAAGCTGGAGGACTCACCGGCATCATCGACCGCATCATCGAAGATGACCACAAGGCCCCCAAGAAACAGCGCCACACCGCCAAGCGCATCTTCGAGAGGCTCAGGGACGAATACGGCTTCGACGGTGGATACACCATCGTCAGGGACTACGTGAGGGAGCATCGCCGCCGGACACGGGAGATGTTCGTGCCGCTGTCCCACCCGCCGGGGCATGCCCAGTGCGACTTCGGCGAGGCCCTGGTGGTCATCGGCGGAGTGGAGCAAAAAGCCCACTGCTTCATCGTGGACCTGCCCCACAGCGACGGCTGCTTCGTCAAAGCCCACCCCGCCGAGACCACCGAGGCCTTTCTGGACGGCCATGTGTCGGGCCCCTTCCTGGACAGTGTGCCCCAGAGCATCCTCTACGACAACACCAGGCTGGCGGTGGCGAAGATACTGGGTGATGGCCGGCGCCAGCAGACCGGTGCCTTCACCGAACTCCAGTCCCACTATCTATTCGACGACCGGTTCGGGCGGTCCTGGCAAGGGCAACGACAAGGGCAAGGTTGAGGGCTTGGTGGGCTACGCACGCCGCAATTTCCTGGTGCCCATCCCGTCCTTCGACAGCTTTGAGGCACTGAATGCCTACCTGGAGCGGCGATGCCTGGAGCGGATGGACGCCCGGCTCAGGGGACATTCGGAGACCATCGGGCAGCGGATGGAACGGGACCTGGAGGCCCTTCTGCACCTGCCTCCGGCACCCTACGATTCCTGCGAGAAGCGGGCGGGGCGGGTGAGTTCCCTGTCCCTGGTCCGGTACCTGACCAACGACTATTCGGTGCCGGTGGCCTACGGACACCGGGACGTGCTGGTGCGGGGCTGCGTGGACCGGGTGGTCATCAGCTGCGGCTCCAAGGTAATCGCCAAGCACCCCCGCTCCTACGAGAGAGACGACTTCGTATACGATCCCATCCACTACCCGCCGCTCCTGGAGCAGAAGACGGGCGCTCTGGACGAGGCGGCTCCATTGCAGGGGTGGGGCCTGCCCGATGAGTTTGCCACGCTGCGCCGGCTGCTGGAGTCCAGGACGGGACAGAGGGGCAAGCGGGAGTTCGTCCAGGTGCTCCGGCTCCTGGAGCATTTTTCGCCTGGGGAGGTGCATACCGCCGTACGGGACGCCCTCCGGCTAGCAGCCCGTCCGAGAAACACCCCCGATGAGCTGTTGCGGGCATGACGGAGGGAGCCTCCGGCGAGGGTGGACGCCAACGAGCAAGACCTTCCGTCCCTACGATCCCGACCAGCAGTTGTTGCTGCCGGCGGTGCTCCAGGAGTGGCTGCCGCCGGACCATCTGGCCTGCTTCATCTCCGACGTGGTGGACCAACTGGACCTCTCCGCCATCACCGCCCGCCATCAGGGCGAGGAGCGGGGTGGCCCTCCCTATCATCCCAGGATGATGGTCAAGGTGCTGCTTTACGGCTACTGCACCGGCGTGGTCTCCTCACGCCGCATCGCCCAGCGTCTCCACGAGGACATCGCCTTCCGGGTGCTGGCGGCCAACAACGCCCCCGATTTCCGCAACATCTCCGACTTCCGCAAGGACCATCTGAAAGCGCTGGCCGACCTGTTCCACCAGGTGCTGGAGCTGTGCCAGCGGGCAGGGCTGGCGAAGCTGGGCCACATGGCCCTGGACAGCACCAAGGTGCGGGCCAACGCCTCCAGGCACAAGGCCATGAGCTCTACGGGCGGATTAAGGAGAAGGAGAAGGAGGAGCGGTTGAAGGCCGAGGTGGACGAACTGCTCCGGCGGGCCCAGCAGGTGGATGAAGAGGAGGACCGCCGGGACAAGCGGGGGGACGAACTGCTCGAGGAGTTGGCCTTCCGGGAGGGATGGCTGCGGAAGATAAGGGAAGCCAAGGTGGCCCTGGAGGCCGAGGCTAAGGCGAAGGCGGAGCAGGCCAGGGCCGTGGGCCGAAATCATCCTGGGGTGCCCGATGACAGGGCGCAGCGGAACTTCACCGATCCCGACTCCAGGATCATGCCGGTACCGGAAGGCCGGGACTTCCAGCAGTCCTACAACTGCCAGGCGGTGGTGGACAGCGACTGCCAGGTGGTCGTGGCGGCCCGGCCACCAACGTCCCTTCGGTCAAGGGTCAGGCCGTGAGCATGATTGAGGAGACCGTGAGTAACACCGGCGAAGTCCCAAAGGAACTTTCCGCCGACGCCGGCTACTACTCGGCCAGGGCGGTGGAGGAACTCTGCGCCCTGGGAGTTGACCCGTTCATCGCGCCGGAGAGGACCCGCCACGGCGCGAGGTTGGAGCCAGCGCCCCGGGGACGGATACCCAAGGAACTGTCCCCCAGGGACCGGATGCGGCGGATGCGGCGGACGATACGGGGACGTGAGCGCTATGCCCTTCGGATGGAGACGGTGGAACCGGTATTCGGCCAGATCAAGCATGGCCGGGGCTTCCGGCAGTTCCTGCTGCGGGGCTGGAGAAGATCAACCGGGAATGGCATCTGATCTGCACAGGCCACAACCTGCTGAAGCTGTTCCGGTATGGTGCCGGGCGCGCCGGCAATGGACGAGGCACCGCCAGAACCCATACCCAGCAGAACCCCCACCCGGAAGTCTCCTCAGTTTGCAGCCGGGAAGTTCCTCTTGAATTTCTCGACATTCGCAAACCCACCCTGTCCCCGCATGGCTTTCTCCGGCTAAATCCGCTTGTCCAGCTAACCCGCTCCAGTAATCCTCGGACGGGCATGCTAGAATCAGAAGATGGCTCCCCTTGGATTTGACCCCATTCCTTGATCCGAGCAAGGTCAGTCTTGTCTGTCTGTGTGTTCTGCGTGTTTCTTCGGATGTACG
The DNA here is from genome assembly GCA_963663135.2 of Dehalococcoidia bacterium. GTDB lineage: Bacteria > Chloroflexota > Dehalococcoidia > Lucifugimonadales > UBA3495 > Io17-Chloro-G2. The sequence continues at coordinate 426,504 of CAXXRM010000002.1, read as the reverse complement.
CGCACCCCCGCCGCAGAACCCCATAGTCGGTGCGAGGCACAATTGGGATAGGCTAGTTGCAAGGAATGTCGATCAGCGCCGGATTTACGCCGTCATACACTATTTGACCGTAGGTGAACCTGGGAGTGGGATCCACTTTGCCGGAAACTATGCCCCCTAACATCGCCTCGTCAGGATGATCAGTCGCACCGGTAAGACCTCTCACTTTGCCAGGCTGCTCCTGAACTCCCACGAGTATTTACGCTGGGCCACTCCTGGGAGTGTTGGCCATCGCTAGAATGTCCTTGATGAATTTCGACTTGCCATAATTATCGGCAAAGTTGTACTGACCCGACTTGAAGTCCAAGCCGTCGGATTCTTGACGCTTTAGCAGGCTTTCTATTAGGTAATTATCCCCGCATTGCACGGGCCTACCCAATCGGATTGTAGGCTCCGTAACTGCCGTATCGAACTTTGCTGACACGGTTCGCCATCGATCCGTACATGGCTTCATCATCGTTTCGGTGATTCCAACGGAAGCCATAGGAATCGAAGTACCCTTGTAGGTACTTGGCACTAACCGCATGGTTAACTCCGCTGATTCCCCGCTTTACTAGGCTCCAAAACCCTTCGATGGTGTTGGTGTGCACGTCTCCAACTACGTACACCTTGGCTCCGTGATGAATGCGCCGATGCTGGTAGCCCATCGCTTTGAGCGGATCATAGGAAGAATGTTCATCAGAGTAGACTACGCTAGATGGTAGCACCTTTTCTCGGATATTCGGCAAGAGAGAATCTCGTGAAACATCGGGCACTACCTTGGCGATCACTTTCCCCTTTCGTTCCACCATGCCAAACACCAGCTGTTTCCCAGCCGTGCCACGTCCGCCAAGACGTTCTCTCTTGGCCTTGTGCATATTCTTGGATTTGCCGCCTATGTATGTTTCGTCCACTTCAACTAATAATCCCCCCAAGTCTACATCTTCGTTGAGGATGGACCTAATTTGCTTGAACATCCGCCATGCGGTTTTGTAGGTGACACCCAGTTCCCGTTCTAGTTGCTTGGCGGATATGCCCGTTCTCGTTGAGGCCATCAGATACATGGCATAAAACCAGGACTTCAACGGCGTGGACGATTTCTCGAAGATGGTCCCTGCCAGCGGATAGACTTGGGTTCCGCAATATTGGCAGGAATAAGCCTTCCGGCCTTTCAAGCGGTAGTGGGCTGTGACTTCCTGGCAACTGCGACAGACGATGCCCTCGGGGTAGAGCATATCCCGCACGGCATCCAGGCAGGTCTCCTCATCGGGGAACATCTGGTTGAACTGATGGACAGTAAACTTCTTCATTCGCGGCACCTATCCTATGCCATCAGTGTACCATACTGTATACGTGGTGTCAAGGGTTATTATTGTAGCCGGACATCGCATTCCGGCACTTGTCGCTCGGCGATTTCTTCATGTTTTCGTTGGGCCTCTTTGAACTTATTCAACGCTTCTTCCTTTGTCTGTGCTTCAGACCACAATGAGAGCAGCGCCTCTGGCTCATCGTCTAGAATACTATCGAACGCAGCCATCCTTTGATAGAGATCCTCGTCGTACTCAAATACTTGGGACGGGCCCACAACCCAACCACCACCTCTTCCTTCTTCCTCGTTGCTGACTAACATGCCTCCATTCTTGTACCCAAGGAAGAACCTGACAATCGGCTGGTTTAGATAGGTCCTAATCATAACTTTTTGGGCTGACATGGAAAGTGACCTCCATATAAAACTAAGCGCATAGTAAAGAGGACACTTTCCATGAGTCAAATTTCCTACGATTATCGCCAGGACACTTACGCCTTGACAAAAGTTTTGACAGCGCACTATACTGTCAGGGACATAAAAGATACTAGGAGACGAGATGCCTAACCAGCAAGCTGTCGAACGAAAACCACCACCATACGCTCCATACCGAAGCTGGAAAAACCTAATCGACAAGTTTCGAGGGAAACAGCCTCTGCCGTCGCCATTTCACAGCGGGTTTTGGAACAGCCTTGGCCTTTCAGGTGCAATGATATCGGTTTTGAGACCAACCATGGTATCCCTAGAGCTTTTGGACTCCAACTATGCGCCGACAGACCGTCTGAATCGACTCCTTGACTCTAGTGATAATGATATAAGAAGCGTCTGTAGGGACCTGATGGATATTGGGTTCCCTGAGTGGGAACATAAGCTTGATATTGAGAGAGTAACAAACGGTCAACTAACGGCATACCTTAACGAACTGGGAGCAACGGGAGAGACAGTCCCAAAATGCAAGAGCTTCTTTACCGGTCTCGCAAAAGACGCAGGTCTGAATTTGTCGCAGCATCTGACCACGCGTTCGTCATCCAAGCCTAAGACCAAGAGAGTTCAACCGCGGAAGAATGAAGGAACCACTCATTCTACTGAGAGACTTACTCCACCACCGTCCGCACCACCGGTTCCAAATACTCAACAAGAGGTAGTAGATCTAACCTCTGGTGGAACGATGACGCTAATCCTGGACACCAATGTGTGGCAACTATCACCGGACGATGAAACTTTCCTTTTGGACATTAAGCATCGTATTCAGATATACAATGAGGCAAAGGCAAATCTAGGCCATTCAGAAGCTCCTGGCGTTTCAGCCAGGGCTTTTCCCTAATGTTTCGACCAAAGCAAAAGAGAGCGCCAGCCACAATCTGGCACTCTCTCGCAAAAGGAGGTGATAAGCCATGCGACTCGTCAACCTCGGCCCCGTCTTGGTTTGGCAAGCCGTACTGTTATTACGGCTCTAGGCCCCGTCAGGGGCCTTCTCAGTCGCTTTACGGATAATGCGTAACAGGTCTTTAGGCTGGAAGCCAACCCGTTGCTTCTTTTCGATGGACTTATCCCGTAAATCACCTTCCTCATAGGAAGGGCGTAACTGGTTCTTTTGCTTGGAACCTGGCATTCTACCATTATACCAGACTCGCCTACCGAAGCAAGCCGAGGTCGGATATTTTGCGCTCAAGAAAGCAATCGAGGGTATTATGTTTCAGTTCCTAATATCCTGTGCAATGCGGGGATAATTACCTTTCACCTTCGACATCGAATTCAGCGAGCCGGTGTGGGTCGGAGCTGGGCTCCCCAGGGACGACATGCTGGAAATCACGGGGGGCACGGTCATCAGTGCGCCCTGGAAGGACCGGCCCTCGGATAAAATTACCGTCCACGTCCAGCCTGAAACCAGCGGCGACATCGTCATTGTCCTGCCCGGCAACTCGGTCCGCGCAGGGATAATCGGCTCCGGCGACCCACCGGAGGACCCAGTCGCGGGCGCTCCATGCGCCATCGGAAACCGGGTGCTGACCAACGAGCCCACCACGACGATTCCGGGCCCTTCGTCATCGGCGCACCAGGTTGTTGAGAACACCCCGGCCGAAGGTGAGACGAGGATCGATGGGATACCGGAGCTGGGGCAGACGCTGTCGGCCGACACCACGGGCATTGAGGACGTCGACGGCCTGGAGGATGTCGTCTTCCAATACCAGTGGCTGTCCGAAGACGCGGATATCCCTGGCGCCACAGAGTCAACGTACACCCTGACTTCTGGAGACATGGGCAAGGCCATCAGGGTGAGGGTGTCCTTCACCGACGATGCCGGCCAAGAGGAGACGCTGACCAGCGCACCCACCGTGGTGACGGCGACGGGCCTGCAGCTCCGGTCGGCCACAATGGACGGCGACATCCTGACGCTGACCTACAACGAGGAACTGGACACGGGCGTCTCGCTGCCCCAGGCCGTCTTTGCCGTGAACGTCAACGAGGAATCCCGTCCGTTCAACGGCGTCAAGGTGGGCCAATCCGATGTGCTGCTGCTTCTGTCCTCTGCGGTGGAGGCTGAGGACACGGTGACTGTGGACTACACAGCTCCCGACGGCCCCGATTTCATTCGGGACATCCGGGGCAGGAAGGCGGACTCCTTCAGCGGGCAGGCGGTCACGAACGACACGGCCCCGGCCCAAGACAACACCGCTTCGGCCTCGGATGACACGGCTTCGGCCCCGCTGACGGCCAGCGCCCATAACGTGCCGTCGTCCCACAACGGCCAGGACGAGTTCACCTTCGAGCTGCGGTTCAGCGAGGCTCCCAAGCCGGACTTCAGCTACACGACGGTGCGGGACCATGCGTTCACCGTGACTGGGGGATCGGTGACTTATGTGCGCCGGCTGGAGCCGGGCAAGAACATCCGATGGGAGATCACCGTCACCCCCGGGTCCAGCGCCGCCGTGGCCATAGACCTGAACGCCACCACCGACTGCGAGGCCGACGGCGCGATCTGCGCACGGAGGACGCCGGGAAGCTGTCCGGCGGGCTTCTGCTGGCCGTTCCGGGGCCGAACACCCCGGCCACCGGGCTGCCCACCATCACCGGCGCCGCCCAGGTGGGCGAGACCCTCACCGCCGGCACCGCCGACATAGCCGACGACGACGGCCTTTACAACGCTGCCTTCGCCTACCAGTGGCTGGCTGACGATGCTGACATCGGAGGCGCCACCGCCAGCAGCTACACCCTTGTTGCCGCCGACGAGGGCAAGGCAGTCAAGGTCCGGGTGAGCTTCACCGACGACGGAGGCAACGGCGAGATTCTGACCAGCGCCGCAACGGGCGCGGTGGCGGCTGCTGCTCCTCCTCCCAACACCCCGGCCACGGGCGCGCCCACCATCAACGGGACGGCCCAAGTCGGGGAGACCCTGACATCCTCCACGACCGATATTGCGGACGACGACGGCCTGACCAGTGCAACCTTCACCTACCAGTCGCTGGCTGACGATGCAGACATCGGAGGCGCCACCGCCAGCAACTACACCCTGGCCGACGACGACGAGGGCAAGACCATCAAGGTGCAAGTCTCCTTCACCGACGACGGGGGCAACGACGAGTCGCTGACCAGCGAGCCGACCGCCGCGGTGGCGGAGAACGAGCCCGCTGGGCCGCCGCCCGCGCCTCAGAACCTTACGGCGGTGGTGAACGGGGACGGCCATATCGTATTGAGCTGGGAAGCCCCCAACGACGACAGCATCACGGGCTACCAGATCCTGCGCCGGAGGCCCACCGAGGGAGAGGACACCCTGCTGGTGTACGTGGCGGACACACAGAGCACCGCCACCACCTACACGGACACGAACATCACGCCGGGAGTGCAACACGCCTACCGGGTCAAGGCCATCAACGCGGCAGGCGCCGGACCCATCTCCAACTTCGTCAACCCGACGCCGTAGGGCTGGAACGGGACGGGAGCGGGCAACGGAAAAATCCCCAATACATGGAACGGCACGGTGCAATCCGAGCCTGAAACGCAAAAGTGGCCCCACAGGGGCCGCCATATCCCCCCGGCTCGGGGACGGCCACCTCAAGGATCTCACTCTCCCCCTACGGCAGGTCCCCCTGGGATGGGACGAGAACAAGCGCCCCAGGGTGAAGCTCGACCGAGCCGGTCGGCGCGGGACGCTAGGCCGCAAGACCGATGGGGAGGAGACGGGGGGCAATCGCATTTTAATGGGAGATGATTTTGAGCAGGTAGTCCTGGTCCCGGGCAGCCTTCTTTCGTTTGGCTTTGATGCCGATTTTGGCGCTGGTTTCCTGTTTGAGCAAGTTCAGCGCCAAGTGTCTGATTACTGCCAGGTTCTGGTCGGCATGACCAGTCCTGACCCTGCTCCGGTCCTCATCGAAAGCCATATCCAAGACCCAGTGCAGGCTGTTCTCGATGCCCCAGTGGCCCCGTGATGCCTTCAGGAGTTGCGACACCTCCGCCGGATAGCTGCAAATGTAGTAACGGATGTCCGCCGGCGTCCCGGAGTCCAGTCCCCGTTCATAGATGACTTTGGCCGCGCTGCCCAGGCCAGCCCACTGCTGGGCGGGGTCCACGTACGCCAGTTCTCCCTCGTCCGTTATTACCCAGCACTGCCGACGCTCCAGCCTGCCGTGCCCCTTGCTGACCTGTTCATGGCAACTGTGGGCCACCCCGCAGAACCCCTCCCTTTCTGCGCAGGCAAACACGTCCCTTATGTTCTCATGCAACTTCCCTTGGTTAGACTTGACGGCCAACAGATAATCCGAGCCCCGTCCACTATCTGGCTGGCGATGTTCTTCTGGCAGCCCATAGCGTCGATGGTGATCAGGCATCCCTTCAACTCCAGCAGCGAAAGTAGTTCGGGAATTGCGGTGATTTCGTTGGATTCGTTGGAGTGTCCCGCCGTGCGGGTCTGGCCCAACACCAGGCGGTTCTCGGACGCCCAGGCGCTCACCATATGCAGAGGCGTCCTGCCTTGGGCCCGGTCGTGGTGCCTCCGGAGAGTTTTGCCGTCAATGGCCACCACTTCGCCTGGCCCAGTTCGCTTACCTGGCCCACCCAGGCGGTGAAGCGAGCACCGAACTGCTCCGGGTCCAAGAGACCGAAGAAGCCCAAATGTGTCGTGGGCCCGAGTGTGTTGTGGGAAGAAATGCCATTGGGCAGTTTCAGGAACCTGGCGAACCAATCGCTCTTGGCCTTACCGAACTCCTCTATCTAAACCCAATTGTCGGCGCCGCAAATCACGGCGCAAAGGGTAATCACGATGATGTCCGGAAATTCATGTCGCTTGGCCCGGTCCATTCTTGGGTCCTCCAGGACTCAGGAGTGATCGACAATCGATGCAACTCCAATTCTTGAGGCCATCCCACACATCCCCTCCCGTATGATGACCTCAAGTTAATCGATCTCCTATACTTGTATAAAATGCGATTGCCCTGCACGAACAGCACCTCAGGTTGACATCCATTTTCCGCCGGTTTAGACTTGGTGGCGTGCTACCTATCAGCGTTTTTTCGTCGGCTCTGCGCCACTTCTTCCGCATCCTATCCACCGGCTTCACTTGAGCCCGGGACCACGGGGCCTGTACTGACGGGCGGTCCCAAGGGCTAACCCGCCGCTAGCGCACCGGTTCTAGCGGCCTCCTCCCAAGACCCTCGGCAGTCACGTTCTAGGTATTCCGTCGGAGTATCCTGACGTCCCGTTTTCCGCGCCTTTTACTGCCTGCAACGACCACAGAGGGTCTTGGATGAACATCTTTCGTTTATTTCCCCTGCTCGCAATCCTCGCCACGGTATCCCTGATGCCGGGCATTGCCGCCTGCTCGGGGTCACCAGACAATGACCTTCCGGCGCTAAAGGTCGGGGGCGTCCCCGACCAGAACACCGCCCGGCTGGCCCGCCGCTACGAGTCCTTCGCCAAGTACCTGTCCGACGCGCTGGGGGTGCCGGTGAAGTTCGTTCCCAGCGTGGACTACGCGGCGGTGGTTACCGCCTTCTCCCAGAACCAGCTGCACCTGGCGTTCTTTGGAGGATTGACCGGCGTGCAAGCCCGGCTGCAGAAACCCGGGGCTGTGACCATCGCCCAGCGGGAACACGACGCTGTCTTCCACTCCAAGTTAGTCGCCCGGGCCGACCTGAACCTGGAGTCGCTGGAGGACCTGAAGGCGCAGGCGGGAGACCTGAGCATCACCTTCGGCAGCCCCAGCTCCACATCCGGCCACCTGATGCCCAGGTACTTCCTGAAGCAGGCGGGGATCGACGCGGCCACCGACTTCCGGCAGGAGCCCAACTTCTCCGGTTCCCACGACACGACATGGCAACTGGTGGAGAGCGGGGCCTTCGACCTGGGGGCGCTGAATGAGGACGTCTGGGACCGGGCGGTGCGGGAGAACCAGGCGGACACCGGCAAGGTGAAAGAGTTCTACATCACTCCCGCCTACTACGACTACAACTGGACGGTCCAGGGCAACCTGGACAAAGTTTACGGGGAAGGCTTCACGGACAAAATCCGGCAGGCCCTGCTGGACCTGAATCCCGAAGAGCATGGGGAAATCCTGGACCTGTTCAGCACCGAGAAGTTCATTACCACCAGCAACGATAACTACGAGGCCATCGAGGACGTGGCCAGGGAACTGGAAATCATCAGATGAGCATAGCCGTTCCGCAGCAACCGTTGGTCACGGCCGCCGGGGTCAGCAAGAGCTATTCGCAAGTTCCAGCCCTCTGCCCGGTGAGCTTTTCCGTCCTGCCCGGGGAACGAGTGGCGTTGGCCGGCCCCAGCGGCAGCGGCAAGACGACGCTGCTGTACCTGCTGGCAGGCATCCTGCAACCGGACACCGGCACCGTGGCCATTGGCGGGAAGGAGTTGGCGCTGGTGAAGCCTGGCCGGGAACTGTCGCGTCTGGTGGGGATCGTCCACCAGCAGTACGACCTGGTGCCCCACCTTCCGGTGCTGCACAACGTGCTGGCGGGACGGCTGGGGCAGTGGGGCCTGCTGCGCTCCGCCGCGTCGCTGGTGTGGCCCCAGGACCGGCGGCTGGCTGAGAGCGCACTGGAACGGATGGGCATTGGCGACAAGGCGTGGGAACGAACGTCCCATCTGTCCGGCGGGGAGCAGCAGCGGGCGGCCATCGCCCGGCTGATGGTGCAGTCCCCCCGGGTGGTGCTGGCCGACGAGCCGGTGGCGTCCCTGGATCCGGCTCTGGCCGGGGAGATATTGCGCCTGCTGACGGGGCTGACGGAAGACTGCGGGCGGGCCCTTGTTGTCAGCATGCACTCGCCGGAACTGATCCGGCGGTTCTGCACCCGGGTCATCGGACTGAGGGCGGGGAATCTGGCCTTCGACCTGCCTGCCGAAGCCGTAACCGGGCCCACGCTGGACGATCTCTACCACCTGGAAGCGCCCCTTTCGGATACGCCGGAACGGGACGCAATGCCTTTCCCTGCGGCCGCCGACCCGGCTCTCCAGAGCAGGATACCTCCTCCGGGGGCCTTCCGCTGAAGTCCCTCCCATCGCTGTTGGAAAACCGGCTGCTGCTGACCCTCGCGCTGTTGGCGGCGCTGGGCTGGAGCCTGACCAACATCGACTGGGACGCTCCGCTGGTCCACTCCGGGGGAGGAGCCTCCGCGCTGCGGTTCCTTCTCGCGCTGTTTCCCCCTGACCTTACGCCTGAATTCCTGGCCATCGCGGTCAAGGCGAGCTGGTACACCCTCGCCTACGCGGTTGCAGGGATAACCCTGGCCGTGGCCATCGGGCTGCCCTTGGGAGTAATAGCCTCAGGGACAGTGCTCCGGGAGGCGTCGCCGTGGCAGCGCCCATTGATGGTCGGTTCACGGGTTTTCCTGGCAGGACTGCGGTCGGTCCATGAGCTGGTGTGGGCCGTGCTGCTGGTGGCGGCCATGGGGCTGTCGCCGATGGCTGGCATCCTGGCGCTGGCCCTCCCCTATGGAGGCATCCTGGGGCGGATTTACGCCGAGCTGATGCAGGATGTTCCCCAGCCGCCGCTGCGGGCGCTGCGGGCGTCGGGAGCGCCGCCGCTGGGTGTTCTGATGTACGGACACTTCCAGATGGCCCTGCCCGATATTCTGAGCTATACCTTTTACCGCCTCGAGTGCGGCATCCGGTCCGCTGCTATCCTGAGTTTTGTGGGGATTCAGGGACTGGGATACCAAATCCAGCTTTCGATGCACGACCTGCTGTTCAGCCAGGTCTGGACGCTGCTGATATTCCTGGTGGGGATAATCGTGGTGGTCGACGCGTGGAGCACCTACGTGCGGCGGAGCCTGGTGTCGTGACGGAAGGGCGGGCATTGGGAACGCCATATCGGGCACGGCGGAGGACGACGTTCGCGAGGGCTTCTCTCTCTGCGTTCATGTTGCTGGCCGCTGCGTCGTGGGGGTTCATCGTTTTCGGGGACGCCGAGGGTTTCTCCGGCTTGTTCGCGGCGGGGACGTGGGGCAACGGGGTGCGGTTCCTGGAGTTGCTGCTTGGGCTGAACTCGGACGCCCGTCCGGCCTACGTCCAGGCGGGACGGTGGCTGGAGACAGGGAAGCTGGCGTCAGAAACGCTGGCGATGAGCCTCCTGGCTATCGCCATTGCCGGAGTAGGGGCCTTTGCGACGCTCCTGATGGCCGCGCGGAACGTGAGCGACGGAACGCTGGGAGGCAGGCCGTCAAACATCGGGCGGGCAGCCTACCACCTGACACGCGGGTCCTACACCTTCTCCCGGGGGGTCCCAGAGCTAGTGCTGGCGATGATCATCGTGTTCTTCCTGTCCCCGGGCATCCTGCCGGGAGCGGTAGCGCTGGGACTGCACAACTATGGGATAGTTGGGAGGCTGACAGCCGAGGTGGTGGAGAACCTGGACCATGCTCCGGCGCGGGCGCTGCGGGCCAGCGGCGCGGGAAACATGCAGGTCCTGCTGTACGGCATCCTGCCCCAGGCCATACCCCAATTCATCACCTACCTGCTGTACCGCTGGGAGGTGATAATCAGGACGACGGTGGTGGTGGGATTCGTGAGCGCCGGCGGGCTGGGGCGGGAATTCACGCTTCGCCTGGGCTGGTTCCACTACACCGACGTGACGCTGCTTATTATCTGGTATCTGCTGCTGGTGGCTGGAGTCGACCTGCTGAGCACCTTCCTGCGACGGGTGGCCAGGGCGGAGTAGCTGCAGGGGTTACACCGGTCCCACTCCGCTCCGCTGCTTTCCCGTGTATGAGTTGCACAACCGGAGAAGCCCCGTCAGCCGGTTGCCGACAGCGTGGGTCACATGATTAAGGAAACGCCGGTCGCGAAAGGGAGGATTAACCCCACCTAAAAGGACTCGAACCGGTAGTTAGCGCGGTCATCAGACCTGTTCGTCATTCAACCATAACTGTTCGGATGACGGGAATTCATGCTGCATCCAAGTCTGTCAGTCCTTGGTCCATCCAAAGCCCAGTCCAACGAGCACCGCAATTTGCCGTTGATACTGCCTCCCAAGCGTGAAGGCAGTGGTGTATCGCGGGTTGACCGCGACCTGGGTCCCATATTTCTAGTGGTCCCTGGGTTTCCTCCTCCCAAAGTTGGCGCTTGCGACCTCAAAGGTTCCACTTTTCTCCAGCGGCTCGCCCCTTGATAATCTACGACGGAGACAATTCCACCGCCTACGAATACCGTAGCCTTTGGTATCGATTGAGTAATAGGCATGGTGGGACGGCTCAGGTCGATGCCTTCACGTGACCCGAGCAGTTCGTTGAAGTGCGTGTGATTGGCGCCAGCGTACTGGTTGCTGACCAGTCTTACCACGGCGGCCGCTGCGGCCCCAGGTACAGAATTGTGAGGCCGGCGCCCTCTGTTCCCGTGGGCCAATGCGGCGGGGCCGTCCCCACGGTAAGCCGCGAGGCGCCGCAAGCCGTAGCCTGGTTCACATCCTTGTACCATTTGGCGTTCAGCCTGGGACAGAATCAACGCGAAGAAACGGGCGGCAAGGCCAGCCGATCCCACAGTTACTTGGGAGCCATCGCAGATGTGTCGACGCCTTTCACCGTCCCGATCATGCGTGTGGGCTTTCGCGTTTCAGCCCGGACTATCGATGACCTCCTGACAGTCTACCCTCTCCCTGTGCTTGTCGGACTAACATGACATGCGGTACAAAGCTCGTGGCAGGTCAGTGGGGTACGTTCGGCGCAACCTGCCGGCGCCGGGTCCGTCCTCACAGAGCTTTGAAGCTCTCGATCCTAAGCTGGACCGGCGCTGTCTGGAACGCCTGGATTTCCGGCTCAAGAGCCACCCGGAGATCATCGACCACCGACGGAGCGGGCCCGGACGCCCTGCTGCCCCTGTCCTGTGACGCCTGCGGTGAGCAGGTGAACGGTGTAAGCTCCCTGTCCTTGGCGCGCTCACGCACCAATGACTGGTTGGCGCCGGGGGCCTGCGGACACCGTGATGTCCCGGCAAGGGGTCGACTTGCCCGAGGTCGAATTTAACCTTTAAACAAAGCTCCAGCATTAGGCGGCCGGCTGGCGAGGCAGGGGCCGCTTTTGCACCACTCAGGCAGGAAAGAGCTCGTTGGTCCCCGGAAGCCCGTGGCCGCCATGGCCCTGGCGAGGTGTTATGAGGGGCAGGAGACTCGCCCTTGCGGTCACCGTTGCGCTGGCTATCGTCGTGGTGGGCAGTGCTACGACCCGTTTTGATCGCGGCCAGGTCACAGCAGGAAAAGCCCGCGGAGCCGTCGGTCCTTTTCCAGGAGGTCCCCTTGGAAAAGGACGCCGTGGAAAAGAACGCTGGCGACTATCTGGATCTTTCCGGCGTAAGTATTACCGGCGCGGAAAACCCTTCTGAAAACGAAGCCGGGATTGAAGCGGGGACCGAAGCCTGGACCGAAGCCGTGCCGGGGATGGCGGCGCCCCTTAACCGACGCCCAAGCCCACCCCGGTGATAACCCCCCAGGCGGGGAAGTCTGTGCCGCAGGAATCGTCGTCGGAGGGCGCGTCCCGACGGCGTTCCGCCGACTCCCAGGGGGCAGGGTACAGCCAGGGAACTGTCCACACCTTGCACGACGGCGACCGTCTGATGCGGGTGGTGCTCCAGAACGATCTGGCCGCCCAGGAGACCTCCGCCAACACCGCGGACGATGACGTGGTGGTGAAAAGGGGGCAAAACAGCATCGTCAGGAAGCAGTCCGGTGAGAGTTCCGGCGTCCAGCCGGTGTTTAAACCGGAATCGGGAGAAGGGCTGATGACCCTGTCCTAATCACGGGGTCCACTCCCACTCCGGGTCCCCGGATTGGCGGCTCTCTTGCCTTCCAGGATACCCACGCAGGATACGACAACCGTTTGCCGATACGACTATGGGGGCTTTCACTCTACCGCGTCTCATTTCAGATTGGCTATGTTTTCCAGCGGTTGTAACTGTTCAGACTGAACCAAATGTGGGTTGGCAGAGGGTGGAATTTAGAGCATGGCAAGGGTTGCGTCCTTGCCAGTGCCAGGTGTCGGGCAAGGAGTAATCTAACCACCATAAGATGGCTGGAACTCCACGGGAACCTATTGAGCGGGGAGTTACCGGCGGCGTTGAGCAACCTCGCCTACCTGGGGAAGCTGGGCCTCGATGGAAACCAGCTGATCGGGTGCGTACCAAGAGTTTGCAAGACCAGTTAAACATTGACAACTAAGACCTTGACCGCTCAGACCTTAGCGGTCTGACGTTCCGTCCCTGAGGCCGGGCGCCCCCTGTGCTCAACCGCGGCACATCGCTCTGGAGCGCACCTGTCGCGCGGGGACACGCCGAGTTCTCTTTGCACTCGGTTTAGTAACTCCAGTTGATTTTGGGAAGAATTAACCCCGGATTCCAGTAAGCCTTCCCCGAATTTCCACAGTCCTCAGTTTATTTGCCCAGACCGACGCCACTAGCCTCAATACCAGAACCCAGGGTGAGCCACAGCAAACACCACGCAGCGTCTAGCCACCCACATCTTTTCCTCCAAAAGTTTGTTAAAGGCCACCCGCCACGTGGGGGAAATCGCCTGACGATCCGACTAACAAACCGCATTTTTCTCAGGATTCATCCCTGCGGGTAAAATTCAACCTCATTCCAATATCGACCCCTGCACGCGTACCCCCCATTCTCGCCGCAGCCATTGGTGATAGAATCCTTCTCGTTGCGTCCGACCGGGTCTGACGATGACCGGCCTCTTTGGGCGCGTGAACCATTCACACGTGAACCATTCACAAATGAACCCTCGGTTGTTCAAAGGAACTCTCGGTTGTTAAATTCGGTCAAAAATAGCCCCAACTACAAGTACTGGGTCATCGGCGCGTTGGCCATCGGCATGTTCGGTTCTGTCGTGGACCACGGCAGCGTCAACATTGCCCTGCCATCGGTGGCCTCCGACTTCGGCACCGATCTGGCGACCATTCAGTGGGTGGTTATCGGCTACGCCCTCACCATCAGCGCCCTGCTGCTCCCCATGGGTCGGTTGGGAGACATGGTGGGCCGGACCAACGTTTATGTCCTGGGAACTTTGATCTTTGTGGCCGGGGCCGCTCTCGCGGCCGCATCGCCCAATCTCTCGGTGTTGGTTGTGGCCCGGATTGTCCAGGGCGGCGGCGCAGCCATGAGCCAGGGTACGGGAATGGCCATACTGATATCCACCTTTCCCGAAGGAGAGCGGGGCAAGGCCCTGGGCATGATGATGACGATCATCGGCATTGGGGCCATTGCCGGCCCGTCGCTGGGCGGGTTGTTGGTGGGAGCGTTCGGTTGGCAGGCCGTGTTCCTGTTCAGCATACCCCTGGGGATTCTGGCAGTGATAGCCTCGCTGGCCATCCTGGACAAGACCCGCACCGGAGAGGCCGGCCCGGGTTCGACCAGGGGGAGGTTCGACTGGCTGGGAGCGACGCTGTCGGCGGCGGCGCTGCTGGCAGTGCTCATGCCGATAACCTTCGGGCCCAAATGGGGCGAGGTTCGACTGGCTGGGAGCGACGCTGTCGGCGGCGGCGCTGCTGGCAGTGCTCATGCCGATAACCTTCGGGCCCAAATGGGGCTGGAGTTCTCCGCCAATCATCGCTTCAAGCGCGGCTTTTGCCGTCCTGCTATGCGGGTTCATCTGGTGGGAACTTCGGATCGCCGAGCCCCTGTTGGACCTGCGGTTGTTCCGGAGAAAGGTCTTTACCCTCGGGGTTTCCTCCGCTTTCCTCACCTTTCTGGGAAGCTCGGCGGTCTTGTTTTTGACACCTTTCTACCTGCAGAGGGTCCTCGGCTACAGTCCCACGCAGGCAGGGCTCATCGTGGCGCCCGCCGCGATGTGTATCGCAGTGCTCGGGCCGATCAGCGGGCGTCTGTCGGACCGTTATGGTTGGAGAATGCTCACGTCAGGCGGGCTGGCCGTTTCTATCGTCGGGATTTTCATGCTGTCCAGCCTGGACGAGAACTCCTCCCTGCCTATGGTGATGTCGGCGTTGGTCTTGCACAGCATAGGCATGGGGGCTTTTTTCTCGCCGAACACAAGCTCCATAATGAGCGCGGTGGAACGGAACCGGTTCGGCGCGGTTTCCGCGTTCACCAACCTGATACGGAATGGGGCCAATGTGACCAGCGTCGCCATGGCGACGGTGATTGTAACCGCCACCATGTCGTCTATGGGATTCCAGCCCAGTCTGGATGCAGTTGAATGCGGCGCGGGCGGCGCGGGGGGCGATGCCTGCCAGGCGTTCACTACCGGACTAAACAGGGCCTACTGGGTTATGGCAGGTCTGCTAATCGCCTCATTCTGCGTTTCGGTGGTTACGAGCAACAAGACCAGGGGACTATCCCCCGATCCGGGGGTGAGTGCAGAGGCCCGACAGCCCGGCCGTTAACCGCTGCCCCTCACGCGCTCCTAGTGCGGCTCAAGTAAGCCATGGAGGTAAGCGGAAAGGCGCTATGCGTGGAGGCGTTCGTAAGCTGACAGGCGTTCTATGCCGTGTTCCTGATCGTATTCCGGAGCGGCCACCAACTGACCGGTCATGGTTTCGGCGGTCTGCAGGGCCATGAACACCGCCACCTCGGCAATGTCGTCGGGCAACCGCATCCGCTTGTGGACCTCATCGTCGTAGTCGTCGTTAGGCTTGGTCAGGTTCCAGCCCGGGTCGAGAATGTTGACCGCGATGCCGTGTTCCTTGACCTCGTCGGCCAAAGCTTCACTGAGTCGTTCCACCGCGGCTTTGCACGCCGCATAGGAGGCCTGCCCCGCCCTGCCCCGGCGAGCAACGTTTTTGGACGTCATGTTGACGATGACCCCGGTGCGACGCTCTATCATGTGAGGCAGGACCGCCTTGCACACCATAAAGGTGGTGGTAAGGTTGGATTCCATCACCAGGATCCATTCCTCCGGGGTGATGTCCAACACCGTCACCGAGTGGGTCAGGTCTTTGGTGAACAACCGGTAGCCGCCGGCATTGTTGACCAAGATGTCTATCTTGCCCAAGTTGCTGACCGTTTCGTCCACGGCCCGAGCGGCTCCCTCGCTGGTGGTAAGCTCGGCGTTTACCGTGTGGGTCCGGCGGCCCAGGGCGCGGATCTCGCTGGCCACGGCATCCAACTCTGATGGTGTACGGGCAACCACGCCAACGTCAGCGCCTTCCCGAGCGTAGGCCAAGGCCATGGACCGGCCCAGCCCGCGGGCACCGCCGGTTACCAGCGCAACCTTCCCTTCTAACTGCATCTGTCCCTCACGTTTTTGCCCGTTGTCTCCAGCCACGGTTCATCGCCGTACCGGGGCAGTCCGGCGAAACCCCGATACGGTCTCCAGCGTTTGAACTATGGCGGGGGAAGGGCCTCGAAAACGACTAAGTACCTATCCAGCCCGCTCCGCTGATGTCGACAACTTGATGGTCGGGACCGCGGTACTTGATCTCATAGTAAGAATGGGCGCCGGGAGTCTGGGCTTGGCCAAAGTCCATGCGGCCCATGGGGGATGCGCCTTCCTCTTCCAGCTTCTTGCAGGCGGCGTCCACGTCGTCGACCACGAATCCCAGGTGGTCTATGCCCGCGTAGCCGGCAACATCCCGGGGGGATTCGCCGTTGCCCTGCTCGTTGCTCCTCAGGATGGCCAGGTTGATGTACCCGTCGGACAGGTAAACGCCAGATCCGGCCTTACCGACCTCTTCCAGGTCAAACGCGGACTTGTAAAATGCGGCGGTTTTTTCCGGGTCAGGGGTGCGTATGGCGATGTGCTTGATCTTGGCCATGGTTCCCTCCCTACATGATAGAGTTGCCTAAAAAGTTTGTTGATGCTGGTCTTGCGAAACGGGCCCCGGTGTTGGTCCCATTCCACATCTGCCGGTATGGTCGCTTGGATTATATTCGGGACGGCAGACCCCAATCAACCGGCCTGCGGAGCCGGTTAGACCCGGACCACGTCCGGAATGTCCTCAACAACCCCAACCAGGAAGTTGCGCACCAGGCGGTTAAAGGTTTCGGGTTTTTCGGTCATGGGAAGATGGCCGCAGTTGTCGATTACGTCCAGACTGGAGTTGGGAAGCACGGAATTCAGGGCCTCTCCCTGTTCCAGGGGCGCAAGGCCGTCCTGGCGGCCCCAAATCAACAACGTCTCAGTCTCCAGGTCGGGAATCATCTTCATGAGTTCCGGGTCGGTTGACCCGTCCTTGGTCAACTCGGCAACCAGCCCGCGGCCTTTCCACTGACGTTCAAATTCGGGGCCCCGACGGACGTTTTCCCACTCGGCTCCAAAGCCGTAGGACTGAGCGGTCGCGATGAGTCCCAGTTTGGCGAACACCGCCTTGGCGAAGTCCTCTTCATCCAAAGCCGACAGGTTTGGCGGATTGCCAAGCTGATTAACTACGGGAAAGTCCAACCCCATGGGATTCGCCAGAATCATGTGGCCCGCCCGGTCAGGGTGCCTTGCGGCCAGCCATAGCGCGATCCAGCCGCCAATCGAATGGCCCGCCAACGTCACCCGTTCCAACTCCAGGGCGTCCATCATGTCCAGGACCACACGCCCGTAATCTCCAACAGAAGCAATCGATTCTGGTGGTTTCCCTTCCCGCCAGCCCGGCAATTGGGGCAGGTAGGTTACGGCGGTGGTGCCCAACGCCATGTGGCAAGCTTCCCACTTGCCGGCACCGCCCATGCCGTGAAGATACATGATCGGGTCGGCGCCCTCTTCGGCGCCTCCCACCAAGTACGAGACGTCAAACCCACCGGCATTCACCGACCGGCGGGTGAAAATTGAACCGTCAGCAGCTCCCATAAGCCTATCTATCCGGCGCAGCCGGATTCACGCGGCAACTCTTGGTGGCCATCATGCGGTCTCGGCCCACCAGAGTTTGACGCAATCCAACTCGAAATAAGTATCATTGGCCTCGGTGTCGGGCAGCGGACTGCCCGCGGGTAGAGTTACGCCCAACCGGATCAGGTAATCTTCCCCGGACTCGGCTCTCTTTTGGACTGCCAGGGCCGCGTCAGGCGCCCGCTGGTCCTCAATCTGTTTGAAGTCCCCGTACCGGCCCTGGAACATGACCGTGCGCTCCGAACCGGTCTTGTAGTAGGTTTCCAGCAGCACCTGGGCGTCGTCATCGATGGGCCCACCCTGCTGGTCCACCAGGAACAGCCTCATGGCGCAGCCCCGGTGCTCTGAAGTTGGCCCGACAAAAATCAACTGGTAAGGCGCGCCGTCGGGTCCGGGCGGAGGCACGTGCATTTCCCAACCGACGGAAACGTTCCCGTCCGAGGTTTCCTGGAAGTCCCGGGCGGTTTCAAAGGATTCCCGCGTTAGGGTGTAATTAAAGTCTTCGTACAGGGAGAGGGTCATTTCCAGCTACTCTTTTGTTACCTTGAATGTGAAGGGATTCGACGGCGTGTAATTACACCGCTTCGGCTTGCTTTTCCGGCATACCGGCCGGCGACGCGTTGATGTCCCGGAGCCTGGGAATTACCTCTTCGGCGAAGAGACGTTTTGACCTCATCACGTTCTCGTGGGTGTTCTTGCCGGCGCGGAACATACCCAGGAAATGGCCGTATCCCGCAGTCCGCATGTCGTTGCCCAACCACTCGGCCACGTAATCGGGATCTCCGCACACTATGAAACCGGATTCCCGAAGCTTTTCAAAGGGTGTCCCCGGGCCGGGCATCTCGGCTCCGGCGGAGCGCTTTCGATACTCGTAGGAACGGTCGGTCTGCAGCCCCGGCACGGGAGCAGGCACCTGCACCGGGCGGCTGAAGGTGGTCAGGCGCCGGACGTACATCACGGCGTCGCGGCACTCTTCGATTGCTTGGTCTGTGGTCTCGGCTACGTGGACGTACCTGGATCCGATAAATTGATCGGGGCCGGCCTCCCAACCGAATTTTTCCTTGGCAACCTGCTGATAGTATTCGAAGGCATCCTGGAACACCACCGTGGGGTTCCAAACCCGGGCGATGGGAATCCGCCGCTGAGCGGCGAATTCTATTGTCTCGGCGGAGCCCGCGGGCATCCAGATGGGCAGGGGGTCTTGAATTGGCTTCGGCCACACCGAGACCGCCTTCAAATTGTAGAAATCTCCCTGGTAATCGAAGATTTCCTCGGTTAAACACTTCTTCATGATTTCGTAGGTCTCGGCGAAACGCTCCCGGCTGGTGAAAGGGTCAATGTTGTAAGAAACGTACTCCTGTGGGACACCCCTCACTATGCCGCCAATGAAGCGCCCTCCCGACAGCACGTCAAGCTGGGCAAACTCCTCGGCGGTCTGGACCGGGTGCCGGAGGGGAAGGACATGCCCGATGACGCCAACTTTCATCTTGTTGGTTCTGGCGATTAACGCCGCAGCCAATACGGTGCATGACGGGTTGATGTTGAAGTAGGTGAAATGGTGTTCGTTGACAAACGCCCCATCGTACCCCAACTCCTCGCATAACTCCCATTCCTCCAGGTGCTCCCGGTAGGTCAGGGCCGCCAATTGAGGGTCGCAATACTTGTTGGTCTGCCGGGCTTCCGGCCCGATTTCATCGGGGATACCGGGATAGGTGGTTTCGTCAAAGCTGTAAAACTTCATTGCCCCTCAAGCTCCCTTTCGTTTCCCGGTGAAGCCGTGAGCCACTCCACGCGTTGCCGCTGAAGCGCCGACCGCGGCGTCTCCAGGTATATACAAGGATTTTACAGGATAATGCTGACCGCCCCATGGGCGTCCAACGCCTCCAGGTCCAGTTCGGCGCGGCGGTAGCGAATTTTCCAGCCGGAGCCGGAGCGCACCAGGCGGTAGAAAAACCGGGCCACGTATGGGTCGGTCTGGCGCATTCGGACCCGGTACACCAGGGAAGACCCGGTAACCGAGACCTCATCCCCGTCGGTTTCGGTAATCCGCACGTTGCTGATGAAGCGCCGGGTGCGGGACCAGGGATACTCCCGGTGGGCATGCCGGCTGTTGAGCCGGACGACCCTGGCCCGGAGCCGCACGATGTCGTCATCGATGAACACCAGGTTCTCGCTGGGATCACCGTCAGGCAGGTCTGTGGTGGGCACCACGTAGCGAGTGTCTTCGGTGAATAACGTGAGCCACTCGTCCAAGCGCCATTCGTCCAGCAGCGCCGCCTCTCGATAGAGGAAATCCTCCACCTCCAGGCGCAAGGAAGCGTCAAACGCTGCGCCTGCCGGGTTGCCGGTTGGACTAGTCATCGTCTCCGGCGATCAATTCGGGAGTAAGGGTCTGGCGGTCGCGGCCCGGTTGGTCCACCGTATTGACATGTCCCAAGCCCATCATGTGGGCGTGCCACTGCCGCCACATAGCGCGCATCTGCTGCTCGTCCGAGTTCTTGGGGTCGCGGTGCATCCCCCTGGAGATATCGGACCACTCCAATTCCTTTGCCCGAAAACCCCGCTGGCAGGACTCCAGGGCCTCCACGTCATCGGGGGTTGCGAACCCGCCTGGGCCAAGGAAGGTCAAAAAGCTGTCCAACCGCCGCGACAACTGCCGGGCCGACTCTTCGCCCGGCCCCAAGTTCCAAGCAGTGACGTCCATGTGGTCGGGAGCCACCGGCCAGAATACTCTAACCGTGATGGCCATAATGTCGTTAATCACCAGGTTGGGGTAAATGAGCAGGTTGCGGGACGTATCGCACATCCGAAACGCCCACTCCTCGCCGTACTTGTCCACCAATTCGGCTCTAACCTGGGCGATTTCCTCCTTGGCGTCCTCCCCGTACATCGGGTGCCAGTGTGCGATTGGGCGTCCGTTTCTGGCCTCGCTTTCAATCACGGCGTGCCCGTTGCCCAGGGCCCGGGCCACCCCGGCGCGGGGGCGGCGAACGTCTACGCCGCTCACGTCGGAGCCCAGGCTGGAGATGTAGTCCAAGTAGGTCTGGTGCGTGGGCTGAAGGTGATAGCCGTCCATGCTGTTCTCACACAACAGCTTCCAGTTGGCCCGCATGGTGTATTTGTTTGTGCCCTTGGTAATCTTCATACCGACTTCGGACTGGTCGGCAATCAGGTCCAGGTATTCCCTGGCTCCCGCCAGGTACTCGACCAAGGGCTCAATCTGCGGATTGAAACTAACGAACCAAAAGCCACGGTAGCCTTCAACCCGGGGCGGGGGGTTTAGCCCCAGTTTGGACTTGTCGAAATCGGGGCCGTAGCCCTCTTCATCAGGGACGCCGATCAACTGGCCCTGATTGTTAAACGTCCAGGCGTGGTAGAAACACTGGAAAGACTCGGTGGCGCCTTCGTCCTGGCGGCAAATCATCGCCCCCCGGTGGGGGCAGGAGTTGAGGAAGGCCCTCACCTGTCCATCGTTGCCGCGGGCGAAAAACACGGGGCGGCCAGCCACTTCGCGCCGGCGGTATTCCCCCGGCTTTGACACTTCCGACTCGTGTCCCAGATACAGCCAGCACTGGTCGAAAACCCGCTCTTGCTCCAGCGCGAACAGCTCCGGAGAAGTCAGCGCCGACCGGTGAACCTTGAAGATCCCTTGGTCTCGATCATCGATGATCAGGTCCTTGATTTGCATAGGGACCCCCTCAACGCTTTTAAGCCAAGCCTATAGGGATTGGATTAGGCTGTCAACGCCACGAGGCGTGCAGGGCAAACGCATTCTAACGTGACCGGCAAGTCTAGCATCCAAAGTGATGCGTGCTCTCCTTTTATCTGACCGCGCCCCTCTGCCGTTATCCAACCGCACCTACCCCCGTCTTTCTCGCCGCAGCGGGCGAATCTTGGATTCAAAGTGACGCTCGGCCGCCCTTATCCAACCGCGCCTACCCCCGTCTTTCTCGCCGCAGCGGGAATCCAGAGCCCTTTCAGTGCGCCGGGACACTTATCGCAACTGGGAAACGCCAGGTGAGGGCAAGCCACGCCCCTCCGGTCGCGTTTGCCGGATCACCACGCCCTGCACATCGGAGTCATGCAAAAGGACGAAAAGGGCTCTGGATTCCCGATACGGTGACAGTGACTGGGGAGGGGCAATATCAAGGGTTGGCCTAGTCAGATTCAATCCGGCTAGGCAGGCGACGCGTTAAGAAGGTTTGGCGGCGGCGGCCCAACCCGGGATTCACCGCCGCCGTCCGTTAGGCTGAGGATACGAGCTAGGCGTACTTCCCGGAGATTTGGGGTGTGGTGCCTTCCTTGCCCTGCTCCGTCATTTCCAGGCGGGTGGTCCGGGCCCAGGTCCGTTTCAGGTCGTCCTGGATGTTGAACCGGAGCATGCCCATGCCCTCGACCTCCAGGTCGACATTGTCTCCGTCCTGGAAGGCGCTGAGACCGCGATGGTTGGTGCCGGTGGCAATGACGTCGCCGGGTTCCAGGTCATGGACCGAGCTGACCCACTCGATAATCCTGGGAATCTGGTGCGCCATGTCGTTTGTGTTGTAGTTTTGCTTCAGGTCCTCGTTGACCCACAGCCGCACCGGCAGGTTTTGCGGGTCTTCAATCTCGTCGGCCGTCACTAGCCACGGGCCCATGGGAGCAAAGGTAGCCCTGGACTTCATCTGGTAGAAGGTGTTGCCACTGGGCGGCAGGCCGCGGGCCGAACCGTCGATGAAGTTCAGGTAGCCGAAAATGTAGTCAAAGGCATCTGCCTGGCTCACGTTGCTGGCGTGCTTGCCAATCACCAGGGCCAACTCCGCCTCGCCCTCGAAAATCGTGGCCGGAACGTCGGGAAGGACCATGGTGTCTCCCTGCCCGATTACCGCGTTCGGCGACTTGTGAAACGCGTTGATCGGCGCCGGCGCGTCCCTGGTACCGTCCTCCATGTAATTGACGGCCATCGCCACAATGTTGCCTGGCTTGGGTAGGGGAGACCGCAATTTTACCTGCTCCACCGGCGTGCCTTGGCCGCTGTCCGCAACCTGCTGCAGCGCGTCCCGGTGCTGGGAGAAATTGGCGATTACCTGGTTGATCAGGTCCTGGGGAGAGGTGTGGTTGACACCTGACACCGCCGCGCCCACGTCCACCACGTTTCCATCTTTTATAACGCCGAGTTTGAAGTCGTCGAAGAATACCAGCTTCATGCTTTCCCCCTTAAATTCGATTAAACAGAGACAGATGAGTTGTGTTGAATGCCCGGCGGCCAGGGTCCCCGTAATCCTGGGCCAACCGCCAGTATTGTATTGGGAAGCATGTTCTAGGGTCAACGGCGGTCGCGGAAACTTGACGCCGGGGCAAGCCTAACTACAATACGGTTAGAAATCCGGCGCCGGGGCGCCCCCTCTCATGATTAACTACCTGGCTGTCGTTTTTGTCCTCACGCGCCCGGGGAAGCACCCTCTCAAGACGCCCGGAGTACAGGAGTATCGCCCATGCCCCAAAACCCAGACCCGGCCCAACACTTGCTGAGTCCCTACCGCGTGTTGGACCTCACCGACCAGAGGGGGCTGCTCTGCGGCAAGATTCTGGCCGACCTGGGCGCCGACGTGGTCCAGGTTGAACCTCCCTCGGGCAGTCCGGCCCGGAAGTTGGGGCCGTTCTACCAGGACCAACCGGAGCCGGAAAAAAGCCTTTACTGGTGGTCCTACGCCGCTAACAAGCGGGGCATAACCCTGGACCTGGAAACCGGCAAAGGCAAGGAATTGCTGCTCCGGCTGGCGGCGACCGCCCACTTTGTAATCGAATCGGCAGACCTTGGTTACATGGACGGGTTGGGCCTGGGCTACGACCGGTTGGCGGAGGTCAATCCAGCCCTGGTCATGGTGTCGATCACGCCCTTCGGCCAGGACGGCCCCTACGCCAACTACAACGCGCCGGACATTGTGGGCACCGCCCTGGGCGGGTTCATGTGGCTGACCGGAGACGCCGACCGGCCGCCGGTCAGGGTAAGTTCTCCCCACTTTTACCTCCACGGCTCCGCGGCCGGCGCCACCGGCGCGATGCTCGCCCACACCCACCGGGCCTTGACCGGCCAGGGCCAACGGGTTGACGTGTCGTGCCAGCAGGCGGTGGCGCGCACCCTGGCCCACGCCCCGCAACAGTGGGACGTTAACAAGGTGCTGCTGACCCGGATGGGGGTTTACCGGCAAACGTCAGGAGACAACGTCGTGCGCATTTCCTGGCCCTGCAAGGACGGGTACATCAACTACTCGGCGGGAGGCGGCGGCGGCGGGTCGGCGGCCAGCACCAGGGCATTGCTCCAGTGGATGGACGAGGAAGGATTGGGCGACGAGTACCTGAACTCGGTCAACTGGGAAGGGTTGGGCTACGGCGAGATGCGGGCTGAACTGATGGTTCGGGTGATCGACCCGCTGATGCGCTTTTTCTCCGCCCACACCAGGGCTGAATTGGTGGAAGGGAGCGTACAGCGGCGCATTCTCATGTTTCCGGTGTCAACGCCTAAAGACATACTGGCCCATCCTCACCTGGCGGCCAGGGAATATTTCCAGGAGATTCACCACGAGGAATTGGGGGCCACCTTTACCTATCCGGGCCCTTTCATCAAGGACATGCAGGGGTCGAGACTAGGCCTGCGGCTCCAACCGCCGGTTATCGGACAACACAACACGGACATTTACCAGGGAGAATTGGGCTTGACCCCCAGCGAGATGGCCTCCCTGGAATCGGAAGGTGTAATTTAATGGCCCCTGAACCGCAGCCCAGGCCTTTAGACGGCCTCAAAGTCCTGGATTTTTGCTGGGTGGCCGTGGGACCCATGATCACCAAGTACCTGGCCGAGTACGGCGCAACGGTCATCCGCGTCGAGTCCTCCAAGCGCCCCGACACCCTGCGCAGCGGGGCCCCGCTGAAAGACGACATCCCCGGGATCAACCGCAGCGGCTACTTCGCAAATTACAACGCCAACAAGCTGGGCGCCGCCATCGATATGCGCCATCCCAAAGCCAAGGGCTTGATTCTGAAGCTGGCGTCCTGGGCCGACCTTCTTACCGAAAACTTTACCCCCGGCACCATGGAAAGCTGGGGAATGGGCTTCGACGACCTGAAGAAAATCAATCCCAAACTGGTGATGTTCAGCACCTCCATGTTGGGAAGGGGCGGCCCAATGGAAAAGCAACCCGGCTTTGGGGCGGTGCTCTCTTCCCTGGCCGGACTCACTTTCATCACCGGTTGGCCCGACCGGGACCCGGTCAACCCCTATGGCGCCTACACCGACTTCATCGGCCCCAAGTTTGCCGTCGCCTCCATCCTGGCCGGCCTGGACTACTCCCGGCGCACCGGGGAAGGGATGCACCTGGACATGTCACAGTTGGAAGCATCTCTGCACTTCACCGCGCCGTTCATGTTGGACCAGGAGGTAAACAACCGGGAGCATACCCGAATGGGCAACCGCGACCCGGATGCGGCGCCTCACGGCGTGTACCAGTGCCAGGGCGAGGAGCGTTGGATTGCGATAGCCTGCTTCTCAGACCAGGAATGGCAAACCCTGGGTGGGATCATCGAAAAATCGGGGCAAGACTGGCCCCGTCAGGACCGGTTCTCCACACTACAGGCCCGCAAGCAGCACGAGGACGAGTTGGACCGGCTGATGGGTGAATGGACGTCGGATTGGGACTCCCAAGAACTCATGCGAACGCTGCAAGCCCAGGGTGTGGCAGCGGGAGTGGTCAACGATTGCCGCGACCTGTTCAGCGACGCCCAGTTGACCCACCAGGAGCATTACGTGTACTTGGACCACCCGGAGCTCGGCGTTTACGCCACGGAAAGAAGCGAGGTCCGTCTCTCGCTGACGCCGGGAAAGTTGGACCGGCCGTCACCCCTGTTGGGCCAGGACACCCACCTGGCCCTCACCGAGGTCGTGGGTATAACCGAGGAAGAATACCAGGCCTTGGAGGCCGACGGGGTGTTGATTTAAGCCAGCCCTCCATCCATGTCCCCGGCCTACCCGCTGGTCTCCACCGCCAATGTGGCGTAACGCATGAAAATGCCGCCCCGAGGCGCCCCAAGCGGGCCGTTGAGCACCAGGACCGCGATGAGATGCCGGTCCCCCGGCGATGCGTTTTCGTTAATTTCCACCCGGTGAGACGCGTTGAGTCCGACGATGGCCCCCGTGGTCCGGTTGACCTCGCCATCGACCCAGACCTCGCCGTAGTTGTCGATGTTCGTTTCGAAGAAGACCCTTGCTCCCTGGGTTGATACGCCACCCACGGAATCCGGCACTACCACCGATATCCGGTACCAGGCGAAAGTGAAACCGACAGACAGGCTCTCCCTGACGTTGTCGCAAACCCGCCAGCCGGAATCGTCGTAATCCGCCAACCGAGCCGGGCTGGAAAGCACCTGCGATTGCAGGCCCTCGTTGGGTTCTCCCGGAACGTAGCCCTCGGCCACCTTCCACTGACCGTTAACCAACCCGCGGCCTTCATCGGTGTTGAGGTCCAAAGCCACTCTGGGCATGTTTCCCTCCTGGTGTCACGAATTTCAGAACCGTATGGGCCCGCTGTCCCTCATTCCAGAGGAGCCGGCATGACCGCGGGAAGTACTCAGTCGCTATCGAGAAGGCCGGCCGTCGTTTCCACAACTCTGCGGCAAACGACGCAACCCTTTTACGGCGCCACTTCTTTCAGTCGGCGCATGGCGTCAATGTGTTGGTCGGGGGAGAGGTCTTGCCCGCCGGTGCCCGCGGAGATGTGGGTAGCGCCCAACGTGGTCCAGGCCCTCAGCTCGGTCAACCAGTCCTCGGGGCCTGTGCCTGCCAGCCTGACTCGGCCTTCCAACCCCACTGCCGTGGCCGGCCGGTGCGCCTCCTGCGCGTAGGTGCGAACCCTGGCGATAGCCGCCGCGCCGCCTTCCTGATCAGGCCCGAACATGGGGAACCAGCCATCGGCCAACCGCCCGATCCGGCGCAGCACCCGCTCCGATGGCACCGGCGACGGATTGGACCCGGCCCCCATCCACAACGGTATAGGCCGCTGGACCGGCATTGGGTTTATCCCCGCGTCGGAAATCTTGTGCCAGCGACCCTCAAAGCTCACCACTTCCTGGGTCCACAGCGCCCTCAGGACATCGATCTGCTCCTCGTATCTTCTGCCCCGGTTGTGGAAGTTCTGACCCAAGGCCTCGTATTCCACCGGGTTCCAGCCGACGCCCAGGCCCAATCGCAGCCTTCCCCCACTCAGCACGTCCACTTCCGCCGCCTGCTTGGCCACCAAAGCTGTCTGGCGTTGGGGCAGGATCAGGATCCCGGTGACCAGGTTGATTTTGCTGGTAATTGCCGCCAGGTACCCCATCAGGGTTAAAGGCTCGTGGAGATAACTTTGGTGGGTATAGGCGAACCTGGGGACTTCGGGATGTTGCTGAGGGTCGGCGCCCAAAACATGGTCTAGAATGCGAAGGTGCGTGTAACCCAGGTCCTCTGCCGCTTGGACAAAATCCCTGACGGCGCCAAAATCGGCGCCAAACTCCACTACCGGTAAAGTGACTCCCAATTCCAAGATAAACCCCCTGGGGTCATACTAAATTTCGCGGAAAGCTGGACCCGGCAGCGCCGCACGGTCATCACGCGGCAACCAAGCCCCCCGGTTTTAGGACCGTTCTAGGGCCGCCAGGGACGCCCCAACCCGGACCTAGCCGGCAACCGCGGCCGGTTGGACCATATGGTGGTCCCAGGGACCTGGGAACCGCCCCTTGGCGATGCCGCCGTCGTCGGTGAACAATTTTTCCTGGCGAGGCCACTCCGACCGGGGCAACTCGTAGGAAACTTCAACGCCGTTGCCATCGGGGTCTCGCAGGTAGATCCCGATGGATACTCCGTGGTCGGACACCCGCTCGATCGGGACGTTTAGGTCGTTAATACGCTGGTACACCTCTTTGAGGTCGTCCAGGCTTTCCATCATCCACGCCATGTGGTTGAGTCCCACCCGGCCCTTCTCTGGCCCGGCGGCCTCGTCGCCAAGCTGAATCAAGGCCACTTCATGAGACTGCTCGATGTCGGCCGACATGAACGCGGCGTTACCCGGACGGTAATCGTAGGTGTGGAGGTCCAGCAACTCCTGGTACCATTTTTGAGAACGCTCGATGTTGCGCACGAAGATATTGACGTGCCCCAGGTATTTCGGACGGCGACCCATAACGCCCCTCCGCATAGAAGAATTGAACTCTGGAATTCACCCTAACATGGCCGGGCTGGAGGCGCAAGACAAAACCCGTCGCGCCGACCAGCGCGTGCTTAGACAGCCTCCGTAGCTCTTCCACGCCGGCGCTGCATCCAAATAATTCCTGTTGCCGCGGATGCCGGAAGGTTAACGTGAAAGGCCACACTCCTACACCCGTCATTCTCGCCGCAGCGGGAATCCAGAGCCCTTTCCGTCATTCAACCCGGTGCAGGTGTGCAGAATCCGTGCCGTTACCCGCGCGCCACCCGGCTGGGTAAGCAAAGTTCCTTCTATGGATTCCCTGAAAACCCGTTGCGACGAGATTGACCGGAGTGAGGGTTTGCAATCGCATCCTGAATCTTGCCCTGCTTGTCTCTTGAGCTTCCTCCCCGAAACAGGGGGTTAGGTCAGGGCGTACCCCCTGCGGGTTTTTGGATTCACGGGGGAACCGGAATGATGGCGTTCTTGATGCGATTGCCCCGTGAGGCGAACTCGCCAGCTTGAGGGGGAATCACCGGGCAAGATATAATTGACCACCATGCAGATTCAAGAATTGGGCGAATTCGGCGTTATCGACCTGCTAAACCGCATGGTGGTCCAACGGCGCGGTCCCTCCGACCTGCCCGCCGATTTGTCGTTCGACTTGCTGGTGGACACCGGAGACGACACCGCGGCATGGCGGACCAAAGAAGCCACCGAGTTGTTCACCACCGACACAGTGGTGGAAGAGGTCCATTTTACCCGGGAGACAACCCCTTGGCGGGACCTGGGTTGGAAGTGCATCGCTTCCAACGTGAGTGACATCGCCGCCATGGGCGGGCTGCCCCGGTACTGCCTGATCACACTGGGTCTGCCGCCGGACACTGAGGTCAGCGACCTGGAAGACCTGTACCACGGGATGCTGGAGATAGCCAACAAGTACGGCGTCGCCATCGTCGGCGGCGACATGGTGCGTTCCCCGGTGGCGTTTATCACCGTTAGCCTCACCGGCGTCCATCAGGGAAGTCCCATGCTTCGCTCCAACGCTCGTCCGGGCGACCAGGTTGCGGTTACCGGGTTCCTTGGCGGCTCCGGCGGCGGTCTGCGCGTGATGCTGGGCCAAGACGGAGACCAGGAACCCTCGAATTCGAAGCTGCCCGCGGGGTTATCAAGCTCCGCGGCAGACTATCTGTTTCAGTGCCACCGGAGACCCGAGCCTGCGGTCAAAGAGGGGCGCATTCTGGTCGGCGCCGGCGTGGCCACCGCCATGGACGTGAGCGACGGGCTGGCCGATGACCTCGGCAAGCTTTGCCGGGCCAGCAGCCTCTCAGCCCGGCTATTCTCCGACCGGATTCCGGTTCACCCTCTCTTGAAAGAGGCATTCCCCGCTGATTATCTGGAGCTGGCGCTTTATGGAGGGGAGGACTACCTGCTGTTGTTCACGGCCCCCGCGGACGTGATGGACCGCGTCATTCCCCGGTTGCCCGAAGGGGCCGCGGTGGTAGGCGAGTTGATCGCGGGGGAGCCGGGCAGGGTCGCCGTGGTGGACAACGCGGGGTCTGAATCCAGGGCCGTCAGCGCCGGTTGGGACCATTTCCGGTAGTTAATGGCCTTCAGCGCGTGCATCTCAAGCGGCAGCCCGGAACAGACCCGTGAGATCGGACGGGCCATTGGTGAGCAATCCCAGGCCGGCGATATTTTGCTGTTGACCGGGGAGTTGGGGGCCGGAAAGACCTGTTTCATCCAGGGCCTGGCCGAAGGCCTTGGCGTCCCCGGTTACGTGCGAAGTCCCACTTTCGTGTTGACGCACCAATACTCGGGCCGGTTAACGCTGTTTCACCTGGACCTCTACCGTATCGACGGGCCGCTCGAAGCGTGGAGCCTGGGGTTGGAGGAACAGCTTTTCGGAGGGGGCGTCTGCGCGGTGGAATGGGCCGACCGGGCGCCCGAACTCTTCCCGGACAGTTGCTTGTGGGTCCACCTGGATTACGAGCCGGATTTTCCAGCCTCAGACCCAGCCTTAGACCAGGTGGCAAGTGAAAACCGGCGGGTCATCAGTTTCTCCGGCGGTCCGGCCCATCTTACAGACACTTTGCAGCAGTTGGCCGCCAGCCACCCGGCCGGTCAAGGCGGCGATTAATTGCTCTTGGCTATTGACACTTCCACCAGGTTTGCCGGGGTCGCCCTGGCCGACGTCGAACAGGTTGTGGCCTGCCGGGTGTGGCGCTCCAGGACGAACCACAGCGCCGAGCTAATGCCCGCCGCGGCCCAGATCCTGAAGGACCACGATACCCCGCCATCGTCGTTGAGCGGAATCGCCGTCGCCCTGGGGCCCGGGGGATTCAGCGCCTTGAGGGTTGGCCTCAGCGTGGCGAAAGGACTGGCCGCCGCCTGTTCGCTGCCATTGGTCGGTGTAGGAACGTTGCGGCTGGAAGCCTTCCCATACCTGGGGTCAGGAACGCCGGTGTGCGCCATGGTGGAAGCCGGGCGGGGCGAAGTGGCTGCCGCGGTTTTCGGGCCGGAAGAGACCGATGTGAGCGAGGAACGGATCTGCCCGCCGGAAGAACTACTGGAATTGTTTTCCGGTCCCACCATATTCTGCGGGGAAGGAGCCGCCGCCCGCGTGCCGCTGATTAGGGAACGATTGGGGAAGCAGGCGTTGATCGTTGACCCTGCCGTCCCGGCCAGCCGTCTATGGTCCCTGGCCGCCATCGCTTGGCAGCGTATTGCCTCCGGGGACATTGACGACCCGGCAGGATTGCAACCCAATTACCTGCGTATGCCCAGCATAGGAGTCGCCAAACGGCGGGACCAAACAACCCAGGCGTCTTGAGCTACGGTCATGGACGGATCCCGGTGATAAAATTTTTGCGTCGAAGTTGGAATGGGCCTGGTTCGCTCCCTTAGGCGGCCGCACCGGCCTGGTTATCACGAACCCGGAACCATTAACGAAAATCAGGAACAGGACAACAGGAAAGGGGATAGATGGAACAGACACTGGTATTGGTCAAGCCCGACGGTTTGCAGCGTGGCCTGGTGGGAGAGGTGATCTCACGGCTGGAACGCCGGGGCTTGAAGCTTGTGGCCCTGAAGCTGATGCAGGTGGACGATGCCTTGGCCCGCCGGCACTATGGGGAACACGTCGACCGGCCTTTCTTCGCCGGGTTGGTGCAATTCATCACGTCGGCGCCCGTGGCAGCGATGGTTTGGCAGGCGGATAACGCCGTGGAGGTGGTGCGCAACACCATGGGCGTAACCAGTCCGGCGGCGGCCGGTCCGGGAACCATACGGGGAGACTTGGGGATAGACATCGGCCGGAACCTGGTGCACGGGTCGGACAGCGTGGAGTCGGCCGAGCAGGAAGTGGCCTTGTTTTTCGATCCCGGGGAGATCCTGAATTACTCCCGGAGCACCGACCCCTGGATCAGCGAGGGGTAGCCGACTAAAGCATCCGAACGACCTGGGGCGCCCGGGCCCACAGGCGCTCTATGCCGTAAAACTCGCGCTCTTCCGGTCCGAAGATGTGGACAATCACGTCGCTAAAATCAAGCAAAACCCAGCCCGAGGAGGGTGTGCCCTCCCGGTGGAATCGTGCGGTGCCGGCATCTTTCAAGGCTTTGGATATCTCTTCTTCCAACGCCTCTATTTGCCGGGTTGACTCGGCGGACATGATAACAAAGTAGTCGGCAAAGGACGCCACCTGCCGCAGGTCAAGCATCGCTATGTCCTCGGCCAGTTTCTCCGAAGATACGTCCACAACCAACCGGGCGGCTTCCGTTGAGTTCAGTCCTATTCCTCTCAATGCCAGGTTTTCTGGCGTGTATCTGGCGGTGTATTGGTTCGAGTATAAGGGGGGCCAAAACCGGGGTCAATCGTGGTATGCCAACCCGAACCAGCCACCTGACGGTGCGCCGGCGTCCCGAATCCCCAGCGCCAAAGTGTCCGTATGCCCGACGCCGGAATCGCGTCGGAGCAAGCCGGTCAGAAGGCTAAACGTCCAGGTTCGTGACGCTGCGGGCGCGAGCGGCGATGAAACTCCGACGCGGGGCCACCAATTCACCCATCAGGGTGGTGAAAACGTTGTCCACCTCGACGGTGTCCTCGATGTTCACGATGAGCATTTGCCGGGTCTCCGGGTTCATGGTGGTTTCCCACAATTGGTCGGGGTTCATTTCGCCCAGGCCCTTGTAGCGCTGGATGTGAATGTTTCGCTGGCCGTTCAACTCACTCAACATCCCGTCTTTCTGCTCGTCGCTAAAGGCGTACTGGGTCTTCCGGCCGGACTGAATCCGGTACAGGGGCGGTTGAGCAATGTACAGGTAGCCGTTGTCGATCAACTGCTGCATGCGGCGGTAGAAGAAAGTCAGGATCAGCGTACGGATATGGGAACCGTCCACGTCGGCGTCGGTCATGATGATGATCTTTTGATACCGCACTTTGGCGGCGTCGAATTCATCGCCTTCCCCGGCGCCCACGGCGGCGACCATTGCCCGGATTTCATCATGGCCCAGTATCTTGTCGGGCTGTTGCAGCACCCTTTCTACGTTTAGAATCTTGCCCTTCAGGGGCAAAATGGCCTGGAACCGGCGGTCCCGGCCCATCTTTGCCGAACCTCCGGCGGACTCGCCTTCCACAATGTACAACTCAGATTTTGCCGGGTCCCTTTCCGCGCAGTCCGCTAGCTTGCCGGGCAGGGAGGAGCCGTCCAGGGCGTTTTTGCGAATGACCAGCTCCCGCGCCCTTTTGGCCGCCTCTCGGGCTTTCTGAGAAGTCAGGCACTTGTCTACAACCCGTTTAGCCTCGTTGATGTTCTCTTCTAGGTAGCGGGCCAGTCCCTCGGCGACCACCGACTCCACAACGCCCCGGACCTCTGCGTTGCCCAACTTGGTCTTGGTCTGACCCTCAAATTGGGGGTCAGCCATTTTCACGCTGACCACCGCCGCCAGGCCTTCTCGCACGTCTTCGCCGGTCAGGTTGGCCTGGTCTTCCTTGATGAACCCGTGTTTTCGTGCGTAGTCGTTGATTACCCGGGTCAGCGCCGAGCGAAAGCCGGTAAGGTGAGATCCCCCTTCCTCGGTATTGATGCAGTTGGCGAAGGAGAAGACCGTTTCGCTGAAAGAGTCGTTGTACTGTATCGCCACTTCCACGGCGATGTTGTCAACGCTCTTCTCGTAGTAGAAGGGGATGGTCTGCATCACCCGGCGGCTTCGGTTGAAATTGCGCACCATGTTGGCAATTCCGCCGTCAAAGAAGTACACCCGCTCTACGTCATGCTGGCGCTGCTGATCGTGCCAGTGGCTGACGAAACGTATCTCCAGCCCCTTGTTCAAGAAGGCTATGACCTTGAAATGGGAAGTCAATACATCGAAATCGTAGTCGATGTTGGGGAAAATCTGCGGGTCGGGTTTGAAAGAGATAACCGTGCCGTGTTCTTGGGTCCGTTCCTCTTTCGCCAGTTTCCCCAGGGGAATTCCCCTGGAATACTCCTGGGAATACTTCCAGCCGTCTCTTCGGACCTCTGCCCGGAGGTGCTCGGAAAGGCCGTTTACCACCGAGCCACCCACGCCATGAAGCCCGCCGGTTACTTTGTAAGCGCCGCCGCCGAACTTGCCCCCGGCGTGCAGAGTAGTCATGACGGTTTCCAGGGCAGTCTTGCCGGTCGCGGGATGTATGTCCACCGGGATACCACGCCCATTATCGGTGACCGAAACAAGCCCTTCGGCATCCAACGTGACCGTAACCGAGGAACAAAACCCGGCCATCGCCTCATCCACGGCATTGTCCAGAATTTCGTAGATCAGATGATGCAAGCCCCGCTGATCGGTACTGCCGATGTACATCCCGGGCCGGACGCGAACTGCTTCCAGTCCTTCCAGGACCTGGATATCTTTCGCGGTATATTCGAGGGTCGCCCGTTCTTGCATAATCATCCGTCGTCACAAAAATTCGGTATAAGTTAGCGAATCCAGCCTTTCAAAAAAGAGGGCGCGTCAGTGGGGCGCCGACCCTCTCACGTTATGTCTATTATACCAGAATTGACCGTATTGAGGCACGGTTTTTGCCCTAGAATTAGAAAATAGTCTAGGAATTTTACCAAATTTCGACTGGAATAAGCCCATAAATCAGCTCCCTTGCGAAGGCCGGGGGGGACAGCCGCCTGCGCCGGGCGACAGCCGAACAATTGTCATTCCACGAAGTTGGTGCGCAGGGGACTCCGGGGCATCGCAACCCCGGCGGCCCACCTCACATCTCCGGTCTAGCGGCTGGGAAATATCCGCCGGTAAACGCCCGGGGACCCTTCTGCGTGCACCATGTGGGGGCGGACCTGCCGGGACCACACCGGGGTTTCACGGGTAGTCCAATCGCTCCATTCGGGCGACTTGGGAACACTCTCGGATTCCATATCATGTATCGTCAGGTACTTGGGCTCTCCCATATCGGCCTCGAACCGGCGGCCTCTCACGTAACCTGGCGTCGAATAGCATTCGGGCAACCGTTCCTGGTTGTAGCTCTGGTTGAATAGGGAATCCAACTCAGCGGGCACCGACATGCGGCCCACCAGCATCACCGGCGCCATGTCTGCTTGGGAGGTCTGCTCGTCCACGTTGTCCGGGTAGATTACCCGGTAAAGGTTCCTGATGTAGGTGGTAGCCACGACGCTGGGCGACATCCGCCGGGACCACTCGGTAGGGTTGTTCAGCCAATGCTGCCATTCGGGCGAATGCCACGCTTGGTGGGTGTCCAGCTCGTAGCACGCCAGATACTTGGGTCCGCCTTGCAAAGCCTCATACCGGGCGGCGTTCAAAACGCCGGGGATACTCAACCGCTCCGGTATATGCTCCTGGTTGTACCACTCGTTGAACTCTTCCTCCACGCCCAGAGGCACGTCGCAGTAAACCATCAGCAAGCCGCGGCCTTTTTTGTTCGCCATTGTCGCCTCCGTCAGCGCCGTCGGTCCGGGAGGGCCGCCCCGGCGCGGGAATCAAAAACCCTCGTCACTCGCCGGGCCTCATCACCCGCCGGGGCTCGTCATTCGCCAGGATAGTAGTTTCGCCCGGTCTTGAGGCTGTCCAGGGCATACCAAACGGCTTGGAACAAGGGTTGGGGTAAGTGGTCCAGGTCGAACCAATCGGACTCAGCGAATCGGTCGGGTTCCACCAGTGTGGGCTCTTGGTCTCCGATGTCGCCCGCGAATTCTACGTCTACGTAGTGCTTACCGTAGGCGATAATGTTGCTCAGGCACAAGTACCGGACGTCACCGACTCTTAACCCCAGCTCTTCCCAAGCCTCCCGTCGGGCGCAGTCCTCCAGGGTTTCGCCGGACTCCAGGTGGCCGCCCGCCGACGCCCACGTGTCGGCCCCGTGAGCCCCCCGCCGTTTTGCCAGGAACACGCTCCCGCCGCGCACGAACACCACACCCACGCCCACCAGGGGCCGCGCCTCATCTTGGGACATGGGACGAGTATACCATTGCGGAGTGCGCTGCTCCCCCAAGACGCCGGCGTCATCACGTCTATCGCATTCTAAAATCGGATGACCCGTGGAAGACGACTTCATCAAAGCGTTGGCGCTGCGATTTTCGACGGCCCCCTCCCCCACCATTCGCGCCCCAGCGGAAATCCAGACCCTTCTTCGGTGAGCAACCACGCCCGCCACCCCTCCCCGGCCATTCTCACCGCAACGGGAATCCAGAGCCCACATCCTGCGCCAACACGGTTATGAAAACGGGCACACTCGAAGCGGGACATTCAGCGCGCGGGTAAGCACAATTCCTCATCAAGAGGGCTCTGGATTCCCGTTGCGGTGAGAACCCCCGAGGCGGACGCTGCAGCGAGAATTACGGGAGACCATTGAAAAACCCTGGGTGGGTCCCAGTCGATGGGATGTCGCCACCATTTACCCCGTATAATGAACGCTGTCAGAGAGCCTTGGATCACAGCCCGGTTTACCCAATCCGTGCCCAAAAAGATTGGGTTGGAGAAGAATCGAATGCCACCGTTGGAAAGAGAGACCTTGAACCCGGACTCCGTAGCGCTTCCCCTCGGTACCTACTCAAACGCCGTAAAGGTGAACGCAGGTAGCCTTCTGTACATCGCCGGACAGGTTGGAGTCGACCCGCAAGGAAACCTGGTGGGACCCGGCGACGTTGGAGCCCAGACACAACAGGTTTTTCGTAACATTGGCGCCATCTTGGAAAGCGCCGGGGCGTCTTTCAGCAACGTGTTGGAGTTCACCACCTACCTGGTGGGCCGGGAATCGGTCCAGCCGTACATGGCAGCCCGAACCGGCGTATTCCCCACAATGTTCCCCGCCGGTGACTACCCGGCCAACACCCTGCTGATCATCAGCGGCCTGGTCCGGGACGATCTCCTGGTGGAAATCAAAGCCGTGGCGGCCCTGCCATAAGATTATTGCTCCAATTTGACGAAGCGTCCGGCGGAAGAGACTCGCCGGCCGCGCCGGCTAGAACTTCCGGCGATTTGAGGGGAAAAGCTTGATTCAGTCAGAACGATTGTTAAACACCCTGGTGAACCTGATCCAAATCGACAGCCCTTCCGGGGAAGAAGACGCCATCGACGCCGATTTGAGCCGCCGTCTTCAATCCCTGGGTTGCCAGGTCCAGCATGATTCCTACGGTAACATCGTTGCCAAGCTGCCCGGAGAGGGAGACCCGGTGCTCCTTTCTTCACACATGGACACCGTGGACCCTGGCAGAGGAATCAAACCGTTTTTGGATGGGGACACGCTGCGGGCCGACGGGTCCACCATACTGGGAGGGGACTGCAAAGCCGGGATCTCCATCATACTGGAAGCGTTGGCTTCGATTCATGAGTCCGGGATTCCGCACCGGCCGGTAGAGGTGGTCTTCACCCGTCACGAAGAGGGCGGCCTGGTGGGAGTGCACCACCTGGATTTCAGCCTTGTCGATGCAAAAATGGGCGTGGTTTTCGACGGCGAAGGGCCGGTGAGCCGGGTCACCGTGGCTGCGCCTTCTCAAAACGTGGTCAAAGCCAACATCACGGGCCGGGCCGCCCACGCCGGCGTCGAACCGGAAAAGGGATTGTCGGCCATACTGATTGCCTCCGAAATCATAACCCGGCTGCCCTTGGGCCGCATTGACGAAGAAACCACTTCCAACATCGGGCGAATGGACGCCGGGTTGAAGCGCAACATCGTTCCGGAAACAGCATTCCTGGACGGCGAGATTCGCAGTCTGGACAACGGCAAGCTGGACCGCATCAGCGGAGAGTTTCACGCGGTGTTTCAAGAGGTGGGGAAGAAATTCCCGGAAGCCCAGGTCTCCCTGGAAATCGAAAACACCTATCAAGCATACCGCATCGCACCCGATCACCCCGCTTTGTCAATGATCCGGCAGGCTCTGGCGTCCCTGGGGACGGAGGCGGAACTCATGGCCAGCGGCGGCGGGTCTGACGCCAACGTGTTCATAGAGAAAGGCATCGTGGCCCTGCCCATGGGCATAGGCGTAGAGTCCTTTCACACCACCCGGGAATCCGCCAACATCCCCCAGGTGTTGCAGGGAGCCCAGTTTTGCCGGAACCTGGTCGCCGGATTGTGACGCGCGGGCTTCATTGTCCCAAGCCAGGACCCAATCCGATCCCAAACCGTGGCCCAACCCCGGATTAAGCGGCTCCGGTTGACCTGAGAATTGAGAAGCCGCCATAATGACCGCTGATAAAGCAAGTTAACGGCCTGTGTCATCGGCCTGGTTCTTTGGAGGGTTTAACCATGGCGACATCAACCGGAAATTCACCCCGCAGGCGCCAATTGGGGCGGCCGGTGTCCATCGTCGGCGCTGGGATGTCCCAGTTCGGAGCGTTCAAGGACAAGGGCAGCCGCGACCTGTTCACCGAGGCTTTCCAGGACATGATGGACCACCTGGACCAAGGCATGGACATCCAGGACATTGAGTGCGGCTACCTTGGCAACTACTCCTCAGACCTTTTCGAAGGTCAGGGGCACACTGCTCCGATAATGGCCGATTGGCTGGGCATGACCCCGGCGCCCATTACCCGGATTGAAAACGCCTGTGCCAGCAGCGGCAGCGCCCTGCGGGAAGGCATGATGGCCATCGCCTCTGGACTCTACGACGTGGTGCTGGTTGGCGGCGTGGAAAAAATGACCAACCTACCCACCGAGGGCGTTACCGATGTCCTCGCCACCGCCGCCGACGCGCTCTACGAAGTCCCCGCCGGCCTCACTTTCCCCGGGATTTACGGCGCTCTGGCCAAGGCCCACATGGACCGGTACGAAACCAACTTGGACCACCTGCTCAAGGTGGGAATCAAGAACCACGTCAACGGCAAGTTGAACCCCAAGGCCCAGTTCAACGTCAGCATCCGAGATCTGATGGATAGCCGCAAAGCCAGGGCGGAAGAGCGCGGCCAACCCGTGCCCGACTGGAAGGACGAAATGGACTTCCTGAACGATGCCCGGGCCAACCCCTGGATCGCCTGGCCTTTGCGCCTGTACGACTGCGCCCCCATCACCGACGGCGCCACCTGCGTGCTGTTGGTGGCCTCGGAATTGGCCGGCAACTTCACCGACAAGCCGGTCCATGTCGTGGGCACCGGCCAGGCCACCGGCCGCGCCCTGCACGACGCCGAGGAGTTGACCTCCCTGACCGCTGCACGTGAGGCCGCGAGCCAGGCCTACCAGATGGCCGGCGTGAGCGCCCGGGACATCCAGGTAGCGGAAGTCCACGACTGTTTCACCATTGCCGAAATCATCGCCACCGAGGATCTGAGATTCTTTGAACCCGGAGAGGGCCCCAGGGCGGTTGACGAGGGCAGGACCGGCAGGACCGGCGACCGTCCGATCAACACCTCCGGCGGCCTCAAGGCCAAGGGGCACCCCGTCGGAGCATCCGGCGTGGGGCAGGTCATCGAGGTGTTCCAACAACTTCGGGGCGAAGCCGGCGCCCGTCAGTTGAGCAACCCCAACCTGGAGTTGGGATTGACCCACAACGTCGGCGGCACCGGCGGCACCTGTGTGGTCAATATTCTGCGTCGGGGCTAGAGGTTAAACGTTGTAATGGCCGAAAACACGGAAGCAACCAGGGCATTCAACGGCGCGTCTTTCAATGCCTACCTGGCGGAGAAGCAGCGGCTGATGGGAGTGCGCTGCCGGTCTTGCGGGTGGCTTTCTGCGGAAGCCCGCCCCAGGTGTACCGTTTGCAGCAGTAGCGACATGGAGTGGTTTGAGTTCAGCGGCCGGGGGCGCCTCAGCACCTTTACCTGCATATCCATCGTAACCAACGCTATGGGAAGCAAAGGCTACGGCCGGGACAACCCGTGCTGTTCCGGCATTGTCACCCTGGAAGAGGGACCACGCATCAGCGCCCGCATCCTGGGGGTAGACGGCTCCAACCCTCAAAGCATCAAAAGCGAAACCGAAGTGGTGTTGGACCTCTCAGACTTTGACCCAGAGCAACCGGCCCTGGCCTTCCGCCCGGTGTAAGGCAGAACATCCGGCCCGACCCGCTCTGTCTCCTGAGCGCTCAGAGATCAGACCACGACTGGAACGCCAGTTCACCCGGCCCAAGTCACGGTGGGGCCGGGTGAACTAACCCTTTCAATAGCGGCCGACGTTATTGCCGGCTAATCAACCCCCCGCGTCCCCACCCAGCCGGTCTCGGAAACGTCGACAATCACGCCGTCGGGACCGCCGTATTTCACTTCGACGTTGGCGTGACGGGCACCGGGCATACCCACGCCCAGGGCTTGGTTTATATCATCCCGGGGCGCCGCGTCGGCGGCCTTCATCTTCTCGGCAATCTCTTCCAGGCTCTCCACCTCAAAGCCTATGTGATGAATGCCGCTGTAGGTCATTCCGTATTCGGCCCCGGCCACGGCGTCCTTTTGGAAGTCCAGGATGGCAACGTTGATGTTGCCGTCGCTCAGGTAGTACCCCTTGGCGCCGGGGTTGTCCAGCTTGGCGATTTCCCGCAGGCCAAAGACGTCCTTGTAGAAGCTGGCGGTCTTGTCCGCATCCTGGGTGGCTATGGCGATGTGCTTAATCTGGGCCATTTTGTCCTTCTCCCGCTATTTCCAACTCATCCTAACCGGCAGTGAATGGGCCAGCCCACTTACCGGCGGCGCAGTCAACGATACCACTTTAATTCGGCATCCGCCAACCCGCCGTTAATCACCTGATAACGGTTTTTGGGTCAGCATGGCTGTAACCGTGACACCGTGTTAGAATGGCCCTCGTAGTGACTCGCCCCGATGGGAGTGTCACTCCTTACATTACGCTACGGACACGCGCTGCGGCGCGTTGGTGAATCGACGCAATCAAGGTGACTTGGAGGTCAGAATAATGGCGACGGGCAATAATCTCAAATTCGGCGCTTTTATGGCGCCCTTCCACCGGGTTGGTGAAAATCCGACATTGGCCCTGGAGCGTGACCTCGAGCTAATCCAGTGGTTGGATGTTCTTGGCTACGACGAAATCTATATCGGGGAACACCACAGCGCCGGTTGGGAAACTATTGCATCCCCCGAATTGTTCATCGCAACTGCCGCCGAACGCACCCGTCACATCCGCCTGGGAACCGGGGTCATCAGCCTTCCCTACCACCACCCGCTGATGGTCGCCAACCGGATGGTCCAACTGGACCATCTCACCCGCGGCCGGGTGATCCTTGGCGTAGGGCCGGGCGCACTGGCCTCCGATGCGCTGATGCTGGGAATTGACCCGGCGCGCCAGCGGGAAATGATGGATGAGTCTTTGGGAATCATCATGCGATTGTTTAAAGAGACCGAACCCATCACCTACGTGAGCGACTGGTTTGAAATGCACGATGCGGTGCTGCACCTGCGCCCCTACCAGCAGCCCCACCTGCCGGTGGCCGTCGCCTCGGTCCAATCCCCGGCGGGGGTGGTTACGGCGGGGAAGCACGGCGCCGGTGTACTATCCTTGAGCATCCCCAGGGACACGGTCCGCAAGACTTCCCTGAAAGAGCTTTGGGATATCGCTGAAGAAACCGCCGCCGAGCACGGCCAGACCGTACGTCGGGAAGACTGGTCCCTGGTCGTTGGGGTCCACCTGGCGGAGACCCGAAAGGAAGCATTTGAAGACATCCGCATAGGGAGCGCACGGGTGGTCACCGAGTATTTCAGTGAAACCCTGGGCAACCCGGTCCCGGACGTCCCGTTCGAAAAAATCGTCGACCACATGTCGGAGAGTAAACAGTGGATCGTCGGAACGCCCGACGATTGTATCGCCGCGATCGAAGAACTGCAGGAAATGAGCGGTGGGTTTGGCCGGCTGATGATCCGAGTGGAAGACTGGACGACCAGGGAGAAGAACGATCGGAGCTACGAAATGGTGGCCCGGTACGTGATGCCGCGCTTCCAGGGCAGCCTCGACGGCATTATGACCTCCAACAGCCTGGTCAGTTCCAGGAAGGACGTCCTCAAGGCCAACCAACTGGCCGGACTACAGCGGGCCACCGACGCCTACGACGAATCCAGAGGAAAGGCCAAGGTAAGCTAATCCCCCTAACCCGGCCCAACCAACCGCAACCAAAAATTCCCTCCCGTGAATGGGAGGGAATTTCATTTTGGGGAACATAATGCCAAATGAAACTGCTGCTGGACCGCCAGCTTTAACTTTCTTACGGGTCGCTGTTCTTTGCCGAGACTTGGGACGGGGAAGGTTCGTCAAACGACTGACCGTTCGCCTGGGTTTCATCGCGCCGTTTCAGCCAAGCCTCCCATTCGGCGTTGTTCTGGCGACGCTCTTCTTGCCGTCCTTCTTGTCGCCCCTCTCGCAGCCCTTCTTGCCGCGCTTTCTCTTCCATGCGTTTCTTTATGATCGGAGCAAACAATACCATTGCTCTAACTCCTTCCACCAAGATTAAACAAACAAGAGCCGGCAATCACCGGCCCTTCGGATACCCCCGCTCGTTGCGCTTTTTCGGTGGAGTGGTTATCAAATCTCTCTGCCCGATCCGGTATTGGTCCCGGTGTCTGTTCCTGTGGTTTCTCAGGTTCGCCATTCTTATGGGTCGTTGTTCTTTGCCGAGACTTGGGACGGGGAAGGTTCGTCAAACGGCTGACCGTTCGCCTGGGCTTCATCGCGTCGTTTCAGCCAAGCCTCCCATTCGGCGTTGGTCTCCCGACGCTCTTCTTGCCGCCCTTCCTGCCGCCCTTCTTGCCGCGCTTTCTCTTCCATACGTTTCTTTATGATCGGAGCAAACAATACCATTGCTCTAACTCCTTCCACTGAGATTACCATGAGCAGGGCCAGGCCGATGGACCCGCTGGCTACGTCGGCCAGCGTGGGTACCCAATTGTCCAATTGCCATTTATTCAAGTATAGCCATTGGAACAGGGACAACCCGGCAAAGCAGAGAACGTAGATTGCGCAATAGACAACCCAAGTTCGCACGTCTCGAAAACCGGATTCCACCCAACAACCCCGCTGGCCCATCTCTCTCGGGAGCGTTAGTTTACACGCCGCAACAGTCCTGGGTCTAATCGAATGCACCCTGCGTAAACCGAATTTCCGAGGGTGGCATGCCGCCCACCTTGCCCCGGTTCAGCTAAGAGATCTGACGCCGACGAGAAGTAACAGCGGTCTCAAACGCAATGTGGGCCCTCATGGAATCCTGGAAGGAGCCGAGGGAGACCTGACAGATCGGGTGGTCGTGGGGCCCTGGAGCCGTCGGAACCTAACCTGCCAGTTGGGTGGACCTTGGCAGGTTGGTTTGGCCCATGAGGTACCGGTCTACTCCGTGGGCAAGGTCACGCCCTTCGGCGATAGCCCACACGACCAGGGATTGGCCCCTGGCGGCGTCTCCCGCGGCGAAAACCCCGGGGATGCTGCTCATTTTGTACTGATCCACCTTAACGTTGCCCCTGGGGTCCAACTCTAACCCCAGGTCGGTCAACATCCCATCGTGCTCCGGATGCAGAAAGCCCATCGCCAACAACACCAGGTCCGTCTCCACCACCATTTCGCTGCCTGGCGCCTCGTTCATGAGGGGGCGGCCGTTGGCGTCAACCTCGCTCCAGTCCACCCGGACGGCGTTGAGCCGTTCCACGCGGCCGTTGGCGCCGGAGAATGACTTGGTCAGGAGATTGTAGTCCCGAATCCCCCCTTCCTCGTGGGCCGGGGAAGACCGCAGGACCATGGGCCACTGGGGCCAGGGATTATTAACGGGGCGGCTTTCAGGAGGCTCGGGTAACAACTCGAACTGATGGACGATTTCAGCGCCCTGCCGATGCGCGGTCCCGAGGCAGTCGGCTCCCGTGTCGCCGCCGCCGAGAATGACCACCCGCTTTCCTTCGGCGGTTATCCGCTCTTCGGGGTTGACGTGCTCCCCGGCTAGAAGCCGGTTTTGCTGGGTCAGGTACTCCATGGCCAGGTGAATCCCCTTCAGGTCCCGGCCTGGCACGTCCAACTCCCGG
Source organism: Dehalococcoidia bacterium (assembly GCA_963663135.2). Classification (GTDB taxonomy): domain Bacteria; phylum Chloroflexota; class Dehalococcoidia; order Lucifugimonadales; family UBA3495; genus Io17-Chloro-G2. The sequence goes on along the minus strand of CAXXRM010000002.1, from coordinate 383,286 downwards.
GCCTCAGTGGAGCCGCAGGTTAGGCAAAGGGCATCGTATTCGGACAAAAGGTCGCCAACGGATACGTTGACTCCAACGTTGACCCCGGTTTGGAAGGAGATTCCCTCCTCCGCCATGAGGTCTACCCTTCGCTGGACCACCGACTTGTCTAGTTTGAAGTCGGGGATGCCCAGGGTTAACAGGCCGCCGATAAACTCGTCTCTCTCCAACACGGTGACCAGATGGCCGGCCCGGTTCAACTGCTGGGCCGCGGCCAGACCCGCGGGTCCCGACCCCACCAGGGCCACCTTCTTCCCGGTGCGGCGCTGCGGTGGTTCGGGCCGGATAAGGCCCGACTCGAAAGCGCGGTCGGAGATCTCTTTTTCAATGTACTCGATGGTAACCGGGTCGGAATTTATGCTCAGGACGCAAGATGCTTCGCAAGGAGCCGGGCAGATTCTCCCGGTAAATTCAGGGAAGTTGTTCGTGGACAGGAGCACATTTAAAGCCCGATCCCAATTCCCGAGGTAGACCTGGTGGTTGAACTCTGGAATTACGTTGCCCAAGGGGCATCCCATGTGGCAGAACGGCACGGCGCAATCCATGCACCGGCCACCCTGTTCTCGAGAGTCTGTTTCAGGCCACGGCTGGTAAATTTCCCGGTAGTCGCCCCTGCGTTCCGTCACCGGCCGCCGTTCCGGGGGCACCCGGCCCGAGTCCATGAATCCGGTGGGCTTACCCATGCCGAGATTCTTCCAGTTCTCTCTGCTCCTCCGCCGCCTGGCGCTCCCGCTCCAGTAAAATGCGCCGGTAGTCCCTGGGCATAACTTTCTTGAACCTGGGCAGGGACTGTTCCCAATTTTCCAAAATATTCCGGGCCGGGGTGCTGCCGGTCAAGCGCAGATGGGATTCAATCAAGCCTTTCAACAATTCAACGTCCTGGGGGTCTTCAACCCCCTCCAGGTCGGCCAAGCCATCGTTGAAACGCAGGTGGAAGTCGCCGTCCTGGTCGTAAACGAAGGCCAATCCTCCGCTCATTCCAGCGGCAAAATTGCGCCCGCACCTCCCCAGGACCACCACGGCGCCGCCGGTCATGTATTCACACCCGTGGTCCCCAACGCCTTCAACCACGGCGCTAACCCCGGAATTGCGCACACAGAACCTTTCGCCGGCCACCCCTCGAACGAACACCTCGCCAGCGGTGGCGCCGTACATCGCCACGTTCCCGATTATGATATTTTCCTCGGGCACAAAGGTGGCCTCAGGATGAGGGCGTATGACCAGCCGGCCCCCGCCGATCCCCTTCCCGACGTAGTCATTCGCGTCCCCGTCCAAGTGGAAGGAAACACCCTTAGCCAGGAATGCCCCAAAGCTCTGCCCCGCGGAGCCCGTGAAATGAATCTGGATGGTCTCAGGAGGCAGGCCTTCTTCGCCGTATTTCTTGGCCACCTGGCCGCTGAGCATGGCGCCAACGGTCCGGTTGGAATTTCGGATAGGCATGTCGATTTTTACCGGTTCTCGCCGTTCCAAGGCCCGCTGCGACAAGGCGATCAGTTCATGGTCCAGCGCCCGGTCCAACCCGTGGTCTTGAACCTCGCAGCAGTAAACCGGCTCTTGATCGGTCCCGTTGGTGGAGCCGGGCAGCTGCAGGTAAAGGAGCTTGGATAGGTCCAGTCCCTGGGACTTCCAGTGGTCCATCGCTTCGCGGGCGTCCAGCACGTCCACCCGTCCCACCATTTCGTTGACGGTGCGGAACCCCAGGTCGGCCATAATCTGCCGCATCTCTTCCGCAACAAAGGTGAAGTAGTTCACGATGTGTTCAGGTTGTCCGGCGAACATCTTGCGAAGTTCCGGGTCTTGGGTGGCAATGCCCACGGAGCAGGTGCCCAGATGGCACTTACGCAGCATGATGCAACCCATCACGACCAGGGCGGCGGTGGCATAGCCAAACTCTTCGGCCCCCAGCAGGGCGGCAATCGCGGCATCGCGGCCGGTCTTCAGCTGGCCGTCGGCCTGGACTACAATCCTGCTGCGCAAACCATTGGCCACCAGGACCTGTTGGGTTTCAGCAATACCAAGCTCCCAGGGCAGGCCGGCGTGTTTAATCGAGGTCTCCGGCGAGTTGCCGGTGCCGCCGTCGTGGCCGCTGATCAGGACCACGTCCCCATGGCCCTTGGAGACACCGGCCGCAATGGTCCCCACACCAACTTCTGCCACCAGCTTTACGTGGATGCGGGCCTCCGGGTTGATGTTCTTCAGGTCATGAATTAGTTGGGCCAGGTCCTCGATCGAGTAAATGTCGTGGTGAGGCGGCGGTGATATCAGCTCAACCCCGGGGATGGTCCGGCGCACCCAGCCGATATAATCGTCAATTTTGTTGCCGGATAGCTGGCCGCCCTCGCCGGGCTTGGAGCCTTGAGCCATTTTAATCTGCAGGTCGGTGGCGTTCACCAGGTAGTTGGGAGTCACGCCAAAGCGCCCGGAAGCAACCTGCTTGACTGCGCTGCTGCGGGAATCCCCGTTGCTGTCCGGCGTGTATCGGTGGAAATCTTCCCCGCCCTCCCCGGTGTTGCTCCGAGCGCCCAGGCGGTTCATGGCAATGCCCATGGTTTCGTGGGCTTCCCGGCTGATGGACCCCAGGGAGATTGCGCCGGTGGCAAAACGTTTAACGATTTCCGAGATTGGCTCGACTTCCTCAATGGGAACCGGTTGCTGGGTTTTCTTGAAATCAAGAAGGCCGCGGAGCGTCGCGAGGTTTTTGCTCTGGTCGTTGGCCAGCCGGGCAAACTCCTGATAGGAGCGCGCATCGTTGGTCCGGGTGGCTTGCTGCAACTTGGCTATTGAATCCGGGTTCCACTGGTGGAACTCGCCGTCCCGCCGCCATTGGTAAAGCCCGCCCATCTCCAGTTCCAGGGTTCCGGCGGTATGGGCGCCGTCGAATGCCTCGCGGTGGTTATCCAGGGCCTCGGTTTCCAGGACTTCCAGCCCGATGCCTCCAATCTTGGATGGCGTCCAGGTAAAGTACCGGTCCACCAGGTTTTGACTGAGTCCGACTGCTTCGAATATCTGGGCGCCCCGGTAGCTTTGCAGGGTCGATATGCCCATCTTGGACATGACCTTCAGCACGCCTTTTTCATTGGCCTTTATAAAGTTTTTCTCGGCGTAGTCGGGAGAAGTTCCGTTGAATTCGCCTTTATCAGCCATCTGCCGCGCTGAGGCCAACGCCAGGTAGGGGTTGATGGCTCCGGCGCCGTAGCCGATTAACGAGGCAAAGTGCTGGACCTCCCTGGGCTCGCCCGATTCGACCACCAATCCCACGTTGGTGCGGGTCCCTTCTCGAATCAGGTGGTGGTGGACCGCCGAAGTTGCCAGGAGGCTGGGTATGGGAGCCTGTTGCCCATTGACGCCCCGGTCGGAAAGAATGATCAGGGAGTTGCCGTCTTCGATCGCCTGGGACGCCTGCCGGCAAAGCCGCTCCAACGCCGCTTCCAACGCACCCGCTTGCCCCCCTGCTTCAAACAGGGTGGATAGGGTTATCGAACGCAGCCCTACTTCCTGGATTTGCTTGATTTTCTCCAGGTCGCGGTCATTGATTATCGGCGAATGGAGTTTCAATTGGCGGCAGTGAAGTGGTGTTTCATCAAACAGATTGCGCTCACTACCGATAAAGGCTTCCAGGGACGTCACCAGTTCTTCTCGGATGGCATCCAGAGGCGGGTTGCTCACCTGGGCGAAAAGCTGTTTGAAATAGTCGAACAGCAGGCGGTTCTCGTCCGAGAGCACCGCCAAGGGCGTGTCGTTGCCCATAGAACCCTGGGCTTCGTGCCCCTCCATGGCCATGGGCGTAGTTAGAATCCGTAGCTCTTCGACGGTGTAGCCAAAGGCGCGCTGAAGTTGTATCAAGGTTGGCTGGGCCGCCGCGCCGTTCTCCGCCGGGGCTTGGGGCGCAGGCTCGGGCAGCTCGTCCAAGTCCACTTTGTTTTCCTGCAGCCACTGACCGTAGGGATGCCGGTTGGCAAGCCTGATCTTCAGTTCATCGTCGCCGATGATCCGACCTTCCTCCAGATTCACGAGGAACATTCGCCCCGGCTGGAGGCGTCCTTTTTCCCTCACCTGGGAGGGCGGCACATCCAGGACGCCGGTTTCCGAACCCATTATCAGCTTGTCGTCCGTGGTGACCGTGTAGCGGAAAGGCCGCAGCCCGTTCCGGTCCAACAGCGCGCAGATGCTGCGGCCGTTGGATGACACCATCATGGCGGGGCCGTCCCAGGGCTCCATGAGGCAAGAGTGGTACTCGTAGAAGTCCTTTTTGACCTGGGGCATGGACTCGTGCTGTTCCCACGCCTCGGGAATAAGCATCAGCATGGCATGTTCCAGGTCGCGCCCGGTCATCAGCAGTAGTTCCAGGGCGTTGTCGAAGGAAGCAGTGTCGCTGGCCCCCGCGGTCATTACCGGGGGTATCTTGGCCATGTCCTCGCCGAACAACGGCGATTCAAACTGGGCCTCCCGTGCGTGCATCCAGTTGAGGTTGCCCCGGAGGGTGTTGATTTCACCGTTGTGGGCCAGATAACGGTATGGGTGGGCCAGCTTCCAGTGGCCCAGGGTATTGGTGCTAAACCGTGAGTGCACCAGGGCGAAAGCGCTCTTCACCAACGGGTCGGCCAGGTCGGGATAGAACCCATTGATCTGGTGGGCCATCAGCAGCCCCTTGTACACCATGGTGTAACAAGACATGCTGCAGATATAAAAATAGTCGGCGTCCTCTTCCGCCAGGCCCAGGTCCTCAATCGAGTGCTCTACGACTTTCCGGGTGATATAGAGTTTGCGTTCCAACTGCTCCGAGTTGGCCGCGCCTGAGCCCATGCCAACAAAAACCTGGCTTATGACTGGGCAGACCGCCCTGGCGTCGGCGCCTATCTGGCTCTGGTCCACCGGAACATCCCGCCAACCAAGTAGGTCCAGACCGGCATCCTTGACGGCCCGCTCAATCAACCGGCGGCAGGCGTCTTCCGCCTGGGGGTTAGGCGGCAGAAAGGCCATGCCGGCGCCAAATTCACCGGGGCCGGGCAGAGAGAACCCCAATGCCTCGGCTTCACGCTGGAACAGCTCATGGGGCATCTGAATCAGGATACCCGCGCCGTCACCGGTTTCCGGGTCCCGCCCGCAGGCGCCCCGGTGCCCCAGGTTCTCCAGGACTTGGAGAGACTCGTTGATGATCTGGTGGGACTTTTCCCCTGTGATGTTGGCAACCAGACCCACGCCGCAGCTATCGTGTTCCGATTCAGGAGAATACAATCCCGATTTGGAGAGTTGTTTTAAGCTTTCCAATGGGTTCATAGTGAGACCCTTAAAATAGGTATTGGAGAAGCCGGCTGGCCCCGGCCAACAATAGAAAAGGAGCTGCCCTTCGGCGCTTGACCAAGCCCAAATATGCCGCCGGTAAGCTGCCCCTGGGATAGTTTGTTAAATGTATCACAAATGTCTTTCCTTAGGAAGCAATAGCAAATTCCCGAGACCCTGCTGAAATCCTGCCCTTCGAACGAAAGATTCCAACAGAGGACAATGGAAGAGATTTCACCATTGATCAAACCCATTCCGGAGGAGAAGAGATGGACATCTACCAGTTGGACTACATTCTTCACGAACCTGAGGAAAGCGAAGGCTGGATGTACCTGGCGGAGGTCCCAGCCCTGCAGGGTTGCATGGCATGGGGGGAGACCCCCGAAGAGACCTTGAAAAGCCTTTTGGCAGTCGCCCAGAGCATTATCCAGCTCCGGAAGGAAAACAGGGAACCGCTGCCCCCGGAGATTACCCCCCCTGCGCAGCCGCGAAGGCAGCCTGAGCGGAACCGCATGACCTACCGGGAAATGCGCAGAAAGCTGGAGATCCTGGGTTGCAGATTCCAGCGGCAAACAGATGGATCCCACGAGATGTGGGTGAACCCGGCAAACGGACGGAGGACCTCCCATCCCCAGGCAAGGTAACCGCGATCTGGCCACCGGCACCCTCCACCGAATTCGCAGAAACCTGGGAATATCTAGGAATCCTCTGAACAAGTCGGGAACAACGGCGATCCTCTGTTGGAATCGTGCTTGGCTAAGGCGTGGTCTGGGGCAATCCAACAACTTATTCAAAGGTTTCCTAGGTCAGACTTCGACCAGGCATAGGCCGAAGCCCCCGCGCTCCTCCTCTCACAGGCCTCCGCGCAGCCAGTCTCAAGGCATCAACAAGACCCCACGACAGACCTGAGCCGCGAAAGACGGTTTCGCAATGTTCAGAATTCCCAGGCCCGGGGCAAATGGGAACATGGAAACCGTGTACATGACAAAAGGACCGGGCCCGTTGCAGGTTTGTTTTGGTACACTACGGCATCGGGACAGGAGGCAGGCCGCAGGCCGGTTGAGGAGAGTGCGCCATGGCAGGAACCCGGGTGCAATCAGAGGCTTCGATTGCGGACCAGTTTGGGATGTTCACTACCGCTGCACCTGAGGTCCATCGAGAAACCGGTACACGACAAAGTCCGTGTGCCGTAATGGCTTGTCAAGACAACGTGGAATTCATGCGGGGTCTGCCTGACGGCTCGATTAAACTCATTGTGACATCGCCTCCATACAATATCGGTAAGCTGTATGAGGAGCGCGCGACGCTGGAAAGTTACGTCAATAGCCAGGCGCAGGTCATTGCCGAGTGTGTGCGCCTCCTCCATCCGCAGGGCTCCTTGTGTTGGCAAGTTGGAAACTACGTAGACGATGGCGAGGTCGTCCCTCTCGACGTCGTTCTCTATCCCATCTTCAAAGAGCGTGGCCTCAAGTTACGAAACCGCATAGTGTGGCATTTCGAACACGGGCTCCATTGCACCAAACGTCTCTCGGGGCGCTATGAGACGATCAATTGGTTCACCAAGGGCCCCGATTACACATTCAATTTAGACCCTATAAGGGTGCCGTCCAAATATCCCGGGAAGCGCCATTTCAAAGGTCCCAACATCGGTAGGTTTTCCGGCAATCCGAAGGGAAAGAATCCCAGCGACGTGTGGATCTTCCCGAACGTGAAGAGCAATCACGTCGAAAAAACAATTCATCCCTGCCAATTCCCGGTCGAATTGGTAGAAAGGCTGGTCCTATCGATGACTGAACCTGGCGACGCAGTGTTCGACCCATTTATGGGTGTCGGAACAACGGTCGTTGGTGCATTGATGCACGACCGCCAAGGGTACGGATGCGACGTTGTGAGCGAGTATGTCGATATCGCCTGGGAAAGAGTCCGCGCTCTGCAGTCCGGAACCCTCAGGACTCGTCCCATGGGAAAACCAGTCTACGATCCGATGAAACCCAACGGTGGGCATTGATGCGGATTGCCGCCCAATACTCGCATTTGAATGGGTTGGAATTTCTTCTCGTTCACCACAAGGACCTCCTGCGAGAGATCGAGGCAGTGATTGCGTCCGTTGACGCCGAAGCGTGCCGCACCAAGACATCGAGGGAACAAACCAGAACCGGCCGGATTCTCTATTCTCCCGTTGACATGAACAAAGCCATGGCCGCCGGCTTCCAGGAGCGCGGCTGGGAGCAACGGAGGCAGGAGTTTTGGGTAACCGCAGATGAAAACGTCGGAAGGAAAATCGTCACTCTTCCGGCAGACCAGCAGAGGGAATCAATCGAGGCAGCCGGCTACGTTCCGATCCGTTCCTACAACCAGACCGACTTCGTCAAGGAGCGCGTCGCCGTTGAAGTGCAGTTTGGAAAATATGCCTTTGTAGCCCACGACCTTTTCGTGAAGCACATGGCGTTCTTCGTCTCCGACGTTATTGATGCCGGAGTGGAGGTCCTGCCAATGAAAGAGCTCGAGCAGGAAATGTCGTCCGGAGTCCCATACTACGAAAGAGATCTGCTCAACATACTGCGTCAGGGACGTGGCATTCCGGCCGTTCCGTTGGTCCTAATGGGCGTCGCGCCATGAGAAGAGACCGTGGACCAAGAGCCGCGCTGTCTTTTGGGGTTATTCGTCTCAACTCCGGCGCCGTTGAGGATCTACTCAAGCATGCCCATCGCCGGGCCCGTCGCCCGTCGAATTTCGGCGCTCCCAAACCCCTGTATGCGTCCACAAGCCTATTGATGCCCCTAGGGGCATTTGATACCATAGTAAGTTACATGGAGGGATCGCATAGTGGCCGAGTGCGGGCGCCTGCTAAGCGCTTAACCCGCGAAAGCGGGTTCATGGGTTCAAATCCCATTCCCTCCGCCACCTAGTCGATACCAGCCCAATGCCCCCGCCCAAAACGTGGCTCCACCAGCCGCCGGCCCATTTCGGCAAGGGCTTGGACTTCGGAATTCTCACTCTTGGCATTTGGTTCCTGCATTCATCCTTTCGCATCTTTGCATTTACGGCAAACGTTGAAAGACCACGATATGACTTTAGTTCAAGACAACCTGATCCACAGCGAGTCCCAGGTAGCGCCCAAGAGCTTTTACCTGTGGACCATCGGCTGCCAGATGAACCAGGCCGACTCCGAACGCCTAGAATCGGCTCTGCATCAACTGGGAATTAGCCCGGTCGACCACCCCGAGGACGCCGATGTCCTGGTGTTCAACTCCTGCGTGGTCCGTCAACAGGCCGAAGATAAGGTGGTCGGCAATTTGACTGCCACCGCTCCTCTGAAGAAGCAACGGCCCGGCCAGGTGGTGGCCCTCATGGGCTGCATGGTGGGCCCCAACACTGAAGGGCTGCGCCGCCGGTTTCCCCACGTGGACGTTTTCATGCGCCCCCAGGAATACTCTCCCCTATTGGACTTGCTCGGGAAGCGTTTGGCGGTGGATTGGGAAGGGTGCGTTGGTGAATTGACGTCCAATCGACCCGATGTCGCCATCCACGTACCGATAATCAAGGGCTGCGACCTGATGTGCACCTTTTGCATCATCCCCTACCGCCGGGGACGCCAGGTAAGCCGACAACCGGAAGAAGTGGTCCGAGAGGTGAAGTTGCTGGCGGCCCGAGGAGTCAAAGAGGTCACGCTATTGGGCCAGACCGTTGACGCCTATGGTCTCGACCTGCCCGGCAAGCCCGACCTCGCCGATCTGTTGACCAAACTGGAAGATGTGCCCGGCCTGGAACGCATCAGGTTTTTGACTTCCCACCCTTCGTTTATGAGCGAGCGGATTGTCCGTTCTGTGGCGGATTTGCCCAAAGTGTGCGAGCATATTAATCTTCCGGTACAGGCAGGGGACGACCGGGTGCTGGGCATGATGCGCCGGCCTTACACCCAGCGGGAATACCGGGATTTGGTGGGAGAAATTCACCGGGTGATCCCCGGAGCGTCCATGAGCACCGACATCATTGTCGGGTTCCCCGGTGAGACCCGGGAGGAATTCCAGAGGTCCTTGGATTTGGTGTCAGACCTGCGCTTCGACAAAGTCCACTGTGCGGCCTACTCTGGCCGCCCCGGCACTACCGCCCACCGGACCATGGAGGACGATGTTTCCCCGGAAGAGAAGAAATCCCGCAGGGAGCAAATAGACGCTCTCCAGGAGAGCATCCAACGGGAGACTAACTCCCAGCTCGTCGGCAGCCGGATGGAGGTCCTGGTGGAGGACCGCAAAAAGGGGAAGTGGCAAGGGAGGACCCGCAGCAACAAACTGGTCTTTTTCGAAGACGAGGCCGACCAACTGGGGAATTTGGTCGATGTCACCATAACCCAGGCAAGCCCCTGGTCGCTGCGGGGGGTCGTCGCAGCCGTTTAACCGGGTGTGCTATTCCTAACTAGAAGTGTGATGCCATGAATACCAGAAGCCGTCCCGCAACTATCCCGATCACTGAACTGGAACACTCGGCTTTTTGTAAAACCGAGGATGAATTGCCCTCCAAGTCTCTGGCGGAGGAATTTGCCGTCAACGTCCGGTGGCAGGGCATCCCCAACGAATACCTGCATCTGGGCGCGGATGAACTGGACCAACGGATTCGCGAAGTCAGAAGCCGGTTGGGGGAAACGGTTGCCATCTTGGGCCATCACTACCAGCGGGAAGAAGTCATCAAGTATGCCGACTTTCAGGGGGACTCTTTCCTCCTGTCCCAGGAAGCGGCGTCCCGCCCCGAAGCCAACCACATAGTGTTTTGCGGCGTGCATTTCATGGCCGAAACCGCCTGCATCCTGTGCGCCCCCCACCAACAGGTGATATTGCCCAACATAACCGCCGGCTGCTCCATGGCCGACATGGCCCCTATGGAAGACGTGGATGACGCCTGGGACGACCTGCAAGACGTGCTTGACGGCCACGGAGGCATCATCCCCATCACCTACATGAACTCTATCGCCGGCATCAAGGCCCTCTGCGGCCGTAACCGCGGGGCGGTCTGCACCTCATCAAACGCCACCGCGGTGATGCAATGGGGATTCGAACACGCCGAGAGACTGCTGTTTCTGCCCGACCAGCACTTGGGTAGGAACACTGGCATTAAGTTGGGAATTTCCCCCGACGAAATGGTCGTCTGGAATCCCTTCCGCACCATGGGCGGCAACACCCCTCAGCAATTGCGCGATGCCAAGCTGGTCCTATGGCAGGGACACTGCTCGGTGCATACCCGGTTCACAGTCAAGCAGATAGAGGCCGCCCGGGAGAGGTACCCCGATGTTACCGTGCTGGTGCATCCCGAGTGCCCCATGGAAACGGTGCAGGCCGCCGACGTCAACGGTTCCACCGAGATGATTCGGAAAACCATCAACGAGGCTGCGCCGGGAACCCAATGGGCCGTGGGGACCGAAATCAGCCTGGTCAACCGGCTGGCCTTGAACAACCCGGACAAGGTGGTCTTCTGCCTGGACCCGGTGACCTGCCCCTGCTCCACCATGTACCGCATTCATCCGGCGTACCTGCTGTGGGTGCTTGAGGGCCTGGAGCGCGGCGAAGTAATCAACCAAATCACCGTCCCGGAAGATATTCGCCGGGATTCCCAGGTCGCTCTTGACCGGATGTTGGCCCTGCGTTAGGGCAGGTTAACCCCAGAAACCGCGTAAAACCCGGGGAGCACAGAGGGGTTGGTCCAAAAAACCTCTGTGCTCCCTTTGGTATATCACGCGTGATATACAACGTCGTTTAAAGCATTAGTGTAGCGAGGAAAACCGTGACACAGTTGCCGCCGGAGGTGTTGCGCCTCATTGACTCGGCGCTCTCGGAAGACCAGGCATTCAATGACCCCACTACCCAGGCATTGGTGCCCGCGGGCGTGGTCGGCACCGGCAAGTTGCGCGCCAAGTCGCCAGGCGTCCTTGCCGGTGTAGGCGTGGCCTTGGAAGTCTTTCGACGAGTAGACCCTCAATTGTCGACCAGTGTTCTGGTGGACGATGGCAGCAGCCTTTCGCCCGGGGACGAAATCGCCGGCATAGAAGGGGAGGCGTCCAGCATACTCCGGGCGGAAAGAACGGCTTTGAACTTTTTGCAGCGAATGAGCGGCATTGCCAGCGACACCAGCAGGTACGTGCAAGCGATAGAGGGCACCCGTTCCCGGATCGTGGACACCAGGAAAACGGCGCCGGGGCACCGCTTCCTGGACAAGTACGCCGTGCGCATGGGGGGAGGCCACAACCACCGGTTTCATCTGGCCGATGGCATCCTGGTGAAAGACAACCACGTCCAGGCGTTGCGGTCCCAGGAAATGGGTTTGAAGGAAGTCATCCAGCTCGCCCTGGCCCGAGCGTCCCACACCATCAAGGTGGAGGTGGAGGTGGAAAGCCTGTCGGAAGTTGAAGAAGCCGCTGAAGCCGGTGCCCACATCATCATGCTGGACAACATGTCCGTGGAGATGATGGCTCAGGCTATGGCCATCATCGACGGACGGGCCGTGGTGGAGGCTTCCGGAGGGATAACCCACCGGAATGTCCGCGCAGTCGCTGAGACCGGCGTCGACCTCATCTCCATCGGCGCCCTGACCCATTCCACCACCGCTTTGGATATCAGCCTGGATTTAGAGTTTAACTAGGGGACCGAGATGCCGGTCAACGACGCCACCATCACTGCCTTGGAGCGCAATTGGGCCATGATTGACGCCGCCGTGGATGGTCTGGACGACGAAATGTTGGCCCGGATACCGGCGGACCAGTGTAACTCCATCGCCTGGCTCATCTGGCACCTGGACCGGGTGATGGATACCTTTGTTCACACCGGATTGCGAGGCCTGACCCAGGTATGGGTCAAGGAAGATTGGGCCCGGAAATTCGGGATGGGCGACGACGCCAGTGACCGAGGCGTTGGCTGGACGGCGGAGCAGGTCGCCGCCTGGACCCCGCCGCCGCGGGACATACTGCTTGGCTATTACCGGGCAGTCAGGTCCGCCACCCGGGAATACTTGAACTCAATGACCTGGGACGACCTGGAAAAGCCGGTGGTCTGGCCTCCCAACAGCGAACCCCGCACCACGGCGTCCGCCTTGGGCCAAATGACTTGGGACATCGTGTCCCATGGTGGGCAGATTGCTTTCCTCAGGGGCCTGTACCGGGGCATGGGCTGGCACGTTTAGCCCTGCTGCCGTGAACGGTGTCGGTCGGCGCTGTCCAGCATTAGCGTAACCGGACCGTCGTTCTCCAGGCTCACCAGCATGTGCTCTTGGAACCTTCCCGCGGCTACCCTCAGCCCGGATTTCTCGCACGCCTCGACCACGTATTGGTAAAGGCGTTGGGCTTCATCGGGGCCCGCGGCTTGGGTAAAACTTGGGCGGCGTCCTCTGCGGGTTTCGGCATACAAAGTGAACTGGCTGACCACCAGCAACTCCGCGTTGGTTTCCAGGGCCGATAGATTGAACTTCCCCCGGGAGTCGGAGAAATGGGAGTCGGCAAAAATCCGCAGGTTGACCAGCTTTTCCGTCAGGTAATCGGCGTCCGGCTCCGCGTCCCCTTGGGCAATCCCCAGCAACACCACCAGGCCAGGCCCGATTCGGCCCACTTCCTCCGCCCCCACCGCTACCGACGCCTTGGTTACCCTTTGTACCAGCGCTCGCAATCGTCACTCCCGGAAATCAATAGCGAAATCAGTGGAGCCGCGTTGCCCCGGAAATTGGTGCCCCCGAAATCGATTTAGGCCGCCCGGTGATTGCCGATGTCTGGACATGAAACCAAAACTCCCCGTTGGAGTGAGCCGCGAGGCCCGACATCAACGGGGAAGTTGTTTCGGTCTGAAGTCAGACAGTTGGGGACCGGCGATGGTGGCCCGGGTTATTCGGAAGAATCGCTGCTCGTCTTGGAGCTTGCCGCAGAGTCGGAACCGGAGCTGGCCGAAGAGCTTTCGGCGGCGCCAACCTTCTCTTTGGCCTTCCCGGAGGAATCATCGCTGGAGTCGGACTTGTTCTCCTTGGCTCCGTTTTCCGCCGGAGGCTTGGGCCGGCCATAGTCCGTGGTGTAGAAACCGGATCCCTTGTAGATCACCGGCACCGCGTGATAAACCCGCTGTCCGGCTCCGCCGCATACGGTACATACGCCGGACCCGGCTTCCTTGAAGCTTTGAATCAGTTCAAACTCGTGAGAGCAAGCGGTGCATTTATAGTCATAACGAGGCACCTGGGTCCTCCTTGGGCATTGGTTTTGGACTTAAGAACCTGGGTTTCCCCCATCTCCGCTGCTACGGGTCAACTCAACAAATTTACCAGTAACCCATACCCCTGTCAATCGAAACCAAGCCGATTCAGGCGGATAAGCTGCCACACTCCCACCGCCATCTCTCCCAACAAAAAAAGTTTTGCGCAGCTTTTCCAAAAGCGGGTAACCCCCACCCAAAAAATCTCCATGCACTCTGCGTTGAAACCGAACCGCCAGCGTCGCCAACCCCTTGACACCCCCGAATGCATCTCCCTATCATCGAACCAATGTTCTCTAACGCAGAAAACCAGGAAGCCCAATCGCCCTCCCTCGCCGACATCGTCCGCGAGGAAACCGAAGACGGCCGCCTAATAGTCCGCTTCCTCATAGACGTCATGCAGGGCAACCTCGAACACTCCAAGCCCTGCCACCAACTCGACGCCGCCCGTCAACTCCTGAACCTTGGCTTCCACCGGGCCCAAACCTTCATCGACGCCAACACCCACGCCTCCCCAACCCGGAAAAACTCCGCGCCCTCTGCGCTCTCGGCGGTAAAACCGTCCCCCCTCCACCAGGAACTGGCCGCCATCATCCGTGAAGAAACCGACAACGGCCGCACAACAGTCCGTTTCCTAATCGACGTCATGCAGGGCGACATCCCAGACTTCAAGCCCCACCACCGCTTGTCAGCAGCTAAGGAACTCCTGCGCCGCGGCTTCGACACGCCTTCCACTCCCAACGCTGTTAACTCAACCGGCCAGGAATCCGTCGAAGAATCGGCCCCGGCTGAAAAACGCCCCCCGGCGCCCCACTCCTGGACCCACATCCTGGAGGGCCGCTATGCCGGCTACCCCGCTGGCTATAGCCGCTACGAAACGGAGTACGGCCCCTTTGACTTCCGGTCCTACGATGACGAGGAATACCACTTCGACACCCACGGCTCTGACGCCCTGACGCACATCTCCGGCAGTAAGGAGGCAGCCAGCGCAGTCCACAAGGCGGTCTTCGACTTCCGCTTCGCTGCCTGGAAGCTTGCCAAGGCTACCGGCCAGGACCGCGACCGCTGCGACCACCTGATCAAGATCCCCGACGACTGCCCCCAGCCCGAAAACATCTACGGGTACCAGGCCCTGCGGCGGATATTCGGCACCGAGCAAGCCGCCCGGATAGCCGCCTGGGCTGCCGCCGGCTACCACCGGAAGCAAGTAGCCCTGGCCGCCGGCCTTGGTCCCGAACCCCCGCCCCTGGACACCATCTGGGACCAACCGGCGGAGGAACTGTACCCGGATGACCGGTCGCCGCCGGATTTGGGGTTCGACCCTCCCAAGCCACCCGTGGACGAGGACTACATAGTCCGCCTCCGCCGGGAACTCGGTCAGGAGGACGGGTATGATGACGGCCCGCTCTCCTTTTATGGCCGGTTCACCATGCCCATAATACCGCGACGATAGTACCGTGACGCCCCCACCCAGGGGCGCCATGGTACTTTACCCGGACAAAACTCCGCGCTCTCTGCGCCCTCTGCGTTGAAACCGGCCCCCTGCCTCCCCCAATCTGAACAGTTACGCCAGTCCGATTGCCTTGTGTGTTGAACGCGGTGGATGCTACACTTGTCACCTACTTCGCCCTCCATCGGGCCCCTGACGATGGTCGCTTACCCCTTGCCACCCCCTAAGGAGGTGGGTTTCGCGCCGATGAGCCATTTGATTGTCAATGAAACCCCCAAGGGATCCTTCGAGTATCTGGTTATCGCCTTCGCCGGGTGGGCCGACGCCTCCGAGGCGGCCACCACTCCGATCAAGTATTTGAACCGGAAGCTCAAGTCGACAAAGTTCGCCGAGTTGGATCCGGAGGAATTCTACGACTTTACCCAGACCCGGCCCCACACAACCCGCACCAAGGGCGGCAAGCGCCGGGTCCACTGGCCCGCCAACGATTTCTACTATTGGGTCCCGAAAAATGCCGGGCAGGGCGTGGTCTTTTGCCTCGGAGAGGAGCCCAATCTGAAATGGCGGACGTTCACCGCCGCTATAATCGGGCTCGCCCGGGACCTGCAAGTCAAAACGGTGGTCCACCTGGGAGCATTGCTGGATGCGGTGCCCCATACTCGGGAAGTCCGCCTCACCGGGGCCTCCACCCGGGCGGACATACAATCTGCCTTGGACGATTCCGGTATACGGTCTTCCAAGTATCAGGGCCCCACGGGAATTAGCGCCGTGCTCATGGAGGAGTGCGCCGCCGCCGGGATGGAATACGTTTCCCTTTGGGGGCACACCTCCCATTATCTTCAGGCAGCGCCCAACTACCGCGTGGCCTACACGCTGTTGAAAAACCTGATGTGGTTCCTGGATCTTCCGGTGGAAATCAGCGACCTCAAGTCCGCCGCCGAAACATTCGACCGGGAAGTGGACAAGGCTATCGCTGAAGACGAGCAGGTGAGCAGCTACGTCAAGAAGCTGGAGGGCCAGTACGACGAGTCGGTTGGCGGTACCGAGATTCCGGACCCCTCCGATGTAGTTCGAGACGTGGAACAATTCCTCAGGTCCGAGCAGCGCCAAAGGCGCCGGCGAGGCTCCGGCGAAGGCGATTAACCGGCTCCCAACAGGCCAACCCTCTTCCGTTCCCACCCTTCGCCGGTTCAATTCATTCCACTTCGACGCTTTGCTCGTGGACTTATTACATGCCGACCCAGGCCAGGACCAGAACTAGGACACCGTCATCCAGGGCTGCAATTGCCAGAATACCGGAATACATCCGGGTGATGACCGACGCCTACGGCCCCTTTGACGAGGAGCCCCGGCTGGACCCGGCCCATGAAGCCGTGTTCACCATCCTTTCCCAACACACCTCCGACCTGAACTCGGCTCGGGCTTTTCGGTTTCTCATGGAGCGGTTCGGCAGCCTGGAAATGGTGGCCCAGGGCAACGTGGCCGATATTGAAGATGCCATCAGCCCCGGCGGACTTGCCCGGGTCAAAGCGCCGCGGATAAAGGCGTTTCTAAACCGGGTCCTGGAACTCAACGGGTCCATGGATCTCACTTTCCTCCGTGAAATGCCACTGGAAGAAGCCAAGGCCTGGCTCCGCCAATTGCCTGGAATCGGCCCCAAATCCGCGGGCATCATTTTGAACTTCGCATTGGGAATGCCCGCAATCGCCATAGACACCCACATTTACCGGGTGAGCCAGCGGTTGAAATTCATCGGACCTAAGGTGACCGCGGAGAAGGCCCACGAAATCCTGGAAGCCGCGGTGGCGCCCGACCAGGTGTTCCCGTTCCATGTTTCGATGATCAACCACGGGCGCCGGGTCTGCAGGGCCCAGCGCCCGCTCTGCGACGAATGCGTGGTTGGGGAGACCTGCCCATCCAGGCGTAAATTCCAGCTCCAGGGCCAAGCCCGCATTAAGAAGCAAGCCCGAATCAAGAATATGGAAGCTACCAAAGCCAAAAAGACCGCCACGCCCAAAACGCCGCGCAAGGCCGCAATGGCCATGCCCCACGTCCCGGAGGGCATGCCGCGCGAGACCATTCAGTCAGAGGACAGTTAGCCGTGAAGGTAGGAATAATCAACATAACCGGATATGCCGGATCAGAGTTGGCCCGCATTCTGTACCATCATCCCGAAGTGGAACTCACCTGCGTTACCGGCAGGAGCGCCGCAGGTGAAAAACTGGGAGACGTGTTCCCGCACCTGTCAGCGATAGACCTGACCATCGAACCTGAGCTATCCGGGAGCCTGGACCTAGTATTCTCGGCGCTGCCGCACAAAGCCAGCGCCGAGGCGGTGATTCCGGTCCTGGAACAGGGCGTCAAGGTTGTGGACATCAGCGCCGACTTTCGACTGAAACGAGCCGACGAGTATGAAGAGTGGTACGGCGTGGCCCACCCCAACCCTGGCTACCTTGAAGAAGCGGTCTACGGCTTGACCGAGTTGCACCGCGATGACGTGCAGCCGGCCCGGTTGGTGGCCAACCCCGGTTGTTACCCCACCAGCGCGATCCTGGCCATGGCCCCGGTGGTCCAGCAGGGCATCGTCGAGCCGGACGTTATCATCGATAGCAAGTCCGGTGTTTCCGGCGGCGGCCGCACCCTTAACCTGACCAATCACTTCTCCGAGGTGAATGAGAACGTGTTCGCCTATGGACTGAGCGGGCATCGACACCTGCCGGAGATTACCCAGGAGCTGGCGCCCCTGACCCAGGAAAAGCTCAACGTAACCTTCCTGACCCACCTTATCCCGATGACCCGTGGGATTTTGAGTTCATGCTATGCCCGCTCCCGCCCCGGACGGCTGGAATCGGGAGCCGCCGGCGTCCAACAACTGCGAGACCTGTACCAGGACTACTACTCGGACCACCCGTTCGTCCGTATCACCGACCAACCGCCCCAGACCAAACAGACCCTGGGCAATAACATGTGCCTGCTGTACCCCACGCTGGACCACCGCACCGGCCGGGTAATAGTGATTAGCTGTCTGGACAACCTCGTAAAAGGCGCAGCCGGCCAGGCCGTCCAAAACATGAACCTGATGTGCGGGTTCCCCGAGCAGGAGTCCCTGGAAGCCCTGGCAGTCTACCCCTGAACCGGCCCGCCTAACCTGGTAAACCGCCCGGACCGGGGTCGCCAGGCTCTAGGCGCACCGGCGCGTTTAACCGTTGGCGCAATAGCGCCCACCTGTAGTAAAATGCAACTGTGCCCCGGTCGTCTAGCCTGGCAGGACGCCACCCTTTCAAGGTGGAGATCAGGGGATCGAAGCCCCTCCGGGGTACCAGGCACGACCCCAATTAAAAGCCCCGGCGGTATTAGCTGCCGGGGCTCGTTTTTTTGGACTCAGCCGGTCGCGCCGCTCAACCGGCGCCGGTCTTTACAACGACAAGCGCCCAGCCGGGGCCGTGGTCCCGATCATGCAGTTTGTTAGAATGGAGCGGACCGGTTCAGGTTCTGCGATACTGCCGGTGCTAAGGAGTGCAGTTCAGACGGCTGGCAAATTTGACGGGTTCTACAGGTCCGGTGCTCCGCCGTTCCAAGAAGGGGCTCAATTCCCCAGGGAAGCCAGGACGACCTGCCGTTACCGTGAGGCTGGCAGTAGAAACCAGGGCGATCCTTGTCACGACTGACGGACCATTGATAGATGACCTGGAGTCCTCGGGAATTCGAGCCACGTACAGCTTGGAAGTCCTCACGCCGCAAGAAGCCCTGGACCGCCTGGACGGTTGATGTTATGGGTAGGTTGAGAATTTCCGCGGCACATCATTGACAAGTCCGGGCTAGATCTTGTCCGGTGCCCCGCATGCCAACCCCTGAAGTCCGAGCCTTGGAATGGAACGTGCCTGCGTGCTATGATTAGGCTAAGCCTATGACGAGTGGTTTGTGCCTGTGGGGAGAGTCCCAGCCCCTTCTCACTACCAGGAAACGCATTGAGTTCCAGACCCCACAGAGACATCCACGTTACTATTGAAGAGCCCTTCGATGGGGAGCTTTCGCCAGCCTGGATACGTGAAGTAATTGCTAGCGCTCTGACCCAGGCAGTGCCTGCGGACCGGCCAGCCCAGGTATCGGTATTGGTGACCGGCGACGAGACTGTGCGGCAGCTAAACCGGGACTACCGGGGAGTGGATGAGGTGACCGACGTGCTTTCCTTCTCAGCGGAACACTCCGGCCACTGGGAGGGGGAAAACCCGCGTCCCCCGGATGGGTGTGCAACCGTGACCGACCCGGGCGGCGGTTTTGAGTTCCCGCTTCCTCCCGACGAGCTCCCCCCGCTGGGCGAAGTGGTTATTTCCTTTCCCCAGACCCGTCGCCAAGCCTTGGAACAACGACCGTCGGACCCTGAGGCCGTTGACCGGGAGTTGGCCCTGTTGCTGGTCCATGGCGTTCTTCACCTGGTAGGGCACGACCACGGTGAGCCGGCAGAGACCGAGGAGATGCAGCAGAAAGAGCGTGCGGCGTTGGCCGCGGTCCCCCAACTTGGCAATTCCGGAATACGCCCTTTATGACCTCTCAAGTTTATTACCGCAAATGGCGCCCCTTGAACTTCGAGCAACTGTCGGGGCAGGAGCACGTTGCTACCACCCTGCGGCACTCCGCCAATCTGGGCCGGGTTTCTCACTCCTACCTGTTTTGCGGTCCCAGGGGCACCGGCAAGACCACCACCGCTCGAATAATGGCCAAGGCGGTAAATTGCCTCGACCTGCAGGAAGGCGACCCCTGCAACGCCTGTTCGGTGTGCACGTCGATCAACGACGGCCAGTTCATGGACATCATCGAAATGGACGCCGCCAGCAACCGGGGGATCGACGAAATACGCGACATACGGGAGAAGGTCAACTTTTCGCCCGTGCAGGGACGGCGCAAGGTCTACATTATCGACGAAGCCCACATGCTCACCGACCAGGCTTCAAACGCTTTCTTGAAGACCCTGGAAGAACCCCCCGCCCACGTGATGTTCATTCTCTGCACAACTGAGGCCCACCGGATTTTGCCCACCATCGTGTCCCGGTGCCAGAGGTTCGACTTCCGGCGCATTCCGTCGAACGCAATCTTCCAGCGGTTGGACGAAATCAGCCGGGCAGAAGGCGCTGTTGTTGATTCCGAAGCCCTCCGCTTGGTGGCCCGCTACGCCGACGGGAGCCTGCGCGACGCCGAAAACCTGCTGGAACAGCTGGTGGTGTCCTACGACGGCGGTGTCACCCTCGCCCAGGTGGAAGAACTGTTGGGGTTGGGCAACAGCGAAAGGTGGCTGGAATTGGCCACGTTTCTGCTCATGGGCAACACCAACGGCGGGCTGGACGTGGTGAACCAGGCCGCTTGGGACGGCGCCGACCTGCGCCAGTTGCATCGCCAAACCCTGGGGTTGCTGAGGTCGGCCATGCTGCTCCAGTGGGGAAATCCCTCCATGGTTGAGCTCCCCGACCACGTGACCGCACAATTGCAGGACCTGGTTGGGCGTCTGCCTCCATGGCGGATCATGAAGGCGCTAAAGCTTTGGGGCGACGTCAACATGCGCTATGACGCCCCTTCCACCCTGCCCCTGGAAATGGCGGTGGTGGAGATTTGCGACGACCAAGCCGCTCCGGCCTCCGCTCCGGCGCGCCAACCGGCTGCAGCCGCTCCGGCCGGTCCAACCAGGACGGCGCCGCCGCCGAGGACCCAGACGCGGCCGGCCCCCTCCAGACCTGACAACGCTCAGCCGACTCCGGTATCTCAACCGCCATCTCAACCGGCCGCCCCGGCAAGCCCGGTGGCTCAATCCCCGGTGGCTCAATCCCCGGTGGCTCAATCCCCGGTGGCTCAATCCCCGGCGGCTCAATCCCCGGTGGGCAGTCCGGCCAACACCCTGCCGCCCAACACCTTGGAAGAAACGCCCGCCGTCCCGGTCGGTTCACCGGTGGACGCGCCGCCGGGAGATGGGCTAGAGTTGCAATGGTTGGCCGCGGTTAAAGAGTTGGACCGTCACAAGGGGAAGAAATACATCCTCGGCGCATTGTTCCGAGACTGCAAAACCGCGGGGGTCTACCTGGACGGCGATACTCTGGTGCTGCCTTTTTCCCACCGAGCCCACTTGGAGCGAATGCAAGAAGAGGTTGGCGATCCTGTGGGGAAGAAGACTGTGGCCGACATCTTAGCCAAACATTTCGGCGCGCCGTACGATTTCAAGCTAGTCTTGGCCGGCAGCGACGGCAATGGGGGCGATAACCTCAAGACCTCCCAAACCAGCCCACTGGTGCGCGCCGCATTGGGAATGGGAGCGCGCATCCTGGAGGAGACATCGGAATGAACCGCCAATTCAGGCGACGACAAATGCGGGCCGGTGGATCAAACGCCGCTGGAGGCGCACCGGCTGGCCAGGCTCAACAGCTGCAAGCCCAACTTCAAAAAATTCAGGAACTCCAGGCGGAACTGGAAACCCTGACCTCAGAGGGCTCGGCCGGCGGCGGCGTGGTCAAAGTCGTCATGACGGGCAAGCAAACGGTAGAGTCGGTGTTCATCGACCCGGAAGTGGTAGATGACGTTGAGCTTTTGCAGGACTTGGTTGTTGCGGCTTTTAACGACGCCATCAGCAAATCCCAAGAGATGGCGGCGGAGAAAATGGGGGGCATCACCGGAGGGCTGAACATTCCCGGGCTCACCTGAGAATATGTCTACCAACTCCATACCATCCGCGTCCCCTTCCCTGGTCAAGCTTATCACCGAGCTGAGCAAGCTGCCCGGAGTAGGGCCCAAAAGCGCGCAGCGCCTCGCTTTCCACCTCATTCGCCTGCCCGAGGCCGACGCCTACGCCTTGGCCAATGCAATAACCACCGTGAAGCAGAACGTGGTTTTTTGCCAGGAATGCCAAAACCTCACCGACTCCTCCCCCTGCACAATCTGCGCCGACTCCCAGCGGGATGCCGGGGTGATATGCCTGGTGGAAGACCCGTTGGACGTATTGGCTCTGGAGCGAACCCGGTGCTTCCGCGGCCGGTACCACGTACTCCACGGGGCCATTTCCCCCCTGAACGGGATTGGACCCGACCAGCTTAAGATTAAGGAACTGATGGCCCGGTTGACCGGAGGCCGCATACAAGAGTTGATTATCGCCACCAACCCCACCCTTGAGGGGGAAGCTACAGCGATGTACATTCGGCGCAACCTGGACCGCGGCGCGTTGAAAGTTACTCACTTGGCCCGGGGGTTGCCGGTGGGCGGCTCCTTAGAGTATTCCGATGAACTGACCCTCACGCGGGCGTTTCAGGGACGCCAGGAATTGTAACGACCCTATCCGGGTGGGAGCCCCACCATGCCTCCTCCGCGCGTATACCGATCCGAGGCCTTGACCCTGCGGAAAATGCCCCTGGGTGAAGCCGACCTTATTGTCACTTTTTTCACCAGGGAAAACGGCAAGCTGCAAGCCGTGGGCAAGGGCGCCCGGAAGAACTCCAGCAAGCTGGTGGGACACCTGGAGCCCCTTACCCAAGTCAACCTTTCTCTGGCCCGGGGCAGAAGCCTGGACGTCGTAACCCAGGCCCAGGTGGTGACCAACTTCCCCCCATTGAAGGACCATCTGGACGCCATAACCAAGGGTCTATATCTGGCCGAGTTGGTAGACGGCTTCGGGTCGGAGGCCCAACCCAACCCTGCCCTGTACCAACTGGCTCTGGACACCCTGCATAGCATCGCCAGAGACCCCGACTCGGACCTTCCCCTGCGGTATTTCGAGCTTCGCCTGTTACAGGCTTCCGGACTGATGCCCGAGCTTTACCACTGCGTCGAATGCCGCAACCCTGTGCAAGAAAACAAGCACCGGTTCAGTCCCAACGTCGGCGGAGTCCTCTGCTTGGACTGCAGCCCTGCCGAGGCCCGCATCCGGCCCCTATCGGTTAGAGCATTGAAGGTCCTCCGCCTTTTTCACCGAGGCCGGCAGGCGGAAGCCCTCGGACTGCGCCTGAATCCCAGTCTGTCCCAAGAGCTGAAAACCCTCCTCGCCTCGGCCGTGTCCTACTGGTTGGAGAAGGAAATTCGGTCAACCTCCCTATTGGAGCGCCTGCGGGCGGACTCAGGGGTAGGAGCATAACTGCGGGTATGCGACAGCTATGCGGCGTGTAACCAAAACGCCGGTCAAACCACTGCACAACAGGCCGGGACCACGAGTTTCGGTGCCCGCCAGTCGGTCCCTATCACACGGGCTAATGCCGGACAGGAAGTCGATCCGTGTTTAAAAAGATTCTGATCGCAAACCGCGGCGAAATCGCCTGTCGCATCATACGCACCTGCCAAAAACTAGAGATTTGCACCGCCGCGATATACTCCACCGCTGACGAAAACGCTCTCCACGTTAGGCTGGCCGATGAGGCTTACCCGGTTGGTGGAGCGCCCCCTCAGGAAAGCTACCTCGACCTTGAACGCATCCTACAGGTCGCCAAATCCTGCGGCGCCGACGCGATTCATCCCGGATACGGTTTCCTTTCGGAAAATCCGGCGTTCTCCCTTCGGTGTCAGCAAGAAGGCATCCGGTTCATCGGACCCACGCCGGAAATCATGGCAAAAATGGGCGACAAGCTCCGCGCCCGAAAACTGGCCAACAAGGCCGGCCTGCCGGTGCTGCCGGGAACGCGCCAGGCAATCGCCGACGACCGGGCCCGGTCGTACGCCTTGCAGCTTGGGTTTCCGTTGATGGTCAAGGCAGCGGAAGGCGGCGGCGGGATAGGCATCCACGTGATCCACTCCATGGATGAGCTGCTTCCCTTAATCGAACGCACCCGGCAAGTGGCGGAACACGCCTTTGGCAGCCCCCGGATATTCTTTGAACGTTATCTGAGCAACGCTTCCCATATTGAAGTGCAACTGATTGGCGACCAGCACGGCAACCTGGTCCACCTCTACGAACGCGACTGCTCCATACAGAGACGCAACCAGAAGCTGATCGAAGAAACCCCCGCCACCAAGCTGACGCCCAAACTACGAAACAAACTGCACAAGTTGGCCCTGAAGCTGGGACGCCAAATCGGATACACCAACGCGGGCACCGTTGAATTCCTGGTTTCCCAGGACGAGGAAATTTACTTCCTGGAGATGAACACCCGGCTGCAGGTGGAGCACGGTGTGACCGAGATGATCACCGGCGTGGACCTGGTGGAGTTGCAGATTCGCGCCGCCCTGGGGCAGCCCCTGCCAATCTCGCAGGCTGACGTGGTTCCCAGGGGCCATGCCATCGAAGCGCGGATCTATCCCGAAGACCCCGAAACTTTCATGCCTAGCCTGGGGACCATCACCGATTTTCACCTCCCTACCGGAGACTCCGTAAGAGTGGACAGCGCTCTTTGCAGCCGCTATGAGGTTACGCTACACTATGAGCCGCTGCTCGCCAAAGTAATGAGCTGGGGTGAGGACCGCGCCCAGGCGTTACAAGGCATCATCAGGGCCCTGTTGGAATTCCAGGTGGGAGGAGTAGAGACCAACATTCCCCTATTGCGGGAGATTGTGGTCCAGAAACAATTCCAGTGCGGGACCCATCACACCGGCTCCCTACCCCAATGGCTCCAAGACCGCTTCCAACCCTCCCAACACGGCAAAACTAACGCTGGCAAGGACCGCATGTCCCCCGAAAAACACCACGACGGCAACCGGGAAAAAGCGGCCGCCCTGGGAGCGGCCATTGCAATGGCGTTGGCGGCAAACGGAGCGTCAGCCCCACGCAACGCCGTGAAGTCGACCAACGCCTGGCGCGCCGCCGGCCGCCTTGATCAATTCCATGCCCGGTCCATCACCAAGGGAGGCTGGCGATAGCCGTCTTCAGAATTCAGGTCAGCGGACAATGGTATACCGTTGAAGTCGGCGACCTGACCGCATCTCCCGTCGAAGTCACCGTCGACGGCGAGACCTTCCAGATAGAGATCGAACCGGTAGAGGTCGACCTGCCCCCGCGTCACCCCACCCCACGACGTGCTCGGACCGCCCCAAGGCCCCTTCCCCCACCCAGCCCAAGGGGACCCGCCGCCGGTTTTCCCGAAGGCGCTATCATCTCCCCAATGCCCGGCCGCGTCATATCTATCATGGTCCGACCCGGAGACAGCGTCTCCGCCGGCGACGAACTGTGTGTACTGGAAGCCATGAAGATGGAGCAAAGCATCCGAGCCGCCCGGGATGGCGTGGTCAAGGCGATCCACGTTCAACCGATGGATTCGGTCAGCGCCAATGATCTGCTGATGGAGCTGGAATAAGCCTCCATCATCTTCCCGAAGTGTCCAGGCGAATCTCCGCCGGACCACCAGCACCGTCCTACGATTTCCGTCATAATGGGCGTCAACTCGTTCCAGTATGTTGACATAGGTATTGCCAACGTTATACCGTTGCGGCCAACCTGCGGTTTCGCCTTTCGGATACTATTTATTTCCAACTGGTGGGTGCCTGGTTTCAAGCTCGATTAACACACCGGCAGCGTCTCAGGCCATCCATTATTTCCAGGGGAATCGTGGTTTCCAACCTCCAATCACTGGTGTCATTTGCATACAGAGGAGGAATAATCGTGCTGCAACCTTGGTTCCGAACATCAAGAATCCTGGTGACTTTGCCGCTGGTGTTGGCCGTAGTGTTCGCCCTCGCTTGCGGTTCCACCACCGCCGAACCGGAGACCATTGTAAGAGAGGTAACCAAACAGGTCGAAGTTGTCACCGAAACCGAAGTTACCAAGGTGGTCCCTGTAGAGGTAACCCAAGAGGCAGTGAAGTTAGTAGTTGCCACTCCCAAACCCACTGCTACTTCGATCCCCCTTGTAGTAACCAAGGGCCAGAGCTTCAACTTTCCCATCAAGCCCTCCTGGGTCAGGGGAGGGAAGCAGTCCAACACGGTGCTGGAAATCGGGGCCAGGAGCAACCCCGGAGCTTGGGACGCCCACTTTGCCGGCAACCTGTTCTCGGCGCTGGTGCCCACCGCTCCCCAGTTCAGCCAGTTAACCCGTTTCAATCCAGTGGACACGAGTCAGATCGTAGGCGACTTGGCCCGTGGCTGGGATATAAATGCCACCGGAGACGAATACACTTTCTATCTACATGACGCAACGTGGAGCGATGGTCAGCCGGTGACTGCCGACGACATTGTATTTTCCCTGGACCGGATTACGGACCCCGACGCTACCCGTTCCAGGACCCGAGTGCTAAGCAATTTCTACGAGCCCGGCACCGCCGAGGCTATCGACGATAAAACCGTTAGAATGCCCCTCAAGTTTCCGGCGGCCATCTTCCTGCCCAACATGTCCACCGACTACATGAAGATGTACGCCAGGCACAACGCCGAATCTTTGAGCCAGGATGAAGCAAACCGAGCTTTCGGGCTTATAGGTTCCGGACCCTGGATACTCAAGAAATTTGAGCCCAACGTAGTCTTCGAATATGAAAGAAACCCGAATTATTTCGCCGCCGGCCGCCCCTTCATGGATGGCTTGAATTTCAACATTGTCGGCCGAAACCTACCGCGAATGTATAGCTCGTTGTCGGTCGGCCAGGTGTACATGACCGAGGGCCCCCTTAGTTCCAGCTACCGTCCCGAGGACGTGTTCCAGGTACAAGAGGACACCAATGGCCGAGTGCGGGCCCTAACCCTAACCAATGGCTCCGGCGCAGTTTTCATTTTGCACACTAACAAGCCTCCCTTTGATGATCCCCGGGTCAGGCGGGCCCTGTACTTGGGAATTGACCGCGAAGAGGCTAAACAGATCCTCTACTGCCAGAACGACTACGGCAAATGCTTCGGCCGGGCCAATTTTTATGGCGTAGGGTCAATTGGCGGCCAAAGTGTGGAACCCATGGAGGAGTTGGCGCAACGCCCCGGATACGGACCATCGGCAGACAGAGCCGAGGACTATGCCGAAGCTAAGCGGTTGCTGGCGGATGCCGGATACCCTGATGGAGTTCAGGTCACCTTAAATATCGGGCAAGCGCCCCTCTCCTTGAATCAGACGCAGATTTTCAACGAGCAGTTGCGGAAGAACGTCGGGATCGATGTAGTGATTGACTCGGTGGATACGGCGGCCAACATGCAGCGGTTGGGAGAGTCCTTCCATGAGATGACCATGAACACTGCGGCCACTATCATTCCCGACGCGGCGGACAATATTAACCAGCATTTCCTGCAAAACATCTTGAAGAATCCGGACAACTGGTCCGATCCCAGGGTGGACGAGTTGCTGGAGGCCCAGGCCGGAGAGATAGACGCCGAAAAGCGCCTGGAGATGTTCCGCGAAATTGTGGAAATTCTTCATAAAGGCGAAAGCCATGTGGTCCCCCTGATGCGGTTTGACCAGGGCGGACTGATGGACTACCGCATCCAGGGGTACCACGTCCCGACTTCCATCCAGTTGGTCCACTCTTGGGACCAAATATGGTGGGACCCCGACGCCGAGTGCCCCGACGAAAAAGGCTGTAATTAACGCCGCCAACGCCTCCGAGGAGGAATGCCAATGCTGCGACCTTGGTTCCGAACATCAAGAATCCTGGTGATTTTTCCGCTGGTGTTGGCCGTAGTGTTCGCCGTCGCTTGCGGTTCCACCACCGCTGAACCGGAGACCATCGTAAGAGAGGTAACCAAACAGGTTGAAGTTGTCACCGAAACCGAAGTCACCAAGGTGATACCCGTAGAGGTGACCCAAGAGGAAGTGAAGGTGGTTGTCGCCACTCCTTTACCCACTTCCGAAGCGGTTTCCATGGAAGTGACCAAGGGCGCTAGCTTCAACTTCCCGATCAAACCCGCCTGGGTCCGGGGAGGCAAAGTGTCCGACATGGTGTTGGATTTCGGCGCCAGAAACAACCCCGGAGCGTGGGACGCCCACTACGCCGGCAACCTTTTCACGGCACTGGTGCCGACCGCTCCCCAATTCAGCCAATTGACCCGCTTCAACCCGGCCAACCCCAGTGAGATTGTGGGTGACCTGGCTCGCGGGTGGGACATCAGCCCCGACGGCTCCGAGTACACCTTCCGGCTTCACGATGCCACCTGGACCGATGGAATGCCGGTCACCGCCGACGACATCGTGTACTCCCTGGACCGGATTACAGACCCCGACGCCATCCGGTCCAGGACCAGGGTCCTTTCCGACTTCTATGAACGCGGCACCGCCGAGGCTATCGACGACAAAACCGTAAGGGTGCCCCTCAAGTTCCCGGCGGCCACCTTCCTGCCCAACATGTCTACCGATTACATGAAGATGTACGCCCGGCACAACGCCGAGCCGTTGACCCAGGACGAGGCCAATCTCGCGTTCGGTCTGATCGGGTCCGGCGCATGGATTCTCAAGAATTTCGAGCCCAACGTGGTGTTCGAGTACGAACGCAACCCCAACTACTTCGGCGCCGGCCGACCCTTCCTGGGCGGCTTGAAATTCAATATCATCGGGCGCAGTTACCAACGGGTCTACAGTTCACTCCAAGTAGGCCAGATCTTTTCAACCGAGGGTCCACTCAGTTCCGGCTATCGCCCCGAAGATGTGTTCCAGGTCCAAGAAGACACCAATGGACGTATAAGGGCCCTGACGCTAAAGAATGGCTCGGGTTCGGTTTTCATCTTGCACACCAACCAACCCCCCTTCGACGACCCGAGAGTCCGGCGCGCCTTCTATCTGGGAATCGATAGGGCAGAGATAGTAGATGTTCTTTACTGCCGGAATGATTATGGCCAGTGTTTCGGCGGGCCAAACCATTTCGCCATTGGATCCGTCGGTGGCATCCCAGTGGAAACGCCGGAAGACCTCGCACAGCGCCCCGGATACGGCCCGTCCGACGACCGAGCCGACGACTACGCCGAGGCAAAAAGGCTCCTGACGGAGGCCGGGTACCCCGATGGAATTGAGGTGCGCCTGAACAGTGGTAACGCAGCCACAACCGTGAAACAGGCCGAATTAGCAACCGAGCAACTGAGGAGAAACGTCGGAATAGACGTAAAAATCGATGCAGTGGATAACGCGGCCAACATGCAACGGTTGAGAGAATCATCACACCACATAACACAAAACACGGCGGCGACGATCATTCCCGACGCTGCGGACAACATTAACCAGCATTTCTTGCAAAACATCTTGAAGAACCCGAACAATTGGTCCGATTCCAGGATGGACGAGTTGTTGGCGGCCCAGTCGAGAGAGATCGACGCTGGCAAGCGCCAGGAGGTCTTCCAGGAAATGGTGGAAATCCTCCACAAGGGAGAAAGCCACGTGGTCCCGCTGGTGCGGTTCGACCAGGGCGGCCTGATGGACTACCGGATCCAGGGGTATCACGTCCCCACTTCCATCCAGTTGGTCCACTCTTGGGACCAGATTTGGTGGGACGCGGACGCTGAGTGCCCCGACGAAAAGGGCTGTAATTAACGCCGCCCGCGCCAATGAGGAGGAACGACAATGTTGCGACCTTGGTTCCGAACATCAAGAATCCTGGTGACTTTCCCGCTGGTGTTGGCCGTTGTGTTCGCCGTTGCTTGCGGTTCCACCACCGCCGAACCGGAGACCATTGTAAGAGAGGTCACCAAACAGGTTGAAGTTGTGACCGAAGTCAATGTCACGAAGGTGGTCCCCATAGAGGTAACCCAAGAGGAAGTGAAGATGGTTGTCGCCACTCCTCTCCCCACCCTCGAAGCGGTTTCTATGGAAGTGATCAAGGGCGAAAGCTTTAACTTCCCGATCAAACCCGCCTGGGTCCGGAAGGGGAAAATGTCCGACACGGTGCTGGAAATTGGAAAACGGAGCAACCCCGGGGCTTGGGACGCTCACTACGCCGGCAACCTTTTCTCGGCCCTGGTGCCAACCGCTCCCCAGTTCAGCCAATTGACCCGTTACAACCCGGTTAATCCTCCCGAGATTGTGGGTGACCTGGCCCGCGGGTGGGACATCAGCCCCGACGGCACCGAGTACACCTTCCGGCTTCACGATGCCACCTGGACCGATGGAATGCCGGTTACCGCCGACGACATTGTGTACTCCCTGGACCGGATTACCGACCCCGACGCCATCCGGTCCCGGACCAGGGTCCTTTCCGACTTCTATGAGCGCGGCACCGCCGAGGCCATAGACGACAAAACCGTAAGGGTGCCCCTCAAGTTCCCGGCGGCCACGTTCCTGCCCAACCTGTCCACCGACTACATGAAGATGTACGCCCGGCACAACGCCGAGCCGTTGACCCAGGACGAGGCGAACCTTGCATTTGGCCTGATTGGGTCCGGCCCCTGGATTCTCACGAAATTCGAGCCCAACGTGGTGTTCGAGTACGAGCGCAACCCCAACTACTTCGGCGCCGGGCGCCCGTTCATGGCTGGCTTGCGGTTCAATATTGTTGGCACCAGTTATCAACGGGTCTACAGCTCGCTGCAAGTAGGCCAGATCTTTTCGACCGAGGGTCCGTTGAGTTCCGGCTACCGCCCCGAGGACGTGTTCCGAACTCAGGAAGACACTAATGGGCGTGTGCGGGCCCTGACTCTAAAGAATGGCTCGGGTTCGGTTTTCATCTTGCACACCAACCAACCCCCCTTCGACGACCCGAGAGTCCGGCGCGCCTTCTACCTGGGAATCGATCGGGCGGAGATAGTAGATGTTCTTTACTGCCGGAATGATTATGGCCAGTGTTTCGGCGGGCCAAATCATTTCGCCATTGGATCCGTCGGTGGCGTCCCGGTGGAAACGCCGGAAGACCTGGCCAAGCGCCCCGGATACGGCCCGTCCGACGACAGAGCCGACGACTACGCCGAGGCAAAAAGGCTCCTGACGGAGGCCGGGTACCCCGATGGCATCGAGGTGCGCCTGAACAGTGGTAACCAGGCCACAACCGTGAAACAGGCCGAATTAGCAACCGAGCAACTGAGGAGAAACGTCGGAATAGACATAAAAATCGATGCAGTGGATACCGCGGCCAACATGCAGCGGTTGAGAGAATCATCACACCACATAACACAAAACACGGCGGCGACGATCATCCCCGACGCTGCGGACAACATTAACCAGCATTTCTTGCAGAACATCTTGAAGAACCCGAACAATTGGTCCGATTCCAGGATGGACGAGTTGCTGGCGGCCCAGTCAAGAGAGATCGACGCCGGCAAGCGCCAGGAGATTTTCCGGGAAATGGTGGAAATCCTCCACAAGGGAGAAAGCCACGTGGTCCCGCTCGTGCGGTTTGACCAGGGCGGCCTGATGGACTACCGGATCCAAGGGTATCACGTCCCCACATCCATCCAGTTAATCCACTCTTGGGACCAGGTCTGGTGGGACGCGGACGCCGAGTGTCCCGACGAAAAGGGCTGTCAGTAAGGAAACGCCCTGCCGCGCCGGCCAAGCTTCTGGGTTAAATAACACTTCCCGTTAACCGGGTTCTAAAGCAAAGAAGACGCCCCACCAAATTTGGTGGGGCGTTGGTTTTTGCCGGGTCGCGACGCGTTCGCATAACGCCGCAGGGACACACATATCCTTGCCCAGGGATTTATGGAAGGCTCCCCTTTACGCGGGGAATTCAGGTTACTCAGATATGTTGACATAGGTGTTAGGTGCGGTATACATTTGCCAACGGCCTTGAGGTTCGCCTTTGGGCCGATGTTTATGTTGCGGCGGCGCGTTGCCCGGGTTCAGACTCGGATTGGACCCGGCAGCGTATCAGGCAACCCGTTGGTTTCACGGTGGTTGTGAGGTTAACTCCACAAGCGCCTGTGTTGGTTGGATACATTAAGAGGAGAAACGATGTTGCGACCCTGGTTCCGGACCTCAAAAATTCTGGTAGTTGTTCCACTGATTTTGGCCCTGGCATTCGCGGCCGCCTGTGGCTCCACGACCGCCGAACCGGAGACCATTGTCAGAGAGGTCACCAAACAAGTTGAAGTTGTGACCGAAACCGAAATTACCAAGGTGGTCCCCGTAGAGGTGACCCAAGAAGAAGTGAAGCTAGTAGTCGCCACCCCTTTGCCCACTTCCGAAGCGCTTTCCATGGAAGTGGTCAAGGGCGAAACGTTCAACTTCCCGATCAAACCCGCCTGGGTCAGGAGCGGCAAACAGTCCGACACGATATTGGAGATTGGCGCCAGAAACAACCCCGGCGCGTGGGACGCCCACTTCGCCGGCAACCTTTTCTCGGCCCTTATACCAACCGCTCCCCAATTCAGCCAGTTGACCCGCTTCAACCCGGTCAGCCCCAGCGAAATTGTCGGTGACCTGGCCCGCGGATGGGACATCAACGCCACCGGCGACGAATACACTTTCAGACTACACGATGCCGCCTGGAGCGATGGCCAACCGGTCACCGCGGACGACATTGTCTACTCCCTGGACCGGATCACAGACCCGGATGCCGTCCGGTCCCGGACGCGGGTGCTCAGCACCTACTACGAGCGTGGCACTGCCACGGCAGTGGACGACAAAACAGTCAAGGTGCCCCTCAAGTTCCCGGCCGCCACGTTCCTGCCCAACATGTCTACCGATTACATGAAGATGTATGCCCGGCACAACGCCGAGCCGCTGAGCCAGGACGAGGCTAACCTTGCGTTCGGCCTGATTGGCTCCGGCCCTTGGATCCTCAAGACATTCGAGCCCAACGTAGTGTTTGAGTACGAACGCAACCCCAACTACTTCGGCGCCGGCCGCCCGTTCATGGACGGTTTGAAGTTCAACGTCATTGGCCGTAGCTTGCCGCGAGTGTACAGCTCGTTGAAGGTAGGTCAGATATATATGACCGAGGGTCCGTTGAGTTCCGGCTACCGGCCCAATGACGTGTTCCAAGTCCAGGAGGATACCAATGGCAGGGTACGAGCCTTGACCCTCGAAAATGGTTCGGGATCGGTTCTAATCTTGCACACCAACAAGCCCCCATTCGATGACGCCAGGGTCAGGCGCGCCATCCATCTGGGTATCGACCGGGAAGAAGCAGCACAAATTCTCTTTTGCAACAATGACTACGGCAGGTGCTTCGGACGGCCCAACTACTTCGGCGTAGGATCTGTTGGTGGCGTCCTCGTAACACCGGTGGACGAACTGGCAACGCGTCCCGGCTACGGACCATCCGCGGACCGAGGCGACGATTACGCCGAAGCAAAGGAACTCTTGGCTGCCGCCGGGCACGGCGATGGCTTGGAGGTACGTCTCAACGCTTCCACGTCAACCCTTACCGTGCAACAGTCCGAAATATTCGCCGAGCAACTGAGGAAAAACATCGGGGTCGAGGTCACAATCGACTTGGTGGATACTGCCGCCAACATGCAGAGGTTGGGGGAGTCTGAACTTAACATGAGCCACAACACGGCGGCGACAATCATCCCCGATGCTGCCGACAACCTGGACCAGCACTTCCTCCAGAACATCCTGAAAAACCCCGACAACTGGTCCGACCCCCGGCTGGACGAGCTGTTGGAGTCTCAGGCCAGGGAAATCGACGTTGTAAAACGCCAGGCTATGTTCAAGGAAATACTGGACATCCTCCACGAAGGGAACAGCCACGTAGTTCCCTTGTTGCGATACGACCAGGGCGGCCTCATGGACTACCGCATCCAGGGGTATCACGTCCCCACGTCCATCCAGTTGGTCCACTCGTGGGACCAGATCTGGTGGGACCCGGACGCCGAATGTCCCGACGAAAACGGCTGCAAATAGGGCCACCACTCCAGTCTGGCCCCAGGCCTGAATAACCCCTCCCGCCAAGCGGGATCGCCACGCAAAGAATACGCCCCACCGAATTCGGTGGGGCGTAGTTGTTTCACCGCCGTGGACTCCGGGGCAGAAGCGGCGATTAACCAACCATATCGTAACTCCGCAACAGTTTGCCGGGCAGGGCTCCCGTGCAGTTGGTCCCTTCAAAGGTAACCGTCCCGTTGACCAGAGTATACCTCAGCCCGGTAGGCTTCTGTACCAGCCGCCGCTCCCCACCGGGGAAGTCGGTGTCAAACCGTGGCTTGTCATACAAGAACCCCAGTTCGTCAAGGTCATAGACTATTATGTCGGCCCAATCACCGACCCGCAGGGTGCCCCGGTTTTTGAAATCGGCGAACCAGGCGGGGTAGGCGCTGATTTTCTGGTGCCCCTGCTCCAAACTCATCAGGCCGCTGTCCCGGACCCAGTGGGCCAAGAAGTACACCGGCCAGGTGCTGTTGGTCAGGAACCTGGTGTGGGCGCCGCCATCAGAGACCGAGACATGGGTGTACGGGTTCAGTATCCTGTCTGCCCTGGCCTCGTCTCCCTGTGGGGCCGCCGGATGGCTGAACTCGGTTTCCAGGTCTTCATCCAACGCCAGGTCCAGGAAAGCGTCCACCGGATGTTTGCCGTCGGCCTCAGCGATTTCGGCAATCGTCATGCCGGCATATTTGGTGTTGCGGTCTTGGGCAACTTCCACCACTATAACCCGCGCCCAATCTGTCCGGGCGTTGGGCCGCTCCTCCACATCCCGCTTCATACCTACCCGCACGCCATCCTCGGACAGCTTGGCAATACGCTCTTCCCTGGAGCCGACCAGGGGTTGGACCCAGTTGGGCATGTAGTCGAAAAGGTTGTACTCCGACAACTTGAACTCGGCATCGGTGGGGACCGCTCCCTGTTGGGCCAGCACCGGCAACCCCTCGGCCCGGACCTCCTTCAACCACTCGAACCCCTCGTCATCACCCAACACGACGTGCAGGGGACGACCGCTCATCCGGACCATCTCCGCCAACATCGCCCTCTGATCGGCCCGGTCGTCGGAGATACCGATGGTCCAACCGATGTGCCCCACGCCGAACTGTCCCAGGACCTGAGCCAGGGCCATGTACTCCTCTTTTGAAGCCACGTGGCTGGGGAGCCAACTGCCATCCTCCGGCCGGTCCTCCATATTTTTGTCTGCGGAAATACCAAAGGCCCCGGCCTTCATCGATTCAAAAACAATCTGTTTCATCTGGTCCAGTTCGCCGGGCGTTACCGAGGTCCGTTCCCGGGCCGGAATCATCCCCAGGACGTAGCCTCGCAGGGGTGAAAAGGGTATCAACGCACCGACGTTTACGCCGAGACCCTGACGGTCCAGGCTGTCCATGTACTCGGGGAAGGTTTCCCAGTCCCAACGCATGCCCAGCCGCATTGATTCCAAGGGGATAGCCTCAATGCGGTTCATCATCCGCATGTTCAGGTCCCGGTCTTCCGGCCTGGTCGGAGCAAAGCCGAAACCGCACTGGCCTATGGTCAAAGAGGTCACGCCAAACCAACCGGACAGAGTTGCGTAAGGGTCCCAGTTCAGTTGCGCGTCATAGTGGGTATGCAGATCGACGGCGCCCGGGGCCACAATGTGGCCGCTGGCATCCAGTTCCTTGGCTCCGCCCCCGGAGATCCTGCCGCTGATCATTGCGACCCGTCCGTCCTTGATGGCCAGGTCGGCGCGGTACCGAGGGATTCCGGTACCGTCGACTATGGTTCCGCCCCGGATAACTAGATCGAATTCAGGCATCTCGTCCTCCTTCGTCATCGATTCTCGGGTGATGAGGATATTACTGTCATCTATGGGTGCATGGTAGCCTTGCCCGGCCACCTTTGTCCACAATTAGCGGATGAATCGTAACGGCAAAAGCTAGGGTAGCCGACGGAATCGACACCGAACGTGGACCCGGTCAGGACAGCACCAATTCCAAAGAGGACATAGCCGAAAGGTGGATGGTAAGTGGGCGCCACCCAAACCGGTCAGTCTAACTCCGGTGAGGGTGACGCTCTTTGTGGCGGAGTCTGGCCTGATTAGGAGGCTATTCGGTAGACCCGGGCGGCAGTGTCGTGGAACATGTCGGCCCGCTCGGTGGCTGAGTAACCCGAGGAAAGACGCTTGAAAGCGTTGTACATCACGTTGTATGAGTAAGAAACCTTGTCCACCGGGAAATTGCTTTCGAACATGCTCCGATTGGGGCCGAATTGCTCGATGCAGTAGTTCATGAAGGGAGCCATGGACTCGGCCAACTCCTCCGACCCGATTGGCTGGTCCCGCAGGTGCCAGTCGAATCCGGTGCGCGGCATCCCAATGCCACCCAATTTGACGTGGACGTTGGGACACTGGGCAACCGCGGCGATGCCGCTGCGCCAGACGCTCAGCACGTCGTCACCCCGATTGGCGTATGGCCCGTCCCTCAACACCCCGCCGATGTGGTCCAGGATTATGGTCAGGTCCGGAACCACCCTGGCAAAATCCGCCAACTCCGGCAACTGGTGAAAGAACATCCAGCCTTCCAGGGACAGTCCCATCCGAGCGAGTACCCGGGCGCCAGCTCGAAAACCGTCGCTGGCCAACTGCCCCGGGATGGCGTGGGCCGCGGTGTTCTCCACAGCCGGATTCGAGTCGTAGGTAACCGAGTGGCGGATGCCGCGAAACCGGTTCGGGCTGGCCTGCTGAAGGGCTTCCAGCACCTGCGCAACGCCGTCTCCGAGGTTCAAGTTAGCGTGACCCACGATGGCCGCCGCAGCCTGGCACGGACCGTATAGCCCGCTGGCGCTGGCAGCCGCCAGGCCCTGAACGAATTCCACCTCGCCCACCGGGCGCATCTCCTCAGGGCCGTCCGTCCGATACATCGACCTGGCTTCCACAAACACCGTGGACCGCACGTTGTGACCGCTGTTACAGTCCGCCGCCAACTCATGGAGCAGGTACCGCTGATAGGGGATCCGCGCGGTCCGATAGTCCCAAAAGTGATGGTGAGGATCACAAATGGGCATTTCCGGCTCCAGGGTCGCTTCCTGAGTCAGGGCCAACCAGTCGTTTCCGCCAAATGGCATGAGGAAACCTCCGTTTCAGAGCTTGGGAACCCAATAGTATCACACCGCCGGAACCGGATCGCCCAGCGCAGAGATCCACCCGGACGGCCTGCTGCCAACTTGGGGAATTGCCGGGCAGATTGGGACCCGCCGGTTCACGGCCACGCCGGTTGTTGCGGCGGCGGGCCCGGTGTGTTAATTAAGGAGAGCATGAATATGGAGGTGCAAGCATGATTTCCCAGCTACGCACGTACACGGTCAATCGGGGGATGATGGACCCGTGGGTCAAGCTTTTTGCCGAGAACCTGGTACCCATGCAAGAGAGGCATGGAATCAAGGTTGACGGCATGTGGGTGAATGAAGACCGGAATCAATTCATCTGGATTCGCAGCTTTGCTGACGCCGCAGACCTCGCGGCCAAAGAGGCTGCCTTCTACGAGTCCGACGAGTGGAAGGCCGCGGTTGACCACACCCGCAGCCACCTGGCCAAGGTTGTGGTCCAGCCCATGGCGCCGGCCCCTGGAACCCAAGGGCTGACGGGCCCCACGGACCAGTTGGCCCAGCTTCGCATCTACACGGTGAATCGGGGAATGATGGACCAGTGGGCCAAGCTGTTCACCGAGAAGCTGGTTTCTATTCAAGAAAACGAGGGCATCCGCGTCGACGGCATGTGGGTCACCGAGGATGACTCCCAGTTCGTCTGGATTCGCAGCTTCGGCGGCCCCGAGGACCTGAAGGCCAAGGAATCGGCCTTCAGCAATTCTGAGGATTGGAAAGCCATCGTGGACCACGCCCGCAGCCACCTGGCCCGGCTTGACGTCCACACGATGGCGCCGGTTTTCCAGACCGCAGAAGCGCCGGTCGGGACCGCATAGTCTCCGGAACTCCGGAGCGAACGGGCCAACATCACCGTGGAGAATCGAGCGGCCCTGACGCATCGAAGTTTACCAAGGGCCGCGATCGTATGCTAAACGCGGGTGGCCCCAAGGCCCGGCGGCAGGGGGCCACTGTCAGCCGGTTGCTGAGCGCCACTAGCAAAAAGGGGACGCGACGATGCCAAACTACGTTTATGTTGCAGCGCAAGACGACGATAAAATATCCATCTTCACGATGGACGACGACTCTGGAAAGCTAACGCTTCAGGCCGAGGTAGCAGTCTCTGGAGGTCCGTCGCCATTGGCCATTTCCCCGGACCGGCGTGTGCTTTACGTGGGTCAGCGGAACGATGTCGCAATTTCCAGCTATCGCATCGACCCAAACAACGGCGGGCTCACCCGCAACGGTTCGATAAATCCCGAGACGGCGGCCGCGTTCCTGGCTACCGACCGCACCGGCCGGCACCTGCTTTCATCCTATTACCAGAGCGGTCACATTGCGGTACACCCCCTGGGGGCCGACGGCTCAGTGGGAGCGGGCCCCGCCGAATGGATTGCCACCCAGGTGGGAGCTCATGCCATGCAAACCGACCGCTCCAACCGGTTCGCTTTCGCGCCCCACATCGCCCGGTTGAACGACAACGTAATGGAACCGCCTAAGGACGCGCCCGGACCCAATTCCATCTACCAGTACAAGTTCGACGAGAACACCGGCGGTCTCAGCCCCAACGAACCGTTGGAGTTGAAGATGACCTCCGTCTTGGGGCCCCGACATTTCACCTTCCATCCAACCCAGGACACAGTTTACTTTTCCGATGAACAGGGTTGCAGTGTGACCGCCTACCACCTGGACGGGGAGACGGGGATTTTGTCGGCGTTTCAGACCGTGAGCACCCTTCCCGAAGGCGTGACCGTACGAAACACCTGCTCTCAGATTCAAATGACGCCTTCCGGAGATTTCCTGTACGTCCCCAACCGGGGCCACAACAGCATCGCCGGTTTCTCGGTGGATTCCGGGGGGCGTCTGACTCCCGCGGGCCACGAGTCAACCGAGGCCGTGCCCAGCGCCTTCAGTCTCGACCCTTCGGGCAAGTTCATGTACGCCGCCGGCTCCGCCACCGGAGTTTTGGCCTCTTACCGCGTAAATCCCGCCACGGGGGAACTCACGCCCATCGACACTTACCCTGTAGGCAACCGTCCGATGTCGGTGTTGACGGCAACCCTGGGGAACTGAGCCGGAAACAGAGGACTACCCAGATCGAGAGACCTCGGCAAGACGGGACGACGATCCAGAGGGGCCTTCGCGAAGACCGCGGCGGCCTCTTTCTCGTCCATGTATGCGGCCTGATTTTATTGCCGGAAATCGCAACTGTGCAGAAGCAGACGGAGCGCGTCCGTCTTTTTTGGCTCTACGCCGGTCGGGTATAGGGGGTTGCGCCAACTAGATTGGGCCACTCTCCCAGGCCCGCAACGCCAGTCGCCTCTACCTGGCACACATGGCGAATGCCTACCGTCAATTCACCATCGGTGAAGGTTGCCGCCCTGCTGCCGGTGTCTTCACCGGTTCTTCCAAAATAAACCAGCAGCGCGCCCTCGCCCTCACTGACCCGGCTCCGGATCCCCGTCCGGGGAGTCCCGTTCGTTAGTCGGGCATGGCTTTTGCGACGCCGTACACTCCAGCGTAGGTCACCGGAATATGGCTGTTAAGTGAGACCCCCAACCACCCATATTTGAGTCTTAAATCATGCAAGTGTATGATACATTTATGTCATCATCCACCATGGATAGACCGTACTCTCACTCGTTGTAAGTTTTTCAGCCTTGCTATTCCCGGTCCGATCCGCGCCGACTCGAAGATAGACTGGCTCCGTGCGGACCTAATTTTCTTACGCGGATGGAAATGTGTCGCACTATTCACCACATTTCATCGCGTTACTGGGACAGGCAACCATCAGGGGGAACCAACCTGGATGAGGCCGGTTGAACCGGTCGTGGCCGATGTGCGAAAAACCCCGGCAGCCACCGCAAGCCCGGGCAAGCCTCACTATCAGCATTCCCCGCCTCACCTCTATCCCCCAGAGCAACCCAGCGCATCATCCTGACACGGGAAGGTGCACCCAAGCGGTTGGGCTCGGATTTCCACCTTCGCGAGCGAACAGAAAGATGAAACAATTGTGAGCATTTCCCAATTGTTTCGGCCCTTGGCCTTGTTGGTGGTTGCCGTCGGCGCCGCCCTCTTCGTGTGGGGCATCATGCTGATCGAGCCTTGGGCAACGTCCGCACAGAGCAATATCACGCACGTAGAAGCTGACGTCACGGCACCCGTACTCACCGCCGCCGAGGTCATTGGTCGCGACACCTCGAGCTCTACGCTCAGGCTCACTTTCGATGAAACCCTTGCCTATGAGTCCCTGGAAGAAGTGGGACGGCTACCGCGATGGGGACGAGGAAATTTGAACTGGACGGTCCTCTTCCGTTTCAAAGTCGCGATAAACGGTTCCGATCTCAGGACTAAAATAAAGGCGTTGAAAATTGCCGACAACACTGTGCTTATCGAGTTCGCCCCCAGGGTTAAGGATGGCGAGTTCCTGTGGGTGGCCTATGATGCCACCCCCAAGGGCCAGGGCGAAGAATTCCCGTTGGCCGAGATTGCAGACGCCGCCGGTAACAAGTTGGAATCATTTGCAATTCCGGTACCCCTGCCCCGTTTCACCGAGAGGGAGCAGTGAACGAATCCGCATTCCGGAATGTCCATTACCGGAGGGGCGCCAGGCTCGTCTCGGGTTTTGGCAAAAATCATTCGACGGGCAAAATTCCCCGGCGTATGGCTGTGAGCACCGCGTCCAGCTTGGTGGCAGCACCAAGCTTCCGTCGGCAGTGACGGATGTGGTTCCGCACCGTGTGATAGCTGATGCCCAGTTCTTCCGCGATTCGTGGAGTTCCCCAGCCCTGGGAAACCAGGCGCAACACCTCCAGTTCCCGCAAGGTCAGCGCCGGGGCATTCTCCGGGGGAGCTTCCGCCCCAAGGTCCTCCGGCAAGACGGAGGCCCCGTTCTCCTGCAGGGCATCCCGCACCGCACCAGCGTCCACCGAGGACCCCGCTTCGTCCGCAGAATCGTGGAACAGGTGCACCAGCAGGGGGCCGGCTTCCAGGACACCCGCGACCACCATGGGAGTCAACGTGACCAGCTTCCTTTGGCCCGATGCGCAGAGCATGCGGAGCTTGATAGGGGTCGGCGCGAGTCCTGCCCGAAGGGCACGCATAGAAGGACACCCGGCCAGGCATTCCGGGGTAAACCCATCGAGGGCCAGCCCAGCCACCACTTCGTAGCACCGGCGCCCCAGGACATCCTCGCGCCGATGCCCGAGAATCCGCTGAGCCCCTGAACTCCAGAATAGGATGACTTGGTCCACAGACATGGCGTAAGCGCCGAATCCGCTGGCGTTCAGCAGTTGGAAGATGTCGTTAGGGCTCAATCGCGTTCAGCTAAACCGGGAGCGATTCGAAGGGCAAACAGAAGCTGGAATATGCATCTTTCTTCTTATCCCACTTCTCTGGCAATTGGTTGCAACCGCAACGTCTCGCGTCCATGGGGCAGGCTTCCGTTTCAAAACGGGGCGTTTGGAGTACTGGAGGGCGCCGGGTTAAGAGAGGGAGATGGGAAGGGTTGGAGAATCCTGACAGGCAGCCTCGCTCCGGTACGGAGCATCGGCCACGATTTGCTCATCGGTGCTCATCAAGGCCGTCTTCCCCCAATGCGCGCCTTTCACAGTACACTCACACGCAGGTCGCCAGTGTGAGGCGAATATACTACCTGCAATTGGGCGGGTCTATGATACATTTAGGTTATATGGCGGCTTATAACGCGCCCGCGAGACTAATGCGTGGGGTGGAGGCGAAGGGGATACGAAACTGTTCGAGTCCTCCGTCGTCAAACCACAGAGACAGACCGGGTTGCCAAAGCCTCGAACTCGAGCGATAGCTTCCGCCCGCATCCCGGAACAGCAGCAGAATGAGTCCCTCGACAAGGCCCGCCATTGCGCAAAACGCCTCCTCGGCCCGCCCACCCGGAGCGGAGCGATCTGAGAAAGCAACAGCCTAGATGGTGACGGTGGCGTCGTGGGCCCATCCTGGGTGACGCCGGAGGTCCTGCCAGCGTCCGGGGACATTGAGGACAAAATTACAGTGTGCTCAGAGCGGGGCCAAGGTTGTAGAATCACACCAAGCCCACCATACCCAGGCAGCACTACTCGGTCTAAAGTCTAGAATAAGGTCTGCAGCGCGAGAGTGCATTGTTCTGGTCCCCATTAGCCAAAGAGTATCTGCCGGTCAAGAACGGGGTCACCAGGCTATGGGTGGCATTGTTGATGGCCGCGGCCGGTCTGCTCATCATAGCATCGGGTTGCCAGGTCACGATGAAGGGACAGCCGGCCGAGACACCATTGAAAATCGGTCTGCTGCTCAACTTCACCGGATCACCCGAGGCGTCTGCGGACAGAAAGCGGGCCTTCGACCTGGCAATACATCACGTCAATGCGGGCGGGGGCGTACTTGGGATGCCCGTGGAAGGCGTCTCCGCTGATGCTACTCTGGACCCGGCAGCCGCCGTGGAGGCTGCCCGGCACCTCGTAGAGGTCCAGGGTGTCAATGCGATAGTTGGCCCCAACGCCAGTTCGGCGGCATTGCCGATTGCCCGGAGCGTGTCCGGGACGCTTGGAATCCCCACGATCAGCCCATCCGCCACTTCTCCAAAGCTAAGCGGTGTTGAGGACGATGGCTATTTTTTTCGAACGGCCCTCTCCGACGCTGCCCAGGGCCCGGTCCTTGCCCGCGCGACCTGGGACCGCGGCTTCGACAACGTCGGCATGATCTACCAAGACGACGCCTATGGCCGGGGACTGGCTGCCGCCTTCGAAGATTCCTGGAAAGGAACGCTTCGGGTCGTGTCCGTCAATACTGGTCAGACGACGTTCCTATCCGAATTGGAGCAGAGTTCGAGTGCGGGAGCACAGGCGTTGGTTGTCATCGCGTTCGAGGGTCAGGCGCTGTCCATCGTGCGCGAGGCTATCGACGAGGGATTTTACAGCCGGTTCGTCTTCGGCGACGCAGGCAAGAGACTTAGTCTCGTCAGGGAGATCGGCGGTGACAAATTGGGCGGCCGTTGCGGCACTGCCGGGGCGTCCGCTCCCGGCAATGCCGCAACGGCCGCCTGGGAGGCCTCCTTCATGACCGAATACGGCGAGCTGCCCGTTCTCGCCTACGTCAAGGAAACCTACGACGCGACCGTTGCCCTCGCCCTCGCCGCCCAGGCTGCAGGCAGCGTCGACGGAGCAGCAATCCGCGACCGGTTGCGGGAAATCTCCGGGCCTCCTGGGCGGGCCGTTCCTGGCACTGCCAAGGGTGTAGCCGACGGCCTTTCCATGCTAGCTGAAGGTCGTGATATCGACTTTGAAGGCGCCGCCAGCACGTTGGACTGGGACAAAAACGGCGACCTTCTCCGAGGTCACGTAGGGGTATGGCGTTTTACGTCTGACGAACGCATCGAAGAAATTGACACGGTATTCTACGAGAAATAGGCGCCCTCGGGAAAACGCAAAGCGCCAATGAGGGTGAAGGTGGAGCACCCGCTCCTTAAAGTGAAGCGGCTGCGGGCGCCTGGCCATACGATGGAACAACTCCGGCAAGTGATGACCTGCCGGCGGACGGGCGGGAGATGTCGCCCGATGAACTCCCGGTGCAACAGCGGCTGCGCAACGGCAAGGTATCAAACCGGAAAGCTCTCCCGGTTCCGGGCCCATTTCCTCCCCCTTCAACGTCGAGTAGAGCCGTTGGATGGGGCGATAC
Organism: Dehalococcoidia bacterium; assembly: GCA_963663135.2. Taxonomy (GTDB): domain Bacteria; phylum Chloroflexota; class Dehalococcoidia; order Lucifugimonadales; family UBA3495; genus Io17-Chloro-G2. Next base: position 339,848 of record CAXXRM010000002.1, on the reverse strand, counting down.
AGACCCCGCTCACCGGGTTTCTGCACCAGGATTGTAGATGCCGAACATGGACAAAGTGAGGGACCGCTGTGGCCTTCCCCCCTGAAGCCGTATCAAACGAGGTAGTAGGCTGCTACGTTGACAGTAGCGGCCCTGATAAAACCGGCTTCTCCCACGGTGTCACCCGGCGACTTCCGCCTTGACGACACGGTTTCCCAAGTTACAATTGCCTTGGGCGCCGGATACTAGTGTCAAGAAGGAGAAACTGCAATGCCTTTTTATACCAATGGAGATGTCCGCATCCATTATGAGGAAACTGGGTCCGGTTTCCCGCTCCTGGCCACTCCCGGCGGGGGTTTGAACTCCCTGATGAGCGGTTGGCCTAGACAGGTGTTCAATGCGATGGATGAGTTCAAGAACGACTTCCGCTGCATTACGATGGACCAGCGCAACGCAAATGGCGGGGAGTCCACCGGTCCGGTTCAGGTCAACGACCCGTGGGGAGCCTTCGCCGACGACCAACTGGGATTGTTGGACCACTTGGGCATTCGGGAGTTCTTCTTCATCGGTTACTGCATCGGCGGACCATTTGCACTCAAGCTTATGGAACGGGCGCCCGAGCGCGTCCTGGCCGCCGTTCTCTGCCAGCCGGTCGGGCACTCGCAAAAGACACCGGACTCCATGTATGACTCCGGCCATGATAGCTGGGGCCCCGAACTATGCTCCGGGCGGCCTGACGTGACTATGGAAATCGTCGACCAGTACCTGCACAACCTTTACCGAATCCAGCCGGACTTCGCCTACAGCGTCTCGCGAGACTTCGCGCGTTCCTGCCAGACGCCGATGCTGGTCATGCCTGACGACACGCCATCGCACTCCTACGAGGCCGCAATGGACCTGGCGGCGTTGGCGCCTAAAGCCCAGGTGACGGAATATCCCTGGAAGGAGTCCGAGGACATCAAGGCCAAGACGATCAACCAGGTGCGCGACTTCCTTCTGGCGCATCAACCCGCGAACACCGCCCGCTAACAGGCAGTACCGAAAGCTGGCAGCCCGGTAAGCCAAACCTCGGATATTGCGCACTCGCTATGGAAGGGATATTGCGGTTGGGCGGGGCAGGTATCCTTTCTGTAATAGCTACTCGGCTAGACTTTATACCAGTGCTGGACGACAAAAAGGACAAGCTGTAAAATGCGGAAGTAGAGTGGACCCCGCCCGCTGGTTTGTCGCCAGTAAAGGGCCGTCGCTGTTCAGTATCAATGTCGGTCCAAGTGTTCAGCAGAAATGTCACCCGTTTGGTCTGCGATGTTATCAGATGGAACCGCTGTTGATGCGGCGGGCCCGCCGCATCAATGTATTTTCTCACCGTGTTTCTGTGAATTCCGAGAGAAATGCAAAACAAGGATACTAGCGTGTAGCGTTTCTCCCTCCGCCACCCGCTCTCTTATTTAGACTTGGCTTGTGCTGGTTTATTTTCCTGCGCTCGTGCTGTCTGCATGTGGTAGATGTGCTTTCCGGTTTAGCTCTCTTCCTCTCGTAACGGTGGGTTTCTGGGGTATGCCCTTGTTCGAGGGTGCGTGTTCCTGGAAGCGACGCATCAAGTCGACGGTTTCACCTATGTATTCTAAGACTCAAGTGACGACGTTCACCCATCGATACCGTCCAGGTTGAGAAGGAGGTGTTTGCCAGCTAAACCTACCGCTATTGTAGGGACCCGTGCTTTGAGGGTATTGGTGTTGGCTAGGTTGTCCACGCTTCAATAACCTGCCTATTGTGCTTGATATACCCACCATTCATCCTCAGCACGGTTGCTAGTTTCCACATCATTACTTAGGGTCGGGGTTTCCAAACCAGCCGCCAAGCAACGGGTTCCGAACCCGAATTATCATCGACTACTTCCGTCGCGGTTTCCATCAGGTGCAAGATGCAAAGTAAGGGAATTGTAAACGGTTTTACCCCGGCGACAGAGATTTGACCCGCTCGGAGGGATGCGGCCCTGCGGGACACGACGGTTGGTTATGCCCGACAATGTCTCACTGCCGCCTGATCCGCCGCCGCCAAGCGTCCTGTCGACTGCCGACGGTGTGCGAAGCAGCAACGGGCCCCCCACAACCTCAAGCCCAGGTCGGGCTATCCCACCAGACGCGCCACGCCAAACCGGTCCAAGTCCAAGATGCCCGCGGAAATCAAGCGATTCCCCCGGAAATCGAAGAAACGATAGACGCTGCGACCGATCTCGGAGTGAGAGACTGATGGCACTTGAGGCTTTGCACCAATAACGCCATCTGAACCAAAAGTAGGAAGGCTATTGCGAGTTTTCTATCTCGCCCACCGACGCGCTGGTGACGTCTACCGACCACCGGACGACCGAGCCGGTACTCACGTCAACTTGCAGATCAAAGGGCAGTTTGGCCTCGTAAGTCTTTGAACCCAATAGCGGCAGATCCAACGACGCTTTTGTTGACACTGTCGAGGTGACCCCATAAATGTTTTCGGCCGTCTTCACGGGATCCGAGTAGTCCCACGACAGTCGGCCGGCGATCTGATCGGCTATGACCGTGTCGAATAGCGATGCTCCACGGACATCCTTGGTCACCAGAGTCACAATTTCAGTGATTATCGTCTCCGTTGTCGTCTCGGTCCAGCTGTGTGCTGCGTTCAAAGCCTGTGTCTTTCTCTCCGCCTCACCATCTCCACAGCCTAAGATGCCCATAACCAAGAAACAAATAAGTAGTACAACTAGACGCCGTATCGTCATGCTTTTATTAGCTCCCTATCCATTTATGCCGGGGGATAGTGTCTTTGAGCCTTGCTCCGCCGGCGACCTACAAGCCGGCTGGAGAACCCTTCTACCGGAGGCGTGAGGACACCAGACTCTCCAGGAAACAGTCCCGCAGGGGGGTCGAAGCAATGCCACGGGGCTCGAGCTCCTACGAACAGTGTGGCAGCGAGTTTGATTCGCAGCACTTGATGTCGTTCCCAACGACTTCAGGTTAGCTCTGTTGGTTCACCCCGGACCGGGTCTGACGCACTGATCGCTCTCTCTTTTCGCGGCTCCTCTTGGCAGGGTCCCACGATGTGAGACCACCACCAATGATCACCAGGACAAGGAAGGTGGTGAGCGATATCCAAAATAAGCTGTCCTATTCTGAACTGATTCGTCGGCCTCTTCGTCAGAATCTTCGGGACTGTATCCCTGTCTCGACCTTCCACCGAACAATTTGGCGGCTACGATAGGCGTCAATACGCCCACGACCGCGAGGTAGGCGAGTATACCAAACTGTATCGCATAGGGCCAAGGACTGTCTTGTGTCAAGAGCGGTACAAAACTCCATTCCGGCGCGAGTAACAAGGCTCTCAACGGCCAAAAATCGCTAAGGACGTTGATCTCGAACCAGCCCAGACACGGATGCCCCTCATTTCATGTCTGAGCGGAGCTTGGCAATTCCGACTTGCCAACAACCGGATTCAAGCGAAACAAAAGCGCCTCGGCACGGCCGTCGCTTTTTCAAATGGAAAGGCCCCTCGAGTAAACGGGTATATAATTCCCCTTTGATTCGCTACAGGAGTAGGGGATGAAAGGGCCGGAGTACAAACCGCTTTTCAAGACCCATTGCTATAGTTGCGGCGGAGAACTGATCACCAAGAAGGTCCAGAAGAAACGCGTGGCAGGTATCTTCAGCCCGCGCTGGCAATGGGAAATCGACGCCGTCTGCTCAAGTTGCGGGAGTGACTCAGGAGCGGCTGTGGCCAGCCTTATGCCATATCACCCCCAAAGCCTGATCATGCGCGGCCTCCGCTCATTCCGAGGGCTTATCCGAAGCATTTCTCCCGTGAACCGCTCCCATAAACGGCCCGTTGGGTTGAGCGGGATAGAAGATATCAGATGCCGTGTGTCCGAGTACCGTGGGCCTGACGGAAACATGGACCTGGCCAAGTTGCTGGCCGCGATACCATTTGAGGCCTACGGGATGACAGACCATCCTCTGGGGCTTCGCCTCACCAGTCCCGGCTATGGCAAAACGGGAGAGGTAATAGACCGCCTCAATTTTCAGTACGTTACCGGGGGTCTCCATTCTGGGACCCGCACCCCCGGGGAGCGTATTATCGATATAGAGCAGGGGCCAATGGGCGAGAGGTACAGGGATCCGGAGGCCGACCTATCCTCTATCAGGGGTCTGGTAGATAGTGACCGAGACTTCTACCGTGACTGGAACCTAAAGAGGATCGAATGTTCTCCAAAGCGCGAGGCAACTGTAAGAGTAAATGGAACAGATGCGATGGTGGAGTTAGCCTCATGGCATGAACCCCAGCAGGTTACCCTGGCCCACATGAACATAGGAGACCATCCGATGAGGGTGACTTCGCTGAACTTGTCGGAGGAGGAGTTGCTCCAGTGTCTACGAACACTGACAGTGCTTCAGGAGGACCGGACCGCTCTGACACAGCATATACAGGACTACAATCGAGCCTCACAAGAGCTCCGGGCCCTTTGGGGCGCCGGAGCTACTGACTCACCCAAATAGGTTTCTGGATCAGGGTTTACCACACAACAAATAGGCAGTCGCCAGAGGCGACGGGGAGGACACTCGGCTTTCACAACGGAGGTAGCCATACCAGATCGACGTGCGGCGGAAGGCGTGTCCGTTCCCTCCCCCGCGTCCGTGCTCGATGTGGAAGTCGACGATCGCGTGACCATCCAATTGAGGCGGCACGGGGACCCGGCGGGACCGCGAATAATCATGACCCACGGTTGCGGCCTGGCGGCGGATACCTACTTCCCCTTCTGGAAGTCGCTCCTGGACCGCTACGATCTGCTGCTGTTCGACTTGCGCTCCCACGGTTGGAATCCGGCTATCGATCTGCGGGCACACAACATCCACACCTTCGTCAACGATTACGCCGCCATACTGCGGGCTGTTGGGCAACGGTTTGTGGAGAAGCTCGCCGCCGCGTGTTCCACTCCATGTCGGCGCTGATTGCCTTGCTGTTTGAGCAGGCGCATGCCGGTTTTGCAGGGCTGGTGCTGTTCGACCCACCGGTCTGTCCACCCGGCAAGGATTCCAGTGATATCGAGCCGATTACCCGGCGCTTGGCCGCGAGTACGCTGCGGCGCAAGGAGCGGTTCGAGTCCCGCGAAGAGTACATCGGGGCCATCGTCGGGAACCCGGCCTTCCAGCGTCTGCACCCGGACGTTCCATCTCTCATGGCGGAGACGCTGTTGCGCCCTACGGCCGATGGAGAGGGCTACGAACTCCGGTGTCCGCGAGAGTATGAAGCTCAAATCTCCGAGTGGACTTTCGGGTGGTCGATGCAGGTGGACCTGAGCCAGGTGCGATGCCCCGTTAAGACCATAGGATCTGACCCGACGACAAACTTCCTGACATTCATGCCCAGCATAGACCTGAGCGAGTTGAGCGTCTTGGGCTAGGACTTTATACCGGACACCACCCACCTGCTACAACTTGAAACACCGGAGCATTGCGCCGCCCTTACGATCCAGGCCCTCGAAACCTGGAAGCTGGTCGGGTAGCGTCGTATATCGTTCCCGTTCCTTAAGCTGCCCGTAGACTCGTGCTTCTAACCGGTTTGGGTTGCACAGGTAGCCGTACGCTTACCATTTCCAGGTGCATGGTACAAATACGCTACAATCCAAACACCGGTCGTATCTTGCCAAGAATATTGAAACTATGTCGGCTTACGTAATTGCTGACGTTGAGATAACAGATGCGCACCTCTACCGACAGTTTCTCGAGCAGGTGACGGCCACTTTTGAAAATCACGGCGGCCGATTCGTGGTGCGCGGCGGCGGGACCGACATCATAGAGGGCGATTGGACGCCTAAACGGATCGCAATCCTGGTGTTCGACTCCACTGAACGGGCGAAGGAGTGGCTGGGTTCTCCGGAGTATGCCGCGCTCGATGACATTCGCACCAGATCCTCCAACATCAACATGGTAGTCGTCGAGGGCCTGTAGCTTAGCTTCACCAGGGACGCCGCCTCTCGTGTCTGTTGTTCAGCAGTTCCACAGCATCGGGACCCTTGCACGGAGCCTCCGACGGTACCCACGCTACGGCGTCTATCGAAAGGTTGACGAGCCAAGCCTGGGTCAGGGGGTACCGAGTCTGGAACGCTCACTGCAGCCTGTCGTCGGTTACCCGCTCGAGGCAGCCACCTCGAGAAAAGGTTATAGGCTTTCCGCCCAGCAGTCGCGGAGAAGAGATGTGAAGTTCGGCGTGTACCTGGTCCAACAGTAGTTCCGGAAAATATTCCAGATCAGCGGCTCAGGCAAGATTATCTGAACCCACACCAGTCGGGCCTGTGCGCTTCGGGCATTCGGCGACTAACCTGGGGACCCGCCGGTCCGAGGCGTCAGACGAAACACGGAACCAACAGATTCTATAGACGGGATATTTGAGCCATGGTCAAAATGAGTGGGGGAGAAGCCTTCGTGAAATCTCTCCTAAGGGAAGGCATCGAGGTCGTATTCGGAATACCGGGCATACACATGTCCGGGACCATCGCCGCGTTGAGGGACGAGCCGGGTATCCGCATGATCACGACCCGCCACGAAGCGGGTGCAACGCACATGGCCGACGGCTATTCTCGCGCGTCAGGGAAACCCGGCGTGGCCCTAGTGGTCCCGGGCACCGGTGTATACAATGCCGCCTCCGGCGTGGCCACCGCATACGCCCGCCTCCTCGCCCGTGCTCCTCATCGCCGGCCAGATCCCCCGGGGCCAGATCGGCAAGAACCTTGGGGCCATACACGAAGTCTTCGACCAGTCCGGCGTGATGAGCCCCGTCACCAAGTGGCGGCGGCAGGTGCTCAGGCCCAGGGACGTTCCCGGCGCTGTGACCGAAGCATTCAGGCAGATGCGTACCGGGCGTCCTAATCCCGCTCTCCTGGACATCCCGCCCGAGGTGGCGGCGGAGCGCGAGGAAGTCGAGCTGCGGAACCCGGCCCCTGTGTCGCGCATAGTTCCGAGCCCGGAAGACCTCCGGGAGGCTGCGCGGGTTATCGTTCAAGCCCGCCTACCCCTCATATTCGCCGGCGGGGGCGTGGCATTGTCAGACGCGGAGCAAGCCCTCGTCAAACTGGCCGAAGCGACTAATATACCCGTGGTCACATCCGGGGACGGCAAGGGGACCATTCCGGACAGCCATCCACTGTGCTACGGGTCGCGCCTCAGCCCCGCCGGTGAGATGCACGAGATGAACCAGCTCTTCGAAGTGATGCAGTCCGCCGACGTCGTGATAGGAATCGGTACGCGGTTTTCACTTGGGAATCCGGCCGGCGAGTCCTGTACGCTGATTAACATCAACATCGACGACAGCGAGCTAACGAGGGTGCAGTCCAACACAATTCCCCTGCACGGCGACGCCAGAACGACCATTGAAGCCCTGCTGCCCTTCCTAATAGAGGCCGGAGCAGGAGAACGACCGTCCCGGAGGACGCGGTCACGGCGGCACGGCGCTTGATCGCATACTACGACATCAGGCTCCAGGAGCCCCAATACCCTATCCTGGAAACGATCAAGAACAACATCCCGGAGGAGACCTTCACCGTCTGGGACGTCACTCAGTTCGGCTACTGCTCTCGCACCCACTACCGGGTAAACCACCCAAAGACCTACATAGATTCCGGCTACTCGTTCAACCTCGGTTTTTCCTTCCCCACAGCGCTGGGTGCGAAGGTGGATAGACCCGACCGCCCCGTGGTGTGCATCATCGGAGACGGAGGGTTCATGTTCAACGCGACTGAGCTTTCCACGGCGGTCCGGTACGGAATCAATGCAGTCACCATCGTCTTCAGAGATGACGCCTACGGCAACGTCGCCCGCGACTTGGATGAGATGTTTGACGGAACTTACGAGACAGACCTGGTGAACCCGGACTTGGTCAAGTTCGCCGAGTCGTTCGGCGCATTCGGCATGAGGGCAGACGACCCGATGTACCTGGAAAAGCTGCTCCCGCTTGCGCTGGAAAGCCAGACGCCCGTGGTGATTGACGTACCTGTCAGAGACCTGCCGCTGCCGCGTGCCAAGCAGCATGCACATTTGGCTTCCATACCCTGGACACATCCCCAGGAGGGCCTGATCTTTTCCTGAGACGCCGCCGCAGACTCGCCGTGGGAAGACCCCTCAGCGTTCCCGGAGTTCGCCCCGAGACGGTCCGGTTAGGACATCGCCTCTCGACTCGGATAACCGTCCTTGCGCAGTTCCGAATGTCACCTGTTCAGGCCCTGACGGCAGCAGACGATGCCGTTGTTGACGCTGCCAGGGTTCGCCGGGGCATTGGGTTGTCGGCTTCCGTGCATTTCCTTACCGTAACTTTGCTCGCGCGGCTCACGGGTTATGGATCCGCAACAATGAGTCACTGTGGCCGCTCCAGCCTCGTCCGGTATTCCTCCGCTAGAGTGGCCCCACCATAGATTTCGTCCAGGGCCAGAAAGGCCTCTGTGAACTGGCTTTTCAGGGTCTCGCGGTCGCTGCCTTGGCCCAGCTCGTCAGTCACCTCGAAGTATCCGGTGCTGAACACCGCGAAGAACTCGTTGACGTCGTGCATCATGTGGGTATCCGGGTACAGGTCCGCCCGCACCGCCTCGGCATAGAACCCGTTCCACTCCTCGTGGTCCTCCGCCATGAAGCAAAGGTTCTGGATGCCGTGCGCCAACTCATGCACCGCCACCAGGCCCCGGTAGGGGTAGTATGGGTGCCGCGGTCCGATGCGTCCCAGCACCTGCTCTTCCGCTGCGGATGAGACGGGCCGCCCGGGAACTCCGCCCACGCCCCGTATTTCGAATGTGTCGCGCGCCCTGCGCGTAAAATCGCGGGTCCCTTTGAGATATGCGTATTCCGGCAGTGAGGTCAGCGTCCGATCCTTGGGGATGATCGCCAGTTCCGCCCTATTTCGTGCCATGCACGGCGCGATGTCGTCTCGCCCTGACGACATCGCGGCTGTTACCTCCGCTCCTGCCTCCACCGCGGCTGGTTCCACAGTGCGGTCCGCCTTCACGGTTATCCCATTCGCCGACATGAACTGCCTGTAGTACGCGGCGGGCCTGGTGGTAACCTGGAAACTGTCCAGAATGCGTTTCCTAGTCTCTCCATGCCTGGCAACGTCATGCTCGCACATCCACGCCCTTACTCGGAATCCATGTGGATTCCCCGGAAGGACCTGCGATACCACCAACAACTCATCCACGTCGACGACACAATACTCCAGGGCCTCCTGGACCCGGTACCGGATGCGCCTTGTCGGCCGTTCACCGCTCGTACTCTCCTCTACGGTAGTGATCTCGAACAGTGGCGCGGTGGGCCACCAGTCCTTCCGGAGGTCGTACAGTATTAGCCGGGTGAACTGGTCCACGGTATATTCTCTCGGGAGATACTGGGAAGAGATTCCGACTCTGCCCCAGGGAGAGGTGCTGCTGTATATTCCTGTCCCTTCCCGGCGCCAGCTGCCCGGCAACTCAATGGTGTAGTCATACTCCATGTCCCGGCTGGTGACGGTCTTGTCGAGGCCACCGATTGCCGGTGCTGGCGCCGGGGTTGGGGTCGGCGTGGCGGTTGTCTCAACAGTGGGCGTAGGTGTTGTGGGAGGGGTTGGCGTACCCGCGGGTGTGGCGGTAGCGGTCGGCGCCGCTACCGACGCCGTGCTTGGCGTCTGCGTAGGAGTGGGAGGCAGCGTCGGGTTAGCAGTCGACGTGGGCGGCGGCGTTGCCGTCGCCCCTGAACCCGGCGTACCGATTCCAACGGGCCTCGGCGAGGGGCCGACGGAAGGCTCCGGCGTCAGAGACATTGCCACGGTTGCATTAGGCGCATCCGGAACCTGGTTTCTGCACGTGGACTAGCCTGCTCCCCGCCGCAGGCTGCCAGTACAAGGAGGCCCACCAAACTGGGCAAGATTAAGACCTTCACGTATAGGTCCATTTTCACGCTGTAGAGCCTCACGACGCCGTGTCCGCTAACGCACGGCTTCCCCTGGTGGGCCTTTCTCGACGGAAAGCAGGGAGCCATCGTGCTGCCAGACAAGATATTGGAGTCATTCTCCAACCCGAATCTGAGCTGTGACGGGCTTCGGGAAGTCGTACCACTGGGGTTGTCGTCGTCCAGCGGATACGTCGGTGTTAAGTATCCAGGTAAAACGTCAGTCGGAGTTCTCTGTGGTGGGTTCCACCGGTGATTCCACCGGCCCCGTGCGGAGACGATTGCCTCCAGTGCTGATACCAGCAGCGCGGGTTCTAAACGAAAGCGAGTATCCTGGCCGGGTTGTCCACAGTTATCGCTCGAATCGCGTCTTCCGAAAAACCCTTGCGTCGCATTCTAGGAACGATGTTCTCGAGAATGTGGCCGTAACCGTGCCCTCCATATCTAACAAGCCGGTGTTTCGTGCAAATGTCCTGACCAATAACAATTCTGTCCGAATAGCCCGCGTCGGCAATGCGCTTTATGAAATCCAGCCTCTGGGCGTCGCTGGGCATGTCGATGTTGGCGAGAGGATAGTAGGACCCCTCATTGCCGAACAGGTCCCATTCGAGGTAACAGCCTGATGCGGCAATGTTCTGAAGCGCGTCGAACTCGAACACGGTCCGGTCCAGGTGTCCCATAATCACTCGAGATGTGTCCGCGCCGCCGTTGGCAAGCAGTTCCAGTATCTCCAACGGCGCATCCGGATGCCGACCGGGATGGACCAATATGGCGGCGCCCGTTTCTCCCTGGGCGATTGCCGCCGCCAGCAGAGACTTGCGCTCGGTCTGGGCAAGAGGACAGGTGCAACCGACCTCCCCGATTATGCCTGCCTTTACGCCGCTGTCTTCAACGCCTTCAACAATGTCGCCGGTAATCTGGCGGGCCAGGGCATCCACGCTTCGCTCTTTCATGTATTCCGGATGGACCGCTGCCACGTAGAAGCCCGCACCCATAATGATGTGAACGCCCGATTCACGGGATATTTGAGCCAGGGCATCCGGGTTGCGTCCAATTCCAATGGTGGTCGCATCCACAATCGCACCGCCGCCAACATCCCGGTACTTCCCGACTTCACTTACTGTTGTATCCAAGTCCATGAGCTGGAGGTTGGAGCGGTTGCTGTAGTAGTTGCGCCGTATCCATCCGAGGTTCTCCAGGGTTATGGGCGCGTCCGCAAGTTCCTGAGACGGCGAGTCCTGCGCCGGACGAAACATGAAGGAGAAGTCAATGTGGAGGTGCTCATGGGTCGTGGTGGCGCCCAGTTCCGATGGATGTATCGAGCCCAGAACGGTCTGGATGAGACCCCGATTCCGGTCTGCTGGCATGGCGCCGCTCCTGTAGTATAGTGGTGCGCAAGCATAACACCAGCCGTTCAGGGGCGCAAAGCGGCGCCGCCAACGTCCGAGGATGGGGGGCATGCCTTCGGTTGGGTTCCCATCAACCATCATCACCCGGATAATGTTGAAGAGCCAGATAAGGGGGTGCCAAGCATGAAGTTCGCGGCGTTCACGACCGTGGCGGCGTCCGCCGGAGAGGCCGCTAACGCCGAGCAACTGATTGACAACCTCAAACAACAGACCATTCTGGCCGAGGAACTCGGCTTCGAGGCCATGTGGCTCGGAGAACATCACTTCGGGCCCTATGGAGTGGGCGATCTGCCGAACCCGATCCTGCTGGGCGCAGACCTCGCGGCGCGGACTTCCAGAATTCGCATCGGACAGATGGGGAATATAGCTCCGTGGTGGCATCCGATACGGCTTGCCGAAGACCTGGCGACCCTGGACAACATGACACGCGGACGCGTGGAGGTTGGCTTCGGCAGGGGAATCTGGCCGTATGAGGGTCCCCAGTTTCATCCGAACGCGGACCCCCGCAAGGATAAGGAGAACAGGGAACTGTTCCGGGAGACGGTGGAGATAGTCCGGGAGATATGGACCAACGAGTACTTCACGCACCATGGAACCAACTACAGCTTCCCTGCCGACGACACCGTCTTCTCCCATCCACGCTTTCCGCCGAACCACGCCTGGCAGGAAGGAGATAGGGTAACGAGACTGCGGGTGACGCCGAGACCCTACCAGAAACCGCACCCACCGATGTGGATGACCGTCTCCACCGACAGTTCTGTAACAACTGCGGCCGAACTTGGACTGAAAGCGTGCTACTGGCAGCCCCCTGCTCTCAGGATCAGGGAGCGGATGGAACTGTACGCACAGGTCAGGACCGAGCGGGAGGGGAGACCATTCGTTTTGGGAGAAGACCAGGCGGTCATGCGTTCCACGTATGTCGCCGCTTCAATGGAGGAAGCGCGCCGAGATGCGGAAGAAGGCATCATGTCTGCATTCATCTTCAACGATCCCTTCCGCGGCCGGCAGGTCTTCACCAACCCGGGCGAGGTCCTCGACCCTGATGTGAAGCTCGACTGGGACTTCCTGGAGTCGCGCACCCTGCTGGTGGGTTCTCCTGACAACGTGGCGGAGAAGATCCAGGAGTTGCAAGAGGTTTGCCACCTGGACTATCTGCTTGTCGAGTTCTCACACAGGGGGATTCCGTTGCGCAAATCGTTGAGGAACCTGGAGACCTTTGCCACACAGGTGATGCCGCGATTCGCCGCGGGCAGCTGAAGAATGAAAGGTGGAGATCCCGGACCACTCACGCCGGCGTTCTACTCAATCTAGGAGCGTCAACTCGCTGGCCATCGTTTGCAAAATATTTGCAAAATGGGTTCAATAGCCATTAAATTGTATCCACGCCGGTGTAGCTCAGTGGCAGAGCAGCGGTTTCGTAAACCGCAATCACCACCAATAAATAGCACAATTGAGTGCAACCAGATATAAGTACAGTCGATGTCCAGACATGAACTCAAGGCTAAATGATAATCCGGTAGAATAGAATGCAACCGAGTGGATTTACAAATAGATTTACAAATTCGGTCAACGCATAAGATAGCTGCGAATCGTCGGACCAGACTCTCTCGCCGTTTCCCAGACCCCTCTCTCCCAGATAACTAGCCCGAAAGTTGCGGTGGTGGAGCAATGGGCTATATTTGACGTCAACAAACATAGCGAGGGTTGCGGATTCTGGGAGAACGAACCGGTCGAAGCGGACCGGTTGTATCTGGACCACGTGGGGCGGGAAACCTTCTACGGCTTGATGACATTGTTGCGAGGCAGGCTGTTTCAACCCCAACATTTGACCGAGTTCTATTGCGCCTACAACGGCAGGAACAGCGTGCCGCCAAGTCTACTGGCGATAGCCCTCCTGCTCCAGTCTTGCGACATATCAGGATCGTCCCGCGTCGCCGTCTCACCTCGTTTTTCCGGCTGGCCAACCCGGCGAGGATTTGGTTGACCCTCTGCTGCCCCAAGGCTTTGGTCTCCAGGCATTGGTTTCAGGGTGCCTCCCGCCTTGCCCAGCCCCAGACCGCCTCATCGGCGTTGAAGTCCGGGCTGTAGCCAGGCAAGTTCGCCAGCCGCAGGTTCAGGCCAGGGGTCTCCAGGTATGACCACATCGCCGAACCCCGGTGCGCCGGTGCATTGTCCCAGATCACGTTAGCCCCCCGCTGTGCCTCTCCCGCAACTGTCACAAGAAAGCCATGGAGCTTTCCCTGATGTTGTTCCCATCCAGTTCCATGCATTCCACCTCGCCGGTCTCCAAACACGCCGCCGAGTCATAGCTGGCCTTCTCGGAGTGTCTGGAACTGCTGGAGTCCACCAAGGCCGTCTTCCCTTCCAGCACCTACTGGCCCCGCGATCCGCGTCCGCCCGGAAGTGGTCTTCGTCGGCAAAGAAAATTCTCTGGCGAGCCTCTCGCTCCCCGTATGCAAGGGCAACATCGGTCTCTACGGTCTCTACAAAGGCTTCCCGTTTCTCCGCATCGGCCTTGACCAGACGTTTCTTGGGACGTTTCAGGACGAATCCCAAGCGGCGCAGGTAGTTCAGGCAAATGCCGAAGCGATCCGAGACACACCGCCGGGATGGCCTCCAGTTCCAGTGGGCCAGGCCTACGCCGGCTCTCGCAAGCAACTCTCGGACTGCTACCCTCAACTCCGCCTACTGTTCTTCGCCGAGGGACGGGGGAACCCCGGACTGCTCGGAAATCATGGCTGCCGGACCCGCCAGCCAAAGACGGCGGCCCACCTAGCGATGCTGTGGGGACCCTCTCCCTAAACTCGGACGGTGGCCGCGGTGGCCCAAGGCTGGGCCACCGCGGCCAGGGGGCATGCCACCTTTGCCACTCCCGGAGCGCCGCCGACAGATACATCCGCTTCCTCACGTCTGATTAACTAAATTGCCAGTGGTCGAGGAACTGCGTTATTTCCCTCATCCCAACACCAACCCCACATTTCGCTGGTGGACTACTACAACTCTTCCCCGATTTTATCTGCCGGCCGTGGAGGTTTCACCTTGGCTTTGGCTGGTAGAAAAAGTGGCGGGCATAACACATTTCCCTCTTCCTTTAAGAGTCAACTGCGCGGTTTCATGTGATCAAGTGGCCTGAGTCCGGAAGTTGGAAATCCGGCTTCCTAGCTGCAAATTGGCCTTTCTCATGAATCCAGGGGGGGTCCTAATTATCCCGCTGAACCATTCTTTTGCCGTCCTGACAATCGGTGGTTCGCCGGCAATAAAACCTAATTCAAAAATTGTGTATATGCTTGGTTTATGGAATCAGTTCTGGTCTTTACAAGAGATATTGACGCGATGTTGGCCTCGATGGGCGGGGCCACACGCGTTTGGGAATCTCTTTACTGTCATGCTGAAGCTCCTTTTGCCATCCGAAACATGGAAGTTCGCCGGCGATAAAACCTAATTCAAAATTTCTGTATATCATTTTTGCATGGAACCAATTTTCGAACGATTTAACCGGTGAGGCCAAGGTGGTGACCCTGATCTGCGAAGTCCCCTCCCTAGTTGTCACCACCTGTGCCGGTGTCCAACGGATGATGCCCTGACGTAACCCTCAAACCCTCAACTCCATTCGGAAGGTGGGAATAATGATTTTAACCCTGGAAGACCTCGACCAGATCTTAGAGGACGTGTGCGGTGTCAATTCGAGCCCTCTTCTCCTAGTCAAGGACCCAACGTCGGAGACCGGCTGGAGACTCTGGACATCCGAGGATACCCACGCTCTATGCCGATTGATCACGGCCAAGGTTGGGGAGGATTCGACAGTTTCCGACAAACTGGTCTGCTACAGCCAGCAAGAAGCAGCGAAGTTGCTCGGGGTATCAGTGCCGAAATTCAAAGAATGGTTAAGGGATCCCGACCACCCTATCCCACACATGAGGAAGGGCCGAGTCATCCGAATCGCAGACTTCAAGTTACGCATATGGATAGACGAGGCGTGTAATCAGAGCGCTTTTGGCGGATAGCGGGCGCCTTAAAGCATTCTATTGGGTGAACTTAGCTGGGCTTGGTGCATTTAATCCGCATAGGATAGTGAGGCAATACGCCGGCAAAGTTAGTTGTCGTTGTTCGAGTCCCGGCCATTCAGAGGCCTTGAGTATTGCCGGGCAGTGGGCGAACACGCGGCATGGTCACTCTTGGAGTTGCGACCGGTGCTTCATTTCCAAGGGGAATGTTTGCGGCGGCCGCCCCGGGGCAACCGGAGCGACGATTGGAGACATTCTCAAAGACCGCCGGATGGGTGTGGCGCCCCACAGCGATAATCAACGCTCGGTACTACGCCTCGGGACGGACGTCGGGCCAGCCATTGTCCGGGAGGCGCCTGACCTCGAAGGGACCCGTCGGACCGACCAGGTGGTCGGGATTTAGCAAGCCAATGGTCCTGAAGCGCAACAGGGCCGAGCATTTCCGCAATCGGCCCAGCGGCTCCCACATTGCGTCCGCCCGGCCTCTTGGAAGCAAAAGGCATAGAGTTCCGAGGAATGGGGCCATGGGATGGCTCGAGGCTTGCCGTCTAGTACTTTATTACCACATCCCCTTAAGCTCGTAACTAACACTCTGACTCGCATGAACACCACGGTCCGCGAACGCCTAACAGGTGATCACGGGAGCGACTTTCCAAGAGTGCAAAGCCCATAAACGCCTCGGCGATGGACCCGGCCGCGTCCACAACCCGGGTCAGTGCAATGACAGGAGCGTCAGGTCAAGGAACATGCCCACTGGGTCTCATAGCCTGATCTGGGCATGTATGCGCCGTCGGTTTTAACGGTTCCTTTCTCCTCGGGCGGCCCATCCCTCCATCAATTGGGCCTGGCGTTCCGTCGGTCCATTTGCTCATGGAACTCCGTCGGCGTTGACACCTCGCCGTGTCTCTGATTCCAATTGGTTCCCGCAGTTCAACTCCTGGGCTTTGAGATCGGCTATCCGGGTCCAGGGTGGGGGATGGCGCCGAACTTGGGTTGTGGAGAAATGGGGTTAGGTCCGTCGGTGAAATAGTCCGGGTGCGGGTTCAGAGGGACGTGCCAGTTCGTCGGACTGAGGTGTTCAAGCGGGGCATGGGCTACCGGGAATCGCCGGGATACCCCGGCGCCGATGACAGGACGGGCTTGGGGCTGGACCCCGGGAATGAGAAGGACGGCGTTGTCGATGCCGATGTTGGGCAGAGCCAAAGCCTCTCGGCGGGCGGAGCAGATTCAAGGTGATGGGTGTCTGACCAGCCTTCGGTATGTGACACCGACCCAATCACCCACAGAGGGACATCACGGGCAGGGTAATTCCGGCTATACCCAGTGGGCCTAGAGGTCTGGCCGGAAAGCCATTGGCCGGGTTTCGCGCTACGCCAAGCAGACGTATTCCAGTCTTATGCGGCATTATAACATATGTAATACGTTTCATGAACCAACTGTTACATCGATAATCGACGTTAAGAAAACGACGGCTTGGGGAGAATCGGGGTTTCCGTCCGAGTTTCTAGAGATGCTTGAGGCCGCTCTCCGGCAATTCCAACCGAGGTCCTGGGGTAAACTGTTTTACGATGTCATAGAATGCAGCAGGTTTGACCAAGTGAGCGGCCCGCGGGGATTCACAGGGCCCATTGAACCCCATCTTTAATTCCGCCTCATCACCTTTGAAGCGCGAAAATTTGTTGAGGAACTGCGGCTTGCCCTTGGCTCCCACCAGTACGAACTCCACGTCGAAGTGGCTTGTCCCCCGAGGCTCCATACCATCGTCTTTTCGCCAGACCATGGTAAACAAGTACTTGACTTTCCACCGTTCAAGCATCCTGATGGCGTCCGGCAGGTACTCCTGGATCGTCCAAAGAAAAACGAACCCGTCGTCGGCCAGCGGCAATTGCATCCTGGTAATTTGGTCGACGGTCATTGTTTCGTGGTCTACACCCTGCCCGTTGGCCCGGTCCTCCCGGGCTCTTTTGTCCGTTGGCCAGGGTGGATCGATTATTATTGTCCGGTTGGGGATGACGGATTGCGACATTGGGTTGGGGGCCAACTGTTCCACCAAGATGGCCTTAACGCTTCCAGCTATGGTGCGGGCCTTGCCGCCCTGGACCGCGGCCAGCGCCCGCTCTTGGACCTCTACCGATTGTCCAACGACCTTGGCTGCGTCGCCGACTTTAACCTCTCCCTGTTCAACTGCCTGGCGCAATGCCGGAGCCGCAGGGCTGTCCTCTGAGATGACTTTGCCGGCCTGCCTGACCGATCGCGGGCTGACGGCCAACAGCTTGGCGGATTGCTCCTGGGTAAAACCATCCGGCAAAATTGCCGATTGGTCGACACCTTCCCGGTAGGCCTCGCTTCTCCTGTCTCCGCCCGGCTTTGACCAGGCGGATAGCTTGTAGGCGATCACGGCACGCTGGCTGGCATCCAGATGCCGGCGGGCAAGATTCTTGGCCAAAACGTATTTGAGCGGGTCAACGTCAGCGTCCAACTCGGTGAATCTGGGCTCGACGCCGAGCTCGCGGCAGGCCCGATAGCGGTTTCGACCGTCGATTATCTGGCCATCCTTGACGCCGATGGCCTCCTGCTGGCCAATCTCCTCGATGCTCGCAAATATGTCTTGATATTCTTCGGGGGACGCCTCTGGAAAAAGGTTCGCCTCGGCGCTGATCGTGTACTCCTCTCCAGGTGTACCCATAAACTCGGTCATTCCCTCCCTCCCGACGACTGCTTCAAAGCTGCGCTGTGACCGGCTGAGCTTAAGACCATGAACCTGGGTCACAGTTCAAGATGCACTGGGAACTGGCGACCGGTCCGGTTCTCCTATTAACAGGCTACGCCCACGCGTACGAATCTCGCAACTCGAGTCTGTCGAGTCAGACCATCTCATTCGCCGCTTTGTATACTATTTTGGTGCAAGGGATGAGATGGCGGCAGGTAAACCCAGGAACCAATCACCGGTGGACGCGCCGATTGCCAGCCATCTGGTGGTCCGAGTTCTGGATTGGCCCAAGGTAACCCAGGGACTGCCTCGCATGCTGGTGCTCAAAAATGGATCGCAGTTAACTGGTAAGACCCGGGAGGCCGAGCCCGACGGATGCGCTTAGAACTTCACTTCACCAAGCCGGGCAAAGGGAAGAGGAGAGACACGTTGAGAGTTTCAGTGGGAAGTTCCGGGGTGGACGTCTCAACCTGCACTGGTTTCCAAACCTAGAGGACGCCAGGGTGATGGTCCGTTAGCTTGCGGGGGATTATAGGCGCGGTTTCTATCTCTCTGCCTTTTCCAATGCCCCAGAAACAAACGGAACAAGGCTGCGATATTCCAGGGTCAGCATGTGAAAGCGTTGGCGGTGCATCGTGTGGTGTCCATTTCGTATGGGGCTGCGAGGCGGCGTTCCTCCTGCTGCGGTTGAGACACCAGACTCCCATATTATTCTCCAGGATATCCATGCGGAAGGTGAGGCGGTCTAGCAGAACCCTGGTGAGGCGTTTTGACCCGAACACTCCGGTTCACTCGTCGAAAGGGAGATTGGTGGTCGCCAGGTTGGAGCCTCCTTCGTACTGCCGGCTGAAGACCTCACAGAGCGGTTCCGGGCCGATGAGCAGGGTTGAACGAAGCGATGTTCTTGGACGTTCAGCAAGTGAGGCGCTGAAGTTGCCGCTGCATATTCGGCAACTGGCTTGCGTCACCGGCCTCCATCAGTTCATGGACCAAGACGGCGGCTCAGGCCCGGGCCGACCCTCCCGCCGGGCGGCTTCAGCCCATTCTTTCCACTCGGTCCAGTCTCTCCAGCCGTTGTAGTCATCCATTCCGAACCGTTCTGCGGCCTGTTGCCGGCCTTCCGCCATGCCCTGTTCATAGTAAAGTCTGAATTGGTGCTCTGCCCAATTGCCGTATACCTTTGCGGCAAAGATACCGTACAGAACGATCAGCACCGCGGAGAGAGCGGAAATGGCCCTGATTGCTCCCAAGAGCTGGTCTATCCAATGCCCCTCTTCGTGGATGGCGCTGACACTTCTCCAGATGAGCAGCGCTGTGCCGACGGCGAAGACGGTCAGGAGCACACCCATGGCAAGATTGCCAGTGGCATCGCTCCGCACGGGTTCCGTTTCGGAGTCACGTTTGTCGGGTTTCACGGTAATTTCTCCTCTCCGGCGAGGACCGGGTGAAGGTTACGCCTGCGGTGGTGGTCGGTAAATGGCCGGGAGTGCCCAGCCACTACGGTCAGCGGGATTCGAGCCCGAGTCCCTGGAGGTGGGACCCGGGAACGCTATCGCCGAAAGAGCCGGCTCCCAGGATGGAATTGAAGACGGACGGGTCCCCTTGAGAGACTCTCGAAGGAACACGCCCGTGTCTTGGCAGGGTTCAGGAGCCGGCGGGCTGGTTCCCGGGTTCGGGATTCCTACCGAGATCCGTGATGGGACTGGGCGCCTCGTGAATAATGACCGTATCTACATGTCTGATAATCCCGCCGCCAGTCCCCACTGGTCATGCCCTTCATAGTCGTCAGGGACATCCTCAAACCCGCCCACGTACGCCGCTATGAGCAGAAACCCGGACTGGACTGGAATGTGTCCCGCCCTTTGCCTCATCTGCGGGTTCATGGTCGACATACCAAGATGACAAGGGCAGCTGGAAGTCCAGGCCCTGGCAACCGGCCTTGTGGAGACATAACACCAAATTCGCCCGGAGAGCGGATTCCGGTGTTTCAGGCACTCCTGTGTCAACAACAGAGACCTGAAGGGGCGTACAAGGCCTGGAAACGGCTGGAGGGGAAGACTGTAGGCCATTCCAGCGCCGGGCCCCCCATCCTAATCCCCCACCCAACATTCAAGGCCAAGGTGGCGCTGGAGGCGGTGAAGGGCGAGGAAACGGTGTCCCAACTGGCCGGCCGGGCACAGGTTCACCCAGCCAGATTCAGGCCTGGAAGAAAGCCCTTGTGGAGGGTGCCGCCGGCGTCTTCGGCAACGGTTAGGACCAGAAGGCCAGGAACGACTCCCTGATGGGCGAGATGGACCGGCAGTACCTGGAGACCCCATTCTACGGGTCCAGGCGGATGAAGGCCTGGCTGGAGAGGCAGGGGATACCGGTAAGCCGGAAGCGGGTGCAGCGGTTGATGAGAGTCATGAGGCTCCAGGCCATCTACCGGAGTCCCCGCACCGGCCGACCAGCGCCAGCGGCGAGCATCAATGCTCACCGTGTCTGGCATCCACCAGGTCCAGCACCAGTTGCACAAGCCTGGGTTTGCTCTCCCATTGGTCCGAATCCTGGACAACCGCCCCGCCGGATACGTAGTGATGGAATGGAGGCACATCCAGTCCGTATACGGTTCCTTCAAAGGGTTCTGTGGTGATCGACGCCCGCAACAGGTCCGGCCGGTTGTACTCGGGTTTATGATTTCGATGGACAAACGGCTCCCGCGGGACTGCAATGTCCACATATCCGGAGAGGGGCAACAGATTGCCGGCGGCCGTCGCAAAGATCCCCCGCAACAGTCTTTTCTTGAGTTCCCGACTGTCGAATACTCCGCGAGTGTAAAGGGGCATCTCCCGCCATAGCCCCGTATCCGAGAAGACCCGGTTGAGTCGTTTTTGAACATGGGCGGCTGTCGATTGGTGAATCCCAGCCAGATCCCGGTTGGAAAGCGAACGATCTTTCGCGGTCCGGAACGTCAGCCCCGGTATGCCATACCTTCCCTGCCACTTCGCTTCAGCGACCAGGGCATCTTCCCGGGTGTCATGAACGCCCAGAATCCATCCGGCGTCGCCCTGCTCCGTTGCCAACCGCCCGGCTACCCCTCCGGAACGGTATGGGCGGTGCGCGGTCACACATTGTCCTATCCGCCACCACTTCCCCTTGCGCATCAGGTAGACGCACCACTTCTCCGGGAAGGCGTCGTTCAACCGGACCAGGACCCTGTGGTTGGGTGTTACCCGGGTCCTGCCGCGCTCCGTGGCCAGGACTACCAGGTTGCCCCGGTACGGACTTGCCGACCTTTCGAAGAAAAACCCGTCAGTGGCTGGGTTATTGGTGCCGCCCCAGGTCATCTTGTTGCTTGGCCTGTGGTGCCCTGCCAGCTTATCTCGTGCCGGATCAAGGTCCTTTATTGCCACCCAACCCGTGGTGGTCAGAATGGGCTCGTCGCCCGGTGAGCAGCAACTGGTTCCAAGCTCTCTATCCGGCGTCAATAAACCGTTGCCTGGGCTGCGTTGATGGTCGGTGCTCCGCAGACTGTCCCCCGGGCTGAGGTCCGGGTCGGGTTGGATGCGGCGGCGGGCTTTGACCAGGTTGGCGTCCGGTTGTATCCGGGGGTCTTTGGGCGATAGCGGCGATAGAATAGAATTGGCAGTCTGGTCCATGGTTGCTCCTTTGCATGTTCGTGTATGCCCGCTTGGGCGTCAGGTTCACCGCGCGGGCGTTTGCTTTGTTGTCTGATTCGGGCCGTTACGCCGTAAGCCTGTCAGGGGCTCAAAGCCGGCGACAGGAAGACCGAAAAGGGCGGGCGCAGGAATGCCCTTTTCAGGTTGGGATGAGGGAGAAAAAGGAAGGGTAGAAGGCCTGTGGGAGAACCGCCCGGACACATACGAGGATGTGTGGGGAGAGGTGGTCGGGTTCATACTGCGGAGCAATGAGGAGGGGCAATGCGCTACAGCCGGTCCTGTTGCTCCTGGTAAACCTGGTCGTTATGCTGCTCCAGCCGGCGGCTCTGACCAATGTGAGGGCGTCGTCACCGGCGTGCCCCTAAGCTGACCGTTCCTGGCTCTGTTCAGGTCAACGACAACGCCACGACCCGACCCGGGCCTGGATATCCCTGGCTCGAATCGTGGACAACCGCCCCACCGGATACGTAGTGATGGTAGGGAGGCACGTACAATCCATATACGTCACCCTCAAATGGTTCCGTGGTGATGGTTGCCTGCAATAGGGCAGGCTGCATGCTTCTGTTTTTATGATTTCGTTCGACAAACGACCGCTGCGGCACAGTGATGTCCACGTATCTGGAGAGGGGCGGAAGATTCCCGGCGGCCGTTGTAAAGGTTGCCCCCAAGATTTTTTTCTTGAGTCCATGAGTTCCCAGTACTCCCCGGACATAAAGCGGGGTATCCGGCTGCAGGCCGGTATCGGTGAAGAGCTCGCCGACGCGTTCTTGAACATCAGCGGATATTTCTTCGTGAATGTTGGCCAATTGCCGGTTGGAAAGCGAACGGGCTTCCGCGCTCCGGAACGTGAACCCCGGCACGCCATACCTTCCCTGCCACCGCGCTTCCGCGATCAGGGCACGCACCCGGGTGTCGTGAACGCTGAGAATCCAGGCGGCGGCGCCCTGTTCCGTTCCCAAACGACCCGAGACTCCTCCGGAACGGTAGGGTCGGTGCGCGGTCGCGCATGCCCCTATCCGCCACCAATTCCCATTGCGCATCAGGTAGACGCACCACTTCTCCGGGAAGGCGTCGTTCAACCGGACCAGTACCCTGTGGTTGGGTGTTACCCGGGTCTTGCCCTGCTCCGTGGCCAGGACTATCAGGTTGCCCCGGTACGGACTTGCCGACCTTTCGAACATGAACCCGTCAGTGGCCGGATTGCTGGTGCCGCCCCAGGTCATCCTGTTGATTGTCCTGTGGTGCCCTGCCAGCTTATCCCGTGCCGGATCAAGGTCCTTTATTGCTACCCATCCGGTGGTGGTCAGAATGGGTTCGTCGCCCGGTGAGCAGCAACCGGTTCCAAGCTTCCCATCCGGAGTTACTCCCGGCTTGTCCGGGCGGCGTTCCCGGCCGATGGTCTGCTGCCAGGCGCCCAAACCGAAGCCGTGGCTGCGATGGAAGTGGCGGCGGGCCCTTGGACAGGTCCGGCCCCGGGACACCGGATTCTCCAGGCGCCTTGACGGGGTTTTGATTCTTGGCCCCGTGGGACCGGAACGGGGATGTGGGTTGAAACATGCGTGCTATTCCTTATATGATAATTTGGCTCGAATTTCAGAGGGATGTTGCATGGACGGCTTGCCGGTTGGTTGAAGTCCGTGGGGGTTGCAACCCTGTCCAGGGGCCCCATGACCATCCGGCCCAGCCCGGAGATGGTCATGGGGCGTCGGCTGGCACCTGCTGTGGGAAAGAGGCCTGGCCCACGAACAGGCCTCTTTCCGGCACCTCGGCGGCGGAAATCTCCTGTTGAAAGAGAGCGACGTGAAGACCACCAAGCTCATCGACCTTTCCCTAAAAGTTCAACGGTGGGTGTTGTGCGGGGTCGATGCCCGGTTTATTTCATAGCCCAAAATCCAGGACGATAGAGGGAACGTTATGACGTTGAACGGCTTGGCCAACCATGAAGCAGCAACGAATGGGGTATCTTCCAACGGCTCAGCTTCCGTGGAGCTATACCTGCAGATCGATGACGGTGATTTATGCAGCGAACTCGCAGCCTACCCGGAGGGGGAGGAGCGCGAGGAGTTCGCGATATCTGCTATGAGGATTGGCGTCATCGCTCTCCGCCAGGCCCAGGGCCGCATCGACGCCGACCGTGTCCGGCAGGAGGGAGAGCGATTTGTGGACAACATGCGGGTCGCTCTCGAAACCCACCAGCAGGAAGTTACCGGGCAGATTGGCATCTGCCTGAAAACTTACTTCGACCCGGAAGGCGGGCGGTTCTCGGAACGCGTCAAGCGTTTGACCGAAAAGGACGGTGACCTGGAAAGGGTTATCCGGGCGCAGGTTGAGGGCAGCGATTCCGGGTTGGCCCAAACCCTGAGCACCCATGTGGGCAAGGACAGCCCGCTGATGCGGACGCTGGACCCCGAAGCTACCACCGGCTTGATTCAACAGCTGACCCAGTCCACGGAAGCGACGCTGGTGCAGCAGAAGGAGGCGATTCTCAAAGAGTTCTCGCTGGACAACGGGGAGGGCGCTCTCACCCGGCTGGTAACAGAGTTGAAGACCAAGCACGGCGAAGTCGGTGACGCTCTGGACAAGCGCATCAGCGAGGTTACCGGCGAATTTTCGCTGGACAACGAGGATTCGGCCCTCTCCCGCCTGATGCAGGGGGTCGAAAAGGCACAGCGCCAGATCAGCAGTGAGTTTGATCTCAATGAGGATGGTTCCGCTCTGGCCCGGATGCAGAAGAAACTCCTGGAGGAAATCGAGAAACAGAACAAAGCGAACACTGATTTTCAGACTGAAGTGAAGACGGCGCTCGCCGAAATGAAGGCCCGTAAGCAGGAATCGGAACGCGGCACCCAACATGGCCTGGTCTTCGAGGAGGCAGTGTTTGGTTTCCTGAGCGAAAGGAGCCAGGGGGCGGCAGACATCGCTGAACGTACCGGAAATACCACCGGGCTGATCAAGAACAACAAGAAGGGTGATGTGGTCATAGAGCTTGGGTCGGAATCCGCCTCCGCCGGAGCCAGGATTGTGGTCGAAGCCAAAGAGGACGCTTCTTACAACTTGAGGAAAGCGCTGGAGGAGATGGAGGAAGCGAGGAAGAACCGGGGCGCCGGTATTGGCGTGTTTGTCTTTTCCAAACGAACGGCGCCCAGTGGCCTGGAGGTCTTCAACCGTTACGGTAATGACGTGGTGGTCATCTGGGACGCGGAAGACGCAGGCAGTGACGTATTTCTTGATGCCGGCCTGTCGGTCGCCAGGGCTCTCTGTGCGCGGCCCAAATCCATCAGCGAGGAAATAGACGCAGACTTTGAGGCTCTGGAAAAGGCCATTCTGGAAATCGGACGGCAAGCCGAAGGATTGGATGAAATCACCAAGTCCTCAGAGACTATTCGCAGTAGCACCGACAGGGTAATTGAGCGCGCCCGCATCATGAAGGAAGGTCTGAGCAAGCAAATCGACATATTGAACGAAAGGGCGGATGGCCTGAAAGAGGTGATGGGCAAACTTGCCTGATTCCAGGCTGCGACGATCTGGTTGGGTGTTCCTGCTGCTTCGGCCTGTTTGGAAAATTGCCCCAAAATTCGTCCTGGCTGAGAGATGTCATCTCGTGCGGCAGCTTTCTCTTCTGCCATTCCTGCGGGATTCGCTCGGAGTCGAACGCGTACCATTTCCCCTCGTTCCTGATCCACAGAAATGGGACCATGCTATCCACGGCCACTCCGGTTACGGAGTAGCGGTCCTGTGAGTCCCTCAGTTGGGCATGCGAGTGCCTTTCTTCGGCCGGGTGCTCCTCGTATCTTCCGCTCTCCAGCGCGTCGGCCAGGGCGTCTCTCATCTTCTTTCCTTCACAGTATTTGCAGGGGTCTTCGCTGTTGTTTTCCGTCATTTGGTTCTCCTTTTTGGGTGACGCGGGTCTTCGCCGGTCGGCTTTCCTTCCGGCTTTTTCCGGACTTCTCCGGTGGATTTCTGATGGGTTTTTGGACGGTTTTATCCAGCCCTTGAGGGTGTATAGGGGGAATGTGCGGTTTCTAGGCGTGGATGTTAGTAGTGGAATTAACAGGTACGAGATGACGGGAACATTTTTATTTTCTACTGGGCCTGCGCCTAGAGGTTGGTGTCCTTTTTAGCAGATCTGGCCGGAAGGGCCTGTTGGGGGGTACGTGGGGGGTCCTTGACTAAGCAATTAGCCTCATTTTAGCCATAAATGTTAGGGTCGAAATTAACAAGCAATTTTGGCCTGAAAAACCAGGTACACTGGATTTTAAGCTTGATTCTAGGCGAGGTTTTTCATGGTTGAAGTTGGGAATGTCCAGCAACAGTTCAGGTTTCTGGTGGGTCGTCTTGGGGTTGACCTTGCGGCCCTGAATTAAGGAGTTGACGAGAGCCTTATCCTGGACTACATGGATGGGAAATTGCCCGGGTGGTCCCCGCGTTTCCGAGGACTTGAGGACGTTGCCTCCGGTAATTCCCGCAAGGGCCACCGGGTGGAAAACTTGAGCCCACGGGACATGGAACGCGGGGCTTCTGGCGATACCCCCACCGATACTCAGCCCGTCTCCTGTTCCAGGGTTGTCGTTCTGGGATGCAATCATCGACCGGATGTGGACGCCATCTGTTGCCCTCTTCGACGTCGGGGATGGAAACGTTCGCCGAGACCGACGGGAATCAAACCCCACACCGAGAGACTATATCCAGTCTGCCAATACCCTGACAGAGATTGATCGACGCCCATGGCGGAAATCCCATAAAATGAGGTGGCTGCGAGGAACCCTCTCCAGCCTGCGTGCCGCGCCGGCGATGTCCGCTCAGACTGTGGGGAGAATGAACGGAACCTTTTGTGGGAACCAATCCCAAGAGCCCAACCACCCACACGGCTCAATAGACTTCCCGGGCCACCAAGCTTCGGGACCTCACCCTGCCAATCAGGTCGAAGACCATGGCCAGCTTCAATCCCATCCGACACCACATAGTCCGAAGCTACGAGTCCATGAGACTCTGCGACGGCCAACCCGCCGGCGATGCAGATATCTCCGGTGCGGACCTGGACGCTCTCAGGGAGGCCAGAAGCCAGGCCGCGCTGTGCCCGGACTGTCAGCAGGACCTGGGTCAGCCGGCGATCCTGCTCAGAATTCCCCGCTACCGGAATAGCGACCAGACCCTGGCCCATCTCTACACCGTGCCCGTCCAGTACGACTTCGATGACATCCGCAACTGTGCCCACTGCCGGGGAAATCCTCGGGAAAGAAACTGCAGGGCATGGGAGAACGCCAGAGAAGGTGTCCGGGTTCTGCACCAGGAGGCCAGGCGAATCGCCAGGAACGTCGAGGAAATGGCCGACATAACCGGCGGCAAACCCGCCAACCTCTACGAGTTCGTGGACGACACCGTGGCCTACTTCGCACTGGATGCCCCGCCATGGCGGGAGGCCCAAGACCTGAAGGGTGAGGCAATGGATAGGGCCCGGGAGATTCTCAACGAGAGAGGAACTCCGGGCGGCAAGGCAGGTTGGCCCAGGCCCGATCGGCCGGTTCCTGAACCAAAGGGACTGCTCAGAGCAGGACAGGACCAGGCTTCCAGGCACGATACCCGACAAGACGGTGCAGTTGGTAACTGTTCAGACTCGAGGGGAAACGAGGGTCTGAAGGTGGAAAATCGGGGGCGAATTCCCGTAGCTTACGCCCAGGCTGACGGCTGTCAAACGGCCTTCGACCAATTCGACCCACCAAGTCTGAACAGTTACTGCAGTTGGGGACCGCGCACGATCCGATGGAACCCCCGGGTATAATGTTGGTGGTTTCCTTCCAGGCACGGGGACTCCCAACGGGGGAAAGCCATGACCGAAATGAACTTAGAGGAACGGTTGGGCCGGCTGGAAGTGGGCCTGGAAGCCCTCAACCAAAAGGTAGAGGGGATCAACCGGAACATGGACAACCTTCGAAGCGAGTTGATCTCCGGGTTCGACGGCATGGACGCCAAAATCGACAACCTCGGCCACGGTATCAATTCCAGGATCGACAACCTCGGCCACGATATGGACGCCCGTTTCGACAGACTCATCCGGAACGTCCTGATCGCCGGAATTGTCATCTTCCCACCTCTCCTCGCGACTCTGGGCGCCGCCATCGCCAGCATTTTCCTGGGCAGCTGACACCGCACTCCGACTCCTCCCACAGGAAACTTCACCATGGAGTGGACACTCAGCGGACCGGCGCCGAGAATTGCAGGCCCGGAAACCCACAGATGAAACGGTCTCTTCCGGTCATCTCGAAGAGGAACAATAGGTCGCTGAGTATCGAGATCAACAAACAATCGTCGCCGTGGATTGTGGTTAAGAACTTTTCGCCCGAAACATGAGATGACTGATAGGAAGACAGAGATAGTGAGGTGGGCGCCCTGTACAGGTGCTTGGAGAAATCACTGATAGCCGAGCCTCAGGAGATAGCACCGGGAATCGTGCTGGACTGCAACGCGAACGAAAGAAATGTGGGATTCGAAATGTGCAGTCTCTTGAAACGGGCCTCGAACCGGGTCATCTCGGGGCCCCAAAAACCACGACGGAGCATCCGATAAGCGATAGTATCCCAGAGCGAGAGCCCTTCTGGGTGTAGGAGGAACGAAAGAATGAGAGAAAGACGCTACAATTTCAAGGACACAGAGTTCACACTGGAACCACTCAATCCCAACGTCGTAAGAGTCAGACACCGGAACCAAGTGGGATACTTTGGTGTCAATCAAGAATGGAGCCTTGTATCCCCCTATTCTTGGTCAATCTCGGAGTCCTTGGTAAAGGGCAAAGGCGTCAACAGTGTGTTGACGTGCGGGACACCGGATGACGCTCTGAAAGAGCTATGCGGATTTCTGCTGAACCTCCAGAGCAAGGAGGACGCCTCGGGGCTCAACCCAGATGACGGCAAGGAGGGAGCTGAGCGGGCCCTGCAGAATTTTCTGGAAGAGCTGCCGGACTGAAATCTCGGTCGTGGCAGACCGGCGAAACGTGAGCCGCCTCATCCGGAATGCGGACACGACCACCAGGTTCACTGGAGGTGGGGCCAAGTATCAGTCGTCAGACCGAAGAATGAGCGGGACTCATATGAGACGGTGGATTCCGAGATAGTGTATTGGTAGCGCATCTGCAGGACTAACCCTGACAGTAAAAGAAGGACCGAGGTGCTCAATGGTGCTCGCCGAATTGTTAAGACGAAAATATCTGGAGCCGCTCAGGGAAAAAAACAGAGAACGGAGAGAACGGTGGCGCCAAGAGTACATCGCGAAAGTCCGAGCGGAAATCGAAGCGAAAGTCCGAGCGGAAATCGAAGCGAAAGTCC
The DNA here is from genome assembly GCA_963663135.2 of Dehalococcoidia bacterium. Taxonomy (GTDB): domain Bacteria; phylum Chloroflexota; class Dehalococcoidia; order Lucifugimonadales; family UBA3495; genus Io17-Chloro-G2. The sequence goes on along the minus strand of CAXXRM010000002.1, from coordinate 310,836 downwards.
GAGTGGAAGTCCAAGCGAAAGTGGACCTTGAGTTGAGAGAATGGAACAACCGGTATCTGGAAGCTAAAGCCGCCGGAGTCCCCTTCAACGAACCGATTCCGTGGCAAAGGAAGTCCACCAATAACTGAATCATCAGGACAGACCTTACCCAATGTAGGAGCGCAGGGCTAACCCTGACGATAATAGAAGGACCGAGGTGCTCAATCGTACTCGCCGAATACTTGAGACGAAGATATCTGGAACCGCTCAGGGAAAGACAAATGGAAGAGGGCCGTGAACGGGTCCACCGCAAGTGGAAAGAATGGAACAACCGACGCCTGGAAGCCCAGGCCGCCGGAACCCCATTCGAGGAGCCGCCCCAGGACAAGAAAAATCGAACCAAGGCTAGACCGCCAGACCGGACTCCCTTCAGACGGATTTCATATCAGAGTCCCGCAACTCCCACTTCAGGTTATTCCTGAAGGACGCTATTATGCGTGGCCGGGCACTCCCGGACCCGACGCGCCGTCCAATCACCACCAGAGTCCCGATAGAAGGTCAAGCCCAACTCAGGGTTGAACCAGTTCTCGTCCACCGAAGGAGAGACTGGAACTCCCTCCGGGTGCTCCACGATCTTCGCCACAGCAACTTCCTGCCGTTCCAACACCGTCAGAGTAGCCCCGTAGGGCCCGGAGTTTCCGGAATGGACGCAATCAACTCCAGGCGTTCTTCACGAAGCCGCCGGAGTTCAGAAGCCTGACGAGTCAGGGGAAGCTGACTCCGTGCTCAAGTCCCTTGTCCGGGGGCGCCTTGGTTGGTAGATTTGGTTGCGGAATGCCCCTGAATATGGTGGTGCTATGCCCAGAACAACCGACACGGCTCCCCGACTACTTCACCTCACGGGTTACAATCACTGCTGACAACCAATCCATCGGAGGCGGTGTATTCAGATGACCACTACCAACGACCCAAATACGATCTACTGTTTGAAGTGCAGGACAAGGACCGAGACCACCGACCTGGAGTAGGTCACACTGAAAAACGGACGGCCCGCCGCGACGGGTCTTTGCGCCGTCTGTGGCAAAAAGAAATTCCGGATGGGTGCGTGGAAGTCCTGAAGGGGCCGAGCCAGGTGACCGCGGCCGTACGCAACCCCGGAGAACCTTTCCATGACTACAGCAATGATCACAAATGAAAGACTCAGGCGCCCTGAGGAAGGGCAAAAAAGCGCCAACGACAAAATCGACGCCCTCGACCGAAACCTCAGCAAGAGGATGGACGACACCAACCAAAGAATCACCGAAGGCAATCAACGCCTCAATGCTTTGGACAGCAAGTTCGACGCCTTCACCAACCGAATGGACAGCGGGTTCGACGCCTTCACCAATCGAATGGACAACCTCAACTCCAGAATGACCGGCATCCTGCTGGCCATGGCCGTCATAGCCGCCGCCGCCGCCAACATCTTCTTCGGATAACCCCCGGGCACACCTCAGAACTGGACAAATCTTAAATTGTTGACAACTCCAGGACGCCAGCCCGCTCAGGACGTAGTATCATCCAAAGTAACGTGCTGCGGGGTTGAGAAGAAGGGCTGAAGTCCCCGCTAACAGAATGCGGGGGTCGAAAAATGTCCGAAAGTTCTCCCGACTGGCAAGTCCTGGCTTCCGAGTTCCTTGACCGTCCCCAGCCTCCCCATCTGAGAATGTCAGCTGCTGGCAAGTGCCCCAGGGCCCTGGCCTATGCTCACATGGAATGCCAGGAATCAAACCCGCCGGACGACCACTCCTTCAACCGGATGTCCATGGGCCACATGGCCGAGATACTGATCGTCCGGAACCTCCACAAAAACGGGTGGGAGACCGACCACACCGTCCTCTCCCCAACCGGACAACTCGAGCTGGAATTCCAAATACCCGGGACCGACGTCGTCCTCATTGGGCATCCGGACGGCATCTGCATGCACCCTGAGTTCACCAAAGGGAAGTGGGTACCCCTGGAATGCAAGTCCATGAGCGTCATGAGGGGTGAGGAAACCCAGAAACTCGGAGTGGCGGAGACCTACCCGGAATACATTACACAGATCAGCCTGTACGGCAGAGAACTCCAAAAGATGGGACTGGTATCCCATCCCAGGGTCGGGGTATTCGCCATGATGGACCGGGACGGACGCCCCCTGCCCCCGGAACGAGTTGGCTGGGAAGACTCCATGGTGGACGAGACCCTGGAGAAACTCAGGCAGGTGGTGGAAACCGTGGAACGGGGAGAGATACCCGAGAGGCCATACGGCCCCAACTCCCTGAAGTGCCGGTACTGCAACTACAACCTGCTCTGCCGGGGCCCGGAGGACGAAATAGTCGAGCAGGTCAAGGACAGAAGCAACGGCTACGAGATCAAGAAGACCTGGAGCACCGACGACCCGGACATAGTGGGAGCGGCCCAAAGGTGGCTCAACCTGAAACCGAAGATGGACGATGCCAAGGACATCCTGCAAAACGCCTCGGACACCGCCGGGAAGGCCGACGTGGTCGCCGGAATCGTGGTTGCCGGCTACTTCCAGCCCAGGAACCCACCGGCCTACGACCCGGAAATACTGGACAAGCTGGTGCCCGGGGACATACTCAGAAAATGCCGTCTCCCCGAGGAGAGGAAGCGGCAGGGTTTCTGGATAAGACAGGCCAGGGGGTAGATCCCAGTGGAGAAAGCAACCAAAATCCTGGTGATGGCGACCCTCGCCAGCGCAATCGACTGCGTTGTACCCCGACAGCATCTGGAAGCCAGCGGCTTCATGTCTGAAGATTAACGGGATTACATGGTAGCCGATGGGAGTGAAATCAGCATGCACATCGCAGCCGTACGAGAGTAATTTATGCCGGCTCGTTCTGGGAAGCCTCTACGAGTGTAGTCAGTTCAGCAACCAAGAGTTCCCCAAGGTCCTTCAAGGCAGCGGAGTGAAGATCAGCATGGACGGAAAGGGGAAGCTACCTGGGCAAACGCGGATAGCGCAGCCTAGCGAACCTAGTTGTGCCATCTTGCTGTAGTTGTTGTAATAGGGCAATCCAGGCTTCATTGTAGTTATTATTGTCCCTCTGAGAATCACTAGCCACCAGCACTATAGACCCTGTGTTTTCTAACTGTTGAATGCGTTGTATAACCCCCGCGAATTCCGCGACATTTTTTGCTCTTCCTGGCTGTAAGCCTGTGTAAGCGAGAGTCCGAATGTTATTATCCAGTCTGTCTCCACCAGAGGCTGCTCTAATTCCCCCAACAGCTCTTCAGAGCTTGCAAAATAGTGCAATTCTGGATAGTTGCCAAAACCGCAGTTAATCAATCCTTCCCTTATCTGTTTTGCAAGGTCCACCATCGCTTCGCAGCGGTCTAATCCAAACAGGCTAATATTCTCAGGTGGGATATTCTGATCCGTGGCCCAGTCAAGCAACGCCCACGAAAACGTGCCGGCCCCGGAACCTATGTCAAGGTGTGATATACGCCTTTTGGGCCCGTCCTCATCGGGAAGAATACGGAGAACATCTTGTAACGTTTCCAAATATATATTATAGGGGTAAGGTGGGGTCCGCTGTGGGTAACGTCTCCCGCTAATGTAATACTCGGCATACTGAACTGCCAGACGGGGGCTGGATTCAGCCGGTAGTAAATACCCGCCCGGGAAGGGGTCTGCTGTGTTGGGGACACGTTGGTCAACATGTGGGCAGTCTAGACCCTCCATGATGCGGGTCAAGACTCCTGGATAACTGTTTACGATGAGATCACCCATCACCATTGCGTTCAACTCCGCTGCTCCTATTTTCACTTTGGTAGACCTTAAAAGGATATTGTCTCGTAGTCAACGGCTTTGTACTGAGGTGGACCCCACTGGTTGGACATGATTGAGGGTGGGTCAAGCGAGAGTCCGGGTGCTCCTGGCAATGATACCAGTACTCGTTCCGATGAATTCATCCCTTCGTTCGATTCCTCTCCCGGAGAATTCATGGTGTCGTGGCACACCTCGGCCAGGGTCCGGGAGTCCACCGGGCCTCTTGGGACGAATTTACCGACGGATTCGGGGATGGCGAAGCCGCAGAGCTTCAAACCCGAAGATGGGTGGTTCGTCTACAATTTGGGCGAACCACCCGTCCCAGATGCATGGCGAGGGTATCAGCCCCGGAGGTGCGGAGGCAGGGCCGGCTCAGGACGAGACTTCCATCCGGCCTCGAGATCAGCCATCCACTGCTGATGCCTTTCCGCCATCAGTTGCTGCTCATACCGCCGTACATCACGGTAGTAGGCCAGCCAGGCGTCCCGATACTCGGAGAGGCCCTCGTAGTAGGGAGCATCAGCGTCCCCTCGCCTGCACCCCTGCGGGTACCAGTCCAGGTGATCCAGCCAACGACGATTGAACGCCATCACGGTCCGGGCAATTAATGGAATACAGTTGTGCTTATCGGCGGAACGGTCGTAGAAACCATTAACGCTATGCCATTCATCGGGGTCTACTGATTCCACCCACGACCGTGCGTCGTCCATGGCAAATCCCACCCAGTCGGGTTCGGGGAGAGGTGCACGGTTCGCCTCAAAGAATCGCTGGATATGGCTTCCCATGCCATCCTCCTCAACTTGTGCCTTGGCCCGCTCCGCCAATGCTGCACGGTCCTCCAATGCCTGCCGACAGATTTGAGAAACATTCACCTCCGGCCGGATCTCCTTGACCCGCTGAAGCAACTTGTCAGGTATGTTGACTCCTACCCGCATCGGATCCTCCCTTAGGTGTATGTCTGCGCTCATGATAAACATACCCTCCAAATAACGCAACCATCAGAGAAAATCCGGACCATTAACGGTTGACCTGCTGTAAAAACACCTCTTCCAACGAGCCATTGCCGCCACCCTCGATACTTGGAGGGCGGCCTAAAGCACAAGCCCAAGAGGAGAAAGCCGATGGTCCAGCGCCGGATTTGCCCGGCGATCGGGCCCACCGTTGGGTTGGCGCCCACGACCCATACAAGGCGAGGCTACCGCGTAGGCCCAGAGGGATTTCCGATGTAACACAAGTATCTCGTTTGTTGCACTTGGACCCATGAGCACCACCGCGCTGAGCATGAGGGGCCCCCGGGGAATCAACCCCAAAGGGGGGACATTGCAACAATTAATTGGGGAGAACCGTTTCAAGCTGTCAGAGAACCTTGAGATGGCCGGGGTGAACGACCTGCTCCAGTAATCCTCGGACGGGCTGCTAGGGAACCCAAACTCTGTGAAATTCGGAATTCTGGCTAATGTTTCCCCATCATATTGTTGGAGTATGAAAAAATTGCGCTACTCATTTGAGTGCGCTTTTCAGAGTCACCACATTGGGCATGTGTTGGTGAACTCCGCGGGAACAGGGGTGGACCCTGCTATTCTCACCCGCAGCCGAGGTTATTTTTGGGGCGTTTGACCTTTTAAGGTTGGCTTTGGAGTATCGTAATTTTCTCGTTCTACGTTGAGGGAGACGGGGGCTCGGGTATGAGGATAATTTGGACGTGTTCCCTCCGGAGGTCCGTGTCCTCCCCCGCGCCGATGGCGAACGGGGTGACGGTCCTTGCGGTGGCCTTGGCGAACAGTCTGGCCCGCTCTGCAGCGCGGTTGATGTCGTCCTGCTGAATGGTGATTGAGACTTCGGCCAAGATGTAATCTGTGGGGCCGTCGGTGGTGAGGATCAGGTCTGCTTTGTCCAGTTCGTCCGTCTCTTCGGCCTCGATGACTCCTTGCTTTTCTGCTTCGTCGAGGAGCCCAGTGAGAGCCGACTTGTCGCGCTGGGTGGAAAACACGCTGGCGTTTATGCCCAAGCTCCGGCGGAGGAATCTGTGGACGTACGTGGCGACGTGGGATTCGTAGTCCTCACCTATGAGTCTGGTGAGGGTCGCGTGCATTCGGGTGAGGGTCGCGTGCATTCGGCTTACGTCTTCCTTGAAGGTGCTGACGTTTGTCTCGAGTTTTTCAAGTCGCTGGTGTACGAGGTTGAAGTTCTCGTTCGTGGCCTTCACGAAGATGGCAACTTCGTTGGGCATGTTGGCGAGTTCCTCTCCCACAATCAGGCCCCGAACGGTGTTTCGCCACTCCGGGTGGTCCTGCAGGATCTGCACCAGGTCCGCTATGTCGTTGATGCTGGTCATGGTCAATTCTTTGCTCCAGGCTCATATTCTACCCTTGGCGGCGGCGGGCGTCACCAGGACGCCGCCGGTGTTTAGAAAGTTGCGCTACTCATCTGAGCGCGCTTTTTGGGGTTTTCACGCTGGGTGTGCTAGGTAAACTCCCAGGGTGCGAAGACGGACTCCGCATTTTTCACCCTGTGCGCCGACTGTTGTCAGAGCTGCCCCGTTGAGTTTGTGTTTGAAGTAGCGCAATTTTCTCTGGAGTATCGTAAGCGTACCGGTTGGGCCCTATTCTTTAGCCGATGTGTAGCCGACGGTTGGATGTGCCGGTCAGGGGAGGCACAGGGCTATCGTCGCTTGCACCCCGGCCCCCGCCTTTCGGCGAAAGAGTGAGGGTCATCCTTCCAGGTCCCCAATGATCCAATTGGACTAATTGACCCAGAATCAGAGTTTTTTCGGGAACGTGTCATCGGGAACGTGTCAATGGCGAACGAGAATGTCCGGAAAGCCAAGCCAGGCGCCCCTGAAGCCTCCGGGGTCAACTTTCTACAGCGGATTGGAGGACACGTTCAGGGCAAGGCCCTGGTCGGGTTCATGGAACTGGTGCCATTGTTGGTTTCAGCAATTGTTATCTGGTTTGTCATCGGGTGGGCCGACCAATTCGTTAGACCCATGTCCTTCGTGTCCGAAAAGCCTTGGGACGTCCCGGGTATCGGCGTTGGAGCTGCGGTCGTCATCTTTTACCTGGTTGGACTGGTGGTCTCCACGAGAATCGGTAAGACTATAATGGACCGGGAGCATGACGTTCTGCACCGGGTCCCTATAGTAAAAACCATATATGGGGTTACCTACCAGGCGACCACTTCCGTGAGCGGCCAGTTCCGGTTCACCCGAGCAGTGTTCCTTGAATGGCTGAGGGAGGGGATGATTGCTTTGGGCTTCGTCACGGGCCGAGCCCACCGGGAAAGGAAGGACGTCATGGATGAGAACGAACCTCAATCAATGGCGGTCGTCTACATCCCCACCGTCCCCAATCCGACGTCGGGAAACCTGGCGTTCGTCATGGAAGACGACCTGATGGAGACCGACCTAACGGTGGAGGACGCCATGAAGGTGGTTTTCTCGGGCGGTATCGTGCTGCCGGAATCGCTGTCGATGGCCCGGTTCCCCCGCGTCCGCGCCGATGGGGAGTTCATAGACCGGTTTACGATAGACCCCAAGTAGTCCCAGACGCTTCTACTTCGAAGGACTCGGTGCAACTTCCCGGTCTTGGAGTCCAGGCTAAGGAGGGTCTAGCCGCAGCTACCTCCGGGACACCAGATCCCTCCGGAACGGGGCATAACGGACTCCCATCGACAATTACAGCCACCCCCGGGCAGCCTGGCTCAATGAATTTCTCGGCTCTCCCACCACCCGGACCGCCGCCGTGTCCTCAACCACGGCGGCGGTCCTCAGCTTCAGCATCCCAGACCGCTGCATACAGTTCCAGGGCAAGTCCCGCCAAACGGGAGGCAGGCTCTTTGGCCTGCGTTTTTTCAAAGTGGGAAAACCTCAGGCAGCCATCCAGCGAACACTCCGAGTCTTCCCCGGAATTCACGTCTGGTGGGTAAAATGATGACACGTACCCTATTTTTAGATAGGTTTTCCGCCACGCATCCGGGCCATTCTCGAGCCGGTGCTCATTTCTCCAGGTGAGGGGCGGCCAGGGCCTTCTTCACCGTTGCCGGGGAGCAGGTCATCACCCGGGCTATCTGCCGCAGGCCTGCGCCCTCGTCGGCCATCCTCCGACACTGCTCGACCTGGTCTTAGGTCAAAGCCGGTGGGCGTCCGACTTGCTTTCCGCCTGCCCGGGCCCGGTCCAACCCCAACTTGATCCGCTCGCTGGTTGAGTCTACCTGGTAGGCCCCCTGGGCCAGCATTGACCTGCGGAAGAATTTCGCTGCGGCGCTGCCATCGCTGGTGTCAATGTTCTCCCGGACCGCGACGATGCCGATGTCGCGCCCGGTCAACTCCGCCTGGATCCGCACGCCCTCCTCGAAGTTCCGGGAGAACCGGTCGAGGAATGCGACCCCGATGGTATCCCCGGGTTGGACCCGGGACATCAGTTCCATCCAGCCGGTTCGATTCATGGTTCGGCCGCTGGCCACGTCGGAGAAAATCAGGTCTTCCCGAATCCCGTGGTCGGCCAGAATCCCCAGTTGGGTTTCCAGGTTCCTGGCCTCATCGTCGGCTTTGCTGACCCGGGCGTATCCGTAGTGGACGGAGAGCATGGTAATGGAACTCCTGCGGCCGGCCCACGCCGGCGTCATTGGCGTGTGAAGTGTTCAACAACCGGGCGATTTTGAACACCCCGACCGGAAGTCCAGCACCAGGCACGGAGAGGTATTCATTAACTCCGTTCAACAATATTTGCTGTTCAACAACTGCGCCAAGGGCTTAATGGACACGTCCAGCACCCATTTATTTGCCTCCTCAAACCCGGGACTCAGAGTCGGCGCATTGTATGAGCCGGAGGTGTTTCACGTCCTGATTGTTTAGGATAGACGGCCAGGCGATCAGCATTCAGTCCGGCTAAGATATAATCCCGGAACGACCACCATAAACGCAGATCGAAGATCTGGAGTGCATCCTGGGGTACCAACCAACGTGGGCCGAAACACTTATTGCTCCTTGGACAAGAAAACCACTCGAGGGCGGGTGACCAAGCAGGAATGGGTCGCCTTCATTGTCACAGCGATTCTCGTCATTAGCGGGGCCCTGTGGATATTGATCTGACCTTCTACCTTCTCAAGGCGGGGTTTCCATCTTGGGCTGAAACTTCGTTCTACGTGGTATCGTCGGTGGTTTTGGTGGCCACTGCCGTGGCGGCCGTCTGGCGATTCAGGGTGTTCCGGCTGGGCCAGCCGCACGTCAAGATAGAGCTGGATATAACGAGCCGCCGGTCCAGTCCCCGATACAAAGCGCTCAGCGTCGTGGCCATCGTTACGAACACGTCCAGAGTGGTCACGAGATGCACTGAAATGATCTGGAGAGTCCGGGTCCTGGCACCCTATACGGATGAGGCCGTGGATGCCAAGGTGCGTGAATATGAGGCCTACCACGACGTTACGGGTCCTCCGGTAGAGTTCCCATGGAACGTGAATCACGAACTGACCCAAAAAGATGCTAGAATTTATTTGGATCCTGGAGAGTCGAACACGGTGATAATGAGCCTGGCAATCCCAGACTGGATCACAGCGATCGACATAGAGGCCATGTTGCGGACAACGTCGCCGGAAGTGTGGGTAGCCAGATGCACCCACGACCTGAATTGAGGTGCGAGATGGGAATCAGATATCCAGTAGAACACCCAGCCGGAGAAGGGGGAGCAGCCGAAAAGAGAGGGGTGCAAGCCTCGATAACCCTGGACAGCGCCCGGGTTCCGGCAACGGAGCCTCCCACCCCACAGCCTGATCCTCAACCGAGCCAGGACAAGAGCGGAGGTGCGCCACCCGGCAGCGCTGAGTAGTTGTGAGACAACCTAGCCCTTTCGCGGCAGGTCTAGAGTGCGCCTAACTTGCCACCCTTGGAGGGTATACTCCCCTGAGCCGTCGGGAATGTACTACGGACGTAATCAGTAACAAGTTGGCCGTCAATCCGACTCGAGTAACGCCCGCTTCACGGTGGACTGGCTGACCTCGAGGACGGCCGCCAGAACCCAGGCAGGTTGTAACCACGGCAACCAGCGCTGGCAGTCCAAGAGGTCGCGCGGTTGGGGGGTGGGGTTGGGGACCACCTGCCGACCCAGACAAGCCCCTTAAATCGCCTCTGGGAGCGCCCGATTCCGTCGGATCGACCAGGCCCACAGGAAGACACCGACGGTCGGCCGGTCTAAGCCTACAGATGTTCCCATGGTGGCGGCGCTCGACGTCGCAGAACTCCCCGGCGGCCAGCCCTCCCAGAACCCTTCGAAGTTGGCCAGGGCCGGGAGTGGGGACCGGGCCAACTACCGGGGAATTAGGAATCCCCCTTTGGTCTACGTTTCAAACGTCACCGGGCTTTCAAGCCGTATTTGTAGGTCCGTGGGTCCGTGACTGCGAAGGAAGGCATCGCTACATTCGACTAAATGCCGGTGTCGCTGCCGGCAGTTAATTGCGGCTCGTAAAGGGCGGACCATGCGGTTGCGGACCGAGGTTCGAAGTATACGTCACCTTCGCGTCGGCTTCGCTGTGTCCGCATGAGATAGCCCGCTCGGTCCAGATTCACCAGTCTGTTCTTCGCGGCGTTGGGCTTTATATTTTCTGCCTCAGCCAATTGGGACGCCGTTACGTACCCACCCAATTCGAAGATGCCGTCCAAGGTTCCGCTTTCCGCATGGGTTAAGATCCCAACGGGAATGCTTCGCCCGAGGTCTAAAGGCGATTGGCACACATAAACCGGGAGTTGATGTACGTGTGCCATGTATTCGACGAAGTCCTTGACGCCAGGATCAGTGGTGCTGACGACAAGGCGGACTGTTCCGTATTCTCCACCTTGGATGCGCTGGGCGAGTGGCAGAACCAGTTCTTGAATGGCCGACGGAGTCAGGGCCGCTCCGGCCAAGTCGAGAACCAGACACCCTCAATCTCTTTGGGGATCGCCGGTTCCAGAAAAAACCACCCCCGATGCGGCCACCCCCTCAGCGTGGTGTGGGGAGTGGTCATCCTGAACCCTGGCAGTCAACCCTCTCAACCCGCCTCTGGACCGGGTGGACGTGCTTTCCCAACCGTTTCGACATGTGACCGAAAACCTTGACTGACGCAGGTTGCGGAAATGGGGGTATTCCGCAACTAACCGCCTCTCCGGGCCTCCGGGTGACGCTCGGGCCATTGCTCCTGGACGCCCCCGGCCGGTAGACTTGGTTGCGGAAATCCCCGCAGATGGGTGGTGGTATGGCGAGAAAACCCCAAGCTCTCCCCGATTATTTCACCCCCGAGGAAGCCCGGGAACTGGTGGCCGCGGCCCCTTCCTACCAGGTGCGCATGGCCATGAGGGTAATGCTTCGGACCGGTCTGCGGGTCGGGGAGTGCCTCTCCCTCCGGGCAGCTGACCTCCGGTTTAACCAGGACCCCCCGATCATCTCCCTCAGGCCCGAGGTGACGGGGAACAAGAGCAAGAAGGGGCGAGAGGTTCCCATACCCCATGACCTGGTGGAGAGCCTCGGAGACCTGGCGTCGGTCCACGCGAAGGACAGAGCCAGGTCGCTCTTTGACGTCAGCCGGCAGTGGGTCAGCAAGTCCATGAAGGAAGCGGCCGTCTCAGCGGGATTAGACCCCGCACGGGCCCACCCCCATGCCCTCCGGCACACCTACGGGCGGAACGCCATCCTCAACGGGGTCCCCACGCCGGTGCTCCAGCAGTGGTTGGGACACCACTCCCTGGCGGAGACTGAGCGGTATGTGCAACTGGCGGGTGGCCATCACGACTGGGTGAAGAGGCTGTAGAAGGCCTGGTTTGAGGAACGAACCAACGAGAAGGGATACGGTATGACGGAGTCCGACACACCCTGGCGCGTGAATCAACGGATGACTTGCAACCGACCGAACCACAGAAGCGGAGTAGAAAGACCACATGCCTGCTCTCACGACCTTCTGCAACCCTGACCCGCAAGCCCTCCGGATTGCCCAACAACTGCACGGGTCCGAAAACCCTACACTAACCGTACTATTCGGGTCCAGGGCTCGGGGCGACTACGCCCCTGGCCGTTCCGACGTGGATATCCTGATGGTGCAGGACCAACCTCCGACTGAGGAGCAGGACCAGAGAGTAAAACTGCGCGCCCAGTCCTTGTCGGCGTCCCTCTACCGGGGCTATTGGGTCCCGGTGCAAGTGCTGTGGATGCCTCTCGAAGAGTTCGAGAATAGGAAAGTCGGCGTGAACGGTGTGGCGGCACAGGCCATTGACCACGGAATAATCCTCTCCAATAGTTCCACAGACTACGGTACTTGGTCCCGGCGCGCCCAAACCTCCCACCACATGAGGTGGGCGAAGAATCACGTCAAACTTTTTTTGGATCGTCAACTGAAAGGTGAATCAACCGACCACGAAGTGGGGGTTCAGGCTTTCCTAGCAATAAGAAATGCGCTAAAGGCAGTCGTCTATGCCCAGGGAGAATGGTGCCCGAACATTGAGGATGTCGACATGCTGATTGATCTCGCAGCCCGTGCTGACCCGGAATTCGATTTCCGCCCAACCATCGAAGGGGACGTCTACAGCCAGTACAGCCTGGCAAGGCAAGACCTGCCTACAGATCTCCCCTTATCAAGCGTCATGAACCACAGAGAGATGGTGGAAAAAGACCTGCGCAAGTTGCTGGACAGGGTGGATGTGGTCAGGGAGTCGTGGAAACGAAATAGTCCGGCAACGACATCCCACGGAAAGAACAATTAAGGTAACGCTTTCGTTGCACTTGGACCCATGAGCACCACGACGCTGAGCACGAGGCGCCCCCGAGGAATCAATCCCAAAGGGGGTAAATTGCAACAATTGTCCCGGGAGAACGGTTACAAGCTCCCGGAGTACCTGGAGATGGCCGAGGTCAACGCCCTCATCACCGCCGCCCCCAACCCCAGGGCCAGGCTGATCATGCTGGAGCAGTGGCGCGCCGGACTCCGGGTGTCCGAGGCCCTCGAAGCTCGGGACCTGCACCTCGATTCGGACCGACCCACCCTGGTAGTCCGTCAGGGCAAGGGACGAAAGGCCCGGGCGGTCCCGGTCCATCCGGAACTGCAGATGGCCCTGACCGCCGCCACCAGCTTCGGGACCGTTGGGCAGGGCAGGTTGATCGATGTGTCCCGAGTAACGGTCTGGAGGTGGGTGCAGCAAGCGGTCCTTCGGGCCACTGAGGCTGGCCAAATTCCCCAAGGCCGGAGTGTTGGGACCCACACGCTGAGGCACAGCTTTGCACGGCACATGCTGCTCCATGGGATTCCGTTGAATTACCTGAGCGCATGGTTGGGACACGGCCGGATTCAGACCACATTGGTCTACTTGGAGTTGGCGCCGGACCCGTCGGGGAGTCTGAGGTGGATCCTACTAGTTGGACAGGATTGAGGGTGAGTCAAGCGAGAGTCCGTGTGCTCCTAGTAACGATACCAGCACTCGTTCCGGTGAATTTCTCCTTTCCTTCGATTCCTCCCCCGGAGCATTCATGGTTTCGTGGAACACCTCGGGCCGGGTCCGGGAGTCCCCCGGGCCTATCGGGACGGATTTGCCGACAGATTCGGGGATGGCGAAGCCCCAGAACTTCAAGCCAATAGACGGGTGGTTTGCCTACAACTAGGGCGATCAACCACTCTACGGGTCATCGCCCGGACTACATGCGCCAGCGTCCAAGGCCTTCTTTACCGTTGCCGGCGAGCACTGCATCACCCGGGCGATGTGGCGCAACCCAGAACCCTCTTGAGCCATCCGACGGCATTGCTCAATCTGTTCCGGGGTCAATGCCGGTGGTCGTCCAACACGTTTCCCGCCGGCCCTGGCCCGGTCCAACCCCAACTTGATCCGTTCACTGGCGGAGTCCACCTGGCAGGCGCCTGGGGCCAGCATTGAGCGCTGAAAGTACTTCGCCGCGGCACTGTCGTCGCTGGTGTTAATGTTCTCCCGGACCGCGACGATGCCAATATAGCGCCCGGTCGGCTCTGCCTGAATGCGGCCCCTTCCTCAAAGTTCCGGCTGAACCGGTCCAGGAATGCCACCACGATGGTGTCGCCGGGTTGGGCCCGGGACATCAGGTCCATCCAGTCGGTCCGGGCCATGGGCCGACCGCTGGCGACGTCGGAGAAAATCAGGCCTTCCCGAATGCCGTAGCCGGCCAGAATCCCCGCTGAGGCAGCATGTCCGTAGTTGCTGTTTACCCCGCCGACCAGTTGGCTTGGGAATTTCCTAACCGCCTGTTGGGCCTGATTCCATCAGGATAGACGTTTGTGATGGTGGGTTTCAGTGTTCTGTTCTGGGCTGGCGCCGCGTGGCCAGGTATGCGATTCCCACGATGACGATGGATATTCCGACGGTGAATGGGAACGTCATCGCGAGTGTGAGACGTACGGCTTCAGGCGCCACACCGGCTATCGTGACGTTCAGCACGGATTGGATTGCTACCAGTAGAAATACCGTGAACCAGACCAGGGCGACCGTGATGGCGGTTTTCCGTACCACTGGATGAGACATTGTTCGCTCTCCTTTTGGTGATGGATTGTGCTGGAACGTTGCCCGTGAGCGTAAATCCCTGTGAATTCGGGGGCGTTGCCCGGATGTTAACGGGGATGGTCGGCCCCACTGGTGGTTGCATATCACGGTGCGCTGACAGGAGTGAGAAATTAGTATGAGACCTAAAGATATTATTTAGATAGGCTTTTCGCCACGCATCCGGGCCACTCTCGAGCTGGTGCTCATGTCTCCAGATGGGGGGCGGCCAGGGCCCTCTTCACCGTTGCCGGCGAGCAGGTCATCACCCGGGCTATCTGCCGCAGGCCTGCGCCCTCGTCGGCCATCCTCCGGCACTGCTCAACCTGGTCTGGGGTCAAAGCTGGTGGGCGCCCAACTTTCTTCCCGTTGCCCCGAGCTCGCTCCAACCCCAGCTTGATCCGTTCGCTGGCCGAGTCCACCTGGTAGGCTCCCTGGGCCACCATTGACCGCCTGAAGAACTTCGCTGCGGCGCTGCCGTCAGTGGTGTCGATGTTCTCCCGGACCGCGACGATGCCGATGTCGCGCCCGGTCAACTCCGCCTGGATCCGCACGCCCTCCTCGAAGTTCCGGGAGAACCGGTCGAGGAATGCGACCCCGATGGTATCCCCGGGTTGGACCCGGGACATCAGTTCCATCCAGCCGGTTCGATCCATGGTTCGGCCGCTGGCCACGTCGGAGAAAATCAGGTCTTCCCGAATCCCGTGGTCGGCCAGAATCCCCAGTTGGGTTTCCAGGTTCCTGGCCTCATCGTCGGCTTTGCTGACCCGGGCGTATCCGTAGGTCACGGAGAGCATGGTGATGGAACTCCTGCGGCCGGCCCACGCCGGCGTCATTGAGGCGCGTGGTGTTCAACAAACGGGCGTTTGTGGGCCTTCTGCGACGTGGGTGGAGACGATCCCGGCCATCGGTTAATTCTCTGGTGAATTGAAACTCCGTTTGTTACGACTCGGCCAAGCCCGGGTGAAATAGAGACGTCAGACACTCCCTTTCGCGTCCGGGACGGGGATAGAGGTTTTGCTTGTCCCGGTCCAGGGCAGGGACGCGTTCTGCCGGGATCTCCTGCCAGAGGGTCAGAGGCAGAGACAACCGGGCCAGCCTGGGGTTGATTGTGAAGTAGAAGTATGGCGGCTGCCCGTCCATGGCGCCGTTGAAATATATCCCCCGAAACCTCCGGCCATCCACAAAGTGAACCGTAGGCCGGAACCGCGGTAGGGATGTTACGGATGGAGGCCAGCAACGAGGATTTGAGGAATGCCGGCCCCAATCTCTACTTCGAGCTGTGGCAACCGGCGAGCAAAGCCATCAGGAAATACCCTATGACTTCCAGGGGGATCGAATCGAGAATTGGGGCTTTATCCTGGCAAATCCGGACCGCGCTGTTTTACCTGGACATGGCGCCGGACCCGTCGGGTAGTCTGGCGTCGGTGTCGTGATTCATGCCCCCGGCGCTGGGTGGTAGGACGCATGTCCGGCAGTTATGGGAGCCATTATGGATGGCCACCAGGAACCCCTGGCAACCGGGTTGGCCTTGGTAGAGGTGTTGGCCCTGTTGGTCGATGAGCAGGACCCTCGCTTAGCCACTTGTCCAGTTTTCCGGGTCCACCTCACCCGGTTGCCCACTTGGTCAATGCCGACTCGCTTAGGCTACTGGTAGTCCTTTAGATCGAGGCAGTTATCATAGGTCGCCTTATCAATGGGGATAAGAGTAGTCCCATTGATCCCGAATAAGCGCGTGCCGGGCACCTGTGGGATGGCAGAATCAAAATAGACCGTCCTTTGTTGGCTTTGCGCCACTCGTCGGGCCAACACGACTGCCGGAGCCAGGTCGGAATCCTGGCTCACAATGATCGCAACGTCATATCTCTGTTCATGAGTGGCTTGTACTAAGCCCGTATTCCCCATTTGGCTCAAACAAGTGATGCGGTAAATAGGCAACTTTCTTGCTTTTCTAGTCGTTACATGAATCTCTTAGCCGTATTTCAAATATAATACATGCAATAAGTTGGCTATTTCAGATAACTTGCGTACCGACATTGGAGGCACCCGATGGGTGACCGCGAAAAGGCCTCTCTTCGGCTCCAATTCAATCCCCAAATCCGGCTGGAGTTACATGGTGCCACCATCACCTCCGACGCCGGACTGCTGGCATTCCGAGAACTGGATGACGCCCTGGACCTTACCCCCATAGCCTCCGACTATCTCCAGGAAAGCCGTACCGGCCGCAACATCCGACACCACCTGGTCCCTCTGCTCCGCCAGTCCATCTACAGCCGCTTGGCCGGCTACGATGATACCAACGATGCAGAACGTCTTTCCCAAGACCCAGCCATGAGAGTTGTCGTGGGCTGGCAAGGCTCAGACCGCAACGCCGCCAGAACCAACACCATGAGCCGTTTTGAGACGGAGACTCTGACTCAAGAGGACAACCTAAAGGGGCTGGCCCTGATGAATCCCCAGTGGGTGGAGCTGGCCATGGCTCACACTCCACACCGGCGAGTGATTCTGGACATGGACAGTTCGGAGAGTCCAGTGCATGGTCAGCAGGAAGGAGCCGCCTACAACGGGCACTTCGAGTGTGTCTGCTATCATCCCCTCTTTCTGTTCAACCAGTTTGGGGATTGCGAAGGAGCGACGCTACGACCCGGAAACGTGCATAGTGCCGATGGCTGGCAGGAACTCCTTGAGCCGGTGGTGAAAGGATACCAGAAGAAAGGACTGCGGTTGCTGTTCCGGGGTGACGCTGCTTTTGCCAAGCCGGAGCCATACGAGTATCTGGAACAAGGAAAGATCGGGTACGCCATCCGGCTTCCCGCCAATCAGGTAATTCAGGAGCAGATCCAACCCTTGCTGGAGCGTCCTACCGAATGGCCATCCCGGGAGCCTATCGTCTCCTACCATGACTTTGCCTATCAGGCCCAGAGTTGGCACTTGCCCAGGCGAGTGGTGGCTAAAGTAGAGTGGCATCAGGGGGAGCTATTTCCCAGGGTTGGTTTCATCGTGACCAACCTGAGCTATCCACCCAAAGGAATAGTCCGCTTTTACAATGGCCGTGGCACGGCGGAGCAGTGGATCAAGGAGGGCAAGTACGCCCTGAACTGGACCCGGCTTTCCTGCCACAAGTTCGTGGCCAACCAGGTGAGACTATGGCTGTTCGTCCTGACTTACAACCTGGGCAACTTTATGAGAAGGCTGGTGTTGCCGGAGGATATGAAGCACTGGACTCTGACCAGTCTTCAGACCAGGCTGATCAAGACGGGTGGGCGACTGGTACGCCACGCAAGGAGGCTGGTGTTTCAGCTTGCCGAGGTGCTGGTAACCAGGGAAATGCTGACCGGGATACTAGAACGGATCAGCCGGCTTCGGCTGGCACCTGGCTAGCCTGCTTTGAGAGCACAGGTATTTCGGACAGTTATGGGGTAGTCCGGGGTAAATAGACCACCCCGAGGGAGACGCTTGGGCAGGGGCAGGCAATTCTAGACTTTTACGCTCGTCAGGGGGGTGGTTACCCTATGGGAGTGGGTCAGTTGAGTGAATCGGATGCAGTTGACGCCCTCAGGCTGCCCTTTTATAGTTCGAGCCATCCCACAGGGTCACATGGTTGGAGGAATCAGTTTGATCTGGGCAATCCCGATTTAGAGATACCCGGCGAGTCCTTTGCCGACAAGTTCCGGACCATGGAGCGCTTCCAGGCGGAGGTTAGACCCCTGGTGCCCGCGTCATGATCCTCGTACGCCTTGCTACAGGTGTTTTGCCGGGGTGAGGGGATTAGGGGTCTCATATCAGGCTTCCCCCAATCCCGCCAACAAAGAGTTATCAGTCCGAGCAACGGTCAGCAATCACTGTATTTGCTGGGGAGGAAAGACGATGCCCATCATAAGTCAAGCTGATGCAACCACGGAAGTGGGATATCACGGGGTCGAGCGGGCGGTCCTCGTCGACGCTACCCAGGGTGCCCTGTCGTTATACATCAGCCACCTGGAAATCGGACCTGGAGGTCGGGTCACCACCCACATCCACCCCGACAGCGAAGAGGCCATGGTCATCGTGGAGGGCAGTCTGGAAGCAATTCTGGGTGACCAGGTAGTTACGCTAGGAGAGGGAGACACTGTCCTGGCCCCTGCAGGTGTCAAGCACGGGTTCGAAAACCGGTTCGGCGCTACCGCAAGGTTGTTGGCCATATTCCCCAAGACCCAGTTCGAAAGAGTCCCGATGGAGTAGAATTGGCCTGTGTGAGGCCGCTCCGGGAGGAAGCACACTGGGGGCTTATCAGAACCCCCCCGCTGTGGATCGACAAGCTCACCACGAACGGAAGGAAACCGTTCGCCCTGAGCCCTGTCGAAGGGCGGGCGCAAGACTAGATTAACTGAAGGAGGACTCCCATGTACCTAATTCGGCGGGTTTTCAGATGTAAACCAGGGACAGCTCGAAGGGCGGCGGAGCAGATCACGAAGATTGGCAAGGCTTATGAAAACGCCGGTCAGCGCTCTCCGATAAGGGTATATACCAGCGGTGGCACTGTACCGGGACCTGCCAATACGGTCTATATGGACTGGACGGCGCCAGTGTTAGAGTCACCCTACCGCGAAGGTAACCCAATGCCGGAGGAGATCAGGCCTGTGTCGCAGCAGATGAATGAATTCGTGGAGGAAAGCTACATCGAGTTTTATGAGATGTTCGAACCGCAATAGCAGGATGTGCCAGCATGGTTTGGCGGTGGCCGCCGACATGAAGACAATCCAGTCCCTTCGGAGGACATGCTTTAGACCGATAATTCGCGGCGGCCTACACCACTCCCGATTCCGCCAGGTAAGCCAACTCCGTCCTTTGAAGCCCCAGTTCCCCGCAGTAAATCTCCTCGTTGTGCTCCCCGATCAAGGGGGCCCGTCTTGATATTCGCCAGGGTGAGCCGTTGTATATACCGGCGGGACCGGGGTATTTGAAGCTCCGGTCCAGCTCAGGATTGGGAACCTCCACCCAAAAGCCGCGATCATTCAGGTGGCCCTCATCCACCAGTTCATCGGGCGCCCGAATCGATCCCCAGTTGAGCCCCCGCTCCTGGGCGCCATAGGCCATCTCATCCCGGGTCAAATGTGCGGCAAAGTTGCCTACCATCTCGGTGATGTGGGCTAAGTCAAGCGCCAGGCTGACGTCCACTCCCTTTTCCTGCATATTCTGGCCGCTGGAGTTCAAGCGGCCCCGGTATACGTAGACCCCTTGTCGCCCCAGGGCTCTAAGCTTATTGTTCCAAAACCTATGCCAGTGGGCATTCTGTGATTGGCTTGGGACACCGGTGTAGAAACGGATTTCGCACACAGTACGCCCGGGAGTGGTGGAGGCAAGGGCATGCGCCAACTTCACGACGTCGTAGCTGGGCCAGTGGTATGGAGAGTCGGGTCCATAGGCACGCATCGCCAGGCGGTAGAGGTTTTGACCGTCAATCAGGACCAACGTGCGCATAGGCAAAAAAACACCCGCCCAGGGGATGGGCGTGAGCCCGATCCAGCGGACGGGGAGTAAGTAACTATTACGTTACCAATATGTATAGCACACTGTCAATATACTTTGGTGGTATGAGAAAATTGCGCTACTCCAAATCAAAATCGAGCGCGCGATTTTCCTCCACCAAAAGACCGGGCCGTGTGGGCTAAAGTCCACACCGCGGGCGAAAAAGGCAACCTTCCAGGTTGTTCCCGCGGAGCTTACCGGTGCACGCCCAGCGTGCAATCTCAGAACAGCGCTCCTCAAAGGAGTAGCGCAATTTTCTTAGGAGCCATTCTCCCAACATCCGTCCTAAACCGCCTGGACCCACGGATGTTGGGAGAATGGCTCAATGATTATTCCCTGTCCGAACTGCGGGAGTTGAACCCCCTCATACCCAACACCATCACCCCCAGGACACGAACACCACTCCCTCCTGTCAAGACCAGGGAGCGGTCTAAAACCGACCCAAACGGAGGAGAGAAATCATGAATAAACCCGACAGCAAGCCCCCATTTGTGTGCCACGACTGCAGCGCCCACACCATTCCAGGCACCGCCTTCTGCCCCGCCCACCTGGACGATTACATAGCTGAAAATAAAGCCAAGGGCGTGGATATCCACTACGAGACAATCACCTTCCCCAGCGGCCGAACGGCCCTCGTCAGAAGCTGAGCCTCGATTCACCCTCTGCCCCTGGGTTGCAAGAAAGGGTTCGTCTCAGCACGACCGAATCACAGTCCCGACAAACCCTAAAATCCCCGGGGGCAGGAAACGCTGATGCCCAGGGTCACCGGGAGAACCACAGCCACACACATCAAACGCTCAAGTACATGGAGACGAACAAATGACCGAGAGACAAGAGAACTTCCATCAGGAACAAGCCAAAAAGATTCTTCACAAAGCCGAGACAGAAATGACATCCAGCGGGTCGCAAAGCGGCCACGTATCCGCCGCCATCGCCCAGGTCCACGCCACCCTCTACCTCGCAGAAGTCATAAAGTCCCACGGCCAAGCCGCCAAACCCAACGAACAGGAAACCCCACCCCGTCCCAGGGCAAGACCGATAAGTGCGCTTACTGCGAAGGTACATTCCCCGAGGATGCCCTCAACTACTCTTCCAATGTCCCAGCCTGCGCACCCTGCCAGAAGGTCTTCAACCCCAACGCCAAACGCCCAAACCCCAGATAAGCCCAAAGGCCCAAGGCCAAACGCCCAAGGCCAAAGACCCAAGGCCAACGCCAAAGACCCAAGGCCAACGCCAAACGCCAAACGCCCAGCCCCCAGGAGAAGAGCCCCGTGACATCAGACGAATACCAGGCTGAACTCCAGACAAAACTCCTGGACCTCTGCGCCCAGCACTGGGGCGATGCCCCCGAACTCAAGGTCAACGTCAAACCCGCCAAGAAGACCAGGACGTCTTCCGCCGGTAGACCAACACCTCGCAGTTAGCCCGGGCTTTCAGCCAGCAAAGCATCCCCCCTTGCCCACAAACCAACGTCCGGAGACCGGTGCGCGTCCACCAACGCTCCAAGACCAACACTCCAAGACCAGTGTCCCCCACAAACCCAAAACGCCCAGGGTCAAATGCCCCAAGTTCAACAACGGACTCCCTTCCCCACAGGTCGGGGAGTCCCGGGGCTTCGACCCCAATTCGCCGTCCGGTCCTCTGTAACCAGCCCGGACGGCTCAAGAACTTCGTCACTAAAATCAACCCCAGAGAAAATTGCGCTACTCGAAATCAAAATCGAGAGCGCGATTTGCATCCACCAACAGACCGGGCCGTATGGGCTAAAGTCCACACCGCGGGCGAAAAATGCAGCCTTCCAGGTTGTTCCCGCGGAGCTTACCGGTGCACGTACAGCGTGCAAGCTCAGAACAGCGCTCCCCCAAGGAGTAGCGCAATTTTCTCGTGGTATATCCCCTTTGGGGGGAGTTTCCGCGGGACCGTGGCAGAATGACATGGACACAGCCAACACCGTGGGTTTCGAGGTGAGGGGGTGGCCTTAGGTCACCTTGGCCAGGGAAAGGGGCTGTGTGTGGCCCTGGTGCAAGCCCCTCCGTCCCAAACCGGCGATTATGGGCCCTCGGCCACCATGGGCGTGTATTCCCGGGTGAAGAATCCGTGGCGCAGGAAGAACACCTGCACCTTCGCCCACTTGTGAGCTCCTTGCCGCGTCGCCCAGCACCGCGGTTGGTCGGTCTCCGGGTCCAACACGATCCGGGCCGTCAATTGGTCTGGTTCGTTGAATCGGTAGATCACTTGCATTCCGCAGCTGCTCCCCGGTTGGTATGACAATTGTCATACTAGTGTGGCGTGAGCTCACGCACAAGGGACGCGTCCCAAACTGGGCAAAGGGTCTAAAACCGTCCTGGGTGGTCACCAGTTAGAAACCGGCCTTGGTTGATATCCTCGAGCAAGCCCTGGAACACCTGGCTCCCGGCCTTGTCGGAGATCGCCGGGACCTGGCGACTCCACCGGATCAGCTCCCCGTGGCCCATCACGCAGGTGACGTTGTGGGAGTTGGTCGTCACACGGGCGCTGAACCGGCCCATGTCTTTACCACAGACCGTCAGGCCGGTAGAAAAGCTCCAGAGGTGGTGCTTCTTGGGGCGGGTGTTCGGCATGGTGTCCTCCTGTCATTGATGGGGATGCCATGCCGTCTTTTCCGAAAACCGGTACTTCCGCAACTGGGCGGCACGACAGTTCCTACGCCGACGCTTGTGCTCCTTTCCTCGGACAATCCACCCGCCGGACTCAGCGGCGGAAACCCCCGATTGTTCCGCATACCCACCGGGTGTCATTTCCGTATTGCGGTTAGTGCGGATAAAACGTAACCTGACCGAATGACCCTCTTCGGATACATCCGGACCAGCCGCAATCTGCAGGAGGGCGTGGCTGGAATGGACCCCTTCAGCCAGGATCTCCGGCTCCGCTAGGCCGGCGTCCAGAGGGACAACGTCTACCGGGACATCGGCGTCTCCGGGGCCACCGGCACGGACCTGCGCCACGGCCGGCGCCGCCTGGACGGGCGCCTCTCCGGAGGCGATACTCTGGTTGTGGTCCGCATCGACAGGATCGGCCGGCGGTGGTTGGACACCCTCCAGTGCATCATCGCCCTGCGGGCCCGGGGAGTGAAGATCAGGTCCCTCGACGAGACGGAGGGGTGGACGCAGTTCCTAGAGCTTGAGCCCGACGACCCCCTCGCTTTCGTTGGCCACCAGATGGTCAGCATGGCGGCGTGGGTGGCGGACCAGGAGCGCGAGGTGGGACGACGGCGCACCAGGGAGGGCTTGGCGGCGGCAAGAGCCCGGGGCCAAGACCCTGGGACGTCGGAGGTCCCTCACCGACGACCAGGTGCAGTTGGCCCGGCGCATGAAGGGCGCCGGCGCGTCGGGAAGGAAGATTGCAGGGCTCCTTGAGGTCAACGAGAAAACTGTTCGGAATGCCCTGAAGGCGGGACCGTGAACATTTGCGTAACAACGGCTTCCCGAACCAGACCGGTGGGAGCCGAGACAAGGAGGAACATGTCCAAAAGAACCTCTCTGCTGGGACGGTCCAGGCCCAGCGAAAGACTGACTAGGGAGGAGATCGCCGTACTCGACAAGGTGACCCTGCCTCCCGAGCCGCCGGCGAAGCCGCCTTGGAAGAGTGGTGGTGGTCCGCAGCGGATGGTCCCCAAGGACCTTCTGACGTTTCGCTGGAGCCTCGAATGTCCTGGTTGCGGTTTCAAGGTCACCGGGAATGGCCAGCCCCAGCGCGGGCAACGCCTGGCGAGGTGCGGCAGCTGCAAATTGGTCCTCGTCCTGGGTAGTGGGTGATGCATCGGACAACAACTGCTCCCTGTTCCCAAGGAACAGGCGGACAATCCTGAGACTGATATTCTCGGTAACCAATGAATGGGTGGCTCAATTCCAATCCGTAATTTTAGGGATTGAGGGCGGGTTTTACCCGAACCCCCGTTCGACCGCCAAAACGCCCCAAAAGGCATGAAGGGATTTTACCCAACGCCGCCCAGCGAGACCAAATCCAGACCCCCAGAACCCCAAGAAACCGGACATCCCGGCCCACAAAACGACCCCGATCCCATCAAAATTGTGCCACAGCCCGTGGGACCACGCCAGCATCCCAAAAATCCAGTCCATTCAGGCAAGAAAACCAAGTGGAAGTCGTGCTGACCTATAAGCACCCGATGGGCAGCTTACGTGATGACCCGGATGAACATCTCGGCTAAGGCCAGGACGGCCAAAACTCAAGTTGAGGGGGTTGGGATATCACAGTCGCGTTGACCACCCCCTCAGACGCTTTCCCGCCGGCTCTCATTTCCCTCAGAGTCAGCCGCCGGTCACGCATATTTCGGGCAATGAACTGCATCCGCTCCAGAATCGTCTCCGGTCGGTGATTGTGCCGCCACTTGAACTCCGTGACATACCGATGCAGGTGCTTCGAACTCGCCTGGTGATAATTCCCCATAAAACCGCGCCTGACTATTGCCCAATGGGACTCGATCCAGTTGGTCGTCACGAAATCGCGGACATACTCTCCACGAGAGTGGGCCACCGACTCATGAGCTATTCCAGGCACATTCCGATAAGCCGCATGTTCATCACTGTAGACCATTGCCCCAGACACAACTCTGGACCGGACGTAGTTTTGGACAGTAGCGCCATCAGTAGAAACGATCACCCGGGAATCCATGCGGTTGGTCCGCTCGTCCACCACTCCGATTATCGGGGTCTTGGTACCCGGACCCCGGCCAGCGTGCAACTTTTTCTTGGCATGCTTATTCCCCTCACGCCCGCCATAGTACATTTCATCGAACTGGGTGGGACCAAGAAACAACTCCATTTCTTCTTCCATGCCCCGCCGCAAGCGATGCCAGAAATGAAGAGCCGTTCCATAGCAGATGCCCAGTTGATCCGCCAACATTTGGGCAGATACGCCCTTTGGATCCTGTGATACGTCATACATGCCATCCACCCACCGCAGAAGGGAAAGGTTGGAGTTATGCATGACCGTAACGGATTTCACAGAGAAATCAGTGGAACTTGAGCCACCTCGCCGGCAGTCACGGCACCGCCACTGCCGCGGCTTGAGGTTCCTATCCACGATATCGTCCGAACCACACCTGGGGCAGCGAACGCCTTCCGGCCAAAGAGTTTTTATGAACCAACGCTCAGCCGATTCCTCATCCGGAAAGTCCCTTTCATAGCGCCGCTGAGGATACCTTTTCCGTTCACGTTCAGAACGATAATTTCCGGAATCGCTGCGTTTGCTTTCCTGCTCGGACCCAAGCTGGACCGGAGCGCGCCAGGGTCGATTCCGCAACAGTTCAGAAATAGAACGAAGCACCTCCCCCACCTGGTCGGGGAATCGTTCCAACCACCGGAACACGTAGTTGAGAGTTTTCCGATCGGGTATCGGTCCATCAAATCCACAGTGCTGACGAAGAGGGTCCTCGTCGGCCTCCAGGCGAGAGTGCACCCTGTTGAAAAACAGGCCTGAATCCGGATAACTGGCGATGAGGAAGGCCTTGACCATCGGAGTACGAGGGATGGTAGGGCGCCCCCGACGAGGAGCCGCGTTGGGTCCCGAGGTAAAGACGGAGAGCAATGGCTCCAGATCGACGTGATAGATGGCCGTGGCCAGATCAGAGAGACTGGAGCAGGGTTGGAGCTCCTCGGGACTACCCGAGGGTTGAAAGGTATCCGCGGTTATCGTATGATAAAGATCATCCACTTTGAATCAGCAAGTTCGGGGTGGTGGTTTTGGTTCTGGGGCCGTCGCAGTTGGTGCTGTGGCGGTCCTTCTCTTTTATGAAAACATTAGCGCTATTTTACCAAAATCAGCTATAAATCTCAATACAAAACCTGGTTTTTCCGAACCATTTCCTCCTATGAAATTGGCTTAAATCTTCGATTTTCGAAACTTCCTGTCAGGCCTCTGCGCCGTTCCCGAAACCACCGGACCTGGCGTCGCCGGCAGTCACGAAAAGTGCTCTGAGTAAGAAAAGCCCCGGCCCTTCGGAACGAACGCTCCGAGTGGTCGGGGCTAATCATTATTGCTTTTGCAGGCCTTCCGTAACTACCATGTCATACCAGCACAGCAAGTTCAAGGCGGAAATGTTCGAATTTCCCAGCAATTCTGGCAAACGCTGACCAATGACGCACCGGAAACCAGCGGCCCGAAGATAGACCCACCCGAGAGCGCCTAGATAACCCGGAATATGAAACGAGCGAAGACCGCGGTCAAGATGACAGATATAAAGAAACCCAAGAGGTACAATCCGAAAACACTCCCGGAGTCAATCCGTCGACGGCCTTCCTCCGCATCCATGGTTCTTCGCACCATCTGCTGGACTGCACTCCAGAGAAGATTCCAGATCCCTGAATAGACACCCAGGTTGAAAAACCTGACCCAATTGGGATTCCCATCCCATGACAGAAACGCCGCGCAGACAATGAGAACCACAGTTAGGCTGACAGGACCAATGTTCAGAACAAGGTTAGCCACGACAACACTTCCACAACCAAGATGAAACCCCACCCACAGAATACAGATTTCGCCGAAGACCTAGATGCTACGCTTAAACACTTGACTCCCTGGCCTTTGGGATGGACACTGTATCTATATTACAGATACGTTATAGCGCAATGCCAGCGACGAGAGCACCCGGCAAGCACTATCGGAAGGGCATCACCCTGATAGAGGCCGTGCAACAATACGGCGACGACGAAAAGGCCGAGCAATGGCTAGTCTACCGCCGGTGGCCAGACGGGATGCGCTGCCCCAACTGCGACAGCAAAAATGTAGCAAAGCGGGCACCCAGAGCCAATCGCAAGACACCGGAATACCACTGCAACGACTGTAAACTGGATTTCACGGTCAAGACCGGGACAGTGATGCACGATTCCAAGCTGAGCTTGAATAAATGGGCTATCGCCTTCTTCCTGTTCAGCACCAATCTCAAGAGTGTCTCCAGCATGAAGCTCCACCGCGACCTGGAAATCACGCAAAAGTCGGCTTGGAACCTAGCCCATCGGATTCGGGCAACTTGGAACGAGGAAACCGGGCGCATGGCCAGGCCAAACGAAGCCTACGAGACTTAAATTGGTGGGTTGGAAAAGAACAAGCACGAAGCCAAAAAGCTCAAGGTCGGCCGAGGCGCAGTGAGCAAGACTCCGGTGGTGGGGCTACTGGACCGGGCTACCAACACCACCAAGGCACAGAAAGTAGAAGACACTTCAGTCAAGACTATTCAGGGATCCGTCAACATGAACACGGAGTTTAACGCCACTGTCTACACCAGCGAAGCCAGAGCTTACGAGGGGTTGAATCGCAAGCACGAAGCAGTAAAACACAGTGTGGGAGAGGAGGAGCAAATGGCTGGACGCAGGAAAGTTCAGAACGGCACCCCGACGAACGACCTCGTTCGGAGCGCATATGTCGATGGAAACGCCAAAGTCTTTCCCTTGATTCTAGGTCTGTATGTGCCCAAAGATAGCATTGTGGCTGATGTCACCTATGGCAAGGGAGCGTTTTGGCGTAATGTGACGTTGCAGAATTATGACCTTCGGGCCACTGATATTCTTGACGGAGTTGATTGTCGAAAACTCCCATATGAAGATGGAACAATCGACTGTGTGGTGCTGGACCCGCCGTATATGCACTCCCCAGGAGGCACGACACATACAGGCCAGACGGCCTTCGAGGAACACTACAGGAACAACGGGACGGGGAACAAAACAGACAAGAAATACCATGAAGCTGTGGTGGAGTTGTACAAGGAAGCTGGGGAAGAGGCTTTCCGTGTGCTACGGGAAAGAGGGGTGTTTATTGTCAAGTGCCAGGACGAAGTATGCACCAACAGGCAGAGATTCACGCACGTAGAACTGATTCAAGCCTTTGAACAACTGGGCTTCGTAGCAGAGGACTTATTTGTGGTAGTTAGACAGAACAAACCGGGTGTCAGTAGTACGGTTCGGCAGGTCCACGCCAGGAAAAATCATTCATACTTCCTAGTTTTGTGGAAACGGACTGCGGGATGTGCTGCGTGGGAGGCTCCGGAATGAACCCAGTAGATTTAATGACGCAGTTAATCAGGGAGAACGCCCCTCCGGACATTTGGGCGAATTCGTCCCTAGAAGCCTACCGACGGCTTGGCATGACAAACCGGGGCGAGATCGGTGAGCAATTCATCGAGCGGTACTTGAATCACTTCGGAATAAGGGTAATGAACGGCAACAGAACTGATGAAACGGACAGACGTATTGGCACTATGCTCTTAGAGATTAAGACGGCAGGGTTGGGAGCAAATCGAACCTTCCAATTCAATCACGTTCGTTTGGACCGCAACTATCACCACCTGATTTGCTTGGGGGTCTGGGCGCAAGCGTCAGATTAAGACGGCAGGGTTGGGAGCAAATCGAACCTTCCAATTCAATCACGTTCGTTTGGACCGCAACTATCACCACCTGATTTGCTTGGGGGTCTGTCCTAATCAGTTGGTCTTCAATATGTGGCCAGAGGATGTTGTGAGGGCTAACGGAGCGGGCAAGTTAGTTGCTATGGCTCAAGGCCAGTTGGTGACTTACAAGTTGACGAAACGACTCGGCGATATGCGACCAATTGCAGACTTGGTGGCACAGGTTCGACAAGCGGTCGTAGACCACGAGCGTTAGGGAGGGAGACTGTGCCACGAAAGAAGAAGGGACCTGGACGAGGACGCCCAGGAAGCCCGCTTGCACCGCGTATTGACGCCTCTGCGGAGGAAATAGCGTCGGTTGTGCTGGGGGCTAGGCCCCGTCCCACTGGGCAGATCGCAAAAACACAAGGACACATCTGCGAAGGTTGCGGGGAAACTGTCAATTATCCCGAGACCTACCATCAGGATAACCAATGTACGTCCTGTCACCTTACCCACCCCACAGCTACACCTTAGCTATGACTGGCGGACACAAGTGTGTAATTCCCCAAAATTACACGCGGCCCTCTCTCGTTAACGCCGTCCGCAACTGGCAAACAGGGCGGACGGTTTAGATGCCGCTCCACTTCACTCGCTTCCAGCACGCAGCCAACGTCAACGAAGAATCGACGGCCTTCACAGTGGCTGGGGTGACCACCCAGGGATGAGGGTCAAGTTTTTAGCAACAGATCTAACTTGCCGCCCTGTCCCTGGCGACGGCGGCAGGCACAAGCTTCAGGCAGCAGGCTCCGCCACCTATCTTTTTCAAAGTGGGAATAATTCAGTTCAAAGTCCCGCCAGCACCTCCAGATTAATTCCCATTTATCACGCCTGAGGGTAAAACCCGCCCTCAATCCCTAATTTTAGGCCTACTTCTATCCCGTAATTGACAGGCCACTGAGGCTGGCCAAATCCCCCAGGGTCGGAATGTCGGGACCCACACGCTGAGGCATAGTTTTGCCCGGCATATGTTGTTCAACGGAATCCCGCTAAACTACCCGAGTCGGTGGTTGGGCCACGGACGGATTCAGACCACACTGGTTTACCTGGAGTTGGTGCCGGACCCGTCGGGAAGGCTGGCGTATGTGCCCTGATTCATGCGCTCGATGCTGGATTGAGAAACGGATTGCCGGCAGTTATGGGAGAACATCATGGTTGGCCGACAGAAATCCTTGGTAAAGGAGATTGCGCTGGCCGAGGCGTTGGACCTGTTGGTCAATGAGCAGGACCCTCATTTAACCAGTTGTCCAAAAAACCGGGTTCACCTCAGTCCTTGCGGGCTTACTGGTTGGAGACGGGATGAGACCAGGAACTGGGGGAACGTCGGAACACTCAGTTTGTTAAACTGGATATCAACAACAATTGGAAATGCGAGGCGAAAATTGCGGGCTTTTCTCATAGCAATTCCCATAGTCTTAATTGTAATGTCAATATCGGCTTGCCAGGGAAGCGCCGGTCCGGCCGGGGAGCAAGGGTCTCCCGGCCCAGCGGGGCCCGCAGGACCAACAGGTGAAGCGGCCACTTTGGACAAGGATGAACTTCAACTGGTTCTCCAACAGTTGGAAAGCGATTTCCAGGCGGATTTGACCAACGCCATCGCTGAAGCAAGAATAACCGCTGACGGTCAGGCGTCCGGTCAACAGTCGATGCCAGGTCAGACCGAGGCCTCAGCGCCTCCCAAGTGGATGCCCGAAGCTTACACCAATTACTTTGTACGAGAGGCAATCAGGCGTTATGAGTCTGATGGATTGGATTCCACTGCCGCCTACTACAACACCACGGAGAGTGTGGACGGCCAGTGGTACGTCTTCATGATTGACGAAGACGGGACCGTGATCGCCCATGCCAATCCAGCTTTGGTGGGACAGCTGGCCTCGGATATCCTGGGCCCCAACAATTACCCCACCGGCGCTGCCGTAGCCGCCTCCGCCGACGAAAACGGTGTCTGGTTCGACTACACTTTCACCAACCCGGCAACAGGCTCGGTGGAGACCAAACATTCCTGGATGGTAATTCACGACGGCATTACCTTCGGGTCCGGCTGGTACGAGGAAGGGCCACGGAAGACCGACGCTCCGGCCTACACGGAGGCCGCAGTGCAGCAGGCCATTAATCTCTACGAAGCGGTGGGCTTGGAGGACACCGTTTTCTACTACAACACCACGGAGAGTGTGGACGGCCAGTGGTACGTCTTCATGATTGACGAAGACGGGACCGCGATCGCCCATGCCAATCCAGCTTTGGTGGGACAGCTGGCCTCGGATATCCTGGGTCCCAACAATTACCCCACCGGCGCTGCCGTAGCCGCCTCCGCCGACGAAAACGGTGCCTGGTTCGACTACACTTTCACCAACCCGGCAACAGGCTCGGTGGAGGCCAAACATTCCTGGATGGTAATTCACGACGGCATTACCTTCGGGTCTGGCTGGTACGAGGAAGGGCCACGGAAGACCGACGCCCCGGCCTACACGGAGGCCGTAGTGCAGCAGGCCATTAATCTCTACGAAGCGGTGGGCTTGGAGGACACCGTTGCCTACTACAACACCACGGAGAGTGTGGACGGCCAGTGGTACGTCTTCATGATTGACGAAGACGGGACCGCGATCGCCCTTGCCAATCCAGCTTTGGTGGGACAGCTGGCCTCGGATATCCTGGGTCCCAACAATTACCCCACCGGCGCTGCCGTAGCCGCCTCCGCCGACGAAAACGGTGCCTGGTTCGACTACACTTTCACCAACCCGGCAACAGCCTCGGTGGAGGCCAAACATTCCTGGATGGTAATTCACGACGGCATTACCTTCGGGTCCGGCTGGTACGAGGAAGGGCCACGGAAGACCGACGCCCCGGCCTACACGGAGGCCGCAGTGCAGCAGGCCATTAATCTCTACGAAGCGGTGGGCTTGGAGGACACCGTTGCCTACTACAACACCACGGAGAGTGTGGACGGCCAGTGGTACGTCTTCATCGTCGATGGTGAAAGCGGCTTTACCATTGCCCACCACAACCCCGTGTTGAGGGGAAGGGATCCCAGCCTGCGGGTGGATCCGACAGGCTACTTCTATGGCGATGACTTGCTGGGGGCTACCGAAGCCGGGCGTTGGGTGGAGTACGTGATAGTCAACCCTGAAACCGGCGAGAACCAAGGGAAGCACACCTTCGCGGTACTTCACGACGGCTACATCTTTGCTTCGGGCTGGTACGAACAGTAGGTTCGCCGGGCGCCTGAACCTTGTCTGTTGGCCCCGCCATTCGCCTCTATCCTAGCCCCTACGACAGCTTCTCTTCCTGCTGCCACCCGACAAGCCCTCGCCGTCCAAGACCGTCCGCTCGTTAACCTTGCACCAAGAAACACCCTACTCTTGTTCCATAAACGGGGGGGGGTATGGAACATGCGTAAAAGACTGTCATTTCCGTGTTGAGGGGACTGTTCGATAAACGTATACTCCGGATATGGCACAAATTTACGGCTACATCCGCACCAGCCGCCGGCTCCAGGAGGGCGTCCCCGGGATGGACCCCGCCTCCCAGGAACTCCAGCTCCGTCGGGTCGGCGTTCCCCTGGCTCACATCCACCGCGACGTCGGCGTTTCCGGAACCACTGGCACCCAGGAACGGCGGGGCTGGCACCGGCTCAACGGCCGCCTTGCCGGTGGAGACACCCTGGTGGTCGTGGCTATCGACCGCATCGGCCGGCGCTGGCCGGACACCATTCGGTCTATCTGCGAGCTGCGGGACCGGGGAGTCAAGATTCGTTCCCTGGCAGAGGCAGAGGCCCAGTGGACCCGCTACCTGGAAGCCGACGACGGCAGTCCGGAGGCATTCTTCGGTCAAGTCCTGACTATGTTCGCGGCCTGGGTCGCTGACCAGGAACTGGAGTCCATGAAGCGCCGGACTCGGGAGGGGCTGGAACGGGCCCGTCAGCAGGGCAAGGCGTTGGGGCCACCCAGGAAGTTCCGGGCCAACCAGGTGGAGACGATGCGGCGGATGCGGGCTGGAGGAACTAGCCTCCGGCGGATCGCCTCAGACTTCGACTGCTCGGCCAGCACCGTCCTTCGGGTGCTGGGTCGAGAACAGGTCGCGTCATGAACTCGGCCACCACCCAGGCTGTCCCGAGCATACTGGTGGGCTGACTGGCACGCTGCTGGACTGACTCACCCACCACGTCCACATCCTGGAAAGGAACGGCGAGAGCTACCGGCTCAAGCGTAGCAGAGAGGGAGTTGTCTCCCAGACTCGAGAAGAGCCTCACGAAGAATAGGTCGCATCAAGACCTTCCTGCCTGCCATCTGCTGCCCCACCCGGCATCAGGGCATTTCCCTCAACAAGTGGCGCTGATATTTATGCTGGCCAGTTAGCTCGGACTTTTTCGCTGGCCTTACACACCAGGTGGTACAGTTTTACTCCGCCCCAGTGGCCCAACATTCCTCCGCCATTGACAACTATCCCATTGGGATCTGGTCAGACCTACAGGCACTTTTGGAAATGGACCCACAGTCCTTCGGCGACCTCACCTCAACAGAACCCAGGGCATTCTCCAAATTGGTCGCGGACTACGTCCGTGACCTCAGCAAGACCATACACACGACCTTTCCAAACATGGACATAGCCGTCAGTACGCAGAGAGCCGTCTGTGTAAAATATCCCCACACTCCCCAGAGTTACCACATAACGGAACTCGTGAAATGGCTCGAGTCTGATTGGACGGACATCCTAACCAGAAACATCTCAAATCCCACTCCCTGGATATGCCCCTAAGCACCAGCATGGTCACCCGGCCCACACTTCAGGACGTCCTGGAGGAGGCAATCCTCTCGGTGGAAAGAGACGTATGGGACAACGAGATGCAAGGACTCTCCGAAGAGCAGCACAGCCGGATGTCCGAAGAGGACATGGAGAAACTCGACAGGACCTTCGCAACAGAACCCATCACCCGGATTTCCCGGATACTTGAAACCCTACCCAGGCTCCGGGAACTGCTCAACCAGAGCTACCAAGCCTACGAACTTCCCGAGTACGTCATGGTCGAAATAAACGGTGCCGCCGAGGCGCAGTCGGACCACATAGTCCAAAGCCTCACCGACATTGAGACAACTGGTCAGGACGACCATAGAGCAGAAAATACAGACAGGCCCGCCAGCCCCACTTTCGTAAGCCAGGCCCAGCTTCCACCCCGGCTGTTAGAAATGCACAGGGACCAGAAGAACCGCCCGCCCAACACCCAAGTAACCCACTTCACCACCAGCACAGGGACCACAGGAGAAACAGTGAGAAACCGCACAGACGAGTTCCAGTCCGAGCACGACTTTCACGAAAAAGATGATCCACACATGGAATGGAAGGAAGAAGAGGCGGTGGCCAACTTCCTCCAAAAACTCGAGCGAGCCGACCCAGAACTTGCCCGGGAAGTAATGTACTGGCACGAACCCACCACGGACCCCTCCAAGCTCTCCTGGGTCCGCGGAACCCCGCAGGACCGAAAGGAAAAGTTGACCACCCTATTCCGCACCACGACCGAGATGGCGGAAGAAGTCGATGCCCCCGAGATGGACCAACTGGTCCACGGAGTCCAACAGGCCATAACCCACCCACTGAAGGAGCGCGTCAAGGACCTCACCCACCCAGACCGCCGGATGACGGCCGCCTTCGAGCCCGACAAGCACTCCCACATGATGGACGTGGTTCGACGGCACCTCTCCCACCAGATGTCCAGCTTCCAGGAGAATTTGAAGGAGTACCTCTCCCGGGCTCAGCCCTGGCAGATTGACGAGCAGGACAAATTCGAGATCGTCGAGACGAACCTCCAGGCGATGATCCAAATAGAACGAGACATAGATCTCGCACAGAACGGCCACAAGCCGGACTCAATGCCACTGGACCTCCAGAGAGAATTCGACGCGGTCACAGACAGCCGGACGCAGATCCTCCACTTCAACTTCAAGGCATTCATGACCGACCGGTACCGAAACGGCGCCGACCCGGACAATATCCACAACAACAACTACCTTGAGGTCACCCATTGGGAACAGTTCAAGGAAGACTTCCAGGAATTCACTCAGAATCACCTCCCAGGAGACACCCACCGGCTCGCCCTAGAGATTGCGATTGCCTCCACCGTCCAAACCAGAGAGAACCTATTCGGACTCAGCGACCCTGGCAACAACGAAGAGTACATCACAGCAATGACCACCAAACCACAGCCATAAACGACCCCCACCTTTCCAAAACAACCCACACCCCGAAACCGCCCCGGCGCCCTCCGGTCAGAGACACTACCGCCCGTTCGGACCACGACCGACAAGGTTTTCGACTTTCGATTATGACCGCGACAGGCACACCAAGAGTCCCAACCCCCCAAACCAAAATAGTCGCGGCCGCACCCTTGGAGTCAGGATGGGACGTATCATGACCTATTTGCCTTTCCAAATACGGCCCGCAGAACCAAAGGTCCACACTCGATGAGAACACACAGGAAGGCGGCTCCCCCTTCGGGGAACCTGGGAGCCGCCCTTAATCCATCCAGGTCAGGGATGAACCACCCAAAATGACCAACACAAAAGTGACAGCGAAGGTGAATTACGTCATCGAGCACCATGGCAGGGACGGATTGTTTGCCGCCAGAGTCCCCGCCCTGAGACTCACGGGTTACGGCAAAACGAAGGAAGATGCCATCCAAAGTTGCAAGCGCCTGTACCGGACCTTCGCCCGAGCGTACCGGAGCAGGAATATGTTCCCCTCCGTCCTGGACCGATCCGGAATCAAATGGAGCTACGCCAGCTGATACCAGCTTCTTAGCTAAACCCAAAACCCTATCCACTGACACCTCCTTAGTGCGAACCAACACACAGAAGCGTAAAATACAAAAACAACAAAAGGCCCTGGCGGGTCGAAGCTTTCGGGTTATATGGTTTACCCCGTTGGCGCCAACCCATCCGCCAGGACTAAGAGCACCACCAACCAAGAGGCCCTGGCGGGTCGAAGTCTTCCGGTTATCTTCTTCTTTACCCGGTGGACACCAACCCATCCGCCGGGGACTTCGGAAAACAAAACAAAAAATGGCCCTGGCGGGTCGAAGTCTTCGGGTTATATTTCTACTACCCCGTTGGCGACAACCCATCCGCCAGGGCCATTTTGCTATCCCCAAAACTCCAGGAGCAGAATGACCCCAGAACGACGAAAACCCATCAGTCACTACCTAGACCTCAACTACCCCTTTGTGGTCTACCCAGAAACGCAGGGAGGATACTCAATAACCTTCCCCGACCTGCCCGGCTGTGTCTCCCAGGCGAAGACCAAAGAGGAAATACCCCACATGGCGGAAGACGCCCGGAGAGGCTGGATACAGACCGAATACGAAGAGAAACGGGAAATCCCAGAGCCGTCAGATCCGGTGAAACACGGGTGACGCCATCACCTTAACCCACCGGACCCCTGTGTCCGGCCTCGAGGTTGACCAGCAAGTTGGCCACTACTATCACAGACGCGCCGACAATCAAGTAGCCCACTGAAATAGGTCCGACCTGAGAAAGACCAAAGAGCCACGCCAAGCTCAACACCGGCACCAAATACACCAATGCGTTGATGCCCAAATTCGTTGTTATCAGATTCGACTTCCGCCAGGCTATACCCGCCACTGCATATACAAAGACGCCTCCACGCCAAAGCTGGGAGTAATAAGAACAATCAGAAAGAGGTTGCCCCCGGCGCAGACGAATGATTCCAAGCTATTCCGGACGATTGGACTCCCTTCCCAAGTTACCCCCGGCGCAGACGGATGATACGAAAAGCTGGGGACTATTCCCTGGTTTCACAAACACCAATTCATAAAAATTCCACAGCATACGGGTGAATCAAGGGCCCCAGGGTCTTCCCGTCGCGACGTGCAGGACCCCAACTCACGAGTTGGGATAAGTCCCAAACGCCGCGGAACACCGCCAACGCTGGGAGTGATACAAACAATCAGAGCAAAGGGGTTCCCACCGACGTACACGGACGATTCTGTACGATCCCTCACCATCTGGGTCTAGGATCTGGTTGCCCCCACGCAGACGGATGATTCCGCCTATCCGAACGCTCCCGAGTTGAACGCTCCGGTTGCCCCCGGCGCAGACGGATGATTCGTGTGTGCACTATTGCCCCGGCCATTTGTGTAAAAGGCGGAGGTAAAGTGGACCACCTGGACGGATTGACCGCCTGACATTGTGGCGGTTGAAAAATGTACCGTCCTCTGCCATCCATAGGTTCGAAGTCGTGCTTATGGGCGGTGGGATGGATGTACCAGGTGGACGTGTATCTACGGGTCCGACGGGCGGTGATGGTGGATGGGATGAGCATACGGGAGGTCTCCCGGGTGTTCGGCCTGCACCGGGACACGGTGCGCAAGATTCTGGCCTACTCAGCGCCCCGGGCTACCGGCGGCAGAATCCGCCCCGGCGTCCTAAGCTGGCGCCCTTCACCGGCGTCATCGACCAAATCCTGGTAGACGACCTCAGGCGTCCCAGGAAGCAGCGCCACACAGCCCAGCGGATCTTCCAGCGACTCAGGGACGAGCATGGGTTCGGCGGCCAGTACACCATAGTCAAGGACTACGTGAGGGAGCACCGCCGCGGGTCGCAGGAGATGTTCGTGCCCCTGTCCCATTCGCCGGGCCACGCCCAGTGCGACTTTGGCGAGGCCCTGGTGATCATCGGCGGGGTGGAACAGAAAGCCCACTGCTTCGTCCTGGACCTGCCCCACAGCGACGGATGCTTCGTCAAGGCTTACCCAGCCGAGACCACCGAGGCCTTCCTGGACGGCCACGTGTCGGCATTCGCCTTCCTGGGCGGAGTGCCCCAGAGCATCCTCTACGACAACACCCGGCTGGCGGTGGCCAGGATCCTGGGGGATGGACGCCGTAAACGCACCCGGGCGTTCACGGAACTCCAGTCCCACTACCTGTTCGACGATCGGTTCGGCCGCCCCGGCAAGGGCAACGACAAGGGGAAGGTCGAGGGGATGGTCGGCTATATGCGGCGCAACTTTCTGGTGCCGGTCCCGTCCTTCGAGAGCTTTGAGGCGCTGAACGCCCACCTGGAGCGTCGCTGCCTGGCGCGGATGGATGCCAGGTTGAGGGGCCACTCAGAGAGCATAGGTCGACGGATGGAACGGGACCTGGAGGCCCTTCTGCCTCTGCCGGAGGCGCCCTATGACGCCTGCGAGAAGCAGTCGGGCCGGGTGAGTTCGTTGTCACTGGTCCGGTACCGGACCAACGACTACTCGGCGCCGGTGGCCTACGGACACCGCGACGTTCTGATAAAAGGCTATGTGGACCGGGTGGTGATCAGCTGCGGGTCCGAGGTCATCGCCCGCCATCACCGCTCCTACCAGCGGGATGATTTTGTGTTCGACCCCGTCCACTACCTGCCCCTGCTGGAGCAGAAGACGGCGGCCCTGGACCAGGCCGCTCCCCTGCAGGGATGGGACCTTCCCGAGGAGTTTGCCACGCTGCGGCGCCTGCTGGAGTCCCGGATGGGACGAAGGGGCAAGCGGGAGTTCGTCCAGGTACTCCGCCTATTCGAGCATTTTTCGCCTGGGGAAGTCCACGCCGCGGTTCGGGATGCCCTCCGGTTGGGGGCTTTGAGCTTCGACGCGGTGAAGCATCTGGTGCTCTGCCGGCTGGAGGGCAGGCCGCCCCGCCTCGACCTGGAGCTCTACCCCTACCTGCCCCGGGTGAGGGTGAGCATCACTTCCGCCAGGGATTACATGACGTTGCTGTCGGGGAGGGCGGCATGAACGACCGGTCCACGCTGCTGCTGGAACACCATCTGAAGGAACTGAAACTGCCCAGCTTCCTCAGGGAACACGGGAAGATGGCCTCCCAGTGCGCCGCCGAAGGGGTGGACCACTCCCAATATCTGCTCAGGCTGGCGGAACTGGAACTCATCGATCGCCACCAGCGCATGGTGGAGCGGCGGATCCGGGCGGCCCGGTTCCCTGCCGTCAAAAGCCTGGACACCTTCGACTTTACCGCCATCCCCTCGGTGAACAAGTCCCTGGTGATGGAACTGGCACGTTGCGAATACATCCAGCGCCGGGAGAATATCATCGCCGTCGGAAACAGCGGCACCGGCAAGACCCACATGGCCCTGGGGTTGGGCCTGGCCGCCTGCCAGCGGGGGATGTCGGTGGGCTTCACCACGGCCGCCGCCCTGGTCCACGAGTTGATGGAGGCCAGAGACGAGAGGCGTCTGCTCAACCTCCAGAGACAACTTTCCCGCCTCAGCCTGCTGATCATCGACGAGTTGGGTTTCGTCCCCCTGTCCCCCACCGGGGCGGAGTTGCTCTTCGAGGTCTTCAGCCAGCGATACGAGCGGGGCTCAATCCTGGTGACCACCAACCTGCCCTTCGACGAGTGGACCGAGGTCTTCGGCTCGGAGAGGCTGACCGGCGCCCTGCTGGACCGGCTCACCCACCACGTCCACATCCTGGAGATGAACGGCGAGAGCTACCGGCTCAAGCGTAGCAGAGAGGGAGTTGTCTCTCAGACTCGAGAAGAGCCTCACGAAGAATAGGTCGCATCAAGACCTTCCTGCCTGCCATCTGCTGCCCCACCCGTCATCAGGGCATTTCCCTCAACAAGTGACGCTGATATTTATGCTGGCCAGTTAGCTCGGACTTTTTCGCTGGCCTTACGCACCAGGTGGTACAGTTTTGCTCCGCCCCAGTGGCCCAACATGCCTCCGCCATTGACACGCATGGCCTACCTGCTAAGGTGGTGGCTGGATTCGTGGACAGCTCGGTTAACCGCCTGCTGGATCTAGAGAACCGGCAGGAAGTAGCTCTCGTGTTGGTACCAGTTGGATTCGTTCCCGAGCCGTCAATCGGATCCTCTTCCGACTTAGAGCCCCTTTCGCTGGATACTCAGCCGATTTCGGAGTACGAGGTAGAATTACCCGCCATTTGGGAGATGCACGGTGCCTCCTCTCTGACGGATGAAGCAGAGGTGGTTTGTTGGCGAGGCGAAGGCCCGGCAATGCTGATGCCCCATCCTTCGGGACGCCTCGTACCGTTAAATCGCTACTCTGACGGCGAGACGCCCCAGGACTCCATCGAGTCGGTCATCGTTCGGCGCGGGTCCGCACGCCGTTTCAGCCACGAATCGATAACCCTCCGGGAGCTGTCGACGGTGCTCGAAAAGGCCACGCAGGGCATACCGGCAGACTTTTTAGGACAACCTGGCGCTGCTCTCAATGATATTTATCTGATCGTGAACACTGTATACGACCTCCCATCTGGCGCATATGTGTTCCACCGAGACCTGAAGGCTCTGGAGCTGCTGAAAGAAGGAGACTACCGTCGGCAAGCTGGTCATCTGGGGCTCGATCAGCCGCTTCCGGCCGATGCCAGCGTCGACCTTTTCTTCATGACTAATCTGAATCCGATACTGGAGCGTTTTGGTAACCGGGGTTACCGGTTGGCCCAGCTGGATGCCAGTATCACAGCGGGCAAAATCTACCTGGCAGCCTATGCCCAAAGACTGGGGGCCTCTGGCCTGACGTTTTACGACGACCAAGTATCCGGATTCTTCTCGCCCCACGCGGAAGGTAAAAGCGTGATGTTCCTGGTGGCGCTGGGGAAGCGAGCCAGGCGTAGGCTAGTCACCCTCGACACCAGTCGGCTGAGGCAACAGCCCAACTTGTAAAGGGCGCGCCACTTAAGGAACTTGACCATCGCCGAGGAGTTGCCATACCTGGAGAGAGAACACACCTCTCCGAGACCAAGCGAGCAAATTTTAGAAGTAGAGACTATCAAGGTCCCAAAACCGTCAAGCTAGAAACCGGAGTCGAGGAGTGCTTTGCATGAGAGTGTATTGGCGAAAGGTAAAAAGGGGAGAGAACCTGATTCTCAGTGACGAAAACGACGGCCATGAAGAGGAGCTTGGAGGGTTCCGAGACACCAAACGGGGCATCGACGCGTCGGCGAAGACTTTTAGCTACGACCCGAGCCGCTCCCAGAAGGGGTTCCCATCTATCGAAGAAGCCAAGGATTTCGTGGAGTCCTTCAGACCTTGGGAGCTATTCGGTACCCAGGGCGTTACTGTCGACCCTGGGGTTAGGCCCGCCCTAGATTCGGCCACAACAGACACAGCGGCCACAACAGACACAGCGGGCACGCCAGACACAGCGGGCACGCCAGACCAGCCGGCGCAGTCGATGGTGGCGGACCTGCGATCAACGAGAGGATGGTGGCAGTTTTGGAAGAAGAGTTAGACGCTCCATGACCCTCCCGCCAGAGACCCGCGCCAGTAGATGCCACTTGGCTTTGGTTTAGTTTCCCATGCTCGCACGGGCAGATATTAAGCTGTTCCAATCGCCAAAGGGACTTCCTTTCGATGGGCGGACGCGGCAACTCTCCGGAACCGTTAACCCAAGAATCAGATGGTTTTTGCTATCAAAGTTGGGGAAAGGGAGTGACGAATATAGCGGAACGAAAGCCAGGGCCGTTTTAATCCAGGTCGCATTACAAAAAGGAGAAGTAGCCATGTACGTCATCAGAAGAATCGCCAAAGCGCAGCCGGGGAAGGTATGGCAGGTTGCCAACCTGCTGATCAAAATATGCGCCGCCTACGAGGAGAATGGCCGGCCCAAGGCACAAGTGTATGTGTCCCAGGGCCTGCCGGGAACTCCCAACGTGGCCTATGCTGAGTGGACCCAGGCGACCATCGAGCCCAACTGGCCTTCCCAGGTCCCCGAGGTGGTACGGACTCTGAACGCCGAGATGCAGGCCCAGCTTGACTCCTACGAGATCGAGTTCTACGAGCTGGTCACACCGGAGAAGCTAGCCGAGAGGGGGGTCTCATAAAAGACCTACGATAGAAGACCCCTGTAAGCCAAGGAGGGGTTTGTTATGAAAGCAGTTGTTTACCAGGCCCCATTCAGTATCGCCGCGGAAAATGTGCCAGACCCGGAGCTGCAACACCCCAACGATGGCATCGTGAAGATCACTTCCTCTTGTATCTGTGGCTCGGACTTGCACATGTACGAGGGGCGGACGGCAGCGCAGCCCAGCAACGCGTCCAGGCCGAGGAGGTGAACCGGCAAGAATAATTGACGGAACCGGCAGAAGTAGTTGACGCTGAACACCGGCTAGTGACGACTTGGTCACCGACGACTGAAGTCCAAAAGTCTCTGCCGTTTACAGCCCGGTTCGTGCGGTGGAGGTTGCGGGGATATTAACCTAAAGTAGACACCAGGAGCCCGGCCACTTGCGGCATCGGGGCTCTTCAGGATCTTGCCGAGCAACGTATGGGTCCGAAGGTCTGGGGAAGGGAATCCTTCCCCGGGCCTTTCTTGTAGAAAAAGCCCCTTGGGGAACCAGGTATATAATGCCCCTTACGATGACCCAGGTAGGCCCATTGAGGGGTCGTAGTTTGGGTAACTCAGGCCGGGCATGAGAACACGCAATATCGCCATAGTTGCCCTTACTTGTCCACCATCGCCTTGTTGGGGATAGTGCTGCTTCTATTGCTGAGCCCGGGAACTTCGCAATCACATAGGCCTACGCCGAACGTTCCATCAAAATCAGACCAGGAACAACGCGAAGTTTGCCTTAAGTTGTTGGACTCCTATTCCCAACTGACTATTGAAGACAGGCTGACTTTTGAACTAAAAGAACATAGGCTCAAAAGTGCTTGTGACGAGTCAGGTTGTGACGCATATTTTGAGAGCCTGCCCCCAAAGCGGTTTGGCAACGCCCCCACTTCCATAGACTACCGCCCATAAGAAAACGGAACAGATCCAGGACTTCAATAGCTGGGGCGGTTTGGTAGGGCCGATTGACTGCCTAGGCTACACCAATAACTACCGTGACTACCGGCACCGGAATCACAAAGGCCCGGCGAATCCCCCGTTATATGCCTTTTGGTACAACCCCCTTGTCGCTACCCTTGACAGCTGTACCTGGTAGTCGTCGCTCCCAAAGACGGGGGATCATTTCACTTTGTTATCGCCCTGGAGCGGAGATGCCCGGAGTCTAACTCATGGCCAGAATAGGCATGAATGGAGCCCTCATCGAAGCTCGTAGGCTCTGCCGTATACCAAAACGCATACCAGCAAGTGTTCACCGAAGCCAGCGTCGGCACAATATGCGTGAGCGACAGGACTCTCACTTAACTCAGCCTAAATCCTGTCCAGTTTCCTGGGTCCACTTCACGACGGTCGGTTCAATGCGTACAAGGTCGTAGGTCCACATCGTTCACCTAGCGCTTGTTATGCGTGCGTTGTCACGCTGGTGGATCGCCGGTTTCCGATTTCTGCGTCAGAGGCTTGTCTTCCCAATTGTTTTTTTGTGTGACTTTTTCTCGATGTGGGTCCGGGCTTTGTTCGTTACAATTCAGCTTAAAACATGATTGGTTTGGAACGAGGTCACTGTATTGGACTGCGTTGGCGAGCACAGTGACTGGTTCGAGCAAGAATCCGGTTCCCTGTCCTTTCAGAAAGCCTCCGCATAATGCGGCTAACTACGGATACACCACACTAGTAATGGGAGATATGAATAATCTTTGTCAGGCAGGTGTTTACTATGGGCGAGAAGTCCAGCATCGAGTGGACTGAATCGACTTGGAACCCCGTAACTGGGTGTACCAAGGTTTCTCGAGGATGCGACAATTGTTACGCTGAGCGCCTTTCGGAGAGGTTTCGCGGGCTGCCTGGCCATCACTTCGAGAAGGGATTCGACCTGACACTCCGGCCTGAGCGGTTATCCCGACCTCTTTCGTGGAAACGGCCGCGTATGATTTTTGTCAACTCGATGAGTGACCTCTTCCATAAGGAAATTCCTTTGTCGTTCGTTGATCAGGTGTTTACTACTATGGAAAAGGCTGATTGGCACACTTTCCAGATTCTAACCAAGCGAAGCCCGATTATGAGAGACTATTTGTCAAAGAGGTATGGGCAAGAATCTGCTCCGAAACACATTTGGTGTGGGGTTTCGGTTGAGGATCAAGCAGCGGTAGCTAGGGTGAGACACCTTCAGGGGGCCCCTGCCACGGTTCGCTTTCTCTCTGTGGAGCCTCTGTTGGGGCCGGTAGGGTTCGGGGACATATCTGGTATCTCTTGGGTAATTGTTGGCGGCGAGAGCGGGCCGAAAGCTCGGCCGCTAAAAGCCTCTTGGGTGATTGACATTCGAGACCTTTGCGAAGAAAAGGGGATACCATTTTTCTTCAAACAATGGGGAGGAAAGACTTCTAAGTCCGGTGGGCGGTTGCTTGAAGGTAAGGAATATAGTGCGATGCCCGTTGGATTGGGGATGGCATAAGATGTCATTTGAGTGGGGTCCTGGTTCGCCTCTGCCTGTGATTGAAGACCATAGCAAGGCAAAGCTGGATGTGCTTCGGAGGTATATCAGCGACTATTTGGATCGGTTAAACAGGAATAAGTCTCGTGACCAGTTTAAGCTAGACTTGGTGGATGGCTTTGCTGGTGGGGGGGAATTTTCTG
The DNA here is from genome assembly GCA_963663135.2 of Dehalococcoidia bacterium. Taxonomy (GTDB): domain Bacteria; phylum Chloroflexota; class Dehalococcoidia; order Lucifugimonadales; family UBA3495; genus Io17-Chloro-G2. Next base: position 267,109 of record CAXXRM010000002.1, on the reverse strand, counting down.
ATCCTCTTGGAGGTGTGGTAGCGGGTTCACCACTAGTCATGATTGAGGAGGTCGAGGCTGCTCAACAAAGATTGAACGATGTGCGTCGCAAGCCTTTGAGCTTTGATTGCAAGTTTCATTTTGTTGATGTGGAGCCTGATCACACTGCTCAACTGAGGCTCGCCATTTCTAGTCGTGGGCGCTCAGTAGACGGTGAGCGGATCGTGGTTCACACGGCGCGGTTTTCTGACGTTGTCGACAGAATTATTGCAGACATTCAACGTCGCCAGCCCATAGCTGGCCGGGCTCTGTTTCTATTGGACCAGACTGGGTACTCTCAAGTGGAGTTGTCTCTTATAAAGAAGATCTTCGTGAATTTGCCGACGGCTGAAGTTATTTTGACCTTTGGAGCGGAGGTCTTAGTCAATTTTCTTGGAAATCGACCTGAGATTTTGAAGACAGTGGTTCCTCTTGGGTTGTCTGAATCGGAGGTCCTGGATTGGGTTCACCTGAAGGGGGACGCTGATGGGAGGGCTGCAATTCAGCGTGCACTTCGGGATCACGTCCGTATTATTACGGGAGCTGACCTTGATACTCCCTTTTTCATTAGGCCGCGAGAATCCCGGAGAGCGTTGTGGTTCGTTCACTTGTCCCGACACCCAACTGCGCGGGATGTGATGATCAATTGCCATTGGAATAGTTCTAATAAGTTTGAGCACTACGGGTCCGGCGGCTTCGATATGTTGGGGTGGGATGCTCTTCTCAGCGGTGAAACTTTACCGTTGTTCAACTTCACTGAGCTTGATAGGGATGCCCTGAAGCAAGAGCTTCTTGGCTCGATGCCGCAGGAACTGAATGCTCTTATTTCTGATGGCCCTGTGACTGTGGATGCGATGCATCATATGCTCGCCAACAGAACGGCGGGTAGATTTAGTGATTTGGATGAGGCTGTTTTGGAGTTGATCAAGGATGGAGAGTTCGACATTCTCAGCTCGGATGGTCGGCAGAGGTCGCGTGGTTTAAGGCATCTTCGTTCCACCGACCGGATTTCGCGTACTCGAAGTCCCATGTTCCCACTTTGGTCACAGATATGCCGGCGGTGAATGTTTTCTAGCCTCTAGAAATCCGGACGGAAACCCCTTGTTGGGAAGAGGGATTTGGGCAGTGCGGCCGCCGCGAGCAAAATGAGGGCCCAAATTTGCCCGAGCCACGCGGCGCCGCAATTGGCGGCGGAGTTGCCCATGCCAGCGGCTAGGGCGCTGCCGGCGCTGGGGCCGTGGCCGGTTTCACCGGTCATGCCGGCTTTGGCGGCCACCAGGGTCAGGTTGGCCACCGTGGCGGCCAGGTACAACTGGAACCTGGTTTTGATGCGGCCGAAGTAGCGGGACTGGCGGATTCCCAGTTGGACCAGCCGTGCCAGCCGGTGCTCCACCACTACCCTCCGTTGCCGATACTCAGCAAAACCCTCGCTGTGCTGCAGGGCGCGGGCCTGCTGCAATAAAGCTTCCTGCGGGTGCAGCCGGACCGTCCGCCCCGTACCCGGTTTTGCCGCCAGGCACTGGGACCGCAGCGGGCATGCCCCACAGACCGCCGCGTCGAATCGGAAGGCCTTCAAACGGTAAGTTCGACCCATTTGGTCGGTGCGCCGCCCTGCCGGAACTATCGTCCGGGTAACCTGCCCCGCTGGACAGGTGCAGGAACCCGCATCCAGGTCAATCCGAAAGTCTTCCTTCGGAAAGTGAGACCGGTTGGGGCGGCCCGGCACCCTGGCAATCAGGGTGCGTCCCGCATCGGCGAAGGCCTGTCTGGTATCGCCGTCGCCGTAAGCGGCATCGCCCATGGCCTCCTCCGCTGGCACACCGGTGTTGGCTTCGCTTTGCTCCACCAGTTCCAGCGCCCCCAGGTTGTCCGGAGCGTTGCCGGGCAGTACCTCCACGGCGGTAATCAGCTGGGAGTCGGTGTCCACCACAATCGCCGCCTTGTGCCCGTCGAACCGCCGGCTGCTGCTCTTGTGGCCGTGGCGCATCTCCGGGTCGTGCACCGACATCATCCGGTCCCGGCTCACCCCATCCTTGAGACTCGCCCCGCCTTCGGTCCGCTCCACGTCCTGGAGCAGCAACTGCCCCAGCAGTTCCGCCGCGGTCACAATCCGCTGACGCTCAGCGCTGTCCTCGGGCAATTCCCCCTGCGCCTGACGCGATAATTCCAACAACCGATCTGCGTCAGCAACAATCCCGGCCAGCAGCGCTGCCCGCGCCTGCCGGTCGGACCAGTCGATGGCCGCTTCGCCCTTGACGCTGGAGCCCAGGTATCGATGGTATCCCTGACTCTTCGCCCATTGTCCGACGTTGATTCCCTTCAACTGTGCCAGCGCTCGCGCCAGTTTGACGATCCCGTCCGCCAACAGATTGTATGTATCCTTCACCGCGCCACGCCCCAGGATGTTGGTCGTGTCCAGCGCCAACCGCATCCCGCGCCCTTTCAGATACCCCGACTCCCGGGCCAGCCGCAGGCTGCCCTCGAACACCTCCCGCACCTTGTCGTGCAGGATCAGCTGAGCGCGAAACACCTGCAGCGTGCTCTTGGCGAAGGGCCGGTCCTCCACCTCAATCCCCAGGGCTACTTTCCAGCGTAGGTCAAAGTCGGCCCGGGCCTTGGCCTCGGCGTCGCTGACCTTGTCGTGGGACTGGAGCAGCAGCGCCGTCGCCAGCAGGCTGGGCGGCACGCTGTCCCGGCCGTTGTCGGGGCAGTAGAATTCGGCGAACTCGGCGTCTCGGAACAGCCGGCCCCGCAGCGAGGCCAACATGCCGTAGAAGGTGTCCCGCCCCACGTGATCCAGATACAGCCGGTCCGCTTCCCAAAGTCCCCTCTGGTCCGAACGCTCTCCCAACATTCTCCGCCCTCGCTACACTTGTTGACCCCAAGTATAGCCGCTTACCCGGCCACAGCCACTTTCCGGCCGGACTTCTAGGAGAACCACGGTCGTCACAAGAATCAGGGCGAAGCACGCAGCCCGGACGCACACCAGTGATAGTTTCGGCCCTGGCAAGCGACGAGTTACTAGCATTCCCTATCCACAGCCACCCTGTGTTAAATCCCCACAGCTGCCTTCACATCAGGCCATATTCCTACCCGCTCTCTTTGTCAATTATGGCAATTAAAATCCAAAATCACAGGCCACAACGGTTAACTCACAGGTAAATGAACCTCCATACTCCTGGGACAGCTCCTAGCTGGGAAGTCCAACTCCGTTCCAGAGCGCGAAGGACTGAATGATCACTGGTCCAGGGCGAACCCAATCACGAAGGTTCTTGATTTTGCCCAGCTTGGTGGGCGGAGTTGAACTGGAACCGCCACCCTGTGGGGATGCCTACAGCGTCACCGGGGGATACCTCCAACGGAGGAGCCGATTCGGCGGGGGCCCCGGCAGGACAGCGCCAGACCTGGCCCCGGCCTTCCAGGACATACCAGACTTCCTCGACTGTCCGGTGCCACACCGGACGTGAGACCTGGCCCGCCGGCAGCGTGACCTCCACCAGGCTACCCCGGGTTGCGCCGTGACGTTCGTCGATGAGCAGGCGAATCTCCGAGCCGTCCGCAGCGATGGCATCGGGTTGATTTCCCCGGCTGCCCAGCGGCGGAGTTGGCTGGCGGCTTACCACGGGGATCCTCCTGGGGGATACCCGGGCGGGAAGATATCAGAGAACCGCCTGAAGCGAGACCAGCGCTTCGACCGCACGTCCGGATTCACCTTTGGCTTACTAGACCCTGGGTTTCCGGCCTTTTCGGTCCAGGAAATCCTTGAAGCCCTCTTCCACCGACAGGCCTCGAAACCGGCCGGCGCGAGCGTCTACTTCGTCTCGGAACTGTTCTTCCAGGGAATTTCCGGTGTGCTCCATCAATATCTGCTTGATGTTGGCCACGCCCTCGGCCCGGTTCTTGGCAATCCCGGCGGCAGCCTCCACCGCCTTGTCCATCAACTGTTCGGAGGGCACTAGATGGTTCAGCAGACCGATGTGATAGGCCTCATCCGCAAAGACCTCGCGGCCGCTGTAGAGTAATTCCTTAGCTCGGGGCCAACCAACCATGGTCGGAAGACTCCAGGTGGCATTCATCTGACCGTAATTGACCGCCAAAAACCGGAAACTGGAGCGCTCGCACCCCAGCAGAAAGTCCAGGCTCGTGGCCATAACGGTCCCGCCGCCGTAGCACAACCCGTTGATGGCTCCGATGACGGGTTTGGGGCTGGCGGCCAAACGCCAGGTGAAGTCCGCTCGCTCCGCAGTGATGCGGTCCCTTTCCTCCTCCCCAAGCTCCCGGTTTTCGTGGATGTCGGCTCCGGCGGAAAAGGCCCGCTCACCCGTGCCGGTTAAAACGATGGCCCCAACACCATCGTCCTCCGCCATCTCGGTGACGGCCTCGTCCAATTCCCGGACCAACTGGTAGCTCAACGCGTTGAGAACCTCGGGCCGGTTCAGGGTCACCACGGCCACACGGTCCTGCCTGTCAACCTTAATTACTTCGTAGCTCATGTTCGAAAACTCCTCAGCCGGTATGGCTGTGACTGCTTTGTTGCCAGCGATTTGCCCGGCCCGCGGCGGGTCGGGATTTTACTAAAACACACTTGCAATCCAAAGTAAACCCAAATGGCTCCCCTCCATTCGGCGGCAGCGCCAGCCATGCCGGCAACCATTGCTATTCCCGTGCACGCCCCACCGGATTCAGAACGCCAGCGCCGAAGTTGCGGCATAAAGCATGCTCCGGTATGCTCCCGGAAATCCCACGCGGCCCCTGTTGTCCATCCTACTACGGGGTCGAGGTGCTCTTCACAGGAACAGGCTCTCGTGGCTCAGGCTTTCACCCGCCGTTTAGCTCAATATATTTGGGAACGCAGCTCCGACGACTCGCTGCCCAAACAGGCCGCAGAGCGGTCCAAGGAGATCATGATCAACGCCGCCGCGGTGGCCTTGGCGGGGTCGGCCCAGCCGGAAGCGTTGGCCGTCACCCGATTCGTGCGAGACATGGGCGGTGAAGGGAAATGCACTGTTATCGGGATGGGCCTGCGGACCTCGCCGGTCCAGGCGTGCTTGGCCAACGGCCTCATGGTCCGCTTGCTGGAATTCGACGATGACATCGTGGGCTGCGGAGGCCACCCGACGGCAGTGATCTTCCCGGTGGTCATGGCCCTGGCCGAGTTGGAACGGTGTTCGGGCAGAACGGTCCTCAACGCCTTTGTTCACGGCTGCGAGATCACTTCCAAACTGGGCGCGTTGGCAGCGCCCGGTGGCCAGGGTCAACCTGTCGCCACCAACCCTGACCGGCTGTCCGGAGCATTGGGCGCAGCGGCAGCGGCCGGGATGATTATGGGATTGGACCCGCTCGAAATTGCAACCGCTTTGGAATTGGCATCCACTGAGAACATTCCCCTTGGGGCCAGAATGACCGGGCCAGTCCCGCCGCTCCAGTATGGCCAAATGGCCGCGGCCGGGACAGCTTCCGCTCTGCTGGTCCGGGCCGGTATGCCTACACCCTTCGCCGGATCCAGATTCAGCCAGGTGCCAGGATTGCCGCCCGCCGGCCTCTCCGCCGTTCAGCAGGACGAGTTTTTCGCTTCCCTTGGGAATCCTTTCGACGTAGTCACGCCCGGACCGGTGCTGCGTCTGTATCCATGCTCGCCAGCAGCCCACGGCCCCATCGACGCGGTGCTCCATCTCTTGGAGCAACACCGGATCGAGCCGGACCAGGTGGAGTCGATAACCGTCCGCGTAACACCGGCCGCGCTGGAGGCGCTGCCCGAAGTAGACCCCCAAACTCCCTGGGAGGCACGGCAAAGTCTCCCATTTTTAGTGGCGGTTACCTGGCTGCACGGACAGCCTCTGCTGGAGCAGTTTTCCGAAGCATCTTTGGCCGACCCTTCGGTGCGGCGGTTGATGCGCCGGGTCAGCGCAGTCGGTGATGAAGTCCCAACGACACTGGCGCCCCAACCCACAACGGTTACCGTCGCCACGACAAGAGGGGGAACGATTCAGCAGCGGGTGGAGTTTGCGCGGGGAGGCCCGGAGTTGCCCCTGGCTCCTGAAGAGTTGGATGCGAAGTTTCTATATTGCGCCCGCCACGTTATGACTCCCGACCACATTCTGGGGGCGATCGAGCAGTTCCGGAGCATGGAGGAGGTCAAGGACCTTTCCGGGCTCGGCTCAATTCTCGGTGCATAGGGGCACCTTCCCCGGCTTTTCCGGTAGGACGGGATCATGGTCCGGACCACCCCTACTCAGGGCCTTTTCATTCTCTCCAGTCATTCTCGCCGCAGCGGGAATCCAGAGCCCTGACTATGCCCCAACACGGTCATGGCAGCGCCGACGCGCCGGGAACTGCGGCCTCGCACCCCGCAGTCTCCTGTCAGCACAACCGCCATCACACAAAAAAAGGGCTCTGGATTCCCGCTGCGGCGAGAATTACGATGGAACGCGGTGGGACGGCGGTGCGTAGGGTGTCGGTGCGTGCGGCGGGAATAACGGCTGACAATGAAAAGACCCTATACCCCTACTATTCCGGTCTTTCGCGGTTGGTGCATCTGTTGTACCCTGTGATTTCCGCCAGGCTTTGCGGTTAGCTTTAAGGAGGTTCCGAATGAAAAGCGTTCGAGCCCATGAGGTAGGTCCACCGGATGTGCTGCGTTATGAAGACGCACCCGATCCCACGCCGGGTCCGGGAGAAGCATTGGTGGACATCAAAGTGTCCGGAGTGAATTTCACCGACGTATCCAGCCGCCGGGGTTCCAATCCTCCCGCCGAATTTCCGTGGACGCCGGGACGGGAAGCGGCCGGCGTTGTAACCGCCGTGGGAGAAGGGGTCACCGAAGTAGTCGTGGGCGACAGGGTTACCTACGCGATGCACACCGGCGCGTACGCCCAAAGGGCCGTGGTCCCTTCCTGGCTGCTGGTGCAGATGCCGCCGGAGACCAGCTTCACAACCGCCGCCGCCACCATGCTCCAGGGAATGACGGCCCACTTCCTGGTTTTCGGCATCACCCCGCTTAATGCCGGTGACCGGGTCCTGGTCCACGCCGGGGCCGGCGGTATGGGGCTGATGTTGATCCAGATGCTGCGCAAGGTGGGGGCAGAGATTTTCACGACCGTTTCCACCGACGCCAAAGCCGCCACCGCTTCGGATGCCGGCGCCGACCACGTCATCATGTACACCCGCCAGGATTTTGAAGACGAGATCAAGCGGGCCACCGACGGCGAGGGCGTCCGGATGATCTTCGACGCCGTGGGTAAGGACACCTTCACCAAGGGAATGAACTGCCTGGGCCTACGGGGGTACATGGCCCTGTACGGGGCGGCCAGCGGCCCCATCGATCCCATTGACCCATCCTTGTTACAGGGTAGGTCTCGTATCTTGACCCGGCCCAGCCTGGGTGACTACACCGCCACCCGCGAGGAACTGCTTCAAAGGGCCGACGACGTGCTACGCTGGGCAACGACCGGAGAGTTAAAACTCCACATTGGCTTGACCCTGCCCCTGGCTGAGGCGGCCGAGGCTCACCGCCAATTGGAGGGAAGGCTGAGCACCGGTAAGATCCTGCTCGAGGTCTAACCTCAACCAGACTCCGATATGGGACGGCTCCGGGGAACATTTCCAACAAGCCGGGGATTACGGTTTGACTGAGCAAGCTGCCCCGGGGCTGGTTCGCGCTTGATTCCGCCCGAAAACGCTACTGCGCGGTCCAGCCGCCGTCGATGACCAACTCGCTGCCGGTCATGAACGACGATTCGTCCGACGCCAGGAAAAGCACTCCGTTGGCGACATCTTCGGGCTGGCCGTACCGGCCCAGCGGAATCCGGGCCACCGTGGTTTCGTAACGGGCACTGTCCGCGCGGCCGGCCGCGGTCATGGGGGTTTCGATGGGCCCGGGATGCACTGAATTGGCCCGGATGCCCTCAGCCGCATATTGGATTGCGGTGGCCTTGGTCAACAACCGCACCGCCCCTTTCGACGCCTGGTACTGGGGGCTGCTATTGTCCACTCCAACCAGGCCCAACTGGGAAGAAATGTTGATGATAGAGCCGCCGCCGGACCTCCGCATCTCCGGGATGGCCGCCCGTGTCCCCAAAAAGACACCTTTGGCGTTAATATCCATCACCCGGTCCCAATCTGCTTCCTCCGTCTCTTCGACCCTCGCGTTCGTGGCCCCAACGCCGGCGTTGTTAACCAGGATGTCCAGCCTGCCAAAACGCGACGCCACCGCGGCGATGGCCCCTTCCCACTGGGACTGACTGGTAACGTCCAAGGGTAGGAATAGGCACTCGCCCCCGGATTCTCCTATGGCTGCGGCCAGGCGTCGTCCCTCTTCCTCCAACACGTCGCCGATTGCCACCCGAGCGCCCTCTGAGGCAAAGAGTTGGGCTTCGCAGGCCCCCATACCCCGGGCTCCGCCGCTGATAAACGCAACTTTTCCCTCAAGCCTCATGGCATCAAACCTCCGGGCCTTGATAAATGCGCTGGTTGTGAACCGTCACCACCGCGGGTGCAGCTGCCGGGAATGCATGATTCCCGGTTAATCCGGCAGCATCCGGGCCAGTTTAGCACTTACCCTTGGAATTAAGAGACCGGATATCAGGTGATTGTCCAGACTTGAGGAGATGCGGGCAGCCTTCGAAGGAAAATCATGGGCCTAATTCCGGTTGTCGGTGCTCAGGCTAGCGGTCATCGCAAGGCTTTGAAGCTATCCGACTCACCTAGTCCGAACAGTTACGACCTCACGGCAGCTTGAGCAATAGTATCATTATTGGTACCATTGTAATGCGTGGCACGAGTCACGCATTTAAAAAGGAGGCCTGATGCCCTATTGTTTGACCCAATCGCATACAGAAGCTCGGCATGGACCTCGCGTCCACCATTGAGAAACTCCGAAGTAATCCCAACGGCGTTCGGTTCGTAGAGCTAGCTAGAGTATGCGACGGCTACTTCGGAGAACCCCATCAACGAGGCACAAGCCACCGGGTTTACCGCACTCCGTGGCGAGGTGACCCCAGGGTAAACATACAGAGCGACAAGGGCATGGCAAAACCATATCAAGTACGCCAAGTCATCAAGGCGCTTGAAAAATTGAAGGAAGGTGATGGCTGACCATTACACATATAGAGTCACTTGGTCTGCTGAGGACGAGGAATACGTTGGACTGTGCGTTGAGTTTTTTTCTTTGAGTTGGCTTGCGCCTACACCGGAAGAGGCCTTTTCCGGAATCCGGCGGCTGGTGGCAGACTGCATCGCCGACATGCAGGCCAACAATGAAACGCCGCCGGAACCAATGGCCGACCGCACCTACAGCGGAAAATTCATGGTGCGCGTACCTCCGGAGACGCATCGCTCCCTCGCCTTAAGCGCCGCTGAGGAGGGCGTAAGCCTGAATCGGCTGGTTAGCGCAAGGCTCGCCAACGATTCGGCGTAAGAAGCCGGTTTCTGCTGTCTGCGTCCAAATCCGCTGCCCGCGAGCGCCCAATCTTTCGGGGATACTGCTGGACAGGCAACTCGGCGCCACCTCGACTGCCGCCGAAGGTTCCATCAAGCTAATACCTGGTCTGGCGAGCTAATACCTGGACTGGGATGAGATGGTGTTGTATGTGACGGGGGTAACCGTCAGGAGTCCGGCGTCCACCGGCAGGACCACGCCGTTGATCCACCGGGCCTCGTCACTGCACAAAAACAGGGCCGCATTGGCCACATCCCAGGAGTCCCCCTCGGTGCGCAGCGGCGCGGCGTTCTTGCGGGCTTCCCGCTGGTCGTCGTTCATGCGATGGGCCACCATCGGAGTGTAAACCAGTCCCGGCGCAATGCAGTTGACCCGGATGTTGTCGGGCCCGTGGTCGCCCGCCATGGAAATGGTCAGACCAACAACCGCCGCCTTGGATGCAGTGTATGGCGCTTGGCTGTGGGCACGCAGCCCGGCAATGGAGGAAATGTTGACGATGGCTCCACCGCCGGTCTCTATCATCTTGGGAATTGCTGCCCGGCTGGCCTGGTAGATGCTTTTGACATTGACCGCCATGACCCGGTCCCACACCTCTTCGCTAACTTCCAACACCGAGCCTCGGGCGGAAATTCCAACATTGTTGTCCAGGATGTCCAGTCGGCCGTACCTTTCCACGGCGGCCTCAGCCATGGCGACGCATTGGTCGGCATCGGTCACGTCGGCCTGGAATACCGACGCTTCCCCGCCCTCTTCTTTAATCATCACCATCGTTTCCAGAGCGCGCTCTTCGACGGCGTCCACCAACAAAACTTTAGCCCCTTCCCTGGCGAAGAGTATCGACGTGGCTTTGCCGTTGCCCACTCCCTCACCGCTTGATCCGGCTCCGGTGACAATGGCTACTTTACCTTCCATCCTGGGGCGTCGTTCCGGCATGGTCGGGCTCCTTACTACTCAGAAATCACGTTATTGAAATCGAAATGACTCGATGCCCAGCATACATTCTTTCCCGGCCCCATAACAGAGTCCCCCGCTGGAACCGCACCCGCGCCGCCTTTGTTGACTGGAACTGGGCCGCAACTTACACTGGTGCTTGCATAGATCCTTGTGGTTATACTACCGGAAGAATCGGGAGCATGAACGAACCTTCGAACCGGGGCGGTGACGTAGCCCTCTTTATCGATTGGGAAAACTTCAAAATCAGCTTGGCCGCCGGGCACATGTACCCCAACGTGTCCGCTCTGAAAGAGGAGGCATCCAACCACGGCCGGGTTGTCGTGGCCAAAGCATACGCCGACTGGGTAACCCGATCTCCCGAGTTGCGCGGCGCCAGCCAGTTTATCAACGATCCTCCCGCGCTCTACGCCGCGGGCATCGAACCGGTCTATGTCCCCACTCGCTTGAGCTACGGCAGTCCCTCGGCTTCGGGTTACACCCGGACCACCAGGGTGAAGAACAGCGTAGACATCAAGATGACCACCGACTGTATCGAGACGGCCCACGCTTACCCCAACATTGTCTCTTTCATCCTGGTCTCCGGCGATTCAGATTTCATCCACGTCATCAACACCCTGCGCACCATGGGCAAGCACGTGGTAATCGTCGGCGTCTCCTGGAGCACCTCCCGGCGGCTGGCCGACCAGGTTGACGGCCTGATCCTTTACGATGTCGACATCGATCCGGAAACCCCGCAAGAGCCGCCCCCGCCGAATCGCACCTTCCCCCGTCCCGATACTGGCGCCAGTACCGGCACCGGTAGCGGCACCGAACAAACTGCAGTTCCCGAGTTGACGGAAATCATCCGGGCCATCGAGGACATAGTTCGGGAGGAACGACGCGCCGGGGGCGCGCCGTTGCTCACCTCCATCAAACAGCGGCTAACCCGGCGATTCACCAACTTTGACGAACGTAAGTTGGGATTCTCCGGATTCAAAAAATTGATGGCGAGGGTGGCCCAGGAAGGACAAATCAAGCTGATTACCGAGGGGTTGGTGGACTGGGCCATAATGGCCGACGAGCCGGACCCCGATGGCTCCACCCAGCGGCGCCCAGCCAATGGTCATCGTGCGCCTACCGCTCTGGAACCGGCCGCGACCACTGAGGCTTTGGAAGCGGTAGCGAGCGACACCGAAGAACCGGAACCCGATCTGGAAGCGGTGCTTCTGGTCAAGCAGCCCGATGCCGCTGAGCCAAATTCAGATTCCACACTCGAACAAACTCCAGATTCAACTGCCGGGGCTATTTACGAGCCAACTCCCGAGGCAACTTCACCGGAGTCTACGCCGTCGCAGTCTGAGCCATCAACTCCACCACCGGCTCCTGAATTGGCCTCGCTGATGGAGAACGTTATGGCCGAATTGAAAGACTTGCCGAAACAGCCCGAGGATGGGCAAACCGGGGACCGCATCGCCGACCTTATCGTTATGGCCAATACCCTGGAACACCGGGATGACGTTAGCCACGTAGCCTTTAATTTCCTGGTTGGGGAAGTGTGCCAGGCCCTGGAGCAGGGAATTGAGGCTGAGAACCCCTACATTCAGAGCCGATGGGGGAAGGCGGCGTCTCGGACCTACGTCAGCAGGTTACTGCGATCCATGGGCAACGGCGATCTCTTCACCAAAAGCTGGCATTCCGTCCCCGACGAAGTCTCCGGCCGCAACAAACGCCGGCGCACCTTCTACCTGGACCAGGAGAACCCGCTGGTGAAAATCGCTCTGCGGGAGCATGGGCAGGTCGCCGCTGAGGAGTCTTTGGCAGAGGACGAATTGCCGATGGTTTCCGTTGCGGAGTCTTTGGCAGAGGACGAATTGCCGATGGTTTCCGTTGCGGAGTCTTTGGCAGAGGACGAATTGCCGATGGTTTCCGTTGCGGAGTCTTTGGCAGAGGACGAATTGCCGATGGTTTCCGTTGCGGAGTCTTTGGCAGAGGACGAATTGCCGATGGTTTCCGTTGCGGAGTCTTTGGCAGAGGACGAATTGCCGATGGTTTCCGTTGCGGAGTCTCCGTTGAGGACTCCGGGGACGCCCCGGAAACGGAGCCGCCCGCCGGTGGCACTGACGCCCCGTTCCTGCTCCGATTGTTCCGCCCACACCGATAACCGCACCAAAAGCCCCGGGTGGCTGCGTCCGTTCAAGCCTCTGGGGCGCCTTACCGCAACCGACAAGCACACGAACCCCGAGCGGGTCTAGGCGGGCACACGCCGGACTGCTTACATCCGGAAGGCCGTACTTGGTCCACCTGAGTACCAGCCCCCTACGGTGCCATTTGCGGCGTTACAAGTCCAGTATCAACGTTGACCAGCCGAAGTCACGCGCGCCCAAGCCCTCAGCCGTGAAGGGGTGATAGTATTCTCTGAACCCTGACTTTTCGATGCATTCATGGCTCTTTGCGACTATGGTGTCGGCGATTTCGGTATAGCCGTGGCGGCGGAGCCCGTGAGACAGAAACCAGTTGGTGTTGATCCAAGAGGGACCCCGCCAGATGAAGCCCCCGGGATTCCCCGGCATGAACTTGGGGTCCGACGCCGGGACCGAGGGCAGCGGGTAGGGTGTCCAAAAATGTTCGGGCGCCGTCACCCACCGGTCAACCATGCGTTCCACGATCTCGCGAGGCAGGTCTTCCAAGATCAGCGGCATTAGCGAGCTGATCGTCACCTCTTCCACCGCCAGTTCGTCTACGCCGGACAGATCGAAGAATGCTCCCGCGCCGGGGTCCCAGCACTTTTCGAGCAGCGCGTCTCTGGTCCTGTCGGCCTGCCGGTTGAACTCGGCGGCTTCCGGGGAGTCGCCCAGCAACCGAGCCAGCGAGCGCATCCCCATGGCGTATATCGAGTTGACCAGAACGTCTTCCACGTGAAAATAGTCGGCGGCCAGAATGCGGTGGTCGTCGCCTCGCATGGGCTCATAGGCCGCATAAACCTTTTTCAGAGCGGTAATAAATCCGCGGTTGGTGAGTTCCTCCAAGCCAAGGATGTCGTCGTACTTGGGAGAGCAGTCGGTGCCGGCTTCCTCCGGCTGAATTACGGCAATCAACCCGTCGTCATCCGGGTCGCGGGCCTCCCGGACCCAACGGTAGAACGCGGTCAGCGCGGGCAGAGCGTTTTCCAAGAACTCCCGGTCTCCGGTGGCCTGGTAAACCCGCTCCACCGCGTAAGCAATGATGGGTGGCTGCATGGTGGCGCTGAAGTTGGGCGAAGTCATGCCGACGATGTTCCGGCTCAGGAACTCGGGTTGCTTCTCCATCTCCCAAAAAATCATGTGTGGAATGAACCCATTGGGCTGGGCGGCGCTCATCAACGTAGTAAGTTCCGCCTTGGCCTGCTCATGGTCCAGATGAATCAGCGCAATGGCGTGGAAGCAGGAATCCCAGAACCACTGGAAAGGGTACCCCAGCAGCGATGGGCAGACAAAGCTATAGTACTTGCCGTTCCAATCGGCAATCCCCTGGCGCAAGTTGGTAAGCAATATCTGCCGGGCGCCCTCTTCCAGTTGTTGTCGGTCCATGTTTCGTTAGCCTCCCCAAATATACTGGCCGTGCACGGGATGACCCCAATGTCACGCAGACCCCATTGTCATCACCGCCCTGCCGGTGGAAGGGCGTTCCACCAACATTTTAGTAGTCGAGAATTTTTAAATGGATGTCAGGCAGAGTTTGCATTTTTACAGAGAGTCACATTGCGGAAGATTACCGAACGATCATGCCGCTCTCAGCTATTCCTAGAACCGACTACCAATCCTCATACTCTTGAGAATATCTTGGAAACCTCTGAATAAGTTGTTGGATTGCCCCAGACCACGCCTTAGCCAAGCACGATTCCAACAGAGGATCGCCGTTGTTCCCGACTTGTTCAGAGTATCCCTTGGTATGCTGGTCCCAGTTGACTTATCCTTTCGCTATAAGACCGCCCAATACTGAGTAAGTCAAATCGTCCCTTTGACGTCCCCGGAAATCGGAGCGTAGGTCCAACAAATCCGCGATCTCCGTATTTCGTAGTCCCGGTGGGTTACTGTCCAGTAATTTCAGAATGCCCTCCTCAACCCGCTGCAATCCGTCTTGCGCGATTTGTCGTGCATTCAAGTCATCTTTCATTGTGTGGACTCCCTTCATGGTTACATCAATCGCGGTCCAGCTAGATGGTAAGCTTTCTGATGAACCGAAACGCAGCGGATACACGTGACGTCGTCGCAACCTTCCACCTGTCACGCCTGACTGTCGTTGTCGCAGGCTTCATGTCCGCAACTGACACAGCAGTAATCGTAAAGCGGGGACAGCCGTGCATCACAATAGTAACAATGACATATTGGATCATCGCGGGTAGACATCAAAGAGAACCCTCCGTGCCATTAAGGACCTCACCCCCGGTACACCCTCAGGTACTTCTCCGCAACTGCTTCCCATGTGAACTCTGACAGGGCGTAATCTTGGGCCTGGCGGCCCATTTCCTGGCGGTAGGTTTCGTCGTTGACCAACCGGACCAATTCTGCGACCGCCGCCTCCTGGTCGAATCTAGGCGTGACCACCGCGCCCCGGGTTAAAAGCTCGGCGTTGGCTCCCACGTCGTGGGTCAGGACCGGCACTCCGTAGGCCATGGCTTCGAAGAAAACCAGCCCGAAGGCCTCATAGTGGGAAAACAGGGTGAACACGTCGGACCGGGCATACCATTCGGTGAGTTCCTGATCGGTGACCTCCCCTACCAAACTGACCCGATCTTCCAGGCCCAACTCGGCAATTTGGCGGCGCAGGCTCTCTTCGGCGTCCTCGTCCCGACCGACGCACACCAGGCGGGTGGCCCGCTGCATCCCGGCCTGGGCTTGATTGTATACGCCGACAAGCCACTCCTGACCCTTGTGCCAGCCCAAACGCCCGACGCATAGAATGGTCAGAGGATCACCGGCCGCGCCTGATTCCCTTGAATCACGTTCCGAGACCACCGGCGGAGCCGCTCCCCACCCAATTACTTCCTGCCGGGACTTTGGGGCTAGGTAAGTCCGGCGTACCTGGTTGGCTTCAGATCCGGTCAGGGAGACCACCCGGTCCATTACGTTGCAAACCAGGATGTTGAAGGGCCGCAGCCACCACCGGGTCCAGGGCAAAACGTGAAATGACGGCGTGAAAACAAACTTGGCCCGCCGCCGGTACAAGAACCACGACCAAACGTGGCCCCAAAACCACCCATCACCCACGAAGTGGACCACATCCGGGTCGAACTCATTAAGATACCGGTCAATCTGGCGGGGTGAAAACCATACCAGGGGGACCGAATACAAGGGAATAGACCATTTGGGAAAGCCCTTCAGCCGGAATATGGCAATGCCCTCCGGCGTGGTTTCCCGGTCAGCCCACTGAGGCTGGGCCTCCCGGGGAAAGGAGTATTTGGTGGTTAAGACCCCCACCTCCGCCACTTCGCCGGATTCCAGCAGTTGGAACGCAAGTTGTTCGATCGCCCGCTCTATGCCGCCCAAATACGGGCGGAAATAGGGCGTTAGGAACAACACCCGCAACGGGCTCTTTTCCTCTCCCGGCTCTTTCATCGGCATAATCTCAAAACCGGTCAGGCAAACGCCCTTTCCAACCCGTGGCCCCAGGCATCCGCCAACTCCGCTACCGCCAGATCCAGAGAATTGCCAATGCGGAACCGGTCTCCGCCGGTGGTCCCCAATTTCAAAACCGGAGTCGCCGAGGCGTCGGCCAGTTCTTGCAAACGGTCCCAGCGGTCGTTGGGCATCGCCACCACAATTCGGGACTGCCGCTCGCCGAACAACGCGGCATCCCAACGGCGGGGCAGCTTGACCTCGCCGTTGAACCCAACGCCGTTTTGGATGGAACATTCCGCCAGGGCCACCGCCAGCCCGCCCTCGGAGCAGTCGTGTGCCGAGGCGATAATGCCTTCCTCTATCCCCAACCGGCACAACTCGTGCACTCGCTTTTCCAACGCCAGGTCGATGTATGGCCGCCCCGCCAGGGTCTGGCCCCACCGGACCAAGTACTCGCTGCCCGCCAGGTCCGAAGCCCGGGCCCTCAGGTTCCCCAACCCCAACGCCGCCACCACCAGTCCATCCCGGGGAAACCCGGACCGGCAGTGGGATTTTACGTCTTCCAGCAGGCCCAGCCCGCCCACCACCGGCGTGGGGAACACCGCCTGTCCCCGAGACTCGTTGTATAGGCTGACGTTTCCGCTGACCACCGGCACGCCCAACTCCCGGCACGCCTTGGCCATACCGCGTATGCACCACTCCAATTGGAAGTAGACTTCCGGGTTTTCGGGGTTGCCGAAGTTCAAGCAGTCGGTCAAGGCCAGGGGAGTGGCGCCGGCACAGGTGAGGTTGCGGCATACTTCAGCCACGACGATTTGGCCGCCCCGGTAGGGGTCCAGGTAGCAGTAACGGCCATTGCCGTCGATAGTAAGGGCGATACCCTTGTTGCTGTGTTTAATACGGAGCACGGCCGCATCTCCGCCGGGGCCCACGACGGTGTTGGTCTGCACCTGGTTATCATACTGGCGGTGCACCGGCCGCCGGCTGGCGATGTTCGGTGAACCCAGCAGGTCTAACAGGATTTCCCCGGGTGTGCCTTCAGGCAGGGGGACCTGGGCTAACTCCAAGCGTTGCCGCTGGTAGAAAGACGCCGAAGCACGGCCCTGCAGGCGGTACTGGGGCGGTTCCGCCAGGCGTTGAATTGGCAGGTGGGCAATGGGTCGGCCGCCATCGGAGACCAGCACCTCCCGCGGGCCGACGATTTCCCCAACCTGACGGCACTCCACCTCCCACTTGTCCATGACCCGGCGCACCGGACCGGCTTCATTGGGCGGCGTAACCAACAACATCCGCTCCTGGGACTCGGAAAGCATGACGTCGTACCCGCTCATGTCCCGCTCCCGCCGGTGAACCCCGGACAGGTCAAGGGCGACCCCCCGCCCACCGGCCGATGCCGACTCAACGGCAGCGCTGGTGAGTCCGGCGGCTCCCAGGTCCTGAATTGCGGATACGTTCCCGGTCGCCAAGGCCTCCAGGCACGCCTCAATCAATATCTTTTCCAGGAAAGGGTTGCCCACCTGTACGGTGGGCCGCAGCTCCTGTTCCTCTTCAAAGGTGCGGGAAGCGAGCCCCGAAGCCCCATGGATTCCATCGCGACCGGTTTCTGCTCCCACTAACCACACCAGATGGCCCACCTCGGCGGCGGCTGAGGTCGCCAACTGCTCGCGGCGGACCAGTCCCACGCACATGGCGTTGACCAGGGGATTCTGGGTGTAGCAAGGGTCGAAGTAAATCTCTCCGGCAACGTCGGGCACCCCTATACAGTTGCCGTACCAGGAAATCCCGGCAACCACTCCATCGAAGAGCCTGCGGGTCAGGGGATCATCCGGCGGGCCAAACCGCAGGGAGTTGAGCAGGGCCACCGGCCGGGCGCCCATGGCAAGTATGTCCCGGACGATCCCTCCCACACCGGTTGCCGCGCCCTGCAGGGGCTCCACCGCCGAGGGATGGTTGTGGGACTCCACCTTGAACACAGCGATCAGGCCGTCCCCCAGGTCCACGGCGCCGGCATTTTCGGCGCCCGGGCTGGACACGACCCGGGGAGACTTACCGGGCAACAGCTTCAACAAGGGCTTGGAGTGCTTGTAGCCGCAGTGTTCGCTCCACAAAGCCCCGAACATGCCCAGCTCTACCGGATTGGGTTCCCGGTCGAGCAGTTCCACGATGCGGTCATATTCGGCACGGCTCAGGGCAATTTCGTCAAGCATTTCTTTGGTTACGGGCATGGCATCGTCACGCAGCGTCTTTCCCGGCGGGTGCAAAATTTTCCAAGTCTCCAAGCACCGGCTTCACCGATCCTCCCTGAACCTCGAAGTAAGACGCCCGGTCACCGAAGTAACCGGCAACTAGATCCAGGTCGGTGGTGGTAATCAGGATCTGCTGGTACTGGGCGGTCTGCTCCAACACCCTCCGGCGCCGGAGGGAATCCATCTCCGAAAGCACGTCGTCCAACAGCACCAAGGGGCCTTCCGATCGGGTGTCCGCGAGATAAGCGGCTTCCGCCAATTTCAGCGTGAGGGCCAGGGTGCGGGCCTGGCCACGGGAGGCGAAAGTCCCCATGTCCACGCCTTCAATTAGCAAATCGAAGTCGTCTCGATGGGGTCCAACCACGGTGGTGGCGGTTGCCCTCTCCCGCGCCTGCACCGATGCTAGTTCCTCCCGAAACCGGGTTTCCAATTCGGCCTCGTCGCCAGTCACCGACACGCTGGGGCGATACCGCAACTCAAGATCCCCGTCGGCTCCGCTCAACTGGCGGTGCTTCTGAATGGCGAGAGGGGCCAGGTGGTCCAGGGCTTGATGGCGGCTCCAGGTGATCCCTGCTCCATCGGCGACGAGCTGGTCCGTCCAGAATTCCAACTCCTGCGCATCGGCCCGGCCTTCCGCAACCGATTTCAGCAGCCGATTCCGCTGCCGCACGACCTTTTGGTAACGCTGCAATGACCTGACATAGGAAGGGTTGGTTTGCGACAGCAGAATATCCAGGAAACGCCGGCGCACTGAAGGCGGACCGAACACCAACTCGATGTCGTCGGCGCCAAAAAGGACCGCGTGGACCATCCCCACCAACTCGGTGGCGGTGCGGCGGACCCGGCTCACCCTGATCTGCTTGCGGACCGACCACGTCGGTCTCGGAGAGGAATGACTTGCACCGTTATCATGGCTCGGACTGAGCGTTGGCTGGTACCCCACGTATATCTGAAGCTGGGAGCCATCGCTTTCCAGGGCTCCTCCCACCAGGGCCATTTCCCCACGGGACGCGGCGTCGAAGTTCACCACTTCCCGCTCGTTCTCGGCCCGAAACGACCGGGCAATAGCCATGGTGTAAGCGGCCTCCAGGAGCGTTGTTTTGCCCTGGGCGTTCGGCCCAAAAAAAACCAGCACGCCCCGGGGAAGGTCCAGCTCCATGCTGACCAGGTTGCGGTAATTGGTTAGGGACAAGCGTGACAGGTAAGCCAAAAACACGTACCAACCGGAGCGGCTAGGGTCAGCGCGGGTTCGCGGGTTTTTACAGCAGCCGCGCGCCAACCGGCCGCAGGTGCTAGTCCTGGGTCCGGAGGGATTGAATCTCAGACTCCAGGGTCTGAACACTGGAATAGTCGCCGGCGGACAGACGAAAACAGCGATCCAGGTAAAGTTGAGCCAGCCTTGAGCTTTTGGGGGAGGTGTCTTTGGCCGCGGCCAGCAGGCTGGCCACCTGGAAGTTGTCCGGCAAGTGCTTGGCCAGTACGGAAATTTCGTCGCTGGTCTCTTCGGCCTGCCCCGAATCCTGGCCCTCAACCGCAAACCGCAGCTTACCCATGAGCCGCGACAACTCGGCCAGCTTGTCGCTCTCGCTCATCAGGCTGAACAGGACCTCGTTCACATTGTAGGAAGTTCCGTCGTCATTGCCGGATTCACCGTCCTGGAGTGGAGACGCGCCGACCCCCGAGGCGTCCGGCCACGGAGCCGTTTCTGCCGACTTGAACCTGGCCCCGCAAAGCTGGGAATACTCCTGCACCACCTCGGTCACCGTCTCCATCATGCGCGGCAGGTCGAAGGAAAACATGTCGCCGCAGTAGAGCAGGTCATCATCCCGCAGCCGGGCCAGCCGCTCCAACTCCGGTTGCCCCGATACCGGCTCAGGCACCGGCGGCATGGCAAAGGCGGAGAACTCGCTTAAAGGCAAGCCTCCCAAGTGGGACGCCAAAAATGGCGGAACGTACTTGGTAAGGTCCGCATTGATGGGCAGGGTGATCACGTAGCTCGCGTAAACCTTATCCGGCTCGGTGTTCACCCGGAAATATGCCAGGGCATGGCCCTTGGGTCTTTGGGAATCGCCGAGTTCGAAGATGAGGTTCATACGAGGCGGTCCAACCTATTACTCAGGCTCTGGTAGCATTATAGGCGATGCCGGGTTCACAGGCCAAACACCTGCTCGCCGCACTATGGATTGACTGGTATGGGGTCAAGTATTAAGGTGTACGAGGCCAACCAAGGCCCTTCAAGCGTGATTTCTGGACAGCCGGAGGTGGCCCCGTGGTCAACGAGAACCGTAAAGAGTTGATATACGATCAACTGGAAATAGGCGAACCCCTGGGGGCCTACGAGTACCTGCTCACCCAGGAGATGCTGGACGCGTTCCGGCAGTCGGTGGGCGACCCGGAAGCGCCGTATCCGACTTTGGCGGTAAAGCACGATTCAACGGCGCTCCAAATGGTGTACTACGACAATACCGGCGGGGTGAATGCTGGAAACGAGGTGGAGTTTTTCAATCCGCCGATCCCCGGAAAACGAATCAAGGTCACCGGCCGGGTGGCCGACAAGTATGCCCGGCGGGATAAGCCATACCTGGTTATCGAGGCCACCGCGATCGACGAAGATGGCCGGCTGCTGGAAAAACTCCGCACCTACCAGATGAAGAAACCAGACGAGGTGGGAAAGAAATGGCATCCACAAACATAGAGATCGACCAGGAAATTCCCTCGGTCACCAAGGCAGTCACCCGCCAGAGCATCGACCTGTTTGAGTCGGTCGGCATCCTGGACGTCCAGAACATTCACAACAACGAAGAAATCGCCCGCCAACGGTTGGGGACCGATTACATCCTGGCCTCGGGACGAATGTCGATCACCTTTGCGGCCGAGTCCCTGCGCAAGTTCTTCGGGCCCGCGGTTTTCAATCACACGGGGACCGTCAACTTGAAATTCCTGCGCCCGGTGACCAGCGGCGACACCATTACGGTCTACGGCAAGGTCGCCCACCAGGAAAAGGTGGAACAGGGAACCCTGGTTTCGGTGGACATCTACTGTGAAAACCAGAACCGGGACAAGACCGCCGCCGGGGTGGGCACCGCCATAGTTCCCTAGCCGATGCGCCACCGGGCCTCCGCCCTCCCGTCACTATCGCAACCCGGTACACTGTTGCGATCGCCACCGGCCTCCCCCACCACGGGGGTCTGGATTGCCGTTGCGGTGGGAATGACGGGGGCGTAAGCGGGGCGGCCCTTCTTGCAATCAATCCCGCCGATGTTTACACTCACTTAGTATTCAAGCACCACCATCCGTAGGAGCCGTTTATGCCCCGGTCTGAATTTGGGAAGGTCGAAGTCGAAATCATCTATTGCGTCCCTTGAGGCTACTACCCCGTTGCCACGTGGCTGGCGACCGAAATGTGGGGAGCGCACAACCCAGGGGACATTGCCGTAAAACTGACTCCCGCCTCCCAGGGCCGCCTGGAAGTCTGCGTGGATGGGGTCAAGATATTCGACCGTAAAACCGACGGCGGGTACCCTGACCTACCAAAGGTCAACGAGCTGAAAATGACGCTCATGGAAAAGATTTTTGAGGCAGAGGAGGCAGGGGCCAATACTTAGCCGATTCCGGCCTCGGGTCCATCGCCCCAAAAAGCAGCCCGGAGCGTTGTTCTCAGGGCTGCAATTTCTGTCCGGCTCAGGTAAGGGGAGCCATGTCTAATCGAGAACACGTCGCAGTAATCCTGGAAGGGACCGACGCCCTGGCCCAATGGTTGAATCTGCATTCAGAGGCGATTCTGGACCTGGAGGGGGCGGATCTGGCCGGCATCGACCTTCGCGGGGCCCAACTGCGGCACGCCAACCTCAAGGGGGCCAACCTAACCGGAGCGGCCCTCTCCCGCGCTACGTTGGCCGGGGCCGACCTTTACGAAGCAGACCTTACCGACGCGAATTTAGGCAGAGGGTCCCTGGCCGGCGCCCGCTGCACCGGCGCCAATTTGACCAACGTCAACCTCTATTGGGCCGATCTCAAAAGAGCCGACCTCCAAAATGCGATTTTACGTAATTCCCGGTTGGTCCGGGCTTCCTTCATCGATGCCGATCTCACCGGAGCAGACCTTACCCAAGCAACGATGATTGAAGCCGACATGCGAAGCGCAAACTTGACCGGAGCCCGGCTGAGGTCCGCCAACATGAACGGAGCCGACCTCAGCCGCGCGTCAATGGACGGAGCTGATTTCGAGTTGGCGATGATCCGTGATTCGATGTGGATTGCAGCCGACATGAGGGGGGCGAATTTCCACGGGGCCAGCCTGCACCGTTCCGACCTGGCCCTCGCCAAATACGACGCCACCACCCGGTTTCCACGTGGGTTCGACCCCAAAAACACGGGGCCCCGGGACGTGGTAGATTAGCAGTGTTTCTCCCCGGTTGACCTTCCAGCACAGGTTGATTTCCAAACACGGCCACTGAATTGATAGTGAATTAATTGGGGATCCTCCAGATCATTTCACACCGTCCCCAGGAGGGGAAAACCACCCTCACCGCCGCGCTTTGGCTGGCTTTGGCTCAATCGGGCAAGACCGCGGCTTACTACAAGCCCCTCTCAGAGCAACCCGGAGCCGACCCCGACGCAGCTTTCTTGCGGGAAGAGGTTTTGGCCCGCCACGCCGGGCCCTCAGCGCCCGAGCCCCTGGCCTGGGACCCAACCACCAATTTAGACAGCCCACAAACCCGGCAGCTGCAAGAGACCGTCTCAGCGCTGCATAGCTCCCAAGGACGCGTCCTCGTGGACGGCCCATCCCTGGTAACCGCCGACGGCCGGGATTCGCCTCTGCCAACCCAGACTTGCTCCACGCTGGGGTCCAAGGCCGTCCTGCTCTTTGGACACACTCCAGACCTCACTCCGGAAGACGTCCTCGCGGCGGTGGCGCCCTTTGGAGAGAACCTGGCGGGCGTAATCGTCAACTCCGTGACCAAACACCGGCTGCCCGGGTTCCGGCAGGCGCTGACTGCTGTGTTGCAGCCCCGCAACATCTCCCTGTTGGGTGTGCTACCCGAAATGCGCTTCATGAGGGCCCCCACGTTGCAGCAATTGGTTGAAACCCTTGACGGCCGCTGGATCCAACAACCCGGCGACGCCGACACCTTGATGGAACGGATACTCATCGGCGGCAACATCATGGACTCGGGGCCCGAGTATTACGGGCGGTATGCCAGCCAAGTGGTGATCACCCGCTCACAAAGACCGGACATCCAGATGGCCAGCCTCGTTCCAGGCACCAAATGCCTGGTGTTGACCGAGGGGGGAGAGCCCGCGGGCTACATCACAGCAGAAGCCGCGCAGCGCCAGGTCCCGGTGATGGTGGTCCAGTCCAACACACCGGAGACCACCGACGCCCTGGTCCCCCTGTTAACCGGCTCGTCACCCCCTACACTGCCCAAGATCAAAGAATTCGCCAGGAATCTCCCCGGTCTCCTGGATTTGGAGAGCCTGCTGGCCTTGGCCGGCTGACCGAAGCGACTTCCCCGCTTTCGTAACCACGACCTCAATCGTACCTGCAACCAAACAGACCACGGCCAAGACTGCGTCAAACCTTGACGCGATTGGACGTTCAGCCATAGAATACGGTAAGAGAGAATATATTTGGGCGGTTAGCGCCCGGCGCATCTCATAGGAGGACCTCATGGCGATCACCCAAGACGGCGTTGAGCTTGGCGTTATGATCAGCGAAAAAGCTGCCGAGAAGATCAAGTATTTCGCTACCAAGGATGGGAACGACAGCGACGTGGGTATCCGCGTAGCGGTCAAGGGGGGTGGGTGCTCCGGCCTGACCTACGACCTGACTATCACCGGTGACGAACTGCCCAGCGACAAAGTGGTGGAACAGCACGGCATCAAGGTGATGGTAGACAAGAAGAGCTTCATCTACCTGGTGGGCACCGAGCTCGAGTTCTCGGATGGCCTGAACGGCAAAGGCTTCGTCTTCGTCAACCCCAACGCTAAAAAGACCTGCGGGTGCGGCACTTCCTTCTCCGTTTAATACCCCCTGACCCGGTCACTTGTAGCGCCGCCTGGCTTTGTTCTGGGACGGCGCTATTGTTTTTGGAGGACTCCCGAATGGCCCTTTTGCGTTCGCCCCTGTACGAGGTTCATGCCCAGGCCGGCGCAACATTCCAGCCACAAGACGGCTGGGAGTTGCCCCAAGTCTTTAGTTCCTCTCCTGAAGAGTTCCGCGCCGCCGAGGATTCGGCGGCGGTCCATGACCTGTCTCACACCGGCCGGCTAAAGGCCGTCGGCGCGGACTGCCTGGACCTGATCAACCGCCTATCCACCAACAAGGTGGACGAGCTTGGACCCGGCCAGGGAGCGCCGACCATCATGACCAACGACCGTGGGCGCATCGTAGACCTGGTTCACGTGGTCAACCTGGGAGACCACGTGCTGCTGCTCACGAGCCCAGAAACCCAAGAAGCGGTCATCGCCTGGCTGGACAAATACACTATCATGGACGACGTTGAGGTTGAGGATCATACGCAAGCATCCGCGATGCTGTCACTGCTTGGACCCAATGCTCTCGCAGCGTTGGCCGATGTGACCGGTCTCACCTCGGAAGACCTATCCGACGTTCCCGACTACGGCTCAACTACAGCAGTCATCGCTGGCTCCAAAACCCAGATAGTCCATCAACCCGTCGGCGGGTTACCCGGCTACGCGTTGGTAACGACGGCCGAGAGCGCATCCGGTGTCTGGGAGGCCCTGCTGGCCGCCGGCGTGGCACCCATGGGCGCGGAGTCATACGACGCACTCCGGGTGGCCCACGCTGTCCCCACCTACGGCCGGGAAATGGGGGAACAGTACAATCCGCTGGAAGCAGGCCTCATTGGGTCGATTGACTTCACCAAGGGGTGTTACATCGGCCAGGAAGTAATTGCCCGGCTGGACTCCTACCAAAAGGTTCAAAAGCACCTGGTCACTTTGAAGTTTGGGCCCGCGGCGCAGGTGTGCCAGGGGGCTGAGATGGTGCAGGAGGGGCGGGTAGTGGGTGTTGTCACGTCCTTAAGTACATTGCCGGACGGCGACCTTGTCGGAATGGGGTACGTGAGGAAGGCCTTCGCCTCAACCGGCTCAAGGTTGGACCTGCAAGCTCCGTCGGAGGGTTCTGCCGAGGTCAGCGGGTTTTCCCAGATTTTCGGACCCGGCGCCTAAATCCCCGGAGAAACAGTGATCGTCCCCTCCGGGGTTGCCTGCAGGATAGACATGAAGTCGTATCCCCTGGCCTTCAGAGCCTCTCCGCCGCCCTCACAGCGGTCCAGAACGGCCACAACCTTCACCACTACGCAGGAGATCGCCTCCACCGCTTCAATGGCTTGAAACAGGGAGCCTCCGGTAGTGCAGGTGTCATCAATAATCGCAACCCGGCTACCCGGCTCCAGAGGGCCCTCGATAGCCTGCCCAGTGCCGTGGGCTTTCGCTTCCTTCCTCACAATGAACCCGGGCAGTCGGACTCCCGACAAGTACCCCGCCAAAGCAATAGCAGCAACGATTGGATCTGCGCCAAGCGTGGGGCCACCGATGGCGGTGGCGCCGGCATCACGGAGCGCCGGTAACAGCGCTTGGGTTATCAGGTGCGCCCCTTCCGGGTCCAGGCTGAGCAGTCGACCATCGAAGTAATAGGAGCTTTTTTTGCCTGAGGTCAGCGTAAAATCGCCGTACCGCAGGGCATTGCGGGCCAAGGCCAGGGCCAGCAGGCGTTCTGCTATTTCACTCGACACGGCTAACCTGACCGCCGACCTGGGCTTCGTATCGATAGAGGCCAGCACTTTGGATATACTCCGCTACACCACCGGGCACGAATCGTTCCAAAGAACCGCCTTGCCCAGCGCACCGGCGCACCTCCGTGGCGCTGATTTCCGGCAGCTTCACCGGCAGTTGCACTACCCTCTCTGCAGCCTCAGGAAACTGGTCCACCAACCTATCCAAAGAAAAACCCTGGTGCCCTTCCCTGGCCGCCACCGCCAGCCGGCACAATTGTAGGATTCGCTCCGGCTCTTTCCACCGGTGGAAATGCTCCAGCGCGTCCATGCCCACAATCAAGTAATCATCGGCGCACCATCGGCCTTCCCGGGCCAGCTCCTCCAGGGTATCCACCGTGTAGGTCAGGCCGGGTCGTTCCACCTCAACATCGCAGAGAGAGAACCGCGTATTGCCCGCGATAGCTCGCCGGACCATTTCCAAACGATGGGATGCCGGGGATAGATACTGGCCCGCCTTCAGCCAGGGGCGTCCGGTGGGAACGAACAACACTGTTTCCAATCCCAGATGGGAGACGACGCTGTCCCCTAACTGCAAATGGCCCAAGTGGACCGGGTCGAAGGTCCCGCCAAGAAACCCGATCGCCACTTCAGAACCACTCCACTTCGACGGTCCCTATCCTGATGGTGTCTCCGGCTTCTATACCGGCATCCACGAGATTCCTCGCGAGGCCCCGCCTTTCCATCTCTCGCCATAACTGGATAACCACGCGGCTGTCCCGGGGATCGGCCATCGCCGCCAGCCGCTCCAGGACATCGGACTGCACCACGTAAACGCCGTCTTCCACCCAAACCTTGTCGGGAAGGTGTTGCCTGTGCCTGGTTCCAACCCATGCCGGAGGAGGTTCTACCGGGGCCTCCTTGGGGATCGCATCGAGCGATGCCACCATGCAGTCCAACAACCCCTGCAGCCCTTCACCGGTGACAGCAGAAAGGAATACTACCGGCGTCTGCCAGCCGTTTACGCCGCCGGTAGGTTGCCACTCAGTAGCAGCACGGGCCAATTTATCTCCGAGTTCTCGCTGCCCATCCCGTACATCGGGCAGGTCGAGCTTGTTTACCGCAATGATCTTTGGTTTTTCCACTAATCGGGCATTGAATTGTTCCAGTTCCTGATTGAGCATGTGGAAGTCTGCCACCGGATCTTCACTGGAGCCATCCAACAGGTGCACGTACACCCTGGCCCTTTCCGCATGCTTCAAAAACTGTTGACCTAGGCCGACACCCCGGTGGGCTCCCTCCAACAGCCCAGGCACTTCCATCAAGACAAAATCCTTTTCCCGGTTCCGGACCGCACCCAAGACGGGTTCCACAGTGGTAAAGGGGTACTCCGCAACCTTTGGCCTTGCTCCCGAACAGCGGGACATCAACGTCGACTTGCCCGCATTGGGCCGGGCGAGAAGGCCCACGTCCGCCAGAAGTTTCAGTTCAAGAAACAACACCACCCGCTCGCCTTGCTCTCCCTTCTCCGACAAGACCGGTTCCTGGTTCGTGGGAGAAACGAACCGGGCGTTCCCACGCCCCCCTTTGCCTCCCATCGCCACCAGGTGTGGCGTCGAATCTACGACATCCAGCAAGAACTCACTGGTGCGACGGCCCGTCCTCTGCCATATCTCTGTTCCCAGAGGGACCGGAATAATCTTCTCGGCGCCGTTCTTCCCACGCTTATTTTTACCCTTGCCATGAGCCCCGGAGTCAATGTAAAGCGTGCTGTTGAATTTGAGGTGCAACAGAGTATTCAGCGATGGATCCCCACAAATGTAGGCGCTGCCTCCATCCCCACCGTCACCCCCATCAGGTCCGCCCTTGGGCTTGTACTTGGCCCTCAGGAAGCTGGCGCATCCACGACCACCGTTGCCGGCGTTAATATTCAGCCTGACAGAATCAATCATAGGAAATTAAGCAAGAATAATAATCCTAAGTGTGTTGATAGTGGGGATAACCCTTGGCCCCGCTATGATAGTTGGGTGCTTCATGGGTTATTTTAACATGCACCGGGTTGGGATATTCGTGGATGGCTTGAAAGGCGGGGTGTACGGGTGTCGTAAGAAGCTTGACGCGGGATTATGTGCAGTGAGGTCTCCCAGTCATGTACCCGGAAGGGTGGTTGTTTTGTCTAGCTTGGATGCTGGATAGTACCTTATTCACCGAGTGTAATTCACATCATAGCGTGACTTGTCCACGTTTGAATCATGGCATCGTGCGGGACGCCTTATGGTATTCTAACCCGGTATTACCGGCTGCCGGTCGCGGAGTAAAATCGTTGGGAAACTTGGCGTGGCCAATATTGACGATGAAGGCTGTGATTGGGATCGCGCTGGCCATCGGTCTGCTAGTGGCAGCCTGTCAGCAGAACGGCAGTCGAAGCTTGGACGAAGTGGAGGACCCCGCAAACCATGAGAATCAGGCGGATGAAACAACCGGGCCTTTATCAACAGTTGTGGTAAACAGAATCGTTTTCGTCGGATCCAGCGGAAGCCTTTTTACTGTCAATCCGGATGGGAGCGACTTATTTAACCTCACCGGAGGGGCCCAAGTGGCCTCGGAGAGCCGGGGTGGCGTCCTAGCTCAACCCGAGGGTGCAACTAGCAACTATTTTTGGCCGACGTGGTCCCCCGACGGGACGAGGATAGCTGCTTCCAAGGTCGTCGCGTCCGACGGGCGGCCCGAGGTATCGGTGGATGTTTTCGACCTGGTTGGCCGCGGCGTGAGGAATGTGTATGTGAACCCAGTCCCCTCGGTGATCGCGCAAGGGGCGCCTCATTATCTGTACTGGTCTCCGGATAGCAGAACCCTATCGTTCCTCGTGTCTGGTCCGGAGGCCTTCGCTTTGCTGGCTCTGGATACGCAAGAGCCTTGGAAGGGCGATGAGATAACCCCTGACGTTGTCGAGACCGGAGCGCCCTTGTACTACCACTGGAATCAAGATGGTAACGCCATCTTGATCCACAGCCGGGATGAGTTGAGAGTGGCTCGCAGGCCATTTCAGATCGTAGGCGGTGGGGGCACGACCGTGGGGTTCGGTTTCAGGACGCCGGCCTTTTCCCCGGATGGGACCCGGATGGCGTTTGCCGTTCAGAATCCTGACACCGCAGGGGCAGCGTTGTTCGTAGAAGAGGTTGGCCACCCTGGTACTGCGGCCTCGATTCTGGAAGTGGGATCCCTCGCCGCATTCGCCTGGTCTCCCGACGGCTCGGAGTTGGCGGTGGTGGACCAGGAAGGCGGCGGATCCCCGTTGTTCCAGCGGTTGATTCTGGTGCCCGCCGGCGGTGGAGAGGTGCGGACTTTGGCGCAAGAACCTATAGCCGCGTTCTTCTGGGCCCCTAGCGGGGACAAAATCGCCTGGGTGGGTGTGGACGCGCAGGACCAGCTTTTGGAGCTAAAGGTTTCTCCGGTCCGGGGGGGGAGCGTTCAGGAATTGCTCCGGTTCCACCCGTCCAACGACACGATGACCATGCTGAATTTCTTCGATCAGTACTCATATTCCCATTCCCTGTGGTCCCCCGATGGGAACTGGCTGGTACTGGCCGGCACCCGGGAAGAACCGTATCAACGGCGTAACGGTGGTTCCCCAAGCGGAGAAAGCGTTTTCATTCTGGACGCCAGCGGCGCTACCGGACCCAGGGAATTGGCGCAAGGGTCCCTGGGCGTTTGGTCCTGGAACTAGCCCATTTGGGCTCAAATCGCGATCTGGGGGTTTAATGGAACCATTTGCGCTTGTCCGCCGTCATTAAAACAAGGACGCGCGCGGGTGCACGCGGGCCGAGAAAAGGTTTCAGATGAAAGGAAAGGTGCAAATGGACAGGAAGACCAGGCTCTTCGCGATACTGGTGATCATTGCCTTGCTCGTTTTGGGATTGGCCTGCACCAACGATGGGGCCGCGGGGAATCCCGAGTCAGGTGCGCCGGAGGTTATGGAAATAGCTGCGGCTGGCACGGAAATGGCCACCGCCGCGAACCGGGAGTCGGTTGCCGGTTCGGGAATATGGGTCAACGGGCAGGCGACCATTACCGTCGAGCCGGACCTGGTACTGCTGAACATAGGAGTCGAGGCCATCGCTGAAACGGTGGCGGAAGCACGTGCCGAGGCTGCCGAAGCCATGGACGCAATCGTGCAGGCGGTTAAGGCCCACGGGCTCGAAGACCAGGACGTGCAAACGCAGTCTCTTAATATCTGGCCGCAGTACGAGTATCCGGAGGTGACATCCGGGGGGACGCGCACCAGGAAGCAGGTTCTCGTTGGGTATACCGTAAACAACTCGGCCAGGATCAAAATACGGGACGTGGACGCAGTTGGGACGATCATCGACGCGGTGGCTGAGGCAGGTGGGGACGCAACGCGGATAGACGGCATCAACTTCAGTATCGAGGACCCCAAGCCGTTCATGACGCAGCTCCGGGAGGAAGCGGTGCAGGACGCAGCAGCCAAGGCCGAGCATCTGGCAAGCCTCACGGGTGTGGAGGTCGGCAACCTGCTGTTCATCGGCGAAGTGGGCGTAGGCACACCGAGAAACCAGGACTTCATGTTGGAGTCTATGGCATTGTCAAGTGCAGTGGCCGACTCGCCGACGTTTATCAGCGGAGGAGAGCTTCAATTGAGCCTGAACGTGCAGGCGGCCTTCTCGATCCAGTAGCCGCATTCAGGTAAACCGTTCCAGGGGGCGCCGCGTTAAAGCGGCGCCCCTTTTTTGGGGTATGGGGGGTTCACATGCTGGATGATGAAATCGAGTTCCACGGGGTGGACCGGGACCGGTGGGATGACCTGGAGGGTCTGTTCAATTCCAGGGGCGGCCCCAAGTACTGCTGGTGCATGGTCTGGCGCACTATGCCCGCCGGTGCCTCCCGCGGCGACCGCGACGCCAAGAAAGAGGTGCTGCGGGGGCGGGTCCAACAAGGTGAGGCCATCGGCATCCTGGGTTACATCAACGGAGAGGTCGTTGCGTGGTGCTCAATTGCGCCCCGGGACAGCTACCGGGCCCTGGGCGGTCCGGCAGACGCGTCGGGGGAACGCGTTTGGTCCTTCGTCTGCTTTTTCGTTCCGCGAAGGCTCCGGTTGAAGGGGGTAGCCAGGAAATTGGTCAGGGCGGCCGTGGACCACGCCAGGGAAAAGGGCGCAGCGGTGGTTGAAGCCTTCCCTGTCGACCCCGATTCCCCAAGCTACCGCTTCATGGGGTTCGTCGGCACATTTGAATCGATGGGTTTCCGGGAAGTGGGGAGAGCAGGTATCAGACGGCACATAATGCGGCTGCCGGTGTAGCCACCTCGCCTATACTGATACTCTCCCCTTCCCGCCGGGCTTCTGTGGAGAATACCGTGACAACGAAAGAGCCCCTCATTGAGAGGGGCTCTTTTTTCTGTCGTCAGAGGTTGGGGTGCCGAGTGGGGCTACTCGTCCGGCCAGCCGTCGGGCTCTTCACCCTTTTTCAGGGCTTCCTTGACTGAGGCTGCGGCGTCTTTCGTCACCCAGGCTTGCCAAACGTCGGCGTTGCTGTTCAGCCACCAAGTGGCGGTGTCTGCGATGTCGGCATCCGGGTTCTGGTCCCGCCAGTTGACCGCCTCCTTGTAGATTTCGATGTTAAAGTCCCACTTCCGCAGCAGGGCGATAACGTCCGGGGCCGATGCCGGCAGGTCGGGGTTCACCGCAATCAGGATGGTCGCATCCTCATAGGCGCAGGCCTTGGTCGTGAACCAGCATTCGTCGCTGTAGGCCGGTTCCTCCAGTCGGACCAAGTCCAGCTTCAGGGCCGGGTCGTTTGTGCCCCACTGGTAGCCGAGCCAGGGCTCCTTCCGCTCGTAGGCGCCGTAGAGGTCGGCGTTCATGGCTGCGCCGTCTCCGGGGTTGATGACTTCGATGTGGTCCGCCAGGCCGTATCCCTCGATTTGGGCAACGTTCACTTCCTCACAGGCCCAACCGATGACACAGGAAACCAGCCGCGCCTTGTCGCCGGTTTCCGCCGTCTTGAACAGGTCCCTATACTGGGGATCTTTCAAGTCTTCAACGCTATCCAGGTCCGGGTATTCCTCCTGCATGTAAGCGGGGATAACGAAGGACGACTGCCAGTCTGATCCCAAGCTCTTGCCCACGGACAGAACTGCGCCTTCGGCTCGGGCTTCGTCCCAGGCCTCGTCCTGGTTGGGAAGCCAAATCTCCATGGTGACGTGGGTGTCGCCCCGTTTCAGGCCTTGGAACAGGGGTAATGTGGCCCCGAGCTTAACGTCCGTCGGGTAGCCGTAGCCCTCCTCCACCAGGTACTGGGCTATACGGTTCTGCAGCTGGGCGCTATCCCAGTTGAGGTCTCCGAAGATGATGGTCTGCTTGGGCTCCTCACCGGCGCAACCCATAGCGGATGCCGAGAGTACCGCGGTAACCAACACCGCCAGTATTAGGGTTCTGAATCTGGTTAACAAGATTGGTGCCTCCATTTCGTACGGGTCAGGGTATCGTCCATATCTGCTTGGTCAAACGCCAGCGCCAATTTATCAGCACTGATATGACCTGTCAAACCATTGGCCTGCTATCATTCCGGCCATCCAGCGCCCTTAGTGGGCTTAGTCGATGGCTTCTTGTTGGCGGCGGGCGAGGGCCTGGGTCAACCGGTCTATGATGATTGCCAGGAATACTATGGTCAGGCCGGCGATCGCACCGGTTCCCGAGTCGTTCTTCTGCAGGGCCCGGAGCACGTTGTCTCCCAGGCCTCCGGCTGCCACTAGGCTGGCGATGGTAACCATGGCCAGCGCCATCATAGTTGTCTGGTTGATGCCGGCCATGATGGTCGGCAGGGCCATGGGCACCTGCACTTTTAGCAGCAATTGGAGTGGCGACGCGCCAAAGGAACGGGCGGCCTCCACCGTCTCCGGAGAGACTTGGCGGATTCCGAGGTTGGTCAACCGGATTACCGGGGGCACGGCGTAAATGATGGTGGCGAAGATTCCGGCCGGTTTCCCCAGCCCGAAGAACAGTATACCCGGCAGCAGGTATACAAAGCTGGGCATGGTCTGCATTCCGTCCAACACGGGGCGCATGAAGCTGTCGGTCATTCGGTTGCGGGCGGCCAGCACACCCAGTGGAAATCCGACTCCCACCGAGAGCAACACCGCTACGAGCATCAAAGCAATGGTGTCCATCATGTTGCCCCAAAGGCCCATGAAGCCAGCGAAGAGCAGCGCCAGGGATGTAAACACCGTGAGCGGCCAGCGTCCCACGGCGAAGGACAGCAGGGCAAGGCCGAGGACGACTGCCGGCCAAGGCAGCCATTCCAGACCCGTCTCAATGTATAGCAGGGCATAGGTAATAGCGGTCTTCAGACCGCCGAAGAGCCAGTTGCCCTCTCTGGTCACCCATTTGACAGCGTCGTTGATGGCCTTGCTGGTAACGTCCCGGTACGTCTTGGTCAGCGTTACGCTGCCGGCTCCGGTCGTTGCAACTTCGGTACTTGAGACGGTTGTGGGAAATTCCATTTCCGCGCCCCAGACCGCCAGGCACACTATGAACACAACCAACACCACCGCTGCGCCGGCCAACTGCTTGTGGACCGGACGTATGCCGACCCGTCGCGTCTGGTTGGCCAGTGTTGCTTCTTGGTCCTCGGGAGTGGGCGAAATGAGGGGTTGTGGTTCGTTCTCGTCGCTGGTTATCGCTGCCATCTATGCCTCCTGGGAAATAGCGAGCCTCAATTGATGAATTAGCAATGGGCGCCACTCACAATTCACCGGTTACTCCGTTGCGATGGCAGCGTTGGCAGCGGCATTCGCCTCGTAGTCAGGGTCGGCGTGGGAGGTTTCAGCGATGGCTTCGGCCAGGGCGCTGCGATGGACCTCGCCCACAAGCATCCCGTCATCACTGATAACGGGAATGGGATAATCGCTGCCCAGGGCCATCGTTATGAGTTGGTCGAACGTAGTGGCCGGGGTCACGGCCTGGTATTCCCGGTCAACGTAGTCCCATGCCTGGTCAAGCCTGGTCACGCCGGCTCGCAGGGCCCGCTCGGCCTTGGCGATAGAGAGCAGGCCGATGTAGCGCTCTTTGCGGTCGACAACCCATGCGGCGTCGCCGTCGCTTCCGGCGATGGTGTGCAGCGCTGCCCGCGGCCCCTGGTGGCCCATCAAGGTAGCCTTGGGCGTCACCATCACCTTGCTGGCCGTCAGGACCGTTTCCAGGCGCACGTCCTGCGTGAAGTCCCCGACGTATTCGTCCTCCGGCCGGAGCACAATGTCCTCCGGCGACCCAATTTGGGCCACGCGGCCATCGTGCAGGATGGCGATGCGGTCGCCCAGCTTCAGCGCCTCATTGAGGTCGTGGGTGATAAAGACGATGGTCTTTTGCAATTCTTCCTGCAAGCGCAGCAACTCATCCTGCATTTGGCGGCGTATCAGGGGGTCGAGGCCACTGAACGGCTCGTCCATAAGCAGAATTTCGGTGTCTACCGCCAAGGCCCGGGTCAGGCCCACCCGCTGTTGCATCCCGCCGGACAATTGGCGGGGGTAGGAATCTTCCCAACCGGTGAGGCCGACGAGGTCCAGCACTTCGCGGGCGCGGGCGTAACGGTCTTCCTTGCTGATGCCCTGCACCTCCAAGCCCCAGGCCGCGTTGTCCAGCACGTTGCGGTGGGGCATCAGCCCGTAGTGCTGGAAGACCATTGCTGTCTTCTTACGGCGTAACTCGGACAGCTCAACGTCGGACATCTTGGTGACGTCCTCTCCGTCGATGATTATCTCCCCGGCGGTGGGCTCGATAAGCCGGATCAAGCAGCGCACCAGGGTGGACTTGCCGCTGCCCGACAACCCCATGATTACGAAGGTCTGACCTCGGCCGACTTCAAAGGAAACGTCCTGCAGACCCACTACATTGCCAAACTCGGACTGGAAGTAAGACCTGTCCTTCTCGGCGTACATGGGTTCGAGGACTCGTTCAGGATTTTTGCCGAAAACCTTCCATAGCGAATTGACGCGGATTGAAGTGGAGCCCGAATCGTTTTCGTTGTTCATCGCGGTCTCCCGACACCATGGAACCTGATGCCTGGCCGCATCCTGTCCCAGATAATGGTTGATTGTGGCTGGTAATTTTTGACCGTACCG
Organism: Dehalococcoidia bacterium; assembly: GCA_963663135.2. Taxonomy (GTDB): domain Bacteria; phylum Chloroflexota; class Dehalococcoidia; order Lucifugimonadales; family UBA3495; genus Io17-Chloro-G2. Next base: position 232,005 of record CAXXRM010000002.1, on the reverse strand, counting down.
CCAACCCTTCCGATTGTCAAATTATGTTGCCCGCCCAGGGTCTTTCAATTATCACTAAATCCCCCGTCTTTCTCGCCGAAGCGGGAATCAGAGGCCGTTTTGTTCCCTAGTCCCGTCATTCTCGCCGCAGCGGGAATCCAGAGCCCCTTCTCCCATCCAACCTGACGTGGGTCTGCAGGAATTTTCCAGGTGGGGCGTCGACCTGTCCACCCGGCCCTTCTTGGTTGGCATAACCGTCTTGGCGAATGATCAGGGCTCTGGATTCCCGCTACGGCGAGAATGACGGGGGACAATTGATGGACCTGGCCGGTTGGGCGGTGAAAATGCACTCCAGAATTGGCCGACTTGAATTAGCTGGTTACATTGAAGGGTCGGCGCTGCGGGAATTGCCGGAGGTGAGAGCCGTCGGACCAAGGGCGAATACGCATCACATTGGACGCAACATCCATCTACTACATTGGAATGCGTTGGCCCTGGGTGATCGGTTATCTGGCGAAGGCGTCATCCAGAGTCCTGATCTGCTCCGGAGAAAGCCGCCAACCGGACCCGCCGCAGTTTTCTGCAACGCGGTCCGGGCTGTTGCTTTTGGGAATGGCAATCACGTTTGGATGGGAGGTGCACCAATTGAGCGCCGCTTGAGCCATGGTCTTGCCCGCTTCGGCCGCCGCAGACTCCAGGGCGCTGATTCCCCGGCTGCCGCGGCGCCCGATGGGCAACCGGGAATTTCGAGCCAGGGAGCCGTCGGCAAGCGGAGTGTAGGCCATGATAGTGATGCCCTGTTCCTGACAATAGGGCAACAAGTCCCTCTCTATGTCCCGGTCGATCAGACTGTACAGCACCTGGTTGGAGACAATGGGGTAGCGGGTCATCGCGGCCTGTGCTTCCTTCAGTTCGCTCAAGCTGAAGTTGCTAACCCCGATGTATTTGACGAGGCCCCGGTCTACCAGGGTTTCTATGGCGCCCATGGTCTCGGCAATGGGCACGCGCCTGTTGGGCCAGTGAACCTGGTAGAGATCGATGTAGTCTGTGTCCAACAGGCGAAGGCTGGCATCGGCGGCCCGCATTACCTCGTTGGTGCGCAGGTGGTCACCGGAGACTTTGGTGGCCAGGAAAACCCCGCTCCTTTGGGACGCGATCGCCTGCCCCACGACGCCTTCGGTGCGGTAAATCTCGGCAGTGTCAATAAGCCACGCGCCCAGGCCTATTCCTGTCTGCAGCGGCTCTACGCCCCCGGAGTACTTCCAGGTGCCCACGCCGATTTCCGGCACCATCAAGCCGGTTTTGCCCAACTCTTTGAGTTCCAAAGCTGCTCCTTCCGGCCGGATAAATGAGGCGGCTACCGTGGGACGGGGCCGCCCTGAAGATTTTCGCTGGATTCCGCGGGTGCGGGCCGTTCGCGCCGGGGAGTCGCGCCTGAATGTACTCTAGGGCTCTTTTAGAGCCGGGGCAAGCCACGGGTTATACTTGACGGACAATTTAAGGTGCGGAGGTCTGAAATTGGAATTCGAAGAGGCGCGGCCTTTCATGGAAGCCAATCACCAGGGGGTGATCACCACCCTACAGAGGAATGGCGCCAGCCAGGTTAGCATTGTCGTGTGCGGGGCGTATCAGGGGAATGCCGCATTCGTTTCGGTGCGGGGGAATTCGGCCAAGGTTCACAACCTACGCCGCAACCCCCATTGCACCGTTTTGACGGTCACTCCTGACTGGAGAAGCTTTGCAGTGGTGCAGGGCCAGGCGACCCTTTACGATGCGGGCAACACCGACGCTGAGGAACTGCGGGTAATGCTCCGGGAGGTCTACCGGGCCTGCGGCGACAAAGACCACCCCGACTGGGAGGAGTACGACGCAGCCATGGTCACCCAGGAAGCCGTCGTCGTACTGGTCTCGCCGGACAAGGTTTATGGCCGGGTGAGGTAGACCGGAGTATACCGGGAGGTCAATCTTCCAGGTTCAGCGACGCATCCGACAAGTTGACCAGGTCTCCCCGCTGGTTGGCGCCGTGCACACGGCATTCCACCATCTTGTGGCCGTCGCTGTCCGCCTTGCCGGTGACCTCACCCTGCCAGGTCACCGTGTCACCGGTGCGGAATGGCTCTATGCCCCGTAAAAGCAGGGTCCCTCCCCGGTAGAACGCCTGCAGCGGAAAGGACTGGGCCAACATCTGGTCCACGTAAGCCATGGCGGCGGGGCCCGAGCTCACCGTTCCGCTGAAGATGTTCTGCCGGGCAAACTCCTCGTCGGTGTGAATGTTAATGGGATTGTGCTCGCCGGCCAGCCGGAAGGCGTCTTTTCCGTTGATGATCTCCTGGCTCTCGGACAGGGTCAGCGGCGTCAACGGGTCATTAACGGCGATGACGTCGAAGGTTAGAGCCATGCGGGCGGCGGCGGGCTCCGGGGGTTCGGGCGGCGAGGCCTCGGTGCTCCTCCGGTCACCCGGGACCTCTTTCCGGACCTGGGCGTAGTCAAAAATGCAGGTGTAGTCGTACTCGGCCACGGATTCGTCGTGCTGGTTGGAAGCTTCCACCCGGAAGGTCACGAAACGGCTGCCCCGCCTCTCGTATTTCTCCAACACCCGCCGGGAGCCGTAAATGGTGTCGCCCTCACGGGCCGGGCGTCGCCAACGGATCTCGCATTTGGCGAAGGGTGTTTGTCGCCGGGCGGTGGTTGACACCTCTTGGGCGACAAAACCGTTGGCCCGGGCTATGTCTTCCCGGAGCAACGGCGCATAGGACAAGACCATGGTCGGCATCGCCACGGCTGCGCTGGTGTAGTCCCGGAGAGCGGCATCTTCTCGGTACTGGGGGTCCGGGTTCTGGGTTACGCGGGCGTACTCGGCGATGTTGGCTGCGGTCAACCGGACCACGGTTACCTCCCCCGCTTGCCCGGGCTCAACAACGTCATATAACCAGAGCTTTTCCTCTTCCGCCAGCAAAGGGGACCACCTCATCATGCATAGTTGCGACGGCCTTTTGGCCATGATAACACTTCCCTTGCGGCTGGCGGGTAGCCCCCCGATAATGGCGGGAATCGGCCGGCTGGGGGTACTGGCGGTCGCGGATCTCCTGGCTGCAGGTCAAAAAGATTGGAATATGTGGGAGGACTTATGAAAGTTGGCTTTATCGGTCTGGGGACCATGGGCGGCGGCATGGCTTTCAACGCTCTGCGAGGCGGCAACGAAATGGTGGTCCACGACATTCGCCGGGAATCGGCAACCCGCCACCTGGAAGCCGGAGCGGTTTGGGCCGACTCGCCCCGGGAAGTTGCCGAGGCCAGCGAGATCGTGTTCACGTCTCTGCCCGGGCCGGTTGAGGTTGAGGCGGTTGCCCTCGGAGAAGATGGCATCTTCCAGGGGATGTCTGAGGGGAAGGTCTATTTTGACTTGAGCACCAGCACTCCGGGTTTGATCCGGCGAATTCATGAACAGGCTGCTGCCAGGGGAATTCACGTGCTGGACGCGCCGGTCAGTGGCGGACCCCGTGGCGCAGAAAGCGGACGCTTGGCAATTTGGGTAGGTGGGGACAAGGAGGTCTTTGACCGCTGCAAGCCGGTGCTGGACGCCATAGGCGATCAGGCCTACTACGTGGGGCCAATCGGCTCCGGCGCGGTGGCCAAACTGGTACACAACTGCGCCGGGTATATCATCCAGTGCGCGCTGGCTGAGGTGTTCACCATGGGAGTCAAAGCAGGGGTTGAGCCCTTGGCCCTTTGGGAGGCGGTGCGCAAGGGGGCCCAGGGCCGCCGCGGCACCTTTGAAGGGCTGGCCGAGCATCTGCTGCCGGGTAAATTCGATCCCCCTGATTTTGCGTTGAGATTGGCCCGCAAAGACGTGGACCTGGCGGTCAGCGTGGGCCGGGAGTTCGACGTCCCAATGCGGCTGGCCAACCTGGCGCTGCAAGAGTTGACCGAGGCAATGAACCGAGGATGGGCCGGGCGGGATTCCCGCGTGGCCATGCTGCTCCAGGAAGAGCGCGCCGGAGTGGAAGTAAGAGCTGACGAGGATGCCCTGCGCCGCGTGCTGGAGCGGGAGGGCTAGAGGGCGGGTCCATCTGCGGGCGTATGTCCTGTATCAAGATTAGCGTCGGCAGTTCCTATCCAATTGGGAGACAATTGCTCCATAATGGGAGTGGGCGGAGTCGATGGGACCCAAGTGACCAGACTGGCGTTCCCACCATCGGTTTCTAAACGTTTTAACAGTTGGTAAGAGACTATCCGGCGCAGATGCCCGGTGCTGACCTGGGCAAATTCGTCCATTGGCCGCAGACTGAAGAGGATTCGGCTTATGCCAACTGGCACGGTTAAACGTATCGTTTGCCTCGCCACCTCACGCAAATTGAGCGGTCGATGTATTGCGGGCAAAGAGCTTCTGGAGGACGGGCGACCCGGGCAATGGATTCGGCCAGTAAGCGCACGGGAAACCGAGGAGGTATCGGAATACGAACGCCAGTACGAGGACGGGAGCGACCCGCGAGTTCTCGATGTGGTTGATGTGCCCTTGCTTAACGCTCTCCCCAAGAATTACCAACAGGAAAATTGGCTGCTTGATCCAAACTACTATTGGGAAAGAGTCAGAAAAATCGGGTGGAACGAACTGGGGCAGTACGCTGACCCTGTGACGCCACTGTGGAACAACGGGCACAACACCTTCACTGGACTAAACGACCAGGTGCCGGAAACGACTGCGCTAACTTTGCGCTATTCGCTGCGCCTTGTCCGTGTTAGTGACTTGGCGCTGGCGGTATTTCCGCCAGGGCAGACTTTCGGCAACAGCAAACGCCGGGTGCAGGGGAGGTTCCATCACGGTGGCGACGAATACTGGTTGTGGGTCACCGCCCCCGATTCCGAGCGCAAATACCTACAAATGCCGGACGGTGACTACTCAATCGGCGATGCTTTTCTGACCGTGAGTTTAGGCGAGCCATACCGGGGCAATAGTTACAAACTGATTGCTGCTATCATCGAGCCGTAATGAGGATGATTTCATGAGCGCGACGCAATATCCGGTGCTTACCGTGGGCCACTCCAATCATTCAGCGGAAGAATTTATGAAGCTCCTTCTAAGACGCCGGGTGGACGAAGTTGTTGACGTTCGATCTTCACCGTACAGCCGCTATACCCCACATTTCAATCGAGACACTCTGAGCGAGACGTTGGAACAATGCGGAATCGGCTTTGCGTTCCTTGGCAGCGAACTTGGGGGCAGACCGGCAGACCGCTCGTGCTACGATGCCAATGGACGGGTCCTGTATGAGAGGTTGGCGGACACCGACGATTTCGATGACGGAATCAGGCGCGTAATTCACTCTGCCGAGGATCGTAGAATTGCCTTGATGTGTACGGAAAAGGAGCCGCTGGAATGCCACCGCACCCTGCTGGTTGGGAGAGCGCTTGTGGAGCGCGGCGTGGTCGTAGAGCATATCCTGGCCGACGGTAGTTTGGAAAATCACGACGCAGCAATGGACAGGCTGATGGACCAATTCAACTTGCCGAGGAACGGCGACATGCTCCGCTCCAGAATTGATGTCATTGCGGATGCTCTGGCGCGTCAGGCTAAAAAAGTGGCCTACGTTGGCGAAAAGGTCTCTACTACGAGGGATAATTGGGAGCACGTCTTTTGAGGGTATACACCATCGGTTTTACGAAAAAATCCGCCTCGGAATTCTTTGAAATCCTGCGGGAGTCGGGTGCGAAACGATTGGTGGACGTTCGGCTGAGCAATCTGTCCCAACTGTCTGGGTTTGCCAAAAAAGATGACCTTGAGTATTTCCTTAACAAAATCTGCCGGATGAAATACGTCCATTTGCCAGAGCTGGCGCCCACGAAAGAGATGTTGGACGCTTACCGAAAAGAGCACCGAAGTTGGGAGTCCTACGAACGCCAGTTCCTCGATCTATTGGACCAGCGGCGCGTATGGAAACAAAGCATAAAGAGAACGATATCCGATGGGTGTCTGCTGTGCAGTGAAGACAAGCCGGAGCGCTGTCACCGCAGGTTGGTTGCTGAATACCTGAATAAACGGTGGGGTGACGTCGAAATCATCCATTTAGGCTAACACATGACCAAGCCTACTCCCCGCGGGTCCAGCGCAGGTGTGGGCGGCGGGCGGCCAGGGCCTCGTCCAGGCGGGACACCGGGGTAGTGTGGGGAGCCTGTGTGACCAACTCCGGGCTTTCGGTGACCTCGCGGTCAATGTCCTTCAGGGCCTGAATGAAAGCGTCCAGCGTTTCCCGGTTTTCAGATTCGGTGGGCTCAATCATCAGCGCTTCGTGGACAATCAACGGGAAGTACATGGTCGGCGCGTGGAACCCGTAGTCCAGCAGCCGCTTGGCCACCTCCAGACCGCTGGCCCCTTTTTCCTTTTGCCAGTCTGCCGAAAACACCGCCTCGTGCATGCATGTCCGGTCGTAGGGCAGGTAGTAGGAGTCTTTTAGAGCCTGCATCAGGTAGTTGGCGTTGAGAACGGCGTTGCCGCTGATGGCCTTGATGCCCGCGCCGCCCAGGGTCCGGATGTAGGTGTAGGCCCGGACCAGCACCCCGAAGTTGCCGTGAAATCCGCTCAGCCGGCCGATGCTTTGAGGAGGCGCCGCAAAACCGAACGCAGGGGTTGACCCTTGGTCGTATTCCACCACCGGCGCGGCCAGGAATGGCTGTAGGGCGGCGTTGGAGCACACCGGTCCTGCGCCGGGCCCGCCTCCGCCGTGGGGCGTACTGAATGTTTTGTGCAGATTTAGATGCACTACGTCGAAGCCCAAGTCTCCCAACTTGACCCGGCCCAACAGCGCGTTCATGTTGGCCCCGTCGCCGTAGACCAACCCGCCGGCTTCGTGAACTATACGGCACACTTCCAAAATGTTGGTGTCGAACAGGCCAAGAGTGCTGGGCAGGGTGATCATGACCCCGGCCAGGTCGGGACCGGCGACTTCATGGAGGACGGCCAGGTCTACGTTGCCCTGATCGTCGGAAGCCAACTCCACCACGTCGAACCCGGCCATCGCCGCGGAAGCCGGGTTGGTGCCGTGGGCGCTATCGGGTATAGCGACCTTGTTGCGTTGGGTGTCGCCCCGCGAGTGGTGGTAGGCCCGCACCATCAACATGCCGGCGAACTCGCCGTGGGCGCCGGCCAAAGTGGACAAACCCACCCCGGGCAGTCCAGTTATTTCGGCCAGAAACCCTTGAAGCCGGTACAACACTTCCAGAGCCCCTTGGGACAGTTCCGGCGATTGCAGGGGGTGGGCCGCGGCGAACCCGGGCATAAATGCCACTTCATCGTTGATCTTGGGGTTGTACTTCATGGTGCAACTGCCCAAGGGATAAAAGTGGGTGTCAATTGAGAAGTTTCGCTGGCTGAGGGTGGTGAAATATTGGACCACGTCCGGTTCGGAAACCTCGGGCAGGTCCAGGTCCTCGCGCAACATGCTGCGGTCGGGCAGGGGTTGGCTGGGAACGTCGGACTTGGGCAAAACCGAACCAACCCGGCCCGGGACACTGCGGTCCATGAGCAACCGGGTAGTGTCTCTAGCCTTGCTTTCAGGCATCGGGTTACCCTCCGATCAGCAGTGGCCGTCGCCGCCGCAGTTGACGATGCCGGTGCTGACGCAAATCATAAGTACCGCTGCACCAAACAGCAGGAAATCCCAAACCGTGGGCGCTGGTTTCTTCAACATCGTGGAAACCAGGATTACCAGGCCGCCGGCGACCATCGGTCCGATTCCCGATGTGACCAAAGAATTTCCGTAGGTCTCCATCAAAAGGGGGTCTGGCAGTCCAGCCAGCATCAGGACCCCCGAAAGGACGAACAGGCCGCCGGTAACGTATCCGAGTTTGGTGTATATGGTCCAGACCCAACTTCAATCCAGAGTCGTTAGCCGCGCCGGCTGCGGGGGTGGGGTCTCCGGCACACGGCCCCGCTCAGACTCCCAGCGCACTCACCCCAGCGCACTCACCCCAGCGCACTCACCCCAGCGCACTCACCCCAGCGCACTCACCAAAGAGTCTATCTCTTCCTTGGAATTCATCTCGGTCACACAAAGCAGTACCGCATTATCGGAAACAGCCGGCATGTCCTGGCGGGGTTGCAAGGCTGAAACGTCAAGCCCGCCCAGGATGTTGTTTTCCAACAAACGCCGGTTGATTTCAGCGGCGGGCAGGGGACACTCGACCAGGAATTCCTGGAAGAACGTCCCGGAATTGGGCAACGAATACCCTGGCAATTGGGCGATCTGAGAGGCCGCGTAGTGGGCCTTTTGGTAGCAAAGCTCCGCGACCTGTCGCAGCCCCTGTTTGCCCAGCGCCGCCAGGTAAATTGTCGCTGCCAGGGCGTAGAGGGCCTCGTTGGTGCAGATATTGCTGGTGGCCCGCTCCCGGCGAATATGCTGCTCCCGGGTTTGCAGGGTAAGAACGTACCCGGTCCGGCCCTGGCGGTCCACGGTCCGACCGGAAAGCCGGCTGGGCATTTGCCTGATGTATACCTGCTTTGCGGCAAAGAGCCCCAGATAAGGGCCCCCAAAGCTGGGGGGAATCCCCAGCGGCTGGCCCTCCCCGGCGACGATGTCCGCGCCGTAGTGCCCCGGCGGCTGGAACATCCCCATGGCGATGGGGTCGGCGGAAACAACCAGTAATCCCTGCTTTTCGTGTATCAAGGTGGAGAGCTTTTCCAGGTCTTCGATGTACCCGAAAAAGTTGGGGTACTGGACTACCAGGCAAGCCGTAGATTCGTCCAATTCGGGGGATTCGGGCGACACCGGGTCAACCTGGATCCCGTGGGCGCGGCAGTAGGTCTCTATTACCTGCAGGTAGGTGGGCGAAGTGGTGTTGACCACCGCTACGCGGGTCCGGCGGGTCACCCGGCAGGCCATCAGAGCGGCTTCGGCCAGGCTGGTGGCGCCGTCGTACATGCCGGCGTTGGCGACTTCCATCTCGTAAAGGCTGGAAATCAAGGTTTGGAACTCGAAGATAACCTGCAGCGTCCCCTGGCTGGCTTCCGCCTGATAGGGCGTGTAGGCCGTCAGGAACTCGCCCCGGGTCATCAATGCCTTGACTATCGAAGGAATGAAATGATGATACGAGCCTGCTCCAAGAAAGGAGGGGCCGCTGCTCAAAGGGCGGTTCTTGCCGGCAAGGCCGGCCAGCTCTTTCTGAATTTCCAGTTCCGAAAGGGGGTCGGGCAGGTTGAGAGGGGGATTTCGGTGCTGTTGGGGAATATCCGCGAAAAGCTGGTCGATGGAGGTCAACCCCAAACTGGCCAGCATTTCTTGCTGCTCTTCCAGCGTGTTGGGGATGTAGTGGGACTGGTGGTGATTGGTGGTCATGAGCCGGTGGTTGGCGCAGGCAATGCCGTTGCCCGACGGTCAGGGTTGGGCCCCGTTGGCTTCACTCTAGCCCGCTGATGAAACTGTCGTATTCCTCGGCTGTCATGAGGGAGTCCACTTCCGCGGCGTCGCTCATGGCCACCCGCAAGAGCCATCCGCCCTCGAAGGGGTCTTGATTGACCAATTCGGATGGTCGATCAGCCCTTCGTTCACTTCAATGACCTGGCCGCTGACCGGAGAGTAGAGGTCGGACACCGCCTTCACGGACTCGACCTCTCCCATTTTGACCATGTGCCGGATTTCGGTCCCGGGTTGCGGCAGGTCCACGTACACAATGTCGCCCAGTTGGTCCTGTGCGTATGCGGTAATCCCGGCCAGCGCTTGACCGGTAGCCGGGTCTTCAATCTTGATCCACTCGTGCTCACGAGTGTATTTGCGGTCGTTGGGGTTCATTTAGACTGCGCCTTTCTGGTTCGTTTGGGCCCTGGTGTAAAAGGGAAGCTGGACCACCTCAGCCGATACATCGCGGCCCCGTATGTCCAACTGCACCGGTTGCCCCGGTTGGGCGTAACGACCCAAAACGTAGCCCATGGCGATGCTGGTGTCAAGGGTTGGGGAATAGCTGCCGCTGGTGACGGAGCCAACCTGACGGCCTTCTACCGAAATAGGATAGCCGGCCCTGGGGGCGCTGCGGCCCGGGGTTGTCAGACCCACCAGCCTTCGGTCCACGCCGTTCTGGTGTTGATTCTTCAGGACCTGGGACCCCAGGTATTCCTTGTCGAACCGCACGAAACGGTCCAGCCCTGCCTCGATGGGGGTCGTTTCGGGGTCGATTTCATGGCCGTGGAGCGGCAGCCCGGCTTCCAATCGCAGCACGTCCCTCGCCCCCAGGCCGCAGGGCAAGGCGCCCAGGTCCATCAACATCCGCCAGATGGAGGCGGCGTCTTGGGAATCGGCCACAATCTCCACGCCGTCTTCCCCGGTGTATCCGGTGCGGGCCAGGACTACCGGTGTGCCCGAAAGGGCGGCCTTGCTCCAGGAGAACGGACGAATGCCCGTCACGGGCGAATCAGCAAGTCGGTCGATAATCCCCAAGGCCTCGGGACCCTGGCAGGCGATGAGAGCGGTGGACTGGGTGCGGTCCTCCATCACGCAGCCGCCGGGGAACCTTCGGTCTATCCAACCTTGGAACCAGGCTACCACCTCCAGGCGATTACCGGCGTTTGGGATCACCAAATAGGCGTCGTCATCCAGACGGTAAAAGATGGTGTCGTCAATTACGCCTCCGGACTCGTTGCAGATCATGCAGTAGCGGGCCCGGCCCACACTTAGGCTTTCGACGGGTCCGGTAAGCACCCAATCCAGGAATTGGGTTGCTTGGGGGCCGGAAATATACAGGCGCCCCATGTGGCAAATATCGAAAATTCCGGCAGCCGTGCGTACTGCGTTCACTTCTGCCAGAATGCCGGAATACTGCACCGGCATATTCCACCCGCCGAAGGGCACCATCCGAGCGCCCAATTCGAGGTGGAGGGGGAGCAGCACTGTATGTAAATCTGTGAAGGCCAAAGCCGTAGGATGATAGCTTTGATGGCCCAGGGACGCAAGATGCCCTGTGTTACAATCTGGGCTCGAATCGGGCCTATACGGGGTAAGGGACCAGGATGTCAGGACGTTTGCAAGACAAAGTGGCCATCGTTACCGGCGGCGCGTCGGGGATCGGCCGCGCCGTATGCCGCAGGTTCCTCGAAGAAGGGGCCAAGGTTATCGTCGCCGACCGAAATCCGGCGGGAGCGCAAGAAACCAGGGCGTTGCTGGAAGATGACACCAACACCGCCGTATCGGTCGTGGACGTTTCCAGCGAGAATCAGGTTCAAGCCATGGTTGCAGACGCCGTATCCCGCTTTGGGAGCCTGGACATCCTGGTGAACGGCGCCGCAATCTTGATTCGGACGCCGCCCTTGACCGAGGTCGACGACCTGCAATGGGACCTCACCATGGACACCAATCTCAAAGGCCTGTTCTACTGCTGTAAACATGCCATCCCTGCCATGATAGCCAGCGGCGGCGGCTCCATTGTCAACATTGCTTCAATGTCCGGAATCCGGGGTCCCGCTTATTCGGTCCCATACGCGGTTAGCAAAGCGGGTGTAATTCATCTGAGCAAGGTGGCGGCGGCTCAATACACGTCTCAAGGCGTTCGCGTCAATTGCATCGCTCCCGGAGGCGTGGACACACCGCAGATGCGGGGAAGCACCGCCAGCGCAGAAACTTTCCAGGAGCGGCAATCGGGGCACCCCTTGGGAAGGGTGGGCCGGCCCGAGGAAATCGCCAATCTCATATTGTGGCTGGCTTCTGACGAGGCATCCTACGTCAGCGGCAGCACCTACATTACCGACGGCGGGGCTTGGGCTGCCACAGAGTAGCGGACGGGATGATCGTGGACAAGTTGATAGATATTGCCAACCGCGCGGTTGCCGACTACGGGTTCCGCCAGGCGGTGTTGTATGGGTCTGCCGACGTGGCTGTGAAGAGCGGGCTTTCAGACCGGGAGGCAGCCGTTCTAAAAGAGACTGTATTGGAGTTGCTGGCGGCGTTGCCTGTGCCGGTCCAACCCCAGGACATCCCCGCCGAGCAGGCCAGGCTGGATAACCACATCCGCCAGGCGACCTGACCGGTGCCAACTTTGCCTGGTTGGTGCTGGCTCACTGCTCTTGACCGATATTCTCCGGTGGGTTTTCGTCGTAGCCGACCAGTTCCACAAACCCCCTACCGTCTACTTCCTTGCCATTGGCGTACCCCGTCACGTCCACCGCGCCCTCCCAGTAAGTCACCGGGACGTAATCGGTCTCGGTGAATTCTGCGTTCCTGCTGCGGGGGGATAGTTGCAGGCTCAGCCCGAGAGAGTCCACGGTTACGGTCCAACCTTGCGGGTATTCCACGCCGGTCACCGGGCTGGTCCAGGTACCGGTGGACGACCAATGAATCTGGTCGCTTGGCAGGTGAATCGAGGCCGCCGCACCGTTGGCGGGCGCTGTTCCGGTGGGCGATGCCGGCACGTAGGTCCCGTAGGTGATAATCGGCGTTCCGTCCGCGGTATTCCAGACCACCGAAACCATCAACTCCGAACCGTCATCCAATTGGATGCCCGCCCAGTCCCATCCCACGGGGGCGACGCTGAAATCACCCCACTGGTGGTCCATCCAGGCCGACCCGGAAACCGGCTCGACTGCGCCATTCCGTTCCATGATTCCATTGATCGCTAGACGCGGGCGCGAGTAATAGTAGGTCATCCCAGCAATCCCCAAGTCTACCAGCCCGGCTCCCTGATGCAGTGCGGCCGGTTTTTGAGAAATTGCCGTCAACTCAAGCATGTAACCGCCGATATTAAAGTCCAACCGGTAGTCGGTCCCGTCACCGGTCATTCCCCAACCCTCAACCTGGAAACGGAAGCGATTGGTGGTGCGCTCCTGCTCGTTGACCAGCGCCGCTTTTTCACTGTCCAGGTAGACGTCCTCCTGGTGGTCCGCCCAGCCAAGCTGTATCAATTGAGGGACCTGGCCGTCGGGGGTAACGGTCAGGAAGGTCACAAAATGGAAACTGTATTCCCGCCCATCCGCGTCTTCCAGGTGGCCGTTGAAGTACCACCACTCCACCGGGGTCAGGTGGACACCCTCGTCGCTGGGCAGCGTGACGATACCGGTGATTTCCGGCGCGGGCGTATCCGTCGGAATAGGAGTGGGGGGAAGGGTTGCGGTCGGGACCATTTGCTGACTGGAACAGGCGATAGTCAGCGCCAACGCGCAAGCCACAATGGCTAGAAGGACGTGTTTCATCGCGGTGATTATCTTACAGGACGGCGGAGACCTAGAGACCGTTTCTGATCGGACCTGGCAGCGGCGCTGTGATATATTTGCCTTTCCCACAGGGGCATATTTTCGGCTTCGGGATCGGAGGCGAGTTGGCTAAACTTACTCAGGAAGAAATCGACCGGCACTTGGACCAACCCCACGTCGGCCACCTGGTGACCATCCGGTCCAATGGCAGCCCCCACGTCGCGCCGGTGTGGTTTCAGAAAATTGATGACCGGGTGTGGATTATGGCGGGTAGGGGGGCGGTGAAAATACGCAACGCCCAAAGAAACCCCCGCGTAGCCATATCCGTGGCCACGGATGCGAGGCCCTACAGCTACGTGGTTCTGGAAGGCGAGGCCAGCGTGAGCCAGCGGGACCTGCCGGAAATAGTGGGCAGTATTTGCCTCAAGTATGACGGTCCGGAGCGCGGCGCGGAATTTGCCAAGGAGCTTTTGGACCGGGGAGACATGGCGCTCCTGGAAGTTAAAGTTGACCGGGTCATGTCTTGGGTTGAAGACGACTAGAGGCCACGCGGGATGATGGCGAGTGCCGCGGGGCCTGGAGGCGGCGGTTAATCGGGCGGCTGGTCCAACGGGGGCAACACCCGGGCCAGCCAGGGCACCAGGTCGCTCAACACCTCGGCGCTTATCTCGTGGGCCATTTCGTATTCGTGATATTCCGGGGAGTACCCCGAGTTTTCCAGGAAACTCTTGGCCGCCTGGGCCCGGTCCAGCGCAATCATCGGGTCGTACAGGCCGTGGGCGATGAAGATAGCCTGCTCGCGGCCCTGGGGAAGTTTTTGAGCCAGCAGGTCCTCGTCCGGCAGGGTTGCGCTCAATGCAACCAACCCGGCAAAAGTGGTGGGGCGCTCTAAACCGCATCTGTAGGTCATGCCGCCGCCCTGCGAAAAGCCCAGGAGGACGGCTTTCCCCGGCTCCGATTTGAACTGCTCGAACACCTCGTCGAAGAAGCCGCCCAGAAGGTCTTCAGCGCTCTGGACCTGCTCTGGAGTGGACATGCCCCTGGGCGCCATCCAGCCCCACCCGGCATGCCCTCCGCCTAAATCGAATGCCAGCGGAGCGTTGGGGCAGGCGTAAACGTACCCGTGTTGGTTGATCATGGGGGCCATGCCGGCCAAATCCTGCATGTTGGCCCCGAAGCCGTGGAGCATTATTATCAACGGGTAGGTGGTTTCCGGGGAGTAGCCGTCCGGCGCCACCGTCAAGTATTTTAGACCAAATCCCTGATGTTCCTCGGCTTGCATTTCGAAGCTCCCTATCGGCCGGGTTGAAAGTCCAGCCAATCCTAACACCGTAGGCTAATGGGTACAAACGAAAGAGGCGGGACCATGGAGCAAACGCATTCCATAGTCAGAAGACTTGCTTAAGCCGATTGCATCAAAGCGTTGGCGCTGCCCTATTAACCCAGCCCATTCCTCCCGTCCTTCCGGCCGCGGCGGGAATCCAGAGCTCTTTTGGTCCATTGAACAGGCTCTGGGATCACAGTATGCTCGTAGGGCAAGGGCGGCGGAACGCTTGCAGCTTGGGCATACTTGGCGTTTCTCTGTTGCCATAAGCGTGCCGGCGCACGGAAACTGCTCTGGATTCCCGCAACGGCGAAAATGACTGGAGGTTGGCGCAATGTCGTTGATTTATCATCTGGTTCGGCGCGATGACTGGGAGGGCAGAAGTCTGTCCGGTGAATACAGCGCTTCCAGTCTGGGCGTTGAAGGATTCAACCACTGCGCTGAGGATGAGGCCCAACTGTTGGCGGTGGCCCGGAGGCTCTATTCTGGGGAGACCGACCTGCTGGTCCTGGAGGTGGAAACTGAGGCCCTGGCTTCCCAGGTCAAGAGGGAACCCAGCCGTTCGGGAGAGATTTATCCCCATATCTATGGACCCATAAACGTGGAGGCGGTGGCCGGGGTGCGCCGGTTGCTGGCAGGCCCTGACGGAGGGTTCCGTCTGGGTCCGGTTATCGGCGGGCAGTGATTTCAGCCGGGGGAAGACCGCCAACAATCGGTGCTGCAATTGCCATCAGGCAACAGGGCGGAGAAGGAGGGTTTCCAGCGGCGACGCTACGCTGGTGAAACCCCGAGAATGCAGGCTCGGACGTAAACCGGAGAGAGGGTTACTTCTGGGCCAGCAGAAATTCCACCAAGGCGTTGATCTCGTCATCGCTTAGGTTGGCGGTGAGGGCCGGAGTCATGACTCCGGGCAGAGCGCGTTCTACTCCGGTGGGTACGAATGCTTCGGGGTCGAGGATGGACTCCGTAATGTACTCCCGTGCGGACAGCCCCGGTTTCCGGGTGGCGGCTTCCGTGCCTATGTGGGTCTGATCGGGTCCCACCAAACCGGCGGCTACCCCATCAATGGTATGGCAGGCGGCGCAACCGCCTACGCCCACAAATATCTCCTGGCCTTGGGCAATCAACGCATCGGTATCACCGCCGGAGCCGCTGGTGGCAGGCGCAGTCCCGGAGGGCTCGGTTGTAGTCTCGACGGAGGGGGAACTTGTGTCCGGCGTTGACGCCGGGACCACGACCTCCGGTTCTTCTTCGTGATGTTCCTCATAGGGAACGGCCCTGGCTTCGGCATAGGACCGTGGATTCCCCTGCAGGGCGAAGAAGAGGACCAGGACTGCCACTACCACGGCGAATCCCAGGCCCAATCCCGACAGGAAAATTCCGCCGAGCAACCGGTTGTCGAACTTCAGGTGCATGTAGAACATGATCACTATGGCGAACTTCACCGCCGAAAGAGCGACCAGGAGCGGTATCTTGGAAGCCCCCAGGTGGTTGACGATCTGGGCTTCCGGGTAAATCAGAAGAAATTCAACGATGGTGATTGCGAACAGGATAACCGCAATCAACACGTATTGGCGGAACGTGGGATGGTGGCTTTCCTGGTCTTGGTGGCTACCGGCCATGCACCGAACTCCTCATTGACTGTAGACCATAGGACGGCATTAACCGCCGGGGTTGGGAGCGGGCCCTACGTCAAACCCGGCTATTAGGTAAAGCAAAGTGAAGATCACAATCCAGACGATGTCTACGAAGTGCCAGTAAAGACCGGCCAACTCCACGTCGAGAGCGGTTGCCGGCCCCAAGCGGCCCTTGAACGAGATGATATACAGGCCCAGCAGCCAGATAATGCCCAGGGTCACGTGGGCGCCGTGAAACCCCGTCAGCGTAAAGAAGCTTGCGCCGAAAAGGTTGGTGCCCAGGGTGAGTCCTTCGTTCTTGAAGGTGTTGAACTCGTAGATTTGGAAAGCAATGAATATCGAACCCATGATGATAGTGGCCAGCAGCCATATCTTGATGCCCCGCTGGTTATTGGCGTTGGTGGCCGCCAGGGCCTGCACCATGGCAAAGCTGCTGCACAGCAAAACGAAGGTGCTGATGGTGGTAATAGGAACATCGATAATGTCGTTCGGGTAGGGCCCGTTGAGGCTTTGCCCGCGGTACACCATGTAGGTGGCGATCAACGCGCCGAAGAAAAGGCAGTCCGAGCCTAGAAACACCCACATGAGTAGCTTCCGGTGGTTTAAACCGGTGGTGGTGGCTTCGGCCGCGTGTCCGGGTTCTACCGCATGGGCCAAGGTTCAAGGCTCCTAATGATGGGTTGCTTCGGCGGCCGCAGGCTCGTTGGCCCATCCAACGGCGCCAATGAACGCTATGACGCCGCCCACAAAGCTGAGTCCAACGTGTGTCAGGATGCCCGCGCCCAGTATCGCCACGCCGAACGCAACTACCAGAGGCCAGAACGAGGGGCTGGGCATGTGGATAGTTGATGGGTCCACGTGCGCCTCTGCCGGCGGGATAGGTTCTCCGGCAGCCTCTGCCCTTTGCTTGACTATCCAGTACTGGTCGCGGCCTTCAACCACTGGGATCTCCGCAAAGTTGTAGGCCGGCGGGGGCGAGGAAATGCTCCACTCCAATCCCGGAGCGTCCCATGGGTCGTGGCCCGCGTCGGGTTCCTTCCGCATGGTCCGCAGGTAGTTGACTATGAATACGGCGATACCTATGAACAGGACCACGTAACCCAACGAGGAGATCACGTTGTAAATCTCGAAGCCGAGATCCGCCGGGTAAGTGTAAACCCGCCGGGGCATCCCGTTCATGCCCACGAAGTGCATGGGGAAGAAGGTGAGGTTCATGCCGACGAACATCAACCAGAAGTTGAGCTTGCCCAACCTCTCCCCGAACAGGCGCCCGGTGAACTTGGGGCCCCAGTAGTAAATGCCGGCGAAGATTCCAAAGATGGAACCGCCGAACAGGACGTAATGGATGTGGGCAACTACGTAGTAGGTGTCCTGTTGCTGTGCGTCGGACGGGGCAACCGCATGGGAGACGCCGCTCAAACCGCCGACGATAAACAGGGCGACAAACCCGATGGCAAAGAGCATCGACGTCGTAAACTCGATAGACCCGCCCCACAGGGTTCCAATCCAGTTGAAGATTTTAACCCCGGTGGGCACGGCAATCAGCATGGTTGTGATGGTGAACACCGAGTTTGCCACCGGACCCAGTCCGACGGTAAACATGTGGTGGCTCCACACCGCCCAGCTCATGATTCCGATAACCAGACCGGAAAACACTATGAACGGGTATCCGAACAAGGGCTTCCTGGAAAAAGTTGGAAGTACCTCTGACACTACGCCCATGGGAGGGAGAATCAGGATGTAGACTTCCGGATGGCCGAAGACCCAGAACAAGTGCTGCCAGAGAAGGGGGTCTCCCCCGCCTTCCGGCATGAAGAAATGGGTCCCGAAATTGCGGTCCATGGTAAGTTCGACCAGGCCCACAGTGATAACCGGGAAAGCCAGCACCAGGAGGATCGAGGTTATCAGGGTCATCCAGGTGAAGACGGGCAACCGCATCAGGCTCAAGCCCGGGGCCCGCATGTTAATGATCGTGACCACGAAATTCAGCGCCGCGGCGACTGAGGAAACACCCAGAACCAGCAGGCTGACCGACCAGAAGTCCAGGCCTGCTCCCAAGCTGTAGGGCTTTTCGGTCAAGCTTGCGTATGCGAACCACCCGGCATCGGGAAGTTGGTTGACCAGGAAGCTGGAGTGAAAGGTTAGGGTGCCAAAGAGAAACACCCAATAGCTGAAGGCATTCAGCCTGGGAAACGCAACGTCTCTGGCCCCAATGGCCAGCGGGATCAACAGGTTGAAGAAGGCCGCGCTCAAGGGCATGATTACCATGAACACCATGGCCGTGGCATGCATGGTGAACATCTGGTTGAACACGTCCGGAGACACCAGCGTGGATTCGGCCGTGGCCAATTGGGCCCGCATTACCCCGGCC
Source organism: Dehalococcoidia bacterium (assembly GCA_963663135.2). Taxonomy (GTDB): domain Bacteria; phylum Chloroflexota; class Dehalococcoidia; order Lucifugimonadales; family UBA3495; genus Io17-Chloro-G2. Next base: position 213,529 of record CAXXRM010000002.1, on the reverse strand, counting down.
TCGACGCCAGCCACCAGGAACACCATAAACGCGGTAATGCCGTACAGGACGCCGATTCGCTTGTGATCGACGGTATAGACCCAACTCCAAATGCCGGCATACTCGCCGGAGGGTCTGACTAAAACTCCTGCTATCGTCGCCATTCAGCGCCTCCGCAGTGGGAAGGACCTACTTTGTACTTGGTAGCTGCCATCGATTTGGCGATACCCCTACTCAACAAGTCTACTTTAAGCTCAACAGATACTCAATGACGGAAGACACGTCACCGGCGCTGAGGGTGTTGGTTCCATCCTGGTAGAAGGGCGCCTTACGGGCCATGTAGTTGCCCGGCTTGATATCCGTCGGGTTGTTGATCCAGGCGGTCAGGTTTTCTTCGTTCAGGTCCACCAACCCGGCGGCAAAGGTTTTGCGAGTGGCCAGGTCGGTCAAATTGGGGCCGGGTGCAATGGCGGCTCCAGCCAGAAAACCGACGAGTCTGCCATTGGTGATTGCAGGATTGTCGGGCCCGGTGGCGGTGTGACAGGAAGAGCAATTGGCGGCAAACACAGCCTTGCCCTGTTCAGCTTGGGCCGTCAATACCGGGGCATCGCCGTAGTTTGACACCCATGCGTCGTAGTCGGCTTGTTCCAATACTTCGACCTTGAACTTCATCAGGGCATGGGAGGTGCCGCAGAACTCCGCGCACAACCCGGTAAAGGTGGCGGGTAGAGTATCAATCTGGTCGCCGTTGGCTTTGAACCACGTCCTGTTGGTGTGGGTGGGAATTACGTCAACCTTGCCGGCCAACCGGGGAATCCAGAAACTGTGGATGACGTCGTCGCTCTCCAGCTTCACTACCACCGACGTATCTACGGGCACCCGCAATTCGTTGGCGGTTGTGATCGTCTTTCCACCGCCGGCATCGGGGTATTCAAACTCCCACCACCATTGGTGTCCGGTGGCGGTGACTTCCAGAATGTATTCGTCGGAACTGGGTGGGTCCTTTATCTCAAACAGTGCGATGACCGACCAGATCCCCAACCCCATGATAAGAATGGTGGGGATGATGGTCCAGGCAATTTCCAGGGGCAGGTTCCCATGCACCTGGGCGGGCCTTGGCTGGCCGGGGCGGCGCCGGTAGCGGAAGATGGCGTAGACCAGCACGCCTTCCACCAGGACGAACACGATCGCCATGACCCAGACCAAGGCGTTGAACAGTTCCAGTTGCTTGTTCGCCACCGGCCCGGCCGGATTCCATGTGGACAAGTCTCCCTGGGAACAGGCCGCGCCCAGCACCAGCAATAGCGGTGTCAGGGTGAGGAGCTTAACGAACCAGGACTTTTTGGAATTGGTGGGGAAGACGGTTGGTCCGGCCATTCTAAAAGCAGGCTCTGGCAGAGATCTGTTGGATGTCCCGAGGGGGCGTAACCCCATCGATTGACTCCGTTGTTTCAGGCTCCCAAGTCCACCGGGAGAGCTTGGTTAGTGCGAAATTTCACTATCGGGCGGAACGTTATCACAGCGAGTTTAACCATGTCAACGCAATTCGAAGGGCAGCATTCCCATTCCGAAGCGGAGCGGGGTCCAGCTATCGGACTCAAATGGGGCATCAAAGCCACTGAGTCGTCAAGCTGTCGACCAACATAGCCACGAACAGTAGCGCGAGGTAGAGAAGGGAGTACAAATAAAGCTTTCGGGCGTTGGACGCAGTGGAATCTTGCCTGAGCTTCCAAGCCAGCAACAGGAAGACACTGCCCAACAGGGCCGCAGAGCCCAGGTAGACCCACCCCACGGCATTGGTGGCGGCAAATATCAGGGACAAGGCTATGAGAACAATCGAATACAGGAATATATTGCCCACGGTGGTTTCCCGACCGGCCACCACCGGCAGCATCGGAATCCCGGCGCGCTCATAATCGGTCTCTATCAAAAGGGCCAGGGCCCAGAAATGGGGAGGCGTCCAGAAAAAAACAATCGTGAACATGTACAACGCCGGCAGGTCCAAGCCGCCGGTGACGGCCGCCCAACCCACCATGGGCGGGATGGCCCCGGCGGCTCCTCCAATGACGATGTTGTGTGGAGTGGTCCGCTTCAACCATCCGGTGTAAACCAGCACGTAGAAAAGGCTGGCGGCCATGGTAAGCGATGCCGCCAGTATGTTGACCCAGGCGGCCAGGAGCCCAAAGGCCAATATGTTGAGAATTATCCCGAAGGCCAGGGCGCTGCCGGGCGAAATGCGATGCCCGGGAACGGGCCGCTCGCGGGTGCGGGACATCAAGCTGTCGATGTCCTGGTCCATGAAGTGGTTTAGTGCATTCGCGCCGCCGGCTCCGAGAGAGCCTCCCACGCAGACCAGCAACATCATCAATGCGCTGGGCGTGCCCTGCGCTGCCACAAACATGCCCCCGATGGCCGTGACTACCAAAAGGGAGATTATCGGTGGTTTGGTCAGCGCAATGTAGTCGTTAACCAGCCGGACCAGGCTAGCCCCCCGTCCGGGGGGCGTTGCAACGGCGGCTTGCTGTTCAACCATGGATGGGCTCCAATGGAATTGACTTATGCGGGGCGTGGGTTGCTTCGGTCAACCCGACCATGATCCTCCAAACGGGTGTGGGCTGCTGCGGTCAATCCGACCATGATCCCCCAGACAATGGTAGCCAGCGACAGGTGCAATGCCCGTAGCTCCTCCGTGAAACCCAGGGTGACTACGAAAGCGCCGGCGGCTATCTGGATGAGCAGCGCCGCGGAACCGGCCAACCCCAGCCATCTGATGGAACCGCCCCTGGCTGACTTGATTGCCAGATGCAGGGCGTAAATTATGAACAACCCGAATACCAATGTAGCATATCGGTGGCCCATGTGGACCGTCTGCGGCCAGTTATCCGGGAACAGGCTCCCGTGGCATAGCGGCCATCCCACACATGCCGCGGTCGCTCCGGCGGCGGTGACGTAGGACCCGGTCAGGATCAGCGCGTACGCCATTACCGAAGCTGCCAGCAACATCGAAGGGAGTCTCGGGGAGCGTGTATCCGACTCCGGCGTATTGGGCCCGCCCAGCGGTGCCGCGCCAGCCAGTGGTCCCGCTCCAACCAGCGGTGCCGCGCTAGTCAGTGGTCCCGCGAAAGAAACCACCAGCAGGACTATCAACGTTGCCAGCATTGTCTGGGCGACGGCCAGGTGTACCAAGACGATGAAAGGCGGTAGTTCTTGGAGCACCGTCACGGCGCCCAACCCCGATTGTATAAATAAAAGGACCAGGGCGACGGAGGCCGGGACAACCAACCACGGCTGTTTCCGGTACGCTATCCAGGCGGCGATGCAGGTGGCCAGCACCAGGGGACCGACCAAGGCCGAGGCCACGAACCGGTGGCTGTATTCGATGATCGCTTTCAGGTCCGGGGGTGGCAGGAATCCGCCGTAGCACAGGGGCCAGTCTGGGCACCCCAGGCCGGACTCGGTGACCCGCACGACCCCGCCCAAGACCACGAGTCCGCCCACCGATATCACCGTGATGAAAGACAAGACCCGGAACCAAGGTCGGGTCCCGTAGGGAAGGATGCCAATCTCGGGGGTGTCGGCTGATGCCATGGGGGAAGGTGGACGGCCTTGAATAATGGTTAGGCTGGTCTAGAGTGGGTTAGCCTAGGCGCGCCTCATTGGAGTTCAGCGCCGTTCGAACCGCTTTGGCCTTTGGGGCGTAATGGCCCGGAAACGCGTGGTCAGGCCGTTAACGGCCCGAAACGTAACATAGGCCAAATTCGGTGTCAACGAAGTGCAGAAGCGGTCCAGGGTCTTTCAATTGTCGGTTACCCATCCGTCTTTCTCCCCACAGTTGGAATCCAGAGCCCTTTTCCCCAATACCCTTTGTTAGGATACCCAGGACGCCTCGCCTCTCAGCCAAGCAGACAGGTGCCGTGTAGACTAATCCTGCATTGCCCCACGCACCTGGATCTGGGAATGGGCTCTGGATTCCCGTTGCTGCTGGAAGGACCGGTGGGGGTCACCCGAGTATTGGCATAGTTAATGCGATTGCCCTGATGGCTGGGCCATACCCGGACAAGGAGCCACCCGTGGTCGAGAAGAAGGCAAGAAACGTAGCGGTCGGGGCGAGGAGCGTCACCTGCCTGAGTCCACTGAGACAGTGGCGGTTCAGCCGCTGGGCCACCTTCAGTGTCTTGAATACCCGCTCGCGGGCGTGCTATAGTGCGCAGACTTAGCCGTGGAGATGCTCAACATGACTCACTATCAATTGAAATATGTCCTGCATCTTCCATCAGAAGATACTGGCGGGATGTTCATGGCCGATATTCCCGTTCTTCCAGGTTGTCGTGCGTGGGGAAATACCGAGCAAAAAACCATCGAAATCTTGCAAAGCGTCGCGGAAGAGTTCATAGCCTCCTATAACACACACGGAGACGAACTCCCGGCCGACGTGATGAGTTCGAAATCGGACGAGGAAAGCATCCTCGTCTTTGCATGAAATATGCTGACGTCACGCGGAAGCTCGTGAATTGCGGTTGTGCCTTTGATAGACAGGCTAAAGGATCGCACCAAGTTTGGCGCAGTCGAATCAACGGTAAGCGAACCACTGTGCCAGATCACGGCAGCAAAGATTTGGCAGAAGGAACAATCAGCGTGATCAGGCGCGACCTCGGAATAGACAAGAAAGACTTCGACAAAGCTTAAAAAGGGGATTCGCAAGAACCCTAGGGCCGGGATAGCCTCCCGGCCCTTACTCATTCATGCAACTAGCCGCCGCCCCGTCACTTTTGATTCAGAGCGGCCATTGGGTGCAAAGCCGATTGGCGGCTTTGGCCCTGCATGACACAACGGAGCGCACCGGGGGAATTTCTACCTGGACCGTGGTAATATATATCCCCGTCCATGGAATACGCAGTTCAAGTCGAAAACCTGGTCAAGCGCTACGGTTCGTTCAACGCTGTCGACGACATCTCTTTTGACGTTCAGCAGGGCGAGATTTTCGGCATCCTCGGCCCCAACGGCGCCGGTAAGACCACCACCCTGGAAATCACTGAAGGCCTGCTGAAACCCACCGGTGGCTCCGTCACCGTGCTGGGAATGGATCTGGCCCGAAACGCCAAGCAGGTCAAGTCCAGAATCGGCGTCCAACTCCAGTCTGCAGCCTACTTCGACTACCTCTCCCTGCGGGAAATCCTGGGACTGTTGGGTACGTTTTACCCCAGGGCCACCCCGGCAAAAGACCTGCTGCAGCAGGTGGACCTGGTCGATCAGGCGGGAATGCGCTTGAGGCAGCTCTCCGGCGGGCAGAAGCAGCGGTTTACCGTTGCGGCCAGCCTGGTCAACCAGCCGGACCTGGTGATTCTTGATGAACCGACCACCGGGCTGGACCCGCAAGCCCGCCGCAGCCTGTGGAGCCTCATTCGGCAGATTCACGAACAGAACATCACCATTGTCCTGACCACACATTACATGGAGGAAGCCCAGACCCTTTGCCAGCGTCTGGCCATCATGGACCAGGGCCGGTTGGTAGCCGTGGATACCCCGGCCAACCTTGTCGGACGCCTGGACGTGGGCTACAACGTCAAGGTCGTGTTGAGCCGGCCGCTCAGCGCGGAGCAGGCGGCGGCGTTCAACGGAAAGGTGAAGCTGGCCGAAGCCCATTCCGAGTCTCTAAACGGGACCACCTACCTGTTCCGGTTGGAGAACACCTCAACCATGCTGGCGGGCGTGTTGGAGCAATTGGAGCAGACCGGGTCGGCGCTGGAACACCTGGACATTACTCCGGTTACGTTGGAGGACGTTTTCCTCACGCTGACCGGCAATGAACTCCGGGAGGAGCATTGATCGCCCTTTTCTGGGCCAACCTCAAGATGATGGTCCGGAACAGGCAGGCCACCTTCTGGGCGCTCTTTTTCCCCTTGATCTTCGTGGTCGTTTTCGGCCTGTTTGACTTCGACGGGTTGGGATCGAGCCGGGTAGCGATAGTGGCCGAAGCAGATTCCCCTGTTGTGAGTCAGGTCATCGGCGGATTGGCGGCCATCCATGCTTTGGACGTGCGGGAAGAAGTCGGCCCGGCGTTCCCGTTGAATGTAGCGAACGGGCGTCTGCAGGTAGAGCAGGGAGACCTGGACTACCTGTTGGTTCTGCCGCCGGACCCTGGCCCTTCAGACGGCGAGCAATCAACAAGAACGCCGGCCACCTTGGTCTACGCTTCGGGAGACCGGGGCCGCAACCAATTGGTGATCGGCGCTGTCCGCGACATACTGGCCCAGGCGGGTTCCGGTGCGCCGGCCGGTTCCAGCGCGATGGATTCCCAGGCGTCGCCAGGTACCGGTGACGGCCTGCTCCACTCCGAGGCAGTGGAGGTAAGCCAGGTCTCGTATTTCGACCAGGTTTTGATGGGATTGGTCGCGATGGGTATCATGACCAACGCGATAATCTCCATTTCCGTGCGGATCAGCAACTACCGAAACCTGTCAATCCTGAAGCGCCTCCTGGTAACGCCGCTGCCCATTTGGAAGTACTTCGTCGGCGAAGTGGGAGCCCATTTGATGGTCGCTCTGGTGCAGGCGGCGATAATCATGTCGGTGGGTGTGCTGGTCTTCGGGGCCAAGATCCATGGCAACCTCGCTTGGATTCTGGTTATAGTTGTGCTGGGGAGCCTGGTTTTTTTGAACATCGGGTTCATCGTTTCCGGCTGGACCAACAACCCGGCGGCGGCTTCAGGGATGGGTAACGCTATCGCTCTGCCGATGATGTTTTTCGCGGGCACCTTTTTCCCAACCGCAGCTTTGCCCTGGGTCTTGCCCTACGTTGCTGAGGCATTGCCCCTGACCCCCATGTTGGTAGCCCTGCGGGACGTCGCCAATGCCGGCGAGCCTCTTTGGAATACCTGGCCCCAGCTGGCTATTCTGGGCGGCTGGGTTTTGGCCACCGGGGCGGTGGCCACCAAGGTGTTCCGCTTTAATTAACGGTTGGCGTCCCCCCGAAAACCCGGAGACACTGGGGCCTTTCTTTGCGACCATCCGCGTCAGGATACGGGGTGTTCATCGTCGCTGCTGCTGTGTTGGTGTCGGCCCTTGCCTGGGGTTGCGGCGGCTCCGGTTCGCCTGACCGCGGGGAGTTGAAGCAGGTGCAAGGGTTGGTGGTGGAAGTGGTGGCCCGGAACATTGACGAGGTCGAGACCCTGGGAGTCAGGGACGTCGACGGCCGCGTGTGGACCTTCACGACGCAGGGATACGCCGGGTTCACTCCGGGGCACCTTCGGGAGCACCAACTCTTCGGAGACCGGGTGGTGGTTTACTTCCGGGAAGGGTCCGGCTCGGAGGACGGCCGGTTGGTGGCGGTGAGGTTTGCCGACGCCAGGGATTAGCCGGCTGCGAGCGCCTCTTGCAAAGCGGCCTCAATCTCTTCGGCCGCGGCAAACTGCTCAAACTTGGCCCTGATGCGCCCTCCGCCGTCCACTACGAACGTCCACGGCTCCGAGGGCAGGTTCCATTCTTCGACCGCCGGCACAACGCCGCCGGACGGGCGCCCCTCGATCAGATGGGGGTCTTGGAAGACCTCTACGTGGATGAAGTTGGCCCGACCCTGGTATGTGTCCCGCAGGCCGGAGATCACCTCCACCTGGGGGCCGCAGGTGGCAGTGACACAGAAAGCGGGAGTGGAAAAAACCACCACCAGCGGTTGGCCAGACTCCAACGCCGAATGGACGGACATGCGGTACAGGTCCGGGTCCGGCGGGTTGGCGCTGGTAATCTGATTCAACTGGGCCACGCCGCCCACGTCGTCCACCGTTGGCGTGACGCTGCCGGGCGCCGGCTGCCCAATGGCGGGCGTGTCCGACTCGGTCTTCACTTGGAACGCGGCCTGAGCTATGACGGCCCGGCCCTCGGGGGTCGTCGCTTCCGCCTTCAGCAGCCAAAACCCGATCTGGTCCAGGGTAATCTTGGTGACGAAGGCACCCTGCTGTCCCACCGGCCAACGCACAAATTTGGCGACTGCCTCAGCTCGGACTTCTGACACTGGCTGGCCGGGCTGATCAGATTCTTGCCCTGGTGGAAGGTACAGTCCCTGGACCTTGGCCTCATCGGCTCGCACCGGCATCCCGTCCCGGTCTACCAGGCCGAAGACCAGCCGGTTTAGGCCAACCGCGTGGTCGGTAGTTACGATGACCGCGCTTACGTCAGGCCCGCCGAATTGCGGCGTTTGGCCCGCCCCGCCCTCGGAGCCGCCCTTATCGTTTGTCCCTCCGGTTGAACCGCAGGCTGCTCCCGATAACATAAGGATGGCCACCAGGAGGCCCAGGGAAGGCAAACCCAGGGCAGGACGCCCGGCGATTCTTACTGGCGCACGCAAAGCTGGATCAAGTGGTTCAAGTCCGACGCCTCTTCCAAACCCGATACTGCGGACACAATCTCGTGCAGCCGGTCCGTGGGCCAGGGTATTTCCTCGAATAGGGCCTGCATCCGCTCGATTTCAGTGGCCAGGTCCCATTCCAGTTCGTTGCCCTGGTACTCCCCTTGGTAGATGGTGCCGCCCATCATGCTTATGGTGATGCGCGGGGCAAAAGCCGGACGGTCCCGGTGTCCCACCACTTCTACCCGCTTCAGCAGGTCCATGACCGCACGGTCTCGTCCTGCGGCTTCCTCGCCCGGCTCCATCCTGGGACTCAGCGGGGGGAAACTGCCGTGCACACAGGTGTATGCGGCGTAGTAATGGGTGCTTCCCACGCCCGGTTGGCTGCGCTGTTCATTCGGGAAGGCCGGTGACGGATAAAGGGTCTCCAGCCAGTTCATGTCGATGGTGATGTCCTGGATTTCAGCGAAGGCCAGGGGATGGCGGGAGCGGATCTGGGTCATAAGGTCGATGACCGGGCAGTTGTACCCGGCGGTGGGGTACATCTTCGGCGTGACGTGCAGCAACTCCCAGCGTTCGCCAAGGTCGGCGGCCACCTGGGCCAGCGACGTTTCGTTGGGGCCGACGAATGCGTAGGATAAACGGCCTTCGTTGTTGCCGGTGAATGCGTTGTAGAATCCGGCGCCCCCTTCCAGGGCCATCTCGGAACCCTTGACGTTTTCCCGGGCCAGCAACGCCGCCATTACACCGTTCCGTGTCGCGTTCGGCTCGTGAAACATTATTTCGCCGCCGCCGGAACGGGGCCCCTCGGTGGTGCCGCCGGTAAACGTGCATCCCAGGGCCAGCGCGGTAACCAACTGGTCCTCGCTGAGCCCAATCAGTTTCCCGGTGGCCACTGCCGCTCCCAGGGTTCCGTAAACGGCGCTGGACCGGAATCCCCGGGCTTGGGTTGATGGAATGAAGTCGCCGGCAATCCGGGATTCCACTTCATAGCCCGCGGCCAGGGAGGTCAAAAACTCCCGCCCGGTGGCCCCGTTCAGCTCCGCCGCAGCCAATCCGGAGGGGATTACGCAGGGGCCCGGGTGTATCAACATGCGGTAGGAGTCCGATTGGTTGGTGGCATGCATCAGCTTGCTGTTGGCGAATGCCGCCCCGCTCCGGGTGGCCTTGGCGCCGTCGATGAGAACCGTTGCCCCGTCAGGTTTGGCCTCTTCTGCTTTCACCAGGGCGACGGCCGATTGGCCGTGGGCGGTCCTTTCACCCAGGATGGCCACGACCAGGGCGTGCAGCAGCGAGGCCTTGATTTTGTCGACGACTGCCGGGGGGAGCGCATCGTAGTCCAATCCGTGGACGTACCGCCCCAGGGTACGGCTGATGGATGCCGCCGGTTGTGCCATGCTGTCTAAATCCTTTCCGACAGGCCTTGGTGGCCGTTGTGCCCGCCGCCACCGGCGTCTTTACCGGAACTGCGGGCTTTGTATGCAGGTTTTCCGCCCAAAATTTCGGGGGTCGCGCTTCCGGGGCCGCGGAAGGAAATTGTATGCTCACCGTTCCATTCGGGTCAAACCGGTCGGCGCCTGTCGCGGGCCGAGCCGGAACATCGCCAGCCAGGACATTGTCGGGGGATTGCCATGGCACTGGATAAATCAGATCAGGTCATCGAGCCGGTGTCCCATCAGGCGGCGGAACCCGACCAGGATCGCTGCCGCAGCGATGATGACCAGCACGGTCTCCGGGTTCCAGGGCCGGGTGGCCATGGCCACCCGGTGCCGGCCGCCGGAGGATGTTCCGCGTCGGTCAAGGCCATTGCCAGTATCAAAACGCCTAGTGATGCTGCCAGGCCGGCCTCCTGGGCTAGGGGAGTCGCCGTCAGGCGTTCCGCTACCGGAGAAACAAAGAATAGGAAGGAACAGGCCGTTCCGATGCCCAGAGCCAGCAGGTGCCCGCCGCATATCGAACGCACGGACACGTACCGGCTGGAAGGATGGACGAACGCTATGATTACGCTGGAACCAAAGCCGGCGGCCAGGGCGGCGTCGGAGATGGAATCGGTGAACGCCAGGATCGCCAACATGACCACCGCGGCTACGGCAGCCTGGGCTATGTAACGCCGCGGGTTCCGGGCAAAGCCTGGATCGACCAGGTGGGGGTGGGGGCGGCCAAACGGTCTGGCAGGCCCTGCCGGGAACGGCCAACGAACAAACTTGAAGGACAACGCTCCCTAGCCTCTGGCAGGCATGGGAGATTGCCCCAAGCCCTGGGCAAATTCCAGCCATACCCGGGCGCAGGGCACGGGAAGTATGTGCTGCACGAACCCGGAGACGCCGGGGAAGACTACCAGCCGCCCGTTGGGAAACAGGTCGGCGGCTCCTCGAAAGTCTCCCAGAACCTCTTCCCGCAGACTGGCGGCGGCGAGTATCAATGTGGGGGTCTGAACGCCGGGCAACAGGGGCCGCAAGTCCCCCGAGGCGTTGCGCTGAAATCCGCTGACCACGTGAGCGGGTGTTGCGCACATCTGCTCCGCATACCACCGGATATGGGCTGGGGGGACCAGGTCCGGGTCCAGCCGGCGGGTGATGGTGCTCTCCACCCAGGAGGCAACTCCTTCCCGGTCGATCAGATCGGCGCTTTCCTGGTGATGCGGGTCCAGGAAACTGGTGGGGGAGGTGCAGGCGGTTAGCGAAAGCAGGCGCTCCTGGTGCAGGGTTGCGAAGCGCATGGCGATGGACCCGCCGACGGTTTCGCCAATCAGGTGTACTTTGGACAGTTCCAGCTTGTCCAGGAACTCCAGCAGGTCCCCGGCAAAATTGTCCACAGACCAGGGGTAGCCGGGTTGGGGGGTTGATGATTGCCCCATCCCCCGCATATCGAAGCGGACCACGCGGTAGTGCCTGGCGAGGATGGGCACCCAGCCGAACCAAAGCTTATGGTTCTTGGCCATGCCGTGGTGCAACACCACCGTCTCCCGGTCGGCCCAGGGCTCGGTGAAATCGTCGACCCGGTAAAAGAGTTCGGCGCCGTCGTCCAGCCTTACTTTCATTCTGTCCTGCCCAGGCGTCTGTTAGGACTTGATCCCCTGCTCCACGAACACCGACCGCGCCACCCGCATGGCGATCCGGGTGTTGAAATACCCGCCATACAACATCACTTGGATGAACACTTCCATGACCTCCCTGGGAGTCATCCCAATACGGAGGGCGCCTTCGATCCGGCGCCGGATCTGTCGGTCGTATCTTCCCAAAACCGTCAAGGCCGCCAGGGCGCAGATGGCGCGGCTTTTCGGGTCCAGGTTGGGGCGGGTGTAAATGGCGCCCCAATGGTACTCGTTGATCAGGCGGTCAAGCTGCATTTCCTGGGAATCCGGGTCGTCGGTCTGGTACTCGGTCACGTCTCCCATGTGTTCCTGGTGGCTGGCCAGACCCGCCTGGTATAGGTCCTCGGCGCTTAGACCGGAGTCGTATGCTTCGGTTGGCTTGAAATCGATGCCGCGTTCCTCGAAGATTTCCTTGGTGATGCGCATGGCGGCTTCCACCGCCGGCACGCCGACGTAGAAGGTCAGTTGGATGAACACCTCTACAATCTGGTCCGGCGTCAGACCAAGGTTGAGGCAGCGCTCGATGTGGCGTCTCAACAAAGGCAGTTGGCTCAAGGCCATCAGCGCCGATAGAGTGCAGATACACCGGTCTTTAACGTCCAGGTCGGGTCGAGTCCAGACCGAGCCGAACAACGCTTCATCGATGATCCGCTTCAGGTCCGGCGCCAATTGGTCGATCCCCGGTACGGTGAAATGCGTGGGGTCGCCGCCGGCCATGGATTCCCGCATGGCCCGGCCCATTTCTAGCCTTTCATCCAAAGAGGCCAAGTCTGATGCTCCTGACCCAGGGTTGAGGATGGGGGTCGCAGGCCATTATAGCCTATGGCGCCGGGGCTACGGGCCGGACAATTTCAGGCTTTGGCGATGACCTCTTCTGCGAACCATGCCATCCGCTCGGTGGTCTGGTTCAGGTCCCGGCTGCGAATGTCGAAGATGGTATGAGTTACCCCAATATCGGAATATGTCTGGATGTCCTGCAATAACTGATCGGGCGCTCCGGAGAAACGCCGCCGGCCCGTGACAACGGCGGGATCGTACAGCGGCGCCTTCATTGCCACCTCTAGTTCCTTGGGGTCACGGCCGACCTCCTCGGCGTAACGGTGCATCCGGGCCACGTCTCCCGCCAGGTCTTCCGGTTCCAGGGGAGCCGAGGGGATGGTTCCCACCGGGTGCCAGCCGTTTCCCAGGGTGGCCGCCCGCCGTAGGGCGCGCCTGCTCTGGCCGCCGACCCAGATTGGAATGTGAGGCTTCTGCACCGGCTTGGGCAAGAAGTCCAGTGGAGAGAAGCTGTAATATTTTCCCTGGAACGAAGGCGTTTCGCTGGTCCACAGTTCCTTGAAGATCTGTAAATACTCGTTGGTGACCGCTCCCCGGTCGGCGAAGGGTGGAGCGGCCAGCGCCTGAAACTCCTCCTCCATCCAACCCACTCCCACTCCCAGCGTCACCCGTCCGTTGGAGAGAACGTCCAGCGTTGCCAGCATCTTGGCGGTAACCACCGGGTTCCGGTACGGCACGATCATCACACTGGGCACCAGCCGGATTTGCCGGGTTATTCCCGCCAGAAAGGTCAAAACCGTCAACTGCTCCAGGCATTCCCCCACCGCTGCTCCGGGATAGACCCCGTCGAGGGTATACGGGTAGGTGGACTCGATCTCACGGGGCAGCACAATGTGGTCGGCTATCACCATGGAATGAAACCCCAAAGCGTCCCCCTGCCTGGCCATCTCAGCCAAAGGCTCGGGGCGGGCGGTGGGACCGCTGGTTGGCAAGTAAAATCCGAATTTCATGCTGTGTCCGTCCAAATTGCTGTGTCCGTCCAAATTGCGGAAGCTGAGTCTGATTATTCACCCGGAACTATAGGACGGGGGGCAGCCCATGTCCAACCTTGCCCCCTGCGCAGGGGCCTTGCCATTGTCATTAACTCTTCCCCCGCGTCATTCTCACCGCAGTGGGGATCCAGAGCCCCGTCGATGCGCCAACTCGGTTATGGCAACGAAGATACGACAGGTTGGCAGGCAGGCGTTCCCTGCTCTGGCCACAGAGTCTTTCAGCCGTCATTGAGTCTTCCCCACCCCCCGTCATTCTCACCGCAGAGGGAATCCAGAGCCCTTTCGATGCGCCAACCCGGATATGGCAACGAAGATGCGACAGGTTGCCGGGCAGGCGTTCCCTGCTTCGGCGTACAGAGTCTTTCAGCCGTCATTAAACCTCCCCCACCCCCCGTCATTCTCACCGCAGAGGGAATCCAGAGCCCTTTCGATGCGCCAACTCGGTTATGGCAACGAAGATACGACAGGTTGGCGAGCAGGCGTTCCCTTCTCGCCAATACTCAGCCGGCCGGGTCAACCACAGTATCGGTATTGCTAAGCCCATAACTGGTGTTCCGCCCGCCTCCGGGATTCCTCACCAGCACCCCTTGTTCCACCAGGTCCGTAATGTCCCGCAGGGCGGTATCCTGGGAGCACTTTGCAATCCCTGCCCATCTCGACGTAGTGAGTTTGCCTTGGAAGCCGTCGAGCAATTGGTTGATGACCAGCCTCTGGCGTTCATTGAGAGGAGTGCTGGCGATCCGCTCCCAAAACCGGGATTTCTCTACCACTCCGGCAACAGCCTTCTCTGCGCTCTCTATCGCCCGGCCCAGGCAGTCTACAAACCAGTTCATCCACTCGGAAACATCGGTCGTCCCCTTCTGGGTCTTTTCCAGGATGCGGTAATACTCGCCCCGCTCTCGCTGTATTTGGGAAGACATGCTGTAAAACCGGAGGGGACTGCCTTCGGAGCGGGCCAGGGCCATGTCGGCAATGGCGCGGGCAATGCGCCCGTTGCCGTCGTCAAAGGGGTGGATCGTGATGAACCAGAAGTGGGACAGACCGGCCTTGAGCACCTCGTCGATATCTGAGGGAGCGTTGAACCAGGCGAGGAATGCCTGCATTTCCTGGGCGACTCTGGCTGCCGGTGGAGCCTCGAAATGCACCCGCTCCCGCCCGATGGGGCCCGAAAGGACCTGCATAGGCCCGCCGGCGTCGTCGCGCCATGCTCCCACCGTGATTCGTCTCAGACCGCTTCGTCCGGTGGGAAACAGGGCGGCCTGCCAGCTCAACAGACGGTCAGCCGTAAGGGGGGCGGCGTAATTCCCCGTGGCGTCCAGCATCAACTCGACGATGCCTTCGACGTTGCGGTCGGTATGGACTAGTCCGCCGATGTCCATGCCCAAACGCCGGGCGACCGAAGAACGAACCAGTCCCGTGTCCAGTAATTCGCCCTCGATTTCACTGGTCTTGACCACGTCCTCTGTCAACGTATCGAGAGACGCTTCCCGCTGAAGATCAAAACCGAGAACTTCCATCCGGCCGGTCAACCGCCCCTGACGGTGCCGGACCGCAGCCAACTCGTCCACCAAGCCCTCGGACCGCCAGTGAAGCCGGGGCCAGTCGGGTTGTTCATGGATGTACGTGCTCCGCAACATATGCGGACATTATAAGCGACGCCGGCCGCTATTCACAGCAAAATTGCGGAGAATATCCCGGTGAATCACCGCACTCACTTGAACAGTCTCCCGTCAACTTCGCTTTGACGGTGGATTGAGGTACCGCCGTAACTGTTCAGACTCGGGGGCCCCCGCCCCAGCCGCAGCCCGCAGTTGGCCCCAACAGCCTTTGTGGTCTCTGTGGTGAGACGCCCCGAGCCCTTTTTGCTGCAGAGATCGCAGAGAGCACGGAGTTTTTTTGTTTGGGTCCATCCCCCAAACCCTTTGCGCTCTCGGCGCTCTCGGCGTTGAAACCGCCCCTCCGCCCCCCGTCTGATACTTGCCCCCCGTCTGACACTTGCCGGTTCCTAATCCGCGTAACACCTCCCTACCATAACACCTGTCCGGTACTACCTTCCGCCGTGCATCCCGGAGCTTGTCGCAGGAAGCAAACAAAATCTAACCATGCCACTGAGGCAACATGGCGCCTAATGACCAAAAATCGTGCCAACCCCCAACGGTCCCATCCCCCTGGCAACCCGTCATCTCGCAAATCCCACACCGGGGCAGAATGTCCGGAATTGTCCGGAAATGTCCGGCGTATTGAAAATTCCAACCTCTCCCACCGCCAACAGGCCGTCTTGCCCGTCATGGCGTCCGCCTCTTCTTTGGCCCAGGCCGCTCGCATATGCGGATTCTCCGAGAGGACGCTGCGCCGCTGGCTTGACGACGATGACTTCCGCGGCGAACTGACCCGCCTCCGCGAACAGGCCGCCGAACTAGCGTGCCTGGAACTACAGGGACTCATGCTCCGTAGTGTCTCCGTCCTGTCCCAAGCCATGGACGACCCCGATAAGGCCATTCGCTTGCGCGCCGCCCGCTACGCCATGTCTTTCGCAGTCCGGGTTTGCGAGACCGAGAAACTCAAAAAGGATATCCAGGACCTTGAAGACGCCCTTGCTCTCTCCAACGCCCAACACCCCGTCAAGTAGAAGACGTCGTTGCACTCTGGAACGCCCAATACTCCATCAAGTAAATGAGGTGATTGCCTTATGCGTGCCCTCAGAGCCCGCGTCCGCGCCCTCCAACGGACCCTGGCCCTGGAACTTGCCGTCGTCCGGCTCCGCCGGTTGGCCGGAGAGTTCTGCCTCCAATCGTTGGTGGTCCGCGCCAACGGCCAACCGGCGCCCCAGCCCCATGCCTTTATCCGTGGGGTGGCCTCCGCCGGCTTCCGGCTCCCGTCCTTCATGGCGGTCCACAAATACCTCGAGAGGTGCCGGGTCAAGAACATCCTTCCCGATAGCGAAGACCTCCTTCGCTCCCTCGTCCCCTGGTCCCGGCGCTATCCCGCTCCCGCCTTCTGGCAGGGATGAAAACAATTGCCCAATCCTCGCGTCAGGTGGCCCTGTCTGGGACCGGCAGGGCTACCGCATTCCAAAACCGGAGGACTCTTGGCGGCCGGCTTCATCAAAGCGTTGGCGCCGGGGTATTCGCCGGGCGCCTCTCCCGTCATTCTCGCCGCGGCCGGATTAACGGGAGACAATGAAAATGCCCTGAGGCTCGTTCCCCGCCATTGACACGCCTATATGAGGCTTGTAGACTTTCGACGCGAATTTCCCCAGAGGATTCGAGGTCTTATGGCGACTACTCCTGAGTCATTTCTTACCGAGGAAATGCGCCGGCAAGCCATCGGTTTGGAGGGCGCGCCAACCTTCACGGAGGTGGAGAAAGGGGCGATCATCAAATTCGCCGAGGCTATCGGGGACGATAACCCCGTGTTTAACGATGAAGCCGCCGCCCGGGAGAGCCGGTACGGCGGGTTGGTGGCTCCACCCACCTTTTTGCGGTCCATGCAGTCTTCCAGGCCGGACCTTCCCTTCGACCTTCCCTTCGACCGCCGCTTGGATGGCGGCAGCGAGTGGGAGTATTTTCATCCCATCCGGGCGGGAGACACAATCAAGTCGGTGGCCCGCATAGAAGATATTTCCGAACGGCCTGGACGGTTGGGACTGATGATCATCATGACCACGGTCGTGACCTACACCAACCAGTTCGGTCAGGTCGCGGCCACTCAAACCGGCACCGGAATCGCTTACTGAGGTCCTTAAAAATGGCGGAGCAGGTTTATTGGGACGACATAGCAGAGGGCATGGAGCTACCGGTCCTGGTCAAAGAGCCGACTACCCAGCAGCTGGTGAAGTACGCCGGCGCGTCGGGAGACTATTACCAGATTCACTACGACAAAGATTACGCCGCGGCCAATGGCTTGCCTGGCGTCATTCTGCATGGCGCGTTGAAAAACGCCTTTCTGGGCCAATTGATGACTCAATGGATAGGTCCCATGGGCGCGCTGAAAAAATTGTCTTGCCAGTACCGGGGAATGGATGTCCCCGCCCAGACCATCACGGGCAAAGGCACGGTCACCCGCAAGTACCAGGAAGGCGATCTCAACCTGGTGGACTGCGACATTTGGCTGGAAAATCCCGAAGGCCAGAAAACGACGCCCGGCAAGGCTACGGTTGCCCTTCCGGCAAGGTAAAAAGGTAATGGGGTTGCCGGACCCTGCCAACCAACTGGCCAATCAGCTGGCTTTGTGTCCGATGTTCGAATACGGAACTGCCCGGATAGTGGCTACCTGATTCAAGCGAGATTTCGCTGACAGCAGCACAGCGGAGGGGGCGATCCTGACAATCCCCTTCGGAACTGGATCTAGGAGGAATTCATGGGAGACTCGTTAACGGACAAAGTCGCCATCGTAACCGGCTCCGGCCGAGGGATCGGCCGGGGCGTGGGTATGATGATGGCGGCAGAGGGGGCCAAGGTGGTGGTCGTGGACCCGGGCGTCAACGTTGACGGCACCGGCGTCGACCATTCCGTGGCCGATGAGGTGGTCGCGGAGATACAGCAGGCCGGCGGTGTTGCCGTCGCCTGCAGGGAGTCGGTCACCAGCATGGAAGGCGGCGAGAAAATCGTTCAAACCGCCGTGGACAATTTTGGTCGCTTGGACATTGTGGTCACCTGCGCCGGAATTCTACGGGACCGCATGATTTTCAACATGACCGAACAGGAATGGGACGATGTGATTTCGGTCCACCTCAAGGGCACTTTCACGGTGGTGAAGCACGCCTGCATCCTGTTCCGGCAGCAGCGGTCGGGCCGGGTGATCACTTTTAGCTCCGAATCAGGACTGGTGGGCAACTCGGGTCAGGCCAACTACGGCGCGGCCAAATCCGGCATCGCCGGGTTCACCAAGGTCGTGGCCAAGGACATGGGCCGATACGGAGTGACCGCCAACGCCATCGCTCCCCGGGCGCACACCCGAATGATCGGGGCGATACCGGACACTGCCAGGGAGATCCGGGAGAGAAGCGGCGTGGCGACTATCTCCGATGACAACGAGCCGGAACAGTGGGACCCGGACAATGTCGCCCCCTTCGTGTGTTATCTGGCCAGTGACTACGCCGATAACATCAATGGGCAAACCTTCCGCGTCTACGGGAATACCGTGTCCTTGATGTCCCAGCCCAGGCCCATGAGGACCATCTACGAGGCCCGGGGCCACTGGGATATGGCGGACTTGTCCGTTCAGGCGCGGGGAGAACTCACCAAGGGAATCGACAATCCGGCTCCGGCCGCCTAGCAGCTATCGCGGCATTTGGAAACGCCAAGGCGGCGCTTCCGCCCGCCGGGAAAAAGAGAACGGGAAAGAGAGAACTAGAAAAAAATAGGCAAGCGGCCCGGCAACAATGGGCCTTGCGGGTCATAAGGGGTAATCTCAATGGGTAATTTGTTACAAGACAAGGTAGCGGTGGTCACCGGATCGGGAAGGGGCATCGGCAGGGGAATAGTCAAGCTGATGGCCGAAGAGGGCGCCAAGGTAGTCGTGGCGGACCTCGGCGTCAACGTGGACGGGACCGGCGCCGACACTTCCTTTGCCGAGCAGGTAGCGACCGAGATACGGGAAGAGGGTGGCGAGGCAGTGTCCTGCACCGAATCAGTGGCTATCATGGCTGGCGGTGAGGCTATTGTCCAGACTGCGGTAGACAACTTCGGCAAGCTGGATATTGTGGTCACCTGTGCCGGCATTCTGCGAGACCGGATGGTCTTTAATATGACCGAAGAGGAGTGGGACGACGTCATCGCGGTGCACCTCAAGGGCACTTTCACCATCGTCAAGCACGCGTCGATCCTGTTCCGGCAGCAGCGGTCGGGCAGAATCATTACCTTCAGTTCCACCTCCGGCCTGTACGGAAATTCAGGGCAGGCGAACTACGGCGCCGCGAAGGACGGGATTGCCGGTTTGACCCGGGTTTTGGCCCGGGACTTGGGGCGCTACGGCGTGACTGCGAATGCCATCTCCCCCGCCGCCGACACCCGTATGACCGGCACGGTGCCCGACGAGGCGCGGGCCCTGCGCACCGCCCGGGGCATTGGTGGAGGAGGCGCGCCCCGGCTCAGGGGTCAGGGGGATGACGTGGCTCCCTTCGTCACCTGGTTGGCTTCCGACGAGGCCTCCAATGTCAACGGTCACGTTTTTCACGTAACCGAGGGCTTGGTGAGCCTGTTGAACGAACCGGAAGCGGTGAAGACCATCAGCAAAAGCGATAAGTGGACGGTGGAGGAGTTTGCCAGGGTAGTTCCCACCACCCTCGCCCACGAGCTTTTCAACCCCGCCCCCAGCCAGGTCCGGGACGCGTAGCGCACCGTAAACCTCGATGGCCGGGGATGCGCCGATCGTCTGGCGTCCCTTTAGCCTCCAGATTACAATTCAGGTTTAGCAAATCTTCCCCTTCACCGGAGGGGAAGATTTTTATGGAGGGCAACCATGATCAAAAGCTTTTCGGCTTCCTATGCCGGCCACGTGGTGGACACCGGTCTCGGGCTGAGTGGGACGCCCGCCAACGATCGCAGTTACTCCAGTGAGGACTTGGCCCAGGTTTTCTCATGGGCCCTGGACATCGCCCAACATATGGACCGGCTGGGGTATGACGAATTCTGGATGGCGGAACATCATTTTCAGCCGGAAGGGTATGAATGCATTCCTAACCTGCTGATGCTCAACCTGTATCTGGCAACCCGCACCCAGCGGTTGAAGTTCGGCTGCGGCTTCAATATCTCGCCTATGTGGCACCCCCTGCGGCTGGCTGAGGACTTCGCGACGGCGGATATTCTGACCCAAGGTAGGGTGATATTCGGAGTCGGGAGAGGGTACCACACCCGGGAGGTCGAAACCTTCGGGTCGCCAATGCTGGACAGCAACGCCAACCGGGACCTGTTTGAAGAGCAGGTCGAAATCATCCTGACCGCCTTCAAAGAGGACTCATTTTCTTACGAAGGCAAGTACTACCAGATTCCGGCCAAGGTACCCTATCGGGGTTACCAACTTGAGAAACTTACGCTGGTGCCCCGGCCCCAACACCAACCCGTCGAGGTGTGGCAACCGCTGGTGAGCGGCAACCCCCGGGGCATCGATTTTATGGCCAAGATGGGCATACGGCCGCTCATCGCCAATAACCCCGAGCCCACCTTGGGGCAACGCATCGCCCTGTATCGCGACGCTGCGGCAGCTCACGGACGGGACCTGCAACTGGGGGAAGACGTCAGCATCGGGTACCGTTTCTTCATCGCCGACACCCAGGACCAGGCCATTGAGCTGGCCCGCCCATACTTCGAAGAGGCAATGAAATTCGCTGCTCCGCTGGGTCTGACCGCCATGTCCCCGGAACAGATTGAGGCCGTGGCCGGGGCCAAGGACGGCATACCCCGGGGCGTAAACCTGCCCACGCTGGAAGAAGCCGTGGCCGGAGGAAGCTGGCTTTGTGGCCCCCCGGAGCTGCTGGTTGAGCACCTCGAGCGGGTGGAGCAGCAATACCCCGGAGTAGAGCGAATAAACCTGGGCTCAGTAATGGGCATGCCCCGGGAGGTCTTCAAGGACCAGCTAACCCGGTTCGCCGAAGGAGTCATGCCAGAATTCGTGGGCCGGTAGCCGTTACCCGAGGTCGCCCGGCCCGGCGGCCCGCATGGGCTGTCTCACTCGCAGTTCCTTCGTGTCTCCGGCGTTTCCCCATCCAGCCGCGAGCCACTCCCGCGCCCCCGGCAAGTCAGAAATTGGCAGTTTGACGCAAGGATTTCCTGGATTCCGGCCCAAGAGCGGGATTCCGGGGTGCATGTGCGGAAACTGGGCGACGCCGGACCTTCCGGTCCTTTGCCTCAGTCCCGCAGCGGAATCAGGCCCCAGGTGATTTCACCGGAATCGGCGGATGGGTGTTTCTCTTTGGCGAGATCTCGTATTTGGAGCAGGGTGGCGTTGACTTCAGGGGTCAGAAACACCCATTCGGGCTCTTCAGGGAACCAGTAAGGTGAATTGATGCGCACCACCTTTTTCTCGCCGGTGTTGAGGTAAATCCCAAATTTGGAAGATTGCTGCATGCCGTTCTCTCTGGTTTCTAACTTCTTTAAGACCCCTTCGGCCCAGAAGAGGTCGGTCGCGGGGTTCTGGGTTGGGCTCGGCGATGTTGGTCCCGTCCGGAAGCGGCATATTTGCCCTGGTATTCCGCGGGTAGTAAGTCGGCGATCCGGTTCATCATCATGTCCCTTACGCTTGCCATCACGTCCTTGCTCGGGGTGCCTTCCACTACCGGCAGGGAAAAAGGTTGACCTATGTTCACCCTGAACCTGGTCAGGGACACCGGCATACGCCAGCCGGGAATCTTTTCGGTCCCGGTGACGCCTATTGGCAGGATCGGCGCCTGGGACTTCAGAGCCATGTAGGCGGCCCCGGCCACTCCTTCGATCAGCTCGTGGTTGGGGCTTCGGCGGCCTTCCGGAAATATCACCACCGCACGATCTTGGTCCAGCAGACGCAGCGCCATCCTGACTGCATCGACACCCAACCCGGAACGGTCAAAGGCGTGGACGTGGAAGTTCCGCATGATGAAACTGGTGACCGGGCTGGAGAACAATTCCCGCTTCCCCAGAAAATACAGTGTTCTGGGCACCGTGCAAACCAGCACCGGCGGATCGGTGAAAGAAAGGTGATTGGCCACGATAATCAAAGGTCCGAATGGCGGCACGTTTTCCCGGCCGGTAACCTCCAACCGCCCAAAAACGTTGAAGCAGAACTTGCCCAGTCCTTTTCCAAGATTGTAGATCAAGCTCATGGCAGGGGTGCCCGGTCCGGTTTACAGGCGCGGGCCAGGATGTGTTCCACCACCTCGTCTATGGTCAGTGAGGCTGTGTCCAAAATCCAGGCATCAACCGCGGGCATCAGAGGTGAATCGGACCTACTGGAATCAAGCCGGTCTCTTTCTTCGGTTTCCCGGATCACCTGTTCCAACTCCACGTTCCGGCCTACGGCCAGCAGTTCCTGCCACCGGCGGGCTGCCCGTTCTTGTATTGGAGCAGTCAAGTAGATTTTGAGGTCTGCGTCAGGTAAAACCACGGTGCCGATGTCCCGGCCCACAATTACAATGTTGCCGTCCGAGGCCAAAGCCCGTTGGCGCCGGACCATGGCCCGCCGGACCCCGGACACTTGCGACACTAAGGACACCGCGGCGTTAACAGCGGGGCTCCTTAGCTCGGCGAAAACTTGGCGACCACCGATTAGAACCCCGCCCCCGTCGTCGCCGGCGATCTTGACGGGGTTTTCGCGGGCCAAATTTTCCAGTTGGGAATGATCGTCGATACCTGTAGACCGTTCCAGGGCCAACCAGGTGAGCGCCCGGTACATGATGCCAGTGTCCAGGTAGTGAAACCCCAGTTCTCGGGCCAGCAAGCGTCCAACTACGGTCTTGCCCGACGCCGCGGGTCCATCTATGGCGATGACTTTGACTGGGCTTGTAGATGGTTCCAATGTGCTGCCGATTCAACCAGCTAATTGAGGGGCATTATAGCACCGGTGCGTGTAAGGGAATGGGAATCGCCGCTACCCGCCAGCGTTTCCATCCGATCCGGTATTCGGCCAACACGCGGCGCCGGGAGTTCCCCCAGTATAATGGCTTTTCATGGGAGCGGAGTGTCTTCGGCGGGCTGGTCCCCTTCTGGGTGGAGTCCTCTTCACCGCTGGTCTGTTTATCCTGGCCGCGATTTACGCCAGGTTTCCCGGAGATGAGGCTGTCTTGCTGGCGCTCCAGGGGTTGCGAACCCCGGAGCTGGACAGATTGGTTTTCGGTATGACGGCGTTGGGAAACGTGGCAGTGGCCCTGCCCGTTATGTGTGGAGTATTCCTGTCCCTGCTGTGGGTCCGCCGGCGGCCTGATGCCTTGGCGGTGGCCGTCTGCGCGGTGCCGTTAGCGTTGGGGCATGGGTTGAAGGCGGTGGTGGGCCGGCCCAGACCGGAATATGCCATATCCGAAGTTGCCTATACCGGCATGAGCTTTCCCAGTGGACACGCCCTGTTCGCCTTGCTCTTTGGCGGTCTCTTGATCGTTCTGGCCGAGGAGTTGATCCACCCGCTGGCAATCCGGCGCGGTGTGCAGGTAACCGTGGCTTTGCTGGCGCTGGCCATTGGAACTTCCAGGGTTTACCTGGGCGTCCACTGGCCCAGCGATGTCATCGGAGGGTATTTGTTCGCCGCAATTTCGTTGGTGATTGTATTGGCTTTGCGAGACAAGTTGGCAAGCAAGGGCTGGTAACCCGAATATATTGGAGCCAAGACCGATTTGGGTGAAACCGGAATCATACCGGCCGCGAGTGGTGCAGCATGAATTGGCTGGATATCGTCGTGTTGTTGTTGTGGGTATTGATCATTGCCTGGGGGTTCTGGCTAGGGCTGCTCCGAATTTTGATTCCCCTGGCGGCAGTTGTCTTGGCGTTGGTTGTCGCCAGCAGGGGGGCCCACTCCATTGCAGATTTATTCTCGCCGTTCACCAACGATGACAATGTTCAGAATGTCTTGGCCTTCGTCCTTGTATTTTTGGGGATATTCATTGTCGGCGCGTTAATCGGGCTTACTGTGCGAAAGGCAATCAAATTTATTCCCTTGTTCGGGCTGGCGGACCGTCTGGCCGGAGCCGTGGTGGGAATCCTGGCCGGGTTCGTGCTGCTTGCCGGATTGCTTACCGCGGTCCAACAGTTGCCGGAGAGCGGCACGTCGGAAACCGGCTTTGAGTCTGATTTTTCGCTGCTCTTGGTGGATAATTTCCAGGTTGTGACGCGGGCGGCTGGAATTGTTCCCGTGGACTGGGACCAAGGGTTTGGGCAATAGCGTTGGCGCACGGAAGCAAGGCCAGCCGGCTCTAGCTGGCGCAGCTGTTGCCGGCGCCCCGGCACACTGCGGCAGGGGGATAGACGATTCCTCTCTTTGTGCTACTATAAGAAAAATTGGTCTGCCCGGAGGTTTGCCGAGGGCTAATCGGTTTCAAGTCAGCAACCGCAGTGACGGTAAACGCGGCCAGGTAATTGGTTCAACGTTCGGTGCTTGGGCTTCGCATCCCGAATAGACAACAGCTAAACCAGATAGTAAAGGTTAGAAAAAGGCCCCGTGGTCAGGCGAAACCATAAGGTCCAACCGGCTCCAACGCAGCCCGGCATGGCTGCGGTAATGCCATCCGCACCCGAAAGCAGCGATTCTGTCCACCGCGCCAGCACTCCGCAAGTAATCAGCGCCCCGGTGTTGGTACTGAACCTGAACTACGTTCCCATCAACGTGAGCACGGTGCGCAGGGCGGTGGTGTTGCTAGGAAAAGCAAAGGCGGAATTGCTGGAAAACCACCGGGGCCGCCTACGCACCGTAGACCGGATTATTGACGCTCCCTCCGTAATCAGGCTGGTTTACCTGGTCAAGAGGCCTTTCCTCCCCCGGAAGCTGTCCAAGAAGGAAGTATTCCTCCGAGACAGGTTTACCTGCCAGTACTGTGGAAAAAAGTCCCAAGATTTGACCTTGGACCACGTGGTGCCCCGGCGCCAGCATGGCCCCCACAGTTGGGACAACGTGGTGGCGGCATGCACCCGGTGCAACCTGCGGAAGGCGGGAAGGACCCCGGCGGAAGCAAATATGAAGCTGGGTACAGTGCCCAGGGCGCCCGACCCCAACCCTTACATGATCCTGCAGAACCGGACTATTCTGGAAGAGTGGCAGCCCTACCTCCCTTGGCAGGAGCGGCAGGGTCCGGAGCAATGACCGGAAGCGCATTTCGCCGAGTCTTGCTTCCGATTGCCGGGGCAAGACCCGGCGTAAGGGCGGGTGACTTCAGGTGATTCTGGGATGCTGCACCGCTGAATTCATCGGTAGGTTGAGCATAAGTGACTCCAACGCCAGCCGCGGGCTGGCGTTTTGGTCCAGGGCTTCCAACGTGACGAGCAATCTCTTGACAAAACCCACGACGTCGGCCGTGGTCAGGCTCGCGGCCAACTCCTGTAAGTCCGGCAGCCGGGACGGGTCGTTTATGTACTGTTCCGCGCCCTCTTTGATCAGCATCAGGTCGCGCCACCAGCGCAGCCAAAGATAAAGGGTCTGGCGAGCGGCTTCCCGGTCTCTGGAAAACAGGGTTGCCAACTCGGTGGCGTAGTTGAACCTTTGGGCCAACCCCGATTCGCAGACATCTTTCATCCGGTCTACTTGAATATCGAACTCTTGGATGGTGTCGGGGTTGTCCTTGGCGGTTATGGCCCAACCGAGGCAGCCTCTGGAAAGGCGGGCCAGTCGTTCCGATTCTTCGGGTCCCGCGCCGTGTTCCTGCTCCAATCGCTCCGCCACTTCCCGCAACGGGACCGGCCTCAAGGTGAACGTCCGGCAGCGGGAGCGGATCGTCGGCAATAGCGCCGACTCGTTGGCGGTCAGCAGAAGGAAAATCACCTGGGGAGGCGGTTCTTCCAGGGTTTTGAGCACAGCATTGGCAGCTTCGTCGCTCATGGATTCGGCGCCGTTGATAATGATGGCGGTTTGGGACCCTTCATAAGGCTTGAGGCTTACCTGGCGCAACACCTCTTTGATGTCCCCGATTCCAATCACGGTGCGTGTTGGTCCGTCGGTTGAACCTGGTTCGACGCTCAATACCCGGACGTCGGAGTGCAACCCCTGGGCAATCCGGACGCACTGGGAACAGTGGCCGCAGGGCTCGGGGCCGGGCTCCAAACAGTTGACCACCTGGGCTAGGTTCAAAGCCAGGGTCATTTTGCCGACGTGGGGAGGGCCCACCAACAGCAAGGCGTGAGGCATTCTTCCCTGGTTCAGGTTCGCCTCAAGTTGCCTCAGTATGTGCTGTTGTCCGGAGATCTGCCACATGGTCAGACGTTAAGGGCTGGTATCGGAAACCCGCAGTCCGTTCAGACCAAATCGCAATTCATCATGTCCTGGTAGCTCTCCCGCCGGCGGATCAGGCGGCTGGAGCCGTCGTTGACCAGAACCATCGGGGGCCGGGGGTTCAGGTTGTAGTTGCTGGCCATCGATGGACAGTAGGCCCCGGCGGCAGGTATGGCGATTACGTCGTCGGGCTTCAATTCGGGCAGCATGATGTCGGAGGCCAGCACGTCGCCGGACTCGCAATACTTGCCGGCAATGGTGACCTTCTGGTTCGGCTCCTGTTCCGCTTTGCCGGCAGCTATAACCTCGTAGCGGGCCTGGTAGAGGGCAGGCCTTATGTTGTCTCCCATGCCTCCGTCTATGCTGACGTACCGGCGTACGCCCGGGATGTCTTTTATTGCGCCGACTCGGTAAAGGGCCACGCCAGCCGGGCCGATGATGGACCTGCCCGGTTCGATAATCATGCGGGGTGTCGGCATGTTCACGTCCGCGCAAGCCGCGTTCATCGTGGAAACAATGGCCTCGGCATAATCTCCGATCTCAGGAGGGGAATCCTCTTTGGTGTAAGCAATGGCGAACCCGCCGCCGGGGCTGAATTCCTGGAGTTCAAAGCCTTCCTCCCGAAATTCAGCGGCGAAACGGATCACCAGGTCCACCGCCGTGCGATACGGCTCCAGTTCGAATATTGGAGAACCCAGGTGGAAATGGAGTCCTCGCAGGTTCAGATTGTTCGCCACGAGAGCCCGGCGCACCGCTTCGGCGGCGTGGCCGGTCTGGATGGAAAAGCCGAACTTTGAGTCCAGAATTCCGGTGGTGGTGTGGGCGTGGGTGTGGGGGTCTACGCCTGGGGACACCCGTATCAGCACATTTTGCGTTTTCCCGGCGTCCCTGGCGATCTGGTCCAGAAGGTCTAGCTCGTGGAAGCTGTCCACTACCACCCAGCCGATGTCCGTTCCCACCGCCTCGCCCAGTTCCTGGGGCGTTTTGTTGTTGCCGTGGAAGTAGATATTCTCCTGGGGAAAGTCCACGCTTTGGGCGATGGCCAACTCTCCGCCGGAAACCACGTCCAACCCCAAACCCTCCTCGGCGAATATTTTGGCCAGGGCGGGATTGATGTAGGCCTTGCTGGCGTAGGCTACCAGGGTCGACGGATGGCGGTTTTTGAACTCGGACACAAATCTACGGCACTGGCCCCGGAGTGTCGCCTCATCCAGGACATAAACCGGTGTCCCATACTCTTGGGCCAGGTCCAAAGCATCGCACCCTCCCAACACCAGATGGCCCTGAGAATTGACGCCTGCGGTTTCGGGCAGCACGTTCTGTGGAATCATAGGGGCTCCATAGTTGGGATGAGGATTTGGGCCGAATGGGCCAGCCCAAGGGACGGCCGTATCAACGCATCACAAGGCATAATAGGCCCGGAGTCGCCAAAGGGCAACCGTGCGGGGCTTCAAGAACTTCTAGGCAAGAGCCGCTGGCCTGCAGTTCGTTACTTGTTTCCCCTTAAGTTGTGACTGTTGGCTCGTTGAGCCGTTCGTTGACTGGCGTAAAGGCCAAGTATATACTCGCCCCAATCATTTACCGGGATACGATCTTCGCTTTTTACAATCGATGTTCAAGTCTAATTCCATGGGGTGTCGACCGTGAACATTCCCATTCAGGTCACAGTAAACGGACAGAGCCACCGCTCGGAAGTGGAGCCAAGAACCCTTTTGGTCCAGTACCTGCGGGAGGAGCTTGGGCTCACCGGCACCAAGGTCGGCTGTGACACCAGCCAATGTGGCGCCTGTGTGGTCATGATAAACGGGTCTACCGTGAAATCCTGCACCTGTCTTGCGGTCCAAGCAGATGGAGCGGAGATCACTACCATCGAAGGCTTGGCCGCTCCGGGCGATTTGCATGCGGTGCAACAGGCGTTCTGGGACAACCACGGGCTGCAATGCGGGTTCTGCACCGCCGGGATGATCATGACGGTGGTGGAGATGTTGCAGCGGAATCCCCATCCCACGGCCGAAGAGGTGCGTGACGGTCTTGAAGGCAACCTTTGCCGGTGTACCGGCTACCACAACATCGTTCGGGCGGCCCTGGCCGCAGCCGAAGCGGCGGGAGGTTAGGCCATGACTACTAGAATCTTTGGTTCCGGCATCCGCCGCAGGGAAGACCCCCGCTTGATCACTGGTCAGGCGACTTACACCGACGACATAAAACTGCACGGACTGGTCCACGCCGCTATTCTGCGCAGCCCCCATGCCCATGCCCGGATAGTCAACGTAGATGTAAGCGCGGCCCGGTCAGTTCCAGGAGTGTTGGCAGCATATACCGGCGCCGACACCGATGGCGTGCTGAACCCAATCCCCTGTGCGTGGTTGGTCCCGGACTCCGATGTCAAAGCGGTGGCCTATCCCGCCATCGCCAAAGACGTTGTGCGCTATGTGGGAGACGCTGTGGCAGTGGTGGTCGCAGAAACCAGGACCCAAGCCGAGGATGCCCTGGAAGCCATCAACGTTTCCTATGAAGTGCTGCCGGTAACGGTAAACCCGGAGGAAGCAACCAAAGACGGCGCCCCTCAGCTTCACGAGGATGCCCCCAACAATCAGGCCTTCCATTGGAAGGTGGCTGGCGGCGACGCCGACGCAGCTTTTCAATCTCCCGAAGTGGTGGTCACAGACACGATCCTTCAACAACGGCTGATACCCAACGCGATGGAGCCGAGGTCAGCCGTAGCCAGCTACTCCAGCGCCATGGGGGAACTTACCTTATGGAACACAACCCAGAACCCGCACATCGTGAGGTTCCTTTGCTCCCTGGTCACCGGCTTGGGGGAGCACAAGATACGGGTGATCGCCCCGGAAGTGGGCGGCGGTTTCGGCAGCAAGATAGCAATGTATCCCTGGGAAATGATCGCCGTCTTCTGCTCGATGCAGTTGGGGCGCCCAGTCAAGTGGACCGAAACGAGGAGTGAAAATTTTCAGGCAACCACCCACGGCCGAGACCACATAGAGCACGTGGAGATGGCCGCCAACCGGGACGGCAAAATCACCGGGCTGCGCACGGTGGTCTACGCCGGCATGGGGGCCTACCTTTCCACTGCATCCACCGGAATCCCCACCATCCTGCACGGCCTGATGTACTCGGGACCCTACAACATCCCCAACATCAAAGGCGATGTGTACGGGGTGTTCACCAACACCACCCCCGTGGAGGCATACCGGGGAGCCGGCCGGCCGGAAGCGACCTTCCTGCTGGAGCGGTTGATGGACCTGCTGGCGAAAGAGTTGGGCGTTGACCCGGTGGAGATCCGGCGCCGCAACCTGATACCCAAGTTCGACAATGGCTACGACGTGGCTACCGGGCTTACCTACGACAGCGGCGACTACGAAACCAACATGGACTTGGTCTTGCAGCACGTGAACTATGAGGGACTGCGGCAGGAACAAGCCCATCTCCGGGAACACGGCTCTTACATGGGCATCGGCGTGAGTTGCTACTGCGAAATTTGCGGCCTTGGCCCGTCCCAAGTAGCCGGCGCCGTTGGTTTCGGCGGCGGTTTGTGGGAAAGCGCCATAGTCCGTTTTCATCCCACTGGTAAAGTGAACGTGTTTGTGGGCACATCCCCCCATGGCCAGGGTGAGGAAACCACTTTCGCCCAAATTGTGTCCGATGAGTTGGGCGTGCCGGTGGACGACATTGACGTAATCCATGGCGATACCGCCAACACTCCCATGGGTTGGGGCACCTACGGCAGCCGCACCACCGTGGTCGGAGGAGGCGCAGTTGCGTTGACCTCCAGGAAAATCAAAGACAAGGCACGCGCTTTGGCGGCCCACCTGCTGGAAGCCGCCGAGGAAGATATAGATTACGAGGACGGTAAGTTCTACGTTAGAGGTTCGCCAGATCAGAGTAAATCGATACAGGACATCGCCTTGATGGCCAACGTGGCCTGGCAGATGCCGGAAGGGATGGAGCCGGGCCTGGAAGCGACCACGTTTTACGACCCGCCCAATTTCAGCTATCCCTTTGGGACCCACGTTGCGGTAGTGACAGTTGACCCGGACAACGGGTTCATCCAGCTACAACGATATGTGGCCGCTGACGACTGCGGACCCCAGATCAACCCGGTAATTGTGAACGGCCAGATCCATGGGGGAGTAGTCCAGGGCGCCGGGCAGGCACTCTGGGAGGGGGCGGTTTACGATGAGAATGGTCAATTGCTGACGGGGTCCATGCTGGACTATGCCCTGCCCAAGGCCCACCTCGTGCCCGATATCGAAACTATTTCAACGGTCACCCCGTCACCCCATAACCCCCTGGGGGTAAAGGGTATCGGGGAGACTGGCGCCATTGCGTCAACGGTCACCATTTACAATGCTGTCATAGATGCGCTTGCCCCACTGGGGGTCACCCACCTGGATATGCCCTTAACCCCGGAGAAGGTATGGCGGGCGATTCATCAGCAAGGGTAGAGGGAGATTAGCCATGTACGCCGCCGAATTTGATTACTACAAAGCCAGCTCGGTGGCCGACGCTATTCGGTTGCTGGGCGCCAATCCGGGATCCAAGCTAATCGCCGGAGGTCACAGCCTCATCCCGCTGTTGAAGCTGCGCTTGTCCCGGCCCACAGCCCTGGTGGATATTGGCGGCATCGACTCGCTAAACGGGATAAGCGTCGATGGCGGGACCATCCGCATAGGAGCCCTGGCTACGCACCGCCAGATTGCCACCGCTCCACAGGTGGAAAGCGCTTGTGAAATGATAGCGGAAGCCGCCGGCGGTATCGGAGACGCCCAGGTCAGGAACCGGGGGACCATCGGCGGAAATGTGGTGCACGCTGACCCGGCTTCCGATTGGCCCACGGTGCTGACGGCGCTTAACGCCAATTTCATAGTTGAGGGAACTGGCACCCGAAGTGTTCCCGCCGGAGATTTCTTTCAAGGATTGTTTCAAACCAACGTGGGCGAGGATGAACTGCTCACTGCCATCGAAGCGCCCGCCCTTCAGTCCAACCAGGTTGCCGAGTATGCCAAGATGGCCCATCCGGCCACAGGCTTTGCCGTCGTCGGCGCTGCGGTGGTGTTGACCACCGACGGCGGCAGGTGCACCGCCGCGAGCATTGCGGTGGGTGGGCTGACGCCCTCCCCGGTGCGGGCCGGTGCGGTTGAAAATGCACTGGTAGGCCAGGAGTTGAATGCGGAGACCGTGGCCGCGGCCGCGGCCTGGCTTGCGGACGACGTTGGGGACAACGCCATCGGTGATTTCTTCGCCTCCGCCGACTACCGGAAGGTTGTTGCCGCTGTGGAAGTGAAGCATGCCATCAACCACGCCATCGGCTTGGCTCACCACTAGGATTGAAAATTCGGGTTAGCACTCCCGTTTTGGGCAAACCCGGCCCACAGTGACCAGGCCTTGAAAATCCTCCTTACCAACGACGATGGAATTGAGGCCCCGGGTCTCTGGGCCGCGGTTGGGGCATTGCGCCGCGTGGGGACCGTCTCCGTGGTGGCCCCTCACCAGGAACGCAGCGGCGTAGGCTCTGCTCTCACCCTCCGAACGCCGATCAAGGCCGGCGAATTCCCCGTGGATGGCCGTCTTCAGGACGATGACTCCGCTTGTTTCCCCGTGAACGCTTTCGCGGTGGAAGGCACTCCCGCCGATTGCTCCATTCTGGCCCTGGAAAAACTGGTCGGGAAAGTCGACCTGGTGGTTTCCGGCATCAATGCCGGGTCCAACGTGGGTTGGGACGTGATCGTGTCCGGCACCGTGGGCGCCGCGTTGCAGGGTTACTTTCGGGGTTATCCCACCATCGCTATTTCCGTGGGCGGCGTCAGGAGCCCGTTGTTCGAGGGATCGGCCCGCCTGCTTGAGTTGATAGCCAACCGGCTGAGAGAGAGTCCAGTCGAAGGCAATATGCTGTTGAACATCAATGTCCCTAACGTAACGGTGGACCGGATTGCCGGCTTGCAAGTCACCACGTTGGGCGGGCGGTCTTACGGGGAGTCGGTCCGAGAGGAAGGCTTCGGCGAGAGCCGCCAGTACAAAATTGACCGAAATGTGCCGATATCAGGCGACAGCCAACAGGGCACCGACATTTGGGCGTTGAAAAACAATCATATCTCGGTGACTCCCCTGCAGGTCACGCTGGGCCATTCGGACCAAGCCGCCAGCGTGGAGTCCTTGTTTGCGGGGTTTTCCGACCTGTTAGTCCCGGGCCATTCGCTGCATGGGGATAAGGTCGGCCCTCAGGCCTGACGAGCCGCCGCACTGGGCGACTTGGCGTGGGTCACACCGATCATTGACTCCAGGGTGACCAGTGAGGCCAACTCTTCCTCGCTCATGCCTTCGGAGCCATCGGGACGTTTGGGCAGCACCAGGTATCGCATATCGGCGCTGCTGTCCATCACGCGTACTTCCACTGATTCGTCCAGTTCGGTGTTGAACTCCCGCATGACGCCCCGGGGGTCGACAACCACCCGGGAACGATAGGCCAGACCCTTGTACCAGTCGGGAGGCCGCCCGATGACCGCCCGAGGGAAACAGGAACACAGGGTGCAGACACCCAGGTGGTGGACGTTTTCGGTGTTTTCTAGCACCCGAAGCCGGGGAGCGGTTTCCGGAAGGTTGTAGCCAAGCTCTTGTATCGCAGACACGGGGTCTGCCAGCAACCGCTGTTTGTACTCCGGGTCCACCCAGGCCCTGGCCACAATCCGGGCGCCGTCTTCGGGGGTGCGGGAATCGATCTGGTCGGCCATCCGCAAGATGTCGTCCAGCGTGCAGATTCCCTTTTCTATCAGCAGGGCCTGGATCGCTTCAGCTCGGCGGGAATAATACCCTGCGTGATTTCCGTGGTTGTGGCCATCGTGGCCGTCGTGGCCGTTGTGTTGATCGGCGCTGCTCATAAGAGGCTCCTAATCGGCGGTTTCCAACCAGTGCTGGTAGATGTCTATCATCAACTTGTCGGTACCCCGGCCCTTATAGTTGTCCCACAGGTCCTTTTGGGCGAACTCCACGCGGTATAAGGGCTGTTTCGGCGTTCCGGCGCCTCCGTAGGCCAGGGACTCGGGGTTGGGGAAAACGCCCCAAAAGGAATTCACGAGTCCGGTCTTTCCCTGGACGTAGAGAGGTGTGCGATAGTGGGTTGGGGGATTTTCCACCCGGACTGTCACCCGGTCGCCGGGCCGGAATTTGACGGGTTCGCTGGAGGCCACGGCTACCGGCCCCCCTCTTCCAATTCCGCCATCTTGCTATCGATTTCCTCGCTGGTCATCACCCCCTGCTCTACCAGCAAGGTCTCCATAGCGGCGGTCCATTTTTCGTAGTAGCTCAAAGACTCGTATTGCTCCTGGCTAAGGCTTTCGATTGCCCGGCGAAGCTGATCGGTGTTTTTCAGCTTTTTTTCGCCCAGGATGCTGTTCAACGAGTCTACCCGACGTTCCCATTCTTCCATTTGGTGTTCGGTGCGGTCGATCGGGTCCTCGTTGGGCCATCCGCCCCGGTCATGAACTTTAGGCATGGCACACCGCCTACTCCAGCTTGATGTTGGCGTCCATGTTAAATGCGGGATGCCATCCTGACAAGAAAACGGCGGAAGAATGCCTAAATCGGCTCCGTTCCCTCATTCAGGATAGCCAGGTACTCGTAGTAGGCAAATCTCCGGTCCCGCGCCTGCCCAGTGAGTTCCCGGGTAACGCCCAGGTGTTCCAGCAGTCCCATCCCGGAGGCTGCCGCAGGTAGCGACAAACCCGTGGATTTGGAGACATCGCGCAGAGATGTGATCGGCCGTTCCTTGAGCGCTTGATGCACTCGCAGGGCCGAGCCGGCAGCGCGGCCTTGCCGTTGAATAGAGGCGGCGTCTTGGTCAAATAACGAGAGCAACCGCTCCGCGGTTGACACTGCTGCTTCTGCGGTTTCAGCTACACCTTCAAGATAGAAGTTCAGCCACTCCTCCCAGTCCCCGGTTCGGCGCACGATGTCCAATAGATCATAGTATTGTTCGCGGTTTTGTTTGAAGTATAGGCTGAGGTAGAGCAGTGGATGCCGGAGCACACCGTCATGACACAAAATCAACGCGATTAGCAATCGCCCAACCCGTCCGTTACCGTCTAGGAATGGATGGATAGTCTCAAATTGCAGGTGAGTAATGCCAGCCCGCAACAAGGGATCGATCCCCGGATGGTCCTCATGTAGAAAGCGCTCCAGGTCTGACATGCAGTCTTGGATCGCATACGGCGGAGGCGGCACGAAATGGGCTGTACCGGGCCGGCTGCCTCCGATCCAATTCTGAGTTTTCCTGAATTCCCCCGGCATCTTGTCGCTGCCGCGGCCTCGGGACAAAAGTTCGCCGTGAATTTCACGCAACAGGCGATTTGACAGCGGAAACCCATCCGCGATGCGGTCTAGTCCGTGCTCTAGGGCCCGAACGTAGTTTGAGACCTCCACCACGTCGTCGGTGAGTGCACCAGGCGTCTCGTTAGTTTCGAAGAGCATCAGGTCCGAAATAGACGATTGAGTTCCCTCGATCTGGGAGGAAAGCACGGCTTCTTTTCGGACGTAGGAGTAGAGGAACAGAAGCGTATTGGGCAGCACCCGCGCGAGGCCATCCAGACGCCCCAGTCCTACCAATGCCTTCGCCAGCGTCGGCTGTAAAGATGCGATGTCAACGGCGGGTTCGGGGGGTAGAGGAGCCGGAATGAAAGCGCGGACCTCTTCCCCTGCGGTTGCCGTAACCTCGTA
The DNA here is from genome assembly GCA_963663135.2 of Dehalococcoidia bacterium. GTDB lineage: Bacteria > Chloroflexota > Dehalococcoidia > Lucifugimonadales > UBA3495 > Io17-Chloro-G2. Next base: position 178,681 of record CAXXRM010000002.1, on the reverse strand, counting down.
TTCACCAACCTGACAACGCTTCACCGGGAACTCCCCTAATAAGGATTGCTTAATAGCCGCAGCTGTTACTAAGAGTTACGGCTTAAATCTTAGTAACCACTTGGATTGTGAGTCAAGGGGGACCTTCCTCGTCAGATCGTCCCCCGAGGCTATCCCGCGGCAACGGGGAGAAAACCTGTTCACAAGCGCCTCTACTAATAAGGTTTGCTTATTAACAGAGGCCGCTACTAAGAGTTAAGGCTTAACTCTTAGTAGCTACTTGGATTCGGAGCCATGATGACCCAAATCATCGGGCCGTCCCGCGGCAATGGGGGAAAACCTGTTCACAAGGACTTTCGCTAATAAAGTTTGCTTATTAGCTGGGGCTGTTACTAAGAGTTAATCCGGAAAACTTAATAACGGTGACCGATGTGGGCCTGCACCTCATCCGCCGGCTGTCCACACCTTCGCCACGTCTATGGCTCGCATGAACTCCACGTTGGGGAAGGTGCGAATGTGTTGGATCAGTCGTTCCAACATCAACATCCGCCCCGGACGGCCGATATATTGGGGGTGCATGGTCAAAACGAAGGACCGCCCATACCGGTAAAGCCCTTCGAACTCGGCCGACCAAGCCCCGTAAACCTCGTCAGGGTTACGCATGGGTCCCAGGCGACCCGCCGACGGGGCGTACACGAAGTTGGGGGCATCGTCCAATGCCCAGTGGACCGGTATCTCCACTATGGGCCTGGGCAAGCCTTCCTCCAAAATGTAGGGAGCGTCGTCCCCCATCATGCTGCTGTCGTAGAGGAAGCCGTGGGATACCAGCAGTTCCAGGGAATGGCTGCTCAACTCCCAGCTTGGCGACCGGTACCCCAACGGGGCCTCGCCGGTGATGCTGCTCAGAATTGAGGAGCCCTGTTCCAATATCTCTCTTTCCCGGTCCGGGGAAAGGGTTGCGGGGGGCTCATGCATGTAGCCGTGGTGACCCACCTCGTGACCCCTGCGGTGGATATCCGCAACCAGGCCGCGGTGGGTTTCGGCGACATAACCCGGGACGTAGAAGCTGGCTTTGACGCCATGGTAGTCCAGCAGGTCCAGGATGCGGGGCATCGCCACTCTGGGGCCGTATTCGGCCATGGACATCAAGCTGGGCAGGTCCTTGAAGTCGGGGTTGCGGTTCAGCCAGGAAGATACGCCGTCAACGTCGAACCCCAACATCGCCACGCATTGGGTGTCACCCGGCCATATTCCTGACATGGTCCCCCCTCAATGCCCGGCGTGGGTTCTGTGGCCGGCGAAGGTATCTTTACGGGCTCGGCGCAAGCACGTGATCTGCCGGCTGCCCTGGCGCTACTTGGTGCTTAATGCGGTTTTAGGTGCGGGAATCTCGTCGAATCCAGTGTAGGGACGCAGGACTTGGGGGATTACTACCGAACCATCGGCCCGCTGGCAGTTCTCCAATATCGCGATCATCACTCGGGGCAAGGCCAGCCCCGATCCGTTCAGAGTGTGCAGCAGTTGCGGGCGGGCGCCGGGCGAGGGGCGGTACCTTAGATGAGACCGGCGGGCCTGGAAGTCGGTGCAGTTGGAGCAGGAACTGACTTCCAGCCATTCCGCGCAGCCCGCGGACCAGACCTCGATATCGTAGGTCATGGCCGAAGCGAATCCCATGTCTCCGGTGCAAAGCTGTATCACCCGATAGGGCAGCTCCAGCCGTTTACAAACGTCCTCGGCGTCGGCCACCAACCCTTCCAACTCCTCGCTGGAAGTGTCTGGCTCCACCAGCTTGTACATCTCCACCTTGTTGAATTGGTGCACCCGCTTGATGCCCCGGGTGTCCCGGCCGGCTGCGGCCTTTTCGCGGCGGAAGCAGGGAGTCTGGGCTACGTACTTCAGGGGGAGGGTGCCCGGAGCAAGAATGTCATCCCGGTACAAATTGGTGATGGGCACCTCGGCGGTCGGCACCAGCCAGAGGTCGTCTTCCTCGTCGTGGTAAAGGTTGTCGACGAACTTGGGCAGGTTGCCCGATCCTTCCATCGTTTCCTGTTTGACCACCGCCGGGACCATTACCTCGGTGTAGTCGTGCTCCAGGGTGTGCAGGTCCAACATCCAGGAGATGAGGGCCCGCTCCAGCTTGGCGCCAGCCCCGAACATGGTGTAGAAGCGGCTTCCAGAAAGCTTGACGCCTTTCTCGAAGTCGATTACTCCCAACCGCTCGCCCAAGTCCCAATGGGGCAACGGCTCAAAGTCCCGGACCAGCGGCTCGCCCCACTGGCGCAGTATGACGTTGTGGGACTCGTCCAGGCCCTTGGGGACCTCGGCCAAGGGTATATTGGGCAGGCCCAGCAGCAGTTGGTTCAGCTGCTCGTCCAGTTCTTTCACCTGCTGTTCCAGTTCGGCTATCCGGTCGCCGACCTGGCGCATCTCCGCCATTGCTTCCGGCGGGGGCTCGCGTCCCGCGGCGCGTTCCTGCCCCAATTGACGGCTTACTTGGTTGCGTTGGGCCCGGAGTTCATCGCCTTGGGCCACCGCTTGCCGGCGCTGGGCGTCCAGGTCCAGCAGCCCTGCCAGGGGGTCCTGTTCGCCTCGGGACTCCAAAGCCTGCCGCACCAAGTCGGGGTCCCGGCGTATCAGTTCAATGGACAGCATAGCTACCCTTGGGGCTCCGCATCTTCCGCAGCCGCCGCACTCGGGGAATCCAGTCTCCGCATCTGGGGGAATAGCAGCACGTCGCGTATGGAAGGCTGGCTGGTCAACAGCATCACCAGGCGGTCTATCCCGATTCCCAACCCTCCGGTGGGAGGCATGCCGTATTCCATGGCCAGCAGAAAGTCCTCGTCCAGGCGGTCCACCTCTTCATCCTCGTAGCGGCGCCGGACCTCTTCCTGGTCTTCGAACCGGGCTCGTTGCACCTGGGGATCGTTGAGTTCGGTGTAGGAGTTGGCTATTTCCATGCCCGCAGCGAATCCCTCGAAACGCTCCACGTACCCCGGAAAGCCGGGCTTGGCCTTGGCCAGGGGAGACATTATCTCCGGGTAGTCCAGGAGGAACGTCGGTTGGATTAGGCCGGGTTCTACGAAGGTCGATATCAGCTTGTCGATGAGCCGCCCGCGCCCTTCCTGGGCCGCAACCTCCACGCCGGCCTCGGCGGCGCGGCGAGCAAGGGCCTGGTCATCCGGGAACGCGTCGATGTCTATGCCGCTGCGATCGAGGAGCGCCTGTTGCAGTGAAAGCCGAGTCCAAGGTGGAGTAAAGTCGATCACGTGGTCCCCGTAGGGGATTTGCATGGTCCCCCGTACCTTCTGGGCAATCGATGGAACCAACTCCTCAACCATACACATTACGTCGTTATAGTCGGCGTAGGCTTCATAGCTTTCGAGCAGGGTAAATTCAGGGTTGTGGTCCTGGTCTACGCCCTCATTGCGGAAAACCCGGCCCAGCTCGTAGACCTTGTCAAAGCCCCCAACGATCAAACGCTTGAGGTAAAGCTCGGTGGCGATGCGCAGATAAAGTTGCTCGTCCAGGGCATTGTGATGAGTTATGAAAGGCCTGGCGTTGGCTCCGGCGGCTACAGGCACCAGCATGGGAGTGTCCACTTCCAGGAACCCGCGGGCGTCCAGAAAGCTGCGAATAGCAGTGATGATTTGGCTTCGCTGGGCGAAGACCGGCATGACTTCGGGGTTGGCGATCAGGTCCAGATACCGCTGGCGGTACCTGGTTTCCACATCGCGCAGCCCGTGGAATTTTTCGGGGAGGGGACGCATTCCCTTGGCGGTCAGCGTCAGGTCGTGAGCTTCGATAGAGGCCTGGCCGGTGCGGGTCCGCATCATTGGGCCCGTGACCCCCAAGTGGTCTCCCACATCCAAGTCCCGGAGCAGGGCATAGGCTTCCCCGAGCACGTTTTGGCGGAGCAATGCCTGAATTACTCCCGATCCGTCCTGAAGGTCCACAAAGGAGGCCCGGCCCATCCCCCGAACGGATATTATGCGGCCCGCAAGAGATAGATTCTCCATAGGAGACCCTTCCGATGGGCCGTTTTCCCAGGCTTCCAATTGGGCGATGGCTGCGGCGGCGCTGCAAGTGCGGTTAAACCGGGGCGGATATGGGTCGATACCGTTCCGGCGGATACGGTCGAGCTTGGCGTTGCGGCTTGCTACTAGGCCATCTTCAGGGTCGGGCATGTAATACCGGTCCAAGTGGAACAACCATGTCGGAAGGGTGTCGCCAAGCTGCTTGACTGTGCCAAGCTTGGTTTGGAGGCTTGCATGGTGTTTAGTTCAGCAATTAATGGATGGAGACGATCTCCAGCCTGATTTTGCCCGCCGGGGCGTTGACTTCAGTGACCTCTCCTACTCTTTTCCCCAACAGGCTTTTGCCGATGGGAGAGGCGTTGGATATTTTCCCCTGGGTGGGGTCTGCTTCGGCGCTGCCGGTGATAGTGTATATGGTAGTCTGAGAATTCTGGTTCTTGACGGTGACGGTGGCGCCAACCTCAACTGTGTCGCGGGTTCCGTCAACTTCGCCGATAATCACAGCATTGTTGACCATGTTATCCAGGGTTAGGATACGGCCTTCCGTGAAGGCCACCTCATTCTTCGCCTCTTCGTATTCCGCGTTGCTGACGGTTCCGCCGCGTTCCCGTGACTGTTGGATTCGCTCGGCGACCTCGTGGCGGCCCACCGTTCTCAGGTGCTCCAACTCGGCCTTCAACTTTTCCAGCCCCTCGCTCGACACATAATTGGGCTGAATCAAGATGGATTCCTCCGGGAGCCAAACGAACCCTGAAAACACCGCTGGTTAAAAAAATAATAGGAGAAGCAGCGGGCCGCCGCCGTCTCCTTGCTCCGATTCTAGCCCCAAGGCTAACCGATGTAAAGCATCTTGGTGTTAGTGTCAGGGTCGTTCAATTGTCATCTAATCCCCCCGTCACTCTTGCCGCAACGGGAATCCAGAGGCTCTTTTGTCCACTATGCCCGTCATTCTCGCCGCAGCGGGAATCCAGAGCCCTTTCTCCAATCCAACCTGGCGCGGGTATGCAGGAGTGGTCCAGGTGAGACGTCGTCCTGGCCACCCGGCGCGTCCAAGCTGGCATAACCGTCTTGGTTCAGGACCAGGGCTCTGGATTCCCGCTGCGGCGAGAATGACGGGGGGGGGGGGCGGGAATTCTCCATTGCCTTTGAGGACGACGCAAACGGTTAAAGATTGCCTATTTTCATGGCAAACGCGGGAGAGGGCCTGTGGGCTGAGTTTGGGACTCCTAAAAAATTCGACATTGCGGGACATTCCCGGACATTCTCGGACATTATGTATTTGGTCCGGTTGGTCTGAGACTCCAAAAAGTGTGTCGTTTTGGGACTTTTTCCTGAAAGGTGCTTCATTTTTGGACATTCGGGCCATTCTCCTAGGCCAATTCATGCGGCGTGATTCATGATTAGCATGGCGGATCCTTAGTCATCGAGTCCTAGGGAGGCGACATAGCATGATGAAAATCATAGGGAGTTTGGTTCGGGGATGGGAAGGGGGTATTGGCAGTGGTTTCCGTCGGGAGTGTGGATTAGAGACCGAGTGGGAATTCCGACTGGGTCGGGATTGGAGAGGATCCGCATCCCCATTTGCATACCGATGGGGGGGAAGATGAAAAAGCCCTGGTGTTAGTGTTAGACCATTGGCTGGTTTGGGGCCACGTTATTTTCGCGATCGCCGTTCCAGTCTCGCCATGACCGCTGTACAACCGGCAATTCCTGACCTCTGCGCTGAAGCCGCCGAAGCCGCGGGCGGTTAACAAGGATCGGTTGTGGAAGGGGCTACCGGGCGGACTCGCAAATCCTGGAGAGTTCCGGCGTCGAAGGGATTGTCACCGTTTTTGAGTGCTTCCACCCAGCCGCGGCGGCTGGGGGCGTAGTTGCTCCGGCAAGAGTCCTTTTCGGAGGCGTCTACCCAGGCAAGGAACGATTCGAAGTTGGCCACTGCCTCGCTGCTACAGCCCATGACCGCAAAAACAAGGCCACGAGTGTCCAGTGCGAGACCCTCGGGGCGTTCCCACAGCGCTGCCTCGCAGAACGGCAGCGCCTGCTCGGCCTGGTTTTGCACCGCCAGTTGCCAGCAAAGGGTGTTGTTAAAGGCGAAATCTCCAGGCTCCAACTCCTGCGCCCGCTTCAGGTCGGCGGTCGAACGGGCCCAGTCTTCGGGCGCAGCAACCAACGCGCTGAACACCAGCCCCCGGTTGTAATAAGCGGTGGCGGAATCGGGTGCGAGCTCAATGGCCCGGGTGAATTCTTCCGCGGCCCGGTCCAAGTCTCCGGGGTCACCCCGTTGCAGGTAAGCGTTGCCCCGGTTGACGTAAGCGGCCGCCAACCCGGAATCGAAGGACAGAGCCGATTCGATGTCGTCGAACGCCCGCTCGATGTCGCCCCCGCCGCCGCGCTGCAGATAGGCGCTCGCCCGGTTGACGTAGGCTCCGGCGTAGCTGGGGTCGATCTCAATGGCTCGCTGCAAGTCGGCGATGGCCCGCGCTAAGTGAGTGTCATCGTCATATTCCAAGTTGGCCACGGCCCGGTTCAGATAGGCGCCGGCGCGCAGGGGGTCGAAGCTCAGCGCCCGGCTCAGGTCTTCGACCGCCAACGCGGCATCCCCGTCCCGCCCGCGATCCAGGTACGCCAGCGCCCGGTTGTTGAGGGTGTCCACCGACCGGGGCCGCACGGCCAGAACCTGGGTGAACAGCCAGACCGCCTCGTCCAGGTCGGCGTACTTTCCGCCCAGATAGGCGCGGCCCAAGCGAAAGCGCAGGCCGGCCAGGGTGTCGGCGTCAATAGGTTGCCGGGTCAGGGCTTGGGCCAACGCCGCCTTGGCCAGGTCATGCTCTCCCTGCTCCAGGTACAGCTGCCCGAGGGTCATCAGCGCGACCGAGCGCACTTCCCCGGTAAAGTCGAGGTTGATGGCCGTGGGCAATTCGGCGGGGGACGACGAGATGTCCACTACCTGCGGGCCGTAGCTGGCCTGGGCTCGGCTAAGGGGCGGTACGGTGAAGGATGCCATCACCCGGCCGCTGTCGTACTCCCCCCAAATGACCATGGAAGCGCGGGAGCGCACACCAGCATCAATAGCGTCGGGCTCGGCGGAGATTATGCGGGGCCATTCGGCGGTGCGTACGTCAAAAAGGCCGGCCGCCAGGACTTCCCGGTCGATTTCCTCTTTGAGGCGGCCCCGGATGTTGAAACCCTGCTGGCCGCCGGTGTAGTTGGAGAATGGGGCCAGGACGATCAGCGATTCCCCCGCGATGGCCACCGGGTGGTCCGGTGGCCTTTCCTGCGATTCGAATGCCAATGCAACGCCAACTGCCGCGGCCACCGCCAGCAACGCCAAGGCAGCGATTTGCACGGACAAACGCCGGTGCAGGGGTCGCTCGCGCCTCGCCGTGGACTCCGGCGCTGCCGCCGCCGGTTCGTCCGAGCCGGCCGGTTCCGCCGGTGCTTCTTCCCGGGCAACCACCGAAACACTGTCCGGCGCGAACCCGGCGGCCAGCAGCAACTCGTCGGTCTCATCCGGGGTCAGCCGCAGCACTTCGGCGCAGCGCCCCACGTCCTCCCGGTGACGGGGGCGGCTGGTCACGCCTTCTTTCCAGCGGATAAGGGTCAGCCGATTGACCTGGACCCGGCGGGCCAATTCCGCATCGCCGATGCCCGTCCGGACCATGAATTCGGTCAATAACTCGGCGAAAGTGGGCAAGTGCTACAACTTAGAAACGTGTTTCGAGGGGAATGTTACACATGTGTCGTGCGAATTGTACACGATGCACTGCAAGACTGAGGGCGGTCCGAACGATATTATAGTAAGGAGGCAACAATATGGACCGCTTTCTAAAAATCCTGGTGGTAGCAGTCGTGCTGGTGGTGGGGACCCTGGCGGTAGCGGCGTGTGGTGGTGGAGCCCGGGAGGCGCCTGCAGGGCCAACTGCAGCGCGCGAATCGACGCGGCAAATCGAGGTGGTAACGGAGGCCGAGGGCGCTCCGTCTGAGATCGCAGTGGGGCCCGCTGGGGCTCCGGCGCCAGCGGTAACGGCGGCTTCAGCGCAAGCGGCAGCCGCGACCGCGGTGGTGCGGGAGGAGGGATTCAACACAATCGGCGGCTCGGCCACGGTAAACGATGCCGCTTACGACCTGACCTTCTTCAAGCACTATGGCGTCAACCCATTCATCGATACTGAGGACGATCATTTTTCCACCTTCGCCGTGGACGTGGACACCGCCTCGTACACTGTGACGCGCAGATTCGTGACGGACGGCAATTTGCCGGACCCGGACTCGGTCCGCGTGGAAGAGTTCGTAAACTTCTTTGACTACGGGTACGAGCGGCCCTCGGAAGACGCTTTTGCCATACACATGGAAGGCTCCCCCTCTCCCTTTGGCGGGGAGAACCACTGGCTGATGCGGGTCGGGCTGCAGGGCAAGGACATCGCCGCCGACAACCGAAAGGACGCCACGCTGATTTTCACGATCGACGTTTCCGGGTCCATGGAGCGCGAGGACCGGCTTGAGTTGGTAAAGAAGTCGTTGCGTCTCCTGGTGGACGAGCTTCGGCCTACCGATGAGGTTGGCATCGTAATCTACGGCTCTTCCGGGCGGGTGCTTCTCGAGCCGACCAGCGGCGAGGACAAGGACGAAATCAAGGACGCCATAGACGACCTACGACCGGGCGGCTCCACGTTCGTCGCGGACGGGTTGCGGCTGGCCTACAAAATGGCGGTCGATAACGTGGAGCCCGGACGAATCACCCGTGTCATCGTGCTGTCAGATGGTGTGGGCAACGTCGGCGACACGGGAGCATCTTCCATATTGCAGCAGGTCCAAGAGCATGTGGACCAGGGCGTTACCCTCACCACCGTTGGATTCGGCATGGGCAACTACAACGACGTCTTGATGGAGCAGTTGGCTAACGATGGAGACGGGAGCTATCACTATGTAGATGAGTTGTCCGAAGCTCGGAGGATCTTCGTCGAGGACCTGACCGGCACCCTCCAGGTAATCGCCAAGGACGCCAAGGTGCAGGTGGACTTCAATCCCGAAGTGGTCAGCCGGTACCGGCTCCTGGGTTATGAAAACCGCCGCATTGCCGACGAACAGTTCCGGGACGACACCGTGGACGCAGGCGAGATAGGCGCTGACCACAGCGTGACCGCCCTCTACGAGCTAAAGCTGCATGACGATGCAGACGGCACCCTGGGGACCGTTTTCGTGCGCTACCAGGACCCCGACTCCAGCGAGGTTTTGGAGATCTCCCGGACCTTGCAGCGCAGCGAATTGTCCTCGGGGTTTGAGGATGCCTCGCCGCGGTTCCAGTTGGTGGCAGTCGTAGCAGAATACGCCGAAATACTCCGTGAGAGCTACTGGGCCCAGGACAGCAGCCTGGAAGACGTCGTCGCAGAGGCCCGCCGGGTGCAGGGCCTTTTGCCCCGCGGGTCCGACGTGGCGGAGTTCGCCGACCTGACCCAACGCACACTGAACATTCAAGACAGCGGGAGGCGCTAGCCCGGCGCCGCTGCTGGGGTTTCCAGCCCAAGTAGCGTTAGTAAGGAAATCCGCGGGTACCGCCGTAGAATCCTCAGCGGCGGTACCCGCGCCGTCTTGATGCCGGGGGGAACGGCCCTCAAAATCCCTGGCATCAACGTCAGCATTTGGACCGCCCGGTCCAGGCTGGCAGCGGCCCTGCCCAAGCTGCTCAAGGTAGCTATCGATTCCCGCGTCCGCATGATCCGGCCCTGGGTCACCGTCGCCGCGCCTTTCGGGTTCGCGGGGCTTTTGGCCCAATCAAGACTAAGATTTATGGCGCGATTGCCCTTGCGTAGAACGAGGGCCTTTTTAAATCTCCCGCCATTCTCGACGCAACGCGAATCCAGAGATTCCTTTTGAGGGACCGGGCTCGCCCACTCGGACGGCAATTACACTTCGGGAACATTCCTGCCTTCTTGCACGTAGTTGAACGATGAAATGGGTCTGGATTCCCACTGCGGCGAGGATGGCGGCTAACAACGCAGAGGCCCTGCCCAGGAGTTGCCACGGGCGTGGTTCCGCGGCGATTGTGTTAATGCAACTGCATGGCTGACGTACCGGGAATGGGGCTGAGGTACCATCGCTGAGGAACTCAAGACCTGGCGGAATCGGGCTGGAAACTAGCGTCGGCTACATTGAGATGACCGACTAGCTATTGCCTCGCGTATGCCGGTGCAATCCGGCAATTACGGAGGAAAGATGACAGTAGCCCAGAAAATACCTGTAGTCCTTGTAGAGATCTGCGTCCCGGTTATCGCCGACCAGGCGGAACAAGTCGACCGGGAAGGCGTATTCTCCGACCAGGCAATCACCGCCCTGAGAGACGCCGCCTGCTGGGAGCAGTAAGTTCCACGGAGGTCGGCGGTTTGGGGTTGGGGCATCGGGGCGCCGCCGCCCTTTCTGGTCTCCACACCCGTAATTTCATGTAACCGACGTTAAATTGTTACGGGGTAAATGACCTGGACCACCTTGCCGTCTCGGAGGGCGTCGAAGTAAGGATGGGGGCGGGTTGAATCCTGCAGCCAGCGGCGGGTGAAATAGGCGCACATATTGGCCAGTTGGGTTCCCACCGAGTGTTCCGGGCCGGCATAACAGATGTTGTCCAGAACGGCGGTCGAATCCATCCCGTCGGGGGATTTCAAGAATTCGGACATGAAGGTGGGCTTGACCGACTGGGATTGCCCGGCCACCACCAGGGCATAGTCCGCAATGGGCCAGGCGCTTTCCATTAGCTGCTGGCTGTCCATTTTCGACATGTTCAATTCGTCCACGAGCATGTTCAACGCCAGGAGGAAACAGCTGATGGCGGGCTCGGATGGGGATTGCCACTCCATGCTCGGGCTGTTTCCGCCGGCGCGGACCTCGGCGAAATTGCGCTTGTCGACGTAGGCGGCGATCAACGGGGTTTCCCGCCGGATGAGAATGCTCAAACAGTCCTGGATTAACTCGGCGCGTTTGGCCGGAGCCCAGGTCCGGAAGAACCCGCGCCCCTGAAACAAGTCGCCGGGACGGATCTCCGGCGGCGTCCCCGGTTCCCCCGGGGGCAGGGCGAAATGCCGTCGAAATAGGGCGTTGAATTCGCCGTTGATCGATATGGACTGGGTTTCGTGGACCAGTAGGCCAACGTGTACGTGGTGAGGCTGGTTAGCGTCGTCTATGCTGGTTCCGGTGTCGCCGGACTCGCCAAGATATACCAAAAACAAAACACAGCCTCCGCGGGGCCGGTAGCGGGGAACAAGACTGGGAAACTGGGGAGGCGGTTAGTTGCCCGCCTCTACCCGGGGGGTCCTTTATCCGGAAGTTCCTTTACCCGGAGGTTCCTTCGGAGGGCGCCTGGGAATCCTCATCCGAATCCGCCCCCTCGCCTTCCTGCTGCAACTGCGGCGTTACCGCTTCTACCCTGGGCCCTTCCACCCGCACCATGACTTCGTCGGGGTCGGTCAACCGGGTGACGCCGGCGGGCAGGTCCAGGTCTCCGGCTCGGATAACGCCGTCGGATTCGGTCAAGGTTTCCAGATCAATCTCAATTTGGCTGGGCATTTCCATTGGCAGGGCTTGCACGTCCAAGAACCGTAGTTGTTGCACCGCGGCGCCGCCGATGGCGCGGGCTCCGGGGGAGTCCCCGCTGAGTACGATAGCCACTTGGGCCGAAACCAGTTTGAAGGAGTCGGCCACGAGGAGATCGACGTGAACGATGTCCCCTCGCCTGGGATCCCACTGGATTTCCCTGGCAAACGCCAGTTGGGTCTCCGATTCGCCTTGTATCGTGATGCTGATGGGCGTGCTTGCTCCGGCGGCCGACAACGCTTGAATCAACCGCTGGGACTGGCACTGCAACGCCCGGGAATCCGTGTCCGGCCCATAAAGGTGGACCGGTATGATCCCCTGGCGGCGTAGCCGCTGGACTTTTTTGCCAATCAATGTCCTAGGCTCAAGTTCTAGGTCGATGGCTCCTGTGGTCATGTCGCTGGATTCTCCTTTCCCTAAACGCTCCGGCTGCCGGGTCCGGGCGGTGGCTCCGTCGTAGACGCGGGTCCGCGCTGCCGGCTGATTGGCCCGAGCACCGGCTAATGATAGCACACGGCTTTGCAATTAAAACAGCGGCGGCTGACCGGCAACGATCCTAACCTCTCCCAAGGCCGTGGCGCAGACGGGAATGAAAGATTGAGTGCGTAACCTATAGGCCGCCATTCCCCTGGTACTTAGGTTGTAGTTCTGGACCGAGGTCAGGTGATTAGCTCCGGCGTCCCAGCAGCCGTGACAGCTCTCCCATCGCCGGATGGTTCGCAGATACGGCGGCGGGCATGTTTTGGTACCGATCCAAGAGTTCCGATTGGGAAAACTGTTGCGGCCACTCCATGTTGACCTGGATCTGGCCGCTATGAAGCGCTGCCGCTCCCAAGTCAATCAGCCCAATCAGATCTCGCACCTGCGCCCGACTTGCGTGCTTGAGGTTTCGGTAATGCGCCAAGGTACGACCGAAGAAGTCGACCAGTTCAATGGGGCTGCTGTCCAGCAGAGTCTCCAACATTTGCAACTGCCGTTCCGCCAGAACCCGCCGCCGTGGACTGCGGAGTTGCCCGAACAGCGACCGCGCGAATTCCCGGAACAGGAGCCGGTTATGGTTGACCAGAATTTGTCCCGCGACCGCGTTGCATCGCTCGGCCACTGCCGGCAGCGCAAAACGTAGGAAGGGCGTCAGGTCGTGTCCGCTTTGGAGGGACTCGCACAGTGCGCCCAGGTACTCCTCTTTGTGGTCGTAGTAGTAGTTGGATAAACTGACCATTACCCGGTCGTTGACGCCGGCTTGCCTCAGCATAAAGGCTTCCACAGCCCGGGCGGTGCGGCCGTTGCCATCGCCAAAGGGGTGCATTGCGCCGAGATGGTACTGGGCCGCCATGGCCTGGATAATGCCATCGTGCTCTCGGAACTCCCCGCCGATGGCGTTGCATAGGTCGTCAAAAGCATTCTGGCAACCGTCGCCGCCGTCTGCTCCCCGGCAGATCGGTAATCCGAAGGTGACATTGTGCTCGTATCCTCGGAGCGCTCCGGGCTCGCAGTGGTCGTCTTCACAGCCGGTAACGATATGCCGGTGGACTTCCAGCACGAAGCCGCTGCTGGCGGGACGTTCCGCCGGTTGTTCACTTATCCATTTGTAGGCCGCTGCGGCAGCCCGCAGCTGCCGCTGGGAGTAGGTCAAGTCGGTACGGGCACCGGCGTCTGGAGCCAGGGCTTCGTTCTCTTCCTGGGGGGTGAACTCGGCCCCTTCAATGCGGGAAGTGCCGGCGGCCTCCAGCCGCAGTTGTTCTTGGTGCACCGCTTCAATCCACTGGGTCAGATAAGGAAGTTGGCGCAGCACTCCCGCGGCGGTCTTGGCTTCGATCAACTGCTCCAGAATTGCAGTCCCGTCGTAGTTGGTCCACCGGTGCGGGGGCGCGTAGCGGCTGACGCTTGTGGTGGTCATTTCCGGTTCATTTCCGGTTCATTTCGGAAAATTGTATCTGATTATCTCCATTATACCGTGATCGTTTCAGGTTCATTTCATCGTTATTTCCGAAAATCTGAAGGGTTGTGGATCTTGGTGTGTCGCCAATAAATTCTGCCGCAACCCGCCCCTGCCCTACCCTGAAGCAACTCTCCGGTGCTGCCCGGAATGGTTTTGGGTCTAGTGATAGCCTTAAATGCGGTAACTATGGAAAGCGATGGGCGAGCACGGACTACCATCATGGAGCCGCGACCAAAGGCGGGGTTAGGAACTGTAGGTTTGGGGTGTTCTTGACAGGCGGTTTATTATTGCCTTGAATCGTGCCGGGAGGTAGCCAATGGCGTCCCAATCTGTGGGTCTAAGTCTTTACAATGCCGCCAGGGCAATGGGCGTGCCGTTCACCCAGGAAAGCCAGCCCGCGGATAGGACGGTCCGGGCCAACGGTCTTGACTTCCACTACCTGGAATGGGGCGATGCCGGCAACCCCACGGTGTTGATGCTCCACGGCGTCTCTCAGCAGTCCCACAGTTGGGATTTTGTGTCCCTGTCCCTCTCCGACCGGTTCCATGCTATCGCTCTGGACCAGAGGGGTCACGGGGACAGCGATTGGGCGCCCGACGGCGACTACTCCATAGAGGCCCAGCAGGCTGATATAGACGCGGTGGTGGAAGCCCTGGGACTGGGCCGGTTTACCCTGATGGGGCATTCCATGGGAGGACGGAACAGCTACGTTTGGGCCTCCAGGCACCCCGGCGTCCTGGACTCCCTGGTGATTGTAGATACCGGCCCCCAGGGGCAGCAGGCCGGAACCCGGCGCATTCAGCAGTTCCAGCAGCTTCCGGACGAATTGGACAGTTTCGATGAGTTTGCCCAACGGGTCCAGGAATACACCGGCCGCCAGTTGGAGCAGGTCCTGGGAGCGTTGCAGTACAGCATTCGCCAGCGGGCCGACGGCAAGTGGAGCTGGAAGTACGATAAGGTCCTGCGCACTCCGGGCGCCCGCCCCCCCGGTTGGACTCCCGAGCAGCTTTGGGAATGCGTCGAGCGGATCGACTGTCCGACGCTGGTGGTCCGAGGGGAACGCAGCGACATATTTGCACCGGAGACATTGGAACGGATGGGGCAGGTTATCCCGGATTGCGCCACCGCCACCGTCGCCCGGGCCGGCCACCTGGTGCAGGGCGACAACCCGGCGGATTTCCTGGCTGAGGCTTCCAAGTTGCTGGATCGCGTTTACGGTTCTGGGGGATAAGCCCTCGGTCTGGCAGCTCCCGAGTAACTAAAGGGCCTTTTTGTCGCTTTGCCATTTGGCTGGTTGGTAGATTGCACCGCTAGTGCTCAGTCAACCTTCGAATGCAAAGGTTTGGAAGCGAAGTGCAGGACCATAGGATTTGACCGCCGTTCCGTAAATGGGGTTGGCAATTATCATTTGGCGGTTGACTGAGTACTAGTAGTCAGTCATCTCTGGAATAGTAATCTCCGTCAAGCGACACCCAGGACACCCGAACCAAACTTCATCGCCTTTACCCTTTCGATTCCAAGGTTGACTGAGTACTAGGCGCCGTCCAACTTATCCAAGAGCCGCTCCATGTCCTGGAGCCAACCCTCGACGGAATCACTAGATGCCCAGTTCTCATAGAAATTGATGTGCAGACCGCTGGCGGCGCCAAACAAAGTGCGGATATCTCGATCACCGGTTTCTTGGACTAATCTGTCCACGATCCGGTACAGCGCCCCGTGGCTGTTATGCTGCCAGCCTCGTTGTTCCGCAACCGCTTTAAGCATCTGAGCGGCGGCTCCCCAACCCTTCTCAGAGGCCTGCCTTGCGTCGCCCGACGCCAGTTCTGTGAATCCTTGGGCCAGCAATTGCCTGCTGGCGGTCCTGTATTCTGAATCCTGGTTCAGCATTCTTGGGTTGCCTTTGCCCGGTTGCTTGAATGGTTGAGTGTTATTTTTACACCGGGGCCCTCGCGGCGTGTGGGGCGAAGTCACAATTACCTGCCAGCGAGGTCTACCTCCGGTATTTCAAACCTGGCTTCTAATGAGCCAGGTAGACGGGATGACGCTGGCTGTCGAGGGGAACCCGAGGGGTCTCACCGGTTGATCAGCCGAGGGATCACATCTCCCAGGGCATAGCCAATCCCTGCCGCCAACGCGCCGATCCCGAGGATTTCCAGGCCCTGCCACAGCGGAGACTTTTGCACTAACCGGCCTTTACCCGCGCCAAGCGCCAGCAGGCCCAGCAAAGCGGCGGTTACCGATACGCTTATTGCCGCTGTGCCTTCCAGGAACAGATAGGGCACGATAGGGATTATCGCGGCCACAATAAATGAGGCCCCCATCACCAGCGCGTCCTTGGTGGGGTTGGTGGTCTCATCCATGCGGATGCCCAGCTCTTTTTCCAGCAGGGTGCGCAGCCACAGGTCTTTGTCCAAGGATATTTCGTTGGCCATGTCCTGGGCTTCGGCGTAGGTGTGGCCCTCTCTTTGGAACATGAACACCAACTCGGCCAGCTCTTCCGCCGGGTGGTCCTCCAATTCGCGGGCCTCCCGCGCTATTTCCGAACGCTGCACGTCCAGCTCTGCCCTGGAGCCCAGGAAGGCCCCGGTGGCCATGGAAACCATGCCGGCAAAGGCGGCAGCCAGGCCGGCCACCAATACCACCGACGTGTCCCCCACCGCCACCGCCACGGACGTCACCAGGGCTACCGTGCTGAGAATGCCGTCTTGAGCGCCAAAGACCACTTCCCGGAGGCGGCCGAGGTTGGCAACACGGCCCCGTTCCCGGTCCACTTCCATTGCGGCGGTCACGTAGGTCTCGAGATTAGCGATTTCCGCCAATTTCGGGGGGGCAGGCGCGGGTTGAATTGAGGCGTCCCCTACTCTCGCAGCCGCAGGGGGAAGCGTTATCACCGGGGCCGTAGGGGCGGGCGGCCGCAGTTCGGCGGTCTGCTTGGCTTCAAGCCGCTCCAGGGTCGTGGAGAACATGTCAAGATGATGAATTTCCCGTTCCATGGCCACTGAGAAAGAGTTTGCAGCGTCGGTTTGTCCTTCTTCAATAGCTTCTTTGATCATCCGGGGGTAAAAGGAGCTGAACTCCTTGGATTCTTCCGCGGAAACCGCTCGCAGGTTTTCCAGGCTGGTGCCGATTTCCCCGGAAACTCGCAGGTGGTTGATGCCGTGAATCGTCTCGGCGCCAGACACTTCCTGAAAAATCTGGGCGACTTCGGGCAGGCCCTCTTCCATCGCCTTGATGGCGTAGGCGTTGTACTTCAGGTTGGCCAACGCTTCGGAAACAATGGCCCTCCAAAGGTTTTTGTCGGTGTTGCTCAGTTGGGGTGTTTCCGCGGCCATAGTGGCATCCTCAAATTAAACGGACTTTGGGAGGCAATAGATTGGCGATGTTTTCCCGGAGTCGGTTGGGTTGGAGCATCCGCCGCCGGAGGGCGATTTAATCTGTTGACCCGGAGCGAGATTCGCCAACAACCTATATACATTGTGGCCCCGACGGAATCCGGCGTCTAGGGGTTGGAGAACGAGTTGCGGAATCGAGGAAGAATTCGGGGAGCGTATCCTTTGGGGCAAGGGGATGGACGCAACTCGGAGAGCGGGTAAATCCCAGGGCCCAATGGCTGGGAAGCATCCTCTTCAACCAGCGAAACGCGCCCCATGATGGCGGAGGACCGTATTGGGAATGGGCGCCGTGGAGTCAGGTGGGTATCGGATTTTCCGGGCCGCTTTAACCCATCCCTATAGAGGCGTGGTGGGCGATCATTTTCCACTGGCGGTCTTGGGTCAGGGAGGACCGGACGAAGATGTTGGTCACCAGCGTGCTGAAGTTGCTGGCCTGGCCCTGCAATACGGAGGTTATGCGCTCGAAGCAGGTGACCCAACCGACGTCACCTTCCACCACCACGTTCACGTACTGGATGTTGAAGTGCATAAGGCTGGTGTTGTCGAAAATCCCCCGCCAACTGGCGCGGATCGGGTCCCAACCGAGAAGGGGCTGCCAGCCGGGGTGGACGCACATCGCCTGGTCCGAATCCTCCCAAACGTCTTCCATCAGGCCGATGTCCAAGGCTCCAAACGCGTCGTAAAAACGCTGGTTGGCGTCCTTTAATACTTGGATTTCAGATGCGTCGGCCTGCATGGGTCTTGTTTCGATGTCGGCCGGTCAAAGCGGGAAGGATTAGAGCAGCGCGGACCGGCGCGGGCTGGTCAGGTCAAAACCTTGCCGGCAATCTCTTCCAGGGCGGCTAGGGCATTGGCTTCGTTTGCGCCCCGGGGCAGCCCGATCATTGCTCGTCCGGCGCCGGCGTTTTCAAAGTCCCGGAGCAGTTCCGGGTCTCCCGCTTGCCCGTGCACCATCACTTCGATGCTCGACGGGTCGCGTCCCGCTGCTTGAGCCAGACGGTCGATTTCCCGGCGTCCCTGCTCAATCTCTTCGGGATTGGTGCGGGTGGGCATCCAGCCGTCGCCCCAGGCCACAATTCGCCGGAAAACGTTCTTGGCGCGGCCACCCAAAAAGATGGGAGGGTGGGGTTGGCGCACCGGCTTGGGGTAGACCTTGATCGCGGGGAAGTCAACGAATTTACCGTGAAACTCCGCCTCGTCGTTGGTCCACAGGGCCTTCATCGCCAGGATGTTTTCCCGCATGACGGCGGCCCGGTCTTCAAACCTGATGCCGTAAAGCTCGGTTTCCTCTTTCAGCCAGCCCGATCCGATGCCGAACAGGACGCGGCCCTTGGAGAAATAGTCCAGGGATGCAATCTCCTTGGCCAGCACTATCGGGTTCCTCTCCGGGACCAGGCAGACCGAGGTGCCCAGGTTGAGGGTCGTGGTCACCGCCGAGGCGTGGGCCAGGGCGATAAACGGGTCCACGATGTGGGCCATGTCCTCGGGGATCGAACCGTCGGCGCTGCCGACCCACGGGGACGAGACATGCACCGGAATGGCCGTGTGCTCGGGCATCCATAGCGACTCGAAACCCAACTCCTCGCACTTTCGGGCCAGGGTCACGATGTCGACGGTGGTGTCTGTAAGCGACAGAGAGACGCCGATTTTCATGTTGATCCCTACACAAAGGGGCCGGCGCTGGAGATTGGGGCCGACCCCTAATGATGAATTACCTGGAATTACCTGGTTACGCAGACGGTGCGTTGGTCGAGATGCACCGGGCTTGGGTTGCCTAGTGCATCGGCGAGAAAGCTGCCGGGACCAGGATTTTATTCTCCTGACTTTGCAGGAATTCCCTGGTGGGCGGAGGCCAGTTGGGGTTGCTCAGGGCTTCGGTGCGAATGCGGTCGCGCTCGCCCAGGTCCTTGTAGGGCCAGACGTGCATCCACCGGTTGAGACCCCCCAGCTCGCTGGACATGCCTGCCGCCAACGGGGAGTACTCCTCCCGGTGGTGGATAGCCGCGCCCCAGCGCTTGAGCACCTCGCCCATGGAGCCGGTCTTGTAGGTGTAAATCCGCATCTCATAGATGCCGCCCAGCGCCTGGTCTCCGCCCATGGGGCGCATGAACGGCGCCGGGGTGAAAATCTCTGATTCCTGTCGCAGGTACATGTCGGGGTCGTTGGCGGGCGGCCAGTTGGGGTCTTTGACTGCTTCCGCCCGGATCTCCTCGCGTTGGTCCAGGCTTTCGTAGGGCCAAACGTGGATCACCTGATTCAGCGGGCCAATATCGGTGTGCCAGAACGCTGCCAGCTTGGAGTACTTTTCCCGATGGGGAAGGGCCTTGGCGAAGTTTTCTTCAAAAGTTGCCACCGAGCCGGGTTTCAGAGTGTAGGTGCGTACTTCGTAAATCATGCTGACTCCTTTGACGGACCATCTAAGACGGATTTTGGGAGCATTTGCCGGGGTGTTTAACCCGACGGGAGTGATGGCTAGTGTAGCAAAATCGAATTCCCCAAGCAATTCCAACGGTTGCGTTCGGATTTGGGGGCGCGGGAGCCGGTTTTGGAAAAGCTGCGCAAAACTTTTGGGACGGGAAAGACGAGGGGTTGTGGTTCCTGCTTGGGGTGGGTTTGGTCCGGGGGTGGAAGGGCCAATGTTACAATTTGATTGGAATTACTCAGCGGAGTGTTAATGGCAGAAGGCGTTGAAACCTTCCGGGTCCAACCGGGTCAATTGATCGGTAAAGATGGTCTGGTCCGAATGCTGGCCGGTTGGGTGCAGCCGCCGGGGATGGATGGCGGGGCTGCGACCTCATCGGTTTTCCTCAAGCCCGGGGAGGCCCAGGCATTTTTGAAGACCCAGGGCGATCTGGGGGGCCAGTGGCAGGTGCACCTGGCATCCCTGAAGACTGACGTGCTTGAATCGGAAACCGGGTTGGTGGGTTTTAGGAACGGACCGCGAGGGCTGGCGCTGGCTCCGCCGTTTCCGGTGCCGGAAAACCGAATTGGAGAACCTTGGGACCACCAGCCGTTGTTGGCCCTCCTGGATGCGGACCACACTATTGGCGTGGTGCTGCTCCGGTTGGGAAGGTTCTCGGCGGCGGTGTTCCAGGGCCAGAAATTGCTTTCCAGCAAGACTGACAGCCGGTACGTCAAGGGGCGCCACAGCGCCGGGGGGACCTCTCAAAAACGGTTTTCCCGGATTCGAGAGGGGCAGATTCAAAGCATCTACGGCTCGGCCTGCCGGGCGATGGAGACGCAGTTGACGCCCTACGTTGGCGCTTTGGACTACATCGTGCTTGGTGGAGAAAGCTCCACGCTGAACGGCTTCCTGAAGTCGTGTCCGTTCTTGCAGCGTCACCGGAAGATACTCCAGGGAAGGCGTCTGAACGTTAGAGACCCCAAGCGGGACACCCTGGAAAAGGTCGGAGAGATGCTTTGGGACAGCCGCGTATGGCCGCTGGACTGGTGATTGGTCGGGATGCAGCAGGAGCTAACTCCGGGTCACTGAGGGGATGTGACGAATAACAGAGAGTACCAAACGCAGGTGAATTCAGCTCCGGATTCGGGCGGGGCCGCCGTTGCATTAGACGGTGCACTGGACGGGTTTTCCCAGGCGGCCGGCCTGCTGGAGTTCGACCAAATTCGGGACGGACTTTCCGGGTTTGTCCGCACCGTGTTGGGACGCCAACGCGCCTGGGAATTGGCGCCGGTCTCGGATGTGCTGGAGATTGCCACCCGGCAACAGGAGACCAGCGAGGCCCGCCGTTTTCTGGAATCGGGGGGCGGCCTGGAGTTTGGCCCCGGCGTCGATTTCCAGGAGTATTTCCAACGGGCGATTCTGGGGGGCTTGCTCCGGGGCCATGAGTTGCACTCCACCCGCCTGCTGGTTGAGGCGGCGCGGTCCAACCGAGCGTCGCTGCTGCGCCACGAGGAATTGCCCCTTATTTCGAGCGTCGCGGAAAACCTTCCGGACCTGGGAGACCTGGCCAGGGAGATTTTTTCGGCCATCAGTGTGGCAGGGGAAGTTCTGGACGACGCCAGCCCCTCTTTAAGAGACCTGAGGCAGGCAACCCGGGCCGCCTACCAGCGGTTGAACCAGACCATGGAGCGGAGCCTCCGGCGGTTTCAGGGCCAGGAGTTGGTCCAAGAGCCGATTATCACCGAGCGCAACGGCCGGCTGGTTTTGCTGATTAAAGCCGACATGCGGTCCCGGGCTCCGGGAATTGTGCACGACGTTTCCGACAGCGGCGCAACGGTGTTCATTGAGCCAATGCCGGCTATTGAACTGGGGAACCGCTGGCGGGAAGTCCGCCGGGCAGAAGAACGCGAGGAGGAGCGCATCCTCCGGCAACTGTCGAACCAAGTGGGCATGGCCGGGCAAGACCTGCTGCTGCTGTTGGACCTGCTGGCCCGGTTGGATCTGGCAATGGCCAAAGGGCGGCAATCCATAGCCTTGAAGGCCATTGAGCCGTCGGTTTCCCGCCCGTCGGATACGTCCCAAAGCATCGACGCAGGACACCCCAGCGGCGCGATTGCCGAACGCCGTTTGGCGCTCACGGCGGCGCGGCATCCCCTTCTGGCGGGCGACGTGGTGCCGATCAGCGTGAGTTTGGGCGCTGTGCAGACGGTGATGCTGATTACCGGACCAAACGCCGGGGGTAAGACCGTGGCGTTGAAAACGGCGGGGTTGCTGGCGCTGATGGCTCACGCCGGCCTGCACGTGCCGGCGGAGCAGGCCAGATTTCCCGCCCTCGACGGCGTGTATGCCGATATTGGTGACCAACAGAGTATTGAGCAATCTCTCTCCACGTTCAGTTCCCACATCAGCAACATCCTGTCGATCATGGGCCGGGCGACCGACCGGTCATTGGTGCTGCTGGACGAACTGGGGACCAGCACCGATCCGGAGGAAGGGTCTGCGCTGGCCAAATCCATTCTGTCGCATTTTCAGAATATGGGTCTGCTGCTGGTGGCCACCACCCACCACCGCGGCGTGGCCCGCTATGTCCAGGAAACCCCCGGCATGGTCAACGCCAGCGTCGACCTTCATCCTCAGACCCTGGAGCCAACCTACCGGGTTACCCAGGGACTGCCGGGACGGAGCTACGCGTTGACGATTGCCAGCCGTTTGGGGATGCCGGAAGCTATTGTCGAGCAGGCGCGGACCTCCCTCTCTCCGGTGGAACTGGCTACCGAGAACCTTCTGGGGGAACTGCAACGGGAACGGGTTGTGGTTGAAGACCTGCGCCGGGACGCCGAAGAATCGGCGGCCTTGGCCAGAGAGCAGCAAGCGCGGGTCGAGGCCGAGTTGGCCAACGTGGAATCGGCGAAACTGGACCTGGTGGAGCAGGCGCGGCGGGAGCTTCAGGACCGGACCGGGGCCCTATCGGCCCAAATCCAGGATGCGGAACGCGTTCTGGAGCGGGCCTGGCGGGAACAAGAACCCGCGGCGGGCCCGCCGGGGATTCAACAACCCAGGATTCAATTAAGAGAGCAGAGGGACAACCTGGAGCAGGTTCGCCGGGCTCTGGACAACCCCCAATGGCAGCCCATCCCGGTCCTCCGGCCAGAATGGCAAGGGCGGGTTGCCCCCGGCGACCGGGTGTACGTGCGGGGGATTGCCCGACCGTTGGAGGTGGTGTCTGAAGCTGACGGACAGGGCCAGATAGAGGTGCTGCTGGGAGCGATGCGGGCCAAGATTCCGGTGTACCAACTGGAGCGTCCGGCTCAGTCCGTGCAGCCAACCCATAGCCCCCAGGACTTTCACGTCGACCGCAAGCCCCGCCGCTCAGCCGGCAACGAAATCGATCTGAGAGGCTTGAGGGTGGAATCAGCCCTGGACCAGGTAGAAACCTTGCTGAACGACGCGGCCCTGGACGAATCGGCCGAGGTCAAGATAATTCACGGCAAGGGCACCGGAGCGCTGCGCCGGGCAATCCGGGAGTACCTGCTAGGGCATCCCCTGGTGGTTGAATCGAGTCCGGGAGAAGGGGCGGGTGGTGAAGGCGTCACGATGGTCCAACTGAAGTAGCCCCAGGAAACGCCCCGGCGTGGAGAGGGTCAACTCCCGTTAAACTCCGGCCGGCGCTTCTCGGAAAATGCCCGGATCCCATCTTGAAAGTCATGGGTCAAGGCGATGTCGGAGATGAACTCGGTTTCCTGGTCCAACTGGGTCTCCAGCCCGGCTTGCCAGGAGGACTCGAACATGGACTTGACCCTGGCGTAGGCGGTGGTGGGTCCTTGGGCGAGGCGGAGCGCCGTTTCCATGGCGCGCTGGCTGAAATCGGCTGCCGGGAAAACCTGGCTGACCAGGCCCATGGACAGGGCCGCCTCTGCGCTCAACGGCTGGTTCGACAGGTACAATTCCATGGCCCGGCTGGTCCCGATCAGACGGGGCAGAAAGAACGTGGACCCGCCGTCCGCGGTGGCTCCGATGTTGGCGTAAGCCATCAGAAACCTGGCGTTATCGGCGGCCACCCGCAGGTCGCAGGCGGCCATCAGGCTGAACCCGCCCCCGGCAGCCACGCCGTTGACCCCTCCCACCACGGGCTTTTCCAGTTGCCGTATCGGCAAAATCACCTTGTCGTGGAAAAATCCGGCGAGGTCCCGCAAATGGTCCGAAATTCCCGCGGGGCCGCCGGAGTCAAGCTGGCTGGTGAACTCTCGCACGTCGGCCCCCGAGCAGAAAGCCTCTCCAGACCCGGTTAGCAGTACCGACCTCACCTCACCGGAGCGACACTCATCCAACGCCGCCGCGAGGCGGACCAGCATTTCCCGGGAAAAGGCGTTGCGGGCCTCCGGCCGGTTGAGGGTAATGAGGCCCACGGCCCGGTCAATCTCGAGGGTCACCATGTCTGAAGCTATGTTGGTCCTCCGTTGGGGCCGAGGTTTGTGTCAGGGATCGCCGCTAAACTCGGCTAAACCCCGCAAAGCCCCCCCGTATACTGGCGAACGCCCAAGGCAGGCAGGTCGGGGCGGATGCCGTCCAGCATTTCGCCCCCAACCTTTTCCGACCAACATTTTAAAGGGGATGCACTGGGGCGGAAGTGGCTTAGGCCCAGGATTCTGCGGTCGCCCGCGCCACAACTTTGGCTACTTCCTTGTCCAATGACCAGGGGATGATGCACTCGGCGGTTACCTCTGGCACCATGGCGGCCAATGCCTGGGCTGCCGACAGCTTCATCTTGGTGGTAATCCGGGAGGCCCGGGCATCCAGGGCGCCCCGGAACACACCGGGGAACACCAGGCTGTTGTTTATCTGGTTGGGGAAGTCGCTGCGGCCGGTGCCCACGACGCGGGCACCGGCCGCGCGGGCCAGGTCGGGCATGATTTCGGGAACGGGATTCGCCATGGCAAAAACGATGGAGTCCTTGGCCATGGAAGCGACCATCTCCTGGGTTACCAAGTCGGCGACAGCCAGGCCGATGAACACGTCTGCGCCCGACATAGCTTCGGCCAGGCCTCCCTCCAGGTTGTCGAGATTGGTGATGTCCAGCATGGAGGTCTTGATTGGGTTGAGGTCGGTGCGGTTCCGGTGGATGATTCCAACGCTGTCCACCAGTACAATGTTGGTTGCTCCGAAGTCCAGCAACAGCTTGGTGGAGGCGATGCCTCCGGCGCCGGCCCCGGCGAAAACGAACTTACTGTCTTCAATCTTTCGTCCGGTGACTTCCAGGGCGTTGATGACGGCCGCCAGCACGGCTACGGCGGTGCCGTGTTGGTCGTCGTGAAACACGGGGATTCCCAGGTCCTGCAGGGCGTCTTCTATTGCAAAGCAGCGGGGAGCGGCGATGTCCTCAAGGTTGATGCCGCCGAGGCTGGGGGCGATGGCGCGCGCAGTCTGAATGATTATGTCGTTATCCTGGGAGGCAATGCAAATTGGATAGGCGTCCACGTCGGCCAACGTCTTGAATAGGATGGACTTGCCTTCCATTACCGGCATGGCTGCTTCGGCGCCGATGTTGCCCAGGCCCAACACCGCCGAGCCGTCAGTGATCACGGCGATGGTGTTGCTGCGGTTGGTCAGCTGGTACGATTGCGACTTATCGGCATGGATGGCCATACAGACGGAGGCCACACCCGGAGTGTACGCAATAGACAGGTCATCCAGGGTCTCCACTTTCATTTTGGAAGCGATACTCACCTTGCCGCGGCTCTCCCGGTGGCGCTCAATGGCTATCGCTCCGTAGTCCATGGTCATGGTCTTTCTCCTTGGTTTCTTACGATGAGGTTGCTGCCGCTTTCGAAACTGTCGGGCCGGGAATCCGGACTCGGTAGGTTCGGCCTTGGTTTAAATTGCGGGACGCCGTTTGGTTAAGGGATTGCCGATGGTACACAGGATACCACCGCCGTAAAGGTTAATGTTGGCGCGATTTTTGAAGAGGAGTGTCATTTTGTCATGGGGCAGATGGTTGTCGCAGCCGGGGAGTCAAGATTTGCGGGCATAGGTTAGCTGTACCAGTCCGTTTTCGAATGATTGGCAGTGGCGAAAGCTCAAATCCTGCGAGGGCGATTTGCCCTGAAACAGCGGGATGCCTTCCCCAAGAATGACCGGGTGAATGGACAAAATAAACTCATCAATCAGGCCTTGCTCCAGGAATGCTTGATTTAACTCCCCACCTCCAACCAGCCAAATATTCTTCTCGTTATTCTCTCCGGGGCCAGCATTCAGTCCTGCGTTCAATCCCGCAATGAACCGGGCAACATCGCCGGAAACAAACTCTACGTTGGCATCCCGTTGCCCGCTCCGGGTGGTCGAAAAGACATAGCCCGACATGCCGTGGTAAGGGTAGTCGCCGAAGGTCAGGATTTGCTCGTAAGTGCGCCGGCCCATAACGACGGTGTCGGTCCCGGCGATTAAGCTGTCGTAACCGTAGTCCTCGTCCTGGTCCTGAAACAGCCAGTCGACGTCTCCCGAAGACCGGGCAATGAAGCCGTCCAGACTGGTGGCGATAAACAGGACTACTTTGCGCATACCCGAGTTTGGGCGCATACCCGGGTTCGGGCACATGCCCGGCCTTGGGACGCTGCGGCCCCGGGATTTCTGTTGATGCCGGTCAAAGGCCGCAAAACTCCGAAAAAGCGAGCGTTTTTAACGGGTCACCGCGCCCTCGGAGGCGGAACCGACGAGCTTGGCGTACTTGGCCAGAGCGCCGCTGGTGTAATTGGGAGGCAGGGGCTGCCAGGCTTTTTGGCGGTCGGTGAACTCTTCCTCAGTCAGTTTGACGTTCAACTGGCGGTTGGGAATGTCCAGGGTTATTTCGTCGCCCTCCTTCACCAGGGCGATGGGTCCGCCGACGGCAGCTTCCGGGGCCACGTGGCCCACCATTGGACCATGGGACGCTCCGGAGAACCTGCCATCGGTGACTAGGGCCACGTCGTCACCCAGGCCCCGTCCGATAAGGGCGCTGGTGACGGCCAGCATTTCCCGCATGCCGGGACCGCCCTTGGGGCCCTCGTAGCGGATGACTACGATGTCTCCTGCCACAATTCCCCCGCGCTGGATGGCGTCGAAAGCGCCCTGCTCCTGATCGAAAACCCTGGCCGGCCCTCGGTAGACGCGCTCCTGGTGTCCGGCGACTTTTATCACCGCGCCTTCCGGGGCCAGGTTTCCTCTCAGGATCGCCAATCCCCCCGTGGGACTTCGGGGAGAATCGACCTGGGTGATGATGGGTTGGTCCTCGATGGTCTCCGAGCCTTGAAGGTTCTCCGCCAGGGACTTGCCGGTTACGGTGATGGTGTCGCCGTGGAGCAATCCGGCGGCCAGCAGACGCCGCATTACCAGGGCAACGCCCCCGTAACGGCTGAGGTCGGCCATGACGTAACGACCGGCGGGCTTCATGTCGGCAACGTAGGGGGTGTTACGGCTGATTCGGTCGAAGTCCTCCAGGTTGAGATCGACGCCGGCCTCCCACGCAATAGCCAACAGGTGCAGCACCACGTTGGTGGAGCCTCCCATGGCCACGGCCACGGTTATTGCGTTTTCGAAGGCTTGCTTGGTCAGAATGTCCCGGGGCCGGAGGTCTTCCTCCAACAGCTTCATGATCGCTATCCCGGCTTCCCGGGCCTCGTCCACCTTTCTGGGGTCGATGGCAGGCATCGAGGCGTCGCCGGGCAATGACATGCCCATGGCCTCAATGGCGGTGGCCATGGTGTTGGCGGTGAACAACCCGGCGCAGGAGCCTTCGCCGGGGCAGGCGCTGCGCTCCAGCTCGGTAAGTTGCTCCAGGGTCATGTCGCCCTTGGCATAAGCGCCCACCGCTTCGAAAACGTCCTGAATATTGACGTCCCGGCCGTTGTACCGGCCCGGCATGATGGAGCCGCCATAGATAAAGATGGAAGGAACGTTCAGCCGGGCGGCGGCCATCAGGCAACCGGGCATGTTCTTGTCGCAGCCCCCGATGGTGATCAGGCCGTCCATGCGCTCGCCAAAGGTGACCAACTCGATGGAATCGGCGATGACCTCGCGGCTGACCAGCGAGGTCTTCATGCCTTCGGTCCCCATGGAGATGCCGTCGCTGACCGTGATGGTGCCGAACTCGAAGGGAATGCCGTCGGCCTGTCTCACTCCTTCCTTGGCGGCCACGGCGAAACGGTCGAGGTGGACGTTGCAGGGAGTGACGTCGCTCGCGAGGTTGGCGATGGACACAAAAGGCTTGTCCATGTCGTCACGGGTGAGGCCCATAGCCGCCAGATAAGACCGGGCCGGGGCTCGCTGCGGGTCATTAGTGATTTCCCGGCTGCGGTGTTTCATCTGCAGGATTTTTTCGGGGCTCCTGTTAATGGTTGTCACCGGGATGCCTCCTGGATTTCAAACGTGGATGCTCGTGGACGGCCCGAGCGGGGCCCCATAATTATATCTGTGGCGGATATACGGGGACAATGGTGGCGAGGCGAGGCGCGGGACGCGGGCCATTTCGTTTTCTCCCGATATTTTCCCTGCAAGGGGAATCCAAAGCCATTCCCACATCTAACTAGATCCAAGAAGGTGAGGGTGTGCCGGAAATCCTTACGGGCGCCACCCCTGCCATTCTCGTCGCAGCGGGAATTCGGAAACTCTTTGCGAGGAACCAGGCTCGCCCATCCGTACGGACGTTGCACCCCGGGACATTCCTGCCTTCTGGTACGTGGTTGAATGATAGAAAGGGCTCTGGATTCCCGCTGCGGCGAGAATGACGGGGCGGGGGCCGTCCCACACGCGGCGTGTCTCTGTCAGCACAACCTTCACTGCATGCGAAAGGGGCTCCAGTTTCCCGCTGCGGCGAGAATTACCATGGCCTCGCCAAGGCCACACATGAGGATGATAATGGCCTATTTTCATAGTAATGACGGCTAACAATGTTAAGCGGGGCGGGGGGACGCGGGACTTGCGACGGTATTGCTTTTATTGTAGGCTGGGGCGAACTCCAAAATTGGCTAAGAGGTAAGTCTACAATGTTGAATCCGCTTTCTCTGTTCCGACCTAGGGATGCTCAGGCCCACTGTGATATTCCCTGCGGGATATATGATCCCATAGCCGCCAAAATCGCCGCCCAGACAGTACAGAAAATGGTGCTCCGGATGCAGGCGCTGGAAGTTCCCGATGCCCACGGAGAAGGCTCCGCGACCCAGGCCTACGTGAACACCATGTCCCGGTACGCCTCAGTAAAAGAGGAACATGCCGAGATAGTGAAGAAAGAGTTGCGTATCCTGTGGGCGGACTACGGTTGGCCCGGCGTCGACGCCAACGAAATTGCGTCCCAGTTCAATGCCGCGCTGAAACTGGCCGGGCAGTGCAAACAGACTGTCAGCATGGAAAACGCCGAGGGCCTGGTGGCGGCCTGCGACGCCATTGCTGCCGCGTTCTGGGGTACAAAGAACGTGGAGTACAGCGACCCCAACGCCGCCGTGCGCTACGGCGCCTAGGACCGGGCTTTTACCGGTACGTCCCGCCGGCCCGCGGGCGGCTCTTCCGTGTCGACCTGAGGGCGAGCAGCGAGAAATCCGCCAACAAAAAGACCTCTCCCAGCGTTCGCTGGGAGAGGTCTTTGCTTGAGTGGTCTAGGGCCCGTTAGGCCCCGGCCGGGATTGACCGGCGGAAGGGATTAGGAGCCTACGATGGCCGGCCCCGCGCCCACATGGATTGGAAGCTGCCGAGCCCGCTTGGCTTCCGCCTTGGGCAGCGTGATGGTCAGGATGCCATGCTCGTAGTGCGGTTGAACCTTGTCCGGGTCCACCGAGTCCGGCAGCCGCAGGGCCCGGGAGAAAGCGCCGGTCCGCCGTTCCCGCATCACGAATTGCCCGTCAGAGTCCTGGAATTTCTCGTCGGTCTTTCCCTTGATGGTCAGCACGCGGTCCTCGATAGACACCTGAATGTCCTCGGGGGCCACGCCGGGCAGGGATGCCCTGACTACCGTGTCCTCACCGTTGGTGGTCACGTCCAGGGGCACGGCCCAAGTCGGGGCGAAGGCTCCGTTGGTCGCCGAGCCGGAGTCAGGTGCGAACCGGGGCCGCATGCGGTCCGGAGCGTAGTGCGTGGTCCAGAAGTGGTTGAATGGATACGATCGTTGCATTCGTTGCATTTTGTTTCCCTCCTGAATTTCCAACTATTGCAGCCTCATGCCTGAGGCAGTTTCATGGTTTAGAATGAGTAGTATCGGACGCCGGCAAAGGGTACGCGGTAGAACCATTCCGCAGCCTGGCGCGGTTCCGGGGCTAGGGCGCCCTCCGCCCGTTCGACGACTTCACCCACTTGCTCGTCCAGCTTGCGGCTGAGCGTCTCAGGGGACGGTTCGGGTTTCACTGCGGGTTCGAGAAGCTCTACTGATGCCACGGCGCAACCTCCTTGTTAGAGTATGTGGCAAGTGTACTAGTTGATATAAGTCATGTCAAGTATATATGTGTATTGAAACATATTCTGGATATTCACTTGACACCATAGTGATTGATTGTATATAAATAAATTGCCA
Organism: Dehalococcoidia bacterium; assembly: GCA_963663135.2. Taxonomy (GTDB): domain Bacteria; phylum Chloroflexota; class Dehalococcoidia; order Lucifugimonadales; family UBA3495; genus Io17-Chloro-G2. The sequence continues at coordinate 148,824 of CAXXRM010000002.1, read as the reverse complement.
GCGTCAGTGAGATCATGGCCGGAGAAAGTTATGCGGCAGACCAGAGGGGTTTACCTGATCAGCGTGGCGGCGCGGACCTTGGAAATGCACCCGCAGACGCTGCGCAAATACGAGCGGGCCGGCTTCATCGAGCCGCTGCGCATGGGTACGCTGCGTGCTTACTCTGACGAGGACATCGCGCGGCTGCGGTTAATCAAGCACTTCGTCGACGACCTGGGACTGAACCTGTCCGGGGTAGAGCTGGCGCTCCAACTTACCAGCGAACTGTTGGAGTTGCGGATGCAGCTTACCTCCGATGAGCAGTCCCCCGGCGCTATGGCCGAGTCCATCAAGAGGGTGGACGCAATGCTGGCAACCATGGGTGTGCGGGTAGTCCGCAGGTCGAAGAGCGCCGCCGAAGAACGACAGCTTCCCCCGCCCGGCGAGGGCTGGTTCAAGGTTAACCCGGGAGAAACCGTGGAGTTCTCCCCGGTGGAGGGGCATTCCCAGGAGCGCGGCTAAGCCGCGGTCGGGATGGCCGATCGTTCCACTCGTCAATGAATCTCCCCCACCCACTTCATTACTATGGAAACAGGCCATTTCATTCTCATGTGTGACCTGGGCGAGCCTCCCGTCATTCTCACCGAAGTGGGAATCCAAAGCCCTTTCTCCCATCCAACCTGATGCGGGTTGGCAGGAACGCTCCAGGCAGAACACCGGCCTGACCACCCGGCTCGTCTTAGCTGGCATAACCGTCTTGGCGCATGAAAAGAGCTCTCGATTCCCGCTGCGCCGAGAATGACGGAAGCAGGGAACGAAAGCGGCTCTGGATTACTATGGAAACAGGCCATTTTCATCCTCATGTGTGACCTGGGCGAGCCTCCCGTCATTCTCACCGAAGTGGGAATCCAGAGCCCTTTCTCCCATCCAACCTGATGCGGGTCTGCAGGAACACTCCAGGCATAACACCGGCCTGACCACCCGGCTCGTCTTAGCTGGCATACCCGTCTTGGCGCATGGTGAGGGCTCTGGATTCCCGCGGCGGCGAGAATGACGGGAGTAGGGGACAAAAGGAACTCTGGATCCCCGTTGCTACCAGAATGGAGGCAAGCCAATTGACATACCCTGGGCGGCGAACGGCGCGGTGTTTCTACCGGCTGTTCACCTGTCCACAGAGCTTGTACGACTTTCTAAGTTAGTCCAACCAGCGCCGGGACAGGTGCTGCGGGCGGGAAAATTTCCGCCTCCCTCTGCCCCGACGTTCGGGCGATACCCCGCCACTCACACCGTACCGAGCCGGCGGCGCCGCTTCCCCGGAACGCCAGATGCACCGGAGATGCTTCCGCCAGGGCCAACCCCTTCTCCAGGACCTCCTCCACGCTGTCCGCGTCGGTGTTGGCTTGCTGGGCCGCTCCCAGGTTGGGAACGCCGGTGATGAAATGGAAAGCGCCGACGTTTCGGGCTTCGCAATCCCCATCGCCGCAGGGTGGGACAACCTGCTGCGGGTCAAAGTCCAGCCAAAGTAGGGTCGCCGCCAAAACCGCCAGCGCCGAGACCGCAACAATAGCAAACGTAATGTGTCGTTTGGACGTCATGCCAACCTTCGCACCGCTTCCATGAGTCTCACCAGCAAATCCACAAGATGCACCTTTGGTTGGGGTTACTGGCCTTGAAATTACCGTCCTGATCCTGTGTGACCAGCAGCAAGGCGTCCGGGCCTTCGGGCGGCCTCGTGGATAGATAATATTTGGAAGATCTCTCGATTACCGCTATTCTGGAGCCGTCTGGGGACCAGGATGCGTAATCCCCCGCTCCCACCCTTCGAAGCCCCGAACCGTCCGCCCTGGCGATGTATACGGCTCCTGGGGGAGGCCTATATGTTGTGGCCACGGTGAACAGTATTTCAGTCCCGTCGGGTGACCATGACAGACTGCCACCTGGCTGGGACCCGAGGCTAACCTCAGCTATTCTTCGCAGTTCTGAACCATCAACTCCGATGGTGTACACGTTCCTAACCCTATCGCTGTTGTCAGTGGAAATACCGTCGAGCATGAACGCCAGCCTCCGTCCATCCGGCGACCAGGCCGGGGATGTCCGTGGGCCATACCAGGAGGTTGGGCTGGCAAACAAGAGGGCCAATCCAGTGCCATCCACACCAACTGTGTAGATTGCTCTCCAAGAGTCACGGTCTCCTGAAGGGTTATCGACAGTATGAAAATGGACCGCCAACGCCAGTTTGGTCCCGTCCGGTGACCAAGCCGGGGGTGAGTATGACTTCGGGGAAAACCCAGTTATATTTCGCCCCAACTCAAAAGGCTGGCCATAGTACTCGGGTCCGAAAACGGTACGCTGTTCTGACCCGTCGGCAGCCATGACCGAGTGCCCATTTGAAGGATATATGAACGCGATTCTGCTGCCGTCTGGAGACCAAACCGGAGATTTACCGATGATCCTCTTATCCTCGCGATCGCGCCGGTTGGAGCCGTCCAGGTCCGCCGTCTCTATTTCCAACGAGCGAGCCCTTTCGCCCGGGTAACGAGCAGTAGCGTACACAATACGGGAGCCATCGGGAGAGATGTCCGGGGAGTAGTAAATTTCGTACTCTCCTCGACCCCCGGCAATCTTCTCAACCTTGGTGCCATCAATTCGAGCTAGATATAGATGCCTCGGGCTTTGGTCGCAGAACACTATGTGGTCCCCGCCGGGGGTCCACTTAGGCGTAAACTAAGGATGCCCCTCTCGTTGGAACCAGCGCGCCCCGGGATCGTTGAGGTCGATGCAGAAGTTCACGGTACTCCCAAGGGCCAGCAGTCCTGCCAGTATCGCCAGGGGAACCAACTACTTGAGAGTAAGCTGCATGTGGAGAATCCGTTGCAACGGATTTCGGGCGCCAGTCATGTCCTTCATCTATGGCCGCTCCATACCGCCCGTATATTCCGTCACCAGCAAATCCACAAAAAGCACTTCTTAGGCTTGGGGTTTGCAGCCCCTAGAAGTCCGGCCGGAAAGTGGCTGTGGCCGGGTAAGCGGCTATACTTGGGGTCAACAAGTGTAGCGAGGGCGGAGAATGTTGGGAGAGCGTTCGGACCAGAGGGGACTTTGGGAAGCGGACCGGCTGTATCTGGATCACGTGGGGCGGGACACCTTCTACGGCATGTTGGCCTCGCTGCGGGGCCGGCTGTTCCGAGACGCCGAGTTCGCCGAATTCTACTGCCCCGACAACGGCCGGGACAGCGTGCCGCCCAGCCTGCTGGCGACGGCGCTGCTGCTCCAGTCCCACGACAAGGTCAGCGACGCCGAGGCCAAGGCCCGGGCCGACTTTGACCTACGCTGGAAAGTAGCCCTGGGGATTGAGGTGGAGGACCGGCCCTTCGCCAAGAGCACGCTGCAGGTGTTTCGCGCTCAGCTGATCCTGCACGACAAGGTGCGGGAGGTGTTCGAGGGCAGCCTGCGGCTGGCCCGGGAGTCGGGGTATCTGAAAGGGCGCGGGATGCGGTTGGCGCTGGACACGACCAACATCCTGGGGCGTGGCGCGGTGAAGGATACATACAATCTGTTGGCGGACGGGATCGTCAAACTGGCGCGAGCGCTGGCACAGTTGAAGGGAATCAACGTCGGACAATGGGCGAAGAGTCAGGGATACCATCGATACCTGGGCTCCAGCGTCAAGGGTGAAGCGGCCATCGACTGGTCCGACCGGCAGGCGCGGGCAGCGCTGCTGGCCGGGATTGTTGCTGACGCAGATCGGTTGTTGGAATTATCGCGTCAGGCGCAGGGGGAATTGCCCGAGGACAGCGCTGAGCGTCAGCGGATTGTGACCGCGGCGGAACTGCTGGGGCAGTTGCTGCTCCAGGACGTGGAGCGGACCGAAGGCGGGGCGAGTCTCAAGGATGGGGTGAGCCGGGACCGGATGATGTCGGTGCACGACCCGGAGATGCGCCACGGCCACAAGAGCAGCAGCCGGCGGTTCGACGGGCACAAGGCGGCGATTGTGGTGGACACCGACTCCCAGCTGATTACCGCCGTGGAGGTACTGCCCGGCAACGCTCCGGACAACCTGGGGGCGCTGGAACTGGTGGAGCAAAGCGAAGCCAACACCGGTGTGCCAGCGGAGGAGGCCATGGGCGATGCCGCTTACGGCGACGGCGATACCAGACAGGCCTTCGCCGATGCGGGACGCACCCTGATTGCCAGGGTGCCGGGCCGCCCCAACCGGTCTCACTTTCCGAAGGAAGACTTTCGGATTGACCTGGATGCGGGTTCCTGCACCTGTCCAGCGGGGCAGGTTACCCGGACGATAGTTCCGGCAGGGCGGCGCACCGACCAAATGGGTCGAACTTACCGTTTGAAGGCCTTCCGATTCGACGCGGCGGTCTGTGGGGCATGCCCGCTGCGGTCCCAGTGCCTGGCGGCAAAACCGGGTACGGGGCGGACGGTCCGGCTGCACCCGCAGGAAGCTTTATTGCAGCAGGCCCGCGCCCTGCAGCACAGCGAGGGTTTTGCTGAGTATCGGCAACGGAGGGTAGTGGTGGAGCACCGGCTGGCACGGCTGGTCCAACTGGGAATCCGCCAGTCCCGCTACTTCGGCCGCATCAAAACCAGGTTCCAGTTGTACCTGGCCGCCACGGTGGCCAACCTGACCCTGGTGGCCGCCAAAGCCGGCATGACCGGTGAAACCGGCCACGGCCCCAGCGCCGGCAGCGCCCTAGCCGCTGGCATGGGCAACTCCGCCGCCAATTGCGGCGCCGCGTGGCTCGGGCAAATTTGGGCCCTCATTTTGCTCGCGGCGGCCGCACTGCCCAAATCCCTCTTCCCAACAAGGGGTTTCCGTCCGGATTTCTAGGCTGCCGTCGGTGTATTCGTACACAAGTACCTGTTCGTCCGACCCGTCCGCGGCAATGGTGGTGAGATAGAGACTGGAACCTACACTTATTGCTATCCTGGAGCCGTCCGGGCTCCAAGATGCGTAGGGAGCTTGTGCCACCTCTCGATATCCGGAGCCGTCCGCCTTGGCGACATACGCGTCTCCGTCCCATACGAACAGGATTTCATCCCCGTTTGGCGACCAAGACAAGCTGCTAAGCGACGCACTGTCGCCGACCTCAGCCACCTTTCGGCGCCCCGAACCGTCATGGCCTATCGCGTATAATATCCATTTCCCCAATTCCCCGGCGGTGGGGTCATATTGCAGGAAGGCCAGTTCGCGCCCGTCCGGCGACCACGCCTTCTCACCCGCTATTGCACCCTTTTCCATATTCGATACGACCAGAGGCATCAATCCCTGTCCGTCGGCTCCAGCTTTGAAAAGAAACACCAAAGGGTTGTCATATTCAATTTCGCCTTGTCGATCTTTTAGAAAAGCGGCACCGAAAAACGACATCGTTTCTCCGTTCGGCGACCACACGGGGCGCCCAAATCTGCCATCCATCGTGGCTGATCCCTGTTTCAAACCAATAACGCCGAGATCAAAGGTCTGCGAATCGAAGACGATTCGCTTGTTCGACCCATCCGCCTCCATAACCACCGCCTGCCCAATATATGTCCCGTCAATGCCATGTTTACTGGAGAAAGCTATGCGCGTGCCCTCCGGCGACCATGCCGGGGTTGATTGGCCCACATTGTGGTAAGTAAGCCGGCGCCGGTCCGAACCGTCCAAGTTCGATGTCTCGATTTCGCGTTCGTATTGCCACTGCCCTCTCAGTTTCGTCTGGTGACGGGTGGTGGTGTAAGCGATCCTCGAACCGTTGGGGGAGATGTCCGGCCAGTAATGGATGTCTCTGTCTTCGCTGCCCGCCGATATTCTCTTCAGCTCGGAACCGCCAGATCGGACAACATAGATGGAGGCCCGATTACTTCGGTTGCTATCGTAATGGTCGAATACAATATGGTTCCCGTCGGGTGTCCACTGGGGTACCAGACGGGCATAGAAGGAACGGCCGCTATAGCCGCACTCAATGCCCAAAGTTAGGAAGCTGGACAATATCGCCAGTGGCAACAACAACCCGAGAGTCAGCCGCATGTTGACATTTCGCCAGAATGCAGCCGCACCCTTCACCAAGAGCCTTTCGCCTGGACCCAAGATGTCATCCATTTGCACAGCTCGTTCGAACAGATTCCCCTGTTCCCCGTGGCAAACGCCAGACTAATCAGGGGACTACCGTGATGACGTGCCGGGACCGGCCCACTATTCCATTGGCGCCGGTCACCTTGACTTCTATGGTGACTCTACGTTGCTCGACCGGCTCGCCGAGTTCACGTCCGTCAGGGTTACAGAGACTACGGGGGGAGGTGTTGCTCGGAATCGCGGTCCACGGTAACGAATCCACCGGCGGCCTTCGCCCACTCCTGGAACGCGCGGGAGATGATATCCTGCTGCTTTCGCCAATTCGCGTGACCTGGACCCATCACGCTGCAGAGCCCATCACGGCATATCTGGGGGGTGGTTAGGCGTCCTCTTTCAGCCAGCGGGCTGCTTCCTTGGCGTGGTAGGTGAGGATGACGTCAGCGCCGGCCCGCTTGATGGCGGTCAGCAGTTCCAGGGTTGCGGATTTGCCGTCGATCCAACCCCGGCTGGCCGCCGCTTTGATCATGGAATACTCTCCGCTGACGTTGTAGGCCGACAGCGGATGGTCGAACCGGTCCCTGGCCTGGCGGATGATGTCCAGATAGGCCATTGCCGGTTTCACCATAACGATGTCGGCGCCTTCGGCGATGTCGCTTTCGATTTCCCGCATCGCCATGCGGGCGTTGGCCGGGTCCATCTGGTAGCTGCGGCGGTCGCCGAATTGGGGCGTGGAGTCGGCGGCCACCCGGAAGGGGCCGTAGAAGGCGGAAGCGAATTTGGCAGCGTAACCCATGATGGGCGACGCGGTGTAATCGTGACTGTCCAGCGCGTCCCGGATGGCGTGCACCTGGCCGTCCATCATTGCCGAAGGCGCCACCATGTCTGCGCCGGCTTGGACGTGGGAAAGCGCGGTCCGCGCCAGCAACTCCAGCGTAGCGTCGTTGTCCACGCGGCCGCCGTCAATCACGCCGCAGTGCCCGTGGTCGGTGTACTCGCAGAGGCACACGTCGGTGATGACCATCATGCTGGTTGACGACCGTTTGATGACTTTGATCGCCTCCTGGATAATTCCCTCCGGGTCATACGCCTCGGTGCCCATGGGGTCCTTCTTGGATGGGAGGCCGAACAACATCACCGCCGGGATTCCCAGGTCGGCCGCCTCGCCTACTTCCTCGGCCAGCAGGTCAAGAGAAATCTGGTCGCAACCCGGCATCGGTTCGATGGATTCTCTCGAGTTTTCACCGTGAGTTACGAACACGGGGTAAACGAACTCCGATGGAGAAAGCCGGGTTTCCCGGGCCATTCTTCGCATGGGCTCCTGCTCTCGCAGGCGGCGGAGCCTCATGTCTGGGAAAGTAGCCAATTTATCCCCCTTGCGTCTAGTTAGAAATGTGCCAGGCCGCCGGCGTGTGCTCTGCAGCGGGCGCCGGCTACTGAAAAAAATCCACCAGGGCTTGCACCAGGCCCTCGACCGTGTGGGGTTGGGCCACCACGTCCACCCGGAGCCCCAAATTTTTGGCCGTCGCCGCGGTGGTGGGACCGATGCACACCACTGGGCACCGCTCCAGCAGGGACTTGTCAGAGTCCAACATTCCCACGAGGTTGGTCACTGAGGAGGAACTGGCGAAGGTCACCGCATCCATGCCGGCGGCCAACTCCGTTCGGGCCAGGTCTCCCATACCCGGGGCCGGGACCGTGCGGTAGGCGGCAACCCGGTCCACCCGTGCGCCCAGTTCAGCCAGTCCATTGGCCAGAGCGTCTCTCCCGATGTCTGCGGCGGGCAGGAAAACCGGTACGTCCTGCCACTCGCGGTCCTTCAATTCGTCCAACACCGCCTCTGATGTTGACCTCTTGGGGACAAAATCGGCGGTAAGGCCGCGTTGGGCCAGGGCCTGGGCAGTAGCCGGGCCAATGGCTCCGATGGTGACGCCGCCGAAGGCGCGGGCGTCCAACCCATTGGCGGCCAATCGATTGAACACCCAATCGACCGCATTGGTGCTGGCGAATATGGTCCAATCGTACTCCCCCAGGCGGCCCAGCGACTGGTCCAACCGGGTGAAGTCATCCAAAGGCAGCACCTGGATGGCGGGAAGCTCAACGGGTTGCGCTCCCTGGTCTTCAAGCAGGCGTACTAACTGGGAAGCCTGGGTGCGGGAACGGGTGATCAGGACCCGTTTGCCGGACAACGGGCGGCGGTCAAACCAGGCGATGGCTTCTCTCAAGCCTACGACCGGCCCGAAGATGGCCGCAACCGGCGGTTTGAGCCCGGCTTCCGCCCCCAGCCGGGCTATAGTCTGCAAATCTCCGGTCACCGTGACCTGCCGGCTCCAGGTTCCCCATTGGACCAGGGCGGCCGGTGTATTGTCGGCCATGCCGTGACGGCGCAGGGCCGCGGTGATGTTGTCCAGGGCGGCCAGTCCCATGATCACCACCAAGGTGCCGCCGGTCTGGGCCAGGATATCCCAGCGGACCGATGAGTTGGGCTTGGCCGGGTCTTCACTGCCGCTGACCACGGTGAACGTGGTGGCCAATCCCCGATGTGTGACGGGTATCCCGGCGTAGGCGGCGGCGGCAACCGCGGAAGTCACGCCCGGCACAACCTCGAAGGGCGCTCCGGCGCGAGCCAAGGCCAGGGCTTCCTCGCCGCCGCGGCCGAAAACGAAGGGGTCTCCCCCCTTTAAACGCACGACGACCTTGCCCGCAGCCGCCCGGTCCAGAAGCAAGTTATTGATCTCGTTTTGGCTTAAAGCCTGGCGGCCGCGCTCCTTGCCCACGAAAACCAGTTCCGCCGACTCGGGAGCGATCCGGAGCAACGAGGGGTCAAGCAGGCGGTCGTAAACCACCACCTGGGCCTGAGCCAGGCAGCTTTTGCCCTTGACCGTGATCAGCCCCGGATCGCCGGGACCGGCGCCGACCAGGTAGACTTTTCCGCAAATTTCCGGCATGTTTTGCTTTGGAACCTGTTCGACCACGTGGATGGACCGGATTCCCGGTCGAAGTGTTTCTTACCCTGTTTCCAGGAGCGCCCGGCCGCCCCGCTCCAGTAGGGCCATGTAGGCGTCTCCGGCCAGTTGCAGGGGGTCTTTGGGCAGACCCTGAATCTTTGCCCGGAAACACTTCGTACCGTCGGCGGACGAGAGGAAGATGGTCAGGATCAGATTAACGCCCGTGGACCGGGCGTAGGCGCCCACCGGCAGGGTGCAGCCGCCCCCCAGCTTTTCCAGGAAGGCCCGCTCGGCGGTGATGGCGTACCTGGTCTCGGTGTCTTCCAGCGGCCTGATCAGGTCTTGCGTGTCCAGGTCGCCGTCGCGGATTTGTACGGCCAGGGCTCCCTGACCGGGTGGGGGCACGAACTCCTGGGGAGACAGGAACTCGGCGATAGATTCGGTTGCCTCCAAGCGAATCAAGCCGGCGGCGGCTAAAACCGCCCCGTCATATTCGTCGCTTTTCGCTTTTTCCAGGCGGGTGGCAACGCTGCCGCGCATCGGCAGCACCTCGGATTGGGGACACAGGTCCATCAACTGAGCCCTTCGCCTGGGGCTGCTGGTGCCGATACGCGCCCCCTGCGGTAGACGGTCCAGGGAACAATTCCACCGGTTGACCAGGACGTCCCTGGGGTCCTGGCGTTTCATAATCGCCCCGAGGGTCAGTCCCTCGGGCTGAACGGTGGGCAGGTCTTTAAGACTGTGGACCGCCAGGTCCAGGTTGCCCGCCAGGAGATCCAGCTCGATTTCTTTGACAAAGACCCCCTGACCGATGTTGGAGCCCAGGTCGGCCAGCGACGCGGTCTGATTGGCGTCACCGCCGGTGCGTACCGTGACCACCTGAAAATCCAAGTCAGGGTGGGCAAGGCGAAGCGGCGCCAGCGCCTCTTCCGTTTGCCGCAACGCCAACGCGCTGGCCCGGCTGCCGACCCTAATGATTCGATTCTTGATCAACGGTCAGTCCAAATCATTCTATGGAATGTTAGGCGTTGCCGGATAATTCCGAGCGGGGGTTTCGTCGGAAATGCCCACAGTTAGCCCGGTTGCGTACCCGCAGGTTGAGCCACGGTGGCCGCAGCGGCGGCTGAGCACTGTTGTGGCTGGCATTGCGCCCGGTCCGGACAAAGCGACGGAGTGGTTTGGTCCAGGAGGCCGGAGAGGAGTGTCTCGAATGCTTCCTCTTCCCGGCCAGCCTGGGTCATTCGCAACAGCGCGGGAGTCAAGCAGCATCGCCACCGCTGGGCATCCACCGTTGCGCCCCGGTGTTTCAATTCCTTTCTGGCCCGTGACAGCACCGGGGCCAGATCGGCCCATTCCATGGCGGGCGTATCGGTGAGGGCCTCCCGCAGCTTGCGAGCCAGGGCCGGGCTGGCGCCGCCCGTAGAGATGGCCAGCGTTACCGGACCGCGCTCCACCACCGAAGGCGCGATGAAGCCGCATAGGTCGGGGTCATCCACCACATTGAGGATGACGCTCCGGAGTTCGGCCTCCTGGGCTATTTCCTGGTTCACCTGCCGGTCGTCGGTGGCGGCGATTGCCAGGTGAGCGCCTTCCAGATCTCCATCTTGGTAAACGCGGGGGGTCCATTGTATGGTCCCGGTCAGGGCGAGGTCGTTGACGACCGGAGTCACCCGGGGGCTGACCACCGTGACGCGGGCCCCGGATTCGATCAGCTTGGAGAGTTTGCCTTCAGCAACGGCGCCCCCGCCGAAGACTACGCACCGGCGGCCGGCGAGTTTCAAGTACACGGGATAGTATTTCGGCATTACATGCTCGCGGGGGAGCGGCAGTAGGCGAGGTTAGCCGGCTGCCCCGGTCGAGGCGGTTTCCAGCGACCGGTATTTTTCGTAGTCGTCGACAAAATAGCGGACCCTGGTCTTTTTATATTCCCGGGTGCTGTAGAGGAGCAGCCGATCCTCTATGCCGGTTGCGGCGGCGATTTCTTTCTCGATTGCTTCGCATCCTTCCGGATCGGTGGCATGGACCATCGTGAAGTGGGTATAGGGCCAGTCCGGGAAGGTGGGGCGTTCGTAACAGTGGGTCACTGCGGTGTGCTGCGCCATGGTCATGCCCACTTCTTCCGACCGTTCGGGCGGCACCTTCCAGACGATCATTGCATTGGCCCGGAATCCGGAGCGCCGGTGGTGCAGCACGGCGCTGTAGCGGCGCATTAAACGCCGCTCCTGGAAGTCTGCGGCCTGCTTGAAAAGCTGGGCCGTGGTCATCCCCAACTTGTCGACGATGGGGTCGAAGGGTCTGGATACCAGAGGCAGGTCCTCCTGCATCTCCCGGATGATCTCTTTCTCTTCCTCGGTGACCGTCTGCGCCTGGTTCCAGCTTTGAGCGGCTTCCTTGTCGTAACCGTCGGGACTGTAGTTGAACGACGAACCCTTTTGCTTGACCATGTCGAAGTTGACGCCAATTTTGAAGAACCGGATCGTGGGCATGATGCGCACGTTTATGGCCTTGGTTTTTTGGGCCATGACCTGGACCGTGGTTTCCAAGTCGTGGTCGGGCGGGACGGCCAGGGTGAACCAGAGGTTGTAGTAGGAGCCTTCGCGGGCATAGTTGTGGCTGACGCCGGGGTGTTTGTTGATCTCAAGGGCGCCCTTGTGGAGAGCCTTGGCATCAAACGCCATGGCTACCAGTGTAGTCTTGTAGCCCAGCCGGCGGGTGTCGAAGATAGAGCTGATCTGCCGCAGCACGTTTTGCTGCTTCAGTTTAGCCAGCCGTTGCAGGACTTCATCCTCGCTGATGTCCAACTCCCGGCCAATTTCCAGGTATGGTTGTTCGACCAGGGGGAAAGGCCCCTGGATAATATTCAGCAGCTTCCGGTCGGTGATGTCCATAAGCTTGGCAGACTCCTTTCGGAGATTGTTCTGGCGGAGATTGTCCTGGCGGAGATTGTCCTGGCGGGGTCTCTGGCCAATGACCCGGGTTAGATCAGGCGGTCCGGTTCTCGCTCCGGTTCTCGTAGGACTCGGCGACGCCAACCAGCACCCGGTCGGCTAGCTCCAATATGCGGCCCCAGTGCTGGGAGTCGGCGGATTCTAGCACCATTGAACGGAAAAACACAAACGCCTCCAGGGTGTCCACGAGGGGAACCCCCCGGTCGGCCATCGCTGCTCCATAGTCGCGGCCCAGCGAGTTGGACTCGGCGAAAGCACCGGGACGCTTGCGCCGCCGCAGGGGTTCCTGGGCCAATAGAGAGAGGAGACGCCGGCCGAACAGCCGCATCCGGTCGCGGCCTTCTTCCTCGATGCTTTGGAACCATGGTTGGCGGGCAACTTTCTGCTGCTGCAGCCGGCGGCGAATGCGTCGAAGCGCAGGGCCTTCCATTGTGACGTCGCCCGTAACGCCGCTGTGGGAGCCAGCCGCCGGCGCCGGCGCTGCGGTCAGGGCGACTACGTCCCCGGACCAGAAACGGCGGTGGCCCCCGGGAGTCCGGTAGATCCGGAGGTAACCGTTATCGGCCCACTGCCGGAGGGTGGCTTCGTTGACTTCCAGCACCCGGCAGGCCTCTCCCAACGAGAGCCATTTGGCGTCTTCTACAGGTGATTTTACCAAGTTAAATATGCAGAAATATGCTAAATTCTGGGCGCGGTTAACAAACCGCCGCAAGCTTATCACGGCCCGATATTACGGTCAACGGCGTCTCTCTCGTCATTCCCGCTGCGGGAATCCAGAAGATGTTTAGGAAGAGCCGGGCTCGCGCAGACCAGGACTATCCTGCGCTCAGCAGTGTGTTCGGGAGCGGGTGATATAATCTCCCCGAGCGCTCGCGGGAATCCCCGGGCTCGCTCCCACCCACCTCGGCGATCCGGAGTAACTACACCCCGTGTTTCCAGACATGTTCGGCCTCCGCCTGGTAGACCATGCTTGGGTGGGCCCGGCCACCGCAGGGGCGATTTTCATTGTTTTCCTGCTGCTGGCCCTGATCACCCATAAGGCCCTGTTCCCCCTGTCGCTACGCCTGGCGAACCGGGTCCCCACAGACCTGGACTCAAAGCTGATCAATGCCATCCATTGGCCCGTTACGTTTGGAGTGGTGGTGCTGGGCGGCTACCTGGCACTGAGGCTGCCGCTGGAACTTGGCACGGCATTCCAAGATGCGGCCGATAAGGGGTTCGGCACGGCAGGAGTGGCGTTGGGGATAGTGGCCGCGGCCGCGGTCGTTTCCAACGGATTGGATTGGTACCTGGAGAACCTGGCCGGAAAGGCCGGGCCCGGGATTGATACCCGTATATTGCCCCTGCTCCGCCGGACTGGCGCCGTGGTGATTTACGGCCTGGGCGGATTGCTGATTCTGGACCTTCTGTCCATCAATATCAGCCCGTTGATTGCCGGTCTGGGACTCGGCGGCCTGGCGGTAGCCCTGGCCTTGCAGCCAACCCTGGCGAACCTGTTTGCCGGGTCCTACGTGATGACGGAAGGCGTGATTGCCCCTGGGGACTATATTGAATTGGCAAATGACATAAGCGGGTACGTGGTGGGCGTGAGTTGGCGCAGCACCCGGCTGCGGACCTGGAGCAACAACCTGGTGGTCGTGCCGAATTCCACTTTCGCCGAAACCATAATCACCAACTACCAGCGGCCCGTGCCGGCGGTGAACGTCTACCTGACCTGCGGCGTCAGCTACGACAGCGATTTGTTCGTGGTGGAGAGGGTGTGCCGGGAGGTGATGGACGAACTGTTGGATACAGAACCCAACGCCGTGAAAGAGTACGGAGGGTGGTTCGGGTTCGATAGTTTCGGCGACTCCAACGTCAACTTCTGGCTTTTTGTCCAGGCGAGAGACCGGCTGGCCAGCTTCGAAATTCAGAGCGCCCTGATGAAGAATCTGCACCAACGCCTGCGGCAGGAAGGGATCGTGATTAACTACCCGGTGCGCACCCTCCAATTCCCCGACGAGTTTAATCCGGAAACCGTGCTCCGGCAAAACGGGCTGTCCCAATCTGCTCGCTCCGGGCAGCGAAACAGGCGCCGCCGTGTGCGACCGGCCCGTCCGGTAACGCACATATTTCCCAATCCGGATATACAGGGCGGCGATGCCGGGGACAGCCCCGACTTCGCAGGACCGGACGGCCCGGGAGCGTAGGACCGGCAACCCGGCCACCTGCGTCCACGTGTTCACGGCCCTTGACGGTCTCACACTCCAGGCTGCTTACCATCAGGGTTTTTCAATTGTCCCCATTCGTTCTCGTCTCACGGTAACCAAACCCTCTGCGCTCTCTGCGTTGAAACCGCCCCTCCGCCCCCGCCTGACACTTGCCGGTTCCCAATCCGCGAAACACCTCCCTACCATGATACCTGCCCGGTACAACCTCCCGCCGTCCATCCCAAAGCTTGTCGCCCGAAGCTTGTCGAAGGAAGCAAACAAAATTTAACCATGCCACTGAGGCAACATGGCGCCTAATGACAAAAAATCGTGCCAACCCCCAACAGCCCCATCCCCCTGGCAACCCGTCATCCCGCGAATCCGACACCGGGGCAGAATGTCCGGAATTGTCCGGAAATGTCCGGCGTATTGAAAATTCCAACCTCTCCCACCGCCAACAGGCCGTCTTGCCCGTCATGGCGTCCGCCCCTTCTGTGGCCCAGGCCGCCCGTATATCCGGATTCGCCGAGCGAACGCTGCGCCGCTGGCTTGATGACGATGACTTCCGCGGCGAACTGACCCGCCTCCGCCAACAGGCCGCCGAACTCGCGCGCTTGGAACTCCAGGGACTCATGCTCCGTAGTGTCTCCGTCCTGTCCCAAGCCATGGACGACCCCGATAAGGCCATCCGCTTGCGCTCCGCGCGCTACGCCATGTCTTTCGCAGTCCGGGTTTGCGAGACCGAGAAACTCAAAAAGGATATCCAGGACCTTGAAGACGCCGTTGCTCTCTGCAACGCCCAACACCCCGTCAAATACCAACCCCCGTCAAGTAAATGAGGTGATTGCCTTATGCGTGCCCTCAGAGCCCGCGTCCGTGCCCTCCAACGAACCCTGGCCCAGGAACTTGCCGTCGTCCGGCTCCGCCGGTTGTCCGAAGAGTTCTGCCTCCAATCATCGGTGGTCCGCGCCAACGGCCAACCGCCACCCCAGCCCCATGCCTTTATCCAACGGGTAGTGTCCGCCGGCTTCCGGCTCCCATCCTTCATGGCGGTCCACAAATACCTCGAGAGGTGCCGGGTCAAAAACATCCTCCCCGATCGCGAAGACCTCCTTCGCTCCCTCGTCCCCTGGTCCTGGCGCTATCCCGCTCCCGCCTTCTGGCAGGGATGAAAACCATTGCCCAATCCTCGCGTCAGGTGGCCCCGTTTGGGACCCGCAGGGCTATCGCATTCCAAAATCGGATGACTCGTGCCGGCTGGCTTCATCAAAGCGTTGGCCCGGGCACCTCTCCCGTCATTCTCGCCGCAGTGGGAATCCAGAGCCCTTTCTCTGCGCCGACACGCTAATGGCAACGGGGAAACGCCAGGCGTGGGCAAGCCCTGGACACCGGAGCGTGCTCAAACGACAAAAAGGGCTCTGGATTCCCGCTGCCGCGAGAATTGTTGAGAGGGTTAATGACAACCGAAATATTCTGGCGTACAACCTCACGGGGGTGACAGACCATCATATATGTGATATAAGCACATATATGCAGCAGAGCGAGCGAGCATCAGAGCGTGCCGGCGCCGGCGGCCGGATGCCCAAGAATTTTCTGACCCCCTGGATACTGCTTCTGCTGAAGCAGTGGCATTTGCACGGGTACCTCCTTTTGCAGTATGTCAGAAACATGGGGTTCTTCGGGGTTGACCACGCAACCCTGTATAAGGAACTGCGCAACCTGGAAAAAGAGGGGTTTGTCTCCTCGGAGTGGCAGACCGACGGCAGCGGCCCGGCCAAGCGGATTTACAGCCTGACCGAGGCGGGGGAGGAGATGCTGCGCGGTTGGGCGGACGTCGTGGCAGGCTACCAAAAAATGATCAACGGCTTCTTCGATCTTTACGCTGAGGCCGTCGGAACAAAACCCCGGGACGTCGAGGGCGCCGACGAGTCTGAGTCAACGACCAAATCCTCTGACTAAGGAGCGGGGATTAGGGAGCGGACACCCCAAAGATATGCCGGCACACTCCCCTGCCACCTGACGCTAAACCATCAAATTAGGAGAATCGATTGTGGTTGAGTCGGCGGAGTTTATCCAGGCTTTTCAGGATGAGGCGCAAAAGACCGTAGATCGGGTCAAAAACCTGGTTGACGCTTTCGTGGTCAACACGGCGGACCCGATCATGGCGGCAACCCCCAACGACGTGGTCTGGAAACGGAGCAAAACCTGATTGTACCGGTATCACCGCCCGGATGGGACCCAGAATGCAACCCGGTTCAGGACGCCCTACATCATCGCTCCCTGGCTGGGCATCAGCCGCACCAACGTTTTGGACATGCTCCCCGGAAACAGCTAGGTGGAGTTTATGGCCAACCAGGGCCACGACGTTTACCTGCTGGATTGGGGGGAGATTGCTGAGGAACACAAGGACCTTGGGTTTGAAGATGCGGTGGAGAAAATCCTTCCCAGGGCGATCAACCGCGCTTTGGCGTTGTCGGATGCCGAGGAAGTAACCCTGAACGGCATTTGCCTCGGGGGTACGATTTGTTCCTGTTTCCTGGCGCTCAACCCGGACGCCCCGGTGCGGAATTTCGTGTGCATGGTGGCGCCGATCGATTTCGACCATGGGGGCTTGTTCAAGGCCTGGTTGAATGGCAAGTACTTTCCTACGGACTTGATGGTCCAAAGGTACGGGGGAATCCTGGCCAGCCTTATGGGAACGGCTTTCAAGATGCTGCGGCCCACCCAGGATGCGCAGGCTATGTCGGCGATCTGGGCCAATATGGATAAACGGGACTACGTGACCAGCTACAAGGCGATGAGCAAGTGGGCCACCGATTACATCGGGATGCCCGGCAGGTTCTTCAGCCAGTTGAGCAAGGACCTCTACGCCAACAACCGGCTGGTGGGCAAACAGTTCAAGATAAGCGGCCGCCGCGTCGACCTGGGGGCGGTTCGGCAGCCCATTCTGGTCGTATCCGCCGGTCAGGACAACATCGTGCCGCCCCTGGCTGCGAAAGGACTGATGGACCTGGTTTCGAGCCGGGACAAGGAATACGTGCAGCTGCCCGGAGGCCGCATTTCGGTGTTCTCCGGCCGGCAAGCTAATCAGAATCTGTGGCCCAAAGTTGCAGATTGGCTATCCACCAGGTGTGGATAGATATTTTCACCAATACTACTTTCACCAAAACGTAGAGGAGTCAGGAAATGACCACGGAAAGCACGGCTACCAATCCCTTTAAATTCTGGAAAGAGATGACCCAAAACTGGACCGAGGCGTGGACCAAAAACGCCGGCCCCTGGCCGAATTTTGACACTGCCAACATGTTCAATCAGTTTCAGTCCTTCAACCCCTTCCAGCCGTCGGACCCCTACCAGGTCTGGCAGCAGGTTTTGAAGCAGTATTTCGACTCATGGTCGGAGTTTTGGACCAAGAACCTGTCCGGCGCGGCGTCGCCGGAGGCGTTCAAAGAGGCGCAGCGGAAATGGATGGAGCAACTGGAAACCCTGGCCGCGTCCTTTGCCCAGGCCATGAGCACCGAGGCTTACTCCAGCTTGCTGGGCAAGACCATCGAGCAGGGCTTGACCTGGCAGGACAAGTTTTACCAGGCCGTTAACCCCCAGACCGACGCCGTCCTCAAGGCCTTCAACCTGCCTTCGAGAAGCCAGATGGACCGGTTGTTTGAGCGGGTGATCGGCATTGAGGAACGGTTGGAAGAACTGGAGGAGGAAAACCGGCAGGTCTTGCAACAACTGAAGGACCAGGACAAGACTCCAGCCGCCAGAGGCAGGGCCAGGACATCCGCCGATGCCGACGGGGCCACCGCCTGAGAATTTGTGCTGGCGGGCAGCGTCCAGTAGAGTCCGAGGAACAGGGCCCGCCAACGACTTGAGCAGGTCCGGCATTCAAAGAATTCAAGGAGAATCTGATGGAATACATGATCAACCACGTCCACATCAGGTCGGCCGACCCCCGAACCACGGCAGAGTGGTATGCAAAGTATTTCAACGCCAAGATAGTCGCCGAACGAGAGGTCATGCCGGGCACTATAACCATAACCACCGAAGTGGGCGGCCCCGTCCGGCTCAACATTTCCTCTCAACCCGAGGGTTCTTCTAAGGAAAAGGCGGTCGCCGAACTCAACCGCCTGGGGTTGGAGCATTTTGGTTTCAACGTCGCGGACCTCAAGGCGGAGATCGACCGGTTTGAGAAGGACGGCATCCGCGTGGTGCTGCCGCTCACCGAGGTGACCGGAGGGACCAAGCTGGCCTACATCGAGGGTCCCGACGACGTTCTGATTGAGCTGGTGGAGCGCCCGTAAACTTCGTCTTACCACAGGGATCACAGAGACCGCAGAGGTTTTAGAGCTAATAGGCCAAATCCGATAAAGCTCCGTGGCCTCCGTGCTCTCCGCGGCAAATGGGGCTAAGAGCCCTTGCCCCGGCGAAATGCGGTCTCTGGTAGAATAGGCGGCAATCCGCGAGACCGCAGGAGCAGGAATGGCTTCGGAATCCAACATCGACTGGGAATCATCAACTCTGTTGCCGGTTGCCGACGACCCTTTGTGCAAAGAGTCGAGCCTGCCTTCGCTTGATTCCTGGATTACCCCGACCGACCGGTATTACATACGGAACCACTTCTCCCATGTTCCAGCCTTGGATCTTTCGAGCTGGCGGCTGGAGGTTGACGGCCAGGTTGATCAACCGTTGACTCTGGCCTTCGACGACGTGGTCCGACTCCCCGGCAGGGAGTTGGCGCTGACCATGGAATGTGCGGGAAACAGCCGCTCCTACGTCACTCCCCCGGCGGAAGGCCTTGCGTTTCGACACGGCGCCGTGAGCACCGCCCGTTGGAAGGGCGTTCCTTTGAAAGTTATGCTGGAGATGGCGGGCATCCAGGAATCGGCTACGTCGGTCGTTTTCGAGGGAGCCGACCGGGGCGAAGAAGAGGAAGACGGAGTGGCCTTTGAGCTGAGCTACCGTCGCAGCTTGCCCTTGGCCAAAGCGCTGGACGACGACACCCTGCTCGCCTACGAGATGAACGGCGAACCGATTACAACCCACCACGGATTTCCGCTGCGGTTGATCGTGCCGTCCTGGTATGGCATGGCGTCGGTAAAGTGGCTGACCCGAATCCACCTTACTGACCAGGCCTTCGACGGATTTTTCCAGCAACGGCGATACGTGATGATCAACGAGGGCCGGGAAGACTGGTTGGAGCGGGAGCCGGTAACGTTGGTGCGAGTCAAGTCCCTGATCGCAAGTCCCCGGCACGGCGAAGTGATCCAGGACCCGTCCTTCACAATTCGGGGATTCGCCTGGACCGGGGAAGGACAGATTGCCAAGGTTGAAGTAAGCACCGACGGCGGGCGGACATGGGCAGAGTCCAAGTTGCTTGGCGAGCCCACCCAGCATGCTTGGCGGGAATGGGAGTTAGTCTGGCAGGTCCCGTCGTCCGGCCACTACCTGCTGATGTCCCGCGCCACCGACTCGGCGGGCAACGTTCAGCCCGGTTCCATCGCCTGGAATTTTCGAGGGTACGCCAACAACTCCATCCACACCATCGCCGTAGAAGCGCCGGCAAGAAAGCCCATCCCCTCATAAAACCTGGGTAAGCACCGGCGCTATTCCCGGATTACTGCCCTCGTTGCTCACCCGTAAGTGACCAGGCCCTAGAACCACTGGGCCTTGTCCACCACATTGCGCAGGGACTCTCCGGCATTAAACCGCTTGCAATTGTCGATGAATAATTCGGTGCGCCGCTGGTCCAGGTAAGGGCCGTTTCCGGCGACGTGGGGCGTTAGCAGCACATTGGGCATGCGCCAAAGCGGGTGATCGGCAGGCAGTGGTTCCACCTGGTACACGTCCAGCCCGGCGCCTGCTATTTGGCCCTGTTGGAGGGCGGCGGTCAGGTCGTCCAGGACCACCGTTGCTCCCCGGCCGATGTTGATGAAAAAGGCCTGTTCCTTCATCAACCGGAACCTGCCGGCGTGGAACATTCCCTGGGTGGCCGGAGTCTGCGGCGCGGTGACAATGACGAAGTCACCCCTGGGAAGGACTGCGTCCAAGGCGTCGGGGCGATGAATCTCGGCAACGCCGGGAGGCGGGGCCTCGACCCTGGGGTCGACCGCCAACACCGTCATGCCGAACTCGAAGCACAGGCGGGCCGCCTCTGCGCCGATTCCGCCTACGCCCACGATCACCGCGGTGGCGTCGGGCAGGTGCACCGACGCGTCATGCTGCTGCCAAACGCCGGCTATCTGCTGGGGGATGTATAGCTGGAACCCCCTACCGAAAGCCAGGACAAAGGCCATGATATGGGCGCTGATGTGGTCGTTGTAGATTTCCCTGGTGTTGG
Organism: Dehalococcoidia bacterium; assembly: GCA_963663135.2. GTDB lineage: Bacteria > Chloroflexota > Dehalococcoidia > Lucifugimonadales > UBA3495 > Io17-Chloro-G2. The sequence continues at coordinate 128,362 of CAXXRM010000002.1, read as the reverse complement.
TCACCACCACGTCGCTTTCGATCAACGACCGGTGGTAGTAACCGGGCTGCGGCCCGGCGAGGGGGCAGGCGACCCACCGCAGTTTGGGCGCCCGGGCGAAAAGCTCGGGGACTATGTCCCCAAAAGCAGCGTCGGCGTCGCCGATAACCTCCATTGCCTCGCCCACCGTGGGGCAAAGCTGGACGTCAATGTCCGGCACAGCCTCCCTGAGCTTGTCCGGCCAGTCCTCCTGGTAGTTTGGAGGGCAAATCACCAGCTTGAAACCCATACTTTTAATAATCCTCTTGCAAGAGAGCAACGAATCCGGCCTGTACGAAATCGTGGTCGTGCGCCAGAGCTTCACCAATGTGCCTTTCTTCCATCAGCAGAAAACTGGCGCAGTCGGTTGCGCTCCATTGCTGATCCAAGCGGGAAGCGTACCGGTCGATAGCCTCGTCGAACTGGCCGCTGGTCTGCGCCACCACTTCTACGCTGGGGTCCGTTCTCAGGCCCTTTACTGTTTGAGCGGCAAGCCCGCGGATGTTTTTACCCCTTCCACTAGCGAAGTTCAGCAGTTCAACCAGGACCATTTCAGTAGTGACAATCTGACAAGGCCACAGTTGCCTGGTAACCGTCTCAGCCTTGCCGTGCAACTCATCGCCCGGAATCAGCATGGCGATCCAGTAGCCGGCATCGGCGAAAACCACCCGCATCGGCGGTTATTCCCTCGGCCGGCCGTACATGTAATGTTTATAGTTCCGTGCTCCGTCCGTTGGCTGGCCATCCCACGCCCCGGCAGGGGCCGACTCGCGGATCGTCCGAAACATTTCCAGGACCGAAGACGCTCCCGAATATTCCGGCGGCGCCTCTTCGGTACTGACCATCTCCGCAATGTCAACCGGTAATACAACGTTGCCTTTTTGCTCGAAGTCCGCAACACTCCCGTAGCCGGTGTGGAAGGCCGCCACAATGTCCAGGCCCATGTTCCTGGAGGTAAGTAAGTCCGACCTGGCTTTTCCCCATTCGGACAAGTTTAGCCAGGAGATACCGCGATTGGCGTAGGCGGCCCTATTGGGTTTCAACTCCAGGGACCTGGTGTATTCCTGCACGGCGCGGAGGATGCCCCCCTTTTTCCCGTAAGCGACGCCCCGGTCGTTATAGGCATCCGCATACGAAGGCTCGATGTTTAGGGCCTTGTCCATCTCCTCTATAGCGGTATCGTAGTCGCCCTTTTCGATACAAAGCTTGCCGCGAAAAACGTAGGCGGTGGCATTATCCGGGTCTAGGTCCAATGCCTTGTCCAAGTCCCGCGTGGCGCGGTCCAAGGTTCCCGTTCTTATGAAAACCGCACTGCGCAACACGTACGCCTCGGCAAATCCCGGCTCCAACTCCAAGGTCTTGTTGCAGTCCTCCATTGCATGATCGTATTGGCCCATTGCTTCGTAAGAAACTCCCCGGTTGAAATAGGCGTAGCCGTTATCCGGTTCCAAGGCAAGTGCTCTGCCGTAGTGACCTATTGCACCTTCGTTGTCGCCATTCAGGGAGTGAACTATTCCCAGACTGATATAAGTCTCGGCGCGGTCCGGAGCCAGGCTCAACGCCTTGTGATAGTCCAGGATAGCACGGGTGTATTTCGCCAGATTCCTGTAGCCGTGGCCCCGGTAGAGATTGGCTTCGAAATCGTCCCGGTCCAGGTTCAACGCCTCGCTGTAGTCCTTGATGGCATTTTCATAATCGCCGTTTGCGAAGTAAGAATAGCCACGATCGCAATAAAACAAGGCATTTTCCGGGTCCAGGGACAGAGCCTCGTCGTAGCAGCGAATGGCGCTGGCATGGTCACCCTTGACTGCGAAATCCAGACCGTGGTCGTGATGGGCTGCGGCTTGGGAATGGTCGGATTTCTGCTGGCCCGGAGTGGAACGGCCGGTTTCCGCACTCTGACGAAAGGGCCTATCAGCGGGAAGAGCCTGTTCAGGAGGGTAGAATTGGCGGGTGTATTTGGGCCGGTTCAGGCGGGTTTCAGTGACCATCACGTTACTCTACGAGCCGGTTTCGGAGATCTGACGGTGGACCGGAAAAGCGGATTGTAACACAGGGCTGCGGAGTTTCAGGCCCATCACTCCACCGCCGCTATCTCCTCCTCCGTCAACCCGTACACGATCGGGTCTATCTCTCTTTAGGGCTCCGAAGTGTGTGGCGACCGGTCAACTGCCTGGATCTCCAGGATTGCGTCAACCAACCTGGACCATCGGTCGCCGTTTAACTCTGGGGTATGAGCCATGGGAATTCTCACTTGCTGGTCTATTCTCAAAGACCACCTACCCGAGAATCAAACGCCAACCACCTAGTCCGGCGCGTAGTTCTTGCCGAGGCGATTCAGGGCGTCCAGGACCTGTTGCTTGACGTCTTCGGTGAGTTGTTTGTTGTTCCATACCCGGTTGAACCAGTCCATTAACTCGGTTAAGGTTTCGGGGTCGGTGGTGGCAAGGTTTATTTCCAAGTTTGACTGGTCACTGCCGCCCAGCCCCCGCTTGGTGAAGTTGGAACTGCCAACCACCCCGCCCGCTTGAGTCAGGTACATCTTGCCGTGGAGGAAGTTGGAACGGCTGATGGAACGGACGGACACCGAATCGTTGGCGATCCATTTTCTGCTGCAGCGCAAGGGTTGGAACCAACCCCTGTTCCGTGAGGTCGAACGATTTCGGGCCTTTTTCGCCCGGGTCGAGGTCCTCTACCGAGGCGGGGTCGCCGAATAGGAAACGCACCTCATTGACGCCGTTTAGTTCTTCTTCCAGAAGTTCGTAGCCGTAGATGGTGAAGTAGGCCGACACGAAACTAAAGGCGTCGGCGCCACGCAGCTTGGAGCGCAATGCCTCGTGAACGGTATTAGTTTGGTTGTCCAGGATTGTGTTGTCAGGCATTTGAGCACCTTGTTGTGTCCGCCTCTTTTAGGCGGAGTGGGCTAGGGATATCCCTGTAAGCCGGGCCGGGCCCGTTAGCCGTTGAGGTGGCGTTCTATGAAGGCACACCAGAGGTCTACGGACTCGGGGCAGGAGTTGGCGTGGGGTCCGGGGAATGCGATTAGCCGCTTGTCTTCGGAGCCGATCAGGTCGAAGAGTTGGCATTGGGACTCCCTGGCGAAAAGCTCGTCGTCCCACTGCATGTGAAAGAGCAGCGGCGTTTTGATTTTGGGAGCGTCTTTCTTGAACCTGCCGCCCGCGTGGGCCGGGGCGCTGTCTGCAATACTGGTTTCCAGGGCGTTCTTGCCCAGGGCGGCGCAGCGGAGTTTGTCGCCTGCCGCCGCCACGTAGGGGAGGCCGAACCGGGTGCCCATGGAGAAACCGATGTATGCTGCCCGGTCGGCATCGATGAAGTCCAAGCCCGAGATTTGGTCAAGAGTCGCGCTCCAGTCCTCAACCATGCTGTCGACTACGGTTTCCACGCCGCCTTCAGACATGGCTGCTGCCTGGTTGTACTCACCGGGATTTTTCCGGTCGCCGTGGGCCGGCCCGTCAATGGCCACCATGGCGAACTGGGAGACGCCCGCAAACCTGCGTCCCAGCATCAGCGACCGCGCTACCCGCTTGTGGCCGCTGCCCCCGTGGCCGAACATGACCAGCGGGATGGGTTTGTGGATATCCTCCGGAGCCCACATTATCCCCGGGACCGGCGATTCGCCCCGGGTGACAACGAACTGTCTTTCCTGAATCTGGCCCTCGCAGAGGCTTTCACCCCGCCATTCCAGCGTAGTCATCGTAGCCACCTCTTTGAATTTGTCGTCCGCACGCCATCATATCCCGGCCACGTAAACCTGGCAAAACTATGGCAGCCCAGGCCGTTTTGTCCGCGGACGTTTTGGGAACCCGGCGCTAATCGGGCAACGCAGCGATGGCTTCTATCTCGATTTTTAAATCAGGCGTGCCCAATGCCGCAACCTGCACCTGGGTGCTGGCCGGAAACGCCCCGTCGAAGTATTTTCGCCTGACTTCACCCGACGCCGGGGCTTCCCTCAGGTCGGTCACGAAACTGGTTACTTTGACCACGTTGGCAAGACTGCCTCCGTTGGCTTCCAGGATGGTCTTGAATTTCTCAAGAATCGCCTCGGTCTGGGCGGCGATGTCGCCGGTCTCAGCGTCGGTCCCCCGAGCCGTGGAGCCCGCAATGAACAGCAGGTTGCCGACGCGTACCGAGTGGTGGAACGCTCCCGCTGGTTGGGGTAGGCCAGGGTAGTCCTTGCGTTCGATTTCCATAGGATTCCTCCAAAGCGGTCGACTCAAACGAATAAGTAGGGTTCCCCAAATGAGGCTCGGTGGATGAGCCAATGGGCAGAAATAGGGCCGCAGATAGCGGCCCTATTGGTGTTTCAGGCGGGCGTTGGCGCGTCTAGCCGCTCAACTGTCCCAGCAGCCGGAGCGTCCGGTCCAGTGATGCGGCGCGGTCTTGACCGGCCAGTATGGGTGAAACCAGGACCTCCCCAGCTCCGTCGGACACCAGGTTGCGGACGCCGGCGGTTACGGCAGCCTCATCGCCGTGGATTACCAGGCCGTCGATCATGGCGTCGCTCCAGGTCCCACTGGCGGCTTCGGGGTATCCGGCCTCAATGAGCATGCGCCGGTAGAAAGGCAGCGTGGGGTACACCGAGAACTGCTCCCGGAATGCGGCGCGGACCTCGTCGGGGTTGTCGTGGACACAAAGGGGAACGTGAGCGATCAAAGGAGGCGTCTCCCTGCCGGCCTGCTCGGCCCCCTTCTTCATGGCCGGCAGAGCAGAGTCCCGGAGGTATGACCCAGGACAGACCCAGCTTATCGCCCCGTCAGCTTCGGCGCCGCATAGCTCAAAGGAGCCCAGGCGTAAGGCTGACGCCATCACCGGAACGTCCACCGGCTCGGTAATCCGGTCGTGAGCCTGTAAATACTCTCCCTGGTAATCGACTTCACCCTGTTGCAGCAAAGCCTTGAGAATCCGCAGGCAGTCCCTCAAATGCCCCAGGGGACGGGGCATCTGGATCCCCATGTTCCGCATGGTGGGCCGATGGCTGGGGCCGATGCCAAGCCGGAACCGACCCGGCGCGGCTTGGGCCACGACCTGGACCTGCTGGACCATCACCAGGGGATGCCGGGGATATATCGGCACTATCGACGTGCCCAGCTTGATCCCTTGAGTTGACCCCGCCGTCGCGGCGAAGGAGGTTATGCTGTCCAGGCGGGCCCCGCCGGTGGCCATCCACACGGCGTCGATTCCCATGTTTTCGGCTTGGTTTATCGACGATTGTATGTCCTGGAGTCTGGCCCCTCCGATTGCCACGCCGATTGCTTTTCCGTCCATGCTATTCCTCTCAATTCCAAACGATGGGGTTATACGCGGTATGCCGGAGTGAAATCCGGCGGGTGGCTTTTAACCAAAGACCTTTTGGGCCATGTCTTCCAGTTCGGCCAGCACATCGGATTGGCCGGTCCGGGTCAAGCGGACCAAGGCCCGGTCGGCGCCGGCGTCCTCATACTGCTTGATTGCGTCCTTGTCGGTTGGGACTCCGGACACGGTGATGGTTATGGACTTGGGGTCCCGTCCGGCGGCGTCAGCCATTTCGGACAGTGTGGCCCGGGCAGCTGCGACCTGTTCCGGCGACATCCGCAGCGGAAGCCAGCCGTCGGCCCACTGCACAATACGGCGGAACACGTTCTTGGCCTCTCCGCCCAACAACACCGGCGGATGGGGCTTTTGAACGGGCAGGGGAAGGCAGCGCACGGGAGGGAAGTCCACGTACTCGCCATGATACTCTGCGGGGTCGTTGGTCCAAAGCTCTTTCATTGCCGAGACATACTCCCGGGCTTGGGTCCAGCGGTGATCGAAGTCGCCGCCCATGATTTCGCTCTCCTCCCGGAACCAACCGGTCCCGATGCCGAACAGGAAACGGCCACCGGAATAGTAGTCCAAGGTGGACACCTGCTTTGCCAGGTCCAGGGGATTGTGCTCGGTCACGAGCAGAACGGCGGTGCCGAATTTCAAGGTTTTGGTCGCGCCGGCGGCCAGGGCCAGGGCAATGAGAGGGTTGGCCTGATGGCTCATGGATTCGGGAAGGGAACCGTCGGCGGTGCCGCGGTATTTTGAGTTGTGATGTATCGGTATCACCGTGTGTTCCGGCACCCACATCGAGTCGAAACCCAACTCTTCCATCTTTTGGGCCAAAACCGTAATGTCGCCGTGCTCCATCTGTATGCCACTGACCCCGACATCCATACTCTTTCTCCTTCTTCGATACGAGAGGTTTGAATTAACCGCCGAGAACACGGAGGTTTTTGCCTGGCTCCGGCTGGTGGGGAATCCCCTGTTCTTAACAAAGGCCCCTGGTTTCCCAAGGGCCTTTTCCTTTTGTCGCTAGAGCAGCCGCGGACGCGGACATTGGGACCTATTGCCGCAACCCTATTTGTGAAACATGGGCAAGACCTCGCTGCCCATTATCTCCAGTTGCTCCATGGTCTCTTCCGCCGGGCACATGGGCCTCACGACGAATTTAGACGCCCCGGCTTGGGCGTAGTCGTTGATCACTTCGGCAATTCTTTGCACCGGGCCCAGGGCGCTGTACTCAGTGAAGTGGGCGTCGGGGCGGTGTCGCGTCACAAAGTTGTGGGCCTTGGCGGTTGCTTCCTCCACGTCCGGAGTGATGTAGTAGCCCAGCATGACGCCGATGTGGTCCTTTTCGATGTCCCGGTTAAACTGCTCGGCGGTTTCAAAAACGATGTCACGGCCGTCGCTGATCTCCTGGGTGGTTGCGGCCGACACCAACCATCCGTCGCCGACTCGGCCAACGCGGCGAGCCGCGGCCGGGCTGCGCCCCCCAATCCAGACAGGCGGCGAGGGCTCAAAAATGGGTTTGGGGGTAATGCTAACGTTGTGGCAGGTGTAGAAATCCCCTTCGTGGGTAACCGACTCTTCCTGCCAAAGCCGCCGCATCAGGGCAATTGCCTCATCGGTGCGTTTGGCCCGGTCTTCCTTGGGTACGCCGCAGGCCTCGTACTCCTCCGGTTCCTCCTGGCCCAAACCTACGGCAGGGAAAAAGCGGCCGTTAGACAGAAAGTCCAGGGTTGCCACCTGCTTAGCCAGCACCACCGGGTTGCGCAGCGGCATGGCCAATACGCTGGTGCCGAACTTCATGCGGTCGGAGTAAGCCGCCACCATGGAAAGAGCAATCATGGGCTCCAAGCTGAACCGGTCGCTGACGATGCGGTCGCTGAGCCACAGGGAGTCGTAGTTATAACGGTCGCCGACCTCGACGAGTTGGCGCAGAAAATCCGGGTCCTTGCCTCCCTGGCCGAAGGCGCCGGGGACATATCCAATGGCGACGCTCATGTTTTCTCCTCCAAGTGCCGGCTACCAGGGATGGGGGTCCCTGCCCCGCGGAACCGCGCCGGCGGCGACAGGCTGCGGTACGGCAATTGTACACTATTCCCCAGTCCGCATACCGGGGAGGCTTGGTGCGAACCCGGGGATTTTCAATTGTCACAAAATCCCCCGGGATTCCCGCCGCCGCGGGAATCCCGAACCGTTTTGGCGAGCAACCGCGCTTGCCCACACAGGGAACGGTCCGCCCCGCCTAGGACCTTTGGCATGACCGTGTTGGTCCAGGCAAAGGGCTCTGGATTCCCGCTGCGACGAGAATGACGGGTGGGGGGCGGCGGGTGAATCGGGGGCGGGCGGGCGGCAACGTATCTGGGTTGTCGTTTCTTGACCCGACATTTGACCGGGTCTACAATCCGAGAACGTTAGCCAGGGACGCTAGCTGGGAACCGCGGTTAGGCAGCCACTCCTGGCCGCCAACCTCGGCGGTCGCCGGCGAGACCCCGGATAATCCCAACAAACACGAAGTGGCGCCAACATCACCTCATCTGAACAAAAACCCCCTCAGGGCCGGCCATTTGGGCGGATCGTCGCCCTTTTTGTACCCTACTGGAACCGGGTGCTCTTGGTCGGATTCCTGATTCTCATCACAGCCGGCCTGGGCGTGGTAAACCCTCTGCTCATCAAGGTCGTGTTTGACTCGGCCTTGTTCCCACCCACCGGCGGTCCCAACATCAACCTGCTCTGGAAGATTGCCGCCGTCATGTCCTGCATAGCCGTCATCGGTGGAGGCTTGGGGGTTATCCAGACGTACTGGGCGAACAAGGTTGGACAGAACGTGATGCGGGACCTGAGGGACAAGGTATACGACCACCTCCAAGGTATGTCCCTTCGCTTCTTCACCAACACCCGCACCGGGGAGATCCAGTCCCGGGTTTCCAATGACATTGGCGGGATTCAGCAGGTGGTGACCAGCACCCTCTCCGACTCGGTTTCCAATACCGTGATTTTCGTCAGCACTTTGGTGGCCATGCTGATCCTATCCTGGCAGCTCACCCTGGTCGCCATTGCCACTGCGCCGATTTTCTTTGTGCTTACCAAGTACGTTGGCGCCCGGCGGCGGGCAACCAGTTCCCTGGTTCAACGCTCTATGGCCGAAATGACTGCCATAACCCAGGAAACCCTGTCGGTGTCGGGAATCATGCTGGCCAAGTTGTTCGGCAGCCAGCGCCAGGAAATGGCCAATTTCCACCAGCAAAACCAGCGCCTTTCCGACCTGGTGGTGCGCCGTCAGATGATCGGCCAGTCATTTTCCGCCGCCGTGATGACCTTCATGTCGATCTCGCCGGCTTTCATATACCTGCTGGCCGGCTATATCATTTCGGGAGAGGGTTCGTTGACCCTGTCGGCCGGCACTATCATTGCGTTTACCACCCTCCAGAGCCGCCTTTACTTTCCCATTGGCAGGCTGTTGCAGCTTTCCATAGAGCTACAGTCTTCCATGGCGCTGTTTGAGCGTATATTCGGGTACCTCGATCTCGAGCAGGAGATCGTGGATGACCCGAATGCCGTGGCGCTTAATGCCGCCGACGCGCGCGGCACGGTGGAGTTGGATTCGGTGAGGGTGAATTACGGCATAGTCGCTGAGGACCAGTTGGATGGCACCCATGATGAGCAGGCGGAGTTGCGTTGGGCCCTTGACGGCATAGACTTGAGAATAGAGTCAGGCCAATTGGCGGCCTTTGTCGGCCCCAGCGGCGCCGGTAAGACTACCATTGCTTACCTGATTCCCAGGCTTTACGACGCCACAGAGGGAGCGGTCCGCATCGACGGCTTTGACGTCCGCACACTTCGGCTGGATACGCTGGCCCAATTGGTCGGGTTTGTAACCCAGGAAAGCTATCTTTTCCACGCCACCCTTCGGCAAAACCTGCTCTACGGGAAGCCCGACGCCACCGATGACGAAATAGTCGAGGCCGCCAAATCAGCCTACATCCACGACCGGATCATGGAATTCCCCGAAGGGTATGATACGATCGTGGGCGAACGCGGGTTCAGGCTGTCCGGGGGTGAAAGGCAGCGGCTGGCCATTGCCAGGGTGATCCTGCATCAGCCCAAGATTTTGATACTGGACGAGGCCACATCCGCGCTGGACACCGGGTCGGAACGGTACGTCCAGGCCGCGTTGGAGCCCCTGATGAAGGGGCGCACTACCATGGTCATCGCCCACCGGCTTTCCACCATTCTGTCCGCCGACGTCATCTACGTTGTGGACCATGGCAAGATAGCCGAACACGGCCCCCACTCGGAACTACTGGCCCAAGGGGGCCTTTACTCCACTCTCTACACCGAGCAGTACGGCTCCGGTCGCGTGGAATGTCGTTGTCAGGATGGGATGGTTCTGTCCGATGGCACCGTGATCATCCAGCCGCAGTCACCCCGCATCCCGGTCCTTGCGGGGGTCGGCAGCGCACCCGCCCAGCCCGCAGTGGACGCGGACGCGAGGCCCGAACCCTGGGAAGACCAAGGCCTTCGCCCTAATTAAGAGCCGCCTGCATAAGTCCAGGGAGACACGATAAGTCCAAGGAGACGCAATCCGCCGGAAAGGAGCTTGGAATGACCACTGGTATCGCCAAAGCCGAGACGGTCCTGAAGAATGCCAACGTAATAACCATAGACCCCCGCCGCCCCAGGGCGCAGGCGCTGGCCATGGGCCACGGCCGGTTCCTGGCGGTGGGCGACAACGACGACATGGAATCCTTCATCGGTCCCGGGACGAACGTGGTGGACCTGACGGGCAAGACGGTGCTGCCGGGGTTCATAGACGCCCACATCCACGTGTTGAGCAGCGGCATCAAGCACATCACCGAGGCCGATTGCGAACAACCGACCGTGGCGAAGGTGCAGGCCGCGTTGCGTGAAAAGGCCAACGCTACACCCGCCGGCGAGTGGGTGCGAGGGTTCAAGTACGATGACACCAAAACGCCGGAACGCCGCTTCTTGACCAGGCAAGACCTGGATGCGGTGAGCGTCGATCATCCCATCTACGTCAGCCACCGGGCCGGCCACGTCTACGGGGTGAATAGCAAAGCCCTGGAGATCGCGGGAATAACCCGGGACACGCCCGACCCTGCGGGTGGGCGCTACGGGCGAGACCCGGCCTCCGGTGAATTGGATGGCGTGGTCTACGAACGCGCTTGGGACGTTTTCCGGGACCAGTATCTACCGCAAATCACGTCATCGGACCGGCGGGCCGGTCTGCGCCGCATCAATTCAATGCTTACCAAGGTTGGATTGACCAGCGTTCACGATGCACGGGTAACCAATGATGAACTTATCACCTATCAGGAGGGCCGAGACGCCGGTGAACTGGACCTGCGGGTCTACATGTTGATGTCTTACCCCCATTTCCCCGCCTTGAAAGAAGCGGGGCTCAAGACGGGGTTCGGCGACGACCGCTTGCGCCTGGGAGGTATCAAGATGGTGGCAGACGGCGCCATCGCCTCTCGGACTGCCTACCTTTCGGAGCCATACGAGGGTAGTGAGGATGACCACGGAATCCTGGCCATGTCGGTGCCGGAGCTGGAGCCGTTGGTCATGGATATCCACCAGGCCGGGTTCCAGGTCTGCATCCACGCCAATGGCGACGCGACCATAGACATGGTGCTCAACGCCTACCAGAAAGCTCAAGACGCTTTTCCGAGGGAAGACACCAGGCACCGGATAGAGCATTGCACCGTGGTCAATCCCGACATCCTCCGCAGGATGAAGGCGCTGGGCTGCGTGGCCACACCGTTCTGCACCTACGTGTTTCACCACGGGGAGAAGATGCAATTCTACGGGGAGCGGCGCCTGCAATGGATGTTTGCCCAGCGCTCGTTCCTGGACCATGGGATAATCGCTACCGGAGCGACGGACTACCCGCCCGGTCCCTACGAGCCGCTGATGGGTATACAAAGCTGTGTCACCAGGACTGACAGGGATGGCAACGTGTGGGGGCCGGACCAGAAGATTTCGGTGGAAGAGGCATTGCGAATCTATACGATGCACAGCGCCTACGCCGGCTTTGAAGAAGACATCAAAGGTTCGGTCCAAGTTGGTAAGTTGGCCGACTTGGTGGTCCTGGGGCAAGACCCCACCGAAATCGACCCCTTTGGAATCAAGGACATACCGGTGGAGCAAACCATCGTGGGAGGAGCAACCGTATACGAGGCCTAGTGCTTTGATGACTAGGCCAGGGCCGTCAAAGTTTCAACTCGCGTACATGTGGTCGGTGAGCCCCGCATCTCGGAGCTAGAAGACGGTTGGGTTGAAGGGGCAGCACCTCTTCCATCGTCGATGTCGTGGGTCAATGTCGTGAAACCGGCCCACTTTCATATTGTTTGAGCGGCATAGGCAAGGCTACCGATCGTCACACTAGATTGTTATCGCTTTGGATGATAACAGTCATTTCGTGAGATAATGCGGGTGTAGTCGGGATAGACAATGGTTAACGGATTCTCTATTTGGAGGAGGCGGTCATGGCTGAAACCATAAGGGAAGCATATATCCGCAGGAGTCCCAAGTCGGCGGAACTGTATCCCCGGTTCAAGAACCTGTTCCCGTCGGGAGGCGGCGGCCACGATGGGTACGTGGCGGCCCCCTTTCCGGTGAGCATCGCCAGGGGCAAGGGACCCCGAAAATGGGATGTGGACGGCAATGAATACATCGACTACGGAATGGGCTCGGCATCGTTGCTCCTGGGTCACGCTCATCCCGACGTTGTTGATGCCCTGGTGCAGGTTGCTCCCAACGGGTCCCACTTCGGCGGTCCGGTGGAGTCCGTGTTGGAATGGGGCGAAAGGGTCATCAGCCTGATGCCCTGCGCCGACCGGGTCCGTTTCGTAGGGTCGGGCGCAGAATCCACCATGCTGGCCATGCGGGTCGCCCGCGCGTTCACCGGCAAGGAGAAAATCATTAGGTGGGAGTCCCACTATCACGGTTGGCATGACTACGTTATGCCGGGCAACCTGCCTCCTTTCGACGTACCCGCTTCCACGGGGATTCCCCAGGGGACTATCGACTCGGTGGTGGTGCTGCCGCCGGACCTGGGCGCACTGGAGCGGACGCTCAACGCCAACAACGACATTGCCGGCGTCATTACTGAAGGCAGCGGCGCTTCTTACGGAACGGTCCCCCTGCCGCCGGGATTCCTGGAAGGAGTGCGGAGCCTGACGCAGCAACACGGCGTCGTGATGATCCTCGACGAGGTTATCACCGGCTTTCGTTGGAGCCCCGGCGGCTTGCAGCAAAAGATCGGCGTAACCCCGGACCTTTGCACCATGGCCAAGATTCTGACCGGCGGCATGCCCGGCGGCGCCGTGGCCGGGAAACAGGACATCATGGCGGTGATGGAGCAGACCGGCGACCCGGACCACGACCGGTACCAACGGGTGTCTCACGGAGGCACTTTCAATGCCAACCCCTACGCCGCCGCCACCGGCAACGCCGCCCTCAGGTTGGTTGCGACGGGGGAACTCCAGGACCAAGCCGACCGGATGGCTGCCAAGCTGCGCAGCGGCTTGCAAGAAATTATGGACCGGCATGAAATCGAAGCCGCGGTTTACGGCGACTCTTCCACGTTCCACGTTTACTTTGGGGCGAGTTCCGTTGCCGGGTTGGACGCCAACGTGTTGAAGAATCAGCCGGTGGAGACGCAAAACGCCTTCCGACAGGCGCTGCAGGTGAGGGGCGTCGACCTTATGTCGCGGACCAGCGGGGTGCTCTCCGGCACGCACACCGACGCTGACATCGACCAAAGCCTGGAAGCCTTCAATGGAGCGGTCCAGGCAATGGTGGAAGAGGGCTTGGTAAGCCACGGGTAGCGGGGGTCCGGCCACCCCTGGGCAGCCTGCCGGTTAAAGATCTGGATTTCTCCTGTGTCCTCCCGCCGCCTCCGGGCAGGTGGACACAGGAGTCCGGTTAGGCGGGGCCCCTCGAAATTCGGGCGGGCCCTACTCGGCTCCCAGCAGGTCGCAGGCCAAAGCCAACATGATCTTGGTTCCGCTGATCAGGCTTTTGACTCCAATCGACTCATCGGTGCCGTGGTTTCGCGTCAGCATCGGATCGTCGTCGGGGTGAGCCCCGGAGAAACCGTAGGTGATGGTACCCAGGGGCCGGGTGAACCTGGAATCGGTGAAACCGGTGCTGATGGCGGGCACCCACTGAATGTCATCCCGGTCCAGCGCCCTGGCCGTGACCGACTGAATTCTTCGAGCGAAGTCTGTTTCGAAGGGCGAGGAATTGGGGACCGCCATGTAGTCGATCTCGTAGTCCAGCCCGGGCGCTCCCCCTAGGATTCGGTCGAGTTCGCCTCGCACGTACTCCTCGTTTTGGTGAGGCAGGGTTCGAACATCGCAGGTCAACCTGATCGCCTCGGGAACGCTGTTGGACTTTATTCCTCCCTGAATCATGGTTGGCGTCACGGTCATCCGGGACAGCGCCCGCATGATTGAAGCAAACCTGGGGTTGGAAGGCTCGATCCCGGCGATTATCCGGTCAATGTTTTCCGGCGACGGTTTGTCCTCGATTGCGAAAGTGGAAAGGTAGCTGAACAGGCTGGTTGAGGTGTCCCGCTCCGGCTCGTACTGCTCAATGCGCTGCACCGCCCGGGCCAACTCAAACAGCGCGTTGGTCCCCTGCCAGGGTGTGGAGGCGTGGGCGCTGGAACCTTTAACGTTTATCTCCACCTGAAGCCTTCCCTTCTCCCCTATGCCTAGCATATAGGTCAGCGCGCCGGCGGCCTCGACGGGCGTGCCGCCGCCTTCATTGACGGCCAACGGGGCGGCGAGTTTTTCCGGGTGGTTCTGCGCCAACCAGCCAAACCCATACCTGCCGCCATGCTCCTCGTCGGCACCCGACGCCAATATCAGGCTTTCCTTGAGGTTGATGCCGTTGCGCCTAAGCAGCCTCATGGTCATCATCTGCACGGTGAGCAGGCCCTTGCAGTCGTTGGCTCCCCGGCCGTAAATCCGGCCGTCAGCAAGAGTGGCGCTGAACGGGGGAAAGCGCCACTTGTCCTCCTCCTCAACCGGGACCACGTCGGTATGGGACATGAACATCAATCCGGCCTGGTCCGACCGGCCTTCCATCCGGGCAATCAGGTTGCCCCGGCCTGGGGCCGACTCCAGAATCTCGGCTCTTATGCCGTCCTGAGCCAGCCAGTCCCTGGCGTACTCGCATACGGCAGTTTCGTTGCCGGTGGGCATGGCGCCGGTGTTGACCGACGGTATCCTGACCAGGGCCTGCTCCAGCTCCAAAATCTCGCCTTCAGCGGCGTCCACCTGTCTAAAAAGGTCTTCAAGATCATGCATTGTTCCTACCTCGGTTGTTTATTCGTTCAATCGGCAACTGGCCCCTCGTTAGTGGTTAGGGACTAGCCGAGGATGGCGGGCGAATCGATCAGGTCCAGCCATTCGCGGTTAACGTACACCCGGGGCCATGTCTCCGGGTGGTATTCGACGATGTTTAGATCTGCCAAGCGGTCAAGTATTCCCCTGGCGCCGGCGGTGGATATGTCCAGCGATTTCGCCGCCGCCGGCGCAGTGGTCAAAGGCCTCTCGAAGAGTCTGTCCAACAGCATCAGGGCGTTCGCGGACTCCCGGTTTTCTTGTAGCACGTCCCTCATTTTCTCGCGGAGGTCTCTCATTCGCCTGGCCCGGTGCAGGGCGTCGTTAGCCTGCTCAACCACGCCGTCCAGGAAGTAACCGATCCAGGTCTGCCAGTCTCCGGTCGCGCTGGTCCTAAACAAGTGATCATAGTAAGCGGCCCGGTCGCGCTCGAAGTAGGCGCTGAGATAGAGCAGCGGTTGCGGCAACACCCCTTTGGAACATAGGAACAGGACAATGAGCAGGCGGCCAAGCCGGCCGTTGCCGTCGACATAGGGATGGATAGCTTCGAACTGGTAATGCATCATTGCGCACTGAATCAGCGGCGGCAACAGCGGGTCTTGATTTACAAAATTTTCCCAGTCCTGCAGCAGGTCTCGGAGCAGAAGAGCCGGCGGAGGGACATAAGTAGCCTCCTCAATCGGAGTGCCCGGGGCGCCGATCCATACCTGGCTTGACCGCAAGTTGCCCAAGCGCCAGCCGGAGCCCCTTACCCCTTTGAGCAAAATTTCGTGCATCTCGTTGGCCAATCGCACACAGATGGGCAACTGGTCAAGCCGCTCAAGGCCATGTTCCAGCGCGGTCACGTAGTTGGCCACTTCGGCCACGTCGCCCTGGGGTCGCCCAACTGCCGAGGCTTCGTAGCGGAACAGGTCCGTGAGCGACGCCTGAGTACCCTCGATTCTGGACGACAGGACGGCTTCCCGGCGCAAGAATGGCGTGATCAGGAGGTGGGGATTGGGGACCGTCTCTGCGACGCCGGCCAGGGTGGATACCGCCCGCGACGCCTCATCGAGTCGATAGATCAGTTCGGGATTGAGGTCTATTTGGCGAGGAAGCGGGTCCGGAACAAAAGCCCGGTTTCCATTCTCGATTGGTTCCAGGCGCCCGCATGGACTGCCTACCAGGTCGCTGATGGCCAATAGAAACTCCAGTTGCTAGTTTCGGGCCAATTGATACTTTTGGGCCGATTAGTTTCCATTGTACCAGGAATAGCAAGCAAAGTTTCTAATCACAATCTGCCAGGTCGCTGATGGACGATAGAAACTTCATTTGCTAATTGCAGAACAATTGAAACTTGGGAGCCTATTAGTTTCAATTGTACCGGGAATAGCAAGCAAAGTTTCTAATCAAAACCTGCCAGCTCACCGGCGGCCAATAGAAACTCCAGTTGCCAATTGCAGAGCAATTGAAACTTTGGGGCCAATTAGTGTCAAGTGTATTGGCAATCGCAACCAAAGTATCAAACCACAACATGGCGTACTGGAGAGGAATCCAGGGTCAGCTTATTGTGGCCTAACCGCCAAATAGGTCCTGGCCTTCACCAAAAGCCGTCCTCGGTTGGTCACTTGCTCAACCGGCTATGGGGGCCAAACCGGCTTCCTGCCGGGCGTCATTGATGTGTTCCAGTATCCGAACTTCCAACGGGGCCAACTCGTAGCCCACGTCGGCCAGCATGCGGCTGTTGTCCACGCGGAAAATATGGGGGACCGCCTGGTCTCCGGTTGAAATCTGTGCGTCGGGTATGAACCTTTTGACAATGTCAGCCATGTCTTTAATGGTGGCCAGGTGGCCGCCGCTGATGTATACGGTGTGGTTCAGGGTGTCGGCAAGAGCTACCCGCACGAAAATCTCCGCGGCATCCTCCGCGTGAATCATAGGAGAGGGCTCATCCTGATGGAAGGGCATACTGATGGGACGACCCACCGCCGGGTAGGACATCAACAGGCCGCCGATGATGCCGGTCATGCCGGTGACTCTGCCGTGGCCGAACACCGTGCATATTCGCACTCCCCGAAGGTCCAACCCGTACAAACTGGTGTACTTTTGGGCGGCAAAGTCATTGGCGGCCTTGGTCATGCCGTAAACGTTGATCGGCGCCGTCAGGTCGTCTTCGTTGACCGGGCGGTCTCCGAAGGTCTCCTGCACTCCGAATGCAGCTATTGAACTGGCGTAGACCACCCGGTTGATTCCGGTCCAACGGGCCGCCTCGAATACGTTGTTGGTCCCCTGGATGTTGATGAGCATCCCAAAATGGGGGCGGTCTTCCGTGTCCGGGGGTAGCAGCGCCGCCATGTGGATGATCCGGTCAACTCCGTGGGTGTTGATCGCCTCCAGCAGATGGGGCATCTGGGTAATGTCGCCGCGGTAGAATTTGATCCGGTCAAGGTAGGGCTCCAGGTTGGCCCTCGGGGGCGCGAGGTCGAAGCAGACCACGTCCAGTCCCCGCTCCACCAGCTTGCGAACGATGCGGTTGCCGATGAATCCGGTCCCCCCGGTGACCATGACCGACATGATGAAGCCTCCTGGAATTGGTTCCCGGCAACAAGTGCCCTAGCCGGTCAATCATACATAGGCCCAGGTAGGGGCGCAATCTTGAGTTCCAGAGCCGCTACGCCGTAAGACGCGGCAGGGGCGCAACGTCGGACGGCACAGGGGGCTAAGCCCGGTAGGGTCACAACGCCCAGCGTCCCAGAGGGAGTGGTTCGCCTAAAGAGGGCGTTTGGATGGCATCCCGGGACGCCGTGGGTAGGTCTCAGGGGTAGGAGCCTGCTTCTCAACGACCACCACTACTCGGTTGTCGGTCAGGCCGGGAAGCTCAACCGGGTAGACGTTGGTCACCCGGCTGGCCAGGACCTCTAGGGCGTTGGCCGCGGCAGCCAACTCCTGGTCCAGGCCGGGACCGCCGTGCTTCATGGCGGCAAGGCGTCCTCCCACCCGGCAAAACGGCAGTGCGTATTCCAGCAACACCGGCAGGCGGGCCAGTCCCCGGGCGGTTACCAGGTCGTACGACTCGCGCTGGCTTTCCTGGTGGGCCACCGACTCGGCCCTGCCGGTCAGGACATCCACCGTCGGCATTTCCAGCCGGTCGCGGAGCTCCTCCAAGAACCTGGTCTTTTTTGCCGCTGATTCCATCAGAACGACCTGAATTTCGGGGAACGCCAGTTTCAGAGGCACGCCGGGGAACCCTGCGCCGGCGCCGATGTCGAGTACCCGCCAGCCCGGTTCAATCCCGCCTA
Source organism: Dehalococcoidia bacterium (assembly GCA_963663135.2). Classification (GTDB taxonomy): domain Bacteria; phylum Chloroflexota; class Dehalococcoidia; order Lucifugimonadales; family UBA3495; genus Io17-Chloro-G2. Next base: position 110,382 of record CAXXRM010000002.1, on the reverse strand, counting down.
CAGCCGGGTTAATGGTGAGGGAGTCCAAGAAATGTTTTACCTGGACCTCGGCGTAGCCGGTGATCCTGGTCAGGTTGACGCGCCGGTTCCCCTGGACCAACTCGTGGTAGTAGGCTTCGAACAGGTCCAGTTGCGCCTGGGACAAGCTAATGCCCAAGCGGGCCGCGCCTTCAGCAAGAAGTTCCATTCGGGAGGCCATCAAACCAGATTATAGACAATCTCCCCCGGGGCCGTCTTGAGCGTGGGTCCGGCGGGAAATTTCGCCGCTACGGCGCCGAGAGAAACAGAGCGGGATGATAACATTGCGGGAGTCGGTGGATTCAGGAACACGGAGGGCGCCATGGCCGCCACGTTGATTCGGGGGAAATACATCATAACCAGGGTAACGGGACCGGCGTCGGCGGAAACCTTGACCGAGAGCGCCCTGCTGGTCGAGGACGGGGCGATTGCCGAGATAGGACATTTCCAGGCGTTGAAAACCGCGCACCCGGAAACCGAGGTTATCGGGTCATCAAATCACGTGGTGATGCCGGGCCTGGTTAACGACCATTTCCACGTGGGATTGACGCCGTTTCAATTGGGCGCCCCGGACCTGCCTTTGGAATTGTGGATGTTCGCCCGGATGGGGCAGCGGGACGTCGACCCCTACCTGGACCAGTTGTACGGCGCCGTGCAGATGATTGAGTCGGGCGCCACCACCGTACAAGCCCTCCATTCCAGTCGCCGGGGCGGACCGGCGATCGATCTGGCGGTTACGGGACAGGCAATCAACGCCTTCCAGGACTCGGGGATGCGGGTGGCCTATGCAGCTATGGCCGCCGACCAGAACGCCACGGTTTCCGGCCGTTCCGGTGGAGAGGATGAACTGGCGTCGCGGCTGCCCGAGGAGTTGGCCGGTCAATTTCGCGCCATGATGGCTGCCAGGTACCTGCCGGTCCAGGAAACGGTAGACCTGCTGGAAAGCCTCTGCTCACAGTATGCCGGCCCGGGCCACGAAAAGGTCCGCATCACCCTGGCGCCCAGCAACGTACACCGGTGCTCCGACGAACTGCTGCTCAGGATCAAGGAACTGGCGACCAAATATCAAACCGGCATACACATCCATCTTCAGGAGACTGTCTACCAGCGTTTGTATGGCCAAACCGCCTGGGGGAAGACTCCGCTGCAGCACCTGAACGACCTGGGGTTCTTGGGTCCGGAGGTCACCTGCGGCCATAGCGTTTGGGTCACCGAAGAGGACATTGCGATCATGTCTGCCACGGGGGTCAGCGTGTGTCATAACGCGAGCTCCAACCTGCGGCTGCAGAGCGGCATTGCGCCGCTGGGACGCTTGTTGGCAGCAGGCATCAAGGTAGCGCTGGGCAGCGACGAGGCGGGTTTAAACGACGACAAGGACCTTTTTCAGGAGATGCGGTTGGTTCTCAAGCTGCACCGCGTTCCAGGGATGGAGCACACGCCGCCAACGGCCTGCCAGGTCTTGGAAATGGCGACGGTCAACGGCGGCGCTGCCAGCTGCTTCGGCGACCGGATCGGGACGCTGGAAGTTGGAAAACGCGCCGACCTCGTCTTGGTGGACCTGCGAAACATTGAGGAGCCGTTCCTCGACCCGGAGGTGTCATTGGTTGACGCCGTGGTGCACCGGGCCAGGTCCATAGACGTGGACACCGCTATGGTGGACGGCGAAATAGTGATGCGCGACCGGCAGCTAACGAAGGTCGATAAGGAGCAACTCTTCAAGGACCTCCGAAAGTCCCTGGACCGCCCTCTGCGTCCCGCCGAGTTGGAGCGTCGGGAAACCGCCCGGAAACTGGAGCCCTACGTTCGGGAGTTTTACCGCCACGACCTTCCCCCGGACATGACGCCTTACGCCGCGTACAACGCCCGGGGGTGAGGCCGGTCGCTAAGACGCCTCTCCGCCGGAGAAGTGGGTCAGTTGAAGCGCCACCGGCAGGTAAGGGCCAACCCGGTTATATCGAACCCCGTTGTTTTCCAGTGCATTAAAGTGGTTGCTCCGGCTCTCGTCTGGCCTGCCGTTACGGTTTGAGAGGGGATCACTTGGTTGACCAAGGCAAACGCATTCCAATGTGACGGGCGAATCCTGCATCCAAAGTGGTGCCTGATTGCGTTTATCCAACTGTCCCCACTTCCCGTCTTTCCCGCCGCAGCGGGAATCCAGAACCCCTTCCGTGTGGCGATACGCTTAAGGCAACGGGGAAACGCCTGGTGTGGGCAACCCGCACCCCTCCCGTTGCTCTCGCCTGACCATGCCCTGGATACCGGAGCCTGTTTAACGGACAAAAAGGGCTCTGGATTCCCGCTGCGGCTAGAAAGACGGGGGAGGGGACCGGCGAAAGCCGTAGCGCCGACGCTTTAATTTAATCGGCCTCCGCGAGTCCTGCGATATTGAATGCGATAACCCTGCAAACTCTACCAGCCAAGGCAACCAGGAATTGCCTTATCAGTTGCTCTTGGGCTTTTCGCCATCGCAGAAGGCATTTTCGGTGGGAAACATCCGGTGCAGCTGGGTTGTGTCGTAGATGGCGGTTCCATATTGACCTTCGATGGTGAATGTTTTGGCTCTCCAAAGTTCGCTCGCTTCTATCTCAGCGAAAATCGTTACGGGATCACCGTACCCCCATAGTGTTTCGGTCCTGAGCCGGTCGTCGTCGAAACCGGCCTTGACTATGTAATCTTCACCGTCTTCGTACGTGGCTTGGTCCCAAACTAGCAAATAATTGTTGGTGTCGGTGCACCAACTTGCGATAGCTAACATGCCGACGCTGCCTGGGCTCAGGTTTGAAGTAAATCCGTATAGCTCTGGCTGGTTGTCCGATGGGTTTGGCACCCATACCCATCTGGTTTCCTTACGCGCGTTCGCGGTCTCGGTGCGTTCGGAGTTGAGCTGAGACTTAGCCGTGTTGGTTTCCTTGTTGGCCGCGGTGAGTTGCCTTTTCAGGCTTGCGATCTCGGTGCGCTCGGCGTTGAGTTGCTCCTCAGCCGAACTGGTTTCTTTGCTGGCGGCATCAAGTTGGTCTTGCAGTCCTGCGTTCTTGGTGCGCTCGGCGATGAGCTGGGCCTCCGTCGTGCTGGATTCTTTGTTGGCCGAGTTGAGATTTTCTTGCAGGCTTGCGTTCTCGGTGCGCCCGGTGTCGAGTTGGTCTTTCAGGCTCGCGACTTCGGCGCGCTCGACGCTGAGTTGGTCCGCGGTCACACTGGTTTCTTGGTTGGCCGTGTTGAGTAGGTCCTGCAGCCTGGCGACCTCGACGTTGACCACTACCAGTGATTCCTGTAACTCAGCTATATTGGCGTTGGCAGCGCCGATTTTGCTGTCTTTGCCGGCAATTGCTTGGATGTGCTTCTGATCGGACACCTCCGCTTGCTGTTGTGCTGTGGATGCTTGTTGGTCGAGGGCTAACTGGAATTCCTCTTGGCTGATTCCGAAACAGGCAACGCTGCTAATGGTAAGGACTGTGATCAGCGTGACAAGTTGTGCAATTTTTCTCATAACGTTTTCCTTCCGAAGTGCCGGAGTGTCTATACTCTCGGCTTCACTGCTTTCAGCTTGGTATTCCGTTGGGCCAATTGCTCTTTCCCCCGCATACGCCAGCCTGAGTTGACTACGAATGTAATTGCCATTCCATAGCCAGGTAGGGGCTCGGCAGACGCGAATTGCTTGGTCGTTTCCGGATGCGGAACCCTGGGCGAATGGCAGGTGGAGAGTTGCCGCGTTGGCCTACCGCCGGTTGGACGGGGCGCGAAGGCAAATTAGTCCATTGCCGGCGGAATCAAGCCGGTGGGCCAAGGGCAACGCTGGGAGGTGGCGGCTATTCCAGGTGAGGGGAGGCGCCGGTTAGACCGGCAGGGGTGAAGCGGGTGACTCGATGGGGAAACGCGGTAAGCGGGTTGCCGCCAGTGGTGATGAATTGGCGACCGGCTGGATTATCAGGGACCTCGATCAGTGCGGCGGCGGCCAGCAGGAGCCGGCGGACCGTGCGGAAAACCAATCGACTGGAACCCGAGGAGCCTTTGGCCCAGTTGACGCACCAATAGCCGAATCCGGTGATTACTAGCAACAGGAAGAAGGCCCCGACCAGTAGGGCTACTCCCTCGAGTTGCGGAGGACCGGCATCCCTGCCTATGTTGAACGCCGGGTCCCAAGCGGAGGAACCAACTAGCGGAAACAGCAGAAGACCCGCGGTCAAAATGGCAAGGAATAGGACGGCCCCAAATGCCACCGGGATCGTCAGGCCCAACACACAGATCAGACGGGCGGCATAATAAAGACTTGCCGATATGGACTTAACGGGCTGCATGAGGAGATGCTAACACGGGCCGGTTGGCAGCGGCAATTAGGTTTTGACGCTTGGTAGGGGTTTCGTATTGTCTACCGTTATTCTCACCGCAACGGTAAAGCATTGCGGCCGTCATTTCCGCCGCAGCGAGAAACCAGGGACTCCTGATGAGGAACCAGGCTCGCCCACCAGGACAGCCGCGGCGCCCCGGGACATCCCTGCCTTCTGGCACGTTGTTGAATGATAAAAAGGGCTCTGGATTGCCCTTGCGGCAAAAATGACGGTTAACGATGAAAGGGCCCGGTAACGCTGGAGGTCAGGTGCTGCCGGAGGGTATTGGTTGTGGCGGTGGTTGCTTGATTGCGGCCCTGCAGCCAGGACTAGAGATATGCTACCGTATGCTAGGCGTTTCATAGCGGTGAATGCCGAAATTACGCAGCGCCTCAAACTTTAGGAACAAAAAGGGAGGAAGTTATGCCAAGAATTGGCCCGGCATCGAGAGACAGTGTGCCGCCGGAACAGGTGGAAGCCTTTGACCGGTTTGTTGAAGAGCGGGGAGCGATACCCCACACGGGCCCGTTGGCCGTTATGCTCAATGCGCCGGAAATGTTGGTCCGGGGCGAGCATTTGAGGGCCTACCTGAGAGGCGATGGATCCGGCTTGCCAGCGAACATCATTGAGTTGGCCATGCTGGTTACGGCCCGGGAGAACGATTGCCAGTTTATTTGGAATGCTCACGCGGCCGCGGGCCGCAGGGCCGGCCTGAACGATGCGTTGGTGGACAATTTGAGGGACAAAAAGCCGCTGGCCGGTCTCAGCGATCAGGAAGCGGCGGTTGTGGACTACGGCAGGGAGTATTTCACAACGCGCCGGGTGAGTCAGCCGACCTTTGATCGGGCTTTGGGCCTGTTCGGGGCCCGGGGGTTGGCCGAGTTGACCACGGTGATGGGGTACTATGCCATGTTGGCGTTCAACATCAACGCCTTTGAAAATTTGCCCGAGCCGGGACCCGAGGCTCCGCTGCCGGTCTGATTCGGAGCCCCGGACCTGATCTCTACAGCGAATTCAGGGAGTCAATCCCGTCCCCGGCTAGGCGGCAGGGGGCGGGGTTTCTTCGAAGCTCAGCGTGGCATACCGGAAGAAGATGGCTCCCACCGGCTCCCCCAGGGGGCCGTTGGCGACTAAGACCGCAACCAAGTGTTCCTGTCCGGGAACCCCCGGTATCGCCACTTCCACCCTTTTCTGAGTGTTGTTGCCGGTGATCGCCCCAGTGGTCCGGTCAATTTTGCCGTCGACGTAAACTTCGCCGTAGTTGTCTACGTTGCATTCGAAGTAAACCCGGTTGCCGGCTACCTTTTGCCCTTTGACCTCTTCCGGCATGGTGAATTTGAGCCGGTACCACGCGAACGTGAACCCCACCGATAGCCGGTCCTGGATGTTGACGTTTTTCTCCCAATTGGAGTCGTCGTAATCGACCAGCCGGGCCGGGCTGCCCAAAATTTCGGCCACCAGGCCCTGGTTGGGCTCGCCGGGCACCAGCCCAGGAGCCCTGCTCCAACCGGTGGTTGAAAGAACTGCCAGATCGTCCTTGTTTGCCAGGTCCAAAGCTACGCGAGCCATAGATAACCCTCATTAGCGAGTAGGCAAGATTTCGAAAAGCAGGGCCCGTTAGCATCGCTGCGCCGATTGGTACTGCCGCAGAGCCCGGTCTGCCGGGCGCCTGTTTCCGGAGTATCGGGATTACTTGAGATCGATAAGCAAGGGCATTTGCAACCCGACGACCAATACCTTCCGCGCCAACGCAGTGTTGAGCGGCCGGTGCTTGGGCTCTCCCCACATGGCCACCTGGCAAATTGCCCAATCAGGCCTGGTGGGCGTGTTTGGGTCAAACCCCCACTTGACGGCCAGCCTCCGGTCCTTAACCAGCCGGTCCCGGATGAAATCCAACTCACCCGGATCCGGTTCTCCGGCCCACCCCGGTTCCAGAAGGCGCTTTTCGCTTGGCGACGTTTTGGTCCTCGGCATGGGTTTCACACCAGAGGAGTAAGTTTGTGCCTGACCCCGGTTACCTGACTTCGATGACCTGATGCCGTCTTATCGATTCGGTTAACCGTTGAGGTTTGGAGTTACTTCCTTGGGGAGTCCGGCGGCAACCATGTCCATGGCCCGCTGTTCCATGTCGGGGAGTAACGACTCGATAAGATTCTGGTCCAGGTCGTTGGCCAGCCCCGGGTATCCGGCTCGCTCGATCATGTCCCGGAGCTTCTTGGCCTTGAATTGGCTAAGGGTCCAATCAAGCGGGTTGGGGATCAGGGTCTTGTCCCAGTAAATCCGGTGATTCTTGTTCCTGGGCCCGTAGTGGTAGTGGGGGGCGTCCCAAAAGCAGTCAAAGGCCAAGATTTCGGTCTCTTCGGTATAATGCTTCCCCGGCGTGCCGGCCAGGTCGGCCAAAACGTGAATCGCCAGGCCGCCGTCCCCGCTGGCCAACTTGCGCATCTCCAGGCCAAACCGGATATTGCCCGCCTCGAACATATCGGTACCGCGATTGTGTTTCACGGTGTTGCGGTCGGTGTTGAATTTCTGCCGGGCGGAAGCTTCCACATCGCTCAAAGCGTCGGACACCGCCTGCATGTCGACCCGGTTGGCAACGTCTTCGTAGCCCGCTTCCTCAATCATGACGGGCAGGCTGTTGCGGATGGTTTTGACGGACCAACCAATGGGGTTGCCGTCGACGGTGTGGTCCATGCGGAACAGCTTGTTCTTGCCCTCGGGGCCGTAGACATAGCTGCGCTCAACATCGAAGCAGTTGAACCGCAACAGGGTCGTTTCCTTTCCCTCGACTTCCCCGGTTACCAGGATGGCCACGCCCTGGTCGGTGTGGTCCTGTATGTTGCCGTCCCACAGTTCGTGCTGGACGATGAAGGTCAAGTCGCCTGCCTGGAATCTCGCTCGTCCTTGTTGCTGGGTCATCATCGCGCCAATTCCTCCCAATTTCGCATTCCCCGATGCCGGCCAAGGCCAACACGGTTATTGCCCGAATTATAGCACCAAACTCGGTATGAGTTGGAGCAAGGGTGTGGCGTAACCAAGGTCTTTGGGTTATCCGGACCAAGTTGAGCGGCGGGGCGCTGGTCTTTAACCGGGTTGTAGGAAGATCATGCTGCTGGTGGCGGACTTCAAACGATCGGACCTGGCGTTGCTGTAGGCCGGGCCGTTGTACCAGGCTTTGGCGTTGGCCATTGTTTCGAATGCTATGACCACCATGCCGGCCGGGGAAAAATCGCCATCAGCGACCTCGATATTGCTGCCGCCGGCGATCACCTGGCCCCCGAAAGGAGCCAGCGTCGGCCCCGCCTTTTGCTGGTAGGCAATGAACCCGGCCTCGTCTTGAATGCTGTCAATCACGCCAATGACAAATACCGCCATGTCCTCTACTCTCCCCGGCGGCCGAGACCTTGGTGTCCGAAACTACTCTTACCCCGCAATTCGGCCCACCCCTGGCTCAGCCTTCCTTATGGACCGCTACCTTGAGCTCGTAGTGTTCAGCTACCGGGGCCTCGGCCAGCATTACCGCAAACTTGGCGACCTGCTCGCGGTAGTAGCCATTGCGTTCCCCTTCCACCATGTCCGATTGCGAGTCCCAAATGGAGATGGACAGGGCTCGGCCGGTCGCAGCGTCGGCCATCAGGTAGGCGTCCCGGAATCCCTTCTGCAGTCTGGCCGCGGGGACCACCGATTTTTCGTAGAGGTCGACGGCTTCCTGGGTCTTGCCCGCTTTAACCCGGGCGGACACCGCTCTGCAATGCATTGGCTCTCCTTGAGGCATTGGCCGGAAGGCTCATATATGGGCGATCGGAGATGGCCACAAGTGGGACGGTGGGTGACGTCCGCCTTACCGGTTAAACGCAGGGCGAGGCTTTTCCCGGAGCCGCCCTACGTGTGCCATTTAAATTTCCAGGGGGGTGTCCTCCCGGTTGGCCCATTCTCCCATGGAGCCGTCGTAATTCTTGGCGTCGGAGTAACCCAGTAGCCGGAGGACGAACACGCCGTGCGCCGCACGGATGCCGCCCTGTCAATAGGTAAACACTTTCTTGTCGGGGGTTATGCCATTTTCCGCAAGCAGCTGGCGAATCTCCGGGGCCGGTTTGAACTGGTGAGTGTCGCGGTCGACTACGTTGAACCATTCCAGGTGCACCGCTCCGGGAATGTGACCGTTGCGCTGGTTGCCCCGGCTATTGCTGCCGTCCCACTCGCCGTCGCTTCGAACGTCCCAAATCACCGTATCGGACAGGTTGCAGGCGGCCTTTAGCTCATCCACCTTAACCATAACCGACTCGTTTTCCGCGGGAGTAAAGACCTTCCCGGTTGCCGGCTGGGGACGGTCGAAGCTTACGCTGCGGCCTTCAGAAACCCAGCGCCGCCAGCCCCCGTTCAGCACTTTCACGTTTTCGTGACCGTAGTAGTTCAAAGCCCACCACAGCCGCGCCGCGGTCAAGCCCTGCCCGTTGTCGTAGGCGATGACCAAAGTGTCGTCACCAATGCCCAGACCCTGGCACATGGCCTGGAACTGGCTCGGGTTCATGATGTTCACCCGCCCAGTATCGGGATTTTTCTCGAAGTTGTCCGGGACCAAGACTGCTCCGGGGATGTGGCCCCGGGCGTAACCGGCGTCTACGTCACAGTCGACGATAGCAACGTTGGCATCGCCGCCGTGGGCCTCGACCCAGGCGGCATCCACCAGAAGTTCGGGGTGCGTGTAGTCTTGCGTCGTCATTGCGCCTCCTAACCATCTTTCGGGGTCCCACGGCACGGTCCTACGGCATACGGTTCTGCGGCAGTGGAAAAGCGCCAGCCGAGGCGCGCCAATTGTAAGATACGCTTCTGGGAGGGTCAACCGGAGGCTGGCAAGACCACCATGCGGATGAAAATAGCCAATTTTCATCCGCATGACAGGTGGCGGGCGGTTGGAATGTGTCGACCGGCGGAAAGTACCGGAGGGTGTAGCATGTCTGTCTTGCCGCCTATTGGGGGGCGGGTTAGAATTCGGGGCGCGCTGCGATAAATCCCAAGCGCCGGTTTAGGTATTTCAAATTTGTCTCAGATGCGATTTGTCCTTTTTGTATTCCTGGCGATGGTGATGGTGGGCTCTCAGGCTTGCGGAGTTTCCGGACCGTCTATGACCCAAGACCCGGTGGACCTGCTGGTTGGTGACTACGACTTTGTGCACGTCGTCGATGCTGTAGCCTTCAGTGACTCTTCGGTCCTTCACCGGATTCGGGATGCGGAAGGGGATTGGGACCAATTCCTGGATTACTGGCAAGAGTTCGGGGACCTTGAGGCGTTGGTATTCAGTTCATCAGGCGGAGGCCTGACGGTTGCCAAGGGAGAGTTTAATTTAGAAGAATACAGGGATTTCCTCGAAACCAGCGGCTGGGTGGAACGCGTCTACCGGGATTTTGAGATATGGGATAAGGGGAACAACTTCGCCGTGGCGTTTCCGGAGGATCGGGGGATAATTCTATCGGGCGCCGTCCCAGCGGTGAAGCAAACTCTACGCGTCGCCAGCAGTGAATCCGGCCCGCCGGAGGGCGGGGACGCTCCACCGACTCGAATGACATTGGAGAAATTGGAAAGTGGTTGGGTTACGATGGTCTCCCAAGAGGCCTGCTGGAATTTCGACACTTGGGATTGTGAGGCTGTCGGAGTGACGATTTCCGACAACGTGGACGATGTTTTGGTAGACGTCCAGTGGGCGTTGATGTTTTCCTCCGAGCCGGCGGCAGAGCTATGGCATAACGATATCGAAAACCATCTTAAAGAACATTTGACCCTGGATATCAAGTCCATTGAATCTGATGGCGTGTTTGTGGTGTTGGAAACGTCGATCCACGAGGATGATTCGGGATCAATCCTTCCCTTCATCAGGTAGCATTCGCCTGGGGCAGGCTTTAAAGCCTCCCTGGCAATTGCGCCGGCGTGTGGCGTTTCACCGGACTCAAGCCGCGGGTCAACCAGAGGCGACCGACAAAGCCAAATAGCCAACAAAATCGGCCGAAACCTACTATCCCCCAAATAGCAAGGCGACAAGGAGATCCAGGACAAGGAGATCTAGAATGGTACAGCAGGGACAGATCGACCACTTGCTTCAGGAAACCGGCTCCATCGAGCCGCCGAGCCACGTGGCCCGGCAAGCTACCCTTCAGGACTACGAGGCCGCTTACGAACGGTCGATGACCGACCCAGAGGGCTTCTGGGCCGGGGTGGCGGCTGAGTTGGAGTGGTTCCAACCCTGGGACAAGGTGTTCCAGTGGGACTATCCCTCCTTCCAATGGTTCCTGGGGGGTAAGTGCAACATCACTTACAACTGCCTGGACCGGCACCTTGAGACCGAAAGGAAGAACAAGGCCGCCTTCATTTGGCTGGGAGAGGACGGCTCCGAGCGGGTGTTAACCTACGGACGGCTGGCCCAACTGGTGAACCGCTTCGCCAACGGCCTTAAGTCCCTGGGAGTGGGCAAGGGAGACCGGGTGGTCATCTACATGCCCCTGACCCCCGAGGGGGTCATCTCGATGCTGGCCTGCGCACGCATTGGGGCGGTCCACAGCGTGGTGTACGCCGGGTTCAGCGTGGGCTCTTTGAGGGACCGGATTATCGACGCCCAAGCCAAGGCGCTGATTACCGGCGACGCAGGTTACCGGCGGGGCAACCGGGTGGACTTGAAAGGCATCAGCGACGAGGCCACGCCAGGATTGGACTTCCTACAGCACATCGTAGTGTGGCGCCGGGAGGACGACAAGCCGCCGCTGGGTCCCAAAGAGGTGGACTTCGACGACCTGATGGCCCAGGGCGGCATCGAATGCCCCGCCGAGGTGATGGACTCGGAAGACCCCCTTTACATCCTCTATACCAGCGGCACCACCGGCAAGCCCAAGGGCGTGCAGCACGTCCACGGCGGGTACATGGTGGGCACCTATTACCACTTCAAGACCTTCTGGGACGTGAAGGACAACGACGTCTTCTGGTGCACTTCGGACATCGGCTGGGTGGTAGGCCACAGCTACATCGTCTACGCTCCCCTGATTGCCGGGGCGACCACCATTTTCCGGGAAGGTGCTCCCGACTACCCCGGCCCCCACGTCTTCTACGAGATAATCGAAAAATACGGCGTCAACGTTATCTTCACCGCTCCCACGTTGGTCCGGATGTTGATGCGTTACGGGGAAGAGCACCCCCAACAGTACAACCTGCGTTCCCTGCGGTTCCTGACCTGCGCCGGGGAACCCCTGAATCCCGAAGCCCAGCGCTGGGCCTACGAGCACATCTGCGGCAACGGCGAATGGGCCTACATGGTGGACAACTGGTGGCAGACTGAGACCGGCGGCCCCTGCCTGGGCACTCTGGCCACCATGACCTCCAAGCCGGGACGGGTGGGCAAGCCCTTGCCGGGGGCCGAGTTGGACATAGTTGACCGGGAAGGGCAACCCATCGAGGAACCAAACAAGGGAGGCCTCCTGGTCATCCGGAAACCCTTCCCCCACTTCTTCCGCACCGTCTACGGCGACCCGGACCGGTACGCCGAGAACTGGAACACCATTCCCGGTGTCTACTTGACCGGCGACGTGGCCCTGCGGGACGCCGATGGCTACTACATGGTGGTTGGTAGGGCCGACGACGTGCTCAACGTGGCGGGCCACCGCATCGGTTCCGCGGAGGTGGAGAGCGCCCTGGTGTCCCACCCCGCGGTGGCGGAGGCGGCGGTCATTGGCAAGCCCGACGAGCTAAGGGGCGAGTCCATCAAGGGCTTCGTCACCCTGCGCATGGGAAACGACCCGTCGGAAGACATGGTGGCGGCATTGAAGGACCACGTGCGGCGGGAGTTGGGCCCCATCGCCGTCCCCTCAGAGTTGGAGTTCACCCCGGTACTACCCAAGACCCGCTCCGGCAAGATAATGCGCCGCCTGCTCAAGGCCCAGGAACTGGGGCTGGACCCGGGGGATATTACGACGTTGGAGGAGTAATGGCAGATTCTCGCATTTGTGACGGGTTTCCCGGAGGTGAACAGGTACGTTCACTTCACAACTCTGGAATATGTTAGAATTGGCTTATCTTGCGCGACTTGGCGCAAGAGTAGGGGCTTGTACCACAGGTGCCGCGCCAGCGTCAATGCTAGGGTGAGCATCGTCGGTATGGTAACGATGATTAGATTCATTGGTGCCACGCTCCCAGTATCATCCACTTTTGCGGCACGGCGGCTCGCCCGCCGGAATTGCATCGAAGTTGAGTCATTGACCTAGTGCTCAGTCATGTTTGGAATCAAAGGGATAGAGGCGGTGCAGTTTGGTTCGGGCGTCATGGGTATTGAAGCGCCAGTTGATGGTAGCTTGGGCGGTGTTGCGCTCAGCAACCAGGGCCTGAACCTCCCGCCCGAGAGCTTCTTCGTCGGGGAGTCGCTGTCTGAGGCAGGAGCGGGACAGTACGCTGAACTCGATTTCCGCCATATTCAACCAACTCCCGTGCTTGGGGGTGTAGTGGAACTCCAGCCGTTTGGCAATCCGCCGGGCCTCCGCTGCCGGGAACGCCTCGTACAGCGACGCCATGCGGTGAGTGTTCAGGTTGTCTAGGACGACCCGGACCACCTCGACCTCCGGATAGGCCTCGTCCACCAGCCATCGCATCTGTTGGGCAAAGTCCTCCATCGTGCGCCGTTGGGTCACCGCCACGTGCCGCCACCCGGCCTGCGGCTCACAGGTCAGGAACAGGTTCCGTGTGCCCTCGCGCCGATACTCGTAGTCCTGCCGCAGCGGAATTCCGGGCCGGGGCGGCAGAGCCGGCCGCGTCTGGGCCAACAACTGGGTGGAGGTCTCGTCAAAGCAGACCACCGGCCTTCGCGGGTCATACGGCTCCTCGTATAGGTCCAGCACTTCCTCCATGTGCGCCACGAACTCCGCGCTCACCTTGGGGATGCACCACTCTTTCTTCTGCCAGGGCTTGAGAGCGTTTTTTTGAGCCGCTGGCGCACCCCTTCGTGGGACATGGAGGACGCCAACCCCAACTCGACCACCTTGCCAGCCAACAGGCGCAGGGTCCAGTGGTCATGCCCCTCCGGGGCTGGGCTGCAGGCCAGCGCGACCAGGTGAGCCTCACCCCGGTCGTCCAACTTTCGGTACCGATGGGCTTGGGTGCGCTCCCATAGGGCCCCTTCCAACCCATCTTCGACAAACCGCCGCTTGATCCGGTACACCGTGCCCGCCACCACATCGAGGGCTTCGGCCACCCGGGGAGCCGGCCAACCGTCGCCGGTCTTGAGCAAAATCCGCGCCCGGATGGTCATCCGAGCTGGGCTCTTCCCGCCGCGTACCAGGCGTTGGAGATTTTCCCGTTCTTCCCAAGTCAGCCGGACTGGGTATTTTTCCCTGACCATCACCGTCACCCCCATCAACACTGTCTGCCCACCAGCATAGCGCGATCGGTCACACCCTCACATCACCGTCTAAAACAAGTTTGACCCAGTACTAGGTGTCAGCAAATCATACGTGGTGGGGTTGGCAGGCCGCAGCCTTATTCCCCACTCACGTGGGAAGCTACACGATTGACTGAGAACTCACTGTGGTACAAACGAAAACCCTACATTCATTTTGATCTGCCGCTCTCAAAACAGCGGGTCATTGACTACGTCACTGATCCTAAAAAAATTGTGTGCCATTCGTTTTACCCATTGCTCGGGTATACGCTCACCAAACCGCGCATAAAACGTTGCCCCCCCGGGTCTCCTACCCTTTTTATCAAAGACCCTAAGAAACGTCCTATAGCTTATCCCGCCCACATGGACGGGAATATTTTTTCTTATTACAAGTCCCTTTTGGAAAACCATTACGAAGATTGGCTCTCGAAGAATGGTTTGAGTGAAGCCGTTACCGCCTTTCGTTCAATCAAAGAGAACAATTTGACCTTGTCGAAAAAGGCGCTCGACTTCATAGGAGTACATCCAAATTGTCAGATTGTTGTCTCGGATGTTGAAGCGTTTTACGAGAACTTAGACCATAAAGTGTTGAAGCAGGTTTGGGCCCGGTTCATTGGAAAATCTAACCTGCCTGACGATCATTACGCCGTATACAAAGCAGTTACGAAATACAGCGTAGTAAAGCTTTACAAGGTTATTCAACTTATTCAAGATCCGTATTTCCGGGAAGTTGAATGGCCCGGAAGCACCTAAGCGAATATGTACTCCTCGAGAGTTTCGGGAAAAAGTTGTTCCTCGTGGTTTGGTGACTTCAAACCCACAAAAGGGGATTGGGATTCCCCAAGGAACTTCCTTGAGTCCGCTCCTGTCCAACATGTACATGGCCGATTTGGATTTAGAAACTATCTCAAAAGTCCCTTCTCCCCTGGTGGGAGAAGTTAGGATGAGGGGGATTGTATCTGTCACCCTCACCTCAATCCTCTCTCATCGAGGGAGAGGAGGCCAGGGTAGGTGTTTTGAGATAGTTTCTTAGTGATGTCCACTTGGCTGGCGTGTTTTGATGGCAGGTATTGGAGATACTGTGATGACATTCTGATAGTCGTACCTGGGGATCAAAAAGTCCCGATACTCGCCAGGCTTGACCACGAGTTAGCCCGGCTGAAATTGACCCGCAGCATCGACAAGACCTATGAAATGAATGGCAAGTGCTTGTCTCCTAAAAAACAACTCCAATACCTCGGGTTGGTTTTCGACGGCAAGAATGTCAGGATCCGCCCATCTTCAATTCAACGTAGCCATCGGAAACTCAAGAAAGCCATTTGGGTGGCACGAATCCGCCGTCGCCGAGAGAGCGAAGCAAGAGGTTTGAATGCGCCTTTCCGGCGCAAGGCTCTGTACAACATGTACTCTGACTTGCCTGTACACGGAAAGAGGATTCACGAACGGCAGGCGAATAGGAGATATAAGGGGAATTTTATCGACTATATGGACGGGCCGCCAAAACCACGGGTTCGCAAAGTATTTCGAGCCAGCGGCGAAAGTTGTTGAAACGGGTGCACAGCCGCATCCACCGAGAGACCAAGTTGTAGAAAGGTTATCCGCGGCAATATGCGCGCGTTAAGAGGTGGCTCGATTAGAAAAGTCACTTTCGAACTACCTTGGTTTCTGGAAGCAACTTCCCAAAGGGGTTGCCGAAATACAATAGCCTGCCAACGAACTGTTTTTGATTTGCGGCAACCCCATTCAAGGAGGCGCTAACCTCATGAAGGTCTACTACTTCAGCGAGTTTCCCTATCACGAATACCCCGATGAGGAGGGGGACAAGTATCCCTCGCTCCGGCTGACCTTTCCGAATAGCTTCTTTGATCCGGGGTTGGCTAATGGCCTTTTCCAGCGATACTTCGATGAGTGCCAGTACGTTGATGAACTGGGCTATGACGGCATAATGGTCAATGAGCATCACAACACGCCGTCGTGTATGAATACCTCCTGCAACCTGACTGCGGCGGTCCTGGCCCGGGTGACCAAGCAGGCCAAGATCCTGCTGCTGGGAAACATCCTGCCCATTCACGAAAATCCGGTTCGGCTGGCGGAAGAGATCGCCATGATAGACGTCATCTCCGGCGGGCGCGTCATATCGGGAATGGTGCGGGGCACCGGCGTGGAGACCGTCTCCACCAACACCAACCCCATGTACAACCGTGAGCGGTTTGAAGAGTGCCACGACCTGCTGATTAAGACCTGGACCACTCCGGGGCCGTTCCGGTGGGAGGGTAAGCACTACAACTTCCGGGTGGTCAATCCGTGGATGATCCCCATCCAGAAACCCCACCCTCCGGTCTGGGTGCCGGGCACTGCCAGCCCGGAAACGGCCGAGTGGGCGGCCCGCCACGGGTACACCTACGTGGCCTTCCTGACTCCCCTGGACGTGACACTGGACCTTTTCGACATATACCGGGCTGCCGCCTCTGATTCCGGCTTCGAAACTACAGGCGATAACTTCGGCTACCTTCTGTGCTGTTACGTGGCGGAAACTCAGGAAAAGGCGGATGAAGAAGCCAAGCACTTTATCTGGCGCATGGGCCCCACCACCCGGGGACCGCGGGAATACATGAATCCAGTGGGCTATCGCAGCCGGCCGGCGCCCGGGTGGCGGAGCGGCGCAACCGGCGGCCACTGGTGCGCCAGAGCTTCGAGGAACTAAAAGAGAATCACCATATTGTCTGCGGCACTCCGGACACGGTTTTGAAGGAATTGGAGTACCTGCACACAACTCTGGGCATGGACCATCTGATCATGTACGGCCAGGAATCTCGGATGTCCCACGAGGCCACCATGGCCAACATAGGCATGTTCGGGAAAGAGGTCTTGCCGGTGATCAAAGACTGGTAGGCTGCCGGACTCACCTGGGAGTTGACCAGCGCGCCGGAGGCCGGTTGTCGCCGGTGCGCCTGGATTCACCGGTTAACTCTGCGGCAGGGTGGCAAAACGGCTTAGGTGGGGCGGCCCGGTGATTGGCCTGCAGGGGTTTACCAACCCATGGCGCAGCCGTCCTTCCTTGGCTCCGACCCGGCGGCAAGCACACCGGTCTCCGGGTCACGCTGGATAACCTGCGCGCCCCCGATGCTCACCCGCTCGTAGCCTTGGACCATGCGGACGGCATGTCCCATTTGTTGCAGCCTGCTGACGATGTCGGGGGGCATCCCCTCTTCCAACAAGACTGAATCGCCGGCGACCATGAATCGCAGTGCGTTGATGGCCTTCTGGGGGTCCATGCCAAAGTCGACGATGTTGCGAATCAACTGGAGGTGGCCCTGGGGCTGCATAAAACCGCCCATCATGCCGTAGCATAGCGACAATTCGTTGTCCCTGGTTGCCAGGGCCGGAATGATGGTGTGATAGGGCCTCTTACCGGGCGCCAGCGCATTGGGGTGGTCTGGGTCCAGGGAGAATAGCGAGCCCCGGTTGTGCAGCGCAATGCCGGTTCCCGGTACGATCAGACCCGTCCCGAAATTGTTGTACACGCTGTTGATGAACGAGCAGGCGTTGCCCTTGCCGTCGACACAACTGATGTAAACCGTGTCGCCGCCGCCGGCGATCTCGCCGTAGGGAGCGGTGCTCATGGCCCGCCGGGGGTCGACCAAAGCCCGGCGTTGGGCGGCGTAGTCCTTGGACAGCAACTGCTCCGTCGGCACGTCGGCCATGGTAGGGTCGGCCACGTAACGGAACGCATCGGCAAACGCCAGCCTCATGGCTTCTATGAAGTGGTGGTAGGTCTCGGCGGTTTGGGAGCCCATCGCTTCGACATCCCAACCCTCGGCGATGTTCAAGGCTTCGAGGGCTGCGATGCCCTGGTCGGCGGGCGGCGACTCCCAGCAGGTCAGGCCGCGGTAGGTCGTGCTGATGGGTTGCTCCCAGTTGGATGTGTGATTGGCCAGGTCTTCGACGGCCAGCCAACCCCCCTGTTCTTGCACGAAGGACGCCATTTTTTCGGCGATTTCGCCCTTGTAGAAAGCTTCCGAACCTCCTTCGGCGATGGTGCGCAGGGTGTTCCCCAAGCCCGGGAGGCGCATGACCTCCCCCTGCCGGGGCGACCGGCCGTCGATCAGCATTTCCTGTCCCGAGGGCAGGCGGGCCAACTTTTCCACCATGGTGGACCACTGGTAGGAAATGTAATCGGAGACGGGGAACCCTTCCTCGGCGTAACGGATGGCCGGTTTCAGGACCTCGGAGAGGGGCATGGTGCCGCATTCCCGGAGGATGGTTTCCCACCCGTGGACGGTGCCCGGCACGGTGATGGTGTAGGGGCTGAAATAGGGGACCTCTCGGAATCCCTGGTCGGTCAGCTCTCGCAGAGAAGCGGCTGCGGGGGCACGGCCGCTGCCGTTGATGGCGCGGATGCTCTTGTCCTGGTTATTCCAGACCAGCGCGAACATGTCGCCGCCGATGCCGGTGGAGACCACCTCCACCACATTCAGGACCGCGGCAGTGGCGACCGCTGCGTCCACCGGATTCCCGCCTTCCATGAGAATCCTCAAACCGGCCATGGTCCCCAACGGTTGGCTGGTGGCGACCATTCCGTTCTTGGCCAGGACCATGGAACGCCGAGAATCGAAGAACATGGGCAACTCCGTCCGCAGATATGCGCGGGCCATTTTAACATAGCCGCTCCCGAGAGAAGGTTCGCGCCAAGCTATCGCATCCTAAACCTTAACCAGACCGTCCGGAAGGTCTCCTTTGGCCCGGTAGAGGATGCCCCGGGAATCCTGCCTTTGCGAGTGGTTGGCCCAGCCTGGTGATTTTGATTCGTTAACAACCTACCCGTGTCGGCGCCGTCATCAAATTGCCACCGCGAGGACCGTAAATTGACATCCAATTTCCCCGCGAGTAGTGTTAGCCGGTGGTAGGCAAAGCGAGAAGCCGCTCCCGGTTGGTGCGGAGCCAAGTCGCCACCGCCCTGTTAAAGGAGTCCGGCGATATGGTTCTGCTCTGAGAACTGCGGAGCCTGTCCCGCCGGTTTAATCCTGGGTTGCCCCCGGACCACTAAACTTGAACCTAATTTGGAAGGAGATACTATGGCTAGGCTTTCCCCCGCTACCAGAGATTCGGTCCCTGATGGACAGAGGGACGTTTTTGATGAAATCGTTGGAGGTTCGGGCGCGGTTCCGGCGAACGGGCCCGGCTCGATCATGATCCACGTGCCTGAAGCCAATAAACGGGCTAGCGCACTGAACCAATACCTGCGGCAAGAATCTTCGCTACCCAAGAAAATTCAAGAATTGGCTATGCTGGTCACCGCGCGGGAAATGGACTGCCAATATGTCTGGAACGCTCACGCCGCTTCGGCCAAGGATGCCGGAGTGGACCCGGAAACCGTGGAAGCCATCAGAGATGACGGCGATCTCCCCGCGATGGGTCCCGACGAAGAGGCGGTGATCAATTACGGCCGGGAGTTCTACCGGACCCATCACGTCAGCAGCGGGGGGTTTCAGGAGGTCCTGGAGCAGTTCGGGACCCGGGGCGCCGTCGAGCTGACTATGATCATGGGCAACTACGCCCTGTTGGCGTTTCTGGTCAACGCCTTCGACTCCGGTCTTCCTTCGGAACGGAGTGAACCCGTCCTGCCGGTGTAGAGGCGCATTCCCCGCCTCCCTGTTCCAGCTATAACGGTTCCAGCCATCACGCGGCCGGTCGCCGGGTCTGCCCGCCCCGCGATGGGCCAGTCCCACGTTGAAGCAACGCAGTGGGAGAGCAACTTATGAGCGTAGAGCCCTTCACCATTCATGTCCCCCAGGACGTGTTGAGCGACCTTGAGGAACGGCTGAGCCGAACCCGCTGGCCGGATGAAATTATCGATTCGGAGTGGGACTACGGTTCAAACCTGGCTTACGTCAAAGAGTTGGTGGGATACTGGCGAAGCGATTTCGATTGGCGCTCCCAGGAAGCCGCCATCAACCGGTTCTCGCATTTCAGGACCCAAGTTGATGGATTGGGGGTGCATTTTATTCACCAACGAGGACAGGGTCCGCGTCCCTTGCCTTTAATCATCACCCACGGTTGGCCCAGTTCTTTCTACGAAATGCACAAGATCCTGCCGCTGTTGACCGACCCGGCAAGCCACGGCGCCGATGCCCAGGATTCCTTTGACGTGGTCGTTCCCTCAATGCCGGGATACGGGTTTTCCGACAAGCCAGCGGAGCGCGGCATGAGCGTGCTTAAAGTGGCCGACGTTTGGTCCCGGCTCATGACCCAAAACCTGGAATACCCCCGGTTTGGCGCGCAAGGCGGAGACTGGGGGGCCGGCGTAACGGCGCGGTTGGGGTTCGCCTATCCGAATGAGGTTATTGGCATCCACGTGACTTCCGTGTCCGGCGGGACCATGGTCCCATACTTGGGCCCAGGCTCCCGGCCATTGTCGCAGGCGGAGCAAGCAATGCTGGACCAGCGTGAAACCTGGCGGCAAAACGAGGGCGGCTACTCCCACATACAGGGTACCAAGCCCCAAACCCTAGCCTACGGTCTAAACGACTCGCCGGCAGGGTTGGCAGCATGG
Source organism: Dehalococcoidia bacterium (assembly GCA_963663135.2). Classification (GTDB taxonomy): domain Bacteria; phylum Chloroflexota; class Dehalococcoidia; order Lucifugimonadales; family UBA3495; genus Io17-Chloro-G2. The sequence continues at coordinate 90,077 of CAXXRM010000002.1, read as the reverse complement.
ATAGTGGAAAGGTTCCGTACCTGGAGCGACTGCGGCGGCGACGTGGAAAGCGTGTTCACAAAAGACGAGCTATTGACCAATGTCATGATCTACTGGGCAACCCAGTCGATCAACTCCTCAACCCGCATGTACTACGAGTCCCAACACACCCAGTGGGCTATGGGGCCCGAAGACGGCATCACCGTCCCTTGCGGCGTGGCGGTGTTTCCCAAAGAAATCAGTCAACCTCCCAGGGAATGGGGCGAACGGTCCTACAACATCCAACGTTGGACTCCGATGCCGAAGGGAGGCCACTTCGCGGCACTGGAACAGCCTGAGCTTTTAGCCCAGGAAATCCGGGAGTTTTTCCGCCCCCTGAGGACCTGAAAGGGCGCCCAACAACCGCGCTTCGGCCACCAGCGACTCCGCTGGGCCGAGTCACGTCCGGTCCGGGGTATTGGCGGTCGGCTAAAGCCGGGCCTCCATAGGCATTTTCCGGGTTTCCGCTGCGGAAGGCTGTCGCATAACTATGGCTTGGAGCGGGGCTGGGTGTTCTTCCACTTTCAAACCCGGGCAGTTTTAGCGCCGTCTTGGCGGCTATGCGAAGGTCTTCTGCGGCGACAATGACGGTGGAGTGGTGGCGGCTACGGCATCCCAAACGTTGGCCGGCCCGTCCATTGAGTATCTTCTCTGCATAGAAGGATGGTTAACGTTAGGGTAGGCTACCCGCGGTTTCCCGACTCCACGGGGGATGCGGGACGTATGGCGTTGGAAACGCTATCGGCCCGCGTCAGGCGGCAGGCCCGGCTTGAGGCGACATTCCTGTGGTAAGATGAGCCCGCCGAAGACAACGGAATAATGGTCTTGATAGGCTTGATTTCTCCTATGCTTCGGCAGAATTGCACGTGAATTAAAGGAGAATAACATGGCGGTAGAAGTGGGCATGGCGGCCCCGGATTTCTCTCTATATGATGCGGACCGGAAAGCCACGAGTCTCAGTGATTTCCGGGGGAAGAACGTGGTTTTGGCATTCTACCCCGGCGCTTTCACCGGAGTTTGCACCACCGAGATGTGCGCCTTCCGGGACCGCATGGACGGGCTGAACTCGTTGAACGCCCAGGTTTTGGGCATCTCGGTGGACGGAGCCTTTGCTCAAAAAGCGTTCAGCGACCAGAACAAACTCAACTTCCCGCTCCTGAGTGACTTCCAGCGCGAGACGGTGAACCAGTACGACCTTGCTATCCCCAACTTCGCCGGCATGGAAGGCTACACCGCCTCCAAACGGGCGGTGTACGTGGTGGATGGTGAAGGTGTAGTTCGCTACGCCTGGGTGGGACCCAATCCGGGAGTGGAACCCGACTACGATGAGGTGCAGGCCGAGCTGGGCAAGCTTTCCGGCTGAATCCTCCTAGCGGTAAATCCGGGCTGAAACGGACCAGTTCTGAGGGGTTAATGGACGCATCGGGCGTTAAGGCTCTAATCTTTGATGTGTTTGGCACGGTGGTGGACTGGCGCGGCAGCATCATCGAGCATGGCCGGAATTTCGGCCGGGTCCACGGCGTGGAGGCCGACTGGGGAGCCTTCGCCGATGCTTGGCGCGGCAAGTATCAACCATTCATGGACCGGGTTCGCACCGGCGAACTGCCTTGGACCAACCTGGACGGGCTGCACCGGCTGGCCTTGGAAGAGGTCCTTGCGGAGTTTGAGATCACCGGCATAGCCGACGCCGCCAAGGATGATTTCAACCGCGCCTGGCATGACCTGAAGCCTTGGCCCGATTCAGTTCCCGGGTTGTACCGGTTGAAACACCGATTCATTATCGCCCCAATGTCCAACGGAAACGTGGCGCTGATGACCAACATGGCCAAAAACGCCGGCCTTCCCTGGGATTGCATCCTGGGGGCGGAGTTGGCCCGGCATTACAAGCCTGACCCGGAGAGCTACCTGACCGCCGTCGAACTTCTCGGCCTGGAGCCCGACCAGGTGATGATGGCGGCCGCCCACCAGGGGGATTTGATGGCGGCGGGAAGGGTGGGTCTCAAGATGGCCTTCATCCCCCGGCCCATGGAGCGCGGTCCGGGCCGTACTCCCGACCCGACGCCTGACCCGTCTTTCCACGTCGTCGCTACCGATTTCATCGACCTGGCCAACCAACTCAACCATTAATTCAAGGGCGGCCGGGACGATTCCTTTTAATCCTGCCTGCCAGGAGTTGAAATGGCCTTCTTGGGTTTGCGCCTGGGCAACGAACCACAATTGTCTCCGGCCGCCTTTCAGAGGCTGGGGGCCCTGGCGGAACAGCTGGGTTACGGCGAAATCTGGATGACGGAAGGCGCCGGGAGGGACTCCTTAACCCAATTGGCCTCGGTGGCTTTGGCTACACAGCGGATTGTCGTCGGCACCGGCATTCTACCCGTCTTTTCGCGGACGCCTTTTATAACCGCCATGTCTGCGGCAGGGATGTCTGAAGTCTCCGGCGGGCGGTTTATTCTGGGCCTGGGTGTCGGCAACGCCCCGGCGGTGGAAAACAGCCACGGCGTTCCGTTCCGAAGGCCGTTGGCCCACCTGGAAGAGGCGGTGACCATTATCCGGAGTCTGCTTCACGGCGAGGCTGTAACCCTTCAGGGCAAGGTGTTCAACCTGGACGGTGCGGCTTTGGGTTGGGCCGCTCCGGTTGAGCCGCCGCCAATCTACCTGGCCGCCCTGGGGCCAAGAATGTTGAAAATGGCTGGCGCTCTGGCCGACGGCGTGCTGTTAAGTTGGACCGCGTCATCCTATCTGAAACGGGCGGCGGAATTGGTTCGCGAAGGTGCGGAGAGCGCCGGCCGAGACCCTTCTGAGGTGGCAATATCGGGATACGTGAGGATGGCCGTTACCGATGACCCGGATGCGGGCCGGGAGAGCCTGCGTCAACAGATGTCCCACTACACCGGCAGTTCCTTCTACCGGAACTTCTTCCGAAACACGGGCTTCGCAAATGAGATGCACGGCGTGGAGACGGCCATGGGAACTGCCATGGGAACTGCTGGGGCCGGAGACAGCGCTCGTGCCATCAGCGCCCGCATGGAGCAGGAACTGGGAATCGTTGGCGATGCCGAGGAGTGCCGGGCCGGGCTGGAAGAACTCCGGGCCCTTGGACTGGAAAAACCGGTGGTTGCGCCCCTCCCATTGGGCGATATCGAGGAATCCTACCGCGTCACAATGGCTGCGTTGGCTCCTTGACCGCCCTTACCCCTATTGGTCCGAGATGCCGCAGGCCTGCGCCACAAGCTGGTACGACCGGGAGCGGTCTTCGAAGTCGTGGCAAATGGTCACTATGGACAAATCGGGAGTCTGGTAGCTCTCGGCGATGGCTTCCAGCCGTTCCTTCACCTGCTCCGGGTCGCCGTCCACGCACAGCCTTCGGTACTGTTCCATGTAGGCGGCCTCGTTGCTCTGGTACGGATAGCTCAACGCTTCCTCGATTGTCGGAATCCCCTTGGCTCGGCCGGTGACCGAGTAAAGCCGGCCCAGGTTCCGGCTGGAGGCCAACCGCTGGGCTTTCTCCTCGGTTTCGGCGCAGACTACGTGGACGCCAACGTTGACTTTGGGCTCGGACAGGTACTCGGACGGCCTGAAGCTCTGCCGGTACCCCTCGACAATCCTCGGCCCGTCCTCCACGCCTATCCCGAAGAAATGGGCGTAGGCGAACGGCAGACCCAGTTGCGCGGCCATGAACGCGCTCTCCTGGCGGGACCCCAATAGCCAGACGTCGGGCATGGATTCCAGTTTGGGCCCCGCTTTTATTGCGGCGAAGGGATGACCTTCATCCAGTTTTCCGGATAGGTGTCCCAGCAGGTCCACAATCTGCCGCGGGAAGTGGGCGATGTCCCGGGGTTGGCCGGGGTAAACCAGGGCGGCGGCGGTAAGTTGGTCGCTGCCGGGAGCCCTGCCTATGCCAAGGTCGATTCGGCCGGGATACAGAGCTTCAAGGACCCGGAAGTTTTCCGCCACCTTGAAAGAGCTGTAGTGGGACAGCATCACGCCGCCGGTGCCCACCCTGATGGAGTTGGTGCGGCCGGCGATTTGCCCCGTAAGTATCTCCGGGCTGGTGCCGGCGAAATTGGCGATGCTATGGTGCTCGGCCACCCAGAAACGCCGGTAGCCGAATGCCTCCACCGCCACGGCCAAATCGATGGTCTCCCTGAGGGCATCCCCGGCGGTGGCGCCGGCCCGGACCGGGGATTGGTCAACTACGCTCAATTGCAGATTCTGGTTCATACTTTTGTCACAGGCGTCATAGTATTGACAGCCTTGCCAGCCTCACTTATTATGTTTTCGACGAATTACAGAGATAGAAGTACGGTGTATCGCCACTATGGTGGTTGATTAAAGCGATGACTGAACGTCGCATTTACGGTTTCCTCTACTGTTATCGGGTTGAGCCCGATATCCTCTTCCCCGACATCACGCTTGGGGAAGGTTGGTAACAAACTTCCCACAAGCTTTTCCTCTTTCGCCATATGTTTTCCGTTTTTCCTCCCACCAGTATACCAGCGCACGGCCCCTCCTAACTTATTCCGGCTACTCCGAGCGTCCCTTTGGTTCCGCTCCAAGCCCACGCAATTGGCCGCGGCGGGTTCGGCATGTGGCGGGGAGGGTACGGCCTTGGTCTGACCATTTCTTCTGCAACAAGCGCGGGCCGCCGATAAATCCTTCGGCGGCAGGGTTGGTCCAGTAACGTGTTTTCAGATTGAGACTTCAGGATTGACACTTAACGAGAGGACGGATGGATTTGGCAAACTCTAAAACCACAACGTTGGTCCTTAGATTCGCGGCCATTTTGGCTTTAGCGATTTTCGCCACTGCCGCTTTGGCCTGCAGCAGCACGCCGGCAGCCGCCAATCCGGGCAGCGGGAGCGGATCGAGTTCCCAAGAAGGAAGTTCTTCCACCACAGCGCCGCAGACCGGCGAATCCGTGGATTTCGCCAACCTGAAGGGAGACATCACTATAGACGGCTCCAGCACTGCGTACCCTATCAGTGAAGCCGTGGCCGAAGAGTTCGGACTCCTGACCAACGGCAACGCAAGGGTTACCGTGGGCGTCTCCGGCAGCGGCGGCGGTTTCAAGAAGTTCTGCAACGGCGAGTCCGACATCTCCAATGCCTCCCGCCCCATCAAGCAGAAAGAAGTCCAAGCCTGCTTGGACGCCGGTATTGAATACGTGGAAATCCCCGTGGCCATCGACGGCCTCAGTGTAATGGTCCACCCAGACAACGACTTCATCGACTGCATGACCATTGCCGAACTGCACACACTCTGGGGACCCGACGCGGAGGGCGTCATCACCAAGTGGAGCCAGGTCCGCGCCGGATGGCCGGATGAAGGGATCAGGCTCTACGGTCCGGGCGTTGACTCGGGCACCTTCGACTACTTCACCGAAGTCGTCAATGGGGAGTCCGCGGCTTCCCGCGGCGACTACACCGCCAGCGAGGATGACAACGTCCTGGTCCAGGGTATCGCCGGCGGCCGGAATAGCCTGGGCTTCTTCGGCTACGCCTACTATGCCGAGAACGCAGACAAGCTGAGGCTGGTGGGAATCGACGGCGGCAGCGGCTGCGTCACTCCCAGTAACGAAACCATCGAGGATGGGAGCTACCAGCCACTGGCCCGCCCGCTGTTCATCTACATCCGGAAGGACAGGTTGGCCAAGCCCCACATTGCCGCCTTCGCCAAGTTCCACCTCAGCGAGGCTGGCGGACAGACTTTGGTCCGCGACGTTGGCTACCTGCCGTATCCGAGCAACGTGTACGAACTGGCACAGGAGAGGCTAGACCGCGGGCTCACCGGTACCCTGTTCGGCGGAGACAACGCGCAGAAGGGTTCCGTCGCAACGGTCCTGTCCGACAACCGGTAATCCAATCAAATTCGAGTGGCAAATGGGGTTGGGAAGGGACATCGTTCCCTTCCGCCCTTCCATTGGTTCCACCTGACGTGAGACATGTAAGACGATAGGTCCAGGCAGCGGTGTGCTCGGTCATCGCAACAGAATGGAACCGTTAAATTTGCAAGGTTGTGCTTAAAAGGGTTGCCGATTATGCTGTTAGCCGACATCAGATCAGCCTTGGATGTAAGCGGGAAATCGAGGTTGAGGGTCGAAGTTCAGTTTGGCTAGGGAAGAAGTGGATTCAGGCTCGGCGGGATTGGAAAAATGGAGCGACTCCCAAAGGCGGATCCGGTCCAGGCAATTCCAAGAGCGCATAGCCAAGGCGGTACTATTCGGATTCAGCGCCGTCTCGATTCTCACTACCATCGGCATTGTCTCCGTTCTCCTCTTTGAGGCCATCCAGTTCTTCCGGGTAGTATCCCCCCTGGAATTCTTCACCGGAACCCGGTGGACCCCCCTCTTCGCCTCCAAGCATTTCGGTGTCCTGCCGCTGGTGGCGGGCACTCTTCTTGTGGCCGCCCTCTCAATGCTGGTGGCGCTTCCCCTGGGACTCTTGAGCGCAATTTATCTCAGCGAATATGCCCCTGAAAGGCTGCGGCAGGCGGTCAAGCCGGTGCTGGAGATTCTGGCCGGCATACCCACCGTGGTGTACGGTTACTTTGCGCTGCTGTTTGTCACACCCTTGCTCCGCAATATTTCTGACGAGATTGCCGTCTTCAACGCCCTTAGCGCTTCAATTGTCATGGGGATCATGATCCTTCCGATGGTCTCAAGCCTGAGCGAGGACGCAATGTCCGCCGTCCCCTCAGCCTTGAGAGAGGCCGCCTACGCCCTGGGAGCGACCAAACTTGAAGTGGCCCTAAGAGTAGTGGTCCCGGCCGCGCTGTCAGGCATCGCCGCGTCTTTCATTTTGGCCACTTCCCGGGCCATCGGCGAGACGATGATTGTGACCATCGCCGCCGGCCAGAACCCGAATTTCACTCTCAACCCATTCGTGCCAATCGAAACTATGACGGCCTACATCGTACAAGTGAGTCTTGGGGACGCTCCCGCAGGAACCCTGGAATTCAAGACGATATTTGCCGTGGCTCTGACACTCTTTCTGATGACCCTGGTAATGAACCTGCTGAGCCAATGGGTCGTCCGCAGGTTCAGGGAACAGTACGAATAATGGGAGCAGTCCAGCGAACTGAAATACAGAGGCGGCTAGCGTGGCGCAAGCGCAAGAGCACAATATTTGCCGGGATGTGCATGTTGGCCATCACCATCGCCCTGGGGATGCTTGCGGTGCTCCTCATCTACATCGCAGTGCAGGGCTATAGCCGAGTTGAGTGGTCTTTCCTGACCAGCTTCCCATCGCGGTTCCCGGAAAGGGCGGGGATTCAAGCAGCCGTGCTTGGCAGCATTTACGTCATTGGGATTGCCGGGATTGCCTCGTTTGTGCTGGGCGTGGGAGCGGCCATCTACCTGGAAGAGTATGCGACGCGCCAGAGATTCACGAGGATAATCCAGATAAACATTGCCAACCTGGCCGGAGTGCCTTCCATTGTGTATGGAATCCTTGGGTTGGAGATATTCGTCAGGAGCCTGTCCCTGGGCAAGAGCGTGCTGGCCGGAGGATTCACCCTCGCCCTGCTGGTGCTCCCTGTGATCATAATCACGTCCCAGGAAGCCATCAGAGCGGTGCCGCCTTCCATCAGGGAGGGCGGTTTTGCCCTGGGCGCCAGCCGGTGGCAGGCGGTGTGGCACCTGGTCCTGCCCCAGGCGTTCTCCGGCATATTGACCGGCGTGATCCTGGCAGTAAGCCGGGCCATGGGAGAAACGGCGCCGCTCATCGTGATGGGCGCGCTGACCTTTGTTCCCTTTGCACCGGACGGGCCAATGAGCCGGTTCACCGTGCTGCCGATCCAGATATTCAACTGGACCTCGCGGCCCCAGGCCGGGTTCCACGAAGCAGCGGCGGCGGGCATCGTCGTACTGCTCGTTCTTCTCTTCATAATGAACGCCGGGGCTGTGTTCCTGAGGTACAAGTTCGGGAATAGGATTTAAGGTCGACTATGCCAAGCACAGAGAGCATTCTCCGCACTGACAACCTGAGCGTTTACTACGGGACCAAGCGCGCGGTAACGGATGTGAGCCTGGATGTTCCAAGCAACCAGATCACGGCCATCATCGGACCTTCGGGCTGCGGCAAAAGCACCCTGTTGCGATGCTTCAACCGCATGAACGAGTTAATCCCCACTGCCAGCACCACCGGCAAGGTCTATTTCCACGGGGAGGACCTTTACGCCGAGCACGTCGACCCCGCCGAAATCAGGTTCCAGATAGGGATGGTGTTCCAGCGGCCCAATCCCTTTCCTAAGTCCATCTTCGACAACGTGGCCTTCGGCCCCAAAATCAACGGGTTCAAGGGTGACATGGCCGAGTTGGTGGAGACCTCCCTTGTCCGGGCGGCGCTGTGGGATGAAGTCAAGGACCGGTTGAATGCCAGCGCCCTCAGCTTATCCGGAGGTCAGCAGCAACGCCTTTGCATCGCCCGCACGCTGGCGGTGAAGCCCCAGGTGATCCTGATGGATGAGCCATGCTCGGCCCTGGACCCCATAGCCACCCTGGCAATTGAAGAGGTAATGCGGGAATTGGCCGAGGAGTATTCCATTGTCATAGTCACCCACAACATGCAACAGGCTGCCCGGGTGTCCCATTACACCGCCTTCATGATGACGGAAGAGAGTAGGACTGGCATACTGGCGGAATACGGTGAGAGCCGCCAGATCTTTACCAATCCCAGGGATGAACGTACCGAAGCATACATAACCGGACGATTCGGCTAAATATGGTGCAGGTAAATGTTAAGAGGTGACTTCGACCGCAGCCTGATGGAGCTCCAGAATGGTTTGCTTGAGTTGGGCCTGCTGGTCGAAGAGGCTATCGTCAAGTCGATGGACGCGCTGGAACGGCGGGACCTCACCGCTTCCTTTGAAGTGGTGAAAGATGACGAACACATCAACCGGCTGAGGTTCAAGCTTGAAGAGAGTTCGATAGACCTCATTGCCACTCAGCAACCCTTGGCAATCGATCTCCGAACGTTGATCGCCGTCCTCCAGATAGCAGTGGAGTTGGAGCGGATGGGGGACTACGCTGAGGGAATAGGCAAAGTGAGTATGATTATCGGCGACGAGCAGGTGTTCGAACCCATTGATGATTTGAAGCGCATGTCCAATTATGGCATAGAAATGCTGCGCCGCAGTCTACAGGCCTGGGTTGACCGGGACGTTGAGGCCGCCCGGCAAATTTGGGATGATGACGACAAGGTGGATTCTTTGTACCGAGAGGTCTGCCGGGATTTGTTCAGCGGTATGTCCCGGGAGCCAAAACGTATCGAGCGGTCCACCCACCTGCTCTGGGTGGCGCACGACCTGGAGAGGATCGCCGACCGGGCCACCAATATCGCCGAGAGGGTTATCTTTTTGGTGACGGGCAATACCTCTCCCGATAAGACAGATGCCACCGGGACCGGCTGACCCGCTTCCCGGTGGGTTTTAGTCCCGTGATAAGGGATTGAGCACGGCGACGGTTGGGTGTATCCCGCGTTTCCACGATGCTCGGCTTCATATATGATGTACTATCAATTTGAGCCTGGGTTTGGTTCAATGGTTAGGAGACCTTTTTAGGGGAAAGAATGGGCGGGGGAGTCAGTCCGGTCTGGAGGCGTTATGCCTGAAAAATATCAGGACGAGATAGAAGAGATTCTACGCAGGTCCGGTGAAGCCCCGCCGTTGGAAAGTCCGAGTCAACGGCCCACAGCTCCGGAGGATTCCCCGGAAGTCCAGAAGGCCTTGCGCAACTCCACCCAGTCCGACAACCGGCCTAGGCGCAAGAGGGGCGTATTCTCTCCGGGCAAGATGATGCTGGGCGGGTTGGTAATATTTCTGATCGGCGCCATCCTGGGGCCCAGTCCTTTGATTTGGGTCGGTCTGGCGGTCCTGGTGGGCGCTTACCTGCTGTTCTTCATCAAACCCAGCTACGGGTCTTTGGAAAAGCGGTGGCGAGGGCGGTTGGTGGATGAACCGGATTCCAAGGTTGGCCGGCTGAAGAAGTGGCTTAAGCAGTGACGTCCGGGGCGCGGTAGGCTCACCCCGCCGTGGGAATGGGGCTAGCACGCCGGAGATTTAGCCACCTGGAAGTGGTCGCCTATGGCCATTACCAGGTTCCCCATGTGGGGGTGCTCGGGTTCTACGTCGATCCCGAAGCCGGCCTCAGTTAAACGCCGGGAACACACCGGGCCCACCGAGGCCACCGCTACCGCTCCCCCGGCCAAGCTGGACCGCAGCGATTCTTCCTGGCCTGCCCCGGAAGCAATGGCGAGCAGGTTCCCTACCTGCGGCTGGCTGGTAAACGCAAGAGCGTGGATTTCCCCTTTCGCCAGGTCCTGAATCAACGTCAAGACCGGCGACGTGTCAGCCGGTAGTTCCCAGGTATACAAAGTGACTTCCCGGACCTCCGCGCCCAAGTCCCTTAGGCTACGCCTCAGGTATCCGTTGGACGCGCCGTACGCCTGGACCGCAAGGGTCTTGCCGTTGAGGTCAATGGGGCCCAGGGCCTTGATCAGGTCTTGGGAAGTGTAGGGTTCCGGCGGCATAACGTCGATGTGGATGTTGTGCTGGCGCAGCACCCGGGCCGGTTTGGGGCTGCGGGCAATAATCGTGCGCCGATTGAGAGAAGTCAGGAACTGCTCCTGCAGGCCCATTGCGTCGGCGGCTTCCACCAAGGCCCGGGTTCCCACACCGGTGAGCAGGACCATCACGTCCAGCCGGTCATGGCAAATGTCTTCGACCAGTTGCCGAATTTCCGGGCTGCCGGTTAGATATTTTTCCTGAAGCACCGGCGCAGCGTAAGGGACACCGCCGTGGCGCTCAATGAGGCTCCCCATCTCGGAGCGCATCCTTGCTTCCAGGTATGCGACGACCTTACCGTTGAGCGGTGCCACGGTGTTCCGACGCCAAATGCATTAAACGGCGCATTCTCCCTCGCCGCGTTCCAATTTGTAGATGTTGGTCCGCTCCCAGTCGTAGTACATGTCGGACTCAGGGGCCACGGATTCGGCAGAGGTCTGGCCTTTTACGGCGATCGCAGTCACCTCTTCCAGCCCTACCCGGTCCAGGAACTGGTTGAACGCTTCCCCTTCCTGACGGCTATCCTTGAAATAGGTGGCGATTTGTTTGACCACCACCGGCACCGCTTTGGCGGGAACCTTCACCTTGGGGATGCGGGTCCCAATCTTGGAGTCTTCCACCCGGCTGTCGCCGTAGTTGCCCCCAAGGAACATTTCGTAGGCCGGGATCTGCTCGCCGTCTGGGCCCTTGACGGCGGCGCCGTGGAACCCGATGTTGGCGATGTGGTGCAGCCCGCAGCCGTTGGGACAGCCGCTCATCTTGATGCGAATATTCTGGACTCCCTCATCCTCCAACAACCCGTCCCAGGACTCTATCTCCGACTTGAGCGCTTTGGCCAACCCCATAGAGGCCGTGATCCCCAGTTTGCAACTGTCGGTTCCCGGGCAGGAAACCACATTGGTGATGGAGTGGGCGCCGGATTCCGCCAGGTCGATTGCTTTCAGGGCTTCCCACACGTCATGCAGGCTCGAATCGGGAACCCAGCGCAGCGCCAGATTTTGCTCCTGGGTTGCCGCGGCCCGGCCGCCGGTAAAGCGGCGGACGATGTCGGCCACACCCCGGAATTGGTCTCCGCTGAGATCGCCCCTGGTTGGCTTCACGTCGACCAGGTTGAAACCCGGCTGCCGTTGCGCCGAGACGTTGGTGGCCTTCCAGCGGGCGTATTCCCCGCCGCCGTTTTGGCCGTTGGCGGGAGCGGAGGATATGACCGGAGGTATCTCCCGGTAAATGGCGTCGGCTTCCATCAAAGGTTGAGGGTCAATGGGACCAATCTTGGCCAATTCTTCCTCCACCAGGTCTCGGAAAGCATCCAGCCCGATACGGTCGATCAACACCTTGAGGCGCGCCATCATACGATTCTTGCGCAGGGTGTCGGCGTTGTTGAAAACCGTCCAGACCGCCAGGCCAATCCGCAGGTAGTCCTCTTCCGGAATGAACTCATACAGGGGCTTAGCCAGGCGCGGCATGATGGATGTGCCCCCGCCGACGTGGACCTTGAAGCCTTTTTGGACCACCCCATCGACCTCCCGGACCTGGGAGACGTAGGTCAGGTCCTGGATGGCCGCGGCCACGTGATCGTGGGCGTCGCAACCGGTGAATGCGGTCTTGAATTTCCGCGGGAAACCCTGGGTGATTGGGTGACGCACGCCAAACCGGACGTAGGCTGTCAGGTATGGGGTGGGGTCAAAGACTTCCTCCGGGCAAACGCCGGCGGAGGGAGCGCCGACCACGTTTCTAACCGTGTTGCCGCAGGCTTCGCGGCTGGTCAGTCCCACGGTCCCCAAATACCGGAGGACTTCCGGGCATTCGGGCAGGGGGATGTGGTGGAATTGAACGTTTTGCCTGGTAGTGATGTGGCCTTTGCCCAAAGGGGCGTACTTGTCTGCAACGGTCCCCAGACCGTCCAGCGAAGCAGCGTTAAGAATGCCGCCGGGGATTTTGACCCGTATCATCTGGACGTCGGCCTGGCGCTGGCCGTAAACCCCTTGCTTCAGCCGGAACGGGGTGAACTCGGCGCTGCCCTGCTCACCGGCCTGGAACGATGCGGATTCACCCTCGAAGTTGACGACTTCCTCTTCTATGAAGGGGATTATTCCCAGGGCTTGGGGCGCAATCGCCATGCTTTCCCGGTGCAGCTTTTCCTGGTCGATAGAGTTTTTCGCGGTGGGCGTGGTCAACGTAGCCTCCAATCTCGTGCGGAAATAAAAAAGCCCATTGCTTTCAATGGACTCAGTGGGCGCAAGATGCGGTGAAGCTGATGCCGTGTTGGCAAGAAATCTCCGCCCCTATGTGGGCGGACATGTACAGGCGCAAGCTGGTGTTTCAACCATAACCATTAAGTTGATAGTGTATCCCCAGCTTTATTCCATGTCAATAACCCGGAATTGCCTCACCGAGGCCATTCGTTTCCCATCTAATCCCCCCATCTCCGGCATTCCCGTCGCAACGGGAATCAAGGAAGTGCCAGCGGGGAACCGTGCTGTAACCTACCCAGAACGTTCTCAGCTTTGACCCACGTCTCGATGCACACAGGGCTTTGGATTCCTGCTGCGGCGAGAAAGATGTAGGTGGAGATATGCCCCTGCCCGACTGATCCAACGACCTCGGTTACGGGGTCTGCCTATGGTATATTACCGGCTGGACCAACTTTACTATGCATTCGTGAGCTGTGAAACCGGGAAAAGAGACCCATAGGGGGCATATGTCTACTAACACGCAAGAAATTCACAACATGAGGCTGATCGCCCACAACGACCTGAATGGATTCGGCAACGGGGGCGAGGGAATGTCGCTGCAACAGGCGTCCAATGGCCGCCGGATTTTGTGGATAGCCCACGAGAGCGGCCCCAAAGACGCCACCGCGGTCGACGTGACCGACATCGCCAACCCCAGGATGGTGGCTCAGACGGAGCTTCCCTATCGCCACGTGCGGTCCAACTCCCTGGCGGTGGTGGGCGATACCATGTTGGTGGCCTACCAGACCCAGAGGCCGGGACAAGAAGGCGCGGGCATGGCGGTTTTCGACGTGAGCGACCCCACCAACCCTAAGCAAACCGCGTTCCTGGACAACTCTGGCCCCTACTCCAGAGGGGTCCACTGCTTATGGTGGGTTGACGGAGAGTATGCCCACCTGTCCACGGGCGCGGGAGATTTCCAGCCCCGCAACCAGAAGGACGACCAGTTTTACATGATTGTGGACGTGAAGGACCCCAGCCGACCGGTGGAGGCGGGCCGTTGGTGGGTGCCGGGGATTCGCGAGAACGACACGGACCCCGAGCCGGAGCGGCATCCCCAATTTGACGTGGGCCACCGCGTTCACAATACCAACGTGTATCCGGAGCGCCCCGACCGGGCATACCTGGGATGGATCGACTCGGGGGTCATCATCCTGGACGTGGCCGACAAGTCCCGCCCAAAAATGATTTCCCAGGTGGACTACCACCCACCATTCCCCGGTTTCACCCATACGGTGCTGCCAATTTTCGACCGGGACCTTTTGGTGGTGAGCGAAGAGGCGGTGGGCTCGGACACCTGCGAAGATTATCCCAAGCTGGTGTGGCTGATGGACGTGAGGATGGAGTCCAAACCCATTATGATCGGCAGTTTGCCGATGGCCGATAAGGACGATTTCTGCGCCCGCCCCGGCCGTTTTGGGGCCCACAACATCCACGAAAACGACCCGGTGGCCACTTCCTTCAAGTCCAACAACCTGGTTTTTGGCGCGTATTTCAATTCGGGCATTCGCGTTCACGACACCACGAACGCTTTGGAACCCAAAGAAGTTGCCTACTTCGTGCCGCCAATCCCTGAGGGCGGCGACTTCAACGCTTTGAACGACGTTTACGTTGACGAAAACCGGATCATCTATGCCATCGACCGGGTCAAGGGAGGTCTTTACATCTTGGAACTGACCGTTTAGTTTCTGCCGATTGCCCGGCTTGGATTGATCGAAACTCAGCGCCAAAACCGGCGGTGTGATTCATCCGACGAGGACGGCGAAACCCGGCCCCGCAAAGGTAATGGGGCCGGGTTGAACAAAGAACACAAAAGAGGAAAGCCTGCCAATGACGGCAGGCTTTCTGCATGAGGGGCATATTTATATGGGGTTGGGGTTAGCGGCGGCTTTGCCGTCGACGGCGCCGCGCCGCCCGCTGGGCTGCCAACCTTTCTTTCTGGGCCTTTGACCGGAAAAACCGGCGGTCTTTCAATTCCCGCAAGATCCCGGAGTGCTGCACTGAAGCCCGGAAACGGTTGACCAAACTTTCCGGGTTTTCGCCTTCTCTCGGTGTTACGTAGGCCATTTAGCCGTCCCTCTGAGCAGACTGGTGACGTCGGTACCCGACGAATTGGACCGCGACGGTCTTTGAACAATGTACCACAAGGAATAGGGCCGTTCAAGTAAACGGTTGCCCCACGCGGACTATCCTGTCTCCACGCCCCTGGGTGGTGGAAGGGACTCGGGATTCCTGTTGCGATGGGAATCCCGGTGGGTGAGGCTGCGATGGCTTTTTTGTTGTTGTGGCGGCGGGTTGGAATTGGGGATTGGAATGCGGCTGGCCGGTGGCCGGTCGTTCTGGGAAGACGGGCAGAGGCCGCAAAGTCAACAATATGTAAACCTTTATTGCTTGATAAAGTATTACGTTTAATCATAGAATGATTTAAAACTTGGTAAAGCAGTGAGCTTGTGCGTTGTTAATTGGCCTGCTTTTCGCTCGGCATCCTTGTCTGAAGGGTCCGGGCTTTGATAGCCGCCCCCAGGGACCTACCTGGGGCGGATTCCTTGGGAAAGAGAGGGGAAGATGAGGTTGACGGCGGTGCTGGTAGGCGTGGGCGGGCTCATCCTGCTCTTAAGTGGAGCTTTTTTCTACTCCGCTTCGCTCTCAACGGTCCGAGCGGATGACGACCACAGCGATTTCCGCAGCCAAGCAACCCTATTGGAAATCGGCGCTGAGCCGATTGCCGGAACCATCGAGCAGAAGGGTCTTGGCGACCACGACTTCTTCAAATTCAAAACCCTGCGGGGAACCAAATACACTTTTACCCTCGACTTGGGTACGCTCGACGATGCCGAATTCAAAGTGTTTGATACTAATGTTCGCCGCCCGCTTGAGCCAGAAAACCAAAGGGCGTCCTGGGTGGGCGGCAATAAGCAAGTGGAATGGGTGGCCCCCACAACCGGCACCTACTTTTTGGGAGTCGTCGGCGTTAAGGCGTCCGTCGGAGGCCAGCTGCTCTTGGGCAACTATGCCCTGAGCGCTGCGGCAAACACATTCTACCAAGACCAGCATGGTGACACCGTTGGCGAGGCGACACCCCTGGCCCTTGGCAGCCAGTACTCGGAGTCGATCAGCCCCTGGCCCGGTCAGCCGATGGACGCCGACAGCGTCGAGACCGATTACGACCATGACTTTTTCTCCTTTGAAGCCAAGCGGGGCGTTGAATACCACATCTCGACAAAGCTGGACGGTCTGGACGGGCTGGCCGTATTCGTGGAAACCAGGGCCGGCAAAGCGGCGGTGTCCCATACAGTAGTGGCGGCCAATAATGGCGTCGATTCGACCCTGGACTGGATTGCGCCGAATACGGGGACGTACTACGTGGTTATTTCGGGCACGGACCTGGTTAGAGGTCCCGGCTTTTATATCCTTGAGGTCAGCGAGGATCCAACCCTGGAAGATAGGCATGGCTCCCACCGGTCCGCCGCTTCCCCCCTTAGCATTGGCGCCGGGGTCGAAGGCGCCATCAGCCCGGCGGAGGACGCTGACTTTTTCTCTTTCGAGGCAGCGCGGGGCGTCAAATACGTTTTTGACGCGAGGATGACGACGGGAATTGCCGCCATGATTTCCGTGCAAAATGCCAACGGCTCCACCATCGTCAGCAACCGGGGCTTGGGATCTTCGCTCAATTGGGTTGCCGGCGCACCCGGAGTCCACTACGTGGTGGTGCAGGCTTCGCCATTGGAGCGCTCGCCGGTGGGCGCCTACGTTTTCGAAGCATCGGCCGACCGGACTCTGGAAGACCGACACCCGAATGGAAAAACCGGGGCTACCCTGGTCCATTTCGGCACACCGCACACCGGGTCGATCAGCCCGGCCGACGACCAAGACTTCTTCTATTTCCAAGCAAAAAAGGGCACCAAGTATGATTTCAGCATCGGCCCGGAAGCGGCGGCCGGCGTTTCTATGTCCCTGGTTGGTCCTTTGGACAAAGCCGAAGGCTCAATTTCGGGACCCGGCGCCACCCTGGAGTGGACCGCTCCCAAAAGCAGCATCTATTACGTGGTGTTCACCGCCGGGTCCGGCGGGGCTGACGCGTTGGGCCGCTACTCCGTCATTGTCAATGCCGATGTTTCTCTTATAGACCGGCACAGCGACCAACGCACCGACGCGACCCGGTTGACAATGGGCATCCCCCAGCAGGGTTCCATCAACCCCGTGGGCGACCAGGACTATTTCTCTTTCAGCGGCATACGGGGCGTTGTATACGACATCACTGTCGATCCGGGTTCTGGCACCGGCCTACAAGTTGCGGTGACCGGCGCCACCAACGGGGTGGAAGTTTCCAACAACGGCCAAGGCAATCGCCTGGTCTGGGTTGCACCGGCCAACTACACCTATCACGTGGTCGTCTCCAACCCCGGAGGCTCGGAAACCCCGGTCGGTCATTACTCACTGGTCGTCAAGGCCGACACATCCTATCAAGACCTGCGCGACGAAACCCGGGAAAGAGCCGCCCGAATCGATTTGAACACGGCCTACCCGGGCGCATTGAGTCCTAGAGATGACCGTGACTTTTTTCAGTTCGAGGCGAGGAGAGGCGTGGTATACCACGTGGACCTGGGCCCGGAGGCAGTTGTTAACTTCTCTATCTTCCACTCGGATGGAACGCTCGCAACCAGCAACGAAAACCAACGGTCAAGCCTGTCCTGGTCCGCGCCCAGGGATGGAACCTACTTCGTGGCGGTCTCGGCCATAACCGGCGAAAACGAGTTGCCGCGCACCTACACTTTGGAAATCACCGGACAGGAGGTCACTGAAGACCGGCACGGTGATTCGCTCAAGGAGGCCACGCTGGTCCGGATGGGGTCCCGAATGACCGGAGCCGTCAGTCCGGCTGAAGACTTGGACCGGTTTTATTTCCGAGCAACTCCGGGAGTCCTATACACGTTTGATCTGACCTATGGGACCGCCGCAACCGTAAGTCTTTCGGTTGCCGAGTCGCGAACGGCCCATTTGATTGTGGCTTCTAACTATGGGGAGGACTCCTCGGTAATGTGGCTATCGCCCAACAACGCGGAGTACGTCGTCACAATCTCCAGGGCTCCCCAGTTGGCCGACCCGGTCGGGACCTACTACTTGACAGTAACCGCTGATGCTTCGGTGATTGACCGGCACCCCGGTGAGTTGACCAGCGCTTCCAAGATTGAAATCGGCAGTATCGTGCCAGGCGCCATCAGCCCCGCTGCCGACACGGACGCCTTTGTGTTCGACGGTAAACAGGGGGCAAACTACCTTGTCCGGGTGCGCCCGCTCACCGGGCAACCCGCCCGGTTTTCCGTGATCAATCCCACGGCCTCATACTCTGAATCCAGCCATGGTGCCGTAGACACCCTCTTGGTCACCGCGCCGGCAATGGGCAAATACTACGTCGTTATATCGGGGGGACCCCAGACAGGCGCCGGCGTCACCAAGTATGAACTCACCGTGACGCTGGACCAATTCTCGCCCACCATTGCAGCCATCCCGACGCTGACCAGCCAGACAAACGCGGGCAGACCGGAAATCTCCCTGGCGGCGGGCAGCAGGGTGGCGCCTCCAGGCAGCTACGTACGTGCGCCCATATTGTTGACCGGCGCCTCAAATATCACCGGCTTGGGGTTCAGCCTGTTGTATGACCCGGAAGTTGTTAAATTTGCCGGTGTTGAATCGGGTTCCCTGCTGGCGCCCGCCGATTTTGACTACAGCGCCCAAGACCCCGGCGTCGTCCGGTTCGGTTTTTCTTCGAGTGAGCCGATAAGCGGCTCCGGCTCGGTCGCGGTGGCGGTCTTCCGGGCCGTCGGCGGCGTGGATAGCTCCAGTCCATTGAAGTTCACCTTGGGTTTGGCCGCCGATTCTGATGGCAAGGTGGTTGCAATGGCGCTGGCCGACGGGGAACTCTCAATTGGCGCCCGGATTACGGGCGACGGCGACGGTGATGGAACGGTGTCGGCCCTGGATGCGTTAATCGCCATGAGGATGGCCACCGGTTTGAACGAGGTTGATTTGGCGTTGGACCTGGACCGTGACGGAACGGTGACAGTTGATGACGCCAGGGAAATTCTGGCCATGGCCGGCCGGGGCCGGGAGGTCTAGGGTGGAAAAGCTAAGAGCCAATCTTGAAGTCGCCATAGCCTTTGTTAGCGAACGCTACCAGTGGTTTCTTGCGCCCGTAATAATCTCTGCGGTGGTGGTTGGAAGTTGGCTGGCGGTCGGGGTTGTTACCGGGGATGATAGTCCCGCGCCGGGTCCAAACCGTTCGATAAGTGTCAGCCAGGATGCTTATCCGCCTCACTCGCCGGCCAGGGCAAGAACCAACCGGTCTGCCACGCCGACGCCGACTCCTGTCACCGCAATGCCCGTCGTGGTCGACACGAGCGTCGATTTTGAGGAGAACATAGGGCTTGAAGCACCCGATGAAGCGCGGGTGCAGGTTCCCATTTTCTTGCAGGGCGCTTCTGACCTGGGGAGCTTGGAGTTCGTCCTGGCATTCGAACCAAACACCCTGAAATTCCTGGCGGCAGAGCCGGGGACTTTGGCCTCGGATGCCCTGATCGAAACCAACCTCAGGTCTGACGGGCGCGTTTGGGTCGGGGTCGTCGAACCCACCGGCGTCACCGGCGACGGCTCTATTGCCGTGCTTTCTTTCGAAACCCTGGAAGGCGGCGAGAGCGAAAGCCCGCTGGTGTTAGAAGACATTTCGAGCCATAAGGCGTCTACGTATCTGGACTCGTTACACCAACCGACTCCCGGACACTTTGGTTTGGACCAAGGGTCGCTGACCCCACCATCGTTGGTTTTCTACTAACCATCGTCAACTGCGGGACGCCATAAAATGCCGAACAGCAGCAAAAACCCCGGGCCCAAAAAGCCCGGGGTTTTGTAATGGCTTATAGAAGGTTAATAAACGACGCAGGGTAAACTGCCAAGCGTTTTAGCTACGAATTGGGGGAATTGCCTGGGGGCAAGTCTCCATCATCCAACCAGCCATACTTGCGGGATAAGTTCACCCATAGGCGTTGAGTATGCTGTGAATCCCGTCGCACTTCCTCCAACAGTTCTAGCTGCCGATCCGCAATACCGGCAAGCAAATTCAATCGTTCCTCATGGTGTTGGACAATTTCTTCCAACGTTTCCAAAGTAGCCATGTCGATATTCCCTTGGTATATCCCTAACTGTTGACATTATCTTGGCTAGCGAGTGAATTATAAAGAAATCTTGAGGTGCGCCTTGGATATCGTTTGGCGTGTTTACTTTGCTATATAACTCCCATCAAAAAGGAAGCCGGTATCAAAGCCAAGAGCTGGGTGGCGGAACGGGCTCACAGTTGGATAAACCGCTTTCGGCGTATTATGGTCCGCTGGGATAAGCCTCCGGACAATTACATCGCTTACCCTCATTTCGCCTGTGTCCTGATTGCTCTCAGTGCCGCCTGGTTATTAGGATAGGCTCTCAATCCGATTCGGGGCAGGTCAAGATGGCGCGGTTCGTGGGACAACTGGTCCTGGTGGGGGGAAGGCCGGTGGATGTCTCTTCGGCCGCGTTGTTCCGGATCGCCTTTGGGCTGGTGTGCCTAGCCGGGGTTCTTCGAGTTTTTGCCCACGGTTGGGTCTCGGAACTTTACGTCGAGCCGGTCCACCACTTCACTTACCTGGGATTCGCGTGGGTGAAGCCGTGGCCCGCTTGGGGGATGCACCTGCACGTTGCCCTGCTGGGCGTTTTTGCCCTGGGCATCGCGGTTGGCTACCGGTACCGGGCGTGCGCCCGGCCTTCTTCCTGGGGTTCACTTACGTCGAACTACTCGACAACACGAACTATCTCAACCATTACTATTGGGTGACCCTGGTCAGTCTCTTGATGGTGTTCCTTCCGCTGCACCGCTGCGCGTCGGTCGACCGTTGGTTGGCGTTGAGGCATGGGCGAGAGGAAGTTTTCGCCGCCTGGGACGCTGTTCCGACCGTAACGCTTTGGGTGTTGCGAGGACAGGTGGCGGTAGTGTACCTGTTCGCCGGCATCGCCAAGCTGAACCCCGACTGGCTCCTGGGGGCTCAGCCATTGCGCATCTGGCTGCATCATCATACGGACCTGCCGTTAGTGGGACCGTTGATGGGCGAACCTTGGGTTGCCTACGTCATGAGTTGGACGGGGCCTTTTTCGACCTGACGATCATTGGGTGGCTCGTGTGCGGGTGCACCCGGACGTGGGCATTCCTGGTGGCCGGTGTGTTCCACCTGGTGACCTGGCTGCTTTTCCCGCAAATAGGCGTGTTCCCGTGGCTGATGTTGGGCGGCGCCTTGATATTCTTTCCACCCGACTGGCCCAGGCGGCTGTTCGTTTGGGTGCGGACGGCAGGCAAATCCGCTGGCCGGCGTGCCGCTCCTGAGCCTGGTAAACTCGCGTCCCAGGAGACGCAAGGGTGGCTGCCCAGTGCCGCGGCCATCGCCATTGCCTTCTTCTTGATACTCCAATTGGCCGTGCCGCTGCGGCATTATTTCTACCCAGGCAACGTGCGCTGGAACGAAGAGGGCTATAGATTCTCCTGGCGCGTCCTGGTCACCGAGAAGGCAGGTATGGTCGAGTATCGGGTCCGAGACCCGGAAAGTGGCCGGTCGTGGCGGGTTGAACCGGAGGCATACGTGGCGCCGCTGCAGGCCGAGCGGGCTGCTACCCAGCCGGACATGCTGCTGGAGACTGCCCACATTATTGCGGACGATTTCTCGGCAAGAGGGTATCCGCGTGTACAGGTTTATGCCGATGCCTTCGTATCAATGAATGGCCGTGAGCACCGGAGGTTGCTCGATCCTTCCGTGGACCAGGCATCAACCGGACATGGTTTGGGCCCAAAGAGATGGGTGTTGGCGGCCCGAAACGACCCCACCCAAGAACACCGCGCCTTCGGCGATCTGCAGGACTAGCTATCACCGTCGGTGTTGGAGAAACCCACGGACACGCCAAGCACGCTGACTTCCTCCGTATTCAGCACGCGTTGCAGCTCTTTGAAACTGTCGTAAACATTTCTGACCGGCTGCGGGTTGCCGGCTATTGCCGACTCCAGGCTTCCATCTACGCCGTCGATTGCGGTCAAGGCGCTCTCGATTGCGGCGGTCATACGGCTGTCTACTTCGGGTGGCAATTGACCTACTATGTGTCCAATACCCAAGGCTTGTGGGTCGCTTTCGGCCCCGCGATACATTTCGGATATGCCTAGCAGTTGGTGGCTCAAGTCGTCGCGAGAGTGACCGGCTGCGCCCGAAGGTATAGCCATCAAGTCAGGTTCGGCGTCCACCCCCAAAGCGGCCCCCAGTTGCATGTTGGCGATTGTGCGGACCAGGAAAACCAGCGAACGCACCACCTCCGCCTCCGCCACCCGAGGGTGCAGGGATGAATTGGCGCTTCCATCGAAAAACCCGGCATAACCCGGCGACTCTTCATCACCATCCCAGTCGTGGAGGATACCCTCGATTTCTTCGTGGGCCACCGAGGTCAAGGCCTTCAGGTAGCCGCACCGCACGGCCGCGCCTTGTGTGGTGAGACTGTTATTGCTTTCTGCGAACAGAAGGTGCTCTATGGCGCCAATCCCCCTTTGGGTGGCCGGCATAAACTGCCGGACCGTCTCTTCAGTAACCAGGTCGCCGCCACTGAGGGCGCGGTCTATGCGTTCGACAGAAACCAGCCTCCAGTCGACCAGGGACTACGAACGCCGGTCCATGGCCGGTCCGAAGCGGAAGGCCTCGGTGGTCACCCAAGCGTTTCCAGCCCCGCGCCAATCGATTCTCGCGCTTTCCCGGGCCGCGGCGTTGGGCTCAGAGCACAAGGTTTCCACCGAATCTGCCAATTGGCCCATGGCGTCGGCAGCTTGGCGGTATCGAGGGACGATCACCAAGCCGGCCAGACTGGTCAAGACATCCTCGCGGGAGGCTGGGCGGGAGACTGATTGGGATTCACCGAGGTCTGCCGAGCCGTTTCCACCACAAGCTGCCAGCGTCAGCAGGGCCGCCGCCAAGCCAAGCATCCAAAGGGCGGAAGCGCACCTGACGGGCCTCACAGCGACTCCAGAAACTTGATCAAGGCTTCCCGTTCCTCCTTGGTTAAGCCCCGGCATGAGTCCCTGGACTCGGTTGCCTCCCCTCCGCGCCAGAGAATCGCTTCCGTGAGGTTTCGAGCCCGCCCGTCGTGCAGGAACATGGTGTGGCCGTTCACCGTTTCGACCAGGCCGATGCCCCACAGCGGGGGTGTGCGCCACTCACGGCCGGAAGCGTCGAAGTCGGTTGCGCCGTCGGCCAGGCCTTCCCCCATGTCGTGCAGCAGCAGGTCCGTGTAAGGGTAGATGGTCTGGCCGGCAACTGCGCTTACCGGATGCTCCCCGGTTGTGTGGGACGGCGTGTGGCACAGGTGGCACCCGGCCTCGGCAAAGAGCCGGGCTCCGCGGGCAACCTGCGGATCGTCGAGGTCCCTCATTGCGGGCACGGCCAGGGTCTGGGTGTAGAACACGACCTTGGCAAAGCGGTCGTCGGGTATTTCAGGACTGCCGCCGCTGGGCGCTGCCCGGCATTCGGGCTGCGCCTCCGGGCAATTGTCGCCGGGAAACAGGGTCGAAGTTATCCCGATGTCGCCCAGGAAAGCGCCGGCGGTCTGCTGCTCCACCGTCGGCTGGTTGGCCTTCCAGCCGAACCGTCCCAGGGCTAGTTTTCCCCTGCGAACGTCCCAGACCATGTTGGGCCTTCCGGATATTCCATCTCCGTTGGCGTCGTCCGGGTCGGCCAACGGCAGCATGGCCGTCTTCGGGATTGCCTCCAGCAGCCCCATGCCGACGATCGCCGGCGCTACCCTTGGGGACAGCATGACTTTCGGGTGCAGCGGGCCGTAGGCCAAGTCCCCTATTTCGTAGGTTGCGGTCCGCAGGCTGTAAGGCTCGCCGTCTTCAAAATTCCCGGGCAATTCGTGGTACCGGACGATCATGCGCCCTTCCGGAGGGACCAGCAGCGCCGCCCGGTCCTGTAGTCGGCCGCCGTACACCGGGTCCGGCATTGGACCGCCGTTGGGGCCCTGCCCTGGAATACTCAAGCGGAACAGCAGGCCCCGTTGGGGGTCCTCCGCGCTATCGGGAGGTTTACCTCGTCCGTCCAGAGTGTGGCAAGAAGAACATGACTGGGCGTTGAAAGAGGGTCCAAGACCATCGCGGGCCATGGTGGAGGCGGGCGCGGTTACCCAATTCTGGCGGAAAAAGCTGTTTCCGACGATGAAGGTGCGCCGCTCGCCGCTTTCGAGGTTGCGGGCCGGGAGACCGAAGGCATTGCGAGTACTGGTGAAGGCGGTGGTGTCGCCCCCGAGTTTCCCCACCAGCACGATTTGCGCAGTGTCGGGCGGCTGGTTCCGATTAAAGACGGCAATGTAAACCACCGGTATCAAGACCAGAACGGCGGCCAGGGCAAAAATCGCCGCCCGCCGCGTTCTGGTGGAAGGTTTGCGTGAGAGCGCGGTCACTCTAGCTGACCGTGATGGTTATTCCCGCTGCTTCGGCGGCAGATACGATGGTATCGGTTTGTTGTTCCAGCGATATGATTGTCCGCAACACCGCCTCCCTGCCGGGATCATTGTTGGATATGGAATCACGCAGATGCAGGTCGAAGGGACTGGGAATGACTTCAGCCAGAGCGACGCCTCGGTCGATCTCCATCGCCAACCGGTCGGCCAAGCCGGGGTTGGTGATGGCTACCAGGGACTTAATGCCTGGTCCGGAGACGGCTCCGTAGTTTCCGGTGAAGACCATCTGAATGCCCCGGGCGTTGCCGACGATGTCGGCAGTCGTGTTATCGGAGAATCAGGAATGCTCGTCTTCCTGGGACCGCTCTTCGTAGGCGACTGTCATGCGCTCACCGGCCAATTCTCCCCGGCTGAGCTCGCCGATCCCGGTGATGATGTTGGTGAGGGCGGCGTCGGAGTCCATCGCCAAGAACTCAGCCCGGTAGTTGCGGGAATCCCCGGTGGCCCAGGCATCGACCATTTGCTGCAGATGCACCAACAGCAGGTCGGATGCCGCCGCCAGATAGGCCGAGCGGCGAGCGGCGTTGGCTTCAGTCGTGTAGTCTTCCAAGGGCCGGCTGCCGGGGCCGTCCTCGTTCAGGTCCTGGCCCCAGAGCAGGAATTCGATGGCATGCCAACCGGTGGAAACGTTTTGTTCGCCGCCTCCCTCGTTCAACGACTCGATCAAAGAGGCGCCGATCACCGGGAACTCGACGGGATTATTGATGATGCCCGCGTTGGGGTTGCCTTCCACGTAGTCTATATACGATTCGTCCATAGGCCAGGCGTTGAGCAGACCTTCAGGACCATCCTCCTCGTTGTCGATTGGCCCGCCATAGAAGCGGAAAGCCTCGGTGGGGCCATAGTCGTCGCGGGCATCAAGCCAAGCCCTCTTCGCACCTTCAAGACTGGATGCGGTTGGGTCACTAAGGAACAAGTCGATGGCCCGGTCCATATCCGTTGCGGAAGTGAGGCTCTTGATGTAGAGGGAGTACACGCCGTCGGCGTAATTGGCTACCACATTCCGTTTGACGGAGTCTACGTCTGGGCCCGGAATCGCAGTGGGCGCCGGCGTTTTCGTTCCGCATACCGTCAGCAGGAAAAGCAGAAGCACGATTGTCGTAATAGTCCAGAGGACCGTATAAGATTTCAACATACTGTACTCTCAGTTAAGTGTAATATGGCATCCGTTACTTATGGACAGTGTGCGATTATAAGTGTGTGGACACAGTAGTTAAGATGTATACACGATTAAATTTAAAGTGCAATACGTTATGCCAATTACGTGGGTATAAACGCTAGCAGGGTCTTGTCTGAAGATTCTTGGAAACCGGCTGCTAACCGACCAGGCCACCGACGTTATCGAGGGGACCTGCTCCGGGGAATACCGGGAACTCTTCATGAAACGATCCTCCTGACTTTCCGGTTTAGATCATCCCACAAGACTCGTATTTCGCTTGGACCAGTTTCCGGAAAGCAGATCAGCGCCTGACGGCTCTCCACTCCAGTCCACAATAGCGCTGACCTTGTAAACCGGGCGCGTACGTCCTACGATTGGCGCTATGCTTCTCACCATCTCTACGACGCATCAGCCTGCGACCGACCTTGGGTTCCTGGTGCATAAAAACCCCGGTCGATTTCAGTCGTTCCGGCTGCCGTTCGGGCGGGCTGATGTCTTCTACCCCGAAGCGGAGCGCGACCGCTGCACGGTAGCGCTTCTCCTGGGCATCGATCCGATAGGCCTGGTACGCCCGAAATCCGGTGCATCCAATGCCGGAGGCTGGCTTGAGCAATATGTGAATGACCGTCCATACGTCGCGTCATCACACTTGAGCGTCGCGATTGCCTCCGTATTCGGCAGCGCGCTCGCCGGCAGAAGCCAGGAACGCCCGGAGCTAGCGGAGTTGTCCATTCCGCTTGAGGCCAAGATCGCAGTGGCGCCCTCCAGGGAAGGAGCGGACCTAATCCGGAGCTTGTTTGAGCCGCTCGGCTACACCGTTGAGATTCAGGGACACCCGCTCGATGATCGCTTTCCTGAGTGGGGAGCCAGCCCGTACTTCAGCGTGCGCCTCACGTCGGAAACTCGGCTCCGGGAACTACTGGCGCACCTGTACGTGCTTCTGCCCGTTCTGGACGACGACAAGCATTACTGGGTTGGCGACGATGAAGTAGCCAAGTTGCTGCGCTTCGGCGAGGGGTGGTTGAGCAGCCATCCGCAGCGGGACCTCATATCACGCCGATACCTGAAGCATCAGCGCGGCCTCGTGCGCTCTGCGTTAGCCCAACTGCTTGACGCCGGTCAGGCCGACCCAGGCATCACCGCAGCGCGACACGAACAAGAAGAGGAGCAACTTGAAACCCCTCTCCGATTGGGTGAGCAGCGTATACAAGCAGTGCTGGCCACGGTCCGAATGCTTGGCGCAACGAGGGTGCTCGACCTCGGTTGCGGTGAGGGAAGACTGATCGGAGAGTTGCTCGGGGATCCTGAGATTCGTTCAGTAACCGGCTTCGACGTCTCCCACCGGGCGTTGGAAGCGGCGAGTGAGCGCCTGCGCCTCGATACCCTGCCCACTCAGCAAGGGGAGCGCGTCACCCTGTTGCACGGGTCCCTCACCTACCTGGATAAGCGGCTGTCGGGCTATGACGCCGCAATAGCTATGGAGGTAATCGAGCACATAGACACCCCGCGGCTTGACGCGTTCGAGGAGGTCATATTTGGGGCCGCTAAGCCGGGTGCGGTCCTGATCACGACGCCCAATGCCGAGTACAACACGCTCTTCGAAAGGCTGCCCACCGGAGCATTCAGGCACCGGGACCACCGCTTCGAGTGGACGCGGGGGCAATTCCAGGACTGGTCGCGGCAGGTAGCGGACCGCCACAAGTACGATGTACGGTTCCAGGACATCGGCCCTGAGCATCCCACTTACGGCACGCCAACCCAGATGGGCGTCTTCACCCAATGAAGATCGCCATTCCTGAACTATGCCTCGTGGCGCTGATTGGCCCCACAGGATCGGGGAAGTCCTCTTTCGCCTCCAGACACTTCAAGCCCACCGAAGTGGTGTCTTCGGACGCATGTCGAGCGATGGTATCCGATGACGCCACCGACCAGCCCGCAACGCCCGACGCTTTTGCAGTGCTCAACTTCATTGCGGATACACGTCTGCGCGCCGGCCGCCTTACCGTCATTGACGCCACCAGCGTACAGCCACAAGCGCGTAAGTCTCTGGTAGCGCTCGCCCGGCAAAATGACTGCCTGCCGGCGGCAATCGTACTGAACATGCCGGAGGCCCTGTGCCTGGCCCGCAACGAGGGGCGTCCCGACCGGTCGTTTGGTCCGCATGTTGTACGCCGGCAGGCGGAACAGCTCAGGCGGTCGCTGCGCGGGCTGAAACGCGAGGGCTTCCGGTACGTGTTCGTGCTCAACTCCCCTGAAGAGGTGGAGGCGGTCAGCGTTGAGCGCGTACCGCTGTGGACCAACCGCCAGCACGAGCATGGGCCGTTTGACATCATCGGCGACGTTCACGGTTGTTTCGATGAACTCGTCACCCTCCTCGAACACCTCGGGTACGAGTTGGAGACCCGCGCTGACGGCGCCGGAGAAACCGGCTTCTCCGTAACACATCCGACAGGACGCAAGGCCGTATTCGTTGGCGACCTCGTAGACCGAGGTCCGGGCGTTGCCAAAGTCCTCAGCCTCGTAATGGCCATGGTGGCAGATGGCGTGGGGCTGTGCGTCGCCGGCAACCACGAGTCCAAGCTAGTCCGCAAGCTCCAAGGCAGGAACGTGCAGGTATCGCACGGGCTTCAGGAATCACTCGATCAGTTGGAGACGGAGTCCCCGGCGTTCCGGCAGCAGGTTGCCGCGTTTCTGGACGGACTGATAAGCCACTACGTGCTTGATGGTGGGGACCTGGTGGTGGCCCACGCGGGAATGAAGGCGGAATACCAGGGTCGGGCGTCCAAGCGTGTCCGGGATTTCTGCCTCTACGGCGAGACCACAGGAGAAACGGATGAGTTGGGGCTCCCGGTGCGCACCGATTGGGCGGCCGGTTATCGCGGCCGGGCGACGGTGGTTTACGGCCATACCCCGAACATGGAACCAGCTTGGCTCAACAATACCATCAACATTGATACGGGCTGTGTGTTTGGTGGCAAGCTGACCGCACTCCGGTACCCCGAAAAAGAGGTTATGTCAGTACCGGCAGCGCGGGTCTACTATGAGCCGGCTAGACCCTTGACCGGACCTGCCCAGCCTGAAGAACCCGCGGCGCCAACCGAGGCTCGCGCCGCGAACCTCCTTGACATCGACGACGTGCTCGGGAAACGTATAGTGGCGACGCGGCTCCGCGGCAACATTACGGTTCGGGAAGAGAATGCGGCGGCAGCCCTCGAGGTGATGAGTCGTTTTGCTCTGGACCCTCGCTGGTTGGTGTACCTTCCGCCCACAATATCCCCGTGTGACACCTCCAAACTCCCCGACATGCTTGAGTATCCGGCAGAGGTGTTTGCCTACTACCGCAATAACGGCGTGTCCAGCGTGGTCTGCGAAGAAAAACACATGGGTTCACGAGCAATCGTCGTGGTGGGCCAGGACGCCGCAGCTATCGGGCGGCGGTTCGGCATCTTCGGCGAAGGTATCGGCGCCTGCTACACGCGGACGGGACGAAGGTTCTTTGAAGACCGCTCTCTTGAGGCCGAGTTCCTGGAACGCGTCTGCGGGGCGCTTACGGCCGCCGGTTTTTGGGCTGAACTCGAGACCGACTGGGTGGTCCTGGATTGTGAACTCATGCCGTGGTCCGTCAAGGCGCAAGAGCTACTCCGCGAGCAGTACGCGGCGGTCGGTGTGGCAGCGCGGACCAGCCTCACGGCGGCGGAAGCGCTCCTTCAGCAGACGGCGGCTCGTGGTATTGACGCCGGTGACGCCTCCCAGAGAGTCGAAGAGCGGCTGCGCCTCGCCCAACTCTACAGCGACTCGTATGCCCGGTACTGCTGGCCGGTGGCATCGCTCGCCGATGTCCGGCTTGCGCCCTTCCACCTGCTGGCCAGCGAGGGCCGGATGCACACCGATAGGGACCATCTGTGGCACATGGACGTGGCTGCGCGGTTGTGCCAGGCCGATCCCGCGTTGTTCCAGGTTACCAAGCATAAGGTGGCACAGTTGGACACCTCGGATGAGATTGAGGCTACACGCTGGTGGGAAGAACTAACAGGCAGCGGTGGGGAGGGCATGGTGGTGAAGCCGATGGCCTTCATTACGAATGCCAAGCGTGGCCTCGTGCAGCCTGCCATGAAGTGCCGAGGCATCGAATACCTGCGGATTATCTACGGTCCGGAGTACACCCTGCCGGAGAACATAGAACGTTTGCGGAATCGCGGCCTCGCCACGAAGCGGTCGCTAGCGCTTCGGGAGTTTGCACTGGGCGTTGAAGGTCTCCGGCTTTTTGTCGAGCGAGAGCCTCTCTATCGAGTCCATGAGTGCGCCTTCGCTGTCCTCGCCCTTGAAAGCGAGCCGGTCGACCCTAGACTATGAGAGGCAACACGGCGAGTGGGCTGCCAAGGCGCTGAGCGGACCAACTGAGGACACCCGATGCGTTGGTCGAACCACCCCCAAGCTCGGGACTTCAAAGCCACCGCATACTGCCGCAGATGGTCCCTGCCAATATCCTTAAGAGCGGGGCAGTTCATCTCTTCGGCAAAGTCGGCCATGAGCCCAGGACCCGACGCCCGTTGTCTATGGCGCCATTGGCCAGGTTGCTGATCACTTGATCTATGAGAAAATTCCCAATGGCATCGCGAATTGATACGCAGAGACCATCGACCTGCTTGGCCCTCTTTATTCCACCACCACCTGGAAAGGAATACCCCATAGTACGGCATCAAATGAGCTTGGAAACCAAAATTGGGGGTAGGGGTGGAGCGGCTGATGGGAATCGGACCCACGTATCTGCCTTGGGAGGGCAGTGCTCTACCACTGAGCTACAGCCGCAGCGATACCGGTGGCAACCCGTCTCGGGTTGAAGACCGATGATAGTTTGGACGCTCTCAGGTTGTCAATCTTGGCGGACGATCAGGGTTGCGGATTACCGCTGCGGGGAGAGTCACCATGGACTTTCCAAGGCCACCCCAAAAATGGAAAAGCCTATTTCCATGACAGTGATGGTGGGTTGGGTACACCCTTAACCGCACCCTTTGCCAGCCGCGGCAAATGGGCTTTGCGCTCGCTCTGCCGACGGTTTGAAGTGCGATATCCTTGGGGCTGAGTGCAGTGTGGTTGACATAGCTCCGAAAAACCTGAATATTGGTAGCCGTGGCAAGCGGTTAGGTTTCAGTCTTGGTCCGTCAACCGCTTGATTATGGAGGAGACATGGTAAAGCAGGGCGTAATCCCTGATGAGTTGACCAAACCTTTCTGGGACGCCGCCAACGAGGGACGCTTGGTCATCCAGAACTGCACGGCTTGCAGCAGGCTGCAACACCCGCCGGCGCCCCGGTGCGGGAAATGCGGCTCGGGCGACAACTTGGAGTGGACCGCAATGAGCGGGCGGGGCCGAATTTATAACTATGGCGTGGTACACGATTGCCCGGTACGGCTGCTTCAGGAGGACCAACCGATCAACGTTGCCGTCGTAATGTTGGACGAAGACCCCGGCATCCAGATGTTCTCCCATCTTCCGGGGATTCCGGCCGATGAAGTCCCGGTCGGGGCAGCAGTCGAGGTGGTCTTCGAAGCGACCGCCAACGGTCAAATGGTCCCCGAATGGCAGGTCATTGGCTGAACCGGCGGCCTGTTCAGACATTCCCAGACACGCAGAGTACTCGAAACATCCGGAAAAGGAGTGACTAATGACCACCCAAGATGCCCCCGCCGCCATGTATCGAAGCACCGAAGGATTGGGGATTTGGGAACACCGGGGAAAGGTAGCGGCCGTCGGAATCGGCCACTCTCCAACCACCCGGCGCTGGGACGGCCAGCCGGAGACTTCCGTAGGCGCCTGGAGCATTCTTGCCTTGAGGCGGGCGATGGAAGATGCGGGGGTGTCGCCCGACCAGGTGGATGGCCTGGTAATCTGCCCGGTGACCACCACCGGGGCGTTCTGGCCCGACGACCAGACTATCCCAATGGACGTGGTCAACGCCTTTAATCCTACCGGCGACCCGCTGGACGGCATTGCCAAGCTAAGCTCCGAATGGCTATTGAAAAACATGCCGGAACTGACGAATGTCCAATTCACGATGTACGGTCCGGGGTGTATGTCCAACGCCGTTGTTGTTGCCGCCCAGGCGGTGGGGGACGGCCGCACCCACACCTGCCTGGTGCTGAAGGGATGGCACAACTTGGAAGGCCGGTACTACCAGGGAGGAGCGAACGCGGCGGACGCTATTCCCGGGACCAGCGCAATCAGCCGCCTTTGGGGAACGCCGGCGTCCTATGGAACGGCTCTCCAGTTCGCCGAGTACTGCCGGAAATACGGCAAGACTCACGACATGATGGCCCCATTTATGGAAAACTCAAGAAAGAACGGCCTTTTGTTCCCCGAGGGGTATTGGGCCCAACATCGTCCCGAAGAATTGCCGCGGGAAGACTACCTTGCCGCCCGGTGGATAGCCAAACCGGCCAGCCTGTACGACAACGATATCCCCATCATGGCATGCGCGGCGTATGTCTTCACCACCGCGGAACGGGCGCAAAACATGAAGCAGAAGCCCGTGTACATCCTCAACCATGTGGCGAGCCGGGGTACTCCCCGGAGTCTGACTCCAACACTGGACGAGGTGGAGCAGGAGACTGCGAGCACCGGAAGGAAGATTTACGAGGGCGCCGGGATTTCCGCCAGTGACCTTTCCTTCGAAAATATGTACGATGGGTTCTCTTTGTTCCACCAGTTCCACATTGAGGGCCTGGGATATCGGGGCATTAAATTCGGGGAAGCCCTGGACTTATACCAGACCGACATCTCGATCGAAGGGCCAAACCCGGTGCTTCCCAGCGGGGGCAACATCGGCAGCGGCCGGAGCCGTTTCTGGATGCACACCGACTGCATCCAACAACTACAGGGAAGGGCCGGCGCAAGATCGGTCACCGGTGTTAAGCCAGAGATTGCGGTGTCCGGCGGACCTATGCCAATGGGCGGCAACTTCACAGTGTGGAGCGCCACTCCCGACTAGGACTCACGGGGACTACCGGGTTACCGGCTTGATGAAGTCCAGCCGGATAGTGCTGGAGCCGAAGAATTCAACTGAGCGCACGGGAGAAGGACGGTAAGGAGAGAGGGACCTGTTTGGTGATTCTGATAAGTTTTGACATAGACGGCACCCTTGAGGTTGGCGACCCGCCTGGGGTGCTGACCATGGACATGGTGAGATTGGCTCAAGAGAAGGGATTTTTGATCGGCAGTTGTTCCGACCGGACAATGAGCGGACAGCGAGCCATCTGGGACCAACACAATATCTCGGTCGATTTTGTCGTTCCCAAGCACATGCTTTCCGAGGTCAAGGCCAAGTTCAAAGCCGACGTCTACTACCACATCGGCGATAGAGAGGACTTGGACAAAAAGTACGCCCTCGAGGCCGGCTTCGAATTTCTGTGGCCCGATGAGGCGATGGAGCAGCCCTGGTTTTCCGCCAACGGAGACTCTGAGCAACCGTAGGACACGGCTGAGGACGCGCCGGCGAAGGTATCACCGGAACGCCCAATGGAGTTCCACCCAGACCATAAAGACGGCCCGCAGCCGAAGCTGCGGGCCCGTTTCCTGTTCAAGAGTGGAGCCGGTGAAGAGAGTCGAACTCTTGACCTGCGGTTTACGAAACCGCTGCTCTGCCACTGAGCTACACCGGCCTGCAGGCTTATTTATATCTGGGAATGCCCTAGATGGTCACCGGTCTACCCCGTGTTGTAAATCTTTTGTAAATCCAACACCTTCAATGGCCTCGAATTTTTCATTCAATTTCACTGCAGCTCCCTCCTGAAGGCCCGGAAGAACGTGGGAGTACAAGTCGCCAGTGATCCCGATGCCGGAATGACCCAGCCGTTCCGAAACGACCTTAAGGTGCACTCCCTCACGTAAAAGCAAGCTGGCATGGGTGTGACGCAGGTCATGAAAACGGATTCCCTTGAGGCCAATCTTATTGACCAACCTGCCGAAGGCCCTAGTCACTGTATCCGGGCGCCAAGCACTTCCGTCCAAGTGGGAAAACACTAAGTCGTCGGGATCAACAGGCCTTTCCGATTTCCTATCATCCAATATCCGCCGGAAACAGTCCAATGCCACTGTAGGCAGATTTACTGCCCTCGACCTGCCGTTTTTGGGAGTTCCAACTGACAACTCCCCTGTATGCAACTGCACCAAGCTACGGTTGACCGACAGAACCCCCGTCTCCATGTCCAGGTCCCGCCACTCCAGACCCAATATCTCAGAGCGCCTTAATCCCGTCAGTAAGGCTACCAGCAACAGAGAATAGTATTTGCTGGCCTTCGCCGCTTCCAGCAGAGCTTGAACCCCATCCCAGTCCAATGTGCGGGCTTGGAAACGCTGCGGCTTGGGCGGTTCTACCGCCTCCGCCACGTTCCGTGCCAGGATTCCCATCCGAACACCCCACCGGAGGGCCTGAAAAGTCACTCGGTGGCAATGCAAGACGGTCTGGGCAGACAATCCCCGGCGCTGACAATCGGATTCGAAAGATTGAATATTCAATGCTGTCAACTTATGGAGGCTGATATTGCCCAGGGCAGGGATGATATGCCGGTCCAGATTGCCCCGGTAACCCTCCAGAGAACGGGGTCTGACATGCGTCTCCGCATAGTCCTTGAACCACCGATTAAAGAATGTTGCCGTAGTTTCCTTGGAAGGCTCTACGTACTCCCCCAGGTCCATCTGCCTTAGCAGGTCGGTGAGCCGTTTCTCAGCATCCCGTTTGGTGCCGTGGACAACCTGGGTCTTGTACCGCTTTTTGCCCGAAACGGGGTCCTCTCCTCTGTAGAGGTAGAGGGTCCAAGAGTCCCTATTCTTTGTGGAACGCTGTCGTATGTGCCCCCGAGCCATCCCAATCCTCAACCAGTGTTTAAGAGAAGCCTATTCGAGATACCGCGATGCTTGCCAAGGCCTGCCCAATAAGGCCTACCTACCGGTTTACTCAATAGCAAAGATACCATCCTCAGCTAATGACTTCGCCAGCCAAGCAAAAGTCTTGCGCAGGATGACATCGCTTTTTCCAAGGTTGGAAATCTTCTTTGTTCGATCACATTATACTCTTCGGCCTCGCCAAGATCCCAGTTATTGCCGCCCGCACGACCCGGCACGTTGCACTTGGCGTTGCTTGCTTGATCGTATCGATCCTAAGGACAACAAGCCATCAGGCCGGAGGCATTTCTGGACTTCTGTCCCAGGCCGTTGCCGGTGGTGCCGGATGCTCCTTCGGTGAGGACAGTCTTCCGACCCTACATCTGGCCGGGGTGAACTGCGTACCGGGCGGCCAGTTGGGCTATCGTCCCCTGGCCCTTTACCGCCTCGAGAAACTGCCCCCGCGAAGGCAGGGGGCCACCTTGGCCTTGAAGGCCGGGCTGTGCTTCCTTCGTCCCTTCGACATTTCCCACTCCACCCTTGCTCCTCTTACTCCCTTGCGTCCAACCGATCCAGGATGCCGCTCCAAGCGAGGATTCGCGTATCCGCCGTAGCCAGCCGGTGGCCACCTAAGGCCGTGGCGACGATGATTCGGTCGGCGGGGTCGGCGTGGAAGTCCGGCAGGCTGGCGGCTCGGATGCCTATCTCGCCATCGACGGGAATCTCGATGAGGCCCTGGTCCAGTTGCTCCCGTCGCCAACGGACTATGTCTTCCGGGTAACCTATGCGCCCTTTGTCCAGTAGCATTGCCATTTCCCAAAATGAAATGGCGGAGAGCGCAACCTCATCGGATTCCCAGGCCTGCTGGATTTCGGCGCGGGCGACCTGTCCCAGCCTGTCGTCACCGGACCTCAGCCAAAGGGCCGCATGCGTGTCCAGCAGAATCATGGATTGAGTACCCGGTCAGGATTTGACTCGGCTTCCCACTCAACATCTATCGGGGAAATGATGTCGCCAAGAATTTCCAATTTGCCCCGGTCTATGCCGAAGAGCGTCTTGGGTTTTTCCCGGTAGGGGACCAACCTGGCCGTCGGACGGCCGTTCTTGGTGATGACGATCTCCTCTCCGGTCACGGCCACCTCATCCATGAGCTTCAGGCATTTGGCCTTGAACTCGGATGCCTTCATTGTCCTTGGTACGTTGGGTCTGTTCATTGCGGCCGTCATTTTGCTGCCCCTCACGGTTATTTGCGGCGGTATCAGTACATAGTCATGTCTATGGTCATATATTACCGCGCGTGACCCATCTCCGCCAGCAGTCCATCCATCCCGGCCATCGGCTCGTCCCGCCGCCGCTCCGCCTCCCACAATTGGGCCAGTGCCTCCTCTACCGGCGTCACCTCCAAGGGTTCGGCCGTGTCAACATCGCGACTGATGTTCAGGTTGAAGTCGTTGCCCTCTATCTTTTCTATGTGCAAAAGGCGGAGCTAAAGTGGACCACCTGGACGGATTGATTGCCTGACTTGGGGCTGTCGCTGTTCAGGATAAATGTCCGGTTAAGTGTTCAGCATAAATGTCACTCGGTTAGGCCTCAATGGTATCAGATGACGACGTGGCAGCAACCATACGGGATTGTCGTGTTGGTGGACCTTCGGCATTCAGGTATTTTTTGACGGTGCCACTGTGGATTCCCAACTCACGCTCATCGCCGAACGCTACGAGCGTCGCTCCCTCGGCACCACGCCCGACCTCGTCTTCTCCCAGTGGGAGCATATCTTCGCCAACCCCATTGCCACTGCGGCGGCCATCGACCGGGTGGTCCACCACTCGGTCATCCTGAAATTCGAAGTGCCCAGCTACAGGACAGGAGTGGCTCAACAGCGGGGTCAGGACTAGGAAGTGAACCGGCAAGAATAATCGACCGAATCCCGGCAAAGATGGTTGACGTAAAATACTGGGCCGGAGACCTTGGGAAGCAAACGGTCCCGGAGTTCTACTGAGAGTCTTGTGGCGCCGGCGTTATTGATACGCGCAGCAGGCGTGTTTTGTGGTGATGAGGTCTTGTGTGTGGTTGGCTTGAGGTCGAAACCGGCTGGAATTCGCCTCTGTGGACTAACGGGGTCGGTTCCCGGGCACATTCCGGTTCTTTGATGGGCTGTTGGGAGCGGCTTGCGAGAGCCGGTTCAAGTTCTGGGCCATCTGGGGGTGGAAGTCCCGGGCCTCGTCCGGCCACGCGGCGCGGAGTTTTACTTCGTTCAGGTCGGAGAATTGTATGATACTTCCCCCTTTTAGGTTGATGAGCAGTCTGATGAGATTGGTCCGTCGTGACCCAGCTAAATCTCGAGCTGTCGATTATCGTGGTACTCCGGTAACTCACCTTCGTACCTTACAAGTCGGCAGACAATGGAAAAGTTTGTCCATGTAATAAATCGATAATCATTGCTTCAAACCCCGCATGCTCCGCCAAATATATCCTTGCCACAGTCTCAATAATTCCCCACGTCTCCTCTTTTACGTATTTGCTCTAGTAGTCGAACATTTTTGAATTGAGTACTGAGCGAGAGTAGTCTACCAAGCACAGGGCGAAGAGGATTGGGGCGTGTGAGGAGGGGATGCTGATGAAGAGATACCGGGTCAAGCTGAGTGCGGAGGAGCGGCAGGAACTGAAGACATTGGTGTCCCGTGGCCGGGCGGCGGCTTACAAGCAGACCCACGGGCGCATCCTGCTGCTGAGTGATGAGGTCCATGCGGACGGGGCCATGAAGGATGAAGACATTGCCCGGGTCCTGCAGATTGGCCGCGCGACGGTGGAGCGGGTGCGCCGCCGTTGCGCGGAGGAAGGGATTGAGGCGGCGCTGGGACGAAAGCGGCAGCTTAATCGTCGTCCGAAGCGACTGGACGGTCAAGGGGAAGCCCACCTGATTGCCCTGGCCTGCGGAGAACCGCCGGAAGGCCGGGCCGGTTGGACGCTGAAACTGTTGGCCCACCGGCTGGTCGAATGCGAGATCGTGGAAAGCATCAGCACTGAAACGGTGCGCCAGACGCTCAAAAAAACGAACTCAAGCCTTGGCTGAAGGAATGCTGGTGCATCCCTCCGCAAGGCAGCGCCGAGTTTGTCTGTGCG
This sequence comes from Dehalococcoidia bacterium, assembly GCA_963663135.2. Classification (GTDB taxonomy): domain Bacteria; phylum Chloroflexota; class Dehalococcoidia; order Lucifugimonadales; family UBA3495; genus Io17-Chloro-G2. The sequence goes on along the minus strand of CAXXRM010000002.1, from coordinate 52,538 downwards.
ATGGAAGACGTGCTGGAAGTCTATCAGCGCCGGTATGGGGACAACGAAGTTCTGGTCTGCCTGGACGAGACCAGCAAGCAACAGGTGAAAGAGACGCGTCTGCCGCGTCCGGCCCAGCCTGGGGCAGCGGCCTCCTACGATTACGAATACGAGCGCAACGGGGTGAGCAACCTGTTCATGTTGTTCGCTCCGCTGGAAGGGTGGCGCCGGGTGGAAGTGACGGACCGGCGCACGAAAGCCGATTGGGCCCGGGTGGTCAAGCAACTGGTGGACGAGGACTACCCGCACAAGGACCGTATTGTGCTGGTGATGGACAATTTGAACACCCACCACCCGTCCTCGCTGTACGAGGAATTTGAACCTGCCGAAGCGCGGCGCATCGCCGAACGGTTGGAGATTCACTACACTCCCAAGCATGGCAGTTGGCTGGATATGGCCGAGATTGAAATTGGGGTGATGGTTCGGCAATGCCTAGACCGCCGCATTCCCGATCAAAGAACTCTGCGGCGGGAGGTGGCAGCGTGGCAGGCTCAGCGCAACCGGGACGGCATACGAGTGGACTGGCGCTTTACCTCCGAGGATGCGCGCATCAAACTGAAGTCTCTTTACCCATCAATCCAACACTGATGGACTACTAGTCCCAATTAACCCTTTTGACGGCTTGTAAGAGCCGGGGTAATCCGGTATATATCCGACAGATATAGGTATACGTTATGGTATACGATTGGGGGTGCCGGATGACCGAAAAAAGGAAACATCAAGCCCTGTCGGCAGAGATGGTGCGGACTGTCACATCCCCCGGCATGTATGCCGACGGCAACGGCCTGAATTTGAAGGTTGAACCCTCCGGGGCCAAACGCTGGGTACAGCGCGTCACCATCGGTGGCAAGCGCAGCAACTTCGGCTTGGGCGGCTACCCCGCAGTGTCTTTGGCCGAAGCCAGGGAATTGGCTGGCGCCAACCAACGAGCTATCCGACAGGGCCGAGACCCACTGGACAAGAAACGACAGTCCGCCGGGGAATGGCGCAGGCCCGCCATGCCGACGTTTGCCCAGGCTGCAGAGCAGGTAATCGAGATGCGCCGCCCGACGTGGAGCAACTCCAAGCACGCTGCCCAATGGAAGAGTACTCTGGCCACATATGCTTATCCCGTGATCGGTTCCAAGCATTTGGACGAGATCAAAAGCAGCGATGTGCTCACGGTCCTCACCCCCATATGGACCAGCAAGCCCGAGACTGCCAGGCGGGTCCGGCAACGACTGGAAACCGTCTTTGACTGGGCCATCGCCCAGGGCTGGAGGCTCGACAATCCTGCCGGCAGGGCCGCCGCCAGGGTCCTGCCCCGGTTGCCCCGGGTAAGGACCCACCACACATCTCTGTACTACGCGGATGTTCCGGCGGCCCTGGAGCAAGTCCGGGAGTCGACCGCCGTTCTAAGCACCCGGCTTTCCTTGGAATTCCTGGTTCTCACGGCTGCCCGGTCCAGCGAAGTTAGGCTGGCCACCTGGCCCGAGATTGATTGGGAGTCCGAGACTTGGACCCTACCGGCGTCCCGCATGATGGCCCGCCGGGAGCATCGCGTCCCGCTTGCTGCCCGCGCCTTGGACATCCTGCTTGAGGCGCGGGTCCTGGACGGACAGGGCAGCGGATTGGTGTTCCCCGCCAGTCGCTCCGGGAAGCCGTTGTCCAACGTGACCCACCTCGCCTTGCTCCGGCGGCTTGGCATACACTGCGTTCCCCACGGCTTCCGCAGCAGCTTCGCGGCCTGGTGTATGGAGTGCACCGATATCCCGTTGACCGTGGTTGAGCACGCTCTGGCCCATACCCTGGGCAATTTGACCGCAGCGGTTTTCGCCAGACGCCACCTGTTTGAAATGCGCCGGGGATTGATGGAGACATGGGCCGAATTTCTGACTGGTGGGACCGGAGGGAAGTGCGTTGAATAAGCTGTAGCTTGGCTCCCCGACCGGAAAGACTCGGCCAGGAGGTGCGAGCCTCCCACCCTTTATGGACCTGCAGCAACCGCCGCATCGAATGTAAAAGGCGGAGGTAAAGTGGACCACCTGGACGGATTGACTGCCTGACTTGTGGCGGTCGCTGTTCAGCATAAATGCCCGTCTAACTGTTCGGCAGAAATGTCACCCGTTTGGTCTGCGATGGTATCAGATGGCTACACCGTGGATGCGACCGGGAACCGACGGGTCGGTGGACTCTCAGCGTCAATATATCTCCTGACCGTGTCTCTATGAATTCCCAATTCCCTTGCCATCCGTCGAATGGACATCCCCTTAAGCTTCGCCTTCTGTCCAACTAACCGGGTCCACCTCACCTAGCCCGGGTGTGTCAGGTTTTCTCGACGAAGCCGGCTGCATTCTTGTGCCCGCCCCCACGGAACTCTTTGGCGATCTGGGAGACGTCGGTGTCCTCCGTGTTCCGGCTCCTGAGACTCCAGCGTGTCTCTCCGCCCGTCTGGGAGTAGGCGGCGGCGAACGGGGCGTCGGGGTATTTGTTCAGGAGGGCTTCACAGGCCTCTGAGACCATGAGGGATGTGTTCACCACGGGGATGTCCGGCCGTCCTCCGACGGTCTGCCTGCTGGCCATGCTAACTAGCTTATTCACCTGGGTCCTCATGTACCTGAGAATCCCCGTGCCCTCTCGGGCCAGGGCGCCAACGTCAAAGCTGTCCCAGGCCGCAAAGGTGTTGGGGTACGAGGCGATGGCCTCGGAGACTTCCCGGGAATTGGGAAGCTTCCACTCCCAGAGGTCCCTGTCCTGGACGTATAGGATGAGCCCTGGGGGCTTCTCCGAGGGGTTGGCGTACTGCCAGGCAAGGTAGGCCCCGGAATGGCTCTGGTCGATGTGGCAGTGGGGGACGCCCTGGAGTTCTTCCGCTGCGGTCTTGTGGTGGTCCAGGAGAATTACGCTCTCATGGGTGCGCTGGAGTTCCAGGATGGTCTCCCTGGGGTAGGAGAAGTCCAGGATGAAGAGCCTGCTGCCAGGTTCCATCCAGGGCATGGGGTCTCCGTATGATTGTGGGAGGTATGTGGTGGGCTGTCCGCACTCCTGGCATCCCAGGGTCCGGTGGAACGCCCAGGCGGCGCCGAACCCGTCGGGGCAGTGGTCATGGTAGAGCACGTAGGTCTGGGGCATTTGTTTCTCCTGAGGAGAGATTTTAAGCCCGGTACTCGGCGGCCGGTGAGCCCGGAAAAGGCTGGCTTCCCGTTTCCCCGACTTGCGCTCGGCCTCTATGAAACCGTCCATCTCTGCGTGAGTTCTGAATGTGCCACCTGGCGGAACCGTCTGTCTTTGTCCGGTGACCTGGGTCTGGTCTCACGTCACATCTCTGAAACGGGCCGGTTTTGCAGAGGGGTGTAGATGCTGGTAGCAAGAACCGTCCGTGTCAGCTGAGCCTGGTTGTATTGTAGAGGTCTCGGTCCAGTGTCCCGTGCTTAAACGGATTTCCGCGGCCTGTGGGTTTTCCACAGGTGTCGGGTATGTGTCCCCGGGGACGCGATGGGATGGGGGTTGCCGATTGGTTCGCCCCCTACTGCTTCAGATAGCCGTTAATCCGTCCCCACTTGAGCCAGGCCTGTGTGTTGAGAAGGGGGCGTCCTTTGGCTTTCTGAGGAACGGGGTTCTCAGTGGTCCGCAGCCTGCAGCGGGCGAGTCACTTCTGCTGCCAGCGTCGCCATCCCAACTTCTCCTGGTTTAGGATGCGCTTGAACCGAACGTTGTAGTCGAAAAGCAACTTTTTCTGTGAGGCTGTAGGGGTGACCATGATGGGAACGTGGTCTGTCTCGCAGGATTGGTACGGCTTGTGTGAATAACTTGGGACGCTTAACAAGCTCGCTGCGAATTTTTTGAACTCTTTCTCCCTGCCCGTGATCTCCCTGCCCCGGTATCCGGCACCAGCACCGGAGTAATGAGGTATTGTGCCGACGTGTCCGTCGAGACATTTCTCCGAAAGAAACCCGCCTACCTTGCTTTCGATTGATATGACTCTCGCGTTAGGCTTGGCCACAAGGGCGAGCTCTTCTTCCAAAAGGGGAAACCACTCATTGTATTTGTCCTTGCTCCCGGCGCCTTTTGAGTTCGTCTCCATGGCTCCCTTGGCCAGGTCCGTGAGGTAATAGGTTTCCTTGTCTCGACACAGAAATTTACTGATGGAAAAGTACAAGAGCCAGACGCCGCAGAAGTTCCTGAACCCTTTTGTTATCTTCTCTCGTGCGTCCGGAATGTCTTGCGCCCAACCCTTCAGGGAAGGCTCCATGGCAATTAGGATGTAGTCCACGGGGCCTTTGGGAGCCACGTTGGGCAGGAACACGCTTTCGAACTCCAATTGGTTGTAGTCTTCAACCACTCTCTCTTTGAATTTCTCTTCGAGTTGCTTGTATGCTTCCTCAAAGTTCATCACTGCCTCCTTCAAGCTGGTTCCCGACTCACTCGAAAGCGATGCGATCGGGCGGACTTCTCCGTTCCGTGGCGCCTTCGACTACCAGGTGCTCTCTCTTTAGACCGCCTGTACTGGACGTCCGAGTTAAGAAGTGCGTTCTCTGAGTCGTCGAAGGGATGGCCTGTGAATCCTCATATTGCCGGTACCCCGTCGTCCGACAGCCTCCTGATGCTGGTGTGCCACATAGGGATGTCGATGGGCCAGACCGACCTGATACTGTGGAGCTCGATGATTACTGACTAATGAGGATTGACCCTGGGATTGTCCGCCCGTTTCCTCGGGAACAGGGAGCAGTTGTTGTCCGAAGCATCACCCGCCGCCCAGGACGAGGACCAATTTGCAGCGGCCGCACCTCGCCAGGCGTTGCCCGGGCTGAGGTTGACCATCGCCGGTGACCTTGAAACCGCAACCAGGGCATTCGAGGCTCCAGCGAAACGTCAGCAGGTCCTTGGGGACCATCCGTTGCGGACCACCACCATTCTTCCAAGGCGGCTTCGCCGGCGTCTCGGGAGACAGGGTCGCCTTATCGAGGGCGACGACATCCTCCCTGGTCAGCTTTTCGCTGGGCCTGGACCGTCCCAGCAGAGAGGTTTTTATGGACATGTTCCTCCTTATATCAGCTCCTGATTAACGACAATTAACTTTGCCGGCGTATTGCCTCACCAGAGAATGTTACCGAAATTCTAGCCTTTATTTCCCACCCCAACCAGGACCAAATCCACCTTCTCGCTCGGTTCCGATGCAGGTTCATCGGACGCTGGATAGAGCAGTCCCTTGGCCATGACGCCACGCCAGTCCTTCACCCTGCGCTGCAGCGTTCGCAGTTGAGCATCTTCGAACCGGCCCGGATAGGCCTCGCGTAATTTTCCCAGCAGATCCTTGGCGTTGGTGTCGGGGTCGTTCTGAAGCCACAACAGCATGTGGCCCCAAACGCCTTCGAAGGGATCCTTCCGGGTACGCCAGTGGCGAGGCGAGCGCATTTGGTCCCGGTGGGTGGGCCGGGCTTCCCCCTGTTGCCACAGGTTGGGCAGGGAGGCCAGGAACCGGTCAATGCTCTCACCAAGAGGACCCCCCTGGGGCTGAGGTGAGGACATCGCTGCCACCCACGACTGTGCCTCCCGTATGGAACGCAACAGCGCCACCGGATCCAGTCCAGCCCGGTATTCGCGCAGTTCGTTCTTCACTACGACGCTGGTCTCATCATGCTGCATGAGCCGGTCACAGGGCGTGGCTGGCGGGCTGTAGCGCTTGATGACCCTGGCACCGTCCCTGATCTTCTCCAGCAGCTTGAAAGAGGGTTGGAAGTAATTCACGTGCAACCTTACCGCCTGGTACAGGTGGACCATCGTCTGTCCCGCGATCCGGCCCGAGTAGCGGGCATAGCCGGCGAACCGGCGGACTACGGAACCGTTCTTCTGCTCGATCCATGCCTGGTCGTTCTTGCGGTAAGCCCTGGAGCGGGTGAACTCGATTCTCCGGTCGGCACAGTACTTGATCAGGGTCTGGTTGATAAAGACGCTGTCGTTGTCCGAATCTATCCCGAGGACCGGGAAAGGCAACTGCCCGGCGATGGCCTCCAGGCCCTCGACCACCAGGGACTGTTCCCTGGCCGGCAGGGGAACTGCCTCCGTCCAGCCCGTGCAGATGTCGGTGGCTACCAGGCTGTGGATAAAGGAGCCCGATAGAGTCCCGCCGCAGTGGGCTACCAGGTCGATTTCCAGAAAGCCGGGAGGCGGCCAATTCCAGTCGTTGTAGGTGCGTACCGGGACCTGGCTCCCCATATATGGCCTTCTCTTGCGCCTCCGCCGACTGCCTGCGGTGGGCCTGATGGGTTTGAGCAGCCGGTCCAGGGTTGCTGCGCTGGCTGAGAGGAGATGTTCCCTCACCAGGGGATCGAGACTGAGATGCCCGTGCCGCTCCATGGAGTCCACGAGGTTGGGCAGCGCCGCCTTGAGCCGTTTACCGCAGATGCGGTCGGAAGCCTCCCAGACCACGATGACCGCTTCGCGTACGGCCTCGTCGTAGATGCGCCTTCCCACGACCTGCTTGCCTTGATTGTCGCCGGTCTCACTCAGCAACCTGATGCCGTGCTTGCGATGGTGGCCGGTTATCGCGGTGAATTCGTCGAGAATCCTCCCTTTGTCCTTCTTGGATGCCTGTTGGTATCGGTCCCGGATCGTTGCCACAAGTTCCTGCTTCGCCATCTTGCTGACGCCTCCCCCCATGTGGCCGCCTCCCGAGTTTTCGGTAACATGTTAGTTGAGGCAACCACTCTCGTAGAGTAACGATTTAGGTGAGGCAATGCGCCGGCAGAAGTAGTTGACGCTGAACAGAGGTCCTCGTTGAGACGGTGGGTCATGTCCATTGCAATGTTTTCGGCCACCTGCTGGTCCTCTTTTCCGTTGATCCAGAAGTGTTTCCTCTGTTCCTCCGCGAAGTTCTGGAACCTGTTGAAGATGAAGAGGGCTGTGTCCGATTGATTCTCGTTGAGCCAGTGCAACTCTTTGGATTCGGGGTTGTGGTCGTCTTGGAGTGATTTGTCGAGTTGCCAGCGGAGGTTGGTGCCCAGGCTGGTGTAGAAGTTGTGGGTGGCGGTGTTTGGGTCTTCGTTCTGAAAGTCGTGGTAACTGTAGTAGGCATCCTCATCAATTTGTTCGAGGATTTGGTGATCAGTGGTTTGTCTGCCGATCATTGCGATGATGTCCTGGGACTCAAGGGCGCGGTCAAGCTCATGTTCCGAGCGGGGTTTGGTTCTCAGGTCTGCCACCTCGAATTAGAGGCTGACCCGAGCAGCCTCTAGGGGCTCGTTGTAATAGGGGTTGCGGTGTTCTGTTTGTGTCTGTTGTTGAAAGTGGTTGCGGGCGTCCGTTGCAGTCTGTTCGGCGGTGTCGTTGAAACTTCCGGCGGACTCGATTAGTTTTTGTTCCGCCTGGCCAAGGGTGTTGGGGATGGTGTGGCATTCCGGGGTCATGTGGGTTAAGGAACTGGTGTCGTTGACCCCTTGGAGTTCGTTTGTGAGGTCCACGCCCCTTTCAAGCCTCTTGATGTCGAGTTTCTTGTACCGGTCCTCGGGGCTGTTGATGCGGTCGAGTAGTTCTAGGCGGAAACGCCATCCCAGGGCCTGTGCGGTGGCGTCGACCACTGGATTCCCCGAGGCTGCGTCTCCCCACCTGTGTTCGGGGCGTTCGATGCCGTGGTCGGTGCTGTAGTGGGTGCGGTCGGTGAAAGCGCGCTTTGCGTATTCCTTGTAGAGGGTTGCTGAGTCTAATAATTCGGACTGGGTTTCCTTGAATTTCTCTCGGAACTCCGGGTCATGTTGGAGTCTGAAGTCCACGGCTTCTGGGTGCTTCTCCTTGGGTTGGTACCTTTCTGAAGTTGAAGCGTCGTCGAATTCCTCGGTTCGTGAACCGGCGTATTCTGCGGTATTTTTGTTCATCTTGTCCCTCTGCTTCGGTTGTATATTTGAGTCGTACAACCAGTTTAGGGGAAGTTGGTGGAGGCATGTTTTTATAAAAGCGTTGTGGGTGTGGTGGTGGATTCGGGGAGGGAGTTCGTCTCATACAGGGAGATGGCGCTTGGCCATCTCCGCGTATTCTGAGAAGAGGTCTTTCCGGGGGGGGGGGGGTGTTAGCTGCCGTTTTTGGCTGGGGCGCTCTGGGAGCGTGCTTGGAAACTCCCCTTGGGTGTCTTACCTTTATTTAACTTCGCTCCAGGTGATTGTATCCGTGCCGCGGCCTTGCCGGTCATGGATTTTTTACCCTTGCCGCCGCTGTTTTGTCCTTTGGACATGATGAGACCTCCGTGCAAAATTAAGTCCTAGTTTTGGGCATTGTAACAAAAATCGGGTGTGGGATACTTTTTTGGTATATCACGGGCGGTTTTGGGGTCTCAAGATGCTGTGGTCAGCAGACGTCTTCCGGTTTTTCGGTCTGCCGGAGTATTGCTCCGACCAGTGCCGCGGCGAGGTTCACGGGGACCGCGTTTCCGATCTGCTTGGTCACCTCTCCGATGTTTCCGACGAATTCGTACTTCGTCTCGTCGTCGTCGAAGCCCATCGCCCGGGCCAGTTCGGTGTTCTGGAGCATCCTGAATGTAAACGGCGGAGACAAAGTGGGCCGCGTGGGCGGAAGATTGCTGACAAACGGCGACTGAATACTGTACCGCCCGCCATCATTCATAGGGTTGTATCCGAACCCATGGATGGTGTGATGGATGTACAAGGTGGACGTATCTCTGTAGGTCTACCTAAGTACAATCTGCCCCATCACCCCGCGAAAGGCTTTAAAACTAACACGGATACTGTCCAGTTTCCCGGGTCCACCTCAGTCCCACCTGGACGATGCGACCACCCCACTTCCAGTGGACCCCGTAGCGCGGTCCCTCCCAGCTGACGAAGCCGTCCCTGGCCACCTTCCGGTCCTCCCGGAGACAGGGCGCCAGTGCATTCCGGCCGGGCAGCTTCCCCAAGTGAAACCCCTCCTCGGCTGACTTACCTGAGACGGCCCTATCCCGGCAACTCCACGATAGATATCCAGCACGGCCCGCTCCCCAATGGGACTGTCTCCGACAAGGTCAGCGAACCGGAATCGGGATTGACGCTGAATATGGCCATCTGGCCCGAATCCTGGCCAGCCGAGTAGATATACTGGTCCCCGGGGCCAAGGCACAGCGCGTTGGGTCTTGCCTCTGAAGCAACGATGCCGTTGGAGGCCAATTCGCCGGTGCTGGTGTCCACCGTGTAACAGGCGATGCTGTCATGGCCCCGGTTGGGCGCGTAAAGAAACCTGCCCGCTCCAGTGATCTGAACCTGGGAGCAGGTGTTCCTCTCGGCAAAGCCTTCGGGGGGAAGAGTGGTAATGGTCTGGAAGATCGACAGCGTTCCCGCCACGGCGTCGAGGCGGTAGCCGCTCACGCTGCACCCCTGCTCGTTGGAGAAGTAGAGGACATCCAGGGAAGGATGAAAGCAGAAGTGACGAGGCCCCAGGAATTCCTCCGGTTCCACTATCGCCGGAGAGTTGGGGGTGATTTGGCCCGTGTTCTCGTCGAAATTGAACTGCCAGATCTGGTTGGGGCCGTTTCCCGCGATGTGAGGAACGAAAGCGTAGCTGTTGGTCGGGTCGGTCTGCATCGCGTGGGCCCCGGTCGCCGTTTCCAGCGATACGACTGGGGCTCCTCCCACCGACCCGTCGTCCCCGATGGGGTGCACTGACACGCGTGCTCCCTGGTAATAGGATGACAGCACGAACCTGCCCCTCCGGTCCGTGTTGACGTAGACCGGCCACGAGTCCAGCGGCACCGTCCCCGTCTGCGTGAGGCCTCCGCCGGACTGATCGATCCTGAAGCTGGTCAACTGAGGTGTTTCCCGGGTGCCGCAGTACAGGTGATTGCGGTCGGGACTGACCGCCAGGGTGAAGGGCCCTCCGGGGACAGCCACGTCGTGTCGGTGCGTGAGACCTCCGCTTTCGGGGTCCACGGTAAAGACTGAAATCTTGTTGTCCTCGTTCACGGCAACATACATGTAGTAGGGCATAATTCCCTCCTTGAATGGTCAGCGAAGCGACAAACTCCCTTACCTGTTGGGTGCACCCCTCCGGGTGGATAGCGTCGATACCGTGGCCCAAGCCAGGATAGACCACCAGCCGACGGTCCGGCAACCACTCGGCCTTGAACCGTTGCTGATCTAGAAGTCTGGCCGGAAAGTTATTGGCCGGGTTTTGCACTACCCAAAGCAGGCGTATTACAGTCTTATACGACACGATAATGTATGTAATACAATTCATAAACCCACTATTACATCGATAGTCGACGTTAAGAAAACAACGGCTTGGGAAGAATCGGGGTTTCCGTCCGAGTGTCTAGGTAGAATTACTGAGCCGGCTGCAAGAAGGTACTCTCTCTGTTCACCTAACCATCCAAGAACAGGCAAAGTAGCAATCCCGAAAATTGAATACGACGGATCTGGAGCTAATTAGATAAGTATCGCTCGGGCGCCATTTGGGCTGGATTCGTGATAATAAACGTTGCACATCTCGAGACTCGATTCGTTAAACACAGCGTCAAAGTGCGTTGCAGCCAAGGCTAAGGAACATCTGAATAAATACAGCGCTGTGGTGTCCAAACCGTCATTCCGGCCTGCGCCAGAATGGCGGTTTTTCCCGGCAAAGACACAAGCAGCGCGGTGGCCTACCTGCGGCCCAGGCTGCTGGTACCTTCATCGACATATACGGAATCTCCGACTCGGGACAACCTTATCTGCTGACGGTATATCCTGTCCCCTACCGGGCATTCGGCGCTGTAGAAATCCGAAGACCAGTCCACCTCTGCGGGGTCGGGACCACCGGCCATTGCCTCCTCCAGGGCCCGGCCTTCCATGCCGTCGAACGCAGGCAGCTCCAGCAGTTTGAGGATGGTCGGCGCCAGGTCGATATTGCCGGAGGGAGCATCCACCTTCAAACCCTCCTTGAAACCGGGGCCACGGGCGAACAGGATGCTACGCAGTTCCGACCGGCCCATTGATCCGTGCTGGCCTTGTCCCGGGGTTCCGCCCGAAGAGTAAATCGTCCCGATGTATCCGGCGTCGTTGGCCTCGGGGCGCCAGCGGAAGGACATGGTAACGTCGGGGGCGCGCTCGCCTTCGTTGCCTACCAGGGAAGCCGGCAGTGTACCCTCGATTTGGCTCACTCTCTGCCCCACGGTCACATTCCCGCACCAGGGTTGGGCCATCAGCCACCGTGCCAGCCGCGCCACAGTATCCCGGTCGCAGGGGCTGGAATAAAACAAGATTGCACCGCCATTATTGGCCACTACGACGCCGCCCGGTTCCCCGCCGGGAGGGAAACCGGCCTCCCGCGCCAATGCCTGAACATTCACGACCTGACCAATGGTAGAGTAGCCATGGTCCGAAACCGCCATCACGTTGGTCTCTCCAGCCCTTCCGGTCTCGGCGAGCCAGCGCAGTATATTGCCGAACTGAGCGTCGGCCTCGTCCACGGCGGCGTTGGAAAGTTCCGACCCAACCCCGGCGTGGTGCTGGGACTTGTCCGGCTCAGACGACCAGATGAGGCCAACTGACGGGTTCCGCTCTGGCAGTATGTACTTGGTCAGGATGCGCACAGCGTGGGCCATTTGAGCCGTGTTTGGACGGCCTTCATCAGGCCAGGGGCCGAAGCGGGCAGTGATGTCTTCGTACAGGGTGCGGGGAAGGGTAAACTCCGGGTGGATTGTGGCGCCTCCGCAGACTTCGGCAGTGGGGTTGTGCAGGTAAGCGTTTCCGCTGGTACCTACGCCGATGGCCACGTATTCCCAATCGTGTTGGGAAAGCACCTCGGCCAGGGTCTGCGACAGCAGGACTCGCCCGGTCTTTCGGGCCACTCGGTCAAGATGAGGCTCCATTGCGGGGATGGCCTGGTCCGGGTCGTAGTCGCGCACCAGCAGGGTGTTGGCCGCCAGTCCGTGGCCGCCGGGGTTGCGCCCCGTGACCATACTGGAGGCGTTGGCGCGGGTCACGGTCGGGTACACGGAATGGTGGCTGGCGAAAGTCACCCCCGAGGCAGCGAAGGCGGCCAGGTTGGGCATCAGCTCTTCGGTGACCTGTGCCGGTTGAAGCCCGTCGAAAACCACGACCAGTACTTTTGTCATGCTACCCCCAAGGCAGTCGCATATTAAAGGTGTTCCGGTTGAGTCAAAGTCCGTGACCGAAGTAGTATATCTCCCTGAGCCTGCCGAAGGGTCTAGAATCGCCAAGGTAGGTCGGCGTAGGGAACCTAAACAAGGCTAATCGGTAGGAGCTTAGATTCTTCGGCTTCGCTCAGAGTGACACGAAACTATAACGCGATTGCCCCGCCAAGCCATTGTTGCGCCATTCCCAAGGCAAATTCAGCACTCCCCGCCGTCTCCCACGAAGTAGAAGTAATGGTACTTCCGCCCCGCCAGGTCCACCTGAACGGACTCGAACCGGTAGTTAGCGCGGTCATCAGACCCGTTTGTCATTCAACCAAAACAGGTCTGATGACGGGAATTCATGCTACATCCAAGTCTGTCAGTCCTTGGTTCTTCCAGAGCCCAGTCCAACGAGCATCACAATTAGCCGTTGATACTGCCTCCCAAGCGTGGAGGCAGCGAGGCATCGCGAGTTGATCGAGACCTGGATCCAAAATTTCTAGTGGCCCCTGGGTTTGCTCCTCCGAAAGTTGGCGTTTGCGACCTCAAAGGTTCCGCCATTCTCCAGCGGCTCGGCCCTTGATAACCTACGATGGAGACAATTCCACCGCCCACGAATACCGTACCTTTTGATGTCGATTGAGTAATGGGCATGGTCCCACTACTTCATCATTTGATACCATGGCAACCTAACCGAGTGACACTCATTCTGAACTTCGACACCGCTGCGGTGCATTTTTTCGCCGCCCTTGAAAGAGGCGCGACATAAGTAGAAACTACCGACTTGTTGGCTGTGCTTCTGTCACTTCGCTAGCCGCGTTCTCTCCCTCAGAGACGATACGCTTGGCTCGAGAGTGGGCCTTTACCCGGAACTCGATACGGTGGCAAACTGCCAATTCCATAAACGTTTGGAGTTTGCGCAGTTTAGATTCTTGATCAGACTCGTCGGGAATATGGTTCGGATTCCCATCCAAAAGCTCCTGTGCTCGATGAGCCGAAATAGGTTTGATTTCAATGCTCAAGTCCTGGTCTCCTTCACACTGGGCGCGCACAAAGCAACCCCATGACCCAGGATCCACCAAATACAATCGACGTTCACCATCTCTCGGCCCTCTCAAAAGAGTGTGGCCATGATACGTTCCCCATTCCTCTTCCCGGTTGCCGTCTGCAAGTTGCCACGCAGGGATAAATCCGTCATGCTCGCCCGTGTGGAGTGCCACTTCAATTGCCATCCAATCTCCCGCCAGCACGGCGACCACTTCGCTCGAATTACCAAGTTCGGCTTTGGCATCGTCAAAAGAGCTTAGCAATTCTTCGGGCGAGTTCAAAGGAACCGACATTTCCGGTACTTCGTCAAGAGCTTCGCAGAGTCTGGCTATAATATCGTTTACCAGACCTCGCCCGAATTGATCTCCCTCCAGACAAGCGTACGAAATGCGGCCTCCAGATGGCATGTCGGCAAGAAAGGCTTTGGGAGCTCGATCGAAAAAGCCCCTTTTCTCAGGGCTTGGATCTGTGTACGCGGTCAGGTACAAGAATGCTCCACAATCTTCAAACAGCCTTTCAACGGAGCTAGTTGCAAAAGCAGTCGCATAGACACTGGAGTTGAATCCGGCAACCCTTTCAGGGCTTAGTTCGCTGGCGATGATCCTATCGTCCTCGGCAATCTCATCCCTTTTCACAGCTGCTCTCAGCACGCCAGTTGCCCATTCGCGGCGCTGTTCTGGAGTTGAGTCAGGTTGATCGGAAACAAAGGCCAGTAGCCTGTCTGCGTTGGACTCAAACCAGCTCAGGACCTGGTTTGCTGTGCCATGCAAGTCAACTACAGGCATAGCATCGGACGACAACTCCATGAGACGAACGGCGAAGAACGTCAATGGGTATCGCTCAGCAGAGAAAATTGCAAAACTAACTACCGAGGCCCTCGGGGACGGATTACGAACGGCAACTTTACGAAAGTCGGAATCGCAAGAATCCCGATTCTTTAGGAAGTCATTTGCCGAGCGCAAGCAGTCAAGAGGAGAAACCTGGGTGCCACATGTGGTTCTGTTCGAAAGGAAGAGTCACCGGAGGACGCTTTGGAAGGAATATGGGGAGCGGGTTTGGCGATAACAACCGTGTTTTGGAGAGGTCCCTACGGCAATCACTTCCCTTTAATTCGAGCATAATTCCCCATGCTTACTCCTTGTGCAGGGTGATGGCCGGTTGCCCTAACCGCCAGAGGCGGCAACCAAGCCCACGGCGCAAAACACGGCATAGGTAACCCAGCCAAATATCGGTTCATGCAAGATAGGCATGCTTGCCTGCACCATGAGCAACCCCAGCCCAGCAGCTACCGCCACCAGGACAACTTTAATGGCGGGCCATGCCAAGTTGCGGAGGACGGGGCCAAGAACCGGAGGCTTAGGCCACCGGGGTATAAACTGGCCTTGCTCGAGGTCGAAGATGTAATCCGGCTCCAAGGCTGAGGTGTCAAAGACCTGAACATCCTTGTCCGCCCTGGGAAGCTTATGTCGTGGTTTCATGTTGACCCCGCTGCGTTCCTTCCGTAAGAAGGCCAGCCCTCGCTTCGACAAGTCAACCAACCGGAAACGCTTGGGCCAAGCATACCACCCCCAAGCCCCAAGTTCCCAAGCCAGGAAGAAGCAGCACGGAACCGGAAATGTGCAAATTTAAACCGACCGAGGGACGTAGTTTTGCACAGACCCGAGCTTGCTGGGTAAAACCCTAATACAAACCCAAAAATTACGGGTTGGAATTGCGCCGCTCCTTCATTGTTTAGCGAGAATGTCAGTCTTGGGATTGTCCGCCCGTTTCCTCGGGAGCAGGGCGCAGGTGTTGTCCGAACCATCACCCGCCGCCCAGAACGATGACCACTTTACAGCGGCCACACCTCGCCAGACGCTGCCCGAGTTGGGGTTGGCCATCGCCGGTGACCTTGAAACCGCAACCGGGGCATTCGAGGCTCCAACGAAACTTGAGCATATCCTCGCGGACCTTGAGCTTCAGACCGCTTCCTCTGTTCTCAGGCGCCTTCGCCGGCGGCTCGGGAGGCAGGGTCGCGTTGTCGAGGGCGGCGACCTCCTCCCTGGTCAGCTTTTCGCTGGGCCTGGATCGTCCCAGCAGAGAAGTTCTTTTGGCCATGTTCATCCTTACCTCAGCTTCCACCGGCCTGGTTCGGGAAGCCGTTGTTACGTCGATGTTCAAGATCCCGCCTTCAGGGCGTTCCGAACCGTCTTTTCGTTGACCTCCAGGATCTCTGCGATCTTCCTCCCCGACGCTCCGGCGTCCTTCATGCGTCGGCCCAGTTCCACCTGGTCGTCGTTGAGGGACCGCCGGCGTCCCAGGGTCTTGCCCCGGGCTCTTGCCGCCGCCAGTGCTTCCTTGGTGCGCCGGCGTCCCACTTCCCGTTCCTAGTCCGCCACCCACGCCGCCATGCTGACCATCTGGTGGCCGACGAAGGCCATGGGGTCGTTGGGCTCCAACTCACTTCTAACCCCCGTTCTCCTGGTAATACCTGGCCACTGCGCCCCGGTCCGCCGCCTGGCGCTCGGTGTAGCGGGCGGGCATCTTGGAACTCTTCCACCGGCCGGCCGTCATCAAAGCCGGCAGTTCGACGCCGCTTTTCACCAGGTCCTGGGCCATACCCACCCGGCCGGAATGGCCGGTGTAACCTTCACCCAGGCCGGCAGCCTTCGCCGCTGCCCTGACCCGGTTTCCGATGTGGCGGGTGCTCATCCCGAAGACCGGGGTGGCGGGATCCAGCAGCTCCTGGGCCGGCCTGATGGCCTGCAGGGCCTGGCTGGCCTCTGTACCGATGTAGAGGGTTACTCCCTCCGCTTCCTGGTCGGTCTTGGACCGGCGCAGCTGCAGCAGGGCGGATCCGTTGTCCCTGAACTCCACGTCGCCCCAGGTCAATGCCGCGGCTTCCGACCTTCTGAGTAACCCGTCCCGGAGTATCGACAGCAGAGCCAGGTCCACCCTGCCCCGCCAGGAGGCCCGCTCCGCCGACTCCTGGCGTTTCCCGTCTTCCAGGGGGCGCCTCCTCCTGGCAGTAGCCTTCACCGCGGCCAGGGCCTCGGCGGTCAGGGGCTTTGCCTGGCGCTGGGCTTTGCCGTGGGCCCGGGCGATGCCCTGCATGATGCGTCTTACGCCCTCGTTGTCGGCGGGGTCGGGGTGGCCAGCAGCCTTGTGGATCGCGGCCAGGGCAGCCTTGTGGAGCCGGATGGTGGCCACTGTCCGGCGTCGTTCCTCGGCCAGACAGGCCAGGTAGGCGGCGACCAGGGGCGGGGAAGCCGGCATTGCCTGGGCCCCGTGGGCCTGGGCCCAGCTCTCGAAGGAGCTCCAGGCGGAGTTGTACATGGTCCGGGTGTTATCGGAGACGCTGCTGTCCAGGGACCGGCGCAGCCGGGCCAGGTCAGCGCCGGTGAGACCGGTGGCGGCTGGTGGGAGAGATTCGCCGGGGTTCTGGGGAGATGGGAGGAGAGAGTTTTGCATGGGGTCGTACCTTCGTCGTCGCCCTGGTCGGCTAAATGTGACTGTCCTCAGGTAGGGGTGCTTTGTAGCGACGGAACTTCATCCTGATCTTGTCGCAGTAAACCTTTTTGGCGTTGGGCGCCAATTCCTTCAGCTTGGCCAGGGCCTCCTCCCTGGTAGGGGCCATAGCCTCTTTTCTCGTTTCCAGCTCGTAGGCCAAGTAGTCAATCGACTCGGCATGAACATATTCCAGGTCTCGCCGTAGGGCTTCCAGGTCTATCTCCCTGAGGGGAAGGGACCTGTCGTGGTTAGGTTGGTTGTCCTGCTCCATTCCTTTCCCTCTTACAGTCGCAGAGCGGGTGTCTTCGCCCTTGGATCAGTGATGACCAAGGTTTCCTATAACGGACATTATAGGAACTGTTGCCCTGGCCCGGACAATGGGTAAATTTCAGTGAAAACTGGCCTGGGTCAGGGCCGGTTCGCGCTGCAGGGAGTGGCCCGCTCCAGCCTGTACTATCGACCCAGGGAAGCATCCGGCGAGAACCTGGCTGTCAGGAGGAGGCTTCCGCACAGGTCCGGGTGGCTGATCTTGAGAGTGGGGCACCGTCCCCGGTTGCGGTGTTGGCAACGCCGCCTCCGCTACCCTGTTCAGCCTTCGGTGTCGTCTTCTTCCTTCAGGAAGGTGATCATTCCCGTCACTCCGTCCACGCGCATCTCGAACTGGAGGATGACGTCCCTGCCGATGAGAGCGTTCCACGGGATGTTGTTGGTCCGAAGAGGGGCTCCGCCCACGGGTGAGCGTACGGTGATATTGAGCCAGGGGACTTCGATGTCGGCCTTGAACCTGGGGTACTCACCTACGCCGGTTGCCCCGGTGATCTGGTGAGCACCGTCCTCCTCAAGGCCGAGCTCCTGGGCATACTCGATGTCGATCACCGTGATCCTGGCGCCCGTGTCGACCATCGCTACGCCGGTGCTCTCCCGCACGAGGATGGGGATCATCACTCGGGATCTTTCGATGTCCTCGGGCTCGAGCCGGTAGTGGGAAACCTCGTTTCTCACCCGACGCTGGCGCCCAACGGGACGATGACCGGTGCCTCCGATCCGACGTGGCGAAAGAGGCATTCGGTTTTGTTCAGGTCCATGGCGGTGGCGGCCTCCGACGCTTCCCGATAGGTCTTGTAGTCCCCCCGGAGTTGTCCCTCGGAGATGACCACCCATCTCCCGAAGTGCTTCCGTTCCAGTTCCTTCTGCATGAGGTCGTAGGCCCTGATCTGGTCCAGCAGAGGATGCTCGAACCTTGCAACGTCCGCCATCTCGTTCTCTTCTCCCGGGTTTCCATTTCCTCCCGCCCCAGTGGGGCGGGGAGGCGGCCGGTCCTCGTCTACAGTATACCGGAAGGACGTTTACATCTGGGCTAGTAGTCAGTCAACCGTGTAATCATAAGAGCAAAGGCGGTGGAGTTTTGTTTGAGCGCCCAGGGTGTCGCCTGACAGAAATTGCTATTCCAGAGATGACTGACTACTAGGTTGGTCGCTAGGTTGTAGACGAACCACCCGTCGCCGGTGCGGAAGGCCTGCGGCTTGGCGGTCTGGGTTTCCGCATTTTGCCGAACCTGTCCTTCGCTTATTCCCGATGGGTCAGGGGGCAAGTGCCTGCCTGCGCATTCGTCTACGAATCACAGGTTGGTTACACGTTCGGATTCAGATAGTTGAAGTCGGGGAACCCGAATTCGGCCATACTTTGACGCCATCGTTCCTCTTCTTCTTCCTCCCGTCTCCGCTCATCTTCACGGAGCGCTTTGAGGCGCATCGTCCTCTCGGGGTCGAGCCGATGCACATTGGCTACGACGGTCAATACGGGGTCGAAGAGAGCAGTCGTGAGCGCAACCCGCTGGTGGACCGCCATCGTGTGATGCCCGGGCAATTGGATGTCCAAGACATAAGCGCACTCCATGTCACATATGCAGGACCAACGCTTGTCTTCGTTGGGGTATATGAGCTTATAGCCCGAGAGCCAGAGCCGCCCAGCCATCGCTTCAGAAGGGGTTCCGTGGATGGGATTGCGGCTGGGCGGTCTCCACCATTGCGCAATCATCCGAAGGAAATATGCGAACTTCCCTTCGTTCAACCTCTGCTCTTTGTACATCCTTGGTTTGGTCGACGTCGAAAGTTCAAACTGGGAATCCCGGTATGATTGGCCTGTCAGTGGACGGAACTTTGCATGGACCAAGGACACTACCGCGCAGTCCCCAGTGGGCATTTCGGGCTCCGAGCGCCGGAACCTAGCCTCCTTATCCAGGTATTCCCATCTGCCGCCACCTGTTTCCCTCTGGTCGAGGTTTGCGAGGCACTGAAGGAAGGTAGCGTGGTGGGGGAATATGGTCTCGGTCATTCGAGCAACCGCGGTATTCCTGGTCGGAAGAAAGTTGGGTCTGGAACATCCGGACTTCCTGTGGTGTTCTGAGCAAGTGTCGCAGAGGTCCTGACCACAGTCCTGATGGACCGCCGTCGGGTTCAGTCTCCCACAGCTCTGGCATCTATCCAGCATGGTTTGTTCTCACTCCGGCCTCGTGATTTGTCATCTCGGTTCCACAATGACTCCATCGCGCATAGCGAGGTGGACCCGGTTCTTTGGACAATCAGATAAATAATGGTCCCGCGATTTACCAACAGGTCCAACGGCTCGGCCAAGGCCAACACGGATATCGTGGTTTCAGGTGGCCAACCGTAATTTCCCCTCTAACTGCCCGAAATGCGTCTTCTCATCCCACGGCGAGGTCATGAATCAGAGCACAGACGCCAGACTCCCCGACGGGCCCGGCGCCAAGTCCAGGTAAACCAGAGCGGTCCGGATATTGCCAGGATAATGCCCTGATTCCCGTTCCAATCCCCCTGGGAGTCATAGGGTATTTCCTGATGGCTTTGCTCCCCGGTTGCCACAGCTCGAAGTAGAGATTGAGGCCGGCATTCCTCAAATCCTCGTTGCTGGCCTCAATCCGTAACATCCCTACCGCGGTTCCCGCCCCCGGTTCACCTTGTGGATGGCCGGAGGTTCCGAGGGGTATATTTAAATGGCACCACGGACGGGGCTCAGCCCTACTTCTACTTCACAATCAACCCCAGGCTGGCCCGATTGTCTCTGCTCCTGACCCTCTGGCAGGAGATCCCATCGGACCGCTTCCCTGCTCTGGACCTGGACAAACAAAACCTCTATCCCCGTCCCGGACGCGAAAGGAACTGCCTGGAGTCTCTCTTTCACCAGGGAATTAACCGATGGCCGGGGTCGTCTCCACCCACGTCGCAGAAGGCCCACAAACGCCGGTTTTTGACCCTTACAAGGAGCTTGAAGTGATGATGGAAAAAGCGGAAACTCACGCCCACGCTTGGGGGCAGACTCGGGAAATCCTCTACGGAGACCTATGGACTGACCGGTCCCAGTGCAGGTGCGGGGCGGTCCGTTTGGTCTACCCTTGGTGCGGCAAGACCAGCGACGAAATCATGCTGCCAGCCAAAACCCCACAAAGGCCGGTTTCTGACTTTAAGGAGCAAACCAATGCCTTGGGAATCAAGGTTTCAGGTCTGTGATCCAGTGTGCGGATTGGTGGACGTCTACCCATACAAGCGCGAGGCGATGGCCAGGGCAAAGAAGCACGCTATGGAATGCGACTCCGTGACGGTCTACGACCTGATGGCCAAGCGCGGGGCTGCCAACAATTGGGACGTACGCGGCGGCATGATTGGTTTCAGGCCGTGGCAGACCAGCCCGTAAAGGCCCGTTTTTGGGCCCTGGGGCGGGATGCCCTCCGTCGATGTCACCGCCAGCGGGGGTGTTCATGACCCGTTATATCTGATAAGGATGATCTGAAGCCCTTAGTCTTTGGCGGGTCGCTCCCTCCCGGGTCGTCACCGTCAACCCACAGAAGGCGTCGAGCACATGGACTTTACGCCTCTTGTGACTCGGCTTCCGGGAGGTGTCTTAGCCAAATGGCATATTCACGCCACTCTGATGGGAATCCCATGTCTTCGTAGGGTATTGAGTTGAAGGCCTCTTCCTCGCTCAGATTCAGAAAGCGCTCTGTCCAGTCGCCGTATGGAGTGACAACCTCCATCAGGTGTACGGTCATGACGAGCGCGTTGTAGATTTTCCCTTGGTCTTGGTCCGATCTGCTGAAGGCACTGGCGTTTTCCCCGGAGGCCCCCAGTATTTTGGGTATTCTGAGTCCCGTGCTGATTCTGAGGTCCCAGAGTTTTTCGTGATGTGCGCAGATGTTGCGAATCTTGGTGAGGTGCCGGAGCGTAGAGAGAAGGGTGCGCTCGTCCATTCCGTAGATTTGCGATATGGATTGTCTGATTGTCCGGTCGGCCAGGTTTGAATACCATTTCGAGAGTTGTCCGAATGACATTGCTGGCAGCACGTCCCAGATTGTGAGGTCCTGAAAATTGTTGCTGCCTGGATGGCCGGACTGCCTGTAGGTCCTCTGGAGTTCCTCGAGGTTTGCTTTGTGGTACTTCTGGTTGAACAGCGTTTCTTTCTGGTGAGCGAACTCCCCGTGCTGGAGACCATAGGCGAGTTGGTACGCCCAGTGTGTCCGGATGGAGATTTCAATGAAGCTGAATGCTTCCAACAGGAGCGAGCGCAGTCTTTGGTCAAATAGGTAGCGGGTAACTACTGCGCTGAAAGAGGTGCCATCTTTGAATAATGGCCCTGACCCGGTTCCGGGAGGCAATTCAAACGGTTTCCAGTAGGAACTGAGCCTGTGGAATCCTATATGGTTCAGAGTCCGTTTCGCTCGCTCTATGTCTGGGAAGTTCATCCCTTGGGCTGACAGGTATTGTATCTGGTCTACTAGCGAGATTGGATCTGTCTGCTTCGTCATGCCGGGCGGTCCACATATATCTTGACAAAAAATGCCCCCCCGTGGTGCGCCGATCTTACGAGAGGCGTGGGGGGTTCTATCAACGTTAACGGTAGCAGGGGAGTACCTGGCAGTCAACCATATAACAGCATAAGAGAAAATTGCGCTACTCATTTGAGTGCGCTGCTAAGAGCCACCACATTGGGCATGGCTAGGTGAACTCCGCGGGAACAGGGGTGGACCCTGCTATTCTCACCCGCAGCCGGGGTTATTTTTGGGACGTTTGACCTTTTAAGGTTGGCTTTGGAGTATCGTAATTTTCTCGTTCTACGTTGAGGGAGACGGGGGCTCGGGTATGAAGATAATTTGGACGTGTTCCCTCTGGAGGTCCGTGTCCTCCCTTGCACCGATTGCAACCGGAGCGACGGTCCTTGCGGTGGCCTTGGCGAACAGTCTGGCCCGCTCTGCAGCGCGGTCGATGTCGTCCTGCTGAATGGTGATTGAGACTTCGGCCAAGATGTAATCTGTGGGGCCGTCGGTGGTGAGGATCAGGTCTGCTTTGTCCAGTTCGTCCGTCTCTTCGGCCTCGATGACTCCTTGCTTTTCTGCTTCGTCGAGGAGCCCAGTGAGAGCCGACTTGTCGCGCTGGGTGGAAAACACGCTGGCGTTTATGCCCAAGCTCCGGCTGAGGAATCTGTGGACGTATGTTGCGACATGGGATTCGTAGTCCTCACCTATGAGTCTGCTGACGGTCCTGCCCATTCGGGTGACGGTCCCGCCCACTCGGGTGAGGGTCCCGTCCATTCGGGTGAGGGTCCCGTCCATTCGGGTGAGGGTCCCGTCCACTCGGGTGAGGGTCCCGTCCATTCGGGTGAGGGTCCCGTCCATTCGGCTTACGTCTTCCTTGAGGGTCGCGACGTCCGTCTTGATCTCGGCGACGTCGGTTTCCAGTCTTTCAAGTCGTTGGTCAACTTTTTCAAACTGCTGGTGTACGAGGTTGAAGTTCTCGTTCGTGGCCTTCACGAAGATGGCAACTTCGTTGGGCATGTTGGCGAGTTCCTCTCCCACAATCAGGGCCCGGATTGTGTTTCGCCACTCCGGGTGGTCCTGCAGGATCTGCACCAGGTCCGCTATGTCGTTGATGCTGGTCATGGTCAATTCTTTGCTCCAAGCCCATATTCTACCCTTGGCGGCGGCGGGCGTCACCAGGACCGCCGCCGGTGTTTAGAAAGTTGCGCTACTCATCTGAGCGCGCTTTTTGGGGGGTTCACGCTGGGTGTGCTAGGTAAATTCCCAGGGTGGGAAGAGGGACTCCGCATTTTTCACCCTGTGCGCCGGCTGTTGTCAGAGCTGCCCCTTTGAGTTTGTGTTTGAAGTAGCGCAATTTTCTCAGCATAAACGGCCCACTTTATCTCCGCCGTTTACAGGGGGGAAGGCCAATTGGCCCCGGACCTCAACCGATATCTCCTGAACCGATGGTTTCAGCCCGCACATGGGGCCAGCCGTCTTCAGGCCCTCGTCGATGCCTCTTCCTGCATCCTGGACTTCCTGCATCCGTGACGTCGCCACTGCACCTCCAACCATGGGACCAGAGGGCATCAGGCAGTGGGACACCATTCCGCCGCTCAGGGGTATGTTTTGTCGTCGGTGCAGCCCACACGTTCGCGTTCATTCGAGTCTCCGGTCGCCTTTGCAGGAGCAGAGCAGGTCTGAGGGACGGCAGCACTATATACTGGCTGACGGAAAATCATACTCAAGTGAGGAGTCCAACACCGTGCAGTGGTTAGAAGATGGAAAGATACAAATTACCAGGAACTTTGCCATCGGAGCCGCAGCAGTCGCGATTGGACTGACGCTCTTGGCAATGTTCCTCATTGGGATGTTGGTCGCCGGAGACGGGGACCCCGATTCCGGCAGAGGATCAAATCTCGGCAACCGGACGGAATACTCCACCTGCCTTGTAAGAACTTACAAATCGCTGGTCCTGGACACTCAGGACGCCAGATTCACCCCTTGGGAGGAAAACGAGAGCAACAGGTCGGTCTGGGGCGTCATCAGTTACAGATATTTGGACTACATCGGCAACCACTGCCGGGACCAAGCGCCAACAGATGACAGCACCGATTCAGGCACCTGCATTCCACGGGAACTCCAGAGGTTCTATCAAAGGCATATCCCAGAAGGGACCGACGACGCTCAACTCCAAGCCATAGCCGCCGAGTATGCCCTGACCGTCTGCCAACCATCCGTGGATAGGTAGCGAGACCCGGGAAGCCCAACCGATGGACAGGTGGAGGAGGGCATACATAGCCTGGGGCTTCGGCGACCTGGACCACAGGTGGGAACGGTTCCTGGTATACGGGGCCGCCGCGGCGTTCTGGGTCCACCTATCGGTCTGGCTGCTCACGCGGGACGGGCTGATTCCCGGTGTAGACGGTGTCCAGGGGTGGCTGTTCCTCACCCTTATGGCCATCCCTGGGAACGTCCGGGGGATATTCCTCATCGCTCTGGGCCCGACCCACCACGGTGAGTGGAACACGACCCGGTTCAGCCCTCGGGCGAACCCCCTCAACCGGAAAGAGGGGAGACCCCAACATCGGACACGTCACGGAGATACAACCCGTAGGCTATGGTCAACGGGGAGCACCCTGCTCTGGGTGTTGGCAGGTCTGACCCTATTCGCAGTCTGCGGCGGATATTGGTTAACCGGCGGGACCATCGTGGAGCCTTCGGACTCCAATGCCTCCCCGCCCAGACTCCGCAATCAAGCGGAGAAAGCGTATATGTTGACCCTCATCAACCAGGCCCGGACCGAAGCCGGAGCGCCGCCGGTGGTGATGGGGGTCAACAACGTCGCTCAGATACAAGCAGACCAACTCCTCCGGGATTGTATCCTTTCTCATTGGGGAACCGACGGTCTGAAGCCCTACATGAGATATTCCCTGGCCGGAGGTTACCAGGCCAATGGAGAGAACGCTCTCACCTACAACGAGTGTGGATTGGTGGACACCTGGCTTCAGTGGAACGAGGATCCTTTTAAAATGGTCCGACAATCAGTCCAAGACTGGCTGGGCAGCCCGGGCCACCGGGAGACTATGCTGCACCCCTCCTACCGCAAGGTGAACATCGGATTGGCTTGGGACCGGAACACATTCAAAGCTGTACAGCACTTTGAGGCCGACTATGTGGACTTCACCAATATCCCGACCATCCAGGACGGGGAACTGACATTGCAGGGCCACCTGAAAAACGGCAAGGAATTCGATGCGGAGTACTCCATGGTGGCCCTGCTGGTCTACGACCGGAAGCCCGAGACCCTCACCCAGGGGCAACTGGCCCAGACAAACTGCTACTCCTACGGGGGAATCATCGGCAGCCTGTTTTCGCCAGCCCCCCCACTCCAGGATGATTTCGAATACACGGAGACCGTGGAACAACCGCAGTGTCCTGACCCGTACAAAATCGGAAGTACCATAGGGAGACCAGAGTCACGTGAGGAAATGGTGAAGGCCTGGGAAGATGCCCGGGAGAAGTCTGAACTGATTCGGGAATCGGAGATATCCATCTATGCCACCAAAGCTCGGGAACTGACTGCTGAGGGCGACAATTTCGCCCTGGCAGCGGACCTGACCGGCCTGTTGGAGGAACATGGCCCCGGAGTCTACACGGTAATTCTTATTGCCGGGTTGTCAGGCGACACTGGCGACGAGGGGAAGATAATCTCGGAATATTCGATCTTTCACGAGGTAAGGCCGCCGCCAACCTATGGTCAGTGAACTCGAACTCCGCAATTTTCTCTTACGCCCGAGGAAACTCCATAATGCTGACCGTGACTGGACAATGAATGCCTTTGGCTATGGTAAAGCCGGGGAGGGTTGATTGTTCACGCCCCAATTCGCCCGTAGCAGGAAAATCCGACCACCGGAGCCGGCATGGAACAACCCCGCGAATTCTCGTCCCTCGTGTCCCTTTATGAGCAGTTGCGTGATGAGCTTGAGCTCGACCCGGCGTCCTTCCAGGTCCCACCGCCCCCTGCACCGGGGTTCCGGCCTACAGTCCGCCTCAGGGATGGCCGGAGGTTCCGGGGGATATATTTCAATGGCACCACGGACTGGGCCCCGCCCTACTTCTACTTCACGATCAACCCCAGGCTGGCCAGCCTTTCTCTACCCCTGACTCTCTGGCGGGAGATCCCGGCAGACCGAGTCCCTGCTCTGGACCGGGACAAACAAAACCGCTATCCACGTCCCGGGCGCGAAAGGGAGTGCTTGGTGGGTCTGTTTCACCCGGACTTGGCCGAGTCGTAACAATCGGAGTTTCAATTTACCAGAGAATTAACCGATGGCCGGGATCGTCTCGACCCACGTCGCAGAAGGCCCATAAACGTCCGGTTTTGGGCCCATGGCGGAGATGCCCTCCGTCGAAGTCACGGCCAGCGGAGGTACTCATGCCCCGCTATAGCCGCTCGGCTGCCAGTCCGTATACCTAACAGCCCACCAATTTCACGACGATTGGGTTTCATATACTTCAGGCTCCCCGTCCGATCGAGGGCCGTCAGTCAGGAGTTCTGCGAGAGTTGCTCCAACACGTGAATTGGCAATTTCATTGGACGGTTTAGGTGGTTCAAGAACGGCAACACCGACTGGCCTATGTGGTCCCACATAGCACGGTATTCGTCGTCGGTCATAGGTTCGTCGGATGCCTTACCCAACTCATCGCAGTACTGTTGCATGGCCGAGACGGCGATCCTGGTCAACTCATTCTCGTTTGCAATGGCCCTGGCTCTTTGCATCACGGGGTCAATTGCCGCAAGGAAACCGCCGGTCTCCACTCCATAGTAGTCGGTCTCGTTTTCTGCATCGACGAGAATCGATGAGTTCAACTCGATCTCCACGTCGAGTTCGTGCCCGTTGGTCGGGTCGAACGCATAAAGACGCTCGAAATAGTCTCGGTCATATTTTTCTGACAGGCGTATGACCGATCTCAGGATGCCGAAGATCTCGACGTACGCCATGAGCTCGCGGCTGACCGGGTCACCCTTCAAGTATACGCAGTTGATCGGCATACCAGCCTCGCGCTGACTTACCAGGTCCTTGTTGTAATACGGGAAAAAGCATTTCTCCTCAGTATCCCCAGTCAGATAAGCCATCGCGATTTCGGCGTCTGATGGATCTAACCCGGCACAGCAAACCAGCGCCAGCGCGGACTTCACCAGCGATTTGTAATGGTCGGGTCCCCAATTGACGTCCAAGAGCAGGTAAGGCTCATCGATGTACATTGAACTAACCGTGGCGTCCTCCACGAACGTCTCTACATCCAAGTCTAAGTTCCGTCTATCTTTGATCTTTTGAACTGACTTGCGCAGTTCGTCTTTCGATGCCGCTGTTATGCGCAGGATCTTCCTGTTTCCTTCAGTGATTTCTTGTTCGGTTGTGTGGCCGAACACCACACAGTTTCCGGGTAGTACCCGGATGGGTGTGCCATCAGATGTGTATGTGACCCGGGCCCGAGGCAGGGATTTTTGTCGCGAGATATCGAGGAGTCTGGTTAGGCCTTCAAAACTCTGTGCGAGAGCCGCGTCACATGAGCGACCCGCATCGCTGTTGCATTGTTGGCAGATGAACCCCGAGACGGTTAGGGTACCGCCGAGCGCGGCTGGGACGATGTGCTCACTGGAACGGTTATTGCCGGTTGCGGAGTTTCCGCACAGAAGGCAGGGTTTGGTATAAGCTGCCATGTTCATCAGGTTCCTCAACGGTTGGTTGCGGCTGTTAAATGCTGCCTCGGGGCCTGATCCAAGGAAGATTCGCCAGCGAATCTTCCTGAACTCGGCCGGGTTCTAGGCCTGGGCTCGGGTCTGGCAGGGCTCAAGCTGATACAAGTCTCGTTGATCCCGTTGAATCAAACATATTTTTCGTAAGGCTAATCCAGCGCAAGCCGTTGACCTTGACCAGGTAGCTACGGCTGGAGCGCGCGGCATCACGGTAAATGTCCCGAGCCCTGATTTGGGCCCGCCACGCCGTTCCACGGTTTCGTCGATGCCGAACACCAGGGACTGGTCGCCTTGGTCGAGAAGCTGGAGTAGTAGAGCCGGCAGCAAATGCGCCAGCCTCCAGAAATATGTCGGCTCCGTTGTCGCGGTTTGGCGACAACTACCTGCTCAGGTGCCGGATGGCTCAATTCACAAATCGAAGTTCGGTTCCGTCTGGATAGGTGCCTGGCCGTTTTCGGGACCCCTGCCTCGCTTCTACTTCCCCACGTTTTTCCATGGGGTTCAGTGTCTTCAATTTCAGGTGGCCGGAGTGATATTCCGTTGCGTCGGACTTAACGAACCGCGTCATATCTTCAATTCTAGTCCACCCTTTTGGGCCAAACTCCTCATGAAGTGCTTTCTCCAGCGGACTGAAGTCGAGGAGCTCCGTTCCGAAAGTAAGCTGGCTGTTCTGTCCACCATGAAATCGGTAGTCTCCAAACGGGGCTACTTTCCAGATTGCCTGTTTCATCTTGTCACAGCCCTCTAGGTTCTGCGTACCGAAGAAAATCGCATACACCAACCGTTGACCTTCATAGAGTTCAAAGTGGAGAACCTGTTTGGCACCAGCTGATTTTAGTTGACGCTTATAAAGGCCAAAGAAGAAATCCTTCCTCTCGACCGAATTGGTTATCTCTAAGCCATGCCTCCATTCAGCGCAGCCGAACAGCTCATCGAGATGTCGTTCAAAGTTGGGATGCTCCTTGAACCTATTGATGTGGTTGAACATGAAGGATACGTAAACTTCAGATTTGGGATTGGAAAGAATGCGGCCAATGGTCTTCATAGGCGTACCGGACACTCCAAACGGGTCTATCATCACGAACGAAGGAGCGAGGCGCTTATTCTGTTCGTCAATGCGATCGAGTACGTCTGTGAGAGTCTCGTCAAAGGTTGAGTTGAACACTTGAAATCGACAGTTCTCAGGGATTTCAGGCTCGAAATTGCGTAGCACATCTCGCAAATGACCACACCGGTTGGGGTCCTTTTCAATGAATAGGTAGTTAATGTTTCCTTTCATTCGTTTGCGGGCGCTGTGCTCGGTAAAGGCACGCAACGCTACTAAGGGCGAACCGGGTTCACAACCTGAGTATTCGCCCGGTCCAGCGAACGCGTCGATGAACAATACTCTGCCGTTCCAAGTGGTCATAATCGGCAACCACGCCTCCATGTAGTACTGGAGAACAAGATGCTTGCCTTGAGTGTGAGGGTCGAGGGGCCAAGTTGTCGTTTCACGAGGCATGTCTCATCTCAACCAATCGTCGGGTAGCCTTGCCAGACCCGATCATCCAATATGGCTTCGGCTCCGGCCCGCTTCCCTCGTCGTCCGCCGAGTTGCTTCAGAAAAAATGCCACCCCAGCCTTGAGGGTTTGGTCGCGCAGGTCTCTAGCCCATTCCAAGTCCATTGGTCTAGCCTGTCGGCCACTTTCACCACCAACGATGACCCATTGGAGTACGCCTGTGTCCAGCCATTGTGTCAGGTCAATTGGTTCCAGCAACGGCTCGGCGGACACGAATCGTGTTTGCGCCGGAAGACGTGCCAACACTGTTAATCGCGGGGCATACTTTTGGCTCTCGACGGATGTGCCGACCCAAACATTGGGAGGCCATCCGCCAGGGAAGGACTCCGCGCAGTTCTTCCACCAGGCAACGGCCCTTCCGGGCCTTTTCGTCAGTACCTGAAACACATGGCCTTGCTGGTTCGCAGCTTCCTTCATCACCGTAAAGACATCACTTACAAAGTCAAAGGGAACGTCCGGGTGAAAAAGGTCTGCCATACTGTTTACGAAGATGCGACGCGGCGTTTTCCATGACAGCGGCATATGAAGACGCTGGAACTGTAGTTTCACGTCCCCCGGTGCGGACTCGTACCCCGGCACGCCCATTGCCTTAAGGCGGGGGTAGAGGGAAAACATGTAGCAATTGTCACAGCCCGGCGACACCCGCGTACAGCCGGTTACAGGGTTCCATGTTTCGTCCGTCCAATCAATTTTGGAAGCCAATGTTCCGCCGAAGCCGGGAGACCACTTCGTTTTACGATTCTGGGAGTGCGCCAAGTTTATCCAAGTGTAGATTCTACCCATTCGTTGTTGGATTGAAAATCGGCGAGTGTCACAAATCTTATCGATTGAGGGCCTTTCACAAAGGGTCTACCCGCACATGCTCGTCCAGGCCCAGGTCGGACAACGCTTGCCGGAGTTCCAACTCAAGGTTATGTCAAGGGCGTATCCCCAGCCTCTGGCGGCATGGCGAAGGGGTAAAAGTGCTCCCACGACCCAACACCCCGAACGCTGTTTCATACCATCGGAACACACTTGGCTCCGGAGCATCGCAATACCAAATCGAATGCGATCTGCCGGTAAATCCGCTCTGGCTAAACGGGCCAGCAGTGCTGATGTCCCTATGAGCGATGACCTCGAACGATAGTCCTCATGGGCTTGTCCCAGGCGTTACCGGCTTGGTAGGGTCCTCCGATAACTCGGCCCCGTTCAACTCCCACCTTGACCAGGAACATCCTTTACCCGGCGCTCAAGAACACCTCATCCGGTAACCTACCTAATTAACCGAACCTATCGTCAATAAAGCGTTCAACCGCATCATTATCCAAGTAATCATCCTTGATATCGTAGGCTTGGCCCAGCAATTCCCGATACCGGTCGGCAACACGACAATCGGGATTTACAATGTAGAGGTCTTTCTTTGTTTCGGATCCTTGGCCTCCTTCATGCAAGAATAAGCGAACCGCCAAGTCCGTCATTGGGAGCGAATACCCCATAACGAAGATCGCCTTCGCTTCATATAACGACATAACAGCCCGGGTCCAAGTCCGCTTCAACGATTCGTGCTGGAAGAAACGGACCTTCTCCGTTGTGGGAGGCACGATTAAAGGCACTTTATCGCTCACGGCTTTTCTCTCTCGCTGTTCCCTAGAAGAGTCGGCCCCCCATGGACTACATCCACTGTAATAGATCACCTCTCCGGTGGATTCAGCAGCGCCAGAATAGTACCAATTGGTGGACCCGTGAAGCTTGAACAATGTGAAAGTGTCCACTTCACTCGAACCAAACACCATCGCATCCCGTCTAGTGGATATGGTCAACTGAACGGGGTACAGTTGGTCGGCTGAAAGGTGGCCGTTTCCCCCGGTGCTAATCATCGCTGCTGCCCGTTCCACCAGAGTGTCGTAATTGAGGCTAATCACTCCGGCTTTAGTTTCATGCCAGGCTTTCGTCAGCTTTTGTAGCCAACTCGGGCAGTCCTTCACAATTGCCAGGCGCTCCTTTTCATCGAGGACCTCCTTGATAAGCTCGGAAATTTCCAATGCCATCGCTTGGTTCTTCAAGTTCATTGATTCCCGGAGCCAGGGATGGGGTTGACTTAGGTAAGAAAGCCAAACTTCGAGATTGTCACCAAGCGTGGTTAGATGGGAAGGTAGATCCAGTCCTCGTGCCTTGATTTGACCGCTCAGCTCACTGAGTAAAGGCATTTCGTCTGATATCGCTTTTGAAAATCCTGCGCCCAACAAATACACATCACCCATCTGGCACCCCCTGAGGCTTTGTCCTAATCATAAGCCCCGAATTGATATTCTAGGAACTTCCGATCAACCCGGCCAGGGTAATCGCGTCTCAACCAAGCAGGACTTTGAGTAGGTATTCGTCGCGCCAGCCGGGGTTGAGGGGTTTGCCTTGGATACCGGTTTTGAGGCTAGATCCCTTTTTGAGCAGGTTGGTGGAAATCTGGTGTAGGGTGGCCAGTTTTGGGGGATCGTGGTCCCTCCGGACCCGGCACTGATCTTCACGAAAGCGCACGCCCAAGATCCAATGCAATGAATTCTCGATGCTCCGGTGTTGGCGTGCCGCCTCCAGAATCTTCTAGGCCGGTGACCTCAGGCTGCTGATGTAGTACGGGACTAGACCATGGCCCCTTCCGCCGTTTCCCACCTGGCCCTGACTTTCACCGTCGCCTTCAGCCAGACCCATTGCTTGCTATTCCCGAGTTTGCCAGTCTCCAGGCAGTCCGGGTCGGTAAAGGCCCTGCACCCCAGGGTTTCGATGCGTCCGTGACCCTGGTTCAATGTCCGGATGTAGCCATGGGGCTCCTTCGTAGCCATACTCTTCTGACCTGTCAATGGCGGAGGTATGTTGGGCCACTGGGGCGGAGTAAAACTGTACCACCTGGTGTGTAAGGCCAGCGAAAAAGTCCGAGCTAACTGGCCAGCATAAATGTCAGCGCCACTTGTTGAGGGAAATGCCCTGATGACGGGTGGGTCAGCAGAGGACAGGCAGGAAGGTCTTGATGCAACCTATTCTTCGTGAGGCTCTTCTCGAGTCTGGGAGACAACTCCCTCTCTGCTACGCTTGAGCCGGTAGCTCTCGCCGTTCATTTCCAGGATGTGGACGTGGTGGGTGAGGCGGTCCAGCAGTGCGCCGGTCAACCTCTCCGACCCGAAGACCTCGGTCCACTCGTCGAAGGGCAGGTTTGTCGCTGTTCAGCATAAATGTCGATGTCTAGCGAAAGCGTCCTCACTAACTGTCCAGGAGAAATGTCAGGCAGTCAATCCGTCCAGGTGGTCCACTTTACCTCCGCCTTTTACAGAGTACCGGAGCAGCCTGAAAATGCCGCGGGATGAGGACGAACTCGGAGAGGTCGCCAAGACCAGGAACGGCGAGGTGGTGCAGGCGGCCAAGGGGTTCGGATGGGCAATCCAGCGGGGAGAGAGCACGAGTCTGCCGGCCAAGAGGCTGCTGAAGGCGGCCCTTAGGCTGAAGTCGGACCCCGAGGCAAATCGCGAGCGTAGGGAACCCGAATCTCGCCAGGACACCAGCCAGACACTCCCAGAGCCGAAGACGGCAGGTACGTTGCCCGGGTGATGCAGAGCCCGCGGGCCTCTCCGAAGAAAGCCTCGTCGAAACCGGTTTAATCGTAAATTCGGTGACAGCTCAAACCGGGGCCCGGCGGTGTCCGGGTTGCCAACGGGGTTAAAATCGCTGGTGACAACAAAGCCATCGGAGGCGGTGTACTCGCATGACTACTACCAACGATCCAAACGCCATCTACTGCATGAAGTGCAAAACGAAGACCGAGACCACCAACCGGGAGCAGGTGACCCTGAACAATGGACGGCCCGCCACGACGGGCCTATGCGCCGTCTGCGGCAGAAAGAAATTTCGGATGGGCGGGTGGAAGGCCTGAACTGGAAGCAACCCGTTTAGGAGTGGCCGAACGGAACCTGGCTGAACCCTCCCGGGCACGGGTGGGTCACTTCCCGGTAGACACCGATTCTGCCGGTTCCGTCAATTATTCTTGCCGGTTCAACTCCTGTTCCTGACTCCGCTACTGACCGACTCCGGAGAGATGTCTCCGGGGTCTTCTCATTTCAGCGGACCGGAGGAGAATTCCGCCGAACCGCCGCCGGAATAGCCGGACTGTATACCCCAAGGTCGGGATTACACCTCAGCGTTATCTCTTACCATCCATTCCGAGCCCGGTTACAGCGTCGGCCCAGGCCGATTTGAAATGTAACAAAAGTGCTCCTTTTGTTACACATGGACCCATGAACACCACCGCGCTGAGCACGAGGCGCCCCCGGGGTATCAACCCCAAAGGGGGCAGATTGCAACAATTACACCGGGAGAACGGTTACAAGCTCACGGTGTACCTGGAGATGGCCGAGGTCAACGCCCTCATCGCCGCCGCCCCCAACCCCAGGGCCAGGCTGATCATGTTGGAATAGTGGAGGGCCGGCCTCCGGGTGTCCGAAGCCCGGGACCTGGAAGCCCGGGACCTGCACCTCGATTCAGACCGCCCCACCCTGGTCGTCCGGCAGGGTAAGGGACGAAAGGCCAGGGTAGTCCCGGCCCATGTTGCTCAACGGGATTCCGCTGAACTACCTCAGCCGGTGGTTGGGACACGGCCGGATTCAGACCACACTGGTTTACCTGGAGCTGGCGCCGGATCCGTCCGGGAGTCTAGCCTCGGTACCCTGATTCATACCCTCGGCGTCGGATTGGAAGACGCACTTCCGGCAGTTAGAGGAGAAATTGTGGTTGGCCACCAGAAATATCTGGTAACCGGGTTGGCCTTGGCCAAGGTGTTGGACCTGCTGGTCAATGAGAAGGACCCTTACTTAACCAGCCGTCCAAAAAACCGGGTCCACCTCAGTGATGAGTGGCCCCAGCATCTGTGCCTCGACAAGGGGTACGACAATCCAACGGGCCACCGAACCGTAGCGGCTCACGAGTACCGGGGACACATCAGGCGCATCGGGGAGGAGAAACTGGATGCCAAAGGGGTAAAACGCTATCCGGCCCGCCGCTGGGTGGTGGAGCGCACTTTGGCCTGGCTATCGAAGTGCCGGGCGATCTTGGTCCGATATGACAAGAAAGCGTCGAACTACATGGGCCTGATCCAACTGGCGTGTGCCCTGCTCTGGTACCGCCGCCAGTGGCAACTCAAGATTTGAGATAGTTTTTTAATACAATCCGCTCCATTACCCCGCGAAAGACTTGAAAACTAACACGGTTACTGTCCAGTTTCCTGGATCCACCTAAACGTGGCGGCGGGCGGCAGGACCACGCGGGTAGAAGTGTAGGACGCCGGATAATTTGCTATGATGCCGGTTAGAGAGGAGACGGAGAAAAACGATTTATGACGATGAAACAGGAGAATTCGGAGACTTCTCCTCAGGAAGAGATTGATGATGCTGTTGTCGAGAGCTATTTCGATGGGGCCGGCGGAACGACCGCCGCCTCGATGAGCATGATGGCTCATGGGCACAATCTGCCGCTCAAGGCAGTGATCCATCGGGTGGCAAGGGAGCAGGGGATCATCGGCAAATGGCTGGATGCGGTGCCTGCCTCCGGAAGGGTGCTTGACGTTGGCTGTGGCGCCGGGGCGTGGGTCGAGATTTTCGCCAATCGGTACGACAGCGTCATCGGGATTGAGCGAAGTCAGTTAATGGTTGATGCAGCGAGAACCCGGGTCAGCCATCTCACGAATGCCCAGATAATAAGCGGTGACGTACGGAAGGACTTGCCCGATGGCCCATTCGATTTAATTTTCGCGGGCGGTCTTTTCATGTATCTCAACCACTCGGACGCAGTCTCGCTTCTGGACTCACTGAAAGACCGGCTCAGCGTCGGAGGCTCGATTGTTCTCCGCGAGTCAGGTGTGCGAAGCGGGGTGTCGTTGGCAAAAGGTGAGTACCAGGCGGTCTACCGAAGTGTCGAGTTGTACCGCCATCTGTTCCAGCGGTCGGATATCGCTTGCCTGGAGGTTAAGCAGAACCTTGGCTATAACGATGTGGTGATTGCCGAGGAACTGGTAAGTTTTCGGCGCAAGTGGCTGCCCTTCCTGGCGAGGGAATCCCCCTTGCTGGGCGCTCTCACCTGGTACGCGCTGAGGGGGACGGCTCCGATCAGCTTTTGGGCGTTGCCAAAGGCGCTGTCCGGGCTGAACATCCCCTGGCCCCGGCTGCAGAATTACTTCTACCTGCTCCGGACCGCGAGCTAAAACGCTTTTTGGGTAAGGCGAAGTCCAGATTCCGGGGCCGGTATTTCTGTGCCGCTCAATCCGAAGCCGGGGCTATTGCGTCCAAATTTTGAAGGCATGAGCTGCGGTCAGGATAACGACGTACGCTGTGAGGGCGTAATACCACCGACCTCCCAACTTCTTCATTCGAAACGGCGCAACGTGCAAATACGCCATGACCAGCACCGCTGCGTAAAGTATGGCAGCAAATATATTGCTGTCGATGAAGTTGTACAACAAAAACACTGCCGAAATAACGATCGGCGTGTTGTCGATTGTGACGCCGGCGTGGGCGCCGTTCTCATCGAGTCCGTACACGTCAAAGTAGGCCAGGCGGAGAACCCCGGCCATGATTATTGCCAGGGCGCCGGGGTAGAACCACGGACTGAAATTGCCGACGCTCAGCAGGAGAATCGCCGGACCCGTGGCCGACGTGACCATATCAACCAGGGAATCCATGTGAGCGCCGAACAGCTTGCGAGACTCGCTTCTGTTGGGCATTTTTCGAGCGACCAGGCCATCGTACCAGTCCATGAAAACAGCCCAGAGCAGGGCAATTATTGCGGCGGAAAAACGCTGATTGAGCGCAAAGTAGATGGCAAGAAGCCCGCTGCTGAGGCCCAGCAGCGTGACGATGTTGGCCGGATCAACAACAAAGGACAAGATAGTCGGCAGCGGGTTTTCGCCGCCGGGTGATTCTCGTCCGAGGACCCTGCGTTCCTTCAAATTCGCCTCTTGCCGTTGACCGGGGCGGCGAGACTCCCATCTGCTCCCGGTATTCAGCAATTCGATGTCACCGCGTCCTTTGACCGCGTCCTGGGAAAAATCGACAATCGGCACCGGTTTCGCCTCTGTTGGCGACCCAAGAAGGCCCGGGGGTCAGCCAGGTTGCGGCCCGGAAATGGCAAACTCTATGGGTAACTCTGCCAGGTCCAGGGTGGTCGGCCCACCTTCGCTGCCCCCTTTTTGGATTAACAAAACGGCCATGCAGACTTCAGCGTGCGGCGTATTGGCTTCCTTCGCCACCTGGTGGAAGTAGCCGGTGCCGCGCAGCGCCCTGGGCCGGGGTTCCAGGTTTAAGATAAAATCGGCCACCTCGTCGGCGTCGTTCACCACATAGGGAACAGTGGCTTCAGCTTCTCTGCTGTTGAACTGGATATTGTAGACCGATTCCAATTGCTTCCCGATGCCCTTCAACAACCGGATATCAATGAGGACGAACCGGTTGGAAACCCAGTACATTTCCTTCAGCATCGCCTGATAGTTGGGTTCGTTGTTGAAAACGCTGGTGCAGTGGACCAGGTCGAATGTGTTGTCCTCAAAGGGCAACCCGAAACCCGCTGTGACCATGAACCTTGCTTCGGGGTATCGCGCACGGGCCAGCTCCACCGCCCTGTCCGACAGATCAACCCCGGTGTACTCAATGCCGGGTTCGTAGGAGCGCATGATGTTGAAGAAGCCGCCCGAAGCACAACCCACGTCAAGCACCCTGGCGCCGGGGAACAGGACCCGAGGCAGGAAGACCTTTTCCGACGGGTAGAGGTCCGAAATCTCATGGCGATTCTGATAGTAAAAGTCAATTGCACTCTGAGTGGACCATTCTCTGGCTGTGCTCAATCTGAGTCTCCTATCTGACGATCGCAGCGTGTGCTGGCCGGACCGGCTCCCTCCGCCGCCTGACGGCGGGGGCGGCGAACATCCTTTCTGCGTCCATCAGGTCGCCCACCGTATCAATCTCCGCCCATTTCCGGATACCGGTATCCATGACCGCCATACTCATGCTGCCGGAGTCGATAAGGTTGGCGAACACCGCTTCGTAATACTGGTCGGTCTGTTCATCTTCGAGGAATTCCGCCATTCCGGGAACAACCGTTTCCACCAACGTTTCCTGGGAAAGCCGATAGATATTCACGGTCTTGAGGGCGCGGCCGTAGTCAAAGTGAGAGCCCTGGTCGGACTTGAGGACCATCTGCTTCGTGATGCCCCCGGCGGCCAGGATGATGGTGCCGTCCATATTGGGCCGGAATTTGTCCACCACCGCCACGTTCGGTTGGTCCATCAGGGTCAGTTCGCTGATCAGCTCATTGTCGAACACGAGGTCGGACTCCAGAAGCAGAATGTCGTCGTCGAATTCCGCCCTAGCCAGCCACAGGGAATAGAGGTTATTGGTGCTGTCGTAGGCCTTGTTCTCCAGGTAGGAGAGTTTCATCCCCCGGTAGTTCGACCCGAAGTAGCTGCGCACCGAGTCGGCCATATACCCCACGACGATGGTGCACTCGGCAATTCCGGCCGTTCTCAGGCCGTCCAATTGGTATTCCATCATGGGTTTACCCCCCGCTTCGACCAGGCATTTGGGACGCGTCAGAGTCAGTGGGTGGAGTCTGATGCCTATTCCGGCAGCCAATATCAATCCTTTCATCGGTTACCGCACTTCCATGGATTCAAGTTTGCTTGGTTCGGCATATTTCGACAGGCGCATAAACGCCTCAACGAGGCGGGTGTTGTCCTCCTCGGTGCGGCAGGCGATACGTATGAAGTTGCCCTCCAAACCCTCTTTCGACCCGCAATTGTTGACCAGAACGCGGGAGTCCTCGAATAGGCGCGCTGCGAGCTCCTCCCCGGTGAACCCGTACGAGATACGACAGAGGACGAAGTTGCCCTGGGTGGGGTACGGATAGAGGTATTGGACCTCCGCCAGCCCTCGGACCAATCTGCGGGTGGCCTCCATCACCTGGAGGCAGGACCTGTCGTATTCGGACCGGTAACCGCCCATCTCTTCAAGGAAATACTGGGCGAATGAATTGATGCTCCAGATTGGCAAATCGTTGCGCAGGTGGGCAACCCGCTCCGCATTTGCGGTGGCCGCGTAGCCCAGGCGAATGCCCGGGATGCCGTAATTCTTGGAAAGACTCTTTAACACCAACAGGTTGGGATATTCGTCAAGCAGGTCCAAAGCCGATGGGTTGACCTCCGTGTCGACGAAGTCCAGGAAAGACTCATCCACCAATACCAGGTTGAGATTCCTCATGCGGTCCAGAAAATAGACCAGGTCGTTCTTCAACAGGTAACTGCCCGTTGGATTGTTCGGACGAATGAGGAGGGCGGAGTCTGAACCGGATCCTTTTACATGATCAATAAACCCTTCAATGTCCAGGTCAAAACGCTGTGACGGTTTGAATGGGCAGACCTCTCTGCCCAGTATCATGGCGCGGTTCACGAACTCCTCAAAGGTTGGCACCGGGACCGCCAACCGCTGCACGTACCGCGACACGATGGCGTTGATGAGCTCACTGGCCCCGTTGCCAATCACCAATTCGTTATGCGTGAGTCCCACCTGGCGGGCCATCAAAGATGAAAGGTACCAATTGGTAGACGGGTAATTGCCGATTAACTCGGGCAGTTTCGCCTGCATATCCTCAATCATTCCTTGTGGCGGGAAGTACCGGTTGGTCATATAGCAGAAGTCCAGAACGTTCTGGTTCCAATACCCACCATATAAAGATGAAAGGCGGTCAAGTTCGTTGTTTTCCATCGGCTCCTCCATGGACGCGGGATGCTGAAATACCGGGAACGCAAAAGCCGCAGGATGGGCAGATTGCCCAAACCTAGGAATCCTCTGAACAAGTCGGGAACGAAGGGGATCCTCTGTTGGAATCGTGCTTGGCTAAGGCGTGGTCTGGGGCAATCCAACAACTTATTCAGAGGTTTCCTAAAGCTTGCGTTAATTAAAAACTCTGCTGGAGAAAACAATCACGGGGAAGGCGTCGCCGTTAGGTCTACGGCGGAATGCGGTTTCCCGCAGGAAACGCCGCAGCAATGCGGTCCCTGATTGAAAGCTCGGTTACAGGAAAAGGGACAAAGTGGAGAGGAAGCTAGCCGAAGGGAAGGAGGGGTTTAGCGGCAATCCGAAGCCGGCCATGTAGGTGTTGATAGGAAACGATCTTTTCGACCATTTAGGCCTCCGTAACTTATCCAACTTCACCCCCCCCCCCCAATTGATACAGGTAAAGATAATAATGAACATTACCACCCGCGGGGTGAGCAGTCAACAAGCGTGAGCAACCAACAACAGTGAGACACCTTGAGAGCCGGGAGATCAGGGGTCGGACCTCGCTGGCGCTGGCCGATGCCTCCCTTGGCGAGACGACCTGGGCCTGTTCGGCGGGGGGTAACTCCACCGTATTTTCGCCTTAGCCTCTCCCGGGTTTGGTGGGTGCAGGACCGCCTTTCCCATTCCGGGCGCCGGTTTGGGACCCAATTCTCAGTCAGGCACGGCAGGGGTTTTCCCGTACAGGGGGATTATCACCCCTGGTTTACGTCCCTTGCCCACGATGCTGGTTCGGGCAAACACCACGCCTCGGACCATTTCCCCATCCGACTCAGCGGCTAAAACCCCCGATTGTTCCGCATACCCTCCGGGTGTCATTTCCGTATCGCGGTTAGTGCGGATAAAACGTAACCTGACCGAATGACCCTCTTCGGATACATCCGGACCAGCCGCCACCTGCAGGAGGGAGTCGCCGGTATGGACCCCTTCAGCCAGGCTCTCCGGCTTCGCGAGGCCGGCGTTCAGAGGGATGCCGTCTATCGGGACATCGGTGTCTCCGGGGCCACCGGCACGGACCAACGCCAAGGCTGGCACCGCCTGGACGGGCGCCTCTCCGGAGGCGATACCCTGGTTGTCGTCCGCATCGACAGGATCGGCCGGCGGTGGTTGGACACTCTCCAGTGCATCATCTCCCTGCGGGCCCGGGGAGTGAAGATCAGGTCCCTCGACGAGACTGAGGGCTGGACGCAGTTCCTCGAGCTTGAGCCCGACGACCCCATGGCCTTCGTCGGCCACCAGATGGTCAGCATGGCGGCGTGGGTGGCGGACCAGGAGCGGGAAGTAGGACGCCGGCGCACCAGGGAGGGGTTGGCGGCGGCAAGAGCCCGGGGCAAGACCCTGGGACGCCGGAGGTCTCTTACCGACGACCAGGTGCAGTTGGCCCGGCGCATGAAGGACGCCGGCGCTTCGGGGCGGAAGATCGCAGGGCTCCTGGAGGTCAACGAAAAGACGGTTCGGAACGCCCTGAAGGCGGGACCGTGAACATTGACGTAACAACGACTACCCGGTCCAGACCGGTGGGATCTGAGACAAGGAGGACATGTCCAAAAGAGCCTCTCTGCTGGGACGATCCAGGCCCAGCGAAAAGCTGACCAGAGAGGAAGTCGCCGCCCTCGACAAGGCGATCCTGTCTCCCGAGCCGCCGGCGAAGCCGCCTGGGAACAAGGGCAATGGTCCGCAGCGGATGGTCCCCAAGGACCTGCTGACGTTTCGATGGAGCCTCGAGTGCCCCGGTTGCGATTTCAAGGTTACCGGCGATGGCCAGCCCCATCCCGGGCAACGCCTGGCGAGGTGCGGCCGCTGCAAAGAGGTCCTCGTTCGGGGCGACGGGTGAAAGTTCCGGGCAAAAGAATTGGCAACTTAGGCTCTCGTTTCGTGAACTGTAAGGAACAAATAGAAAGGTGCCGGAATGGTCACCAAGTGTCCCACGAAAGGACGAAGCAGGGAGAGTACAACATGAGCGGACAAATACTCACCCTCGCGGGAGGCATGTTCTTCATCCCGATGCTCATAATGACCGGCATAGCCCTTTTCGCCGACCTACCAGGCTGGCTGTTCAAAATCGGGGGCTTGACCATGGCCTTCAGCATGATAATCGCGTCCATCGGAGTCTTTCTGGCAATGTATGAAACCTAACCGTCTATGCTGGAGGGAATACGACCGGCTGACGCGGGAATTGGAGGAAGGCCCTGACTGGTCCACGCTGCCGGAATAACCCGGGTGGAATAAGCTCTCTGAACAACTTCTCGTACGCATCCGGAAATCGGAACCGCCACTCCAACAAGGACCCTAAAGACGAAACCCAGAGGAGAACGCCCCAATGCCAAGGACCGACGCAGCTACCCAGGAACAGCTCGCACGCATCCAAGTCCTGACCAGGCAGGCCGGGCTTGGAAACTACAGTTCCCATGGGATCAAGACCATCCTCGGGAAACACCCGGCGAAAGGACTCGGCAAATCTATAGCCGACGAGGTCATCCAGGGACTCAACGCCAGGATAGCCAGGGCTGCTGGAGTACCTTTAAAGGAAAGGGACTCAGAGGCAGGCTGAACGCCAGACCAGCAGGTTGAGCCGGGTTGGGAGTGCCTCCCCAGGATACAATCCATGAAGCAATGAGGGCTAAACCGACCGCAGGCCCGAACCTCCACCAGGAAAGAAGCAGGAGAGGAAATGCTGGACACTGACGCTAGGGCAAAACTCAGGAGCGTGCTCCCCCAGGTCCTGGCCCGAAGGCTGAACGAGGCAGGCGCTGAACCGGGCACAAACGCCTACTGCTTACACGTATACCTGCTACAGAAGCTCTACCTGGTCCCATTGGGCTACCGGTTCAAGCTCTACCCCGATGGCCCCCAGTGCGACGAGGTTCTGGGCGACCTTGACCTGGCCAAGTCCAGGAACGAGGTACAGGTTGACTACATCGAGGGAAATGGCGCCATACGTATCCTGCCCGGACTGAAGTTCCATGAGAGGCCGGGAACAGAATCGCCGCTGGTCCACTACGCCCAGCAGATGGATGAGTTGATTGCGACTTTCGGAAACTGCAACGCCCGGGGGTTGGACCTGAGGGCCGCCATCATCTCCATCTGGAGCCTAACCAGGCCATCCGACAAGGAGAGTGCCGAAGAGGCTCTGGACCTGGTGAGGGTACTGAAACCACACCGAGAGGAGTCCGAGATAAGGGCAGCGTTGGATGAACTCCGAAGCAACGGAAGCATCAGCATGGACCTCCCGGGCAATCAGGCCGGAACCTGAACGCGTGACCGATCAATCCAACGCTGATGGCAACTAGTAGGCATCGTTATTCCTCGCTAGCCGCGACTTCGACTAGGGGCATCTCCGCTATACGTTTATGGCCCACCCACCCCCGAGGCTGAGGTGGTGGCTTTGGGCCATGGACCATAAACGGGCGATTACGGGGTTACCTGGCCCGGGCAGGCCAAGGGGTGGGTGTCTCACCCCATGTTTTAGGGTCTATCGACTTTTCCTTGTCAAAGGCGCGACCCGATATGTTGAGAGTTCCGAAATGGCCGCCAGAGGTGAAGTTGCCAACGACTCGCCGGAGCTCGCGCAACACCTCGCGGTCGTTCACCCCTCCGATGGACTTCAATTCAATCAGAGTGAGCTCTATCGAATCAATGAGAGCTATCTCTTTGGCGTTCATCATTTCCTCCAAGAATCAAAACCGGGCGATTGTGGGGCTGCAGTAAATTCACCGGCCGGTGAATTTACTGCAGCAAAAACGGGCGATTAAGAGATCACCGGGTGACGTAGGCGGTCAGCGCCACAAGGCACTTTTTACAGACGGGTTGGTCACGCACTGCGGCAGGCCAGACCCACGGCGGCCTCTTAGGCTCGGAGTAGGTCGTCGCCCCGCAGTAGGACCTGCCCGGGTATCCGTCGCCCGGTGCTCTGGCCCAGACGCAAGGTCGTAGCCAGTCGGGTGAGAAGGGGTCTCCGTATGCCATGGTAATTCTCCTGGCTCAAAAACGGGCGATTATCGTCTACGGGTAGGCCTCCAGGTTGATTGCCCCGGGAGGTTGAGGGTCCCGACTCTCCCCATGTTCGTGAAGTCTCCGAGCAACCGCCGGAGTTCATGCTTCACAGCCTCGTCCTCAGCTCCACCCATGGCTTTCAGCTCCTTAAACAGGTCCTCGATCGACTCAAGGCAATCTTGTTGTCGGATGTTCATGGTTCCTCAAAAACGGGCGTTTATGGGCAGTTTGCGACACAGGTATTTGCCAGCGGTCAATCCTGGGCAATTAGCCCCCCGATCATTCTCACTTGGCCAACCCCGGGTCAAAGAGACACATCAAGCACTCTATTTCGCGTCCGGGACGGGGATAGAGGTTTTGCTTGTCCCGGTCCCGGGGCGGAACGCGGTCCGCTTGGATCTCCTGCCAGGAGGTTAGGGAGAGAGAGACAACCGGGCCAGCCCGGGGTTGATTGTGAAGTAGCAGTACGGCGGCTCCCCGTCCATGGTGCCGTTGAAGTATATCCTCCGAAACTTCCGGCCATATAAGAGACCAACCGTAGGCCGGAACCGCGGCGCAGGGGGTGGGGAACCAGGAAGGATGCCGGATCAAGCTCCAGATCGTTTCGCAGCTTCCGATAAAGGGACACGAAGGACAAAAATTCTTTCGGTTGGTCCATGATCCCTCGGTTACTTTCGGTTTTTTGTTAAGGGTGAATTGGGCGCCACCAATCGCCCCTCACCTGCGCTGCAGGGCGATATGGAAGAAAACTGCCCGGAATCGTGGCGCCCTAGAAGTCCGGCCGGAAAGTGGCTGTGGCCGGGTAAGCGGCTATACTTGGGGTCAACAAGTGTAGCGAGGGCGGAGAATGTTGGGAGAGCGTTCGGACCAGAGGGGACTTTGGGAAGCGGACCGGCTGTATCTGGATCACGTGGGGCGGGACACCTTCTACGGCATGTTGGCCTCGCTGCGGGGCCGGCTGTTCCGAGACGCCGAGTTCGCCGAATTCTACTGCCCCGACAACGGCCGGGACAGCGTGCCGCCCAGCCTGCTGGCGACGGCGCTGCTGCTCCAGTCCCACGACAAGGTCAGCGACGCCGAGGCCAAGGCCCGGGCCGACTTTGACCTACGCTGGAAAGTAGCCCTGGGGATTGAGGTGGAGGACCGGCCCTTCGCCAAGAGCACGCTGCAGGTGTTTCGCGCTCAGCTGATCCTGCACGACAAGGTGCGGGAGGTGTTCGAGGGCAGCCTGCGGCTGGCCCGGGAGTCGGGGTATCTGAAAGGGCGCGGGATGCGGTTGGCGCTGGACACGACCAACATCCTGGGGCGTGGCGCGGTGAAGGATACATACAATCTGTTGGCGGACGGGATCGTCAAACTGGCGCGAGCGCTGGCACAGTTGAAGGGAATCAACGTCGGACAATGGGCGAAGAGTCAGGGATACCATCGATACCTGGGCTCCAGCGTCAAGGGCGAAGCGGCCATCGACTGGTCCGACCGGCAGGCGCGGGCAGCGCTGCTGGCCGGGATTGTTGCTGACGCAGATCGGTTGTTGGAATTATCGCGTCAGGCGCAGGGGGAATTGCCCGAGGACAGCGCTGAGCGTCAGCGGATTGTGACCGCGGCGGAACTGCTGGGGCAGTTGCTGCTCCAGGACGTGGAGCGGACCGAAGGCGGGGCGAGTCTCAAGGATGGGGTGAGCCGGGACCGGATGATGTCGGTGCACGACCCGGAGATGCGCCACGGCCACAAGAGCAGCAGCCGGCGGTTCGACGGGCACAAGGCGGCGATTGTGGTGGACACCGACTCCCAGCTGATTACCGCCGTGGAGGTACTGCCCGG
The DNA here is from genome assembly GCA_963663135.2 of Dehalococcoidia bacterium. Classification (GTDB taxonomy): domain Bacteria; phylum Chloroflexota; class Dehalococcoidia; order Lucifugimonadales; family UBA3495; genus Io17-Chloro-G2. The sequence continues at coordinate 8,106 of CAXXRM010000002.1, read as the reverse complement.
CAACGCTCCGGACAACCTGGGGGCGCTGGAACTGGTGGAGCAAAGCGAAGCCAACACCGGTGTGCCAGCGGAGGAGGCCATGGGCGATGCCGCTTACGGCGACGGCGATACCAGACAGGCCTTCGCCGATGCGGGACGCACCCTGATTGCCAGGGTGCCGGGCCGCCCCAACCGGTCTCACTTTCCGAAGGAAGACTTTCGGATTGACCTGGATGCGGGTTCCTGCACCTGTCCAGCGGGGCAGGTTACCCGGACGATAGTTCCGGCAGGGCGGCGCACCGACCAAATGGGTCGAACTTACCGTTTGGAGGCCTTCCGATTCGACGCGGCGGTCTGTGGGGCATGCCCGCTGCGGTCCCAGTGCCTGGCGGCAAAACCGGGTACGGGGCGGACGGTCCGGCTGCACCCGCAGGAAGCTTTATTGCAGCAGGCCCGCGCCCTGCAGCACAGCGAGGGTTTTGCTGAGTATCGGCAACGGAGGGTAGTGGTGGAGCACCGGCTGGCACGGCTGGTCCAACTGGGAATCCGCCAGTCCCGCTACTTCGGCCGCATCAAAACCAGGTTCCAGTTGTACCTGGCCGCCACGGTGGCCAACCTGACCCTGGTGGCCGCCAAAGCCGGCATGACCGGTGAAACCGGCCACGGCCCCAGCGCCGGCAGCGCCCTAGCCGCTGGCATGGGCAACTCCGCCGCCAATTGCGGCGCCGCGTGGCTCGGGCAAATTTGGGCCCTCATTTTGCTCGCGGCGGCCGCACTGCCCAAATTCCTCTTCCCAACAAGGGGTTTCCGTCCGGATTTCTAGGGGCGTGTGACAACGAGCCCGTACCCACAGCTACGACGCAGCCGGCCGCCACCCCTACTACACTTGCAACATCAACCCCGACGGCCTCCCGCATGCCCACCCGGACTCCAACCGGGGGGGCTGCGTCCGTGCCAACCGCGGCACCCCCCGGGACTCCAACTGCCGCGGCTACATCCATGCCAACCTCTGCACCCACCCGGACTCCAACTGCTCCTGCTACATCCTTGCTAACCCCGACGCCCTCCCACACGCCCACACCGACCCCAGCTGCGACGGCTATACCCAGCCAGAAACCGACAGCGGAGCCCCAACCTACATCGACAGCTATTCAGTCCCCGACCACGACACCCACGCCAACGCCCACAGCCGAAGAGATCGCTGCCTCCCGCCTGTCTGAGATTGTCCCGTGGTTTGAGAATCCACAGGCGGGTTCCCACGGCTTCGTCGCCGAGTTGCTCATCGATCTATCGCTAAGCAACGGGGATCTTGGAAACAAGGTCGCCGGGTTTCCATGGGTTACAGATGGCGTAACTGATGGCGAGCGGAACTTCGTCGCTGCCCTGGGGAGAATTGCCCGTGCTGATCTCGAACTGGCAAAAACAGTAGCAAACCTTCATTGGGTCTCCGACGACGTGAACGACAAAGAGCGAGTCACCATCCAGATTCTCGACCGAATCGCATCGGAGGACATCGAACTGGCGAGACGGGCAGCGGGCTTCCAATGGTTCGCCGCCGAAGCGCCGGTGGACAACATGATGGCCCTGAGCCGCTTGCGTAAGATCGGCGCCGACAAAGTGGACCTGGCCGAGTTGCTCATCGGTCTATGGTTTAGCGACGTGGACCTTGGCGCCGCGGTTGCCGGGTTTCCATGGGTTAACGATGGCGTGACCGGTAACGAGCGGGCCCTCATCGCCGCCCTGAGCAGAATCACCCATGCTGACCTCGAACTGGCAAAAACAGTGGCCGCCCTTCCCTGGCTTTCCGACGACGTGAGCCAGGGAGAGCGGGGCTCCATTCAGATGCTGGAAGAAATTGCATCAGATGACGTCGAACTAGCCAGGCAGGTAGCGGGACTCCAATGGTTCTCGGCCGAAATGCCTAACGACAGTATGGGGTCCCTTTGGACCTTACGTAAGATCAGCGCCAACAACGTGGACCTGGCGAAGCTGGTAGCAAGGTCATCCTGGTTCGAAGATGGCTTGACCAGTGATGAGTTGATTTCCCTCGGTGCTCTGTGGCGTATGGCAGACAATGATCATCTCGAACTGGCCCGAAATCTAGCGGGGTCCCCATTGTTAGCGGCCAATCAGCATAGAGACCTGCAGGTCCATGCTCTAGCTTTTCTTGGCCAAATGGCAGCTGAAGACCCTCATGCTCTCGACCAATTGACTGCTCTTCCTTGGTTTGCCGACGGTTTGGACGAGGAAGAAATGGCCTTCATTGTGGTTCTTCGCCGCCAGGCTAGTGAAAACGAAGCCTTGTTCACCGCCCTACTCAATGGTCACTACACGCACCAGTCCACGACCGTTTCGCTTCCTTTGGCCGGCGACGTTAATATCTGGGTCTTCCAGTCAACTCCAGTTCGGCCCGAAGAAGACATCCCGACAGTCATCGAAGGTATTGTGCCTACCATTGAAGGGTTCATAGGATCGCCCCTTCCAACCACCGATGTCATCGTGCTGATAGAAAACCGCCCAGGATTCCCGCGCTTTTTTTCGTATGGAGGCCAGCACCGTGGTAGCTACATCAAGATCAACAGAGAGTATGCGCAAGACCTTGAAACGTTGATGACTGTCATTGCTCACGAGTTGACCCACTACTACCACTTTGGCCCCCCATGGTTCAACGAAAGCGTTGCCCACCTGATGGAGGGATACGTCAACCAGAAGATGGGTATCCAGAGCATGGCGGAAGTCAGAGCCGAAGTAACAAAGGGAGTCCAGCGCTACTGCTCCCGCGAAGAGATAGCGACCATAAGGCACGCGCTTTTCGCAGACCAATTCAGAATTTCGACTCCAGGCCGTTGTACACGCGCCATCGGACTGAGCTTCCTTCATCACGCCTTGGAAATCATGGGGGAAGAGAGATTCTCGAGGGCTCTACGCTACCTGTACACACTCCATGAATCTCAGAATGGAGGCTATGTAGACGAAGAGGCCATATATCATGCCCTCCTGAGAAACACTCCATCTGACCACCAAGAGGAATTCCGTGACCTGTATCGACGACTTCACGCCGGACCATACGCCGATTCTGATAAAGAACGAGCGGACGACCACGGCGATTCAGAGGAAACCGCAACCGAGGTCGCCGTGGGACAAATCGTGGTGGGCCGTCTCGATCACGTAGCCGACTTCGATTATTTCAGGTTTGAGGCGCAGGAGAAACAAAAATACAGGTTCGAGGTAGACCACGAGACTCTGAGCGCATCCGAAGTGATGGTTTTTGATGCCGCGGGGAACCGGACGTTCGTGAAGGACAAAGTACGGGTATCGTCGGGACCCCTCATCCAGTGGGTTGCGCCTAGCACCGGCTCCTACTACTTTGCCGTGCTCAATTGGTGGGGAACGACAGGTCGGTACACACTTCGGATTACCCAAGTTCCAGATGTACCCGACGATCACGGCGACAACAAGGCGACGGCTACGGATATCTCGGTCGGAAAGACGATACACGGCGTTGTCGATGATGCATTCGATCTGGACTACTTCCGTCTCCCTACTGTCGTCGCCGAGACTTATGTAGTAAAGATCACCGGAGTAGCACTGGAGGACTGTTGCGTCGCCCTTGGCCGAGACGGAGCCGGGTTTGTTTGGGACGGAAGCGGGTTTTCCTTACGAGCAGTGAGGACGGGCGAGAGATATCTTGTCGTCCACGGCGGGCATGAGAACACGGGCGCATACGCACTGGAGGTGATTAGCCCATATGTGCCTCCGTGCTGAGGTTGGCTGGGACGGAGGATTCCCATTCCGGGCTTATTCCGGGTGGGCTGACCTGTTGTTGAATGAAGTATTGCAAGCCATTTTAATATTCCACGAGGCGAGAGGAGGAGCCGTGCCAACCGCGTCTAACCTGCTCCCAGGAAACTGGACCCGGCGATAAGCGGGTTTAGTGAGATGACCTAAACCGACCGGGGAAGAAGGCTAGTCCAATTATATCGGGATCTCCCAGCGAAAAGTTCGCAATTCGGACTGCTTCGGCCCACCAACTTGGACCAAATCAAAATCCTTCGTGACCAGGTTCAATCTGGCAACGCAGCGTCCCCCAACGGCAAGTCTGCTAATCTTTGCCGGACGCTCCTACGAGTAGCGCCGAGGAGTGCAACTTCCCGCTCTTAAGTGTAGGTAAAGAAGGTAGGGCAATGTCTCTGAGGGTGGTTACATGGAATGTCCAATGGGCTACGCCCACCTCACGCCGGACCACTGAGATCCTGAGCCGCATTGATCGATATGCCCCTGGCATCGTCTGTCTCACCGAGACAAACGACCAACTGCTGTCTCAAAATGGGCACACTATCTGCTCTCGGGCCGACTACGGGTACACAATCAAGGAAGGTCGGCGGAAGGTTATGCTCTGGTCGAGGGAACCTTGGGAGCAAGTCGATGATGTGGGAATCGATTCTATGCCGCCCGGACGGTTTGTGTCCGGAGTCACTCAGACATCTGAGGGCGAGGTCACAGTCATTGGAGTCTGTATTCCCTGGTTCGGGTCGCGGACTGAGGCTAGACGAACGTTAGAACGCAAGATGCGGTGGGAAGACCATGAACAGTATCTGGCCAGCCTCGCTGAGGTTCTAAGACTGGGTTCTGCAAAGGGTCTGATATTGATGGGGGACTTCAATCAGATTATCGGCCCCGAAAGCCGCGCTCGCCCTGAACTTCGGTTGGCGCTTCAAGGAGCCTTTCCGCCAAGCATGACAATTGCCACGTCGGGTCTTGCCTTCCTGGGGCGCAGAAGCATTGACCATATTGCACTGAGTGAGGATTTGGCAGTCGAGTCCCTGGATGTAATCAGCAACATCCACGACGGGAGGAAGCTGTCAGACCATTTCGGAGTGGTTGCCGGCGTGTCTGCCAGACAGTTACGATAGCGTATATTCCCCAACAGGCGCCTTGCGGCTGGGATCGCCAAGAACCGGGCTGAGGGCGTGGCCAACATCAAGCAGATATTGATCGAACACACGAGAAATTCGCTGGAGGAACAATTCCGGGACGAAGTCGAAGCGCCGGTCTCGCTCTGGGCCGTTCGCTGCTATCATCCCACCCGGGTATCCCCGAGGAGGACCCCGTGGTGAACCATCAGCCACCACCGCCGCCGGGCCGCGGCGGGGTTCAACCCGACGTTATCGCTCCGGACGGCTCGGAGATACGCTTGCTCATCGACGACCGTCACGGCGCAACCCGCGGCAGCCTGGTGGAGGTCACGCTGCCGGCGGGCCAGGTCTCCCGTCCGGTGTGGCACCGGACAGTCGAGGAAGTCTGGTATGTCCTGGAAGGCCGGGGCCAGGTCTGGCGCTGTCCTGCCGGGGCCCCCGCCGAATCGGCTCCTCCGTTGGACGTATCTCCCGGTGACGCTGTAGGCATCCCCACAGGGTGGCGGTTCCAGTTCAGTTCCGCCCCCGAAACACCCCTCCGGTTCCTCTGCTTCACCACTCCACCCTGGCCCGGCGCTCACGAAGCCGTGCCATCGGAGGAAAGTGGTCTGGGCCAGCCTACGGTTTAATGGGGCGCGGCGGGCTGCTGGGAATATGCAACTGCCCGATGGGGTTGGATTTTAGTCATAGCTAAACTCTTCGGGCATCAGGACAAATTCGGGGTAGGATTCAATGCCCAATTCCGCGGCGTCCTGACCCAACTCTTCTACCTGCCGCGACACCCTGGCGCCCATCGTCAGAGCCATTACTTTCCACAGTACCCACGAGGTCCCGAACACGAAAACTCCGACTGCTGCCACGCCGGCCAGCTGCGCTAGAATGTTGCCGCCGGCGGCGATGCAGACAGCCAGGGTGCCCCAAATGCCAGCGAACAGGTGGGCCGGCACCGCCCCGACAACGTCGTCCAGTTTGACAATCTCCAGGAGTTTGATGGCGCCGGTGCACAAGACCCCGCCAATGGCGCCGATGATGACCGCCCAATAGTGGTCGACAAAGTCCGGACCGGCCGTAATCGATACCAGGCCGGCGAGAGCGCCATTCAGGCAGGCAAACAGGTCGATGCGGCCAAGGATTGGCCGTGCGATCAACAGGGCGGCGACGGATCCGGCGGCGGCGGCCAGATTGGTGTTGACCAGGACGATGCTCATCGCCACGGCATCGGCGGCGCTCCCCAGCGCCAACTGTGAGCCGCCGTTGAAGCCGAACCATCCGAACCACAGGATGAAAACGCCCAATGTCACCACTACGACGTTGGAGGGTGGGGTAGCCCGGGCCGTGCCGTCACGCCGGAATTTGCCGAGTCTTGGTCCGACTACCACCATGCCGGCAAGGGCTGCCCAGCCGCCGGTGCTGTGCACGATGGTTGAGCCGGCAAAGTCCTTGAATCCCAACTCGTCCAGCCAGCCTCCGCCCCAGGTCCAGGCGCCGACGATAGGATAGATGGCGGCGGTGAGGAAGAGGGTGAACAGGAAAAATGCCCACAACTTCACCCGTTCTGCCAGGGCGCCCGACACTATGGACGCCGCGGTGGCCACAAAGACCATCTGGAAAAACCAGTCCGACATAACGGAGTGGCCGGCGTCAACCACGGTCTGGAGCGCGCCCTCATCTCCGGCCAATAGGGCAATCTCGTCGGCTGACGGTCCGTAGAGGAAGTGAAATGATCCGATGACCTGCTGGACATCTACATACATCAGGTTGTAGCCGATAAAGAAGTAGGCCAGGCCGGCGATGGAGTAGAGACCGATGTTCTTGAGGCAGATCACGGAGGCGTTTTTGGTGCGGACCGAGCCAGCCTCAAGCATGGTGAATCCGGCGCACATCCACATGACCATCGCGCCCCAGATCAGGAACGAGAAGGTGTTGATGATGAATTGCGTCTCATCGCTAACGCTGGCCGCATGAGCAACCGACGGCCACCCAAAGAGGTAACCCAGGGACAGGAACGCCGCTAACGCCAGAAAGACAACCCGGAAGTGTTGTGGAATGACTTTCAAAATCGTCATCATCCGTACCGCAAGGTCTAGATTGCGAATGAGTTAGCTTACCAAAATTTTTGCTTTTTGGGCCTCTTGCGCCGCTGGTATCTGCGGTTCACCAGAAGGGGATTCGAGCCTACGCAGCAGGTACGTGGCGGTAGTCAGGGCCGCTCAGCAGTTGCCCGGGGCAATATCACCCGCGTCCGGCGTTAGCTTTTAGGCGGGAGACTACGCGCGGCTCGGCCTCGGTGGGTCCAGATTCCCTGCTCAGGGAATGAAAAGGTAGACGACGGGTAGGTTTGCAACATCGGTGACGCTGGAATTGCTATGGTGCGATATGTGAACGTGTCCGGTGCCGCAGTCGCCGAAATTGTCACAGGAGATGGCCCCAATGATGCCGCTGAAATCGCTGGTGGCGGTGAGGGCCCCCGGATCGTGGCGCGGTCGATGAACATAGTATCTCCATCGGCAACGGCCGCGTCGTCTATCGCCCGGAGGAGAAGAGTGGCGGCGGCATATGCGCGGGCCAAGTAGGCGGATGTTGGCGCCTCACCGTACTTCTCGCGATAGTCGCCGAACAGTTCTTCGCCGCTCTTGCCGGTTGCCTCATTGTTGTTGCCGGTGAAATTCGATTCCGGGCCTGGGAAGTAAACGCCTTCCGACTCCGGAAGCGAGAGGAAATCGGAAACCAGCAGGGCAGAGCCGCCGATCAGCGTCACTCCTTCAAGTCCCGCGATTTGGTCGATTTGGCGGACTATATGTGCGCCCTCGTCGGGGAACAGCGGAAAGAAGAGCCCGTCGGAAGCGCCGGCGGCAATTTGGGTGAGGACGGGGAGCATGTCCGTGTCGCCTTTGTTTATGGCGACAGTGGCGACGGAGCCGCCAAGCTCCTCGAAGGCGGCAGTGAGAGCACCGCCATAGAACGTATCTGTATATCGTCGCCGGGAGCCACTTCCACGGCGCCAACGGGGCCCGCTTCGAATGTCTCCGTGCCGCAGGAAACCCAGGCAAGCGCCAGTAGAGACAGCAGGCCAAGAAGGAAAATTGGCTTGAAACTGGTCTGTGGAACATCGAAATATTGCAACAGCCCCGGTCCGCGGCGCTCCGGTCGTGGAAGGCCAACAGCCAGGGCCAGCGCATCCAAGAATCGGAGGACTCTTCGAAGCCGATTA
>CAXXRM010000001.1:0-310660 GCA_963663135.2 Dehalococcoidia bacterium | reverse complement strand
GCCCATAAGCACGACTTCGAACCTATGGATGGCAGAGGACGGTACATTTTTCAACCGCCACAATGTTGACGTTCAGCGAAAGCGTCCTCACTAACTGGCCAGGAGAAATGTCACACTCACCTCATGGAGAATGTGACTTTGACCCAGAAAGAACAGACCAGGTTACAGATTCTGAACAGTTTGCTCGCGGAGCACATTGCCCTGGACCAGGCAGCCACTCTGATGGGTGTCAGCACTCGCCAAGCCAGGCGCATCCTGGCAGCCTATCAGGAGAGAGGAGCGGCCGCCGTTGCTCATGGCCACCGGGGCCGCAAGCCGGCCAACGCTATTCCCGAGGCGACCAGGAGCAGGGTGGTTCACCTGGCTCGAACGGTGTACGAGGGAGCTAACCACACCCATCTCTCAGAGTTGCTCAGTGAACGCGAGGGCCTTGATATGGCCCGGACTACGCTGCGACGTATCCTGGTCAACGCCGGTCTCGCCAGTCCGCGGCGAAGGCGTCCGCCCAAGCACCGGGTGCGCCGACAGCGGATGCCACGGGAAGGCATGCTGATCCAGTTGGATGGCAGTTATCACCGGTGGCTGGGAGAAGACGGACCTCAGTTCACGATCCTGTTCGCGGTGGACGATGCCACGGGCGCCGTGGTCAACGCCATATTCTGCGATCATGAGGATACCAGCAGTTACTTCCTGCTGATGCAGGGCCTGCTCCGGCGCTACGGCGTTCCCCTCGCCTTGTATACCGACCGGCATCCTGTTTTCAAGCACCGTTCGGAATATCAGCCCGACGGGATGCCAACCCAGTTCGGACGGGCGATGGATGAGATGGGGGTTCAAGTGATATTCGCCATGTCGCCCCAGGCAAAGGGGCGTGTGGAGCGGACGGCCGGAACTTTTCAGGACCGGCTGATCACGGAACTGCGGCTCGCGGGAGCAACCACCGTTGAACAGGCCAAGGCCGTCTTGCAGCAGTTCCTGCCCAGGTTCAACCGGCGTTTTGGGGTTCCGGCCCAGTGCCCCGAACCGGCATTCCGGCCCTTGGGTCCGGAGTCGAGCTTGAAGCATATCCTGTGCTTCAAGCACCGCAGGAGAGTGGCCCGGGACAACACCGTGAAGTATTACAGACACACCCTGCAACTCCTGCCCAGTCAGCAACGCCGCAGCTACGCCGGAGCGGTTGTCGTGGTGCTGGAGGGATTGGACGGCCGGCTGTCGCTACAGCATGAGGGACGCATCATCGCTTCACAGGAAGCGCCGCCCAGTCCTGCATTTCTCCGAAGCCGCAACGGGACTTCCTCAGTTGCCACCATCCTGACCCCCGACCCCGAACTCGCGTCAAAACTTTCAGTTACGGATATCGAACTGCCGAGCGCAAAGCCAGATCAAGAAAAAGATGCTGATGCTGCGGCAATGGACGCTCCAGACGTAGCCGGGTTACAGATAGTCGCATCACCCCGGAAGCCGACTTTTCTGCAGAAGGAGAGGTGGAAGGCGGTGCAGCAGGCGAAGCTTGAGGGGATGTCCATTCGGCGGATGGCCAGGGAATTGGGAATTCATAGAGACACGGTCAGGAGATATATTGATGCTGAGAGTCCACCGACCCGTCGGTTCCCGGTCGCATCCACGGTGTAGCCATCTGATACCATCGCAGACCAAACGGGTGACATTTCTGCCGAACAGTTAGACGGACATTTATACTGAACAGCGACAGCCACAATGTCAGGCGGTCAATCCGTCCAGGTGGTCCACTTTACCTCCGCCTTTTACAATGTTCTTCCGCAAACCCCGGTAGCGTACCTTGGCGTACCCGAACAGACGCTTTACCTTCAAAATGGATGCTCTACCTTGGCCCTCACCGATGCCTTCACTTTCTCCGCCAGCGCCTCCCCGCTTCCAGGCTCCAGCGTCGGGCGGCGCCCCGGACGCATTGCCACCAGCCATTCCACCGAAAACCCCAGGCTCTCCTCCATGTTGTGAACCCCCTGATACCCGGCATCGCCCCACACCACCGTCTCGCCACCGTGCAGCAGATTGTGCGTCTCGGTAACATCGTGCACGTTGGCGGCAGTCACGCTCATGCTGTGGACAATGCCGGTGTCGGAGTCCACCCTGATGTGCACCTTCATCCCAAAATGCCACTGGTTGCCCTTCTTGGTCTGGTGCATCTCCGGGTCCCGCTCCCCGGTCCGGTTCCTGGTGGAGGACGGGGCCAGGGTGATGGTGGCGTCCACGATGGTTCTCTCCCGCAGTTTCAGCCCCTGGGACTCCAGGTGGGCGTTAATGTCCTCCAGCAGGCCCTGCCCCAGGTTGTTCTGTTCCAGGAGATGACGGAAGTTGAGGATGGTGGTCTCGTCGGGCAGGGGACCCGAGAACTTCAGACCCACGAACCGCCGCACCGGGTCGGACTCGTAGAGCAGGTCCTCCATGCCCGGGTCGCTGAGGTTGTAAAAAAGCTGTACACAGTTGGTTCTCAGCAAGACCGACAGGGGGTAGGGGTGGCGTCCCCGCCCGGGCTTGGGGTAGAAGGGGCGGATGCGGTCCTCCAGCAACTGCCAGGGAATCAAGCCGTCCATCCGTTCCAGGAACAACTCCCGGCGGGTCTTGCGACTCTTGCCCTGGTATTGCAGGTCCGCAAACGTCGGCTGTTCAATCTGCCTTCACTCCCTCAACAGGCACCGGCTGGTTCATCCTTACTATGCCACATCCCACCCGACTTGTTCAGAGGATTCTTAGATTTGGTGTAGTATGTCAGGGATGGATTCCTTGCGGAACACTCCCACGGACTTATAGAAATGTGGCCGACCGATTTCCCGGCAGATTGTCCTCCCTCAGGAGCAAGCCATCCTAACGAAAATCATTACCAAATCATAAAGAACGACCCTCCGATGTGGGATGACTTTGTCTCCTTGTATCACCAAAACCAGATACTAGCTCAAAGAAGGATCAATACTGGTAGGGTTAACCAGTGCGAAACGATGGGACTGTCAACCTACACGGACATCGGCGACGCGGTAGCGTGTTTTCGCCAATTTCCCAACTTAGGTGACAAGATCGCAAGATTGACTCTTGACCAACGGGCCGGTAAGGTGCAAGAGACGCCCAGAGACGTCGGAGAATCTCATCACACTTGGTGGATGCCCCAATACTTTGCGCCAACCGCATTCGCAAGGGTCGTGGCATACAGATGGCAAGTGTAGAAGCGGCGGCAAAGTGCTAGAGGCAATACCAGGCACGAAAATTCCCGGCCCGCCTTGGCGCGAGCTAACATTTGAGCACGTTCTTCAGTACTACGACGGACCACGCCTCATCTTGCGGCGCAGCGACGATGGTCAGTTGTATCTTGCCTGGTGGAGCGATGCCGACCAGAATGTAGAGCGTTGGATATATCTTCCGATTTCCCTAATGCGCCTCTGCAGTGTTCTCACTGGAAAAACGCCGTCCCGCAATGCTCTGAACAGCCCCGAAGATGGCTACGTTTTGGCACTAGACGTGTCGCCGGACACTGATCATGTCATCCACACCGTCAAAACAATAGCTTCTGCCGTGCCTCAACACTCAATTCCACTTCCTGGCGCCAGACTCGGCGTCTCGGGAGAGGGTTGGAAAGCACTGAAAGCCCGACTCCTCGCAGCTATCGTGCAGACGCCGCCCTATGATTACCATCATGATACTGCGGAAGTTTCCATACCAATAAGAGAATTCATACACCTGCATCGCGGCTTGGTGTCCGTGGCCTCCGTAATAGCACAGCAACTGGCCGGCCTTGAAGCACTTGGCGTGAATGTGGTTGTTGGAGGGAATGGACCTCCTCCAGAAGTCCTCAGGGATTACGCAATGGTCGTCCCCGGATTTCAGGAGGTTGCTAGAACTATTAATTCGTTGCCGGAAACCACCTTTGGTAAGGCAAAAATTTCGCTGGTTTCGGCCTTGCGACTGATACGTGGCATACAGTGTGCTTCAGAAATCGTGTCCAAACTCGCGGTAGTGAATCCCGGACATCAAGTGCCAGTTGAAACCCCCATATTTGCTCCGTCAGATTTGGACGATTGGACGCGGGCAGTACGGATAATCGAAGGGATTGATAGTTTCATTCAAGCTAGGTTACGTATTACCGACATGGTGCAAGCCACCTGGGCGGCGGCCGACCATATGGTTTCAGAACGAAGCACCTAGCCAATCGAACGATCTATTTGGCCTAATCACGTAGCAACTACAAGGGTCCGCGGACTCGGAAACTGTCGCTTGCCTGCCTATCCCGCCTTCCAGTCTGCACCGAGTGACGAAGTGTCCCCTCACTCCTTTCTGCCAGGAACCCTTATGCCAGTTGTCCGCTGACCCGTCAGCCGCTGATCGATAAGTCCGGTGAATATGGAAAATCCTTGTTAACAAGATCCCAGTGGTGAGGCCCTGTGAAAATCCAATCTCCTATTTTAATGTCAGAGGGGAGCCTCCATTCCGGCCGGCATAGGGTGACGCTGTAGCTGAGAAGGGGTCCATCGGATCGGATCGGCAACCTCGACAGCACATTAAATCCCCCTGCATAGAATAAATCGCCTTTCTGGTGCCGTTCCACCAAAAAGGAAACGTCGTCAACTGAATATGTCTCGGCGTCGGTATGAGGCGCGTGTCTGCAAGGAACAGGAGGCTCTACGGGTATGACGCCTCCCTGGCCCCAAGTCACAAACATCTGCCCTCTACGTTTGGCCATGGCAAGCATCGCTCTGAAGAAATGTTCGTTGTCCATCATAGTAGTCACGCCTTTTTCTCCGCCGCTCTAGTTAACGTTTTGCTGTGATAATAACCCGCAACTCTGGTTAGGTGGGCTGTCATGTGATCAACGATAATTAGATCTGCCGCTGGCAAAGCTCCAGCACATGCATGAACAGGTCTCCCCACGCCTCCAGATGGTTCTTTCGGAAGTCGGAGACGGTGCGGAAGTCGGGGGTGTTGTTGGCCGCCAGCACCTGGAAGGCGATGTCCTCGTGGAGCCGTTGGGCGATGTGACAGGAAGAGGCCACTATGGGACCTCTGCCAAAGATTCCCGGACTTGTACTCCCTGGTTTTGACCACCGTTAAAGGGGTCCCGATTGAGGTTGACGGCAATCAACTGGTGAAAATGCAGAAGAACAGGCGTTAGTCTTGTACCCAGCAGCGTACCGATTGGAGTACAGGGGCGAAAATGGCTTACAGTATGAGTGAGGGATCTCAACCTAGGCGATGCTTTTCAGCGTTGCAAAAGGTGACTCTGAAGTAGACCACCTGCCGGGCCAACGCTGGCATCGGGCCGTTGTCCCAGAAGGCGGCTAGCCGGTCCTCTGGCAACTCAAACCCAAACGCCAGTATGCTTTGCCTGTTCCGTCATTTCGTACCGAATAGGCTTCCTCTCCGGGTTGTCAATCTTTACGCCTCGGACTTCAAGAATCGGCCAGATGTTATTTTTGAACTGTGTTCCAAACTCAGCTCCACCGGCCCTGGCCAAAGGATGGTTCGGCCAGCTGTCCCTGATAACTGGTAGGCAATCTGTGCTCTTGAATGAGCCTACGGGGATGTCTCGGAGCACCGCCTCCGCCATTTCAATCCATAAATCCTTGGATGGGGCTGGGGGGCTTTGCGCTGGATTGTGCTGCGACGATTCCAAAGACATGACGTTTTCTTTTTGATTGCGTCCCGCCTCTACAATATGGAGCTTGTTGGACGGGAAGAACTGTTTGACCGTGGCCGATAACGTGTCCTCCCGGTCGGTCACGATCCAGAGGAAAGGGACCTTGTCGCCAGAAAACGGGATGCCCGGATCGTCCCGGATGGCGGCGTACAGCGAGATAAAATCGCTGTCGTCGCTGAAAACCACGACGTGAGTGACTCTTTGGAGAACCAAATCGGCCATCGCGTTGGTTGCGATAGCAATATCTGCCGAGTTCTTGGATGACGAAAGGCTAAAATGCTGGGTCCCATTGACCTTCACCTCCGGGTCTGTGAACAGGCTTGTGGCCCATAGCCTCCACAAATCGACCTGGTCCGCCCGCACGTATAGTGACAGGCGCGTCGGCCTCGGTGCTTTGTCCGGCCAGTTTTCGACCAGTCCCTGGACCATGGCCCGGCCGTCAGCCTTCAGGTTCTCTACGTCGACATAGAGACCTGAGCGTCCAGTTCCGTCTCGCTTATTGCCGTCCAAATGGTCATCTCCGCTGGCCGAAAGCATCCTCCGACCTCCTTATCGGGTGCGGATATTATAACCAGCCGAGGCCTAACCGGTTCCGGCGTTACTCCCTGCCGTTGCCGACTGTTTGGCCCTGATTCAAACTCGCGGTGCCCGCTGTCCGTCAACTGGACGGTGCTGGCTTGTGGGGCGATCACCCCTCACTGCGGCCCGTAGGCAACCCACACTCCGTTTGACAAAACTCAGCCCATGCTTCCATCAGAGACCTGCGTGCTTGGAGAAGGTCAGTGGTGGCATAGGCTTTTTCCGTTTCTTTGCCTATGTCATGTGCCAGTGCAAGTTCGCTCAGGAACCATCGGTCATCAATGAGACTAGCCTCCAGGGACCAGTTCTTGAAGCTGCTTCGAAACCCGTGGGGTACCGCCGGTATACCCAGACGCCGCAACAGCGCCGAGAATGTCATGTCTGACAGGGATTCGCCGGTCGTTGCCGGGAAAATGAGAGCACTGCCCCGTTGGCTCAGCTCCCTGGCTTCGGCCAGGATTTCCAGGCACCGGTGGAGCAAGGGAACCCGATGCTCCCGGCGGGCTTTCATCCGTTTCGCCGGAACGGTCCAAGTGGACGACTCCAGGTCAATTTCCGACCAGGTGGACATCCTGACTTCGCCGGACCGCGCCGCGGTCAGCACGAGAAACTCAAAAGACAGGCGGGTCAGCGGGTCGGCGGTAGACTCCCTGACCTGCCCCAATGCATTCGGGACCTGTTGGTACGGTAAGGATCTGTGATGGCTCTTCAACTTGGACATTCGGGGCAGCACCCGAAGGACCGCTTTGCCCGCGGGGTTGTCCAGCCTCCAGCCATGGGCTATAGCCCAGTCGAAGACGGTTTCTACACGCTGGCGAACCCGGCTGGCCGTCTCATGTTTTTCACTCCAGATGGGAGTTAGGACTGCGAGAACATCACCGCTGGTGATCTCGTCGACGGGCCTCTTACCAAATATAGGGAAGGCGTATGTGGCCAGGGTGCTGTGCCATTGGGCAGCGTGCTTGGGGTTGCTCCAGGTCGGGCGACGCAACTCAATTACTTGGGAGGCTACATGCTCAAATGTGGGGATAGAGGGGGAAAAGGACCGGGCGGCTTCACGCGCCTCCCGCTTTTGCAGGACTGGGTCCCGGCCCTCGGCCACTGCGGTACGATTTGCGTGGGCTGATTCCCTGGCCCGAGCAAGGCTAACCGTGTGATACGATCCCAGCCCTATGTCCCGCCTTCGCCCATCAACTACAATCCTCTGCACCCATGACTTGGTGCCAGAGGGAGCGATGTTGAGGTAAAGGCCGTCCCCGTCGCCGTGTCTGCCCGGTGTGCTGAGTGCCTTGGCCGAGAGAACTGTGAGTTTGCCCATGCATCCCCCTTTACCACACATTTTCCCACACCATGTGTGGGATTTAGCTGGATTTTAGGGGAACTTGTCGGACGAATCAAGGGCGCAGTCTCAATAAATTAGCTACAAGAACGGCTTTATTAAGACTTTATCGGACTCTAACGGACTATTAAATGGCGGAGAGAGTGTCCGCCCAAGCACCTGGTCCGCCGCGGCGCAAGCCCCGGGAAGGCCTGCTGGTCCAAATGGACGGCAGTAATCACCCATGGTTTAGGAACCAGGTGCCGCCCTTCACACTGCTGTTCGCCGTGGACGATGCCACCGACACGGTGGTCGGCGCCCTCTTATGCGAGAAAGCGGACGCCCGCAGCTACTTCCTACTGGTCCACGGTCTTGTGCAGCATCTCGGCATACCCGTCGCCCTCTGCACCGACCGGTGTCAACGGCGGCGACAAAACGTACCGTCCGCCTCCATCCATAGGTCGAAGTCGTGCTATGGGTGGTGGGTTGGATGACCGGTGGGGACATGCGGAGATCGTGGAACGAGAACCGACTGGATTACGCATAACCGGAACCCGTTACAGCTAAGGGTAAAATGTGATTGGTATTACTATAGGAATGTTGCGGCTTGGAACCGGGAGAGCAGAGCAAGTCTGGGTCCTTGCCGCCAAGAACTCTACGTCGATTTTGACGACCTTCTTCGTCGGTTGTGCGGACGTTATGTCACCCACAAATAAACTCTGGGGCATGGACATTTCGGGCTATTAGCCGTCCTCGTCCCTCCGCCGCAGTTCTTCTTCGAGCTGTCGTATCTTGGCGTTGGCATCCATTAGGGCGGCCTCAGTATCCTGCAGTGCAGTTTCGGTTTGGCTCAAGTTGCGGAGGTAGGCCCCGGTTTCGTGATTGTAGAAGACGAGCTTCTCATCTCCCCAGCAAAGGCTCAGGCGCAAGGCCTGGCTGTACCCCTTGAGGATGCCGTCGGGTTCGGTGGTCAGATCTATAGGCTGGTAAGTCCCGTTGACCAATTGGTCCCCGGCCAGTGGCTGTCCGTAGAATTGGCCTCCGGTGCGGTCAAAGCGCCAGTATTCGGGAATGCCTATCCGGGCGTAGATTTGGCGTTTCGCGATGAGGTCCTGTTGAGCCGTGCTTTCCGAGGCGATTTCCAGTGCGAAGTCGGGGGGCTTCCCAACTTCCCATGGTAGGTACAACTTTCTTTGCTCAATGGCCAGAGCATCGACGCCGAAGGCGGCGTAGAAGTCGGGACCGACCCGGACGTTCAGGTCATCGGGTTCGTAACATATGAAGGTGTTGCTGCTGCGGAAGACTTCCTCGGAGGGGTGAAGGGTGGTTATGTGGGTCCCCAGGACATGGAGAATTTCTTCGAGGATCTGGTATTGAAACATGGCGTCGGGCAGCGACTCCGGTTCGTCCGGGTCAAAGGATAGGCTGTCGTAGTCAATGACGGACTGAATTCTGAATTGGTCGTCATTTGAGATTCCTACCTGTGTCTAGGTCTGTGTGCCTCATGATAACACGGGCTGTCCCAAACTCTCCGGCACTTCTGAGAAAATTGCGATGGTCGGGGTGCAACCCCAATCCACCGGGCCAGCCCACCCTGGAATAGCTCGGCTCCGGGCGAACAGTCTCGGAGTCCAATTCCGGTCTGGAGACCAAAATAGCAGACACTACTAGTACTCAGTCAACTTTGGAATCAAAAGGGTAAAGGCGCCTCCAGTTGATGGTGGCTTGGGCTTGGTCGTCATTTGAGATTCCTACCTGTGTCTAGGTCTGTGTGCCTCATGATAACACGGGCTGTCCCAAACTCTCCGGCACTTCTGAGAAAATTGCGATGGTCGGGGTGCAACCCCAATCCACCGGGCCAGCCCACCCTGGAATAGCTCGGCTCCGGGCGAACAGTCTCGGAGTCCAATTCCGGTCCGGAGACCAAAACAGCAGACACTACTAGGTAAATCCTACGTCATAGCTTCAGCCACTTGGGGAGCCCGCCAACCGTTGCTCCCGGCGCGATCCCTGGCCCTTTAGCTGCCTCGCCCTTCTCACCGTCGGAGTTCTACCAAGACGGTCGCCGGGACTCACCTGCCGGTGAAAATGAATGGCGTCCTCGGCTCCAAGGGTCCTGAAATAGGTGTCAGGTATTTTTTCCAACCGCCGACTATCTGGAGAACCCGTTCCGGCATCCCTGCCCTCATGGCGTTTATGGCGTAGGAGTGCCGGAAGCGGTGGGTGTGAAGGTCGGGTATTCCGGCCCGTTTCCCAAGACGCTTGAGGACCTGGAATATTCCGTTGGGCATGATGGCCTTCCCGTGTTCCGTCACCCATAGTGCGCCCGTCCTGGGAAACAAGGACTCCCTGTGCTGGAGATAGTCACAAAGCACCGAAGCGGCGACGTCCCCGATGGGCATCCAGCGCTCCCTCCGGCCTTTGCCCATAACAAGGACCGCGCCCTTTTCCAGGTCCAGGTCATCGAGGCGGAGTTCGGAGATCTCGGCCAGCCGCCCCGGGGTATCCCAGAGCATGTAAAGCAGGGCCCGGTCGCGGGCCAGCCGGAACCGGTGGGCCAAAGTCCTGGCCAGTGCCGGGTCGGTCAGGGTCAGAAGGTCCCGTATCTGATTCTCGGTAACCACCGGGACGGTCTTTTCGTCCACGCTGGGCGGTTTGATCAGATGCAGGGGGTTCCCGTCGACGAATTCCCGCTCAACAAGCCAGTTGAAGAACCGGTGGAGGCGGCGATACTGGCAATTGATGTGGCCTTTGGACAGCTTTTTGGGTTCGGCGTATTCCCGCTCGCCGAACCACCTGGTGCGCCCCTGGAGGTAGGCCAGGTAGGCTTCCATATGAGAGACAGTTAGCCCGCGGACGCCCGGCCACACCTGCTCCTCGGCGAAGGTGGCAGCCATCGCCACGGTGGTCTCCAGGCTGGCAAGGTAGGACTCGGAGTACCGGTTGGAGGCCTTCAGGCTGGTGATGAACTGCCTGCCTGCCTCCCGAAGACTGTGGTCAATAACCTTCTTGACGACCATTCATTTGGTGGCACCTTAGAGAAAAAGCCGTCATTTTGTATCTGGGAAACCCAATTGGTGGGCCTGGATGGACTCGAACCATCGACCTCGGTCTTATCAGGACCGCGCTCTAACCGCCTGAGCTACAGGCCCACGGAGGGGCACCTGGGGAATTATAGCTATTGGTTTCGCGGGTAGCAAGCGGCCAGGAACAGGCTCCAGGGCCTTGTTCTGGTTTCCCCGGATTACGACCCGCCGCGCCCCGGCCACTCCTTCCGTGGCCGGGAGTCTTGCCGGGCCTACCCGCTAGCCCAGCAGATTCTTCCCTGCGCCATGGCCCGGAACGACCATGGATGAAAAAATTGTCCACCGGGCCTTGGCCAAACTCTCGGAGCAACTCTGGGGTAATCCCATCGGAGCCTGCAGCTCCCCGAAGACACTATTTGATCAACCCGAACTCCGACCTGAGATTGTTTAGAATTACCTGGCGGGTGTTGACCGGCGGTACTGTAGGGTCAGGAGGGGCCGGAGGCGGGGCGGCGTGTTCTTCCGGCTGCATGATGTCGGGAGTCACGTCGACGCAAATAAGCACTGGCCCTTCCTCGGCCAGAACGTCGGCAATGCCGTTGGAGAAGGATTCCAGGTCTTCGAACCGGTGCGTGTGCGCGTAGCCCGAGGCTTTCCCCATCGTCTCCAACGAGCTTGTGCCGCGGCCCGGCAGGTCTTGGCCGCCGGTGGTGGCGTAGACGCCATTCTCCATCACGAAATGGTAAAGGTTCTTGGGGGCCTTGTCGGCGATCGTAATCAACCCCCCCAGGTTCATCAAAACGCTGCCATCCCCGTCCAGAAGGAAAAATTTCACGTCCGGTTGGGCCAACGATATTCCCAGGGCAAAGGAGGAAGCCTTTCCCATGACGAAGGGGAATCCCAGGGTGCCAATGGGCATGTCCCGTTTGGGGTTCTTTGACACGTCCAACCAATGTCTGGCGGCCCGGAAAACGGCAAAGACCACGGCATCGCCCCGGTGTTGTTCCAGTACCTTAAAAAGCTCGTCTTGATCGATCAAAGCCGTACCTCCGTCCAGAGTTCCGAGTCTTGGTAGAGTTCGAAATCAGCCGGATTCAATGGTCAATTATACGCGCGAAGGCTATATCGGCCCCTTTCCTTTGTCAATTTAGGCAAGGTCTATATAATCGGACGGAGCCAACTTGCATACCAGGTTTGCCCCTTGCCAAAATCAACCCAATCGATCCGGCCTGCCGGACACGGCCCTGACGTTGAATCCACCCTACCAACGCTAGTTTAATGACAAGGAGTCGCAATGCTAATCGTTGACGCTCAGCTCCACATCTGGGCCGACAGCATCCCTACCAATCCGGCACACCGGCAAATCCCCAACTACTCCGCAACCGACTTGCTCAGGGAGATGGACGAATCGGGGATTTCCGCCGCGGTCATCCATCCTCCGGGATGGGACCCCAACGCCGGGAAGTTGGCAATCGAGGCCGCGCAGCAGCACCCCGACCGCCTGTCGGTGTTGGGGAATTTCCCCCTGGACCGGGAGGAGAGCCGCTCCCTGGTTGACGGATGGAAGCAGCAACCCGGAATGTTAGGGCTGCGCTTTACTTTTCAGCAGCCCCACCAACAGGTATGGCCCAGCGACGGCACTATGGAATGGCTATGGCCCGCCGCCGCCCAGGCCGGTGTTCCGGTGGCCTTGGCCGCCAGCGCTTTCATACCGGTGGTTGGCCACATTGCGGAGCGGCATCCCGGTGTCAAGTTGATAGTAGACCACTTTGGCCGGGGCGGCGGCGGCAAGGATGAGGCGGCGTTCGCCAACCTTGGTGACCTCTTGGCGCTGGCCAAATACCCCAACGTGGCCGTCAAGGCTACCGGAGCTCCCAGCTACTCCAGCGCATCCTACCCTTTCAGCAACATCCACGACTACTTGCACCAGGTCTATGACGCCTTCGGCGCCCAGCGGATGTTCTGGGGCACCGACATCACCCGCATGCCCTGCTCCTGGCGGGAATGCGTGGCCCTTTTCACCGAGGAGCTTCCCTGGCTTTCGGAGAGCGACAAGGAACTCGTTATGGGCCGCGCTCTCTGCGAGTGGCTGGACTGGGATATACCGGAGTAAGCCCCGGCCTGCCGGCAGATGGAACAGCCTGCCCCGCCTTGTGTTCGTCGGTCCCGGTGGTCCATTAGTAAGGAGCTTCCTCCAATCCGAGACCAACTCGCGACCAGTGGAAGCTCCAGTCTTAACTCGGTAAAAACTCCGGCGTGAACCAGCGGGCTACAGCCGGCAGAAGGCCCCTCCGCCCACGCAGATGGTCTCAGCAGTGGTGAAGGAAGAGTCGTCGGAGGCCAGGAACGTGACCGCCGCCGCAATCTCTTCCGGCGTACCAGGCCGGTTGAGGGGGATCGGGGTCAACGTGGGCCCGGTAACCGACACGTTTGTCCGGCCGCTGGAAGCTGGCACCTCCCCGGGGATACGGGTCACCAGGGTGTCGCCCTCGGAGCGGGTGCTGGCATGTGGAACAACCAGGTTGATCCGCACGTTGTGGGGCGCCAACTCCAGCGCAAGACTGGTGGTAATGGCCCATACCCCGCCCTTGGCGGCAGCATAGCCTAACCGCCCCATTCCACGAACGGCGTGGGAGCCAAAGTTGACTATGGCCCCGGCCTGCTGCTCAATCATTATCGGCGCCACTGCCCAGCAGCACCACAGGCAGGTGAACAGGTTGTTCTGGATGTTGCCGATCAAGTCTTCCGGGGTCTTCTCCCAGCCCATTTCTCCGCTGTCCGGCAGTCTGAATGCCCCGCCTACGTTGTTCACCAGAATGTCGATCCGGCCAAACTGTTCCTTGGTGGTGGCCATCAGCTCCTTGGCCGCCTCGGGGTTGCCGATATCCCCGATGTACATCTCGGCTCGACCGCCGTATTCCCGCAGTTCATCCCTGACCCGCTCGGCCCCCGGTTGGTGGCGGTCAACGATCATCACCGCGGCGCCTTCTTCCACGAACCGCCGCACCGTGGCCCGGCCGTGGCCCTGACCTGAGCCAGTCACAATGGCAAACTTCCCCTGTAACCGCTTGCCCCCGGCGGCCCGGGGGTCCAGTACCGCTGCTCCCTGCGTCATAGCCGGTCCCTCCCATATAATCTGGTCTTTGTAATCCCGTCTTCCTGGTGTTCTAAAACACGGCGAGCGTCGGTGGGAGTATAGCAGGTTGCCCGAAGCCCCGGAGCGTTGCCCCGAGCCCTGAAACGTTGTAGGAAGCCCCGGAGCTTTGTGGAATGGACACCGGGACGACTCCATCCTGTATACTTGGGACATCTCAACGTTATCAGGACTCACCCCCGGCATTCCCCCAAGGGAGTAGAGGAGGCATCAGATGTCAACCAGGACAGAGCACGCGGGGCAGCCAGTTTCGACCCAAACCCAACCGCTGGTCAAAATATCCGAAATGGACCACATCGTCCTCAGGGTTAAAGACGTAGAGGTGTCCCTCGACTTCTACACCCGGTTGCTGGGCCTCACACCGGAGCGGGTTGAGGAGTGGCGGGCGGGTGACGTCCGGTTCCCGTCGGCCAGGCTGAATGACGACACCATCATCGACCTGTTCGCCCACGACCAGCCGCCCATCGGCAGGGAAGGGGCGCGCAATCAGGACCATTTCTGCATGGTCATCGAACCCACCGACATGGAGGCGCTGAAGGCCCAGTTTGAGGGGCTGGGCGTGGGGATTCAAGCCGGCCCTGGGAAACGATGGGGTTCCCACGGAGACGGCATCTCCCTCTACGTCTACGACCCCGACGACAACGTGGTGGAGCTGCGTCACTACCAGATCTAACCGTTGAAATCCCCAGAAAGCGCAAAAGAGCGGAGGCCAACGGCCCCCGCTCTTTTGATTCCACCGCGGTCAATTCCCCGGCGCCCGGCCGATTCCCATGGCGAAACTGTAAAGCCCCGCAACCCATTGGAACCTGAACTGCCTCAGCCGGCCGTAACTCATCCTCCCCGGCTACACCAGCACTCCGAACCCTGACTTGGTGCACAGCTCTATGCGGTTGCCGTCCAGGTCATTGAGGTAGCACGCCCGCTGCCCGTCATTCCGGGTCTGAATCTCGGTCACGTCCACCCCTTTCGCCATAACAGCGTCCCGGGCGGCATCCAGGTCATCCACCTCGAAGGCAGTATGGTGAGACGGCGCAGAGGGGGCATCGGCGTTCTCAATAATATGGACCATGGCCCCACTCGGCAGTTGCAACCAGTAAAGATGGTCGCTGTCGACCATCTTGGGGATTTGCTTCAATCCAAGAATATCCTGGTACCACTCAAGAGCCAGGTCCTTGTTCTTCACGTTGTAGGTAATATGGTTGATGTTCTTCAACCTGATAGCATCGTTAGCAACGTCCGCCATGTTAATTCAACCTCCGGAGATAACCAGATCAGCCTTAGCTCTGCCTTCGGGCTGGTTTCACTATACGTATGGCCTGGTTGGCCGCTCCTAGTCCAACCCGCCGGTGTCCGCCGGTTCGGGGGCCGGTGCTGGATTGACGATTCCCGACGCCAGGGATATGGGGACGAGTTGCTCCAGTTCGTCCAAGGTCCAACGCCCGTCTTTGTGTATGCTGCGAATTACGTGGCGGGGCGAATACAGGGACATTTGCCACCCGGTGGTCCCGATTACCTGGCCGGTGATTTGGCCTCCGGCCTCGGTGCACAGATACACCACCTTCGGAGCGTTGTTCAGCGGGTCCCTGGCCGCCTGTTCCATGTCTTGCGTCCGGCCGGCCATCTGGCCTCCTCCGATGACGCTCCGTGCGGCCCGCAACTCCTGCGCGGTGTTCGGCACGGTGCCCGTCATCCGGGTTGCCCCGCCGGGATAAATGGCGTTGACGGTGATGCCGTAAGAGTCCAATTCACGGGCCAGTGATCGGGCAAAACCGACCATGCCCTCCTTGGCCGCCGAATAATTAGCCTGGCCGGTGTTGCCCAGGCCTGAGCCGGAGGAGAACAGGCAGATCCGGCCATAATTTCGGTCGATCATGTGGGGGACGACCTGCCGCACGGTGTTGAACGCACCTTTCAGGTGAACGGCCAGCACCGCATCCCATTCCTCCTCTGCCATGTTGAAAATCATCCGGTCCCGGAGGATGCCCGCCACGTGGCAAAGTATGTCAACCTTTCCGTAGTTGGCGATGGCCGTGTTGACGATTCCGCCGGCGCCGTCGAAAGTCGCCACGGAGTCGTGGTTGGCCACCGCGGTGCCGCCGGCGCTTCGGATTTCAGCCACCACTTCATCGGCGGGTCCGGCCGAGGAGTCGGTGCCGTCCACATTTGCCCCCAGGTCGTTCACCACCACAGATGCTCCCTCTTCGGCCAGGAGCAGGGCCACACCGCGGCCGATGCCGCGTCCGGCGCCGGTCACAATGGCAACTCTATCCTTTAACCTTTCTCCCATGTTGGCCTCCTTTCACATCCCGGGCCCTTACCTGATCGGGTTGCCGCTACATGCCGGCGGCAATCACCTTGGGCACCAGCACGTCCATTTCATCCATGGTGAACCGCCCCACGCGGTGAATACTGCGTTCTATCTGCGGATTGGAGTAGAGGTATATGCTGCCTCCCCGGACACCAACCACATAACCGTTGATGTTGGGGACCAGGTTGGTGCATAGGAGCACTGCGACCGGGGCAACGTTTTCCGGGTCGTCGGGTGAGCCTGGGCCTTCCCAGCGACGGATGGCCGGCGACGGCCCAATGCCAGCCACATCCTCAGGGGTCAGTCCGGCGTTGGCCTCCCGGTACTCTTCCACCAGCCCTGGGAACAGGCGAGTCTGCGCCAGCGGAGAAATGGCGTTGCAGGTGACGCCGTAGCGCCCCATGTCCCGGGCCACAGTCCTGGTCAACCCGATGATTCCCTCGCTGGCGGCGGAAAAGTTGGCAACGCCCAACGCTCCCAGACCCGCATCGCCGGTCAGGTTGACAATGCGCCCGCTGCGCTGTTGCCGGAACAGAATGCAGGCAAACCTCGTGGGTGTGAAGTTCCCTTTCAGGTTGTTGTTGACCACCAGGTCCCAATCTTCCGGTGTCAACTGGTAGACCATCCGGTCCTTACGGATTCCAACACTGTTGACCAGAATGTCCAACCCGCCGTAAGTGTCGGCGGCTTTTTGTATCACCGCCTCTCCGCCGGCCATTTCCACCACGTTGTCGTAGCTCGCGGTGGCCGCCCCGCCCCGCCTTTGAATCTCGTCGACCACGGAGTCGGCCGGGGTGTGGGAAGACCCGGAGCCATCCACCTCGCAGCCCAGGTCGTTAACCACCACCGAGGCCCCTTCCTGGGCCAGCAGCAGCGCAATCCCTCGCCCAATGCCGCGCCCGCCGCCGGTCACAACCGCCACTTTGCCTTCCAACCGGTTGGCCATCACGTTACCTCCTGACTGTATCGCCGTGGCTGGGCCCGCCGGTTTAACCGAGCCGGTACGCCACCAAGTCCATTTATCGAGACGCCGCCATACCGCTGGGCCGCGCTTGGTCCGTTACGTAAGGCCGGTAGAGAATGCCGCTGGCGGCAAGCGAATTTAGCCCCTTGGGAACGGTGGATTCAGGGATACCCCGACCATCCGGTTTTGGCAAACGCATATTGGGCCAATGGCAAAAACCGGAATCGGTAAACTTAGTCCTGGGAACGAGCAGATACTACTACAAGGGAGACGTAGTGTCACCATTTTTCTCGGCCGGAGCCGCCACTGCCGCATTGACTGGAACAATGCCGCGGCTATAACGTTGAGGCTGCCGGATGGTCTTGGCAGCCGGCCTATGGTCCCGTGCCTATAGTCTCGTGCCTATAGTCCCATGAAGGTCCGCCAGGGTTCCCAAGTCAGGCGGGAGGTGAGCAATGCCCCAGAATTTTGTGCCGGTAGCCCAGACCCATGAGTTGGAACCGGGAACCAAAAAGCGGGTTTGGATCGGAGAAACCCGGATCTTGCTGGCAAACGTGGACGGCGAGTTTTACGCCGTGGACGACCTTTGCCCTCACGCCAGGGCGTTCATGTCCGCCGGGTGGCTCGATGGCGACGAAATCATGTGCCCGTTGCACGGCGCCCAATTCAACATAAAGACCGGACAGGTCCTGTCGTTGCCGGCCGAGGATGACCTGCCTGTTTTTCCCGTGAAAATTGAGGGGGACAACATACTGGTAGCAGTCCCCGAGTCCTGACTGCCAGTCAGACAACCAATTCCTAAAACGCTCTGCGCTCTCTGCACCCTTGGTGGTTAATGTCTAAAGGCCGCGGTGGTTCGCGGGAAGGAATTCCCGGGGTTTGCCCACGTGGAACCCCTCCTGAGCAACATATTCTCCCGCCCTGAGGGCGTCCAATAGGTCTCTCTCATTTCTGATTCCCGACGGCAGCACCGTCGACCCCTTTCCCAGGCCGTTCACCGAATGGGCGTCGCTGCCTCCGGTGCCCGGCTTCCCCAAAACCTGGGCCACCCCCTGGGCGAACCGGTTCTCTTTCTCGTTGTTGGCCCCGTTAACCACCTCAACGTCGTCCACCAACTCGAACACCGGATGTTGCGCCGCTTCCTCGGGGCTGGCCGGCATTTCCAACGGGTCTTCAAACAGAATGTTCTGGGAGTATATTCCGGGCAGATCAAAAAGGTACCGGAATGGGTGGGCCAGGATCATCACGCCGCCGACGTTGTCCACTTCCCTGCGCATTTGCCTGACGGTTTCAATGCCGCCGGTGAATCCGGTAACGTGCCGGTCCAACCCTAAAGTAATGATGTGTCCCAGTGGCGAGTAGTTCTCCAAAGCGCGCACCAAAATAATGCCCTGGGCAGGCCCCTGGTTGCGGGCGAACTCCTCAAAGTCCTGCCGCGGCCAGCCCACGTGCTCGGTCACCATCACCCCGCCCAATCCCACCCGTACCGCCTCGGCGACCAACTCCTCGGGGGTCAGGCTGCTATCGGGGCTCCCCCGATTGGTATGCACGTGCAGGTCAAAAACCGATGTCAATCTTCCACCCTATAACGCCCGAAATCCGTCGGCCTATCCGACTCTTCCTCAACTAAATCCCGGCCTTTTATAACGAAACCCAGCGTAATCGTCAAGGACAGGGAAACCCGCGGGCAAATAGGCGCACCCCACCCCCCGTCCTTCGCACCGCAGCGGGAATCCAGAGCCCTTCTTGTCATTGAACACCGCACGGCAACAGCGGGCGCGGTCTGCCCTACCCAACAAAAAAGTTTTGCGCAGCTTTTCCAAAAGCGGGTCCCCCCACCCAAAAAACCTCCGCGCCCTCGGCGTCCTCGGCGTTGAAACCGCCCCCTGGCGTCACCCGCCCCTTGACACCCCCGAATGCATATCCCTAATATCGAACCAATGTTCGCTAACACAGAAAACCAGGAAGCCCCCACCCCCTCCCTCGCCGACATCGTCCGCGAGGAGACCGATGACGGCCGCCTAATAGTCCGCTTCCTCATAGACGTCATGCAGGGCCTCCTCGAACAATCCAAGCCCTGCCACCGCCTCGACGCCGCCCGTCAACTCCTGAACCTCGGCTTCCACCCGGCCCAAACCTTCATCGACGCCAACACCCACGCCTCCCCAACCCATAAAAACCTCCGCGCCCTCGGCGTCCTCGTCGTTGAAACCGCTCCCCTGCACCAGGAATTAGCCGCCCTCATCCGGGAAGAAACCGACAACGGCCGCACAACAGTCTGTTTCCTGGTAGACGTCATGGAAGGCAACCTGCCGGACTTCAAGCCCCACCATCGCCTCTCCGCCTCCAAGGAACTCCTGCGCCGCGGCTTTGACACCCCTGTCCCTGCCGACGCCGGTAACTCGGCCACCACGGAATCCGACCCGGAGCAATCCGCCCCGGCTGAAAAAACCACCGCGGCGCCCCGCTCCTGGACCCACATCCTGGAGGGCCGCTATGCCGGCTACCCCGCCGGCTATAACCGCTACGAAACGGAGTACGGCCCCTTTGACTTCCGGTCCTACGATGACGAGGAATACCACTTCGACACCCACGGCTCTCGGGCCCTAACGCACATCTCCGGCGGTGAGGAGGCAGCCAGCGCAGTCCACAAGACGGTCTTCGACTTCCGCTTCGCTGCCTGGAAGCTTGCCAAGGCTACCGGCCAGGACCGCGACCGCTGCGACCACCTGATCAAGATCCCCGACGACTGCCCCCAGCCCGAAAACATCTACGGCTACCAGGCCCTGCGGCAGATATTCGGCACCGAGCAGGCCGCCCGGATAGCCGCTTGGGCCGTCGCCGGCTACCACCGGAAGCAAGCCGCCCTGGCCGCCGGCCTTGGTCCCGAATCCCCGGCCCGGCCCCCGCCCCCGGACACCATCTGGGACCAACCGGCGGAGGAACTGTACCCGGAAGACCGGTCGCCGCCGGATTTGGGGTTCGACCCTCCCAAGCCACCCGTGGACGAGGACTACATAGTCCGCCTCCGCCGGGAACTCGGCCAGGAGGACGGCTGGGGACGCCGGCGGGACGGCCCGATTGACTCTTGCAATGACGGCTACCACTAAAGTCGCGTTACCATCCCCATAATACCGTGACGCCCCAACCCAGGGGCGCCGCGGTCATTCATCCTCACAACCTACCCACGCCCAACGAAAAAAGTTTTGCGCAGCTTTTCCAAAAGCGGGTCCCCGTCCCCCAATCCAAACGGCTGCCAAAATGGAAGGTCTTGACAACCCATGTGCCTAGACTGTACGTTCGGAAAGCTTTTCAGGGGTAAAATTAGCTTCTGAAGCAGTGGCCGAGGCAACACAATCCCGGCCCGTCGGATTATCCCCAGGAGGTCACCCGTGGATTTCAAGCTACCGTATTCCACAGAACAGGAAGAGTTCCGGCAGGAAGTTCGGGAGTGGCTCGAGGCCAACATTCCCGAGGACATGAAATCCCCGGTGGACCGTCTGGAGCTGACCCACGAGCTATACACCTATTGGCGCGGCATGCACCAGCAATTGGCCTCCAAGGGGTGGCTGTATCCCACCTACCCCAAGGAGTACGGCGGCGGCGGCCTCTCCGGTGACCGGGAAACCATCATCATGGAAGAATTCGAGAGGGCCAGGGTAGTCCGCAGTTTCACCAACCCCTACATATTCGCTACCCTGCTCGTTTGGGGCACCGAGGAGCAGAAGCACAAGTTCTTGAGACCGTTGCTGTCTGCCGAGAAGGTGGCTTTCCAGAATTTCTCGGAACCCAACGCAGGTTCCGACCTGGCATCCCTGCAAAGCCGGGCCGTCCGCGATGGCGACGATTGGATAATTTCCGGCCAAAAGACCTGGATCAGCGGCCACGGCGACGTCGACCTGCTGTTCGGCCCCATAGTGACCGATTCCGACGCTCCTCGGCACCGTAACCTTGGCTACTTCCTGATCCCCGCCCCCTTACCCGGACTGGAACTCCAGAGACTCAATCTCCTCACTGGCGACGACCAGAGCTCGATTTTCATGGACAACGTTCGGGTCCCCGGCGATCATCTCATCGGCGAGGAGCACCAGGGCTGGCAGGTTACCCAGACCACCCTGGAAATTGAGCACGGCGGGCGGGGAATCGCGGCCCACCGGGACGAAGCGTTGGAGAACCTGTTGACTTTTGTGGGCGCAACCACCCGCGGCGGGCAGCCTATCGCCGACGACCCGGTGATACAGCAGACCGCGATGGACGCTTACATCGAGTCCCACATCAACACCCTCATCTCCCACCGAAATTTCTGGATGTACCAGACGCGTCAGGAGATGACCTACCATGGCTCCCAGGGCGATATGTACCTGAAAAGCTTCCGAATGCGCAATGCCGACCGCGCTCGGGACATCATGGGCATGTATTCGATGCTGGGTGTCCGGGAACCCAGGGCTCCCTTCGGCGGCGAGCCCGAGGTGTACCAGCGCAGCAGCCTTGTGGGGTCCCACCCCGGGGGCACCATTGAGATCCAGAAAGTCATCATGGCCCGGCGGCTGGGCATCAGCCGTACCCGGGAACGGGCCGCGGCGACGCCGTCTACCACCGGCGTTTCCGGCGTGTAAAACGTTTAACCTACCGATCATCATAGGGCCAGTAGTTATAAGGCGAGATTCCACGGGTTGAAGCCTCGCCTTTTTTGACTGGGCCGCGCCTGAACACCCCTGTCAGGGTGGACCATTCCCGGTAACTCTACCGGTTGGCCCCGGCTCGAAGCCAAGACCCGGTTTGTATGAGAGGCGCCGTGGCTTTTGAACGGAGAGACAGCGAAGACCTGCAGGCTTTCCGGTGGGCGGTGCGGGGTTGGCTCGACCAGAACGCTCCGGTCAACGTCGCCATTCCCGCCGACGCCAGCCCCCTCAACCAGGAGTCCCAGCGGATCATCAAGGAATTCCGCGCCAAGCTCGGGTCACAGGGTTGGCTTGCGCCGTCCTGGCCGTCCGAGTACGGCGGCGGCGGCCTGACCAGGGACGCTGCCGAGGTTATCCAACAGGAATTGGGCCGTCTGAGACTACCCACAATGGGCGACAACTACCGCTGGATTCCCGCGGTGATGACCTGGGGCACCGAGGAACAAAAGCAGCGCTACGTAGTCCCCTCTCTACGCGGCCAGACCATAACCTGGCAGGCGTTCAACGAATCCAACAGCGGCTCCGACCTGGCCTCTGTCCGGACCCAGGCGATTTGGGACGGGGATGATTTCGTTATCAACGGGGAGAAGTCGTTCATCACCGGCAGATTTGACCCCGACTTCCTCTGGACCCTCGTGGTGACCGACCCGGACCTCCCGCGGTATGCCAATCTTGGACTGCTGATGGTGGACGCCAGGTCGGCGGGCATCGAGATAAAAACCCTTCGATTGCTGGCTGGCAGCGAGCGCAAGCTGACCTTCGACCACGTGATGGTTCCTGGTAGTTGCCTAGTGGGCTCACCCACCCAGGGTTGGGAAATTGCCCAGTCCATTTTGGAGCGGGAACGCGGCGGAATGCCGCAACGCTACAACCAGTATGAGAGCAATGACGACATCGATGCGTGAGCCCGCCTGACGCGGCCCGGAGAGCTTTTCTTGGACTTCCAATACCATTACACCCCGCACCAGGAGCGGTTCCGAGCCGAAGTTGCGCGTTGGCTGGACGCCAACATCCCTCCAGGTATGGACCCCGTCGTGTGCCGTCATCCCGCCACAGATGATTGGCCGGCCCTCATCCGGCTGCGGCTGCTTCTGGGTCAAAAGGGATGGCTATCCCCCCAGGAACCGGTTAGTCGCGGGGGTCTAGGCGCGGACCACGGCGAGGAAGTCCCGCTGGCGGAGGAGTTGGCTGTGCGCGGCCTGGCATGGCTGCAGGATCCGGGCGGCGCCGCGCTGCGTCAAACGTTGAACACGCAGGCCACCCAAGCCCAGATCGACGAGTTTCTGGGGCCGGTCACCCGTGGCGAGCTGTCGGTCTGGCACACCCACCTGGACCCCGATGATGTTCCCGACCCGTCTGACATCGGCGTGGTGGCCTCTGAAGACGGCGACGACTACGTGCTCAATGGGTTGGAACATTTCACCGGTATCGGCCTCAAGCCGGACTTGCTGTGGGCCTTGGTCAAGCTGTGTGCTGGACCCGACGACGAACACTCCAATTCCGACCTTACGTTCAGTTGCCTGCTCCCGGCAAACTTGGAGGGCGTTTCACACGCCGAGTCCCGGCAGTTGACGGCCGATGCGCCGCGCTCCGTTGCCTTCGACCAGGTCAGGGTGCCTCGCTACTACCTGCTTGGGTTGCCCGGCGAAGGCGCTTTGTTGATGCAGACCGCAGCCGCCGGGGCACCGGAGGGTCACGCGCCCCACAGCCCCGATCCGGAAACGGACGGCCTCCAACAACGTCTGCTGGACCTGGCTACCCAGGCCGTCAACGATCCGGACCGCCAGGAAGTATTGCTTCAGCTGGTGATGGACGCCTACATCGACCGCCGGGTCTCCCGTTTGTTCCGGATCCGTGACGCCTGCATTCGCCAGCACACGGGCAATATCACCTACCATAGGGCCCAGACCAGGATGCTGGAGGCACGCGCCGCAAAGCGCCTTTGGGAAGTGGCCGGCCAGGTCATGGGGCCGTACAGCCTGCTGAACAGGCAAGACCCCAGGGCGCCGGCGCACGGCCGGTTTGAGGCCCAGCAGCGGGAAAGCCTGGCCCGGAACAGCGCCAATGATAATTGGCTGATGGATCGGAACACGATTGCCCGGTGCTTGGGACTGCTTCGGCCTCACTACAGCGGGTCCGGGAAGCCCGGCTGAAGCGCCCGACCCCCATTCCCGCCACCCCCTAGACCGGCATGATAGATTGGATAGACCCCAAATTGAGAATGACCCGGAACATGACCTGCCGGAATATGACCTGATGGAGACGTTGTTGTGGACCTAGCGCTTAACGAAATCCAAACGTTGCTCCAGAACTCCGCCAGAGAGTTCCTGGAAGCCGAGATGCCCAAATCCAAGGTTCTTGAGATCGACGACAGCCCCTCGGGGTTTTCCGAAGAGCTTTGGCAGAAAATGTGCGAAATCGGCTGGGCGGGCATGGTGATCCCGGAGCGGTACGGAGGCTCCGGCAACAGCTTTACCGATTTGGGCGTTGTGTACGAGGTCCAGGGCTATTACGCCTGCACCAGTCCTCACTTGTCCACTTCGGTCCTTTGCGCCCACGCCATTCTGTCAGCGGGCAGCGAGTCCCAGAAAGAGACCATGCTGCCGGCAATAGCCTCAGGGCAGCAGATATTCGCCTTCGCCTCCACCGAACCCGCATACGGCTGGGGCCCGGCCGACATCCAACTGCCGGCCACTCCCAAGGGCGATGGCTTCACCCTGAACGGAACCAAGCTGTTCATCCCCGACGCCAACGTGGCCGACCAGCTTCTGGTGGCCGCCCGCACCGGCCAGGGTTCCGGCTCCGAAGGCATCGGCCTATTCGTGGTGGACAAGAACGCGCCGGGAGTATCAGTGCGCGTTCAGACCGGATGGATCGGTCCCAAGGTTTGCGAGGTTACTCTGGACAACGTGGAGGTCCCACCGTCCGGCGTTCTGGGTCCCGCCGGTGGAGCCTGGCCCGTTATCGAGTCCACTATGGACAAAGCCACGGCGGTGCTTAGCGTGTACATGGCCGGGGCCACCCAGAAAGTTCACGAAATGGCCCTGGAATACAGCCAGACGCGCATCGCTTTCGGCGTGCCCATCGGCACGTTCCAGCGGGTCCAGGACCACGTCATCGACGCGCTAACCGAAGCCGACGCCGCAAAGTGGTCCAGCTACGAGGCCCTGTCCCAACTGGACGAAGGAGCCAAAGAAGCCCCGGTAAGCATTTCCATGGCCAAGGCCATCGCCAGCGTTGGGTTTGCCAAGGCGTGCGACGCATCCCACATGGTCCACGCGGGCATCGGCACCGACCTGGACTTCGGTCTGACCCAGTACACCAAGCGGGCCCGCACCCTGCAGCATTACCTGGGCGACGCCCCGTTCCACAAAGCCCGCATGGCCCGCCTGCTCCGGGGATAGCCCCGGCGGGGCGGCCTGTTTCTACTTACACCCTGAGCCGGCGGAAGGCCCGCCACCCATTGGCGCGTTCCCGACGCGGGAGCCGTCTATGGGTCAGCCGGAAATAAATGCCCCGGGTTTCGGCTGAGCCGCTATTCCAGCCGCCGCACCTGCTTGAAGAAGACCAGGAAGTACAACGAGAGCGCCAAGCCGATCGAGGCAACTACGGTCATGGTCCCGGCCACGCCGAACAGGTCCATAAATGCGGCAGTCACGAAAACCGCGATGGGGCCCAGCCCGTGCTCAAACATGTATATGCTGGTAATCCGGCCCCGCAGGGTGTCCGGCACCAGACCTTGGACCAGGGTGTTGTTGCTGACAATGAAACAACTCTGGGAGATGCCGAAGATCACCAGCATCCCCAGCGACAGCAACAGCCAGTTCGACTGGGCCAGGACCAGAACGGCGCTGCAACCGGTAATCAACGCTATTAGTCCCAACTTCCCCTTGCCTATGACAAACCCCAGGGTCGCAATCCCCAGGGTGGCGGTGATGCCGCCCACTCCCTGGGCCGACAACAGGTAGCCGCGCACGTCGGCCCCCTGTTGGAGCACCTGGCTGGCGTAGGGAGCGAGCAGCACTGGGACAGGCAGGAATACCCAGGTCAGGATAAAGCTCAGGATTATAAAATGCAGGATGATGGGGTTCTCGGTCCAGATGTACTTCAACCCCTCGGTCAGATTGTTCATAACTGAACCGCGAGAGGCAGTGGACTTCTCGGCATAGGGTGTCCGCATCGGAATCAGCAGCAACGCGGTCACCACGTAGGCGGCGCCTTCGACCACGAAATTCCACTTGATGTCCCCGGTGACCAGGAGTAAGCCGGCAAAGAGCAGTCCGCCGATGAACCGGTTGACTGTAACCGTCATGGCGCTCAGAGCGTAGGCGTTGCCCAAATTGCCCGGGGGCGTGGTGTTCACGACCAGGGCTTGGCGGATAGGCATGATGAAGGCGAAGCAGATGGATGAGACGGCAGCGTAGACCAGGGCGTGCCACACCTGCACCGTGCCCAAAAACACAATGGCGACGAAACCTGCCGCCGCCAAGGCCAGCAGGACCTGGGATACCAGTACCAACATCTTCCGGTCAATCCGGTCGGCGGCAACCCCGGCCCAAGGGCCGATGAAGAGAGTGGGCAACCCCCGGAGACCCCCGGCAACTCCGGCGTACATGGCAGACTCGGTGAGGTCATAGACCAGCGACGTGAGGCTCAATAGCTGGAGCCAAATGGCCATGTTGTCGAAGAGACTGCCGGCCCATAACAGCCGGAAGTCCTTGCTGGCCAACGAGTCAAAGGTATGGAACCGGGGCATTCTCAGCCGCCGGTTGCGGCTGGCTTCAGGGATTTTGACGGCCGTGGGGTCTTGGCCCATGCAGGAAATATGCTCCCGGGTAATTGGGCCAACTTGCCCGACCGTGTCTTACCCTAGGTTTTAAGGGATGAGGTTGGCGAAGAGCGTCATAATTAAGCCCCGGTCGATGGCCGGGGCTTCTGCGATGACAAGGGCTGTCTTGGGGGCCGGTCCCGCCATAGTGGAGCGCTATTCCCAGAGACGCAGCACTGCTACCACGAGGGTCAGCCCGGCGATAATCAGACCGGCTTGGCGCATCTCCAGTCCTCGGAGGTCTGCCTTGGTAACCAGATGCTTTAGCTCGGTCCGGAATTCGGTTTCCAGCATCGTTAAACGCGTATCTATATTATTGCTGGTCGCCACAAATGCTTCCTTCTCGGCAAGGGCCCTGATCCCTGCTGCCAGATCCCTTGGTAGTGTAAGGGTACACTACACAAGATGTCCATGTAAGAACCTATCCCAAAGAAGGGGTCAATCCGCCGCCTGGGGAGCTCTGACCCCGGCGCTCATCAAGTCGTAATGGCGGCCGCCCAACTCAACCATGGCATCGGCATCTTCTTCCAGCAAATACCCCTGGTCGACCAACCCTTGCGTGGCCTGACGGACCAGTTCCTGGTAGTGACCCCTTGACTCGTACCGCTCCTCTATCGACAGGCGCGGGTCCCCGGACGCTTCCCGATCCTTCCTGGTGGCTGGGAAAGGAATGGTCGAACCTCGAAGCGTGCCGCCGGTTGCGCCGCCGGTGGAAAGGGTCTGGCCCGCCCCTCCGATTTCGGCATGGCGCACGTTCCAACCGGTATGAGTGGCCAGGGGCACCGAGACGAAGGGCAGCCGGATGCCGCCGGTCTCGTTGCCATCCTCATCTACCGCCGAAACGACGTGAGGGTAAACGCCACCCACCACCGCTGGTATTTTGGTTGGAACTCCCTGGTCGGGCCCAAAGTCCAACCGCGTGAAACGGCGCAGCGGCGTCGGGAATTTCACGCCCGGAATTTTTCGGAAGGTCTCTTCCAACGCTGCCGGCCTTACTGCTGTGCCGTCGGATATCCTGGCATGCCCGCTCGGCGGCGGCGTCCGTCCCGACGTGACCCACGCATCCAGGTTGGTCAGCGCAGCTCGAAGCATGGGGCGGTGGTCCAGACAGTTGAAGGGATGCTCGCTCCTCACGCTGTCCGCGGGCTCGACGTCGGTCAGGGGGAAAGCCCCCAGGGCGTGTTGGGACCCGGCAAAGACGTAAATCCGTACCTCGTCCGGGGGGGTCAGGTCCCTGGCTGCCGTCAGATCCGTATGGGCCAGGGAGCCGTGGCCTCCCCAGTATTCCGATGGGGTGTACGTGTACATTATTTTGGGCAGTTCACCGGCGGCAGATAGCCGGGTGAGCAACCCGTCGGTCAGCCCCGTTTCCGAATCGGTCTGGTTGACGTCGCTGAAGGGGAACAGGCTGTTGGTGCTCCGGCTGGCTTGGCTGGAGGGTTGCGCAAACCGCTGGTTGAACTCCCCCCTCTTGCCGCCGGCCACGTGCGGCATAAACCCATCGAAAACGACGCGGCCGGCCTCGTCCACGTTCAGACCCAAGTACAGGAACAGCCGCAGAAAACGGCCGCTTTGGGATACGCCAAAGGTGTAGGCTCGCTCCAACCCGCCGGGGCAGACGTTGTCATCCCCACCGCCGCCGTAGCGCAGAAAGGCCGCCAGGTCCCGGGTTGCCAGCAGGCCCAATCCCACAATAGGCGCGCCGGTGGTGGAATAAATCACCTGGTAAACCTTTCCCGGCTCAAACCCGGCGGCACAGTAAACGTGGCGCGCGTCCGGGATCACTTGGCCGTTCTCCAACCTGGCGAATGACCACTGGCTCCGCGGCACTATTGCCTCAGGGGCGTCTTCGTGTTCCTGCACCGTCATCACCGCGTCCGGG
The DNA here is from genome assembly GCA_963663135.2 of Dehalococcoidia bacterium. GTDB lineage: Bacteria > Chloroflexota > Dehalococcoidia > Lucifugimonadales > UBA3495 > Io17-Chloro-G2. Next base: position 282,257 of record CAXXRM010000001.1, on the reverse strand, counting down.
TCCTCCAAATTGTTGGCAGGATATGCCTGGTGGTTACGGTCGGACAGAAGCTGGACTTGGGTTGGAGCATTGTTTTGAAAGGTGACCACGATTCTCCCGGAGATAGGGCCGGAAGCGTCGACCGCGGCGGGCGCCCTCATGCCCAGGACACCGGGCACGCTGGGAGCGTCGTGCTGCCAGCCGCACCAGACCACGGAATACCCCTGGCGCATCAGGAAGCCATTGCCCGGGTCCAGGGGATCGGACGGAAGCACATCCGGAGCGCTGTTGAGATTCCGCAGCGCCGTGGCCTTGCCGCGGTTCAGGATGTCCAACAACATTCGGCCGTTGCCCCGCTGCGGGTCAACCGGTTGCACAACCCTGAAATCCGATGAGAAAGCCACCCGGCCATCGCCGTCGCGGGGCGCCAGTTTAATGTCGGCGATGGTCTCATTAGCTGGATGTTCCGGGTCCACCGAGAAATGGACTACGCCGTCCACCTGCTCGTAGGCGCCGGCCTCGCCGAAAGACTGTCCCCCGGCAAACGGTTCCCGGATCTTAATTTCCAACTTGGTTACCGGCATACAAACCTCGCTTGGTGATGGATGGGTTGTAAATCGAAATGCGGACCGAGCCACGTTGGGTCACACGGGTTGGGTCACACGGATTGAATACCAGTTGGCGCGCTGGCGTGGAAAACCCGCTTCAAAAAGGCGTCATGCCACCCGGGAGCGGTGCTGCGACCACCGCCGCCCCGCCATTGGCATTGGCATTGGCATTGGCATTGGCATTGATTGGCCCGTCGCCGGCAACTCCCCGCAAATCCAAGGCAGCCGGTTGTTTTCCGCCCTTACCGTCCCTGCAGAGCCTGCCAAATTTTTTCAGGAGTGAGGGGTGTGTCGATGTGCCGGACATTGGCCGACGATAGGGCATCCATCACCGCGTTGGCTACCGCCGCCGGGGCCGCCAGGGTGGGCAACTCGCCGATGCCCTTCAGTCCCCAGGGTGTTAGGTCCGACTTGGTCTCCACAGTTTCCAGCTCCAAGCCTGGCATGTTGGAAGATTTGGGCAGGGCATAGTCCATGAGGCTGCCGGTGAGCGGCTGGCCTTCCGGGCCGTACTCCATCCCTTCCCACAGGGCTTGGCCAATTCCCTGGGCGATGCCCCCCTGGACCTGGCCTTCCGCCAAAAGCGGGTTGATGATGGTTCCGGCATCGTGTACGCCGATGTATTTCAGTATCTTGACCGCTCCGTTTTCCGGCGAAACCTCCACCACTGCGACGTGGGCTCCAAAGGCGTATGGGCTCTGCCGAAGGGTGTTACTCCCCCGGAAGTCGATTCCAGATTCCACCTGCGGCGGCAACAATTCCTCATCGTAGGCAGCCGCTGCAACCTGGGTGAAAGGGACCAATTCCTGGGGGAGATGCTTGTTGAACGCTTGCCCTTCAAGCAAGACCACGTCATCGACCGGGCAATCCAGCAGATGAGACGCAATGGTCAAGAGTTTATCCCGCGTCTCCTCTAGGACCTTGTACAGCGCAGAGCCGCCGGCTATGAGACCCCGGCTGCCCGAAGTGCCGCCGCCGTGGGGCAAAACATCGGTATCGCTGTGCAAGACCCGGACGTCTCCCGGCGTGACGCCAAGCACGTCGGCGGTCATTTGGGCGAAGGTGGTTTCGGTACCCTGGCCGTGGGGAGAAACGCCCGTATGCACCGTAACCCGCCCGTCGGCGTCAACTATCACGCGGGCATGGTCGGTCAGACGCGTCATCCGGCCGCCGGAACCCTTGACCACGGTGGCCAAGCCCACCCCGATCAGGGGTTCATCCGGTCCGGGTTGGGAATCCCGTTGCTGCCGCGACCTGGAACGCCAGTGGCTGTAATCCGACATAGCCAACGCCCGGTCCAGGGCATCCGCATAGCTGCCCGAATCATAGGTAATTCCCGTGGGCGTTTCGTGGGGGAAATCCTCGGGAGGGATGAAATTCATTCTCCGGACATCCGCCGGGTCCATTCCCAACTCGGCGGCTATCAAGTCCATGGTGCGCTCCATGCAAAAAGCCGCTTCCGGCCCTCCGGCCCCGCGGTAGGCTCCCGTCGGCGGCTTGTTGGTGACCACCCCCTGTACCTCGACTCTCATTGCCGGGGTGCGGTAAGGTCCGGTGAGCCGGTGGGTGGTGAGTACCGGCACGGTGGGCGTGGACAGGAAAAAGAACGCTCCCAGGTCTGCGACTATGTCCACGTTGATCCCCAACAGGGTGCCGTCCTCCTGCACCGCAGCTTCCATGTCCACCGTGTAGCCGCGGCCGTGGAACGCCAACATATTCTCCTGCCGGTCTTCCACCCACTTGACCGGGCGACCCAGGAAAATGGAGATGTAGGGAATGGCCAATTCCTCCGGGAAGAAGCACCCTTTCTCGCCGAAACCTCCGCCCACATCCGGGGCGATGACCCGGATGCTGCTTTCCGGGCGGTGCAGCAATTCCACCAGGTGTTCCCTGACTTCGTGTGGGTGCTGGGTGGAGTCCCACACAGTGAGCAGGTCTTGGTCCCGCTGGTAGTCCGCCACCACGCCGCGGGGTTCCATGGGCGCCGGGGCCAACCTCTGCACCTCGTACCTCTGGCGCACTACTCGGCTGGCCTGGGCAAAGGCCGAATCCAGGTCTCCCCCGGCATTGACGGTGCGCAGCGCAACGTTGGAGCTCAAATGCGAGTGGAGCAACGGAGCGTCCGCCGCGATGCCGTCTCTCGGGTCGACCACTGGGGGCAGCGGTTCGTAGTCCACCAGGATTTGCTCCACGCCGTCTCTCGCCGACGAAGGGCTTTCAGCGATCACGATGGCCACCGACTGACCCACATAGGCCACCTTGTCCTGGGCCAGCACCGGATGGGGCGGCGGTTGCATCTGATCGGCATCCGTGTTTGTGCGGGTCGGCAAATTCTCGATGATACCGGCGAAGTCGGAAGCGGTGAACACCGCCGTCACTCCAGGGACGCGGGCTGCTTGGGTGGTATCGATGCCCGCGATCCGGGCATGGGCATGGGGGCTGCGCAGAACCAGCGCATGCAACATACCCGGCAGTTGCAGGTCGTCCACATAGGCGCCCCCGCCGGTCAGCAAACGTTGGTCCTCAAACCGTACTAACGGTTGGCCTGCATACGGCATTTTCCGCCTCCTTTAGCCTCCCCAGGTCTTGCCGAACTCGGAACGGTCCACCACCTGGCCAGTGATTGTCTGGGCGGTCTGCCAGCACAGCCAAGCCGCCGGCGGGCCTACCACTTCCTGTGGATCCCAGCCGGTCCAGTCGAAGTCCGGCGGACGCACCATGACCGCGCCGTCGGTTTTCACGCCGCCCGGATTCAACGAGTTGACCGCAATGTTGTGTGGCGCCAACTCCTGGGAGAATCCGATGGATATAGCATTTAGCCCCGCCTTGGTGACCGCGTAGCTGACGCCGTTGGCCCGGGGGTTTTCGGCAGCGCCCGATGTGATGTTCACAATGCTGCCGGAGCGTTGTTCCACCATGATGGGGGCCAGGTGTTTGCAGCACAGAAACGGCCCCCTCAAATTCACCCGCATGGTCAGGTCCCAATGCCGGGTCTGCAACTCCAGCAAACCCACGTTGACCTGGATGCCTGCATTGTTCACCACGGCGTCAATCCTGCCGTGGGCGTCCATCACCGATTGAGCCAGCGCCTGCACCGCCTCTTCGTCGGTAACGTCGCAGCGCACCGCCATCGCTTGCCCCCCGGCGTCCTGGATTTCTTGGACCGTCTGGTGGATCGTTCCGGGCAGACGGCCGCCCGACTCCTCGGTACGGGCCACTACGACCACTTTCGCCCCTTGAGCGCCGCATTCCTGGGCGATTGCCTTACCAATGCCCCGGCTGGAGCCGGTAACAATCACAACTTTGCCGTCAAGTCCGGCCATGTTTTCCTCCCCTATCGCTTCTCGGTCCGGCGGGACAACATCCCGAATCTCCGCTTCCCGGTTCGCCTAACTTCCAATTGCGGAGAGGCAGGCCCATCAAACCGGCGTTTCGATCCCGTGCAACTCCACGAGACCCAGCCCTGGGTTGCACTCTAATGCCGATTACGCCAATTCTGTGTGCCAAGGCCCCTCCTGTCAACCGAAATCCAGGACTGGACCAAGGCTTCTCGGTTATTGAACATAGCCCGCATACCCGGTTCTTGATGTGCTTGTCGAATCATAGGTTCAGGTCCCTTCCACCAGCTTGGGACCAAGGAACCAGTCCTTCTCTGGCCGTAATCGAAAGTCTCTGCTGTCATTCGCCTCTTCCCTTCTCCGGCCGCCTCTCTCTATCATGATAGTTGGGGAATCCGGCCGCCCGTTCCTCGTGGTCCGGGCCCCGGGCGCCTGCCCTAGCTGAATGGGGCAACACCGGATGAAATGAGACGGACACGAAAAATTCCCCGGTGCCCGGCCCGGTGCTTTCGGTCTTCGCCAGGGTGTCAACCAATTCCTTATCACTTTTCGGCTCCGCTCAGAATGCATCCTGAGCATGTCGAAGGACCCGAGCCGGTCGAGGAGCATTCGTTCCTTATTAGTTCCCGCGGGGGAACGAATGGCCAAGGCCAACGAGTCTGCCAACAATCGAAAGGCACTGAGGACTGGATGCCAGCCATTGACAAGGTATTGTAGTTCTGGTGGAATTGCTCCCACAGACGTTCCGCGGGCCCCGTTTGATTGCTTCTGGAAACGGGGTTTGACGCAAAAGGAGTAGTCATGGCATCACAAACGCCCGGAAATCGCAATTCCTATGTCTACGTTGGATTAGCCGGAGAAACCGCCCCGGGCCGGCGGGTCAATTCTGGCCTTTACCGGATGGCCGACGGTGATGAGGAGTGGACCCTGTTGGAAACCGGTTTGCCCCAAGCCCCGGCGATCCGGGCACTGACCATCCACCCCGAAAATCCAGCCATCGTCTACGCCGGAACCCAGGACGGCCCATACGTGAGCACGGACCACGGCGACCATTGGGAAAAGGTCAACGCTCCGGACCATGGCCTGCCGGTGTGGTCGATCATGTTCGATCCCAGGGACTCGGGCATCCTCTACGCCGGTTACGAGTCTTGCCAGATCTGCCGCAGCGGCGACGCCGGCGAGACCTGGAGCCAGCTACCCGTGAGCGTCCGATTCCCAGATGTCACCCTGGGACCGGGATCCAACCCGGCCAAGCGGGTCCTGATGATGGCGGGGAGCCTGTCTAACGCCGGTGAGATGTACGCCGCCATTGAAGTGGGCGGGCTGATTCGCACACTGGACGGCGGCGATCACTGGGAAAACCTTAGCCACGGCCAGTATGTCAACGACGACGAAGTGGACATGCACGGCGTCTTGGCCAGCACCCTTCGACCAGGAGCAGTGTTTGGCATCGGCAGGGCCGGGCTGTTCAGCAGCCAGGACCGGGGAGAGCATTGGTCTTATGTCAACCTGGGTCCCATGAACCCCAAGGGTCAGACCTATTGCCGCAGCATCCGGGAAACCCCCGGAGACCCCAAGACCATCTGGGTGGCGGCCGGGGGCAACTTCCAAAGCGAGAAAGGCGTGCTCTTCCGCAGCGGGGACGGCGGCTTGACCTGGGGCCAAGTGGACATCGGCGCGGAGCCCAGGAGCACCATGTTCGGTGTAGCCCTGGACCAGGTCAACCCTAGCCGGATGTATTGCGCCGCCAACCAGGGAGAAGTTTGGGGCAGCCATGATGCCGGCGACACCTGGACCGCCCATCATCTGCCGGAAGGGGCGACTCAGGTCTACGCCATAGCCTGCGGCTAGGCCAGGCCGGCATCGTCGATAGTGCGGGTCATTTCAGGACCAATCTTAAATGGCCCGCCGCCTGCGGCGCTAGCGTCTTGTGAGTCCAACTGTCGCATGTCCGAACTGACCGGGGCATCCGCACCAGGTCAAACAAACCCAAGCCGTTGTCCTTGGGTCGATTTGACCAAAGAGGACTACGTTCGTTACCACGACCTTGAATGGGGCGTTCCCCTGTATGACGACCGGGCGATTTTCGAGTTTCTAATTCTCGAAGGCGCGCAGGCAGGATTGAGTTGGTACACCGTTTTGCGCAAGCGGGAAAACTACCGGAACCTGTTTGAGGATTTCGACCCGGTTAGGGTCGCCGCGTTCGACGAAAGGCGAATCGAGGCCTTGCTGGCCGACCCCGGGATCATACGCAACCGGCAGAAGGTCCACGCGGCGGTGAACAACGCCCTCCGGTTCCTGGACGTCCAAAGGGAATTCGGCGACTTCAGCCGGTATATCTGGGGGTTCGTCGGGGGAAAGCCGCTCGTAAACCGGGTGAGGGACTTGAGCGAGTTTCAGGCCACCAGCCCCGAATCCGACGCCTTGAGCAAAGACCTGCGGCAACGTGGCTTCAAGTTCACGGGCTCTACAATCATGTACGCCCACATGCAGGCCACCGGCATGGTCAACGACCACACCCTTGACTGCTTCCGCCGCCAGGAAATCATCGACGGATACCGCTCCTCCTAAAGCGGTAAACCCTTAGGCGCTCGCCCCGGGACTCGCGGTTAGAACGCAGGTCGGCATTCCCTGTTGCGGGTTATCCGGCCACCTCGAACCGCTCCGACTGGGGCGGGTCCGCCCAAAGCGCATCAGCGCCGGCCATGGCCGCCGCCCGCTCCGGGCTGGCTCTCCAGGCATCGTAGATGGCGTCGCTGTCCCAGGTCACCAACGTGGTGATCTTGGAGGGGTCGGCCAGGGAATACAGCGTCTGCCGGGATCCGAATCCTTTGGCCTTGCTTTGCGCCAGCCCGTTTCCGTCGAGCAACTTCTTGGCTTCTTCAATTTTGTCGGGCTTGGCCCAGTGGTGGGTCAAAACTCCAATCATCCTGACAACCTCCATAGATGTATGCGTTCATAGATGTATGGGCTGATTTTTCCGGATCCCCAATGTGCCGAGAATCGCGGCGGGGAGTCCGACACGCCGGGCTTCGCCCTATTGCCGCGGTGGTTGGCCCGATCCGTCTTTTACTCCGAGCACCGCACCCAATATTATCGCCAACAGGCCGACGCCGCCGCTCAACACCGCCCCCATCTTGGCCGGGTCTTGGAAAGGTGGCCCGGCATAGGCCTTCCCGGCCACAAAAAGCGCCACCGTGAGACCCAACGCGCCGATAAGCGCGGTCACCACCAAGTGCCGCGCTCCCATGCCGGTGGGCATGGGGAAGCCTAACCTGTGGGCCGCCAGGGAAAAGGCCGAGATACCCAGGGTCTTGCCCAGTATCAAAGAGACCAGGATTATGACCGTAACCTGGTTTATGGCGCCGAACGCCACCCCGGCATTGGCAAAGGCAAAGAAAAACAGTCCCAAATCGACCGGCAGCTTCGCACGGGACTCAAACCGTTCCAGCGCACTTTCCCCGTGCTGCACGCTATGGACAGGCATCGATTGGGGGCCAGCCTGGCCCTGCGCAAGGGCCTGTTGGGCCGCATGCCGGTGCGCATACCGGTGTTCTTCGGGAGACGCGTCCGCAAGCCCTTCGTGGACGTGGTGGGGGCCGGGCAGGAAGGGTACGATGACCACCAGGGCCAGGGCCGGCTCGACGGATGATTTTGCCAACCCGATCCAACTCAGAGCCCCTCCGGCAAGAATGTATACCGGCCAGGAGTCGACCTTCAACAGGCGCAGGCCCAGGGCGACGCCCATGCCACCCGCCGTGAGCAATAGCCAAGCCGGCTGGACCGGTATGTCCGGGTCCGGGTAGAAGACGGCGATGATCCCCAACCCAATGGCGTCGTCGGCCACGGCCAGCAACAACAGGAAGCTGACCGCGGGATGGCTGGGGCCGAAGACCAACCGGGCCACCAGCCAAGCCAAGGCAATGTCGGTGGCCGTGGGTATCCCCCAGCCATTGGCGACGGTCCCGAAGTCGTCAGAACCCCCGTAGAACAGCCACACCAGCACAAAGAACACACCCACAGGCCCTACCACTCCGCCCAATGTCCCAACCAGGGGATTGATGGCCCGCCGTACTGGATTGAGCGCCCCACCGGGGAGCACCGATTCGGTGATTTCTGTGGCTGCTATTCCAAAGAAAAACACCATGAATATTTCATTGATGAGGAAATGGACCGCCACATGCCGGCCGAACACCGTAACTTGATCGCCGAAAATTTCGTACCCAACGATCTGCTCATACAAATGGTGGTCCACATTGGCAAACACCAGTCCGGCAACGACTCCAAGGATCAGGGGAATGGAGTATTCCTGAACGGTGGTGATTAGGTCTCTACCCTGACGCACGCCAACTCCTAGACTTGAAACCGGGGTGTGAAGCCGGCTCGTCCCGCTACCCCAAGTAGGGTTTTAGACCGGCCACGATTTCGTGGAATGTCTGGCAATCGGGCGATTATATCATCCCATTTGACGCCCTACTTTACCGTACCAAACCGCGACGAATCCGGCGGTTGCCAGGACCATCCCGATACCCCACAATCGTAGCTGAAACGAGGCTGGCGTTGTTGACAACCTGTAGGCCCTTTGATAACATCGCCCCCAGCCTAGCCCCAGGCGAAACCGCCCAACGAAATCCCGTCTACACCTGGCGGTTGATGTACGGAGGACCCCCCCCCAGTGGCATTTGTTAACGGATTAAAGTGTCGAGAGTGTGCCCGCGAGTACCCGCCTGAAGCATTAAACGCCTGCGAATATTGCTTCGGACCTCTGGAGGTAGTCTACGACTACGCCACCATTTCCGAGGTTGTAAGCCACCAACGCTTCTCCGAAGGGCCCTTAAGCATCTGGAGGTACCGGGATCTGTTGCCCGCCGAGTCTGATGACCCGGTGGACATCATGGCCGGGTTCACCCCGTTGATCAAGTCGCGGGGCTTGGGCAAGCGCCTGGGACTCCGGAACCTCTACATAAAGAATGACAGTGTAAACCCCTCTTTCTCGTTCAAAGACCGTGTGGTCTCCGTAGCCGCCACCAAGGCGGTTGAATTCGGGTTCAAAACCCTGGCTTGCGCATCCACCGGCAACCTGGCGTGCAGCGTCGCCGCCCACGCCGCCCGCGCCGGGGTGGAGGCAGTGGTGTTCATTCCTTCCGACCTGGAACGGGGGAAAATCATTGGGGCAGCCATCTACGGGCCAACGCTCGTCTCGGTTGACGGCACCTACGACGAAGTAAACCGCCTGTGTAGCGAGATCGCCGACAACTATCACTGGGCGTTCGTCAATATCAACATGCGCCCCTTCTACGCCGAGGGAAGCAAGACCCTGGCTTACGAGGTAGCCGAGCAGTTGGACTGGCGGATTCCCGACCACGTGGTCATACCTTCCGCATCGGGCGCCATGTTCACCAAAATATGGAAGGGATTTAACGAACTGGCCTGCCTGGGCCTGTTGGACGGAGTCGACCCCGCATCCTTCGGGGCCGACCAGAACACCGCCCACCATCCGGCCGTAATGACCAAGATGCACATGACCCAGGCGGCGGGGTGCTCCCCCATAGTCACCGCCTGGGAGTCGGGACAAGCACATATCCGGCCCGTCCGGCCCGACAGCCTGGCCAAGTCCCTGGCCATCGGCAACCCCGCCGATGGCATTTACGCCCTCCGGGTCATAAACAACTCCGGCGGGAGCGCCTACGCAGTGCCCGAAGAGGATATTGTGGCAGGCATCAAGCTGCTGGCCGAAACCGAGGGGATTTTCACCGAAACAGCTGGCGGCGTGGTGGTTTCCGGACTGAAGAACCTGGCCGACAGCGGCGCCATAAAACCTGATGAGCTTACCGTCGTTTACATCACCGGCAACGGGCTGAAGACCCAGGAAGCCGTTGACAGCGTGGTTGACCCCGTATCGGTTAGCCCCACGATGACGTCATTTGAGGACGCCATGCAGCAAAGAAAAGCGGTCAGGGGATGAGGGGATGGGCAAGCAGCGGGTCAAGTTCACTTTCCGAGGCTCCCTGGTTAAAGAGCCGATAATCTACAACTTGGGCCGAGACTTCAAGATTGTCACCAACATCCGGCGGGCTGACGTCCAGGAAGACATGGGCTGGGTTGTGTTAGAGTTGGATGGTGACGAAACCGAGATCAAGCGGGGCTTGGATTGGGTCAGTTCCACCGGCGTCCGGGTTGATCCGGCAAGCGGAGACGTAATCGACGGGTAGGCCAAACCCGCATCCCCTAGTTAGACCAGGGGGATAACCCCGGCCAAAGCAGAGTAGGAGTTCTCCCAATGAGTGTCCTGGTACGCATCCCCACCCCATTGCGCCGTATGACCAACGGTCAAGACAAGGTAGAAGTTGAATCGTCCACCCTGGCCGACATGGTGGATTCGCTCGAGTCTAGTTATCCCGGTCTGAAAGAACGGCTGATAGACGAAAACGGGGAACTCCGCTACTTCGTAAACATTTACCTGAACGGCGAGGATGTAAGGTTTTTGCAGGGGTTGGAAACCTCCACCGCAACCGGCGACGAAGTTAGCATCGTGCCAGCGGTTGCCGGGGGCTAGCCACCCCGGGCCTGCAACCACCGCGCTTTCTGCTGCTGGCCCGCGGCGGAATCGGCAGGGCGGTAGGCGTCAGCGAAGTCCCGCCGAAACTGCTCGAACGTGCCATCGATGATCGCCAGGCGCATTTCTTCCATCAACCGGATGACAAACCGCAGGTTGTGGATGCTGGCCAATCGTAACCCCAGCAACTCCTTGGCCTTGAACAGGTGCCACAGGTAGGCCGCGGTGAAGTTCCGGCACGTGTAGCAATCACAGTCTTCTTCCAAAGGCCTGTCCACTTCCGAAAAGCGCCGTTTGGTAATGTCGACCCGGCCCTGCCGCGTGAACAGCGCCCCATTGCGGGCGACCCTGGTGGGCAGGACGCAATCGAACATATCCACGCCGCGGGCAACCCCTTCCACCAGGTCTTCGGGAGATCCCACACCCATGAGGTACCTGGGCTTGTCCCGGGGGAGCCGCGCCGTGACCCACTCGGTGATCTGCTGCATCTGTTCTTTGGACTCTCCCACCGCCAGTCCACCAATGGCGTACCCTGGGAACGGGATTGAGGTAATAAACTCTGCAGATTCCTCCCGAAGGTCGGTGAACGCTCCCCCTTGAACGATACCAAACAAGGCCTGGGTGTCCGCGGCATCCGACGCGGCGAATACTTGATAGCACTCCCGGGCCCAGCGGTGGGTACGCCGCATTGCTTCCTGGACCTGGTCTCTTCCAGCCCCGTAGGAAATGCACTGGTCCAGGCACATGATGATGTCGGCGCCGATGGTTATTTGGTTAATGATCGCCAGTTCCGGGTTGAACCGGTGTTCCGAGCCGTCGATGTGGGAACGGAACCTGATGCCGTTGTCGTCAATTTTTCGAAGCGCTCCCATGCTGAATGCCTGGAAGCCGCCGCTGTCGGTGAGCATCGGTTTCGGCCAGGCCATGAACCGGTGAAGTCCACCCAGGTCACGGACCATCCTGACGCCCGGCTGTAGATACAGGTGATAGGCGTTGGACAGGATTATCTGGGCCCCCACTGCGGTGACCTCGTCCGGGGACAAGGCCTTTACGCTGGCCTGGGTGCCCACAGGCATGAACACCGGAGTGGCCACCTCTCCGTGGGGAGTTGTAAGTATGCCGGCTCGCGGGCCGTTGGAGCCGTGTTGTAACCGGAACGAGAATTGGGCGTTCAAAACAGCAACCTGTTATCCTGACTAGCGCAATTCGGCGTCAAACGCCGGTATCCCAGCAGTATCTTGGATTGGGGCATGGTAAATCAATGCGCCGTTCCGGCGACTCGGGAGCGATTTCAACGCGGCTTCCACAACGGCGCCGGTCATCCATCACCATACTCTAACCTTTACGCTATGCTCGCGGCCACAGAGAGTTCGGCAACGCCCCGATGTTGGCCGGGACCTGGGAAGGGACGGCGGCATGTATGAATCCTTGAGCGAATTCCTACGAGCGACCGCCGCCGGAAATCCCTTGGTATGGGCCTTGCTGGTGATGTCGGTGGTGGCGGTGACGGGGTTTGTTCTTTACTGGTTTTGGGAAGGCTTATTCCGACTGGTACGGCCTTCGCCCGGGTCTGAAAGCTCCCAAGAGACTCCCCAGGACTAGTCATGCTATTCCCCAATGCCGACGTGGTTCTCAACCCGGCCTTGTTGCTGCTGCTCGGGTTGATCCTGGGAACTCTCAGCGGTTTTTTTGGGGTCGGTGGCGGCTTCCTGGTCACCGGCGGTCTGTTGGTCTTCGGCGTTCCCGCCCCAATCGCGGTGGGCACAGGCCTCACCCTGATCATGGGTTCATCAATCATCAACACGATGAAGCACCGTAGCCTGGGCAACGTGGACTTCAAGCTGGGCCTATTCATGGTCAGCGGCACTATTCCGGCGTTGTTTGTGGCCCAATGGATAATATCCGAGTTGAAGGCCGCGGGGTTAGCCGAGTCGGCAATTCGCTACATCTACGTGGTGATCCTGGCAGTGCTGGGCGTCTTCCTCCTCTACGATTCCTGGAGAGTCCAGAGACAACCGTCGTCCGGAGGGGGGGCCACGTCCACCGCCGGGCTGGCACGTCGAGTACAGTCATTGAGGCTCACGCCGGACTTCATAGGGATACCCCGGCTGGGCAGGATCCCCTTATACATCGCCCTGCCAGTTTCAAGAATTCCCAGAATATCGGTGCTGGTTCCCATCGGCGTGGGATTCCTGGCGGGGCTCTTTGCCGGGCTTTTGGGAGCCGGCGGCGGCACTATCCTGATGCCCATTCTCATTTTCGTGGTGGGTGTTCCGACCACGGTTGCCATCGGGACCGACCTGTTCCAGGTCATTATCACCGGCTCCGTGGGAGCATTTATTAAAGCCTATGCCCGAGAGGTCGACCTGGTGATGGTGGTCTTGATGCTGACCGCCGCGTCTTTGGGCTCCCAACTTGGCGCCACCGCCACCCGGTTCGTGTCGCCGGAGCGCATTAGATTTCTCTTTGGCATTACCGTGCTGGTCGGCTGCGTGGGAGTTGGATTGGAGCAGATTTCCAACACCGGCGCGGGCCCGCCATCGCTGGCTACGGCAGCCACATTTTTGCTGCTGGGAGTTGGCGGGGCCATCTGCCTGGTCATTGCCGGCCTGTTGGTACGGGCCAAGCTACAGAAACCCGCGGAGAAGACTCCGGACCGGTAAGCGGGAAACCCGGGGCCGATGCTACTCGGTCAGGCTCCGGACAGTCGCCTCAACGAGGTCTCGGGGTACGTCCCGGCGGACCACCGCTTGGCCGATCTTCTCCAGCAAGACCCACCGGTTTGCTCCACCCTCGGTTTTCTTATCCAGCGACATTGCCCTGAAAACACTGTCTACCGGAACCCCGGACGCTTTGACGGGCAAACCAAACCTTTTCAGCAGCCGCTCTTGCCGGTCCACCACTTCCTTGTCGATCATGCCCATCCCCAGCGCAATGGCCCCGGCCCCCATCATACCCACGGAAACCCCCTCGCCGTGGAGAAAACGCCCGTACTCGGTGGATGACTCCAAGGCATGCCCGATAGTGTGGCCGTAGTTTAGAAGGATGCGCACCCCCAGGGTTTCACGCTCGTCCTGGCTGACCACTTCGGCCTTGATAGCCATGCTCCTGCGAATGACCAGCGTGGAAATCTCCGGCTCCACCGACATCAACGCTTCGGCATGCTCCTCGAAAACGTCCACCAGTGCAGGGTCGGTGATGAATCCGTGCTTGACGGCCTCGGCCCAGCCTTCCGCTAATTCCCGCTTGCCCAGCGTAGACAGGGCTCGAACGTCGGCAAACACCCCTAGCGGCTGGTAAAACGCACCCACCATGTTTTTGGCCTGGGGCAGGTTAACCGCCGTTTTGCCCCCGATAGAGGCATCCACCATGGCCGCCATACTGGTGGGAACCTGCACAAAGGGGACACCCCGCAGAAAAGTGGCCGCCACAAACCCCGCCAGGTCGCCAACCACTCCGCCGCCTACCGCAACGATGGCGTGGCCCCGCTCCGCCTTCAGGCCAAGCAGCCAATCATAGACCGACTGAGCCTGCTGGAAGCTCTTGCTGGGTTCTCCCGCCGGGATGACGAAGCAATGGGCCGGGATACCGCTTTTCTCCAGCGAGCGCTGCGCCTGGCGGCCGTGGGAGTTCATAACGTTGCTATCGGTCAGGATGTAGGCCGGTTTATCCAGACCCAGGGCAATCAACCGTTCGCCCAGGGTATCCAGCAACCCCCACCCGGCTACAACGGGATAGCTTCCTCCCGAATGATGGACCGTGGCCGCCAGGTCCGGGTCGGTCATTTCGTCTCCTCCGAGGATTCATCATCCAGCCTGCAGATTTCCAGGGCCCGTTCAGCCACCTGTTCCAGCGTCAGGCCATCGGTGTCCAACGTGTAATGGGCCAGGGCGTAAGCTCCAGTCCTTTGCGCCAGCAACTCGGTTACCCACCGCAGGACGTCTTCTCCACCGAGCATGGGGCGGCCATCGTTGTCGCCGCCGGTGTTTGGATCCGAGCTTTGTCGGGCCTGTGCCAGGCGTTCCAAAATGGTTTCGGGCCTGGCCGCAAGGCATATTACCCTGCAACCCGACAGCAGGCGTTGCCGGTTTTCGGTTTCGACGAACGCTCCCCCACCGGCGGCAATTACCCGGCCGGACCCGTTGCAAAGGTCTTGTATGACCTCGCCTTCCAACTGGCGGAAGGTCGCTTCGCCCTCATCCCGAAAAATATCCGGGATTGTCTTTCCCGCCCTCCGTTCAATCTCCTCGTCGGCATCCACCGAGGGCCAACCCAGGCGTTCCGCCAGGATTCGGCCCACGCAGGTCTTCCCGGTGGCCATGAAACCGACCAGCGCAACGTTACGCATTCCTTCCCGGGAGTCGGTCAAGGGATTTGCCTGTCTGGGCGCAGCAACGTAAGGCTCGGCCCTTTAAGTGGTTGGCCTGGGTGGCGCCGGCGCATAGCCGGACGAGGTGCAGAACTCCACGCTGTTGCCGTCGGGGTCGAAAATGAATAGGAAACATTGACCGTCATAGCGCACGCCTTCCCGGTCAATCTCGTAACCGTTTTCCCTGAGAACCACCTTGGTGGCTTCAAAGTCTTCAACTTCAAAGGCGTGGTGAATGTTGGGTGGTTTCGCCGGCGCCTCTTGAGTTTCGATCAGGTGAAGCATTATCCCGCTTTCAAGTTGTAGCCAGGTTATCGCCGGGTTGTCCACCTGGCTCTGAATCTGCTTGATGCCAACCAGATCATTGTAGAATTTCATGGCCCGAGCGGTATCTTTCACCATGGTGGTTACGTGATTGATTTTGATGGTCTTAATCTTTCCAGGCATTTTCCCCCCTTTGTGGAAATCTCAAAACGCATTGGGATAGCCGTGCAATTATGCCACATTATGCGGAGCAATAGCTGGCCAAAGGCAAAACGGGCGGCCGTAGCCACATTCAAGCAACCAACGCGTTGAGTTTGCCTTGGTCGATTCGCGGCCGCGCCGCTGGAGCGGGTTACGCCTGTAAGCAGCTATCCGCGATGGACTGGAGAATCAGGTTGCCATCGGCGCTGCCCAGCAGTTCCTCACAGCTGCGTTCCGGATGGGGCATCATACCCAGGACCCGGCCGCCCTCATCGGTGATTCCGGCGATATTGTTGGCCGCACCATTGGGGTTGGCCTCCTCGGTTATCGCTCCGGAGGCATCGCAGTAACGGAACAGCACCCGGCCCTCCCCTTCAAGACGGGACAGGGTCTCAGGGTCGGCAAAATAGTTGCCCTCCCCGTGGCCGACCGGAATTTGCAATACCTGGCCGGCCTGACACCGGCCGGAAAAGGGGTAGTCCACCCGCTCAGTACGGAGATTAGTCCACTGGCACCGGTACTGAAGGTGGCTGTTGCGAAGCAATGCGCCCGGCAGGAGGCCTGCCTCACACAAAACCTGGAACCCGTTGCATATTCCAATCACTGGCCCGCCCGACTTAGCGAAACTCCGGACCTCTTCCATAACCGGGGAAAGACCAGCCACCGCCCCGGGACGCAGGTAGTCGCCGTAGGAGAACCCGCCGGGCAGGATTATGCAGTCGTAGCCCTGAAGGTTCCGGTCCCGATGCCATACGTAGTCGGCCTCATAGCCCAACACGTCGACCACCTGGTGATAGCAGTCACCGTCGCTCCACGTGCCGGGAAAAACAACAATGCCGAAACGCATACCCGGTCTTCGGTCACCGGCCGGAGGTTCGGAAGGAGAAACCTGGGAAATGGGTCAACATACCGCTCGCGGCCCTCAGCCCATGGATTCCAGGATTTGAGTCGCCAGTTCGTTCACAATTGCGCCGTCGGCTTTGCCTTTTACCTGCGGCATCAACCGCCCCATCAATTTCCCCTTGTCCCTGATGGACGTAGCGCCCACCTGGGAAACCAGTTCTTGAATCAGCGATTCCAGCTCTTCTCGGCTCATTTGGGGCGGCAGATATTCTTCCAGGACCTGCAACTCGGCCGACTCCTTGGCAACCAAGTCGGTGCGGTTGCCTTCCTGGAACATCCGGATGCTTTCCCGGCGGTCGTTGACCTGTTTGGCAACGACGTCCAACATGCGGGCGTCGTCCAGAGACTCACCGCCGCTCTTCTCCGCGGCCTGCACCGCACTCTTCAAGAACCGCAGGGCGTCCAACCGCGCTTGGTTCCGGTCGCGCATGCTCTGGCGAATGTCGTCCTCTAATTTATCCCGCATTGTCATAGCTAGATCTTTCCAATAAAGAGTAGTGCCCACTCAAGGGAATATTATAGCCCGCCCGACTGGCATTGGAAGAGCTTAGTTGCAGGTTGACCGGAGTCCCCGGCTCAGTGTTCGATAAAATAGTCAGGGCGCGGAGCCAGTCCGCGCCCTGAAATGCCGCTAGTCCAAGCAGATAGGTTGGTCTATTCCGCCATTTCCAGCACTTCCAAACACACGCCCTCGGGGCCCTCAAAGAAGGTTACCTTCCGGCCATTGCCCACCGAGGTCTCTTCCAGGATTTTGGAGCCTTGCTCCCGCAGTTTTGCCACGGTGCCCGGCATGTCGTCGGTGTCGATGGCAATGTGCTCAATGCCCAGGTTCTGCTCGTGAGTCTGCGAGTCGATCATGCCGGTTATGTTCAAAGGCAAACCGTGGAGGTCCAACCGGAAGCCGCGGCCTCCTCCAACTTCTGAAACCAGGGTCGCTCCCAGGTTGTCCACGTAGAAATCGGCGGTCTTCTTGGGATCCGGGCTTTTCAAATGCAAGTGGTTGAGTTTGAAGGCCATTTTGACCCTCCTTAAGACATTTTCTTGGGGATTCTGTCCCCCTTGGGGTCTGTTGGGGCGAAGCATTCGTATGATAGTCCCGAGATATCAACGGGTCAAGGAAAGGGTAGCAGAGACGCGCTCGTGCCTGGCACGGCAGGGCCTTTCAATTGTCCCCGGTCATTCTCGCCGCAGCGGGAATCCAGAGCCCCCTTCATGCGCCAAGACGGTTTTGTCAGCTAAGACGCGCCCGGTGGACAGTCCGATGTCCCACCTGGACCATTCCTGCAGACCCGCATCAGGTTGGATGGGGAAAGGGCTCTGGATTCCCGCTGCGGCGAGAATGACGGGAGTAGCGGACAAAAGTTGCTCTGAATTCCCGTTGCGACAAGAGTGACGGGGTGTTAAATAACAATTGAAAGACCCTGTCCGACAAGTGATCAACCCCCATGCCTGCGGCGCGGCCGTTATATAATCGACTCACACTTCACCGCGGGAACCGCCGCGGCTCGGGTGAACCGTTGGGGGATTGGATGAGCGGGACGAAACTGACGCCAGCCATTGAAGGATACCTCGCCGGTCTCCGGCAGGTGCGCGCCTCCAGCGGCTCCACCCCGGAACTGTCCTACTACCCGGCGCTGTCCAACCTGTTCAACGCCGTCGGCGCCTCTCTCAAACCCAAGGTCTTTTGCGTTGTCGAGCTTGCCAATCAGGGAGCAGGTCACCCCGACATCGGCCTCTACGCTGCCAAGCAGGTGCAAAAAGGAGCGCCGCGGGAGGGGCAGGTCCCGGAATGCGGCGTTGTCGAGGTCAAGTCCCCGAAGGAAGACGCCTGGCTGACGGCAGACAGTGGGCAGGTGAGCCAATACTGGAAAAAGTACCGGCTGGCGCTGGTCACCAACACCAGGGACTTCGTGCTGATTGGGGAGGATTCCGAGGGCAAGCCCGCCAAGCTGGAGAGCTTCCGGCTGGCGGCAAGCGACGGTGAGTTTGACAAACTCTTGCAAACGCCCCGTGCTGCGGCCCGCAAGGTAGGCGCCGGCCTGGCGGAATACCTTTCTCGTGCCCTGTCTCACCGCGCGGCCCTTGCCGAACCGAAAGACCTGGCCTGGCTGCTGGCGTCCTACGCACGCGACGGCCTGGCCCGGGTCGAAGCGGCGGGAGACTCGGCGTCGTTGTCTGCCGTGCGTTCGGCCCTGGAGGAGGCGTTGGGCGTGAAGTTCGAGGGAGACAAGGGCGCGGCTTTCTTTCGCTCCACGCTGGTGCAGACCCTCTTCTACGGTGTTTTCTCCGCCTGGGTGCTCTGGTCGCGGCAGACTCCGTCCCCAACCGGGGCATTCAACTGGCATGAAGCGGTCTGGCACCTGCGCGCCCCGGTGTTGCAGGCCCTGTTCCAGCAATTGTCGTCTCCCACTCAGCTGCAGCCCCTGGGCTTGGTGGAAGTGCTGGACTGGACCGCCGCCGCCCTCGACCGGGTGGACCGGGCCGCCTTCTTTACCAAGTTCAACGAGGGCGAGGCTGTGCCCTACTTCTACGAGCCCTTCCTGGAGGCTTTCGACCCGGCCCTGCGCAAGCAATTGGGCGTCTGGTACACGCCAAATGAGGTGGTGCGCTACATGGTGGCCCGGGTCGATAACGCCCTGAAGGACGACCTTGGCATCGCGGAGGGGCTGGCCGCCGACAAAGTTTACGTCCTCGACCCATGCTGCGGGACCGGCGCCTACCTGGCCGAGACGTTAAAGCGCATCGCCTACAACCTGCAGGAGCAGGGCCTCGGCGCCCTGACCGGAGCCCGGGTCAAGCAGGCCGCCACCCAAAGGGTCTTCGGCTTCGAAATCATGCCCGCTCCCTTCGTAGTCGCCCACCTGCAGGTCGGCCTGACCATGCAGTCACTGGACGCTCCCCTGTCCGAGGACGGGACGGAACGGGCCGGTGTCTTCCTGACTAACGCTCTCACCGGTTGGGAGCCTCGGGTCCAGAAGCCGCTGCCCTTCCCCGAACTGGAGGAGGAGCGAGACCGCGCCGACCGGGTGAAGCAGGAAACGCCGGTGCTGGTGATCCTGGGCAACCCGCCCTACAACGGGTTCGCCGGCATGGCCGTGGACGAAGAGAAGGAACTTTCCCAAGCCTACCGCACCACCAAGCAAGTGCGCCGACCCGAGGGCCAGGGGTTGAATGACCTCTACGTCCGCTTCTTCCGCATGGCCGAGCGGCGCATCGCGGAGAAGACCGGCCAGGGAATAATCTGCTTCATCTCCAACTACTCATGGTTGGACGGCTTGTCCTTCACCGGGATGCGCGAGCGCTTCCTGGAGGCTTTCGACACAATCCGCATCGACAACCTCAACGGCGATAAGTACAAGACGGGCAAGACCACGCCCGAAGGCGCGCCCGACCCCAGCATTTTCTCCACGCCGGAGGATCCGGTGGGGATCCAGGTGGGTACGGCGATCACTACGCTGGTGCGGATGGCCGAACACGCTCCCTCCGAAACCGTAGGATTCCGCCAGTTGTGGGGCCAATCCAAGTGCTCCGAGTTGACCGAGACTGCAGAGATGGAACCCGTGGCCCTCTACCAGAGCTTTCCCCCCAACCTTCCACTGGGCCTGCCTTTTGCAGAGATGGTGGTTGGCAATGGTTGGCCGGACTGGCCAGCATTGCCCGATTTGTTCCCAACGTGGTTTCAAGGGGTCCAGACTGGCCGCGATACTTTTCTCGTTGACACTGATAGCGAGCGGCTTCGAGAGCGTATTGCCGATTACTTCAACTCCTACCTAAGCCATGAAGAAGTCGCGCTTCGCTATTCCCGCGTCATGACAGACACCGGACGCTTTGATGCTCGCTCAGTGCGAGACACGTTGCTTAAACGCGGCGGACCAAATGAGAGCGGTTTCGTTCGGCATGCCTACCGACCGTTCGACAATCGATGGCTCTACTGGGAGTCGGAGACGAAGCTGTTGCGCGAAAAAAGCCCCCACTATGCGCCACAAATATTCGAGGGGAATAGGTGGCTGGTTACCCAACAGAAACCGCGCCGGGAATGGTCAGCACCACAGGTGACTTCACACATTGGAAGCCTCGACCTTATGGACCGGGGTGCATCTTGTGTTCCCGCCTGGCTCCGAGATGACGTCCTAGGACTTGAAGGGGATGGAACCCAACGCCGCCCCAACCTGTCGCCCTCCGCCCAAGGCTACCTCGACAACCTTGGGATGGGCGTGGAAGACCTGTTTCACCACGTCCTGGCGGTGCTCCACGATCCCGCCTACCGGGAGGCCAACGCCGGGGCGCTGCGGATGGAGTGGCCGCGCATCCCGCTGCCGGGCTGGCCCGACGGCGATTCGCCGGGAGCAGCGGAGGAACTGGCGGCATCGGCGGCCCGGGGCCGAGAGTTGGCGCAACTGTTGGACTCGGAAACCCCGGTTCCCGGAGTCACCACGGGGACACTGCGACCGGAGATAGCATCAATCGGCGTTCCGACCACCATCGATGGGCACAACATGTCCGCCGAAGACTTCACGGTCACGGCGGGCTGGGGCCACTTCGGGACGGGCGACGCCGTGATGCCGGGTCAGGGGCGCGTAGAGCAGCGGCCCTACACCGCCCAAGAACGCGAGGTCCTGGAAGGAACGTCGGTAACCCTTGGCGAATCAACCGTTGACGTTTACCTCAACGACCGCGCCTGCTGGCGCAACATTCCCGCCGCCGTCTGGAACTACAAGCTCGGCGGCTACCCGGTCCTCAAGAAGTGGCTGTCCTACCGGGAGAGGAAGGTCCTGGGCCGGGCGCTGCGACTCGAAGAGGTGCAACATTTTACGGACACGGCGCGGCGGATTGGGAGGATACTCATCGTGACAGCCGGTACCGGAGATAAGCCATGACAGGTCCGGATGGCGCTCTGAGTCAGCTTGCCGGGTCATGGAAGCTCAACAACCTGAGGGGGACTGTGAAAATCCGGCGTCGCTACAGGAAGGTTTGCCAACGCCTATAGATTGCGGAAATTGGTGAAGTTGACCGCCCTTTCCTCTCCTGACTCGATGGCTGCCAGGTACAGGTCAAAGTCCACTGTCAGCAGCGGAATATCTGCGGTGGCGGCTTCCAGCAGTGCGGCATCGGTCAGACCCAGCTTTTCAAATTTGGCGTTGGATGAGGCCTCAGTGCTGGAGACCACGATTTCTTGGCTTGAGTGAATGAGGTACTGCAACTGCTTCATCAGGAGGGATCGCTCGGGTTCTCCATGTTGGCCGACGAGATTGGATGTCTCGGTGAGGGTGTTGGGGGTCACGAAGAGTTGCTCGGCGTCTTCAAGAAGTTCCAGCAGGATGTCGTAATCTTCGGCCGAATAGTGTTCCAAGCGTCGATGTTTGGCTATTAGTTCCCTGCTTTCGCTTCCTGCAATCAACAAGAGGAACAGATTGGTGTCCAGGAAATATCCTCGCAACGGTGCCGGCTCAGTCGGCTTCCCGCAGGATGCGGTCTTTGACCGAGGCAACGTTGCCATTGGTGTTATCTATTCGAAGGACTTTGTAAGAACGCCTCAACCCTTTCTGCCCGAGAGTGACGGTGGCCAGACCTCCGTGGTCCCAGGGCCGGGAGAATCCGACGGTTACTTCCCAGAACATGCCGTCTCTACTTACTAACTCTATCTCTTCCAGGCCGACATTGTTGATGCCTTCGTCGGAGAAAAGATCTACCACGTAGTCCTTGGCCAGCTTCGCTGCTTCTTTCACGTTCACGCCGGGCTCTCCATTGATTTTCTCGACAGCCCTATTTTAGCATGGACGCTGGCTCATTCCCGATCGTCGGCGAGCACGGGTCAGCGCCGTGTCATAGCGCTCCTCATTGTTCCGTCCTTGAGCCGGAATCCAGAAACACTCATTAACAGAAACCCACTACCGCCCTGCCCCTACTCCGCCAGGTGGGTAGCGATGAAGCGGGCGGCCCGGGCCAGGTCCACGTGGAGCGCCTTTACCTCGACTCCGGGCATCTCCCCCTGGATCAGGAAAGTAACGCTGGCGTCCCGATTTCCCCAGCCCCGGTTCATCGCCTTGACGGCAGGCTTCCACGTCAGGATTGCACCGGCATTGGTACGTCGGACTGCCGGCCGCACGTTGATGGGTTAATCCTTGTTAGCAACGCTCAGGCGGGCGGTCATTATGAGGGTTTCGGGCAATCCGACATCCGAGGCCTGAACAGTTGCTCGTGTCTGGTTCTGCTTTCAAACGTAATGGGATTTTGATATACTGCCGATGGTTTTTGACCGGTCAAATGGGACTTGAGCCCAACGTTATGGGGGCGAAATGCCGGCGTACGCCGTGATTGGTGGCCAGTGGGGAGACGAAGGGAAGGGTAAGATCGTCGATTATCTTGCCGAACGGGTTGACGCCGTCGTGCGTTACGCCGGAGGCAATAACGCCGGTCATACGGTGGTCAACGACAAGGGCACATTCCAACTGCATCTGGTGCCCTCCGGCATCTGCTGGCCCGGCGTGTATGGAATAATCGGGAACGGCGTGGTCGTCAGTCCCGAGGCGTTGCTGAACGAGTTGGACCAACTGGCCTGCCGCGGCGTTGACACCGAACTTCTCTACGTCAGCGAACGGGCCCACGTCATCATGCCCTACCATGTCCTGCTGGACGGATTGGAAGAGGAGGCCCGCGGCGCCGCCGCCATCGGTACTACCGGCCGCGGGGTTGGACCGGCATACCTCGATAAGGTAGGCCGCGGCGGCGTAAGAGTGGGCGACTTGCTCGACCGCGAGGCCTTGGCCCCGCGTTTGGAAGCGACGCTAAAATTTAAAAACGATCTGCTCACCAAGATATACGGGCTGGACCCAATTTCTCAAAAAGAACTGTTAAACCAGTGCTTGAAGTGGGGAGAGAAACTGCGTCCCCACGTCCGGGCTACCGAGGAGATTGTCCGGGACCTGCTGGAGCAGGACCGGAGCGTGCTTCTGGAAGGGGCGCAAGGTACCATGTTGGACATAGACCACGGCTCCTACCCCTACGTGACCTCTTCCTCTCCCACTATCGGCGGGGCCTGCACCGGTCTGGGCATCAACCCCCAGGCCATCGCCGGGGTGTTGGGCGTGTTCAAAGCCTACTCTACCCGGGTGGGCGGTGGACCGCTGCCTTCAGAAATGTTCGACGCGGTGGGGGAAGAGATCCAGGACAAGGCCCAAGAGTTTGGGGCCACCACCGGCCGGGCCCGCCGGATTGGATGGTTCGACGCGGTTGCCGCCAAGTACAGTTGCGGGGTGAACGGGTTTACCGGCCTGGTGCTCACCAGGTTGGACATCCTCGACGGGTTCCCAACAGTGAAAGTTTGCATAGGCTACCGGGCCGATGGTCAGGACATATCCCGGTTTCCAGCCAACACCGCCCTGCTGGAACGCTGTGAACCCGTCTACGAAGAGTTGCCGGGCTGGAACGAGCCGACCGCCAGCGCTACCAGCATGGACCAACTCCCCGCCAACGCTATCAGCTACATCGGGCGTCTGGAGGAACTGCTCGGTTGCCCGGTGAAGATCGTTTCCACCGGACCGAGCCGGGGTGAAACCATTCTGCGGGAACCCGTGATTTACTAGCCTCATCGTTATGCCCGCCGCCGGCGCTCAATCGAACGACCCCTCCGAGAATGAAAATCTTGGAGGGGTCGTTTTGACTGCGGGATGCGCTTCGGGCGATGACGCCGGTTCAGACGGGCAGGTCCACCGAGTAGCCAGCCAGGACCTTCTCCAACTCCATCACCGTTTTTTCCTGGGGCGGGACCAACGGGAGCCGGGGGTTGCCGGCGTTAAAACCCGCCTGGTTTACGGACCATTTCACCGGAATAGGATTGGACTCCAGGAACAGAACCTTGAACAGGGGCAGCAACCGCCGGTGCTCCGCGGCCGCTCCTTCAATATCCCCTTCCAAGAGCAACCCCATCATCTGTTTTATCTGGTTGCCCACAAGGTGGGACGCCACGCTGACCACTCCATATCCGCCCATGGACATGATGTAGAAAGTCTCGTTGTCGTTACCGCTCCACACCCGGAAACCGTCGGCTGCACCTTCAATGATGCGCGCAATCTGGTCCATGTCGCTGCCGGCTTCCTTTATCCCGACGATGTTGTCGATGTGGCTCAGGCGTATTGTAGTTTCGTGGCTCATGTTGAGGCTGGTGCGGCTGGTCACGTTGTAAACGACGCAGGGCAGGTCAGTCTCGGCCGCAATTGCCTTGAAGTGCTGGTACAGGCCTTCCTGCGGGGGTTTGTTGTAGTAGGGGACCACCAGCAACAGGGCGTCAACTCCTTGCTTTTGCGCTTCCCGGCTTAGCTCAATGCTTTCCGCGGTGCAGTAGTTGCCGGTGCCGGCGATAACTGAGCCGCGGTCTCCGATGGCCTCCTTGACCTCCGCGAACAGCCGCAGTTTTTCCTCATTGCTTAGCGTGGGCGATTCCCCGGTGGTGCCGGAAACAACCAGCCCGTCGCTGCCCGAATCAAGGAGGTGGTTGGCCAGCCGCTTGGCCTGGGAGTAGTCCACCTTGCCCTCCTCATCGAAGGGGGTAATCATTGCGGTAATCAGTCTGCCTAGCTCCACCATTGCTGCTCCTCCTCGATCGGTCCCACGACTGGTTTAGTTTCCAATTCGACTGCCGGAAGTGACCGCCGAAAGCGACTGCCGGTCCCTGGCTTGGACCGACAGCTTAATCCCCCACTCCTTGACCCGCCCGTTGAGGGGTCAGGCAATTCCGAGACACCAGCTCTTCGGCAATCTGGACCGAGTTTAAGGCTGCTCCCTTGCGCAGGTTGTCCGACACTACCCACAACACCAGCCCGTTGGGGTGTGACGCATCCCGCCGGATGCGACCGACCAACACTTCATCGATGCCCGCCGCGTCGCAAGGCATCGGATACAGGTTGCTATCCGGGTCGTCCTGCACCTTAACCCCAGGCATGCCGCCCAACAATTCCCGGGCCTCTTCGGGGGACACCGGGCGCTCAAACTCGATGTGCAACGACGCGCTGTGAGCAATATACACAGGAACCCGGACGCAGGTAGCCGAGATTGCTATCCCCGGCAGGTGCATTATCTTTCGAGTCTCCTGGATCATTTTCCGCTCTTCGTAGGTGTACCCGTCGGGCTGAAAGCGATCAATGCGGGGGACCACGTTGAACCCAAGCCGGTCTTCCCCATCCTGGAGCTTCACCGAATCTCCGGCGAGAAGCGCCTGGCTTTGTTCCCGCAGCGCCTCCATCGCAGATGTGCCAGCCCCGGAAACCGATTGATAGGTGTCAGCAACGATGCGGCGGATAGGGATTTTCCGGTTAAGAGGATGGGCCACCATCACCACGGGGGTGGTGGCACAGTTGGGTATGGAAATAATCCCCCGATGCCATTCCACATCGGCCCCGTTCACCTCGGGCACGACCAGGGGGACCGTTTCGTCCATTCGAAATGCCGACCCGTCGTCAATGACCACCGCTCCGGCCGCAACTGCCGCCGGCGCCAACCTGCGGCTCACTTCGCTGTTGGCCGAAATAAAGGCTACGTCCACGCCCTCAAAAGAAGCTGTGGTAGCCTCTTCTACAATAAACTGCCGGCCGGCAACGTCCAAGGATTTTCCCGCCGATCTACTGGAGGCCAGGAGCTTCAGCCGGGGCAACTCGGGGCAGCGCTGCTCAATGATGCGGAGGAACTCCCGCCCCACGGCGCCAGTGGCCCCGACCACGGCGATAGTTAGGTTTTCCAGGGATGCCGCCATTGTCCTCTTAGTCCTCCAATAGTTACAGTGCGTAATGACTCAGCAACGTGCGTTGACATTTTCGTGCGTTTTCAAGGCGCTTTACGTCGAAGCCCATAGATTGACGGTTACAAACCTATCCGTTAAAGGCCAAGAACGTTTTCCAAACCTACCACAAGTCCCTTCCGGTGTACAACATCCCGGATGCAGCGCACAACACCCGGCATATAGCAGTCGCGGCTCAAGGTATCGTGCCGCAGGGTCAAGGTCTGGCCCGGGGCCCCCATGATAACCTCGTGATGGGCGCTGCGTCCCTGCATTCGGATGCTGTGGACCGACACTCCGTGGTAGTCGCCCCCCCGGGTTTCCGGCAGATTCTCAATCTGAGCCTGGTTGCGCCGGAACTCTTTGCGGTCGCCAATCGCCTTGGCCAAAGCCAGGGCAAATCCCGATGGTGTGTCGATCTTGGCCTCATGGTGGCTTTCCACAATATCGACGTAATCGAAGTAAGGGGCGGCCTGCTCCAACAACCTCTTCAAAATCACCGCTCCGAGAGCGAAATTCGGCGCCACTATTATGCCGATGCCGCTGTCATTGGCCATGGCGTCCAGTTGGGCCAGGTGGCTGTCGGTAAGCCCGCTGGCCCCCAGCACAAGGTTAACCGACCGGCCGGCCGCAACAGTTGCCGCTTCCATGCAAACCGCGGCGTTGGTGAAATCCACCAGCACGTCGGGGGAAGCGCTCGTCAACAGTTGTTCCAAATCGGTGGACAAAGGAGCCTGGCCACCGTTTGGCAGAGTCAGCGACGGTCCCCGGTCTTGACGGCACACACCGCCAACCAACTCCAGGTCTTCTTCCCGGAGCAGGGCCGCCACCGTTTCCGTACCCATTCTGCCGGTGGCCCCGTTGACTACAACCCGTATCGCTGCCATCCGCCTGCCCTATCTATCTGTGCCTGCTTCAGGGATTGGATGATATTATCACTATCAGGTCAGCCGGGAAAGCGATTGCTCGCCCATCCATTTAACGTGAGGGGGATATATACTCGGTATCAAAACGCCCCCAAATAGAAACCTAACGCAGGCTAGGTGATAAAGCGGGTATAGATGTACAGGGGTATCAAATTTGGAGGAGGGTGCTGAGGGCACGCGGTACGATTTTGATGTGGTGCCTTGTTACCTCACCGATTTGGGTGATCTACACCTTAGGAGTATGTGGCCTCACGCTGAGTTTCTGCTCGAATATGATGGGAATCGAAGCCGGTATGGGGCTACATCCATCGCAGTTGGTTGACCGGCGGGCAAATCTTCGGTGGACTCCAGACGGTCAGCATATCGTTGCGGTAACCAAACCCTTGATGACATCCATGTAGTTTGGGGAAACGGGGAGAAGGTGCGTAGCATCTTGACAGGGCGCCAAAATGACTACAATTCGCCGGACCTTCATCCGGACGGTTCGCGTTTGGTGTATGCAACCTATGGCTATGAGACGGAGCGTTTTCCTGGTAGTCCCTGCTCTGAGAGAGATTACGAGATCGCGACGGCAGCGTCAGACGGTTCCGACCGGCTACGACTAACGGAAGACTTGGACTCAAACATGTCGCCCAGGTGGTCCCCAGACGGCAGCCGTATCGCATTCGCTAAGTTGAACCGGGTCAATGGCGCTTTTGAGGGCATATATACGATGGCGGCAAACGGGTCAGACAAACGTTTGGTCTTTCCAGCACGGGTACCCACAAAGCTGCCAGGTAAGGAAGGAGGTCCGTGGGAGGGGGACTTAAACCTCCTGGCTGGACCTGTGTGGTCTGGTGACGGCAAGAAGATAGTCTTTGCAAAGGGGGAGGCGAATTACAAACGCCTTGAGGACGGCGCTATCGGCGACCATTTCGTTGAGGAGGTCGTTTACGTAATGAATTCGGACGGCTCGGGCATAGTTAAGCTATTCGATTTGGAGGAGGCCTCCAAGTACAGAGGCGAGCCTCCTGCCGGCGTCAATTACGACATTCATCACGAAGAGATACTTAGCCCTCTGACGTGGTCCCCACGTAACCCTAGCGGCTGTCAAAGTTGACGGATCCGGACTACGGGAAGTGTCAAAGGCTGTACCGGTGGGCGTGAATCCAAGTTTGGAATGGTCTCCTGACGAGACGAAGATCTTGGTCTCGCCTGGAGACCCGACACGTGTTAGGACAGTTGGCTACACTACACTTAGCATATACGTCATCAACACAGATGGTTCAGGACTGCAAAGAGTCATAGCGGCAACAGGCGCATCGTGGTCTCCGGACGGTTCTCGGATAGCAGTTTACACACCATTCGTGGGGAACGCGGGTAAAGGAGTGAAGCACAAGAAGGAGCGTGGCTACCTGTTGACCATAGCGATAGACGGTTCTGATAGCAGGGTCCTGGCCATACAAGACGAAGACGGCCGTTTAAAGGCCATCAATGAGAAGTGCTCCTGGTGGGTTTGCTGGTGACGGAATAGCCGGTGGGACCAGGAACTCTTGAAGTATCCATTGGTAATTCGCACGGTTTCCTCTGTGGAGTTGGCATTCGGGAAAGCGTTAGCGGGGCTGCCAAGCAACGATTCGCTTCTTCAACAGGGCTCTCGTCCTAATCGCAGGCATTTCGTTTCGGGCGTAACCTCCCAATCCCCGACACAAGAGCGCGTTGACTCTACCCAATCCTAGCCATTCTCCCTGGAGGAATGGCCTCCGACACTTCCTTCAGCCCAGAGGGAATCCGGCCGAGCAATCCCAGTACTGAACGGACCTCTAGCAGCCCGAATTTCGGCGGCTCGCAAACCGGGAATTGGGGCGCGTAAAGTTCGACAAGAAAAGGGGCACGCTCTAGCGTGCCCCTGGACTCTTAGAAACAGTGTGGATGGACCGGTTCTGGCCGGTTCGGGGGCGTTACCCTCCCCGCTGGCCGTTCCCGCCGCCTTGGAACCGCCGGTCGGGACCGTCCCGCCGTGGTCCCCGAGGAGCCCCAGGCCTCGCGCCGCCGGGTCCACTCGGCCTGGGTCGGCCGCGGTCCCCGAATGAAGGAGCCGGGTTGGGACGGGGGGTTCCGGCGCCTTCGCCAAACAAAGCGCTGCGAGAAAGGTTCAACCTTCCCTGGGAATCGATCTCCTGGATCATTACGGTGATTTCCTGCCCAACCTCGACCTCTTCTTCCATTTCACCCATGTCACCGCTGCGCACCAGGCCTTCCCGGCCGGGAAGCAGTTCCACGAAGGCTCCGAAGTTAACAACCTTGGAAACTTTGCCGGTGAAGATGTCCCCCACCGCCATCTCCCGGGTGAGGCTGTCAACCCTATTCCTTGCTTCTTCCAACATGGCCGAATCGGTGCCGCCAATCGTCACCGAGCCGTCATCCTGAACGTCGATGCTGGTGCCCGTCTCTTCGCTGATGCCGCGGATAACCCGCCCTCCGGGCCCTATCAGGGCGCCGATCTTGGAGACAGCAATCTTGAGGCGAATCATCTTGGGGGCATAGGGGCTCATTTCAGTGCGCGGCTGGGAAATGGTCTCCTCCATCTTGCCCATGATGTGCAGCCGGCCGACGCGCGCCTGTTCCAGAGCCTCGCTGAGTATAGTCTCACTCAACCCCAAGAGCTTGATGTCCATCTGGAGAGCGTTGACCCCGTCGACGGTGCCGGCGACCTTGAAGTCCATGTCGCCCAGGAAGTCTTCGACTCCCTGGATGTCGCTCAAAACCGAGTACTGCCCATCGTCCCCGGTCACCAGTCCCATGGCGATGCCGGCCACGGGTTTCTTGATCGGCACACCGGCATCCAGCAGGGCCAGGGTTGTTCCGCAGACGCTGCCCATGGAAGTGCTGCCATTGGAACTGACGACCTCTGACACCACCCGGATGGCGTAGGGGAACTCCTCCTCGGAGGGCAGCGACGGAAGGATTGCCCGCTCGGCCAGGGCCCCATGTCCGATTTCCCGGCGGCCCGGAGAACCAACCCTCCGGGCTTCCCCGGTGGAGAAGGACGGGAAGTTGTAATGGTGCATGAACCGTTTGGTGCCGTCGGGGCCGACCGTGTCAAGAGTTTGCTTCATGCTCATCGACGCCACGGTCGCGATGGAAAGCACCTGGGTCTGGCCCCGGGTGAACAGCCCTGAACCGTGGGTGCGGGGCAGCAGACCAACCTCGCAGGAAATGGGGCGGATTTCAGTGAGGCCTCGCCCATCGGGGCGTATACCCTGGTTCAAGATTCGCTGGCGCACCACCCCTTTCAACACTCCGTTGAAAGCACCGCCTACCTGACTCCCCGAGTATTCTCCGGCCAAGCGTTCCTTGACCTCGGCTTCCAAGCGGGCCTCGCCTTCCTCTCGGGCAACTTTGTCCAGGTTCTCATCCAGCAAGCTCGCCAACCTGCCGTTCAGCAGGTCCTTCACCCGCGCATCCAGCTTGGCGGCTTCTTCAGTGTCAACATGGAACTCGACCTTGGGCTTGCCCACCTGTTGGGTCAATTCGTCGATCATTTCGATACAAACGACGTTCGCCTCGTGGGCCTTGCGGATACCCTCGAGAATTATTTCCTCCGATACTTCGTCAGCGCCCGCCTCCACCATCAGGATGGCGTCTCGGCCGCTGGACACCACCATGTCGAGCTGGCCGTTCTTGGAATCCTCATAGGTTGGGTGGACGATGAACTCGCCGTCTTTGTACGCAATCCGGCAAGCGCCGATGGGACCGGCGAAGGGGATTTGGGAAATTGACAAGGCGGCGGACGCGCCGATCATGCCCAAGGGCCCCGGCGGGATTTCAGGGTCCGCCGAAAGCACCGTGAGAGTCAATTGCACGTCGTTATGGAGCCCTTTGGGGAACAGGGGCCGGATCGAACGGTCGGTCAGGCGCGCGTTCAGGATTCCTTCCTGACCGGGGCGGCCCTCACGGCGAAAGAAGCTTCCAGGGATCTTCCCGGCGGCGTAGAGACGCTCTTCGTAGTCTACGGTCAGAGGCAGGAAATCGATGTCCTCCGCACGAGGTTTATCCGACATTACAGCGGTTGCCAGGACGATAGAGTCACCGTAGCGGACGGTGACTGCTCCGTGAGCCTGGCCGGCGAGCTTGCCGGTCTCAATGATTAGCTTGTCGCGTCCGAGGACGCGTTCAACGGATGTGGGCATATGGTACGTATAGGACCTCTTCTACAGGATTGCAGTCAAAGGATTCGGGGGAGGCTAAACGTGAAACAACACCCCACAGAGAGTGGGGTGTTGTGGGGGAAGGGGCTAGCGCCGTAGGCCCAGGCGAGCGATCAACGACTGGTATCGCCCTACGTCTTCATTGGTTAGGTATTTCAATAACCGCCGTCTTTTGGAAACCATGGTAATCAGGCCGCGCCGAGAATGAACGTCCTTTTTGTGGACCCGGAGGTGGTCGGTGAGTTGCCTGATTCGCTCGGTGATTATGGCTACTTGTAGTTCAGCGGAACCGGTGTCCTTGTCGTTGGTCCGGTATTCCTGAGTGATTCGCTCTCTGGTTTCCACGTCTAGCATCGGTTATCTAAAGCCTTTATCCTCTCACTAACA
The DNA here is from genome assembly GCA_963663135.2 of Dehalococcoidia bacterium. GTDB lineage: Bacteria > Chloroflexota > Dehalococcoidia > Lucifugimonadales > UBA3495 > Io17-Chloro-G2. The sequence goes on along the minus strand of CAXXRM010000001.1, from coordinate 250,767 downwards.
TCCCAGGCAGTATAGCATAGACCCGGCAATTCCAGCAATCACGGATGCTGCCGAAAAACCCCGACAGGTTGGCTACGGCTTTCTTCTATCCTTTTTTTCTTACTTTGCGCTTCCCATTGCCGGGCCAGCGCCCAAGGACGCCTTCTTGTTGCTGAGCCGCCAGCGTGATATTCTAAATCCGGCTTGGGCCCCCGTAGCTCAGTGGATAGAGTGCTGGCCTCCGGAGCCAGAGACGAGAGTTCGACCCTCTCCGGGGGTACCACTTCCTATGAGCCGGCAAATCCTCCCCTCACCTTTCCTCAAGCCAACGGCTCAACTCACATTTTTGATAGTCGCACGGGGCGTGGCCCAGTGGTAGGGCGCCTGGTTTGGGACCAGGAGGTCGGCAGTTCAAGTCTGCCCGCCCCGACCAACCAATAACAACTGCAACTCCACCGGTTCCCACTCGGCCTTGAAGCTCAAACGTGGCAGCCGGGCCAGCCGACTCACCATCAGGCTTCCAACTGAGCTTCTCCGCGGGTTTCGAAACAGGTCCACCCCAGGCATTCTTACCGTCATCCGAGTATACTGGCAAGGAGTTTCCCGCCGGGGCGCCCTCTTGGTGACGTCCTGCGGCAGCTTGGCAAAATATTCTACAGAGGTGAATACAATGGCCCGGGTCCCTTATGTCAGCCGCGATGAAATGGATGCCGAAGGGCAGCAGATCTACGATACGATCCGCGAGGACCGGAACGCCGCAGAGGTGGGCCTTCAGTTCCGCGCTTTATTGAACAGTCCCAAGGCGGCGGGATTTTTAACCTCTCTGGGCACTCAACTCCGGTTCAACAGCACGATGCCCGATAACCTGAAGGAGTTGGCCATTATCATGCTGGCCCGGGAGTGGAACAGCGACCTGGAGTGGACAGGCCACTCGGTCATGGCCAAGAACGCCGGATTGAGCGCGGACTCCATTGAGAAGGTCCGCACCTGGAAGACCACCGAGATGGTTGGCGACGAAGCGGTCATTGTCAAGTTCGTCAATGAAATGCTGCACGACAAGAACGTCAGCGATGAAACTTTCGCCGCCGCCCACAACATACTGGGCGACCGGGGAACGGTTGAGTTGGCGCTAACGGTGGGGTATTACTGCGCCATTGACCTGGCTCAAATCGCGTTGAGGCCGGAGATGGAACCAGGGAGGGTGTCCACGCTCTAGGCTATTATTATCAAAACCATCATCGAACATTTTTTGTCCGGCGCGGCGTAACTTTGGCGTAATGCCCGGTGTGTTGTAATTGGATCAGCGCAACCGAACTTACTCCAAACTTACCCCAGGAGGGATGGCCATGACGGACAAGAAAAGTTTGCTCTCCGCAATTATTGCCGGGGCAGCCGTGGGAACAGCCGCAGGCGTGTTGATCGCGCCAAAACCGGGAAAAGTCACCCGGCGTTACATCGGGAGCCGGGCGGGTAAACTACGCCTGAAAATTCAACCCCGGAAGACCCCAAATAGGACCCGATAAACGGCTTGTTCTCGTTTGGCCGGGACCGGTTGGTTGAACGCCCCGGCGGACTTCACCGACAGCGGAAAACCCCATCTTGACGGCAAGGTGGGGTTTATTCGTTCCGGTCCCAAACGGTTACGTTCACGTTGACGGTCCGGGTCAATATGCCTTCCGGGTCTCTGGCGGGCCCATACTCCTCGATAGACCCGTTAACGTCCAGTCCCAAGCTCCTCAGGTCCACCAGCAGACCTTCCAACCTTCGACGCACTTCGGCCACGTCTTCGTTGAGCATTGAGTGGTCTTCCGGCGGCATAGTTCGCTCCATCCAGGGGATTTCCGATGGCCCCGGCGTTGTAACCTGAGACGTTCGCGCCAGCAATCGGCACATCCCAATATATAAGATTTGTCACCGGGCCGCACCGCCCGAAGAAGCTCCGGCCGCACCGTGCGGAAAGTGCGGAGCACAGTCATGGATTCCCGCACCGGATGGCCGGCGAGCGCCGGGCGGCTGGGGTTAGGCTGCCATCGGCGGCAAAGTAGTATAATCCAGGCACTTTCCAGTCAATTGAAACGTCCAACCCCGACGGACAAACCGGTTAAAGGAGCAACTAACGTGACTACGCTTCCCGAAAGAATGAAATTCGGCATATTCCTTGGCCCCTTCCACCGGGTTGGGGAGAACCCCACGCTGGCCATTGACCGGGACCTGGAATTGGTCGAATGGCTTGACCGGTTGGGTTACGACGAAGCCTGGATCGGCGAGCACCACAGCGCCGGTTGGGAAATTATCGCTTCGCCGGAGTTGTTCATGGCCGTGGCGGCCGACCGGACCCGTCACATAAAGCTAGGCTCGGGGGTAATCAGCCTGCCTTACCACCACCCGCTGATGGTCGCGGACCGCATGGCCCAGTTGGACCACATGACCCACGGCCGCGTCTTGTTCGGGGTGGGACCGGGAGCTTTGCCCGGAGACGCCTACATGATGGGAATTCCCCATGAGACCCAGCGGGAGCGCATGGACGAGTCGCTGGGAATCATCCTGCGCCTTTTCACCGAAGACGAACCCATTACCTACAAAAGCGACTGGTTTGAACTGAACGAGGGCATGCTGCAACTCCGGCCGTTCCAGAAGCCCTACATGCCCGTGGCCGTGGCCTCGGTCCAGACTCCCGCCGGCGTGGCCCTGGCCGGTAAACACGGAGCGGCGGTGCTCACCATCACCGTACCCCGTGACCCTTCGCAGGGCCCCTCCGACCTGAAGGCACTCTGGTCGGTTGCCGAAGAATCGGCGGCGGAGCATGGAAAGACCGTCAACCGGCACGACTGGAGGCTGGTGCTTCCGGTCCACCTTGCGGAGACCCGCAAGGAGGCCTTCGAGGATGCCCGCATCGGCGCCGGACGCTACCTGCGGGAATATTCCGAAGGGACCAATGGCCGGAAGGAAATATTCACCGGACCGTTGGAAAAGGTCATAGATTTCATGGTTGACAATGATTCCTGGATCGTGGGGACCCCCGATGATTGCATCCATGCCATTAACCGTTTGGCGGAGCAAAGCGGCGGGTTCGGCGGGTTCCTGGTGCAGACGGTGGATTGGGCCCCACGGGAAAAGATGCTGCGCAGCTACGAGTTGTTGGCTCGTTACGTTATGCCCCAGTTCCAGGGCACAGCGGCGAGTACCGCTGCTTCCAACCGTTGGGCGGCCGACAGGAAAGACCAGTTGGTAAGTGGACGCATGCGTGCGCTGGACCGGGCGCGGCAGGTATACGCCGAACGAGGCGGTTAAGGGCTTCCTCGGGGGTTGCCTGATCCAATAAAGGTCCGAGGGGAACGCAATCCAGGGAAATGCGGGGAAGGGAAAGAGGTGCGCTGATGTCTCAAGGACCCGTTTCCCCGGTAACGTTTGACATTGAATACCCAGAAAGCCTTTCCAGGTTGCATTTGCTGCTGAAGAGCTTTCTGGGGTGGATCTACGTCGGCATTCCCCACGGGATCATCCTTACCGCCTTGGGTTTTGTGGTTTGGATTGTTTCCATCCTGGCATTCTTCGGGATCCTATTCACCGGCAGGTATCCCAGGGGGTTGTTTAACCTGGTCGTGGGGTACCACCGGTGGGGCGCAAGGGTCAATGCTTATAGCGGCTTCATGGTAGACGATTATCCGCCGTTCTCCCTGGATGAGGATGATTCGAACCCGGTCAGCCTGCAGATAGAGTACCCGGAGCGTCTTTCCCGCAAATGGGCTTTGCTGAAGTTCTTCCTCGGGTGGATTTACGTACTGATCCCTCACGGGATCGCCCTGTTCTTCTATTTTATTGCGGCTATGTTCGTTCTATTCCTCAGTTGGTGGGCGATTCTGTTCACCGGGAGATTTCCCAGGGGATTCTTCAACTTCATAGTGGGGATGCGCCGGTGGGGAATCAGGGTGAATATCTACCTCTCGTTCCTGCGAGATGAGTACCCGCCGTTCAACGGCCGGCCGTAGGAATGCATCTCCAGGGAAGGGTTTCCTCGATCGCGGCGCCTCGATCGCGGGAGAAGTTGCGCCGGCAGGCTGAAATTGGAAATGCAGACCATTTCCCAGGCTTGACCAGAGTCTTTCGATTATCTTCGAATCCCCCATCACTCTTGCCGCAACGGGAATCTGGAGCCCATTTGGATCCCTACTTCCCGTCATTCTCGCCGCAGCGGGAATCCAGAGCCCTTTTCCCCATCCAACTTGGTTCGTGTCTTAGTTGGCATAACCGTCTTGGTACATAATCAGGGTTCTGGATTCCCGCTGCGGCGGGAATGACGGGGGACAATCGAAAGACCTTGTAGGCTTGACGGTCCCACGCTTAGCGGTCCTAGGCTAGACGGTCTTTGAAGATACTGAAGGCCGCTCCCTGGGGGTCTGTCAGGGTGGCGAAACGTCCAACTTCGGGGATATCCATTCCGGGCACCAGAACGTTGGCTCCCAATGACTGGGCCTTGGCGACAGTCGCATCGACGTCGTCGACCGCGAAGTAGACCATCCAGTTGGGCGGCACTGGACCCATGTCCGGAGTAATCTGCATCACCCCTGCCACCTCGGTGCCTCCAACCCGCAGCAGCTTGTAGTCCGTCTCCCCCATGGTCCCGGCCTGCTCCAGGCCCAGGAGATCGCTGTAAAACGCGATGGCCGCGGCGGGATCGGAGGTCATTAACTCGTTCCAGGTGATGGCGCCGGGATCGTGCTTGACCCGGGCCCCGATATGCTGCTTCGGCTGCCAAACCGCAAAGGCCGCTCCCTGCGGGTCTTGAAGCATTACCATGCGGCCGGCTTCAAAAACATCCATTGGCCCAAAAAGCACTGTGCCCCCGATTTGACCGGCCTTTTCGGCAACGGCGTCCACGTTGTCAGCAGTAAAGTAGGTCTTCCAGTGGGGAGGAATCCCCATGCCTTGTTCTTCCTCGCTTTGCAGATAGATGGCGGCGGCTTCCAGTCCGTTCAGCTTCTGCATGTGGTAGATCCAGGTTTCAGTAATGGGCTGCGGGTCGTCTTCCCAGCCGAAAAGGGCGTGATAAAAAGCGACGGCTGCGATCTCGTCGGTGGTATCGAGTTCCACCCATGAGGGAGTCCCCTGGGGATGTGCGGTAACTTCGGGCATGGCGACCTTAGTCCTCCTCAACGTCGCGGTTGCGGCCAATCAAAATATGTAAGGCTGGTCGGGCAGATTCCGGCGGGGCGCACTCGAAGCGCAAGCTGCCGGAATCATGCCGCGTCAAACCGTGCGCCAGTGTATATCCCCGACGGATAGCGCACAACCAGCGGTTGTCGCAGGGTTAGACTGCCCGCCTGGGAGCAGCGGGTTTACGGGGGGCCTACCGCTTGGAACCGTCCTGACCCCGGAAAACGGCAGACAGTAGGTCTACTCACCCGTTATTTCTTCACCGCAATGCGGGCAAATGATTACAGCGGACCGGTTCCGACGCTCGATTTGCTCCAGGAAGGCTGAACCGAGGATTCCGGCGGGCACCGCAAACAAGCCGATACCCAGAATGGCAATGAACCCGGCAATCACCTTGCCTGGCCCCGTCACCGGGGACACGTCGCCATAACCAACGGTAGTCAACGTAATAATGCTCCACCACATCGCCGCCGGTATGCTGGAGAATTTTTCCGGCTGGGCGTTTTGCTCAGCGTAAAACATCAGCGAGGCCGCCACCACCAACAGAACGCCCAGGACCCCTAGCACGGTGGTCAGCTCGCTCGTCCTGGCGGCCACGGCCATCCTCAAGTTCCGAAATCCATCATAGTACCGGGTTAAGCGGGACACCCGCGCGGCCAAGCGAATTGCCCTGAAAAACCTCAGGTCAAGTCCAGACCAGTTCAGGCCAAGCAGGACAAAGAAGGGCAAAATCACGATCAAATCGATGATCATGAAGGGGGAAACGAGAAACCGGAGCCGTCCGGCCTTCGAGCCGGAATATTTTGGATCCTCGGTACAGGCCCAAACCCGCAGCACGTACTCGGCGGTAAAAACCAACATGGAGGCCCGCTCAAACCACAGGAACAACCCTGGCGCCGTGCGGTACGCCTCGTCCACGGTGCCGATGACCAACGCCAGCACGTTGAGCGAAATCAACGTGATGAGAAATAGGTCGATGGCCTGGCTCGTCCGGTCTCCCGGCGAGGCTGCCTCCAGAATTTCGTAAACCCGCGTTTTAATCGCCAACGACCGCGTTCCCCTCTGTGACAACGGACTGGACTCCATTGTAGCCCACTGCGTTACAGCGGAGGGATTGCCGCAGCTACCGCCAATGCAACGAGAAACGCAGTCAGCGGGGTCAAGATGCGAGCATACCCGAGAGGCGAGTTAACGAAGCGATACGCCTGGAACGCGGCGACACACAGGCTGATGAGCGTGTGGATGTCGCCGCCGAGTTTGCGATATCCTCTAATGTGATACTAGATGAATCTTTTCGATGACATCAAGCGTGAACCTGCAACAAGCATGTCAAACCGTTATTCAGCGTTTGTGTCCCTCAATCAAGATGGTTCGCCTGGGGCACAAGACCTTAGGGATAAGCTGGAGAGTTGGTTCCAGAAATTCCCTAACGATTCGCAGGACGGCCTACGAGGAGAGTTCAGATCGCATCGCCCTAATGCCCATGAAGGCGCTGTCTTTGAACTATTCCTGCACGAACTGCTGACTAAATTAGGGTTCAACATACCAGAAGTACACCCCACTCTCCCCAACTCGACCGACCGTCCTGATTTCTTAGTCTGTGACGGAAGTAAATGTTTCTATCTCGAGGCAGCCACCACAGGCAAAAGGTCCGGGCCATTCACTCCTACAAACCCTGAGGAGGAAGTCATCGAGGTACTTAGAACCCTGACTTCATCGGATTTCAACCTATTGATAGAAATGACCGGAGAATTGTCGAGGTCGATAAAAAAGCCGCCCTTGCTATCCAAGTTCAAGCTGCTGTTGCAAGGACACGACCCGGACAAAGTCAAAGCAACCATGGACGACTGCGGAACCGACGCTGCACCTTCTGCACAATACGAAGCAAATGGTTGGCGTATACAGGCCAGGCTCAGCCCAATCAGCCGTGCTGCACGAAGACAAGATCAAACGCGACAAATCGGGGTAAATTTCAAAAGAGCTAGAAGGACGAACAGCATAGACCCTGTCCGAAATACACTAAAGGCTAAAGGTAAGAAATACAGAGATCCTCAACTGCCACTCGTTAGAGCAGTACACACGCTAGATCCCTTCTATAACGGCCGAGACTCAGATATGGCGGTGCTGTTCGGCAACGAAAGAATTCTCTATGTGGACGACGTTCCCGAGCGGGACCGTGAACCGAACGGTGTGTGGTCTAGGGGGCACGGCACGCGAATCGAAGCATTCTTCAGCGTCCAAAATGCTGACACCCGGAATTTCCGTTACGCCTCAGGTTGTCTCTATATCAACCCATCACAATCCGGTATAGCTTTGCCTGATGCCCTATTGCGCTTACCTCATGGCAACGTCATCCAAGGCAACATGACCTGGTCCGATGGTGTTGACATCGGCCAGTTATTGTCAAATGGCTAACACTGATCGTTGGGTCTTCCCGAATCCATCATGGCACCTCAAGAGAACTTTATGGTAGTCCAGCAGCCTTGAAATGCCGGCGTGAAGAATATGTGCTTTGGCGGGGAGCATCGTTACTCGGGTATCGCCGGGCGACCATGCCAATCTCTGGTATTCATCATTTCAAAGATTGCGGGCTGATATTTTCAGTCACAAACTGCCCGTATTTGGGCTGAAACGCTTTTGCGAGGTTTGGCATAGGTTGGATTCTTGGGATCCATTTGTTGGCTCCACAGAGGACGATGCAGACCTTTCAAATAAATCAGAGTTAGTCGTCTCTATTTTTGGGAAAACAATGCTGCTCCGGGCAGTATCCTACCTTTTTCTACCATTCTGTATTTCTCTTTTCTCATGCTACCAAATAGGATTTACCCCCCTGTACATGTGGACAAAATTGGGAGGAATTGAAAAAACGGATTCCGTCGATCCTATGACGATTTTTAGACCCATCTCAGGCTCCGCCCGAGTAGCGCAATTTTCTCAATGTGAGGCCAGCTTTCAAAGCGGACCGGGTTGACCAGACCGGACGGGGTTCGCATAAATCAGCATCCGCCGGGGTCGAAATTCCGGCTCGGGTTGCCGAAGAAATCGTGTGCCTGGGGTCACATCGGACCGTTTCTGCCCTTACCCTCAAAGAAGTCCAGGTCTATGGCGAAAGCGGCGGCCAGGAGCATGAGGCGAAACCCTTGGCTTCGCTCCTGTTCGCTAAACTGTATCTGGAAGGTGTCGGCATCGGAAAAAGCCTCCCGCGTCAGGCCGATCCACTGCTTGACTATGCGCCCCAGTTCTACGCCCCGCGCGTTTTCTGCGGCGAACGTGTTCCTTCGGAAAGGGCCGCCGTCGATCCGACCGATTGGGCTCGCGTGAGCATCCAACAAGGAAAAACGGCGCCTCAGCATGGCAAATTGACGTTTCAGCGAACCGACCGGACTGCCGGACTCGTCATCTACGTGCAGATGGGAGTAGAACCAGTAAAACTTTCTGCTCGCGGTCAGGACCGGTTGTCCCTGGCTGTCCACCACACGAATGGTTAGGGGACGGTGCGTGCCCATGAATTGCCTGGTCAGGGCGCCCGACTCCTCAAAGGCGTACATAGTGCTGCCGCCTTCGGGAGTATGGATGCTATAACGATTGGCCGTTTCGAAACCTACAAAAACTTCAAGATGCTCCACCTCTTGGCGGACCACCAACTCTGTGTACCGGGCAAGGTCGATCATATTAACCTCCGTGGCGACACGCTGCCGGACCATGCGGGGACGCCCACATCACTGGGCGGTGCTGCCGCCGTCGATCACCAGCTCGCTTCCGGTCATAAATGATGACTCATCGGAGGCCAGGAACAGTGCCCCGTAGGCTACGTCCTGGGCAGTGCCGATCCTCCCCAGAGGAGTGCGAGCCAGGGAATCCGCCCGGTACTGGTCGTCGTCCTGCCATACCTGTTGGATCATGTCCGTGTCGATGGCGCCGGGGTGAATCGAGTTGGCCCTGATTCCCTCTTTGGCGTATTGAATGGCGGTTGCCTTGGTCAGCAGCCGCACCGCCCCCTTGGAAGCAGTGTACGCGGTGCTGCGGGGCCCTCCGACCAATCCCGCAACGGAAGAAATGTTGATAATCGAGCCTCCGCCGGCCTTTCTCATTTCCGGAATCGCGATCTTGGTCCCCAGAAAGACGCCCTTGGCGTTAACGTCCAGGATGGCATCCCAGTCCTCCACGGTGGTGTCTTCCACTCTGCCCCGGCGCCAGATCCCGGCGTTGTTCACCAGGACATCAACCTTGCCAAAGGCTGAAACGGCATTATCGATAGCGGACTGCCACTCCTCTTCGCTAGTGACGTCCAAGTGGACGAAAAGGGCGTCTCCACCTGTTTCCGAGATCTCCGCCGCCACCCGCATGCCTTCCGTGTCAAGGATGTCGGCAATAACCACCTTCGCCCCTTCGCCGGCGAACAGCCTGGCTTCGGCTTCGCCCTGTCCCCTGGCTCCACCGCTGATAAACGCTACTTTCCCATCCAGTCTTCCCATAATTCCCTCCTTGCCTTAACGGGTGTCTGAGTCTCCAGGCCCGGCTATAGTAGATTAACCTCCAATGTCGCTGCCGGAAATCAACCGTGCGGCTGTCTCCTTCCAGCATAACCGCCCGCCGCCTGTCCCGTCATTCTTATCGCGACTGGAATCCAGGCCTTTTTTGGTAAGCAACCACGCTTGACCGAACGCGGAATGCTCTATCTCGCGTGTGCCCGTTGGCATAACCGTGTTGGCGTAGGAAAGGGTCTCTGGATTCCCGTTGCGACGAGAATGACGGGTTGGGGGGCGGCTCTCGTTGCGGCGAAAATAACGGGCTGGGGGCCGCTTCCCGTTGCGGCTAGGATTGCGGATGGACTTGCGTGGGCCCCGTGAGGAATTGAAAATGTCGTGTTTTTCCGGCGATGCCGCAAAGGCGTTGGACCGCCCAGCAGTCCCGCTAAGCCCTATCGCGTTTTTGATTTCCGGTTCACCGTCTTGAGGATATACTGTGCGGCGTCCGGCGTGACGCAGCCGGTTGCTCCGTGGTCCACATCCACCTTGCCGATGTTTCCGGCGGCGCGAAGGGCCCGTTCTTGAAGTTTTTCGTTGCGTATGCCGATCGCGATCAACGCCGAGTTCATTGCGTCCCTGACCCGGTTCTCCCTGGAATGGATGCCGGCCTCGACGGTCGAGAGCAACTCTTCAAAATACTCGTCGGGAAGGGTCCAGTCTTTCATCGCAATCTTGGCCACGAGGGTCCATCCCACCCGGCCGATCCACTCTTTCTCCGACTGTTTCCAACGTTCAGCCTTTTCCCTGGCAGCGGCGGTCTTGCTGACCGATTCGGCGAAAGCGTCCGCAATTATGTAATTGTCCAGGTCTGCCGCCCACGATTCAAGCAAGTCATGCCGTGGGCCCTCTTCCTCTATCATTTTCGGGTCGGTAATCATTGTGGCCAGGATCCGGGCATCATGATTGCCAGTCGCCCATAGCTCCAGCGACAATGCGTGGTCTTTCTTGATTCTCTTTTGCAACTTCCTGATGTTGCCGAAACTGACTCCGAACAGGTCCTCCCGGACTCCGTGACGCCGGTAAATCTTGCGGTTCTGCTCGGTGCCAAGGTCCTCAAGCTCTTGAATGACTGTCTTGAATTCCAACTTACTCAATACCTGTAAAACCCGTTATTCCTGGGCGGTGTACCCGGACAGCTTCGGAGAGGCGGCCGGGCTCGAGCTTCCTGGCAGTTGGCCTGGAAGACGCGGAGATCCGTACGCTGAAGAGCGGTCTGGCATTTCAGTTCTGATAGCAGTGCGCTGGTCGCCGTTATAGCGCCGGCGCAGCATCGTCCTTTCGTCCAGCATTTGCACGAACCCGGGCGGGTTGCCTCCGGGCGAAGCGCCGGCTTGCCCATCAGCGTCCGCAGAACTTACACCGCAAAGTGGCGAGGGGGCTATAAATTTCCGACAGTGAACATACAGTGGTCCAACACCTTCGGAACAGCCCGCGGAGCCGGCCCTTTGTGAAAGGTACGCTATTTCGAATGGTTCCGAATTCTCTTGCCGCACACCCTGTGGTTGATGCCCAGAGTCTCGGTAAACCGCCTGAAACAGTAACTTACACGGTTGTACGTCGACGCCGCAAGTGTTCCAGTTCAGGATCCCGGCGGGAGCAGCCCTGGGTCGCTAACGTGACCGGCTTCCCGCCCAAAAGAGTAACGGGCCGGGCAATCTATCCTGTGTTATTATGCTGGCCTAGCGCCCAAGGGAAGGTTGGCCATCGGAATTGCCGATTGAGGCGCAGCTCGAGTTTGGAACTCCCTGATGAGATTCCAGTGATTCATTGGTTTGCCTTACCGCTTCGGCCACCCAGTCCCACAGGATGTTTCGAAAGCGCCTTGTCTTTTTCAACATACGTTGGCATCGCCGGGAGTGCCACTGGGTAAAACCTGGCCGTCAATTTCTCCGGTATTTTGACCAAGCAGCCCCCTCTAAAGTGATCGCGAAACCAGGAGCCCCGTATTGTTAGGCGTCAACCTGAACCCCGCCAATCTCTCGGTAGGTAAGCACCGGATCCACTACGCTTGGGCGATGGTATCTTTAGCGTCAGTGATGCGGCTCAGCACTTCGTCGTTCCGTTCATCTCAGAGCATATTGGTCCCCCGGTTGGTAGAGCAGTTCGGCTGGTCGTACGGCGCGTTGGGCGGGGCCTTTGCCCTGCAATGGATTGTGTCCGGGGCCTTTGGTCCCCCGGCAGGGTGGATGGGCGACCGGTATGGCGTGCGGGTTTCCATGACGGTGGGGGCTCTCCTGTTCATCCTGGGGATGGTCTTGACCAGCACCGTCAACCACATTTGGCAATTCTATGTGTACTTCGGCCTGATCCTGAGCGCGTCCATGGGAATCTTCCAGGTTCCCCTGACTGCTGCCCTGACGCTATGGTTCAAGAAGCATTTGGGGTTTGGCATGGGGATTTTACAGTCCTCACAGGGATTGGGTCCCCTGGTGGCAGTGCCTATCATTGTTCTCATCGTAAACACTATGGGTTTGCGGGCGGCGTTCTGGCTACCCGGACTGGTCGGGGGACTGTTCATCCTCCTGTTGGTCCGGCTGTTTTACAACGAGCCTGCGGACATCGGCTTGAGGCCCCTTGGCGCTGCAGAGACCGAACCCATTCGAAGCACTCAGAGGGGAGAAATCGCCAAGATCCGCTCCTCGGTATTCCTGCGCCAGGCCCGGCGTACCTCCGCTTTCTGGAACCTGATTGGCATCCACTACTGGGGATGCGCCGGCCATGCCATCGTCCTGGTGTTCCTGGTGGCAATGGCCGAGAGCCAGGGAGTGGACCCTGCCAAGGCCGCGGGCACCTTCGTCGTGCTCTCAGTGTCCAGCACCCTGACCAGGTTTGCGGTGCCCGTTCTGGCGGAACGCCTGGGCAGCAAGGGCGTGATGGGCTTTTGTTTCTTTTTGCAGACCGCCCCTATCCTGCTGCTGTTTTTCGCCCACGACGCCTGGATGTTCTACCTGTTCGCCACCCTGTTCGGTATCGGATTCGGCGGAGAGATGACGGCATTTCCCATCATAAACCGCCAGTACTACGGAAGCGCCCCCATCGGCACGACCTATGGCTGGCAGATGATGGGCGCCGGTTTGGGCATGGCCTCCGGAGTCGCCTTTGGCGGGCTGCTGCGGGACGCCACGGGGGATTTCACCGCCACGATGCTCCTGTCGTTGGTGCTGGGCATGGTGGGAGTACTCTCCATCTTCAAGTTGCCGGCCACGGCCCAGCCGTTGTTGCCCCACTGGGAAGACCAACTTCCAGTCAGCGCCCGGCCCGAGGGCGCGGTCCAAGGCTCGGTTCCCAGCTAGAAGTATTTATAGCTTGGCATCTGCGGCGGCCAATAGAACTGACTGCCGCATTTCAAATTTGAAGGAGGGCAAATCATGTTGGACTTGATTATCCGCGGCGGCCAAGTCGTCACCACCTGGGGGGTAGGCGATTGGGACGTGGCGGTCCAGGGTGAAAAGATCGTGGCGTTGGCCGCTCCGAATACTCTGACCGACGACGTGACGAGAGTCATCGACGCCACCGGCAAGATAGTCGTGCCCGGAGGAATCGAGCCCCACGCCCACATCGCAGCCCCCATCATGGGCAAAGGGAACCTGACCACGGCGCCGCCCGAACAGGTCAGCCGGGCCGCCCTGTTCGGGGGCACCACCACCCTGCTGGATTTTGCAATCCAGTACCCTGGAATTGACATCAACCAGGCCATACAGGAGCGGACCTCGGTATGGCGCAACAACTCCTACGCCGATTACTCCCACCACCTGATGCTCCTGGGAGAGATACCGGCGGAAATTCTCGGCCAACTCCACGAGTACATTGAGGACGGGTTTGCTTCGGTGAAGATTTTCACCACCAACATCCGGCCCCCTTCCATGTCGGGCCAGTCCCGAATGGTGGGGATGGGCCACCTGCACGACCTTATGGAGCAGGTGCAGCGCCACGGGGCGATGCTGATGGTCCATTCGGAAGACGACGACATGGTCCAGCACATGTACCAAAAGCTCACCGCCGAGGAGCGGACCGAGTGGTGGAACATGCACCTGGTCCACAGCAACGAGTCCGAGGACGTGTCATTTCGCCGCGTATTGAAGGTATCCGAGTGGACCGGGGCCCCGGTCTACTTCGTTCACGTCAGCGCCATGCAGGGTCTGGCGGCCATTCAGGAGTCCCGCGCCAAGGGCATGCCGGTCTACGGTGAGACCCTGCACAACTACTGCTGCTTCAGCGCCGACAACTACCGGGAAGAGAACGGCATGAAATACCACACCTATCCTTCCCTCAAGTCCGAAGAAGACCGGCAGACCCTGTGGAACGGCATCGTGAGGGGCGGCCTAAGCACGATGGCCACCGACGAGTACTGCACGTCCTGGGAGTTGAAGATAGAGGGCCGGACCATTTCCGACGTTACCGGCGGCCACAACGGCGCCGAAACCAGGGTGGGCATAACTTTCAGCGAGGGAGTATCCAAGCGGGGCATGTCGTTGCAGCGCTTTGTCGACGTGACGTCGGCCAACGCCGCCAAGATCATGGGCCTATACCCTCGCAAGGGCGTTATCGCTCCGGGCAGCGACGCGGACATCGTGCTCATCGACCCCAGCATAAAGAAGCGGTTGGGGATGGACGATTTCCACATCACCGACTACAGCATCTGGGAAAACTTCGACATCGAAGGCTGGCCGGTAATGACCATCCTGAGGGGCGCGGTGGTGGTGGAAGACGGCCTGTTCACCGCTACCCTCGGCGACGGCCAGTTCCTGCGCCGCAAAGTGGACCCCCAAGTGGTCAACGGGCCAGCGGCGTAGCGCGAAGCGCAGAACGACACCTGCTGACATTCAGCGAGAAACGGGTGTGCGGGCCCCACAGTCCAACGTGTTGACACGAGACACATGGAGTCGACCGTTGGAGTGAGTACACTGGTGCCCACCCGTTGGATTAGTATATCCAATATTTGGCCGGGCGATTAAGACGGTGACGGTTCGACGAAACAACCCACAGAACATTCGCGAGGAAGGGGTCAATGTCCTTTTAGCCCAATCGTTGCGAAGCCGCGGCGTGCCGGCCAGGGCGGAACGCCGGAGCCGTGAAGGGACTCCAGACCTCAGGGTAGAGTTGTCGAGCGGCGACACGATTATCCTCGAATGCAAGTGGGAGGGTTCGGCCGGCTTGTTGGAAACTCAGCTTGACGAACGTATCCGAGAATTTCCCGATGCTGTGGGAATGCTTGGCGTTCTCTACCCTGACTGGCTTCGTCAGGAAGAGGACACCCAGGACAGTCTTGAGTACGCCACCGACCTCCAATGGTGGCTGCACGGTTCCCGGGGAACGAAATTAACGGAACGCCGGGTCAGGGAAGGTTCGGTTGCAGACCTTGCCGACCAGTTGCGCATCCTGCCCCTGGAACTGGAAGGCGTGGACCGGGTCATTGGCGCAGCCAATGCCGTTGGATATGCCTTGGAATAAGCGGCCAACCAAGCCTCCCGCCATGCCCGGATGGCCCGGCGTATGGCCGACATCATCGCCAACACCGACCAGGAAAAGGACCGCGCCGCCGCGTTGCGCATTGCCTGTTTGGTGTTGTTCAACGCCATCGCATTCCAGGAACGTCTCGCCACGGCAAATCAAGATGTTCCGACTGTGAACGAAAGTTTAACCCAAGGCATCGCCGGACTACGTCGCGCCTGGCGAGACATCTGCGACAATATAGACTATGTACCAGTATTTGAGCTAGCCGCCAACATCCTTGACGTGCTCGGAGAAGCGCCGCAAGAATTCCGAATGCCCGTCATCTCCCCCTTGGTTAAGGCTATGGAGGACACCCGCAATCTGGAAGGGCATGACTTATCCGGTCGGTTGTTCCACACACTACTGACCAATGCCAAGTTCACCGGCGCCTACTACACCTCGGTGCCGGCGGCTACACTGCTAGCCCGGTTGGTGTTCCACGACTGGCCTCCTCACGTGGACTGGGCAGACCATGAATTCCCCGCCTCCCTCAACGTTGCCGACCTGGCTTGCGGCACGGGAACACTGCTATTGGCGGTGGCCACAGAGGTCGAACGGCGGCACATTGACGCCGGCGGACAGGACGCCGCGAATTTGCACAAGGCGATGGTTGAGCAGGCGCTCCACGGCTACGACGTACAGTTATCCGCGGTGCATTTCGCCGCCACCAGCCTGGCAATGCTCAACCCGAACATACAGTTCGACCGCATGAATCTGTACGTAATGCCCTTGGGGGTCGAAGGCTCGAACGTGTTCCTGGGATCGCTGGATTTCCTGGGGACTGACGAGGCCGCGGCGCAGTTCGCTCTGTCCCCGGTAGAAATGGGGATATCATTGAGGGAATCCTCAAGGGTGTACGGAGGCGGCTCCAGAGGAGCGTCGGAAGGAGTAACCGCCAGGCTGCCGGGCCTGGACCTGGCGATAATGAACCCTCCATTCACCCGTTCGGTGGGCGGCAACCTTTTGTTCGGCAGCCTGCCTGCAGAAGAACGCCCGAAGCTCCAACGCGAGTTGTCCCGCCGCCTGAGATCCAGGCAAGCGTCCGCAACCGCCGGGCTGGGGGCCGCGTTCGTGGCGGCGGTCTCGCCCAAGCTGCGCCCCGGCGAAGGACGCTTGGCGCTGGTGTTGCCGGCCACCGTATGCACCGGCCCCTCCTGGGAACAGACCCGCGCGTTGATTGAGCGAGACTTCACCCTTAACATGGTTATTGCATCCCACGACCCGCTGCGCTGGAACTTTTCCGACAGTACCGACCTCTCTGAGGCGCTGTTAATCGCTACCCGGCGTTCCGAGACTAGAATCTCTGGCGCCGTTGAACGCCGTACTACCTTCGTCAATCTCTGGCGGAATCCTGACGGGGTACTGGACGCCCACCGTATAGCACATGCCATCACCGGGACGACACCGGCCAAACTGGAGGAGACGGGCACGGCGTTACTGGAGATTGACGGCCAGCACGTCGGCGAAGTGGTATCAATTCCTGAATCAAAGCTGGCCCGCAAGAAATGGTCCGGTATCCAGTTCGCCCGCGCCGACCTGATTCGCAGTGCGCTCAAGTTACTAGACGACGGGGAAGTATGGGTTCCCGGCGAGGGAGCCACTGCCGATGTCTCCTTTTGTCACTCGCAGGAACTTGGTCAGGTTGGCCCAGACAGGCGCCGGCTCGTTGACGGGTTCGATAGGACCACTTCCGTTACGGCATATCCAATGGTCGCTGGACACGATACCGAGCAGCACAAGACCATGACGTGTTCGCCAGACTCTTATTTATCACCGTTGATAAAGCCAAGGGGTGGACAACACCCCGGATATGGCGACCATCTTTGGCAGCAGTCCAGCCGTCTCCTCATCGCTGAAAGGCTTTGGTTGGAAACAACTAGGATTGTAGCTATGCGGTCAGACGTAAGGGTGCTGTCCAACGTATGGTGGCCCGTCCGAGTCGAGGACGCGGCAACCGAGAAGGCGCTCGCCGTTTGGTTGAATTCCACCCTGGGCCTGTTGACCATTCTGGCCCAACGGACCAGCACCAGGGGAGGTTGGGTCGCAATGAAGAAGGCTGACCTGGAAATTCTGCCGGTGCTGGACTTGCGCCAGCTTTCACCGCAACAGATTCAGGGAATGGCTGACCTGTTCGATGGAATCGTGGAAGCCGAATTCGAACGTCTCCCCGGCATGGCCAATTGCCCGGCGCGGCGCTCCCTGGACGACGGGATCTCCCGAATCCTGGGGCTTCCGGACTTGGCCAACCTGCGCAGCCTCCTGGCCTCGGAGCCGGTGGTGTCTAACCGGCGGTTGTGATGGGGTAAGGGAGGAATTCGACTCTTCAAGCAATCGTTTGACGTTCAAGCGCATTCCGCCTACTGCACCTACACTCCTTGGGCCCTCAGATGTAGGACAGTTCCAACCCGTTCCGGTCACCCCATCAACCCATTTCTCTGGAAGATTTTTGCCAGCTCGGCCATGCCTTGGTATATGGTGTCGGCGCTGGGGTGGCCGAAGCATAGGCGGGCCTTGTTTTTGCCTTGCCCGGATGGCGAGAACATGGCACCATTGTAGTAGCCTACTCCTTCCCGGAACGACTGCTCCTGGAACGCCTCGAGGTCGACGTTGTCGGGCATTTCCAGCCAGACGTACAAGCCCCCTTGGGGAATTTCCCAGGTAGCGCCGCCGCCGAAGTTTTCACCCAGGGACGCCAGCATGGCGTCTCTTTTGACGCGCAGCGCCTGGTTTTCCTCCTCGATGTGCCGGTACATGTGGTCCTTGAGGTATCCCTCGATGGCCATAGCGGCAAACTCGTTGACACCGCCGCCGCCTTTGAAACTCATAGCGCGGTCCAGCACTTCGTCCGGGGCTACCAGGTAGCCCATGCGCATGCCGGGAGCCAGTATCTTGGAGAAAGAACCCACGTAAATCACCTGGCCGCTGTTGTCCAGGGAATGGAAAGAGGTGACGTCCTCGCCATCGAAGCGCAGGTCCACGTAGCAATCGTCTTCGAAAACCGGGAAGGAGAACCGGCGGGCGATATCCAACACCTGTAGCCGGCGCTCCAGGGTCATGGTCCAGCCCAAGGGATTCTGGAACGTGGGGATAGTGTAGAGGTATTTCACCTTCTTGCCCTGGGCCAACTGGGCTTGAACGGCGGCTTCCAGGGCTTGCGGGATAATGCCGTCCCCGTCGCATTTGACACCCACTAGTTCGGCGTCGTGGCGGAGCATCTGCCGCATGGTGCCAACGTAGAAGAACTCCTCGGTCAACACCACGTCTCCGGGGTCGGTCAGGGCCTGAATTACCATGGAAATGGCCTCGCCGGACCCGGAAGTCAACACAACGTCATCGGCCGACACCCTCATGTTCCGATCTCGCACCAGCTTGTCCGCCACCAGTTGGCGCAGGGATGGGAGGCCGGCGGTGTGCGGGTAGTAGGCGAGTTCAGTCCCCTCCCGGTCCATGGCGTCCTTCAACGCCTGGGCCAGTTCCTGCAACGGTAGAGTATCGGGGTCGGGATAGGCGACCGCAAAATCGTACTTGGGGCGCGGGAAAGTGCTGCGGGCTCCGACCCTGGAGTTATTGGAAAACAGGCCTCGGTAGTCGAACGGTTGTTGCGTCAAAATTTCACCATCTAAGGGAGGGTAGTGTGTGTGGGGGCGTCCGCAAGGATTTCCGACACACCCTCACCTGGCAGGATGTGGGAACGAGCTCTGGATTCCCGTTGCGACGAGAATGACGGCGTGGGGGCGGCCAAAATGGTTTCCGACACACCTGTACCTGGTTGGATTTGGGAAGGGGTTCTGGATTCCCGTTGCGGTGAGTATGACGGTAGATAATGAATAGGCCCTCGGGGACTAACGGGGGATCTGAGCTTGAATGGGAAATGTGGGACTTAGAAACTATCTCAAATTAGCGAGGCTCCATTGACGGCGGTACCAGATAAGGGCACATGCCAGTTGGAGCAGACCCAGGTAATTGGACGGCTTCTTGTCGTAGCGCACCAGTATCGCTCGGCACTTGGACAGCCAGCCCAGGGTGCGTTCCACCACCCACCGCCGGGCCGGGTGGGTCTTCTCGCCTGATTGGTCCAATTTCTCCTCGCCAATACGCCGGATCTGCGGCTGGTATCCGGCGTCGGCGACGGTCCCGTGGCCGGTGGGATTGTCATACCCCTTGTCTAGGCACAGGTTTTGGGCGCCTTCCGGCCGCTCCACCACTATGCTCTCCAGCGTCGGCCTAAGGAGTTTCGTATCGTGGACATTAGCTCCGGCCACCACCACGCTCAGTGGTCCGCCAGCCCCGTCGACCAGGATGCTTTTCTTGCTCCCAGCCTTGCCCTGGTCCGTGGGATTGCGTCCAATAGCGCCCCCCCAAAACGCGCTTTTCCCATCGAGCAGTCGGCTGACTGCCATTCCCAGTTTACGCCGTCCAACTCGCGGCATTCTTCTATCAGGACGGCCCAGATACGCTCCAGCACCCCACCCTCTACCCATCGCTGGAAGGTCCGGTGGATGGTGCTGTCATCCCCCAGTTCCTTGGGCAAGTGGTTCCATTGGCAGGAGCTACGCATACGGAAGATGACGCCTTCCAGCATCCTCCGCTGGTTCACCCGTTTGCGCCCCTTCGCCTTGGGTGGGTCCAACTCCAAAATCACCGGTTCAATTCGCTCCCACAGATCATCGGGTATTTCCCATATCGTGGGCAGAGTCTCGCTCTTTCCCATCATCCACCACCACCACCCAAGTTTCCCCCAGCTTAACCCAACCGCCTATGTGTTCTCCCTTTCAGACCAATCCTAATTTGAGATAGTTTCTTAGTATAAACCTTCGTCTGAGAAAAAAGGTTGATCTGGGGTGCGCACGGGGAGACCCATGAGCAGGTCGGTATTCATCAGTCCGGCGCGGGAATAGAGGACGATGATGGCCTGGTTGATGTGGTCCTGCGGGGGGTGTATCTGCCTACCCATCTTCCTGGAGAGCCAGCCGGCGTAGCCGGCGGCGAAAAAGTCTTCCATGAACTTGGTCGGCTCGGCTTCGGAAGCGGCCTCCTCCAGAATCTCGAGGGGCGCTCCGGAGCAAAGCATGTCCGGGTTTTCCAAGGCAAGCTTGAGGAGGCGTTGTTCCGAAGCGGGATCCATAGTTTCAGAAAGGCTCGCGGGTTTCGGCAAGGCTCGCGGGTTTCAGAAGTGCTCGAGGGTTTCAGAAATGCTCGCGGTGGGGATTGGGCGCAACCGCGGGGGTTGCGCCCAATCACCTATACCTATCTTTGGATGGTGGTCCTCAGAGGTTAAGCTGAGGCACCATGTATGTCGATACTTTGTTGTAGATCTGGACACGGCTGCGCTGGGTATCCATCACCAGGAGCCGGTTCTTTGCGGAGTCGAACTGGACGGACCGGGGCATCGCAAACCGCCATTCGGGCTCGGTAGTGCGGACCTCGCGGCGCCGCTTGATGTAGTCGGCGTTGGCGTCCACCGTCATCTGGGCCCACTTGGACAACTGCTCGGCATCGCCCAGGAGGCTGGTCAGGAATTTGCCCGCCTGGTCAAAGATGTGTACGCGGCCTTGCTCCCAACCGTTTTCGCTCCAATCGGATATGTAAACGTCGCCATCGGGGTCTACGGTTACGCCCGTGGGGTAATTGAGCTGGCCTCGCCGGGCGCCGGGACTGCCGAACTGGGCTACCACCGCGCCATCGGCGGAGAATTTCTGGACCCGGTGGTTATTGAAGTCGGCCACGTAGACAAACCCATCGCCGTCAATTGTAATGCCCCAAGGTGAGTCCAACTCTCCCGGACCGGCGCCATGGCTGCCCCACTTGCCAAGAAACTGGCCATCTTTGGTGAATTTCACGACCTTGTGGGCCCTGCCGTCGGTAATCAACAGATTCCCGTCGGCGTCCATAGCGATGCCGGCAACGCCGTTGGGGCCGGGATCGCCGCTTTCCACCGCGCTCCAGTTGCCCAGGAAATTGCCCTCGATGTCGAACACCGACACCCGGTTCAACCACTCATCGGTCACATACAGGTTGCCTTCGGCGTCACTGGTCATTCCAGCGCCCCAGATGTACTGGCCGTCGCTGTTGCCATACTTGCCGAATTCGCCGATGAACTGTTCCTGACCCGATTCGTCGCCGAGGTTAACCTTGCTGATCCTGGCGCCGACCCCGGTGCGGTTCCAGGGGACGTTGCTGATGGCTTCGCTGCCCCGGTTCAGGACAAAGACGGTGTCATCCTGGCCCACCACAGCGGCAATCGGGTAGGCGAAACCCATGCCGGTTTCGGCGCTACGGCCCACACTGTGACTGTAGTCATAGGTGCGTCCGGCCACGGTTTCCGTTAGCATCATTCACTCCTTGTGCTGGCCCGTTCCTCCGGCGCGCCCATCAAGAGGAGGCGGTCCCGAAGGAACTGAATTCACAGGCTGGGGGTCCCGGCATTTTCCTCTTTTTAGAGTCCCGGCTAGGCCAACAGGGAAAGCTTTTCGAACTCGCCTTCCACGATGGGCTTGGCGTCCAGCTTGAACCAGTCCTCCAAGATGGTGGAGTAGAGTCCCCGGAAGTCGTAGTTGGGGACCACGTCGCCCTGCTCCAGGTCCTGGGTCCTGAGGGACGGGAATTCACTGTATTGACCGCCGTTGATCGGGTCCCCAACGACGAAGGCTACTCCGCCGGCGCCGTGATCGGTGCCCGACCCGTTGTCGTGGGTGCGGCGTCCAAACTCGCTGAACATCAGCATTATCACGTTATCGGCCGCGTCGTGTTCCCTCAGGTCGTCGAAAAATGCTTCCACGCCCAGGGAGACATCGTGCCACAGGCGGTCGTGCATACCGACCTGGTTGGAATGGCTGTCGAACGTTCCGTGGTCGCAGTAAAGGATGCGAGTGCCAAGGTTGGCCAGGTGAATCTGGGCGATGCCCTTGAGCTTCTTGGCGATGGTGGAATCAGGGTATTCGACGTTGGAAGAGTACATCTTGGGGGCTTCCTTCAATATGTCGGCCCCCTCAAGCGTGTCCAAACCGGTCTGTCCAAGGTAATCCATGACCGCGCTGGAGCCCACGACCGGGGAGTAGAGCCTGGCGAAACGGTCGAGGATCCTGGTCCTTTGGGCCTGTTCCGTGATGGTGGGCAGCAGGCCGTAACTGTCCAGGTCATCGACGCAGGCGACGGGCACACCGGGTAGGGCCAGCGCCCGGAACAGGGAAGCGCCGAAACTCACCGTGGTCAGCACGTTTTCCTTGTTCGGGTCCATTTCGCGGGTGGCCCGGCCGAGCCAGCCCTCGGTGCCCAGTGTATCGGGCTCGCAGGTGTGCCAGATGTCCATAGAGCGGAAGTGGGACCGGGGGGAGTTGGGATAGCCCACGCCGTGAATGATACCCACGTTCCCCTGGTCGTACATCGCCTTGAACGGCCCCATCTCGGGGTGGAAAGCCACCTGGTCGTCCAAGGGCAACTCCTTACCTTCCGGGACCATCACCGCAGGACGGTTATCTCGATATAGGGGGTTGGCGTAAGGGATCACCGTGTTGAGGTAATCGTTGCCCCCGCTCATCTGGAGGACCACCAACACCGGGTCTTTCTTGGTAGAGGTCATATTAAATGCTCCTTTTCGGAAGGGACCAATTTTTGCGGAGTTATGCCTGGCTCGGCGCCGCCCGGATTCAACCGGGAATCACCGTTGTTCGCTGATTCAGGCGTCCGTGCTTAAGCGTATTGATACTCTCTCAGGGAGACGATCAACTGGAGCAGTTCGCCGACTCGCTCGGTGGACACCTGGGACGACTCCTCGGTGTCCCAGCGGACCTCTCCTTTTTCACTGGTGAAATCCACCAATTCCCTGTGGCTTTCCGGGGTGACTTCCAGCGGCCCCATCAGGTCCAAGCAGCCGTCCACCAGTTGTTCCGGGGTCTGGCTGCCCTGGGCCCGGAGGCGAATGATCATCGACTGGATGCCGGGCCGGCTGGTGTCCCCAACGTAATCGGCGGTGAAATTGACCCGGCGCATCAGTGAGCCGCTGTTAATCCACTCGGAACCCGTGTGCCAGCCTTCCACGCTGGGGGGGTTCAGCAGGTCCTGGCCCATATAGCATGGCTGCCGGGCGAGGTCGCCGATGCCGGGAGCGGGAAACTCAGCGCCGCCCACCAATCGCAGCGTACCCACGACCACTTCGGTGGGGCTCTTCAGGCGAGCGAACCGGGACTCTTTGAAGAAATCGGAGTTAAACAACACCCGGAGCACCGAGCGAATGTCGTAATTCGATTCAATGAAAGTGTCGGTCAAAAGATCGATGGCCGCCTCATCGCGGGGCGGGGTTACGGCCCAAGCCGGGACCTGAGCCTCGTCGGCTACGAAGAAATTGTAGAGGTGGCGGGCGATGAACTGGGCGGTAGCGGGTTGCCGGCAAACGATGTCGATGATGTCTTCGCCGTTAAAGGCGCCGGTTTCGCCCAGGAAAGTCTTTTCGGTGTCGTCGTGGTTCTCGTCCTTGTATTCAAAGAACCAGTCCGTACGGCCGATGGGTCCGCGAGGAAGCTTGGGGCGGATGGTCCAACCGGTGAAAGCCCGGGAACACTCCCGAACGTCAACCTCGGTATAGTTGCCCACACCCATACTGAACAGCTCCAGCAACTCACGACCCCAGTTTTCGTTGACGGCATCTACAGTGTTTTCGCAGTTGTCCAACCAGTAGATCATTGCCGGGTTTTTGGCCAACTCCAGCAACAACTCCTTGTAGTTGCCCATACCCTTGTCCCGGAACAGCACAACCATGTCGTTGACTTCGTCGTAGTGGTCCACCTTGGACACGCCGGTGGCGAACACCTGGTGCCAGAACAGGGTCATTTTTTCGGCCAGTGGCTCGTTGGTGTTCAGCATGGACCGCATCCATTCGGCGGCTCCCATTCCCTGGATCGTCCCCGGACGCCAGGCCCAGGGATGGTAGCGCATCATTTCGGACCGGTCCTGCTCCGCGGTGGACCCCGTATCAAGCAACTCTTCGACTGTGGCCTCGTATCCCTTGGAAGCCCTGGCTTCCAGTTCTTCCCTGGTAGCGCCAAACCCGGCCCGCCGCATCAGGTGAGCCATCAAGGCAATTTCTTCACTAGCCATTCTGTTTACACCTCGCTCGTTGACTACACGCCAAAACCAACTCCGATGATAACTTTTACGATTGGAACTCGTCAATGAGGGGTTTGGCAAAGCGCAGGGCCTTTCCGTGCTCCCTCTCTCCCGGTGACCCGTGCCGCGAATTCGCTTTTTCCAACACAGAGGCGCAGATATATTCTGGCCTAACCAAGTCCTCCGCGCCCTCTGCGCAAGGCCTTGTCATTGTCATTAACCCCTCCCCCGTCATTCCCACCGCAGTGGGAATCCAGAGCCCTTTCGATGCGCCAACCTGATGCGGGTCTGCCGGAACGCTCCGGGTTGGACGCTCCAAGTAGGACGTCGGCCTGTCCACCCGGCTCGTCTGCGCCCTATGCGCAGGGCCTATTCATCGTCATTAACCCCCACGCCCCGTCATTCTCACCGCAGTGGGAATCCAGAGCCCTTTCGATGCGCCAACCTGATGCGGGTCTGCCGGAACGCTCCGGGTTGGACGCTCCAAGTAGGACGTCGGCCTGTCCACCCGGCTCGTCTGCGCCCTATGCGCAGGGCCTATTCATCGTCATTAACCCCCACGCCCCGTCATTCTCACCGCAGTGGGAATCCAGAGCCCTTTCGATGGGCCAACGCGGTTATCGCAACGAAGATACGACAGGTTGGCGGGTAGATGTTCCCAACTGGACCACCCGTAAGGGCAATCGCATCTTAATCCTTGACCTCATCCTTCTAACGCGACTCCTCGCAAGATCCTGACTTGACGAACACCAGAAACGCGGCATTGCAGCCATTGCTAAATTAAAGCCCGATTAAGATGCGATTGCCCCTCCGCCCCCGCGGCCTGACACTTGTCAGTTCCCAATCCGTGAAACCCCTCCCTACTATAACGCCTGTCCGGTACAACCTCCCGCCGTCCATCCCGAAGCTTGTCGCCCAAAGCTTTTCGAAGAACGCAAACAAAATTAAACCATGCCACTGAGGCAACGCAGCGCCTGATGACCAAAAATCGTGCCACCCACCAACGGTCCCATCCCCCCGGCAACCCGTCGTCCCGCCAGTCCGACACCGGGGCAGAATGTCCGGAATTGTCCGGAATTGTCCGGCGGATCGAAAATTCCAACCTCTACCACCGCCAACAGGCCGTCTTGCCCGTCATGGCCTCGGCCCCTTCTTTAGCTCAGGCCGCCCGCTGCCCCATGTCTTTCGCAGTCCGGGTTTGCGAGACCGGGAAACTCAAGAAGGATATCCAGGACCTGGAAGACGCTGTTGCACTCTCCAACGCCCCACACTCCGTCAAGTAGAAGACTCCGTTGCACTCTGGAACGCCCAATACTCCATCAAGTAAATGAGGTGATTGTCTTATGCGTGCCCTCAGAGCCCGAGTCCGCGCCCTCCAACGAACCCTGGCCCGGGAACTTGCCGTCGTCCGGCTCCGCCGGTTGTCCGAAGAGTTCTGCCACCAATCATCGGTGGTCCGCGCCAACGGCCAACCGGTGCCCCAGCCCCATGCCTTTA
Organism: Dehalococcoidia bacterium; assembly: GCA_963663135.2. Lineage (GTDB taxonomy): Bacteria > Chloroflexota > Dehalococcoidia > Lucifugimonadales > UBA3495 > Io17-Chloro-G2. The sequence goes on along the minus strand of CAXXRM010000001.1, from coordinate 225,013 downwards.
TCCAACGGGTGGCCTCCGCCGGCTTCCGGCTCCCATCCTTCATGGCGGTCCATAAATACCTCGAGAGGTGCCGCGTCAAAAACATTCTCCCCGACCGCGAAGACCTCCTGCGCTCCCTCATCCCCTGGTCCGGGCGCTATCCCGCTCCCGCCTTCTGGCAGGAATGAAAGCAATCGCCCAATCCTCGCGTCAGGTGGCCCTGTTGGGGGCCCGCAGGGCTATCGCATTCCAGGATCGGAGGACTCGTGCCGGCTCACTTAATTAAACCGGCTTCATCAAAGCGTTGGCGCCGCGGTATTCGATGTGGTATTCGCCGCGGTATTCGATGCGGTATTCGCCGGACGCCTCCCCCGTCTTTCTCGCCGCAGCGGGAATCCAGAGCCCTTTTGATGAGGAATCGGGCTTACCCGCGAGTTGAATGCCGTGCTTCGAGTTCACCGGTTTTTCTGACCAAGTCGACGGAGAGAAAGGGCTCTGCATTCCCCCCGCAGCGGGAATAATGGGAGACAATGAAAAGTCCCCGAGATACGAGGGTTGTGGGTGGATAAACCGGCGGCGATTGTGCAAAAGTGGGTGGTTGTTGTTAATATCTAGCGGAGTTGAGTGGACTGGTTGACTCGGAAAAGGTACTGATAGGCCCCGGCGGGACGCATTGAGGCCGGCAGTTAAGACTTGGCTAGGGCGATAGGAGCGTGATGAGTACGTCAAACACGGATGCAGCAACAGGCAAAGAATTCCGGGTGGTGCACGGCGTCCAGGACCCATCCACCACCACCCAGACCAGGGGCATGGTGCGCCGGCCCGGCATCGACTCCAACACCGCCGGGGCCGAGAAGATTTGGCTGGGACACGTTACCTGCGCGCCCAACACGCTGGGCCCGCCGCATCACCACGGGGAGGCGGAAACCGCGGCCTACGTGCTCAGCGGGTCTATCAGGGTCTACTTTGGCGACGACTTCAAGGAGTACATCGACGCCGGGCCGGGGGATTTCATTTTCGTTCCGTCCAACACCCCCCACATCGAAGGCAACGTAACCGACGAGCCTGCCGAAGCGGTTCTGTCCCGGGGACCGGACAACATTGTGGTGAACCTGGGAGAATAGCGGGTCGCCCGGCGCAGTTTTTATGTGCCCCCAACCCCGAAATGAGGTGTAAACGTGGTAGGTCAGTTAGAGGGTAAAGTTGCCCTGGTTACCGGCGCGGCGTCAGGCATTGGCCGAGCGGCGGCGATAGCTTTTGCGAGGGAAGGGGCCAAGGTGGTGGTTTCCGACGTGGACCAGGCGGGTGGGGAAGAGACGGTCAGGACTATCGAGGATTCCCACGGAGAGGCGTTGTGGGTTGCCGCCGACGTGTCCGATTCGGGACAGGTCCAGGAACTGGTGGAAAGGACCGTCTCGGCCTACGGCAGGTTGGATTGCGCATTTAACAACGCTGGAATCACAGTTACCCGCAGGACTCCCATGGTTGATTTAACCGAGGCAGAGTGGGACCGGTTGATTGGCATAAACCTGAAGGGCGTGTGGCTGTGCCTGAAGTATGAAATCCCGGAAATGATCAAGAACGGAGGCGGGGCAATCGTTAACACCTCCTCCACGGCAGGGCTGGTGGGGAGCCGGGGCCTGGCCTCCTACGTTGCCAGCAAACACGGGGTTGCGGGCCTAACCAAGGCGGCGGCCTTGGAGCATTCCCAAGATCGGATTCGAGTCAACGCCGTTTGTCCGGGTCCAATCAGGACGGCTCTGACCGAGGGGGTCATGGCGGCAAATGAGGGCGCCGAGGAACGGTACACGTCCAGGGCGCCAATGGGAAGAATGGGCATGCCCGAGGAAGTGGCCGAGGCGGTGGTCTGGCTCTGCTCCGATGCAGCGTCCTTTGTCACCGGCCACACGATGGCGGTCGACGGCGGGGTTGTCGCCCAATAATTTCCGCCGATACTACCGGTAAACAACCGGCCAGGGCACCAACAACCGGGGAATGTTAAGCGCCGGATCGTAACTTGCGTCCGCCGGGGTGCACGGGTGTATTGTTACCGCTCCCGTGACCCGGTTCACAGACCGAACTGCTTCGCCGCCTTGGCGAAACCGTCCATCGAGCCTTCTAAGACCCGGTCCTCAACGCAGTAGGATATTCGGAAGTGGCCCGGCGTACCAAAGCCCCGGCCCGGCACCGTCAGCACGTTGTATTGCTGCAGTGCATCGACAAAGACCGTATCGTCATCCACCGGGGACTTGGGGAAGAGGTAAAACGCCCCCTGGGGTTTAACCACCGAATACCCCATCCCGGTTAGACCTTCCCACATGTAGTCGCGCTTCCTCTGGTAGTCACCGACGTCCACGCTCACCCCCTGGAGAGCCCTCACTACGTGCTGCATCAGGGCCGGGGCGTTGACGTAGCCCAATGACCGGTTGCAAAAGGTCAGGCCGTCGGCCAATTCCGCCCGGCCGGGGTAATCGGGGTGGACCGCTACGTAGCCAATTCGTTCGCCGGGCAGGGCGAGGTCCTTGGCGTGGGAGTTGACCACGATGGTGTTGGGGTGGTGCGGGAAGACCTGGGGATAGGCCACGCCATCATAGATGATTCGCCGGTAAGGCTCGTCGCTAATCACGAAGATTTCGGAACCGTGTTCGGCCTCTTTGCGGCGGAGTAATTCACCGATGCCAGCGAGGATTTCCGAGGTGTAGATCACGCCTGATGGGTTATTGGGGGAGTTTATGATTATCGCACGAGTCTGGCCGGTAACGGCGGCTTCCAACGCCTGTGAGTCCGGCTGGAAATCCGCTCCCGTGGCGACGATGACCGTCTGCCCGCCGTGGTTGTCGATGTAGTACCCGTATTCCACGAAATACGGCGACAGAATGATGACTTCCTGGCCCGGGTCCAGGATGGTTTTCAACACCACGTTCAGGGCGGCAGCGGCACCGCAGGTCATCACAATGTCACCGGCAGAGAAATTCAGGCCAGTTTCCGATTTCAGGCTGTCGGCCACCGCCTGGCGGGTCGCCGGGTATCCATTGTTCGGCATATAGCGGTGCATTCCCGGGACGGGGTTTTCGGCCAGCCGCCGCAATTCCCGGCGGAACTCCTCAGGCGGCTCCACAACCGGGTTGCCGAGGGACAGATCAAAAACGTTTTCCTCACCCAGTTGGGCTTTCAATGTTATGCCGGTCTCAAACATGCGGCGGATCCAGCCGCCTTCGTCCATGAAACCGCGAACCTTTTTCGACACCGCCATGTACTCACCCCCGCCACAATCCCCCGCTAATCGTCGCAACCGTAAGCGCCGCCCAGTGTTGTCCAAGGGAACCGGGAGGATTCGGCCAGCCGAGTTTAGCAACGGCCAGTAGGGGTGTCAAAACGGGGGGGGGGGGCGGGTAGGAGTCCGGCCGCGGCAACTCGTCTGATGACTACGGTGGACGGCGGGTGCTACGATTGGGCTTGAGACGCTATAGTCAAACTTCGGATTGCAGGATTAGCCCATGATCTTTGACGTTCACGCCCACTTGATGGGTCCTGAGGTTCCGGGCCGGGCTTTCTGGGATGGGTTCACCCGCCTGGCGGCGGTCCAATCGGGCCGGACCGAAGATAGGATTCGACAGAGGCTCCAGGATATTTACGACCTGACCGGCGACCGGCTGATCCAAGACATGGATGAGGCTGGGGTTGACCGGGTAATGATCATGCCCATCGACTGGGGGTTGGTGCGCCCCTTCCAAGGGGAGGGCACCATGGGCATCTGGGAGCAGCACGTGCTCCATTCCCAGGTGGCCAGGAAACACCCCGGCCGGATTGTCACTTTCGCCTGTTTCGACCCGAGGCGTCCCAACGCGGTGGACTTGCTGCAGCGGGCGGTGGACAGCTTGGGAGTCGTCGGCCTCAAGATTCACCCGGCGGCCGGGTTTTTCCCCAGCGACCGGGTGGTCTATCCCATGTACGAAAAAGCTCAGGAGCTGGGCTTGCCGGTGATGGTGCACACCGGACCCGAGCCCAAGCCCCTGTACAGCCGTCACTGCCAGCCGGTTTACGTGGATGACGTGGCCGCGGACTTTCCAGACTTGACGATAATATTGGCGCACGCCGGCATGGGGGCCTGGTGGCAGGAGGCGGCGGGAATCGCCGCGGTCTGCCCCAATGTTCACCTGGAATTTTCGGGTTGGCAGCCCATGGCACGGCTGCGGCCCCTGGAGTTTTATTCAGCCCTGCGCTCGATGATAAGCACGGCCGGGCCCAGCCGGGTTCTTTGGGGAAGCGATTACCCGGCCCTTCGCCTGCTGGTATCCGAGGCGTCCTGGGCCAAGACTCTGACCGACCCCCAACCGACGGCCCTGGAGCACGGTATCAGTTTCACCGAGGAAGAAATATCCGCCATAATGGGGGACAATGCGGCCCGATTGCTGGGGATTCGATAACGCCTGACACGACGGCGCGGTGACGCAAAAACGGGTCGAACGGGTCGAAATGAGTGAACCCGCCACTGAAAAAGCTTAAACGACCAGGGAGCGCAGAGTGCTTATAGTAGATGCCCAGGTCCACATTTGGAGGGTTGGCCTGCCCACCAATCCAGATCATCGGCAGATTCACGCCTATTTGGTGGAGGACCTGTTGAAGGAGATGGATGAAGGGGGCGTGGACGCCGCGGTGATCCACCCGCCGGGCTGGGACCCCAACGCCAGCGAGCAGGCCAACGAGGCCGCGGAACAGCACCCCGGCAGGCTGGCGGTACTGGGGAAGTTCCCGCTGGATGCCCCGGCGAGCCGTGGGCTGGTGGACGGTTGGAAAAACCAGACGGGCATGCTGGGGTTGAGGTTTACCTTCCAGGAGCCCCATCAGCAAACCTGGTTAACCGATGGCACGATGGACTGGCTGTGGCCCGCCGCCGCCGAGGCCGATTTGCCCGTGGCTTTGCTTGCCGCCAATATTCTGCCCGACGTGGCGGTAGTGGCCGAGCGGCATCCGGATGTCAAGTTGATAGTGGACCACATGGGGATTCCGAGGTTCGGCAAGGACGAATCCGGGTTCGCCAACCTGCCTCTGCTGCTAGCGCTGGCCAGGTTTCCCAACGTGGCGGTGAAGGCCACGGGGGCACCCAGCTACTCCGCCCACACATACCCATACCGGAACATTCACGACTACCTGCACCGGATTTACGATGCGTTTGGGCCAAACCGGATGTTCTGGGGGACCGACATCACGCGCATGCCCTGCACCTGGCGCGAGTGCGTCACGTTGTTCACGGAGGAGCTGCCCTGGTTGTCGGATGAAGACAAGGAATTGATCATGGGCCGGGCCCTGTGCCGGTTCTTGGACTGGGACCTGCCGGGGCTGTAGCGGACGGTGGGCGCTTCCGACTGTTTGGGCAACAAATATCAGCCAACCCGGCGCATTCGTGGGTCTCTTGTCAGGAGGCAGGACTCCGAGGTCAAACTCCGTGTCTACTGGTCTCCTTGGGATTGAAACAACCGGCGTAGGGGAGTTAGTCGAGCAACGGGGTCGGGGTTCAGGGATTCCTGAGTCGCCGGACTTCCTCTTCCAATTGCCGGACACGGGCTTCGGCGTCGTCAGCCCGGGCCCGTTCATCGCTCAATCTTACTATGTGGCGTCCGGTGCCGGGGTCGTACCAACCCAGCTGGCCTTGTTCCCAGCGGAGGTCCAAGTTTAGGACATCGCTTCGGCCCTGCCAGGTTTCGTCGTCGAGTTGGTCGATGGGGACCGGCTCGTAAACGCCGTTGACCAAGTGGTCTCCGGCCAGGGCCGCGCCGTTGTATTCGCCACCCGTATCGTCGAAGCGCCAGTATTCAAGGACTCCCAGCGCGGCGTAGCGTTCCCGCTTGGTGGTGGCGTCGCGCCTGCCGGTGGTGTGGGATGCGATTTCCAGCACGAAGTCCGGGGCCTTGCCCTGTTGATCGATGACGTACCCGTTGTGGTTGTCGAAGGCGGCGGGGTCCACGTCGAAGGCGACCAGGAGGTCCGGCACAAGCATGTCAGCTTGCCTGCTGCTGAGGCTGGGGCTCAGATAGACCTCGCTGAACACAATGGTGGTTTCGGGATTCCCCAAGTGGTTGGTCAAATGCAGGCCGTTGCCCAGGGAGTGAAAGAACTTGTAGTTGTTCATGTCCTCCGGTTGTGGAGGGTCGGGGAGCCGGACGGCATTCTTCCCAGACGTAGATTTGGTGGTCATGTTTGACCTCTTGGGCCAGCTTGGTTATTCGGGTTGAACCGATATTGTAGCAGTTAGGGGCTTAACGGGGTGATCGCTAATGGCGACTGGCAGTCAAAAAGTTTTCCAAACGGCCGCGCCCGATATTGTTCAGTCACAACGTCACGGCTTAAGCCCGACCCCCGCCAACCAAGGGCTGGGGTCTCCTTCCACCATGGTGAAACCCATGGCGCGGCCGAACTGGTAGGACAGGCTGTAGCGCACCAGGTCTTCATCCACGGGCTGGTCCAGGAACTGGGACATGGATGTGACGGGCCGGTCTTCTATTCCGCAGGGAACAATGTGGTCGTAGTAGGAGAGATCGGTGTTGACGTTGATGGAGAGCCCGTGGAAGGCCACGCCGCCGCTGATTTTCACGCCGATGGCGCCTATTTTGGCGTCGTCTACCCAGACGCCGGTCAGTCCGTCCACCAGGTGGGCCTGAATTTCCAGGTCAGCCAGGGTTTGGATGATAACCCGTTCCAGGGTTCTCACGTACTGCACCGGCCCGCCCCAGCCGCGCAGGTTCACCACCGGGTAGGCCACCAATTGGCCCGGACCGTGGAACGTGACCTGGCCGCCCCGGTCCGTGTCGCATACCGAAATTCCGCGGGTTGCCAGTTCCTGAGGGCTCAGACGGATGTGGTCCGGGGCTCCCAAGCGACCGCGGGTGATGACCGGAGGGTGTTCCAGCAGCAGCAAAGTGTTGGGGATTTTGGCGGAACGGACCCCGTCCGCAACGCGGAGTTGCAGATCCTGGGCCTGCCGGTATTCGATCACGCCCAGTGGGACTATCTGGCAAATTGGGAGTGTAGGCAATTTCCCTGGCCCCGGCGGGCGCTCAAGTCCGGCTCAGTAGATGGGGGTGTCCGGCCCCATGGCTTCCAGCCGGGTTTTGACCGCCAGCAAAAACCCGCCGCATTCAGCGCCGTCGTTGATGCGGTGGTCGAAAGAAATGCAGAGGTTCATCATCGAGCGTATGGCGATGGCGTCGTCACGCACGACCGGCCGCTTCTGAATAGCCTCGGTAGTCAAAATCGCGGCCTGGGGATGGTTGATGATGGGTTGGGAAACAGTCGAGCCAAGCGCACCGGTGTTGTTGAGGGTGAAGGTGCCGCCCTCAACGTCTTTTATATCCAGCTTGTTGTCCCGGGCGCGCAGCGTCAGGTCCCGGGACGCCGCGGCCAATCCGGCCACGCTCAGCCGGTCGGCGTCATGAATAACCGGCACCACCAACCCGGCGGGGGCGGCAACCGCGATGCCGATGTTTACCCGATTCTTAAGAATAATCTTGTCCCCGCCCCAGGATGCGTTCAGCGTTGGGTGTTCCTTCAACGATTCCACAACCGCTTTGATCACAAAGGGCAGGAACGTCAGGTCAACACCCTCTTTCTTTTGAAACCCCGCGCGGACTTGATTCCTGAAGTTGACCAACCCGGTGAGGTCCACCTCAATCATGCTCCAGGCGTGGGGAATTTGCGAGACGCTGCGGACCATGGCCTCGGCAATCATGCGCCGCACGGGGGTCAAGGCCACGTGCTCTTCGCCGGCAATCGGCCCGGAACCGGACTCCGAAGCAGAGTCACGGGCAGTTCGGGAGCCAGCGGGCTCGGTCATCGTTGTTGCTTCGGGAGAAGCCTGGACGCCGCCTTCAATGAACTTGAGCACGTCGTCCCGGGTGATCCGGCCGCCCATGCCAGTGGCGGTTACCCGGCTCAAATCCACGTTGTGCTCTTGCGCCAGCCGCCGAACCGCCGGGGAATAGCGGGGCGTCCTTTCCATAGTTTGGGCGACACTAGCCTGGGTGTCGGGCTGGCCGGCGTGGTCACCGGCCTCTGCCGGGGCCACCGCGCCTGCATCCAATGCAGACGGATCCAATGCAGCCGGGTCCGCCATGCCGCCGCCGGTTGGGCCAACCGGTGCAATGTCGTGAAGGAGATACCCGGTGGTAGCGGCCGGGCTGCGGCCTCCCAGATCGACCGGCTCCAGGACGGGGTTGGTCATGACGGTCGCCGGAGTGTCCGGGGAGTCAATCTCGGCAATAGGGGCGCCCATGGGAATGGTTTCACCCTCCTGGGCCAGGATTTTCAGCAGCGACCCGCCCACCGGTGAGGGGACTTCCATGGTGACTTTGTCGGTTACAACTTCCACCAGGGGCTCGAAACGCCGGATGGTGTCACCAGGCTGTTTGAGCCACTTCCCGATGGTGCCTTCCACCACGGACTCGCCGACATGGGGGAGTTCAATTATTATGGGCAAGAGGACACCTTCCGCTGCATGGTTGACCCGGGAAGGTCAGTATGCCGCCAGAGTACGCATGGATTCCGCAATCCGCTCAACGTTGGGCATGTAGGCGTCTTCCAGCGTTTGGGCAAAGGGCATAGTCGGCACGTCGGGGCCGCAGAGGCGGGTAACCGGCGCGTCCAGAAATTCAAAGGCTTCCCCGGCGGCCAGGGCGGCCACTTCGGCGCCGACGCCCCCCGTAACATTGTCCTCGTGAACCACCAGCAGCCGGCCGGTCTTTTTTACGGATTCCAAGACCGTAGCAACATCCAACGGCTTGAGAGTTCGAAGGTCGACAACCTCCACGTCCAGGCCTTCCTGCGCCACCAATGCCGCCGCTTCCAGACAGTAGTGAAGCATCAGGCCGTAAGAAACGGTGGTAATGTTGGCCCCGGCGCGTTTGACTTCGGCCAAGCCCAAAGGAACCGTGTATTCTTCCTCGGGCACTTCCCCTCGGACCAATCGGTAGGTCTTCTTGTGCTCCAGGCAGATTACCGGGTTGTTGTCGCGGATAGCCGATTTCAGCAACCCCTTGGCATCATAGGGCGTCGAGGGGGCAATGACCTTCAATCCCGGCGTGTGGAAAAACAAGGCCTCCACGTTTTGAGAGTGGAATAGTCCTCCGCGGATGCCGCCGCCGTAGGGAATTCTGACAACCATGGGCACGGAAAGCGCTCCGTTGGTGCCATAGCAGGCCCTGGCGGCCTCGCCTATGAGCTGGTTGACCGAGGGCCAGACAAAGTCGGAGAACTGGACCTCAGGCACGGGACGCATGCCTCGAAACGCTGCGCCAAGGGCGATGCCCATGATAGAGGCCTCGGCCAAAGGGGTATCTATGACGCGAGAGCCTCCGAATTCTTCCAGCAGTCCCTGGGTCGCCAGGAAAACGCCGCCCCGTTGCCCCACGTCTTCGCCCATCACGAAGACCATAGGGTCGCGGCTCATCTCCTCTCGGAGCGCCTGCCGGACTGCTTCGATTACGCTGGATTCCGCCAAGAATCACCCCTGGACCGAAACTCTGATCAAGTTTGCAGCCGAAATACTAAGGCGCGTAAACCATGTCGTGAAGTGTAGAGCGGTCCGGCGGGCGGGCTGCATCGGCAGCGTCCGTCGCCAGGTCCACCTGTTCGATGGCCTCGGCCCGAATGTCGTCCACCTGCGCCTGAGTGAGAATCCCTTGTTGGATCAGTTGGTCGGTCAAAGTCACCACCGGGTCCCGCTTTCGGGCTTTTTCCACCTCGTCGCGGGGCCGGTAGCGCCGGTCGTCGTCGTCGGTGGTGTGGGGCATCAGGCGCTCCACTTTCATCTCCAACAACACTGGGCCCTGCTCTCGAGCGTGGTCGATTGCGTGCCTGGTGGCCTCATAAGACTGGACAAAGTCCATGCCATCCACCACAAACCCGGGAAACCCGTAGCCGGCGGCGCGGCTGGCCACGTCCTCAACGTTCATCTGTTTCCGTTGGGGCACGGATATGGCGTATCCGTTGTTTTCGCAAACAAAGATGACGGGCAACCGGTGGACCCCGGCGAAGTTCATTGCCTCGTGGGTTTCCCCCTGGCTGGCGCCGCCGTCGCCAAAGTAGACCAGCACCACGGTGCGGTCTTCCAACATGGTGCAGGCCAAAGCGTAGCCCACCGACTGGGTCAGTCCGGCGGAAACGACGTTGGAAATCTGGATTATCCGATTCGGTAAATCGGCGCCCTGGAGAGGGAATTGCCGGCCGTTGCTGTAGGGTTCTCCGGCCTTGCCCATGAAAGACATCATCACCTGGGTTGGCGTCAGTCCGGCTGCAATCTTCAGCGCCAGGTCTCGGTAGTAGGGGAAAAGGAAGCAGTTGCCGTCCTTAAGGGCCGCGAGCAAGCTGCCCAGTTGGGCGGCTTCGTGACCCTGGCAGGACGCGGCGATGGGCACCTTGCCCTGGCGGTTCAGCGCCCAGATCCGCTCGTCCACCGTCCGCACCAAGACCAGTTTGGCGTAGTAATCGACCAGGTCTTCGGTGGTCAGTCCCGCGGGCAAGGCCTGCCGCTCGGTGGAGTTCGACCCAGACTTAGCCGGTCTTGTTGGCGTTTTGCTTCTTGGACGTGCCATAAACTCCGCCGGTGAGACGCCTGGTCCGACAAACCAGGTCGTGAATTGACGGGAAGGTTTCGGGAGCTTCCCCAAGAATTAAAGAAGGAGTGGTACCGCCGGGCTAAACCATCCGTCGCATAGGCCCAATTATAAGGGCGGCCGCCGGGCTCCGCAAACCGAGGAGGCCGGGTAGGGGCAGGCACAGGCGACTACAAAGGATGCCCCACAGGGTGAGGCATCATGGGGTGTAGCCAAGCCTTGGTCGCTCCCTCGGGCGGGCAATCGAAAGCAACTGTCCACCGAGGTCCGGGCTATTGACGTTACCGTGGTGTCAGGTTACCGAGGCCAGGTTCTCGGCGTCTTGGATGTAGTTGATGGTCTCCCGAATACGCCTTTCCGTGTCGGGTGAAGCACATCGCCCGTTATAGAAGCATTGCCCATGCAGCTGGCTGATGCGGCTGTAGTAACGCCCGACGAGCGTTTTAACCTGAGTGTCTTGTCTGGCCAAAGCGTCAAGGGCATCGGAAGTAATCGCGGTCGTCCCGGGTTCTTCGCCGGTCCAGGCCAGAACCAGGGCATCCGTCGCCTGCTTGGCCGCTCCCCAGGCCTTCTCCGCAGAGTTGCGGATTCTGCCCTGGTCCAACATTTCCAGAGCATCATCGTAGAGGGTCCGAGCATCGGCAAAGATCACCCTCACTCGGTCGGTAGCCACCATGTTCTCACCCCTGTGCGTACACTACAGCAACAATCGTATCACCGGGCAACTGTATCGCAGGGCAACCCGGGGCTGTGCAGGGTTGAGGACAGTGCGGTCCGGGGCCTCAGCAGAACGGCCGACCACCAAGGCCAGATAGGTTCATATCGAAACGGGTCCCGTAAACTCATTGGCATCCACCCGTTCTACTCCTTACTGCCCAGGGGATGGCCGAGGGAAGGGAGCGAGGGGTTATAACTGCTTTTGGGTTCCAGGCGTGGGATTAGGCCCTCCCACGCTCAAAAATTGCTCACCGAATTCCCGGAAATTCCCGTTGACATCACCGGCCAAGCCTGCTAGTTTCCGCCTCAGAGGGTGTAGGACGGTGGTGCGGCGTTAAGCTCCGGATTCCTCCTCATGACTGACAAGGGTGTGTTTCAGACCTCGAAGACCACCCGATATCCCCAACGCAACTATCCTGTTTAGCAATCAGACCCACCGGCGTGGTATCAGCGTTTTATGCCGCGCCTATTGGAGGATTTCACCGGCCTTGATGATGGTGTTCTGTGGTTTGGGAGGCCTTCTAAGATGATGGAACTATCCTCCAGAGACGTTTGGAGGGCGGTGCTTGGTGAGTTGGAGCTTCAAGTCCCAAAACCCTCCTTCGAGACATGGTTAAAGCAGACCGAGGGCTTAAGTCATGATGAATCTCACTTTGTGGTAGGCGTTCGGACTCCCTTCGCAGTCGAGTGGCTGGAGCGCCGGATGTACCAGTCGATTCACCGGACCGTGGAGCGAGTTGTCCGGCGGCCTATGGAGGTCCAATTCCGGGTAAGCTCCGATGAGTCGGCGCGGGGCAACTTACCGGGTAGCCATGCCAGCGGAGAGGGACTTGGAACGGTTGACGGGACGGACTTCACTTACCAGGCCGGGGGATCCCAACCTCACGCCGGTCGGAACCATGATTTCAACCCCCGGTATACATTCCCCTCGTTCGTGGTGGGACCAAGCAACCAGTTGGCCTACTGCGCGGCCAACGCGGTGGCCGACAGCCCCGGCCAAGCCTACAATCCCCTGTTCATCTACTCGGGAGTGGGACTGGGCAAGACCCACCTGCTACATGCAATCGGACACCGCTGCGCGGAGAACGGCCAATCGGCCCTGTACGTGACCTCGGAGCAATTCACCAACGATTTCATCTCGGCTATCCGCAACCGTACAACCGAAGAGTTTCGCAGTCGTTACCGCGGCGTCCAGGTGCTGCTGATGGACGACGTGCAGTTCCTGAGCGGAAAGGAACAGACCCACGAAGGTTTCTTTCACACCTTTAACGACCTTCACACATCGGGACGGCAGGTGGTTATTACTTCAGACCGTCCACCGCACGAATTGGCCCTGTTGCAGGACCGGATGCGCTCCCGGTTCGAATGGGGGTTAATCGCCGACATAGAGCCGCCGGGCCTGGAGACCCGGATCGCCATCGTGACTCTCAAGGCGGAACTGCTGGGAGTCAACCTGGCCGACGACATCATCGAACTCATGGCCAAACGGGTCCAGAATAACGTTCGCGAACTGGAGGGGAGCCTGAACCGGATCGTGGCCTATGCCCAGCTGATGAACGTGCCCATCACCTATGAGTCGGTGGCAAAAATACTGGACTCGGCAACCTCTCAACCGGCCCGGGAAAACATAGACCCGGCCAGCATTATTGCCCAAGTGGCAAGTCATTTCCAGATAGAACCGCAAGCCCTGATGGGACGCAGCCGCATCAAAAAAATATCGCTGGCCCGCCAAGTGGCCATGTACCTGCTGATTTACGAATTGGAGATGTCGCCGACCCAGGTTGGGCGCATGCTGGGCAACCGGGACCACGCCACGGTGATTCACGGCGCCGGAAAGATCAACGGCGAAATCCACGAAGACAGCCCCGTGAAGCAGGATGTTCTCGCCATCAAGGAATCCATCTTCAGCTGAACCGGCCCCCGGCGCCGTAAGCCGGTTTCCTCGACTGACCCCTCCCCATTGTTTCCGAGCCTGAGTCCCACGCGGGATTGCCATAGACGGCCGATTGCCCGATGTCTTTCCCAGGGCTATTGCTTTCTAAAATCGGAGGACCCGCCGGAGTCGATTACGATAATAGCCTTGGTGTTGCGGTACTTGTCGGGCGCTTCCCCGGCCTTTCTTGCCACAGCGGGAATCCAGAGCTATGTTTGTCCCTTGAGCACGCTCCGTCGCCCAGGACATGGTCATGCAGCAACGGCGATGGCGATGGCTGAGGTCCGGCTTGCCTAAACCTGGCGTTCCCCCGTTTACATCAGCGTGTCAGCCCACGGAAGGGCTCTGGATTCCCGCTGCGGCGAGAAAGACGGGGGCAGGACTAGGTCCTTTCCCGGACACGTCATAGAGGGCTTTCCGGACACCGGGCCAAGGGTTTGTAACGGGTCTGTCCTGGCTTGCGCGGTAGCGGCGCGTCGAACCCGGCAATTGGGGTACAATGTCGGACGGGATGGGCAGGTTCCGGGCCGGGCCGAAACAGCGGACGCGCCGGCCTCCACAGCGGAATCGAAAAAGTAATGTTACCGGAGACTTGCTAGGCGCATTTTGAAGACCTACGCCATCGTCAAGACCCACGAAATTGCATTGAAAGGCAAAAACCGGCCCTGGTTTATGCGTATGTTGGCCGACAACCTGCGCCGGAGCACCAGGGGGGCCGGCGTATCGGACGTTTGGATGGGCCAGATGTTGGTGGGACTGACCCTGCGCGATGACGCCGATTGGGACCTGGTGGAGTCCCGGATCAAGGACTGCTTCGGCGTGGCCAAGTTCTTCCGCGCTCACCGCCTTCCCAAGGATCTGGACCGGGTCAAGGAAGCGCTGCCCGGCTTGCTGGAATCCCGGGAATTCCACTCGTTCAGGATCACGGCCAACCGGGCGGACAAACGGTTTCATGTTACTTCTGACGACATCAACCGCGACCTGGGAGCTTTCGTTAAGGACATCTCCGGGGCACGAGTGGACCTCACAAATCCGGACCTGACGATTTTCATCGACGTGCTTCCCAAGGAGATACTGCTCTATTTCCACGAAATCCGGGCCTCGGGAGGGTTGCCGGTGGGGGTCAGCGGCTCGGTGATGGCCATGCTATCCGGGGGGATAGACTCGCCGGTGGCTGCCTGGCAGATGATGAAGCGGGGATGCCAAGCCCACCTGGTCCACTTCCACAGCTATCCGTTGGTGGACAATTCTTCCATGGAAAAGGCGGCGGAACTGGCCCAGTTTTTGACCAGGTACCAATACCATTCCAGTCTTTCCCTGGTCCCCCTGGCAGAAATCCAGAAGCAAATAATTGTCTCCACGCCCCCGGCATATCGAATAATCCTGTACCGCCGGTTCATGGTCCGCATCGCCGAAATTCTGTCCGGCCAAGTGGGCGCCAAAGCCATGGTCACGGGTGACAGCTGCGGCCAGGTCAGTTCCCAGACCCTGGACAACATTTCCGTGGTGAACCAGGTGGCCGGGATGCCAATCCTGCGCCCGCTCATAGGGATGAACAAAGAAGAGATTATGGACCAAGCCCGGACCTTGGGGACCTACCCGATATCCATTCAGCCCGACCAGGACTGTTGCAGCCTTTTCGTGCCCAAGCATCCGGTGACCCGGGGGGACCTGAAAACCGTGCTGCATCTGGAGTCGTTGCTTCCCGTCGAGGAACTCGTGCAACAGGCTTTGGACCAAACCCGGACACAGCGGTTTCACTGCCCTGAGCCGGTTGCGCCAGCCACGGTTGCGGCCGCGCCGGTTGCGCCCGCCGGGTAACATGTCCGCATAGACGACGGCGGACTCCTGAGACGCCCAGACATGCCCGAAGATGCAAACGCAAAGGCCTCTCCAGTCTCCGACTCCGGGGAATCCCCCGACGTTTTACCTCTCTCGCACCAACAGCGGCAAAAACGGCTTCAACGCCTTTTGCGGGGTGTATCCCGTACCTTCTACCTTAGCCTGACGGTGCTTCCCAAGGGCCTGAGGGAGCCGGTGGGATTGACCTACCTTTTGGCCCGAGCCGCTGACACCATTGCCGATACGCGGCTGCTGCCGCCGGACCAGCGGCTGGGCCTTCTGCTGTCTTTCCGCGACCAGGTGAGGGGGCCGGCGCAGTTGCCGGTCCTGGAACAGATCAAGGACGCGTTGACTGAAGCGCAGGCCATTCCGGAGGAGCGGACTCTGCTGGAATCACTTCCCGAGTTTTTGGAGTTTTTGGAGAGTCTGCCGGAAGATGACCGGCGCTTGGTTCGGACCGTTCTGGGCACTCTCACCTATGGCATGGAGGGGGACCTGATCAATTTCCCCGACGAAGACTCGGGCGAAATCGCCGCTTTGGAACATATAGCAGACCTGGAGAAGTACCTTTACCACGTGGCGGGTTGCGTCGGCCAGTTTTGGACTGAAATATCCGCGGCCCACGTGGCCGGACTGAACGGTTGGGACCCTGGCGCAATGGGCGAGTTGGGCGTGGCATACGGCAAGGCGCTTCAGCTCACCAACGTCCTGCGTGACCTGCCGAAAGACCTGCGAATGGGCAGGTGCTACCTACCCATGGAGCAACTGGAACCTCTGGGACTGGAGCCGCCGGACCTGCTAAACGCAGAGATGAGCCGCCGGGCCTGGCCGGCGTTATCCCAGGGAATCCGCACCGCGTTGGGATATTACGCCGACGGGGAAGAATACTTGCTGGCAATCCCGCGTCGCTGCGTGCGGCTGAGGTTGGCGGCGTTGTGGCCAATGCTTATCGGGCTGGCCACCCTGTCCCGATTGGCCCAAGACGCCCAGGAAGGACTTTGGTTGGAGCCGGAGCGTCCATCCCGCGTCAGCCGCAAATGGGTCTACCGGACCATCGCCCTGTCATTGCCAGCAGTGGTTTTCAACCCGGCGTTGAAGTTCTGGGTCCACCGGCTGCGGCGAAGCGTGGAGTCAAAACTTTCTTGACCGTTACCTCAAATCATGTACCATTGCCGAATACCAGGCCAATACCGGCCCCGATCAACGCCGGGCCAACCGGCAAGACAAACCTGAATCTTTTGAAACTGCTGGGCGATGGCGCAGCGGGGAGGAAAAATGGCAGCCTTTGTTCGCATCTTTAGCGGGGACGACGGCCAGTCCCACGTGGAAGTGTTTGAACCGAATTTTACGCCCTTTGTGGATACCGAAGGCGCCCATGGCGACGGCACGGCGATGGAGGCAGCAACCGGCGTGACTATCCGCCGGAACCCGCCGGGATACTTCCTGGATTTCCACTGCGCCCCGCGCCGTCAGTATTCCATTTCCCTGGCCGGCGAGGTGGAAATCGGCACCGGGGATGGGACCGTGCGACGGTTTGGGCCGGGCACCGTAATGCTGGCCGAAGACCTGACGGGCCAGGGTCATACAACCAGGGTAGTCGGCAGCGAAACGCGGCTGTCAGTGCTGATTCCACTGCCGGACTGATGGCCCATACCACCGATGGCCCATACCATCACGGCCTTGCCGGGGGAGCAGGGGAATGACGCAGCCTGAGCCAACACGCTCCGCAAGCCCGACCCACTGTTGCCGGACGTAGTTGATCAGGCGGCCAGGAAAATCTGTCCAGGAGTCCCGCGGATGCCCACTTTTTCCGCCAATGGCGTAGACATCTACTATGAGGAAACCGGGCGGGGTTTCCCGCTGGTGTGGTGTCACGAGTTCGCCGGCAACTACGATAGCTGGGACCCGCAGGTGAAGTTTTTCTCACGCCGGTATCGGAACATCACCTACGCAGCCCGGGGGTATCCTCCCTCCGATGTTCCCGGCGGAGATGAAGACTATTCGCAGGACCAGGCGGTCGAAGACCTGTACCGTCTGCTGCAGCACCTGGACATCGGCCAAGCCTACGTCGGCGGACTGTCCATGGGTGGGACGACGGCGTTGAACTTTGGATTTGCCCACCCGGAGATGGCCAAAGGTCTGATTGTCGCCGCCGCCGGTTCCGGCTCCACCGATGCGGAGGAGTTCCGGCGGTCAGGGCGGGAACTAATTGAGCGGCTGCGGTCCCAGGGCATGGAAGCGGTGGCTCAAGATTATGCCAATGGTCCCACCAGGCTGCGGTTCCGGGAGAAAGACCCCAAGGGATGGGCCCAGTTCTATGAAGGGCTGAAAGCCCATTCCGCCGAGGGGTCTGCGTTGACTTACCAGGGGGTCCAACTCCGGCGGCCCACCATTTTTGACCTGGAAGACCGAATGCGCGCCATGGCCGTTCCTACGCTGGTCATGGTCGGTGATGAGGACGAGCCCTGCGTCGACCCCGGCGTTTTCATGAAGCGGACTCTTCCCAATTGCGGGCTGGTGTTCTTCCCCAAGAGCGGGCACACCATCAACCTGGAAGAGCCTGACCTATTCAACCGCTCTGTTTCAGATTTCCTCACCGCGGTGGAAGCGGGGCGTTTTAGCTAGGGGAGGAGGGGAGCGGAAGTCCCAAAGGCGGGTATGTTCAGGGATGGCGCAGGTCTCGGCGGTCGAAGCTTAGGCCGAGTCGCGCAGTTACGGATTTTGGGACAGCCCGAAAACGCTAGAGATGTAGGGAAGTTGAACGCTCAACTTTCGACCCGAGGTTTGCAGTTTCGCCACGGCCACAACTGCGGAGGTCAACAACCTCGCCGGGTTATTCTCGCAGTCGCCACAGCCGTCAACCAAAAGTGGTTGTTCAGGTTATGAACGGCAGAGCGACAGTTACAAACACGGATTGAAAGAACTACGCCGGTGCTTCAGCGCAGCCGATATTCCAGGGAAAGCACAATAAACGACCTCCAAAAGTCACTCCCTTAGGAAGGGCGAGATTAGATTGGTTGATAATTACTACAAGGGTGAACTGTCACTTCGATTGTTTCCTGTGTGGGTTATTGTTGGGATTTTCTCGTTGGTCAGGCGAACCTGAACAATAAAATCCATGTCGGTATCGCATATCTAAATCCACCGGGAACCGGCAACCATGAGGGCTATGGAGTCCTCCGGTTCGATATCATGCGTCGTATTCTTATAAACCCCGCGCCGGTTGGTTGACCCAACCCTCCGACGACCATCCGCGATGACGGGATTGGAACGGCGTCGTGGGGCTCTTATTGATCCCGTCACCCTTGTTGATTGTCCGTCCGTACAGCCGCCGTTCGTGGACTCCAGGCGATGCCAATAGGCCCAGTTCTTGTGGAGACCGCAGCACTTTGGGCGATACCCACACGTTTGCCCACAGCCGGCTGGTTGTTTCCCATAACATAGTCTTTACAATTGGGGCCTAACATTCGGCGGTGACAGTGGCTGCGCTGGGAATTGCCGGTCCGCGGGATTTGAGATTGAGTCCCGGTGGGGATTGGGGTTGACGGCCCCAGCCTGGAATGCCCGGAGCTTGGATTTCGACGCCGCGCGGCTGAGAGGTAACAGGTCATGGAAAGGCGCTTGATTTCGATGCTGGCCTCGCTGAAGAGCATCAAGTTGTGGCAATTGGCGGCGGCGTTTGTCGTGCTGTTCGGGTCAGCCGCGGCCACGTTTGGCGTCTACGAGCGGGTCAGCGAACCGGCGACCCTGGACTTGCAAGAAAACGTCCAGATCATACCGGTACAGTACGGCGACCTTATCAACCAGGTGTCCATCAGCGGGAACCTGACTTATCCCATCCGGCACGTCTTAAGGTTCGGGAGCCAGGGCACGGTGGCCGAGGTCCTGGTTGAAGAAGGCGACCAAGTCACGGCGGGACAACCGCTGGCCCGGATGGACGACACCACCGCAGCTACTCTCCGCTTGAACGTGGCGATGGCGCGGTATGATTTGAACGCTGCCAAGGAAGCCCTGGACGATTTGCTAACCCCAAATGAGACCGGCATGGCCGACGCTCGAGTAAGAGTAGCCGAGGGACGGCTGAAGCTGAAAGCAGCCGACGAGGCGCTGGCTGAAATGGCGTTTCAACACACCCAGGCGCTGGCCCAATCCCGGGAGGCTGTCGCCGATGCCGAGGTGGCGGTTATTCAAGCCCGGGAGGCAGTGTTCGACTTCCCCGGGGAGTTTCACCAAGCGGTGGCCGAGGCGCGCCTTCTGGAAGCGGAGAGCCGACTGGCCCTGGACGAGGCCCAAGAAGCTCTTGCCGCGTTTGGCACGGACCATCCGGACGACCTAGCGAAGGCGCTCAGGGCCCTCACCGACGCCGAGTTGACGCTTGAGGCCGCGCGGGAAGCGTTGATTGTCTTCCAACCGGACCATATCCGCCAGATGACCGAGGTACACGACCGCCGGGCGAGCGCTGAGGTAGGTTTAAGAATTGCCCAAGATGCCCTGGGCAACTTCCAAGCGGACTACGAGCGTCAATTGGCCGAGGCTCAAAGGGCCGAAGCAATCGCACGCGAGCGTCTGGGGTTGGACCGGACGGCGTTGGAAACCTACGAAGCCAGAAACCCAAACCGGTTGAGGGCCCTTCGTGAAACCAGGGATGACCTAGGCGGCAAAGTCGACAGCTCACAATTCGACTTAGACCGTCTGAAGCAGCGGCAAGCCGACGGGGCAACCGGCTTGGACTCTCATATTTGGCAACTTGAAAACTCCCTGGAGTTTCTGAATAAAGAACTGTCGGACACCGTGGACTTGTTAATCGACTTGGGTAAACTGGAAGCCGAGGTGGAGGTGTCCGAGACCCTGCTAGCTCAGGCCGAATCAGACCTTGAGATTTTGGAATTGGGGCCGGACCAGCTTCTGCTAGCTGAATTGGAAGCGGCTGCGGAATTAGCTCAATCCGACCTGGAGCAGGCCAACAAGGACCTACACAGCCTTGAACTTGGACCCAACCCAGTCCAACGCTCGAACCTGGCGGCGGCGATTGAGGTAGCTCAGACCGAATTGGACCAGCGCAAGCAGGAACTGGCGAAGTTCCAAGAAGGTCCCAGCTCACTTCTCCAACAACAGCTTTGGTCGGCACACGAAAAGGCCCGAACTGACCTGGCTGCGGCTGAGTATGCCCTGGCGAAACTGATCATAATACCCGCGCCCGAAGTCGCTGCGTTCTACCGGGCGAGGGTCGAAACAGTCGAGACCGGCGCGCCCCAATGGCCGCAAGACCCGGGCAATCAAGCGCCGGCCACCACGACAGCGGCGAACCCAGACCAGCAGGCCGCGCAGCTTAACCGGGAGATTCTGGCCGCCATTCAGGGCGGAGCCGAGCACCGGGACCTGGCGTTGCGCGAGGCCGCCCTGGCTTCAGCCCAAGTCACCCTGGTCCTGGCCCGGCAGGAACTGGCAGCGTTGGAAGCGGGCGTTGACCCTCTTGATGTTGCCCTGAAGCAGGCGGAAGTGGCTTCCGCCAAGGCTACCTTTGCGGAAGCTGAAGCGGACTTGGCAGAATTGTTGGCCGGCCCCCTTTCCGAAGAAGCTCTTCTGGTCCAAGCCAAGTTGGATTCAGCGGAGCATGATCTGGCAAATGCCATCGGGCTGGAGGAAGATGCTGAAATCCGCTCTCCGATCAACGGTTTTGTTGCAACCGTAAATGTGGACGAGGGGGACCCCGCCAACGCCAACACCATAATTGTTGAGGTTGTGGACCCCAGGGTCGTAGAAGTAGACGGCGTGGTCGACGAGATCGATGTCCTATCTATCCCCGTGGGGACTCCCACCGACATCAGTCTGGATGCCCTACCGGGTCAGCGGCTCCGGGGCACCGTAGTCCGGATTGCTCCGGCGGCCTTAAACCAACAAGGAGTCGTGAGCTATCCGATTCGAGTCAAAGTGGAAGCGCCCGAAGGCGTAGCGCTCAGAGAGGGTCTGACCACAGTCGCCAATATCCTGCTTCAAGAAGAGCGCAACGTGTTGCTGATACCGCAGCAGTCCTTGTACGGGACCTTCGACAGCCCGCTGGTGCGGTTGATAAACGGCGAAGGGACAATTGAAGAGACGGCGGTTGAACTGGGGAACAGCGACGACTTCTGGATTGAGGTGCGCGCCGGCCT
Source organism: Dehalococcoidia bacterium (assembly GCA_963663135.2). GTDB lineage: Bacteria > Chloroflexota > Dehalococcoidia > Lucifugimonadales > UBA3495 > Io17-Chloro-G2. Next base: position 203,783 of record CAXXRM010000001.1, on the reverse strand, counting down.
CAAGGAAGGCGACCGGCTGGCTATGGAAAGCGCCGATGTTGCAACCACCGGGCCTGGATTCCGCAGCCTGCGCGGGGTCACGGGGGGCTCCCGTGGACGCGGCGGCCGTTAGGGGCGTTAGAGGGCCACGATAACCGCTGGCCCAACGGCCCAATATTTATGATCGAACTTCAAGACGTTACTAAAATCTACCGCATGGGCAGCCTGGATGTAGCGGCCCTGGGGGGAGTTAGCCTGACCATCAGGGAAGGCGAAATGGCGGCCATCATGGGGCGCTCCGGGTCGGGTAAGTCCACGCTGATGAACCTCATTGGTTGCCTGGATGCCCCAACCAGCGGCCGGTACCTTCTGGACGGCGAGGATGTGGGTCGATTTGGCGAAGACCGTCTTGCCGCCGTACGGAACCAGAAAGTGGGCTTTGTTTTCCAGACCTACAATCTGCTGCCCCGGCTGACGGCGCTGGCCAACGTGGAGCTGCCCCTGCTTTACGGCAACGCCAAGGACCGGGGGCGGCGCTGCCTGGAGGCGTTGCGGCGGGTTGGACTGGGCGACCGGGTGAACCACCGGCCGCAGGAGCTTTCCGGTGGTGAGCAGCAGCGGGTGGGAATCGCCCGGGCTCTGGTCAAAGAGCCCTCGATCCTGCTGGCCGATGAGCCCACGGGCAATCTGGACAGCCGGTCCAGTGAAGAGATCATGGGCATTCTCCAGCAACTCAACCGGGACGAGGGCATCACCGTTATCATCGTTACCCACGAGCCCGAAATCGCCGGCCACACCGGCCGGATCGTGTCCATCCGCGACGGTCTGATTGTGGACGATCAGACCGTCGCGGAGCCTCGTCAGGCAGCGGTCCAGGGTATGGAAGGGGCCGGAAGGGGTTCATGAATGCCCTGATAATAATCCGCACTGCCATCTCGTCTTTGGGCGCCAACAAGCTCAGGGCCGGGTTGACCCTGCTGGGCATCGTGATCGGCGTGGCGGCGGTTATTACATTGATGTCAATTGGCCGAGGGGTCCAGGCAACCATCACCGAAAGGATCCAAGCCCTCGGCACCAACTTGTTGTTCGTGCGGCCGGGGGAAACCAGCAGCCGGGGCGTGGGAGGGGGTCAGGGCAGCGCCTCCAGCCTGACCATTGAGGACGCCTACGCACTGAGCGAATCCGAATTTACGCCATCAATATCGGCCGTCGCACCCGAATTGGGTACCTCTGCTCAAGTGGTGGCGGGAAGAAAAAACACTTTCGCAAATATCACCGGCATCACCCCGGAATACGAGGAAGTCCGAAACGCCCCCGTCGAATTTGGTCGATTCATCTCCCAGGGCGATGTAGACCGAAACGCAACCGTGGCGGTCCTGGGATACCAGGTGGCGCAAGACCTCTATGGCTTTCGGTCTCCCATCGGCCAGCCAATCAGGATCAGTGGACGGCAATTCGAGGTCATAGGAGTGCTGGAAGAACAGGGGGGAAGCTCCTTTTTCTCCTTTGACGACCGGATAATGGTGCCGATCACCGCCGCCTACTATCGACTGGCATCGTCTCGGACAACCCAGGGCGGCATCAGCGTGCAAACCATCAACGTCAAGACCCAGGGCGTCCAGGTTATGGATTCGGCGCTGGCGGAGGTGGCTACCATCCTCCGGCTTCGCCATCGAATAACCGGCGAGGATGACTTCACGGTAACCAGCCAGCAGGAGACGATTGAGGCGTTGGAGGAAGCCACCAACGCTTTTGTTTTCTTCCTGGGAGCGATTGCCGGGATTTCCCTGCTGGTGGGCGGCATCGGAATCATGAACATCATGCTGGTGTCGGTTACCGAACGGACACGGGAAATAGGAATCCGCAAGGCCATGGGGGCCAAACGGCGCGATATTCTGCTCCAGTTCGTCTCGGAGGCAACCTTGCTGAGCTTGGGCGGCGGCGGAGTGGGACTGTTCCTTGGCTGGGTGTTGTCAAATATGCTAAACGACCGGGCGATAATCGGCACCAGCCCCACCCAGACTGCCTTTAGCTTCGACATAGCGTTGTTGGCCCTGGTCGTGTCCGCGGCTATCGGGCTATTTTTCGGCATTTATCCGGCAATGCGGGCGGCGAGTCTTCATCCGATCGAGGCGTTCCGGCACGAGTGAAGTCGCGCCATCTTCAATCGAACCTAGCGGGTTCCCCTGGCCGGGGGGCTTATTCCCGTTGGCTTCCATTCAAGCAATGGGTTACGAGGAGAACCAATGACCACCAAGGCGTTCTCAATCCTGCTGCTGACTACCCTGGTATTGGGCGTTGCCCTGGGCGGCGCTTTCGCCGGAGGGTTTGCCCTGGGCAGAAGCGGGGAGGCGGTTCAACCACCGGAGTCACAGTCCCTAAGGCCGCCAACAGCAGGACAGGCCGCAGGCAGGTCCAGGGCAGGACAGGCGCAAGTAGAATCTGGGGATGTCGCCGTTCGGACTGGGGTGGTCCCGGAACAGGGAGACGCTGCTGATGCCTCCGCAGGCCGTCCCGCTGGTCGGCAAGGCGCTGACGGGTCAGCGGTTGCAGCCGACGGCTCCGCCAACAGAGGACAGGACGCCGGCGGTGTTCAAGAACTATTCGGCGCTATTTCCAACCTACAGGGCGACCTGGTCACCGTGGAATCACCCCGTGGACAGGGGCAGGCAACAATTTCTGAAACCACGGTTATCCAAAAGCGGGTGATGGCTTCTGTGGACGATCTATCGGTAGGCGCCACTGTTCAAGTAACGGTCAGGCCCGGGGAGGACGGCATGGTCCAAGCCAGGTCACTCACCCTGACGCCCACGGGCGATGGAGCCGCATCCGCACCAATGATGCTCGGAGACGCAGGCCGCGGGGGCCCCGGAGGCGTAGTTTCTTTGCTTGGGCCTATTGAATCCCTGGAAGAAGGCGCAGTTACCATCGCCGATGCCATGGGCACAAAGAGGGTCGCCCTGGGCCCTGCTACCACGGTCTGGAAGTTGGAGACGGGGAGCCGGGCAGACCTGGCGGAAGGTGTGGCGGTGCGGATAACCGGGTCGGCAGACGCCGAAGGCCAGGTCCAAGCCAACGTTGTCATGCTGCTCCCCGAAGGTCTTGGCCGGGGTGCCCGCCGCGGGTCCCGGGAAGCGGACCAAGGGTCTCAATAGAGTTCCGCGGGAGGGACCCATCGGCTCACGGCTTTGGGGTTATCGCTGACGCCGGGGCAGAAACGCATTCTCGAAGGTGAAAATCCGGAACAACCTTCACGGGTTCTTAAGTTTTTCCCCTTAGGATAAACAACGACCCGAGGGTCCGGTTCCGAATTTTCTGTTGGAGGGAGAAAAGCATGAAAAGGAAAATGTTCCTGGGTTTGGCGGCCGTCGCGATCATGGTGTCCGGGATTACCGCCGGGGTGGCTTGGACCAGGGTGGCCCATGCCGAGGAAGGAACCACCGCCAAGAGTTTTGCCTCACGGTTAGCGACCATATTGGAATTGGAAGAGGATGTTGTCCAAGACGCTTTCAAGGAGGCTAGGAGGGACATTCAAGACGAGAGATTCCAGACGAGAATGGACCGCCTGGTGGACAGCGAGCGGATCACCCAAGACGAAGCCGATGCAGCCATTGAATGGTATGAAGAACGTCCAGAGGGTATCAACACGAGCCGCCGAGGTTCGAAGTCGGGCTTCCATGGGCAACGGGGCCCCGGTTCCAAGTCGGGTTTCTACGGGCAACGAGGCTCCGGTTCCAAGTCGGGCTTCCATGGGCAACGGGGCCCCGGTTCCGACTCCGGCTTCAGGGGCCAGGGACGGCACGGCGCTTCCCGCGGAAACCAGTCCTGATGGGGCCCGCCATCCAATGTTGGTGAGCCGCGGTGGGTTCGTGCGGCAACCGCAGCGGGTGCGGCCCAGTGGGCTTTACCCTCGGCCGGAACTCAAGGCGCCACTCCTGGGTTCCGGCCTTCTTATTCTTGCCTAACGGCCCCAGACTCCCTTCAACGATCAAGCAAGGCTGTTCCGGTAAGACTACCTGGCCGTAACGCCCCCGTCCACTATCAGTTCGGTGCCGGTAATGTATGAGGCATCGTCGGACGCCAGGAACAGGACAGCGTTGGCCACTTCAATGAGCCGGCCCACGCGGCCCAAGGGTACGTTCCGGGCCGCATCCGGGTTGGGGTTGTTCCACCGGGCTGAAGAGAGCATGGGCGGCATCATGCCCGGGTGCACCGAGTTGACCCGGATGCCGTCCTGGGCGTGTTGAATCGCCATAGACTTGGTGAGGATGCGGACGGCGCCCTTGGAAGCATTGTATCCGGGGTGGTTTCCGTCCTGTCCAACAAACCCGGCGATGGACGAGATGTTCACAATGGATCCGCCGCCAACCTTCTGCATCTCGGGCACGGCGTGCTTGATCCCCAGAAACGTGCCCCGGGCATTCACCGTCATCAACCGGTCCCAGGTCTCGGTGCTGCGATTATCGGGCCCGCTGCTGCCGCTGACTCCCGCGTTGTTAACCAGAATGTCCAGTCGGCCGAACCGGTCCACCGCCTTCTGAATCGCAGCGGCCCAAGCGGCTTCGTCCGAGACGTCGAGATGCACGAACATGGCCTCGCCACCAGCCTCGGCGATCTCCGCTTCCACCTGCCGGCCGTCCTCTTCCCGAATGTCGGCGATTGCCACCTTGGCGCCTTCCCGGGCGAACAGACGGGACTCCTCAGCGCCCATACCGTGGGCTCCTCCGGTGATCAAAGCAACCTTTCCTTCCAATCGCATGGCACTCCCCCTGTTGATGGAATATCGTGTGTTAGGATAACCGAACCGCCAAGTCCGCGCAGCCCAAGCCCATCGGCATTACGACGGAGGTCCAGAATGCAGTCAAAGTTTGTCCAGGCCGGCCCGGTGCGATTGCAGTACTTCGAAAGCGTCCCGAGTGTAGAAACGCCGGAAACGGTGGTGCTGGTACACGGTTACGCTTCCAACGCGCCGATCTGGCGCTACACCTTTGATCGGTTGGCAAGCAGCGGCGGATTCCGGGTGATCGCCTTCAACAACCGCGGCACGGGGGACTCAGACCGTACCGCCCTGGAGAGCGACTACAGTGTCGAATCCTTCGCTGTTGACCTGCACAACGCGGTGGAGGCCCTGGAGCTCTCCCGGTTCACACTGGTGGGCCACTCAATGGGCGGGGCCACGGTTACCCAGTTCGCTCTCGCCCATCAAGACCTGCTCAAGGGGTTGGTATTGCTGAATTCGGCCCCGCTGAACGGCCGCTCGTTGGCGCCCGACTGGGAAGAGCAACTCCGCGAGTTGGTCGCCAGCGGCGGTGCAACGGGCGGTGACATGAGCTTTGACGCACCCCACGTGACCCAAGACTTCAAAGACGAGGTTACGAGTATCATCCTGCGCAATCCGGTAGAGCGGGCCATTGGCGGCCGGCGGTCCATGTCGGCCCTGCGTCTGCGAGAGCGCCTCGGCGAAATCAACGTCCCCACGCTGGTGGTGGGAGGCGACTGCGACACCACGGTCGGGGTAGACAACATCGTCGCTGAGTACTTCGCCCTGCCCGAAGGGCTACGCCACCTGCACATCTTTCACGGCATAGGCCACTCGCCAAACGTGGCGGTGCCCGACGAGTTCGCCGGCCTGGTGGGGCGGTTTATCGCGGAGGTGAATGCCAGGACGGCGGTTGGGGCGGCGGGGTAGAATCGCAGTTTGCCCCGGCGTTATTCCTCAAGAGAAGTCATAACAGTTCTCCGACGGGCAGGTTGGGAGGAGGACAGGCAAAAAGGCTCTCCTGTTAATATGATGCGGGCAGGAATGCCGGGTATAGTCACAATTCCAGCCAACCGGCGAGGCCTTGACCGAGGCACATTCGGGAATATCCTGAGACAGGCGGGGATGTCTCGGAAACAGTTCGATTCGATTGCTGACGAGGTGCTCTGATGCCTCTTATGAAATTCAGCGTCTTGCTTCTGCCGGACGATAATAGCTACCAAGTGGTCTTCCCCCAATATCCGAATTGCATCACTTGCGGCGATACGGTGGAAGAAGCCCTGAGCAACGCCAAAGAAGCTATTGAGTTGCTGCTCCAGACAGAAGCGGAAATAGGCGCTGACCCCGTTCCTCATAACGCCCACGTAGACCACGTGGTAGTGGGTCAAATAGAAGCGGAAGTGCCGGAAAGCCTGATCCAAGCAGAGGAGCAAATTGCGAAGGTATCCCGGTAAGACTCCCGCACCAACTTCGCTTATGTCCCTAAAAGCCAGAGCTATAGACAAAGCCTACAGGCCACGACAAATCACTTCTGCTCCCCAGTAAGGGACCCGGTTGGTTATGGAAACTTGTGTGCCCAGCGCACTATTGTGGTGAGCTTATGCCATCAACGCTCCACAGAATGCAATGGTGATAAAGCCCACGACTAGCAAGCCTGGGACTCCCCTCGAGCCTCGTGTCGGTATGGTACTGGAAGTATGGCCGGCGGAGCGAGGAGCCTACGTATGTTGTACAAAGTTCCCCTGGTTCTTGAACCACAACCACAAGGCGGATATACCGTAACCTCTCCGCCGCTGCCGAAACTATTGACCGAGGGAGATACGCTCGACGACGTATTTGCGAACGTTAAGGATGCGCTGCTGGCCGTAATTGAGGCCTATGAAGACCAGGGCAATCCGCTTCCTCGGAACACGCAGACCGCCGACGCCAACAGCTTGGTTTGGCTGGAGACAGTTCTAGTTGCTCCGTGACCTATAGGGACGTCGCTCGCAGATTGGCGGCGATTGGTTGCCGGGATTGGAACGGCGAGCCGGCGGCAGCAATCAAAAGTGGTTGAATTCGGTAAACCAAACGATCGCTGTAGTCCCAGATTGGGGTGGGCGAGACCTTAAGTTGGGAACTGTGCGCGCTGTTGTTGGGTAACTTGGCATCGATTGGTCGGCTTTTCGAGACGCTTTGGAATAGGGTTTTTCCTACGGTCCAAGTACACACGGGTGTTAAACCTTTGCGGGCAACCAGACGCCAGGAATAATCCACGGGTCTAATCGCTCTGCCTCGTGGCAGCCAAAAGCTAAAAGGTAGGTTTAGCAAGGTTAAGCCGCCTCATCATCTCGGTGGACTCAGCGGCCGGGTTTCGATCCGGGTGATTCAGCAGCGCCCGCCGACTGTAACCCGCTTGGATGACATCCGGATAGGTTATTGGACGAGCCTGGAGATTCTCGTACGGGTCTTCGATTTCAGCCAAGGCCGGTTGCCCCACGCTTGCGTGGGCCGCGCTGCATGACAGCAGAAAGCCGGACCCTGATAGTCCGGCTTTTTTGCCATAACGGAAGAATAGCGGACGCGAGAAATCCGTCAACGGTCATTCCTTTCGCTTTCCAATTCTGCCAATATCTGCTCCATGGAATCTCGCAACGGCGGTAAGTCCTCTTGGACCGTCCGCCATACCGTTTCCAAGTCGACACCAAAATAGGCGTGTATCAAGATATTACGCATGTCGAGCATGTCTAACCAGGCGATTTCTGGCCAACGATTCCGAATTTCGGCCGGGATGTGATTGGCGGCTTCGCCGATGATTTCCAGGGCTCGAACGACCGCGAAATTGGTCCGGTGATCGCTCAGGAATTCTGCGGGATCAACCGTTTCCACAAACGATAGAGCCTCTTGCGAGGCGTCGAGAATATCTCGCAGATAGTCCAAAGAGTCTTGGCCTTGGGTCACACCGGCACCACTTGTTTCAAGATTTGCTTTCCGATGTGGGGTTTTAAGGCAGATTTCATGACGAGATCAACCTTGATCCCCAGTTTAACGGCCAGACTCCGCCTTAGTCTTACGAACTCAAACAAAGTTGGCGCTTGATCGAATTCTACTAGCAGGTCAAGGTCGCTTCCAACCGTTTGTTCTCCTGTGGCATAGGAGCCAAAGACACCCAGGCTCTTCACTCCGTGATCTGCCCCAAGGTCAGGCAGAAGGTTTCTGAGGATATCCAGGATTTCGGCCAGCGCTGGATCTCCGAGTGGAATTGTTGACATGTCTCGCTGCCTCCGGACATTCTGCGCCAGGAATTCATTATAGGGATATCAATTCAACTCAAATAAAAAAGCCGGACCCATTTAGTCCGGCTTTCTTGGAACGCCTTAACGGCTGAGTAGCGGAAGGAAGAGTTGGTTCTGGGTTAGTGATGTCCGCCGTGAGGCGGACCAGGCGGTAGGTTTTCTCAGGGGACCGTCCTTGAGGGGCGCCGGGAGCAAAGCTCAACCAGGCGACACTTAGAACGGAACGCCTACCGAACGACCTGGGAGTTGAGGCCGACATCCGCACCGAAGTTAATCGGGGCAACACGCCGGACTGTTTCTCCGTTTAAAGGAGGTGATCCAGCCGCACCTTCCGGTACAGCTACCTTGTTACGACTTCGTCCCAGTCACCAAGCCCGACCTCGGCGCCTGCCTCCCTTGCGGGTTAGCTCAGCGACTTCAGTTGTTCTCGGCTTCCATGACGTGACGGGCGGTGTGTACAAGGCCCGGGAACGTATTCACCGCAGTATGCTGACCTGCGGTTACTAGCGATTCCACGTTCATGCAGGCGGGTTTCAGCCTGCAATCCCAACTGAGGCCGGCTTTGGTGGGATTGGCTCCAGCTCGCGCTTTAGCAACCCATTGTACCGGCCATTGTAGCGTGTGTGTAGCCCAGGGCATAAGGGCCATGATGACTTGACGTCATCCCCACCTTCCTCCTCCTTGTGGGAGGCTGTCTCGCTAGAGAATATAACTAGCGACAAGGGTTGCGCTCGTTGCGGGACTTAACCCAACACCTCACGGCACGAGCTGACGACAGCCATGCAGCACCTGTGCAAGCTTTCCGAGTTACCCCGGAATCGTCACCCTTTCGGGTTTCTACTACAAACATGTCAAGCCCTGGTAAGGTTTTTCGCTTAGCATCGAATTAAACCACACGCTCCACCGCTTGTGCGGGCCCCCGTCAATTCCTTTGAGTTTTAGCCTTGCGGCCGTAGTCCCCAGGCGGAGTGCTTATCGCGTTAGCTGCGGCACAGGGGGGGTCGATACCCCCTATACCTAGCACTCATCGTTTAGGGCGTGGACTACCTGGGTATCTAATCCAGTTTGCTCCCCACGCTCTCGCGCCTCAGCGTCAGGCACAGCCCAGAAGGCCGCTTTCGCCGCTGGTGTTCCTCCCGATATCTACGCATATCACCGCTACACCGGGAATTCCGCCTTCCTCTACTGCCCTCAAGCCGAATAGTATCCCTTGGCCTCTCCCAGTTAAGCCGGGAGCTTTCACAAGAGACTTATCCAGCCGCCTACGCGCTCTTTACGCCCAGTAATTCCGGGTAACGCTAGCTCCCTACGTATTACCGCGGCTGCTGGCACGTAGTTAGCCGGAGCTTATTCCCAAGGTACCGTCCTTTCTCTTCCCTTGGAAAAGGGGTTTACAGCCCTAAGGCCTTCATCCCCCACGCGACGTCGCTGGGTCAGGCTTTCGCCCATTGCCCAAAATTCCCTGCTGCTGCCTCCCGTAGGAGTGGGGGCCGTGTCTCAGTCCCCCTCTGGCTGATCATCCTCTCAGACCAGCTACCCGTCATAGGCTTGGTGAGCCATTACCTCACCAACTACCTGATAGGACGCGAGCCGCTCCTCCGGCGCCCGAAGGCTTTCATCCCATTACCAAGGTAACGGGATCGTATGCGGGATTATCCTCGGTTTCCCCAGGCTATACCCCACCGAAGGGCATGTTACTCACGCGTTACTCAGCCGTCTGCCGCTTGCCCACCCAACCGAAGTCGGGGGGCACGCTCGACTTGCATGCATTAAGCGCGCCGCCAGCGTTCACCCTGAGCCAGGATCAAACTCTCTAATCGATAAACCTAGCTTCCTTCCACTATTCAACTGTTAAGGTGCGTTTGGTAACGGCCCTCCCACTCGGAGAAGGCAGAGGCACAGTATACCGATGCTCCCAGCCCCTGTCAACCGGTATCAGGGCAAGATATTAGATTCCTTTCCCGGGTCTGTAATGCGGGACTGCGATGTGGCACTGCCCGGCCCCTAATGTCATGTCATGCTCGTAGCTATATCTAACTTTACCGTTCTCGTCTAAAGGCGTCCAGATCGATCACAATGAGATCAAACTGGTCGATTACGGTCAGACCCCGGCAGTTCGATTTCCTCTTCTTCTAAAAGTGGATGGACCCGTTTGAAAACCGAATCTCTGCGATAGGTCGCCTGCCCAACTACGCTTTCGAATTAGAGGGACGTCGGCCATTGGCGGTACGGGTAGCATGTGTCGAATGGACTAGGAAGTGCCTCCAGCCATAATCAAAGTCCCCCAGCCCAGCTAAGTCTGGTATTGGCCCTGGTATTGGCTTTGGTATGATGGTGATGTACGCTTTTCCAGGGCAAGCGAAATTCGGCGGTTTAGGTTGGGCGTGAAGGCGCGGACACAGGGCGTTGCAATACGGTTCCACTTCCGGCCCAGTCCCGGCGGCGCGGGACGCACCGCATCGAGAATTTGTGCTGCAGCGTTGATGGTGGTGGTCCTGGCGGCATGTGGCCAAAGCCCCGGCCCGACAGCGGTTGAGCCTACGGCTTTGGCTGCTGTGACCGCCGCTCCGACTGAAGCCCCGACCGCAGTACCGGCGGCGCCGGCCTGGCGGTTCGTGAACAGCGGTTGGGCTGAGTTGGCGGGCGACGACGCTCCGGGAGTGTTCGTTCAGGAGTTAAGGGCTTTTGTAATCACCGGCCAGCCGGAGTTGGACGAATTCAACCAGGGATTCACTCTGAGAAGGAGCCGGGGCACTTCCGCCACGCTGGGAAACGTCGAGTTTTCTGATTCTATACTGCTGGCTGCCTATTACCTCTGGCGCCCTCTCCAGGGAGACCCGCTTTCCGTGGTTGGCTTAACCGTTAACGGAACCCGGGCGACGGTGGAATTACGGTTGGACGAGTCGGCCCAAGGTCGGAAATACCCCTATCTCATGGCTCCTATGACCATGGTGGCCGTGGACCGGGACATGTTTCCATTGGGGAGTCCTCTGGAGTTTGAGTTTTTGCTCAACGGTGAACCTGCGGCGATGGTGTCGGCCACCGTCCCGTGACCGCCCGACGCCGATTCGAGCCGCACTGATTCAGGCCGCGCTTATTCAGGCCGGGCCGGGGTCAGCATTCCCCCATTTGGATCAGCCGGCCTTCCCGCCAAGCCACCTGTCCGCCCCTGACCGTGAGGAAAGTGTCCAACCGGACTTTGCCGTCCACGTTGTTCCCGGCCATGTCGTGCCAAACGAACCGCCCCTCTCGCAGGTCGAAAACAGCGGCATCACCACACATGCCGGCCGCCAAGGAGCCGATGCTTCCTCCCAGACCCAGCACCGCTGCGGGCCTGGCGGTGCTGGCGGCCACTGCGTCCGGCAGCGGCATTCCCAGGGCGTGGAACTGGCTCACCAGGTCGTTCATCAAGTAAACAGTGCGTTCGGGCGGCGCAATGTGAATATCAGTGCTGATGGTGGAGGGGGGCAAGTCCTGATCCAAGGCGGCTTTCACTACCTGGACGTCGCAGTGGACGCCGGCGTGAGCCACGTCCATGATGACTCCCCGGTCGGCCGCTTCCCTGACCTCGGGGCGAACCCTGCCGTTCTGGTCCAAGATAGATTCATGGTTGCCGTTGTAGGCGTGGGTGCAGATGTCGCCAGGGCCCAGAAACTCCAGGATGTCCGGCAAAGGGATGGGTGTTCCGCTGACGTGGACCATGAGCTTGGCGTTCGCCTGATCGGCAGCGGCCCTAGCTTTTTGCATAGCCTCATGGGCGTTCCACGTCGCCACGGCGTTGACGTGCATCCTGACTTTGACTCCGAACAAAAACCCCGGGTTGGCCTTGATGGCGTCGGCAGTCTGGTCCACGTCGATTACGCGGAGGTCATGGAGGCCGCCGCCCAGAACCCGGTTTAACGTAAGTCCGCCGGCCCCGATGTGCAGAAACGCCAGCAGCCGGGTCCGGTGGGCCGGGAAAACATAGTCCCGCATGGCGGCGTAATTCAGAAATCCGGCGCTCCCCGCATCGACGCCGGTGGTAACGCCCGACGACAAGCAGGTACGGTCGGCGTGCACCGAACTGCCGTTGCCCCCGTGGTAAAAATGGCCGTGCAGATCGATCAACCCAGGAGTGATCAGCTTTCCGGTCACGTCCACCGCCATGACCGTGGACGCAGGGTCGATGCGCGGCGAGACTTCCGCCACCAGCCCGTCTTTGAAGGCAATGTCCATCCGGGAATTGATTTGCTGGGCCGGGTCCAGCAAGGAGCCCCCTGTAAGCACGAGGTCGTACAACTCGGCTGTGGATGTCATCGGTTTGCCTCTCCATCAGAATGGTTGGCTTCTCCATCGGTGTCCTGGTATCGCAACCGGCGGAGGCGGGGATAAACCAAGGCTTTTGGGTTGGCCAGGTCCTGGTCGGATATTTCTGCGGAATCGGCCATTGGGTGCGCGCCCCATTTCTCGATGGCTTGTTGAATCAACGCCCGCACCACCTGGGGTGACCGTCCTTCCAGCCGCCCCAGCTGATAAGCCAGGGTTACGGAAAGCTGGTTTCGGGTAATCTGGTCGAAAGCGTCCTCTTGCGTGAGGCGTTCGGGCATGCTCCCGCACTGGTCCAGGAAATCGTCCAACACCTGGCCGATTATGTCAGGCAGGCCGCCAAGCTCAATCTCGGTCATGTACCCCGTAAGCTGGTCCGTGAGGTCAATGACCCCGTCTTCGGGAAGAATCAGGTCGAGGTCCGGGGAGTCCGAACCAGGCTCAAGGTGTTGGCTCATAGGAGCAACTCACACACAAAGTTGGCGCGACAATGGCGGTTGCCCTGTATTCTAGCATTACCTGGGAATAGGCCATCCTTATAGCAATGACGTGGTTTACGGACGCGGCTTGCCCACCCCGCGTGTTCACGGTTCCACAGCCGTGTTGGAGCTTGGAATGGGCCCTGGATTCCAGTTGCGACGAGAATTACCGGGGGTGAGGGTGCGCGCAAAGTAGGACGGTCGGGGAGCCTCTATTGCTGGAGTGGATGTGTAGCTAAGAATCCAGGATGGGGGTGTGCGACAAATACGATGGTAGGGGAGCAGCCTGGATTTTGCGTGGGTCTGGGCTGAGACGGGTCGATCAGAAACGGTTTCAGTATCCGACGGCGGCTTGGGTGAGGATTCTAACCGCCGGCCCCATCACTCCCCACAGGATACCCAGGTTGGAAACGTAATCCAGTAGGATCAGCCCCACCAGAATTGCCGGACCGTAACGCTCCAGCCGGGAGTAACCTTCAGCCATGTTCCGGGGCAACAATCCGCCCAGCACCCTGGACCCGTCCAGGGGAGCCAGCGGAATCAGATTGAACACCGCCAGGAGTACGTTAAAGAAGATAATCAGACCCAGGATGTCGGCCAGACCCTGCTGCCAGCCCCCGGTCATGACATAAGCAGCGCGGTTGAGGGACAGCCCGCTCCAATCGAGCAAGCCGAGCTTGATGGGCAAGGCCAGCAGAAAAGCCAACATCAAATTGGACAACGGCCCGGCAGCGGCCACCAACCCCATCCCGGTGTGTCCGTGAGCCAGCCGGCTCTGATCGACCGGAACCGGCTTGCCCCAGCCAAAACCAACCACGAACATCATGACGGTTCCCGTGGGGTCGAGGTGACGTTTGGGATTGAGGCTCAGCCGGCCCAGACGCCGCGCCGTTTGGTCTCCCAACCCGGTGGCAACCGCGGCGTGGCTGAATTCGTGGACCGTAATTGCCGACACCAGCGCGAGGGCCACGAGAACCGCCAGCCTGATGAAGCTGGCCGGGTCTTCCAAGAGCAACTGATAGGAACCCAACAGCATGGCTAGAGCGAGCAGCCCCGGCGCGTCGCACCGGACGACGTCCTGGGCCGAGTCACGTCGGACATAGCGCCCTGCGGGTGTAGGACCCGGCTAATCCGAAACAACCTCATTCGTCGTCTTCGTCGTCCTCGTCCGGCTCGGGAGCGGACCCTGAAGGGAAGACCGAAGATGGTAGGAGGGCGGTGACACCTCCCCGGCGGTCCGGCTGCTTCCGGGGCATGTTAAGGCAGGCGGTTTTCAACTCGGAGACAGCGGCGGCGCCCATGGATTCCAGGTCCACCACCAGGCCGTGGACACCGGCATTCCGCAGGGCTTCCAGGTCTTTAGCCGTAGGCGCTCTGGAAACTTCGACCAGGACAAATTTGTCGACCCGGCGGCCCACCATGGCGATTGAAGCCAGGTCCTCCAACAGCCAGGTGTCGCCCAGGCCGGGAACTCGGAGCACAAAGACATCCAGCGGCAAAGAGGCTATCCCCCGCAGTTCCCGGTCTTCCAGGCCGGCTTCGGTGTACAAAACCCTGGCGACATCGTCGGAGGCGATGGCTGCGGCAGAAGTGTCCGCCAGGGAAAAGGCCAGCAAATCGCACCCCTGCTCGCGATAGGCTGCGGAGTCCTCCTCGTTCAATGAAGGCTGATGAATGCCCCACGGCAACGAAGGCAGAGAATTCTCCAGGTTTTTCAAGTCTTCCGGGCCGCCTATGCCGGCCAGCAGTACGGCGTCCAGGCCCAACTCGGCGACCGCCTCCAAACCGGCGGCGTGGTCCTTTGAAACATGTCCAACCAAGGCCATCCCGGGGGCTTTTTCCATCCGTACATTACCAAAACCTATGCCTCCGGGCCCGCCCTGGGTGATTCGCTCCATGCGCTCGATAAATTTGCTCATTACCTATTCCCATGCTGAGAGTGAAAAGTGCTCGGGTGATTATACTCCATGACCCAAAATTTGTCGGCGGTGACCGGACCGGCAGCAGGGGCCTTTCAATGGTCCCCCGTCATTCTCGCCGCAGCGGGAATCCAGAGCCCTGATCATGCTCCAAGACGGTTATGCCGACTAGGACGCGCCGCGTGGACAGGTCGACGTCCCACCTGGACCATTTCTGCGGATCCGCGTCTGGTTGGATGGGAGAAAGGGCTCTGGATTCCCGCTGCGGCGAGAATGACGGGAGTCGGGGACAAAAGGGCTTCTGGATTCCCGTTGAGACGGGAGTTGGGTAGGTGGGGCATGCTGCCCCTCGCAAGCTTGGGGGATTCCTTTTGTATCTATCGACGTGTATCTGTCAGTGGTAGGGGTAGTGGATGCGGGTTTGACCCCAATTGGGTCTCGGCGAGACCACGGTCAGGTCCTTAAACCGTTGGTCCAACGCCCCGGTAAGTCACGTGGATTGAAGCTGTTCCACCTTGCCAGCAGACGCCCCATGAGGCTACCGGGTTTTTTGATTATATTCAGTATTAAGAACGATTGTTGTCGGCTGATTTGGGCCGAAATCGTTGACAGCGACGCCTGTGTGCAATATCATCCAAGCCAATACTCTGGAATACCTTTGGTTAAGGATGCTCAAGTCAAATCCAATCTATTCACTCAACACAAAGGAGGCGGCGGATGGCGAACAAGGAAGACCTGGCTCAAATCGCTCACCTGATGCGTCGCGCGGGATTCGGCGCTACCCGGGAGGAACTCCACCAGTTGGCGGCCCAAGGCTACGAAGCCACCGTGGAAGAGTTGCTTGAATTTGCCCCTACCCGGCCCGAAGATAAGGCCGGGCCCTTTGCCATGATGACCCGGTATCACCCCAGCAGCCTTCTGCCGGGCGGAGCCACCACGCTGGGGGCTTCCCGGTGGATGTACCACATGGTCAACACAACCAAGCCGCTGGAAGAGAAAATGTCCCTCTTCTGGCACCACGTGTTCGCAACCGGCAACGCCAAGCTGGACAACTGCGACCAGATGCTGGAGCAGCTGGACATGTTCCGCCAGCAGGGCCTGGGCAACTACCGGAACATGTTGATCCAGTTGTCCAAGAACCCGGCCATGATCTTCTGGCTGGACAACAACGAAAACCACCGGGACGCGGTGAACGAAAACTGGGGCCGGGAGCTGCTGGAGCTATTCTCGATGGGCGTCAGCAACTACACCGAGGTCGACGTGCGGGAGGCTTCCCGGGCCTTCACCGGCTGGACCATCATGCCCAAGCTGCCCCGGCAGCCCTACGGCCGCTATCCTTGGCGGTTCGAGTATCGGGAAGAGGACCACGACGAGACTGAAAAGACCTTCCTGGGACACACGGGCAACTTCAACGGCGAGGACATCATCGACATCGTCGTCCAGCAGCCGGCCACGTCCAGATTCATCTGCCGGCATCTGTATAACTTCTTCGTGGCCGATGACGTCCAGGTGCCCGCCTGGACCATTCAACCGGCGCCGGATGAAGACGCCCTGGAAACCATGATCAACGCCTTCGAGGAGTCCGGCTACGAGATGAAGGCGGTGCTCCGGATTATGTTCAACTCCGATTTCTTCAAGAACGCCCGCTACTCCAAGGTCAAGAGCCCCGCAGAAGTGGTGGCCGGCACCTTGAGAATGGTGGGAGCATGGAAGTTCCCGGAGCCGGGAATCAAAGACATCGGGTTGCAACCGTCCTACATGGGGCAGGCGATTCTGGACCCGCCCAGCGTGGAAGGTTGGTACACCGGGCAGGAGTGGATCAACAGCGGCTCATTGCTGGCCCGTATCAACTTCGTGGCCGACCGGGTCGCCAACACCAACAACCCCGGAGTCCAGTCCATCGTCGGCCACATGAAGTCCGACGGAGTTTCCACCCCCGAGGAGTTGATCAACTCCTCCCTGGACCACATGGGATTCCTGGAAATCAGTGGTGAGACCCGCCAGCAATTGTTGGACCACGCCACCGAAGGCGGCAACATGGACTGGAGCAATGAAAGCGCCGCCGCGACGCGGGTGGGCGAGATGCTGGCCCTGGTGGGAGCCACGACCGAGTACCAATTCGGCTAAGCACACTCTTAGGACCCGAAGCGGTTTCGGTGGCGGTATCGTCGCGGGGCCAGGACAGGCCAGGATAACAGCGGGCGGCGCCCGCCAAGCAACCCTAGACTGGAAGCAAGGAGACAAGCATGACGGCAACCAAGAAAGACCCGGTCATTGTTGTTCTGCAACTCACCGGGGGCAACGACTACTACAACACGGTGATCCCCTACAACGACCCACTCTACGTGGACAACCGGCCGGCGGTGGGATACGCGCTCGATGAGTGCATCAAGATCGACGACCAGTTGGCCTTCAACCCCCACATGGGACCGGTCAAGGAGCTATTTGACCAGGGCAAGGTGGCGGTCCTCAACGGAATCGGCTATGCCAACTCCCCCCGCTCCCACTTCCGGTCCATGGACATCTGGCACACCTGCGAGCCGGACAAAGTTGGAACCGAAGGCTGGGCCGGGCGGGTGACCCGGGAGTTGGACCCGAACAAAGAAAACGTGCTGACGGCAATCAACTTCGGCCACGGACTGCCCCGGGCCCTGGCCCTGTCCGGCGTGCCGGTGGCCGCCATCGCAGACCTGAGCAACTACGGCGTGTTGACCGGGATCACCGACCAGGCTCAACGAGCCCGGGCGCTGGACCTGTTCGCCAAGATGTACTCGCCGGCGGTGGGCACGGGAACCATCACCGACTACCTTCGCTCCACCGGAATGGAGGCGATGATCGGGGCCGACATCGTCAAGGCAGCGCCGGAGATGTACAGCTCCGAGGTTGAATACCCAAGCTCGCCAATCGCCAATCACCTCAGAGACATCGCCCAGGTGTACCTGGCAGACCTGGGGACCCGGATTTTCTACACCCAGCACGCGAGCTTCGACACCCACGCCGGACAGGCGATGGGGCACCCCAAGTTGTGGAAGGATGTTTCCGAGGGCATTTCCGCCTTCTTTGACGACCTGCACTCCCACGACCGCGGCGACAACGTGATAATGTACCTGTTCTCCGAGTTCGGCCGGCGGGTGCACGACAACGGGTCAGGCACCGACCACGGGGCGGCGGGCGTGGCCTTCGCTATCGGCGACGGGGTCAACGGCGGCATCTACGGGGAATATCCCTCCCGCAACCCCGAAGACCTGGAGCAGGGAGACCTGGTGCCCAACTACGACTTCCGCGGCGGGTACACCACGCTGATTGAAGACTGGATGGGAATGGACGCCAAACCCATCGTTAACGGCAGCTTCGAGAAATTCAACTTCGTGAAATAGGAGTCCACTCGATGCCTTCCTCCGATTGGGGGAGGGCATCGGCCGCGCCCATGGGTTTCAGACGGTTGATAGGAGGATTCTTCGATGGCGGTTCACACAGTAGCCGCTGGACGAGCCTGGAAGTACAGCCACAACATAGGCCGCAATGGGGCCGCCGGACAGGGGTTTACCCAGCCGGTAAGTATTGCCCTAGCCCGTGACGGAGTTGTATATGTGGCCAACCGCGGGTCCGACGTCCAGCAGAGCCAGCGGATAACCAAGCTGACCATTGACCAGCAGTACATCAAGGAGTTTGGCCGGGCGGGACCGGCCTACGGAGACCTGACCAACGAACAGTTGGTGTTCCTGACCTCGGTGGTTGTGGACGATGAAGGGAAAGTCTACGCCTCCGACGAGTGGAAAAACCAGATCACCGTGTTCGATGAAGACGGCAACTCTCTGGACCGGTGGGGAGAAGCCGGCGATGGGGAAGGCCAGTTGAACGGCCCTTCGGGAATGGTCCTCGACGGGGACGGCAACCTGCTCATCGTCAACAGCCTGAACAGCCGCGTCCAGAAGTTCACCAGGGACGGCAAGTACCTGAGCGGCTTTGGTTCCAAGGGCGAGGCTCCGGGCCAACTGGACATGCCCTGGGGCATTACCGTGGACAACAACGGCGACATTTACGTGGCCGACTGGAACAACCACCGGGTGCAGAAGTTCAGCCCTGAAGGCGACCTATTGCAAACCTTCGGGCGCGGCGGCAGCGGCCCCGGCACACTTCAGCATCCCACCGGCGTCTGTGTGGACGGAGACGGCGACGTTTACGTGGCCGACTGGATGAACGAGCGAATAGCCATCTACAATTCCGACGCCATGCCCATTGCCTACCTGAAGGGCGACGCGGTCGATGTGTCGGCCTGGGGGCAAATGTCCCTGAACGCCAACCCGGATATGGGCAAACGCCGCAGCCAGGTCTACAACCTGGAAGACCAACAGCGGACATTCCGAATGCCGGTGGCCTGCGTTTTCGACCAGGAAACCAACCGGCTGATAGTGGCCG
The DNA here is from genome assembly GCA_963663135.2 of Dehalococcoidia bacterium. Lineage (GTDB taxonomy): Bacteria > Chloroflexota > Dehalococcoidia > Lucifugimonadales > UBA3495 > Io17-Chloro-G2. The sequence goes on along the minus strand of CAXXRM010000001.1, from coordinate 184,648 downwards.
ACACCCAGCGGGCACGGCTACAGGTTTACGAAAAGGACAAAAACTACTCGAACCCCCAATTTAACCTCTAGACAAATCGGGGAATGCCAGGGCGGTCTACCGGCGTCCCACAGTGTTAGGACGCCGGTTTTTTTGTGCAAACCCGGTGATTTGGGTTGAACCTCGAGCGGTCCGGTCCGCGGAGTAGTCAGTGACTTACGCGGTACCGGTCGCAGGCATCCTCATCCAACTCCACTCCCAGCCCGGGGGCTTGGGGCGCCACCAGATACCCGTCTTCCAAGCTCAACCGGGTTTTAAAAAGAGGTTCAGACCTGGGCATGTATTCCACCAGGTAGCCGTTGGGTACAGCCGCCAGCAGGTGAACGTGTACCTCCGGGATAACGTGCCCGGCCAGCGGTATGCCCCGCGCTTGGGCGAGGGCCGCCACCTTCATCCAGGGCGTAATACCTCCAACTCTGGCAAGATCGATAATCGCAATGTTAACGGCGCGGGCGTCCAGCGTGCGTTGGAATGGCTCCACGCCGAAGAGATGCTCGCCGGCGGCAACCGGGACCTCCAACGCCTGGGCCAAGGCGGCCATCCCTTGGAGGTTGCGGTGGTTTACCGGGTCCTCCAACCAGGTGATTCCGGCCTCCTGCAGGGCCTTTCCCGAGGCCAGGGCCTGCGGCTCGCTCCAGCTCTCCGTGGCGTCCACCATGATGCCGACCCGGTCGCCGACGGCCTCCTGGACCGAACGGACGCGGGCGACCTCGGCGGCAGGCGTGGGTTCTCGGCCCAAGCGCAGCTTCATCAGGTCAAATCCCCGGTCGACGTGGCTTCTCGCAGAACGCGCCAACGTTTCCAAGGTAAGGCTGTACCACATGCCGTCGCTGGCGTAAGCTCGGACCCGGTCCGCATAACCGCCGAGCAGACGGTACAGGGGTTGGCCCAGCGTTTTGCCGGCCGCATCCCAAAGAGCAATGTCCAAAGTTGACATTGCCATGTTAAGCATGCCGCCGGGGCCGGTCCAACCGCCGGCCCTCTCCAGCCGGGCCCGGGCCGCTTCAATCTCCAGGATTTCCATACCGACCAACAACCGGCCCAATTCCTCTGCGGCCCGGGCCAGCGGCCGCACCAACGTTTCCCTGGTGGCCACCGCGAATCCGATGCCCTGGACACCGTCATCTGTGTCCACCCTCGCCAACACGTGCCAGTTGGATTCCACCGAGTTGCCGGCGGCGACATACTCCAGCGCCACCGGGGTCTCCAACACTTCCACAGTCACTTTCTGAATTTTCATGAGTTCCGCCTCGGTTAGAAATCAACGGCCACTCGACCATTGTAACGGCAAGCCGCAGGATTCGGGCGCCAGGGGGAAACCGGGCCAGTTGGGAGTCTGGCGAAAGCGTCGAGAGGCACCCACATGGCCTTTTGGTTATCCCGCGTAATTCTCGGGGGCGCGGCAATCCACCACCTTCTTTCGGAATGCAAGCCGTACCCAATCCCCCGCTATTCTCGTCGCAACGGGAATCCAGAGCCCTTTGTATCGTTTGACCTGGCTCCGGTGCGCGGGAATGGTCCGGGTGTGACGGCAGTCCGGTGAAACGGGGACGAGTTCCACGCACGGCGCTTCTTTTTTGCCGTTGCCATGTCGGTGCATGATCAGGGCTCTGGATTCCCGCTGCGGCGAGAAATACGGAGGAGGGGACCGTTGCCGCCGGGGCTTTTGTGCATTTCGGCTCCCTCAGAAACAGGGGCGGGGTACTGAACTCCCGGTTGCGGTGAGAGACACGGGGGTTTGTAGGGACGACTGGAAGACCCTGAGAGGCAACCCTACGCCGCGTTGCTAGGCCATTCGGGCTGCCGTATAATTGGCCGCGGTTAGGGGGTTCCGAGCGTGCTTCTCTGCATAGACATTGGCAACACCACCGTCACCCTGGGGGTGTTCGACGGGACTCGCCTGGCCACGACTCTTCGCATCGCCACCGACACCCGCAAATTGTCCGACGAACACGGGCTGTTGGTGACCAACCTCCTCCTGCAGAAAGGCATCAACCCACACGACGTTACGGCGATCTCAATGTGCAGTGTCGTGCCTCACCTTACGGTGGTGTTTGAGGATGTCTGCCGCGACTATTTCAGCGTTACGCCGATCACAGTGACCGTGGGGGTCCGCACCGGACTGCGTATCGTTTACGACAATCCCAGGGACGTGGGTTCCGACCGGATCGTCGATGCGGTGGCCGCATCGGAGCTTTACAGTCCCCCATTGATTGTAGTGGACTTCGGCACGGCTACAGTATTCGACGCAGTTGCCAAGGACGGGACATACCTGGGCGGCGCAATTTTTCCGGGCATCAACGTGGCTGCCGAGTCCCTTTTCCACAGCACCGCTCAACTCCGCCGCGTCGAGTTGGTGGCGCCCCGGACGGCCATCGGCCAGAACACGACCCACGCGCTTCAGTCGGGCCTGGTCCTGGGCTATGCCTCGATGGTCACCGGCATGGTGGAGCGGTTCAAGCAGGAGTTGGGGAGGGACGCCAAGGTCATCGGGACCGGCGGCCTGGCGGGGATTATTGCCCGGGAGACGCAGGTATTCGACACGGTCAACCCCGACCTGACCCTGGTTGGGTTGCGGCTGATTTATGAGATGAACCGCCACCCGGAATCCGGACCGGCGCCCCGAAACGACAGCGTTCCGGCGGACTAGGAGGACTCTTGGCGGGCCCGCTAGCTGACAAGCACGTTCTGCTGGGTGTCACGGGCAGTATCGCCTGCTACAAAGCCATCGACTTGGCCAGCAAGCTAACGCAGGCCGGTGCGCTGGTAGACACGGTGATGAGTTATGGGGCCACCCAATTCGTCACACCTCTGGCCTTTCGCAGCATCACTCACCGGGCCGTGGTAACCGATACTTTCGACGCCGACTCGGAGTATAGCCATCAGCACGTCACCCTGGCCCGGCGGGCCGAGATTGTGGTCATTGCTCCGGCTACGGTGCACACCATTGCGAAACTGGCGGCCGGCTTGGCGGATGACCCGTTGACCACCACGGTGATTGCAACCTCGGCCCCGCTGCTGGTGGCACCGGCCATGGACGCAAACATGTTCGACCACCCGGCGACGCAGGAAAACATCGCCAGGCTCCGGGCCAGGGGGGTTATTTTCGCCGGACCCGCTCCCGGGCGGTTGGCTTCGGGTCTGGTGGGAATGGGAAGGCTGTTGGAACCGCAGGAGCTTCTGGGACACATTTCCGCAGCGCTGGGAAGGGAAGGGGACCTTTCCGGCAGGACGGTCGTGGTAAGCGCCGGTGGCACCATGGAACCCATCGACCCGGTCCGCGTTATCACCAACCATTCCTCGGGGAAAATGGGTTATGCGCTGGCCGAAGCGGTCCGGGACCGGGGAGGCTTGGCCGTGCTGGTGACCGCAGCCACCGGCCTGCCTTCGCCGCCCTTGGTCAACGTGGTCCCGGTTTCAACCGCCCAACAAATGTGCGACGCTGTTTTGGAGCACGTCAAGAGCGCCGACGCGCTGATAATGGCCGCGGCGGTGGCGGATTACCGGCCGGCTACGGAAGCCGAACAGAAAATCAAAAAGTCCGCCGGAGACCTCTCAATCGACCTAACCAAGACCACCGACATCCTGGAAACCGCCCGGGGCAATTTCGTCAAGGTTGGCTTCTCTGCCGAGAGCCAGAACCTGGTGGAAAATGCCAAGGTGAAGGTCAAAAGCAAGAACCTGGACCTGATGATCGCCAACGACATCACTGAGCCCAACAGTGGGTTCGGGGCCGACACCAACCAGGTGTCCCTCATCGACCGGGATTTGAACGTCGAAGACCTACCCCTGCTCTCGAAGTACGATGTCAGCAACCGCATCCTGGACCGGGTGGCCGACCTGCTCAAGAGCTAAACTTCAACCGATGGAACCCTTTGGACCCCGACCCCATGTGTCCTGTTGATGGAAGCCGCTCCGGGTGGTCGCCAGGGCAAACGCATCCCAGTGGGACGGACGAATCTTGCATCCAACGTGATGCCTGATCGCCATTTATCCAACCGCGCCAACCTCCCGTCATTCTCTCCGCAGAGGGAATCCAGAGCCCTTTTTGCCCTGTAAGCAGGCATAGCTATCCAAGGCACGGGCATGGGCCAAGGGCTGTGGAAGGGGCCGCGCTACGGCGTTGGCGAAGGGAGCGGTGTGGCCCGCCCGCACCTCGCATTTCCCCGTTGCCATAAGCGCGTCGGCGCACGGAAAGGGCTCTGGATTCCCGCTGCGGCGAGAAAGACGGGGGGTGGTCCGACGAATACCTCATCGCGAACACTTAGATGTAATCGGCTTCCGCGGTCTTTTGATTTCAAATTGCGATAGCACTACGGTGGTCGCTTTCCCGTTCGACAGGCTCAAGGCACAAGGTCTTTTATGGGGAATTCCCGAAGCCTTATGTCCTTACCTTAAGCCTAGGCCTCTGGATACCCGGAGGGCACATGGGAAACGGGCGAAAACCGCTGAGCCTTGTGCCCTCCACAGTAAAACCTCACCCGGAAACGGCGTCCTTAAAACGGCGGATAGCATCGATGTGTTGGTCCGGGCCGCTGAGGCCTGCCCGCATGGTGTTGACCGACAGGTGGCTGGCTCCCAGTTCGTCCCAAGCCGCCGCGGACTTGGCCCAATCGTCGGGGCTGCCGCTGGCGATGCTCACCCGCCCCTCTATCCCTATGTCTCCGGGGTCCCTGCCAGCAGCTCTGGCGTACTCCCGCATCTTGGCCAACTGCTCTTGACCCTGGCTGTCGGGTTGGAATTGAGGAAACCAGCCGTCGGCCAGGCGGCCGATGCGCCGCATCACCCGGTCGGCCCCTCCGCCGAACCAAATGGGGATCGGGCGCTGCACCGGCAGGGGGTTGATACCGGCGTGGGAAACCTGGTGGTATCTGCCGTCAAATGAGATGACTTCTTCGGTCCAGAGAGCCCGCAGCAATCGAATTTGTTCGACGCTGCGCCGGCCGCGGTTGCTGAAATCCTCGCCCAGCGCCTCGTACTCCACATGGTTCCAGCCTATACCGATGCCCAGGCGCAGGCGGCCTCCGGTCAACACATCCACCTCGGCCGCCTGCTTGGCAACCAGGGCGGTCTGTCGCTGGCCCAGAATCAGTACTCCGGTAGTCATCTGAATCTTGTCGGTCACTCCGGCCAGGTATCCGAACAGGACGAACGGTTCGTGGAACATGTCGGAGTGGCTGTAAGGGCGGTCCCAACTCTCCCGTTTGCTGGGATCGGCGCCCAGGACGTGATCGAAGACCAGCAGGTGCTCGTATCCCATGGCCTCGGCGGCCTGGGCAAAATCACGAACCGCAATGGGGTCAGCGCCAATTTCGGTCTGAGGGAAGATAGCTCCTAGCTGCATGGTGGTCTCCTACCGGGATTGCAGAGTAGACATTAGCTACCGCTCCAACCGCAGTGGCGGCCGGAACGGCGGGCGTGCGTCCTTCTAACCAGTATCGGAGGTTATGCAGGCGGCGTCAACCGAGCCAAGCGTGCTGGGGATTGCCAGGGCAGGACCTTCTACCCCCATCCCCGTCATTCCCGTCGCAACGGGAATCAAAAGCCCGTTCCCTGCGCCAACACGGTTATACCAGCGGCGAAACGGCAGGCGCAACAACCTGTGTATGGGTAAGCGTGTTCCTCATCAAAAGGGCTCTGGATTCCCATAGCGACGGGATTGACGGGGGTGGTGGTAGACTGCCCGCGTGGCGCTTGCAGAGGATTGCCGCACCCGAGCCAGACCGCGATGGCTTGGGGAGCTTTTTAGGTCACGTGCGGGTGCGAAAGGCCCGGTGCGCCGTCAGTTGGGTGCGACTGCGTATTGGTCCAAGAGGTCTTGAATTCCTACCCCGACTTGCCGCCGCTGATTGTCGGCAGCCGTGCGCTCTTGGCGCAGGCCTTGGTAAATCCCGGCGTCAAAGGGGCGCCAGTTGTTCTTCAGGTCATCCAACGCTGAAGATTCCCGGCGGACAGCCTCAACCAGCAATTCACCGAAGGGACGCAGCACCACGGTGTTCGGCAACCGGCTAACCTCGGCGGATAGGTCATTATATCCGGCGCCGATTTCCAGCAGTGCATCGATAGCGCCGAGACGGTCGCATCCTCCCTCATCGGTCCGCCAAGCATCAAAGTCTTGGTGGAAATCGTTCCAATCCACCATCAGGGCTTGAAGTTGCTCCGAAAATTCGGCAACAGCCTTCAATTGGTCTTCAGATAGGCTCAAATTAAGTTGGTTCAACGCTCCCTTGGCATCTCGACGGGAAGCGTTGGCAAACACCAATTCTTCTTCAAATTTTCCGAACAGGTCAGGTTCCAGTGCAACGAACTCGGGGGTATTGGTCGGCGGAACCTCGGTTGGCTTAGGAGGGACAGGGTCTGCGGGGACCGCAAAGTCAGCGGATTCCACCGATTCTTCGGGGCTTTTAAAGTCTCCGAAACCACCGAGATCTCCAAATGGTCCAGCGATGGGCTCGATTCCCTGGGGTTCTTTTCCCTGGGGTTCTTTTTGGAACGTGGCCCGTAGGCTACGCAACACCAGGTCTTCGGAATCGGCGGTTTGGGCCATAAGGTCAGCCACGAATTGAGTGTCCTTGTAAGTTGGTAATTCACGGGTGGCCACGACCACATTACTGAAATCTGAGATAAGTCCGCTCAGCTCCGCAACCATTTCGGCAGAACTCAGGTTGGCCTCATCGGCGCGGAATGCATCGTATTGCCGGTGGAATCCATCCCAACGGGCGTTGACGTCGTTGAACGCCATGGTGAATTCCTTCAATCTGGCTCTTCCCGCGTCGGTCCTTCTTTCTTCCAGGTCAGCCAGGGTGTCAGAGACTTCCTGAAGCGCGGCTGCGGAGTAAGACCGGGCTTTGTCCACCTGGTCGACCGCCGAAACCTGTTCCGATTGGTTGGAGGATTCGAGTCCGGCGTAGACCTCCGGCCCTTCGGTGTCTGTTGAATTCCCCTTGTTGCCAATAGCCGAACCGTCCAGACCCTTTCCGGAGCCTGCAGCGCTGCCGGAAGAAGTGGCGGAACCGGTGGAGTCCGAGGCGCCGCGCAACGACCGGAGAGCCTGCTGTTCGGTCTCGGCGGCCATTACGACGCGGTCGGCCAAATCTCTGATGGCGCTGGCCCGGTCCAGGTTTCTGGCCGATTGGACCACGGCGGCGAACCGGTTATCGAACTGGTTTAAGGATGTTCGGACTGACCTGGGGTCGCAAGCGATCAATCCGGCCTGCCAGGTGTCGTAACTGAGGCGCAATTGGCCCCAACTTTCGTTGACCGAGTCCAAGCCCCGGGAGAATTCTTGGGCTGATTCCAATACGCTCTGGGGAACGGGAGTGGGCGTGGGGACGCTAAAGCCGGGTCTCTGGGCCAAGGCGGTGATGGTGGCCTGGGTATCGGGTTTGGCCGCAGCCGGAATTTCCGAGGGTTCGGTGGGGGTTGAACACGCCAACGCGACCATTGCCAGGGCCGCAGCGGCCAAAGCGATAAACCGGCGTAGCCACTTGCACATCAAGCTTTAATACACTCCAACAAAGTCGCCGACGAGTCCTTGTCTAAAGGAGCCATTCCCCAATTGTCCGAGCACACGATCCACGTCATCGGGAGTGTCGCCCAGGACTATCAATGCCCGCCGTTGTTCATCCTGGTAAAGGACTGCCACGGCAGATTCGTCCCTGGCAATCGCCGGCGTGAACGGCGTCCGCAATTCATCGCCAATTTCAACTCCGGTTAATTGCAGATATTGGGCCACACTTGGGGCGTCATCGTACAGACCCAGGTACACCAGGTCACGGTTGGGGTCTGCTACATTCCGTATTTCCGAGGCTACCTGAAATCCTGACAGCACGTTCGTCATGCCCACGCCGGCGTCCAACAACGAGGGACTCCCCAAAATAATCTCCGCGGTTTCATCGAAAAAGTAGGGGAAGTCCGCCAGGTCGAAACTGCGTTCACTGGTCGTCAGGAAGTCTGCGAGGTTGGAGATCAGCCTTGGATTGTTCACAATGGTGCTTTGCGGCGGAATCAAGAAGGTAAGGTCGGTCAACGCCACCACTCCCCCTTGTTCACTCCTGGCCATGGGGTACAGGGGCTCAACTCGCTCCACGAAAGTGGACTGGGTATTGGCATCGGCAATGGCCAAGCCGCCGTGGGCGGATTCCAGGGAGCCGGCCGCATACAGGGCAATCCTGCCCAACCCGTCTGTAAGCTTGTCCGGCTTGAAATCACTAATGTAAATGTTCTGGAAGTTCAGATCGTAGTCCACGGAGTTATGGAGGTAATCCGGCCTGAAGGTGATTCCGAACTCCTTGGAGAGAGAATTCATCCTGTGATTGCGGGTAGGGTCCGCTATCAGCAACAGTTTGCCGCCCTTTTCCTCAACAAACTGATGTACCAGGACGGCTTCCTCATTACTGAATGGCCTGGAGGGTTGGATAACCAAAAAGCTGTCCACCGACCGAAGCTGTTCAGCTAAACTATTCCCCCCTTCGGACAATTTCTTGCCGCCGGCGGACAATTCGAGAAATTCCAAAGAATACCCTCGTCGGGATATTTCGGTAAGGAAAGATGATATCTCGTTGCGGCTGAAACCGTTGGAGTGGCCCATGTCAACCAGCAGAGTGCCCTGCTGAACCGGCGAGATGCTCTCCAAGTTGGTGAAGCTGGACACGGGAGGAGTTATGTGTTGAGTCCTCAACTGCCCCGAAGGCGCCGGGTCGTAGGAGCCTTGATAAAAGTAAAAATAGGCGCCAACAAAGAATGCCAGCGCAACTGCCGGGAGGATCAGCACAATGCTGAATCTATTGAGAAGGTCCAACATACAAGTAGTAAACGTTCGGTGGGCTAATTTTTTGTGGGAACCCCGGCAAGGCATCCTCTTGACCCGGCCCGATGCCGCCATAGGGGAGGATGTTGCGGAGCGCCTCCAAGTCGGTCCCAAAAGCGGGGGCTGTCTCTGACTCCGTCGATTGACCGGATGGGCTCGGATTCTGGAACGGCCCCGGGCTTACCCCTCCCATGAACTGGCGACCGGTTTCCCCTGAGGGGAATTCAAGCAGCAGCGGATCGTAAACCCACCGCAGGACTTCGTTGTATCGCCTTCCTACCTGGGCGTTGATGTCAACCAGGTCGTAATGAGAAACGCCGGCCAAATCCGCGGCTGTTTCGACGGCGTCGGTGTCTCCGCCGATGGCGTCAGCCAGACCCACGTTAACGGCTCCTATTCCCGGGTAGACCCGACCGGTGAGCAGCTCTTGCTTGGTTAACTTCAGGCTTGACCCACGCTCGTCGATTACGATGCCGGCAAAGGAATGTTTCATCTCGTCAGCCATGGTAATCCAGTCCCGGCGGTCGCCTCCGAACAGCTTGTCGGGACCGGTAATCACGAGGAATTCCAAGGGAGGGAACGGAATCGTAGGGCCAGGATAAGAGACTATCACGCCCACGTTCCCAACTAGAGATGAGGGTCGTGTGTAGAGGTAGTTGGCGCCCATGGACATCATGTAGCCGCCGCTGGCCACCAGGTCTCCCATGACCATAACCACGGGCTTCTCGTCTCGCAGATTGCGGGTCTCCAGGAATAACCTTTCGCTGGAGGAGGCTCCCCCGCCCGGGGAACTGATGCGAATCACCACGCCTTTGATATCGTCGCGATTCCGGGCGTACTCCAGGTAGGAGACTATCCTGGTCGCGGACCGGTCATTGATGACGGTGTAGGGGATGTCGATAATGCCAATCTTGGGCGTTTTGGGGTATACGTGGAAGAAGACGGCGTACCCCACCCCAATACCCAGTGCGACCAATACGACGAAAAGAACGGGTCTACTAAACACTATCCCCCCGAGGGTGGACAGTAGGCGCATGGGAATCATCCTTTGTCAACGAAGTTGTGGGTCCGCCCGAGGTGAGAAGGCCAGTTGCAGCAGAGTTAGCTGGGGCAAATCCCGGAGAAACCTGATAGCTATGTTAGGTACCGGAGCAATCAATGTCAACTTGACACAACTATGTCACATATCAACTTACATAGGCTATGCTATCAGTTAGACAAGCGCCGCTCAAAAAGCGGCCGTCAGACCATCTGGTCTAGTGATTCGGCTACCGGAAGAATACGTGACTTCAGGCATACGCTGGGCCTCCACCCACCCGGACAGGCGGAAGCCGGTTGTCAGCGCTTCATCAGTTAGGTGACTTACGACGGGCCCTTCATCTTGAGTGCCACGTCTCCGTCCGGGTTACCCTCCTCAGGCCGGCGTCAGCGCGTGCTGCGATAAAATTTGGCGCGGTAGCGGATTGCTTGGCGCCGGGCTCTTTGTTACCATGAAATTCCTCGTATTTTTCCCGCAGTCTTGGGGATTAGTCTAGCGGTAGGACGCCTGACTCTGGATCAGGTAGCCGAGGTTCGAATCCTCGATCCCCAGCCACTTCTCCACTGGCTCGTTGATGTTGTTGCCTTCAAGCTGCAGGCAATAGGCTCTTCTTCAACAGCGCACTCTTGACCTATAGCGTGCCTGCCCTTGTACTTGGCATAGGATTGAGGCGATCTGCTCCTTCGTGTAACTGGACTTCTTCATGGGACGGTCCTACTCATCCAGCCAGTCTAGACCATCCCACAAGGCTTGCATTGCCGATGGTCCAGTGTCCTCGGAACAGAACATCCAGTTGGCAATTGGACGAAGCCTACGCAGTTACTTCTTCAACCTCGAAACCCATCCCCTGCCAGACACTCGAAACTTCGTCAAAATACCCGTCCAAATAGGGAAACTCTTCATCCAAATATAGTCTCAATATCTCTTTGCCTGCGTTCGTTAGGTCATACATACCAAGTCCAATGGCCGGATCCGAATTGGTAGGGCGGAGCAATAGAATTCGGTTACCATGCGAAAAGCGAACTGTCTCCCCATCGAGATGGAGCGTGAGCAAGATTCCATGAGGACGCTCCTGGAGTAGACCAAGGGATTGGAACTCTCCGAAAGCATGGTAGTTCACCCCCAATTCACCTGACCCAAATGAAAGGAACTCTGAAGAATACAAATTTGGCGTTTTGCCTAAGACCAAAAAGCAACTGTCATCACCGGGGTCAGCACCTCGCCAAGCTACAGCCCTGAGTTTCAGGAACTCACGAAGATCATGAGGCGACAGGTCTTTCGCTACTGAAACCGCCCGACTAGATACCGATCCGGGTTCGCTCACCTCCTCAGCAAGGATGCGGCCGAATAGATCACGGAGTTCTTCAGTAGTAACGAATCTGGATGCCTCTAACGCGGCGCCAATGACAGATGGATCGTGTTCGGCGCGCAACATGAACTGGTGCTCGAAATCTTCTGAGTGAGAGAGTTGCTGGGCTTTCTCCAATACCGCTGCGACATTCTCTCTGATCCCGAACGCAAACGCCGTAGCCAAATATCTCGCAGCCGCGGAAGACCACCCTAAACGGTGCACCCAAAATTCCAAGGATTGTTCCCCTAGTGCGAGTTTACCCTCTCCTCTTGCCTTAACTTCTTCACGCAACTTCCACTTCGCGGGGACAAACCCAAGCAAGTGTTTCAACACTCCGATGCCTCCTTCCAGAGCTGACAACACGAACAAATGACACCATCATTAACAGTGCGACACACAAATGATCATACTCCATTTTCTGTACGAGCCTTACTGCGAGTTTCGCGGATCAATCCACCTTCGCTTCTGGCAATGGCCTACGACTTCCTAATCCTCCCGATGCCGAAGCAATCAAGGAGGTTGTGGGGAATTAAATCTCCACCGCCAACTCGAAAGTTCTGGTTAAAGTCTCCCTTGGCCAGCCAATTATCAGGAATCGTTGGCCTGACCGCCGTTTGGGCAAGGCCAGTTGGGCTGAGGTTGGCACCCAGCAAAAAATAATCCCTGGTCGGTTCTTGAGGGCCGCGGCGCAAACATTTAGAACCCGGATAGGAACCAGAGCCGGAGCCAGCGTTGGTGGAAGTGCGTCCCCACGCGACTGGCAACAACGGGGCGAAGTTGGGGATTGCCATGGGCAACACCGGTGAGTCGGACGAAGGGCAGCAGTCCCCGTTCTCCTGGACCGGGTGCCTGACCTAGCCATCGATGGTCAGGGTCCACCAGTCCGCCGGCGCCACTTCCGGGATGTCGAAACGCTGGACGGCGTAGTGGAGTTCGGTGGGAGTGATAACCCATCCAGGTCCATCACCGGAATCCGCACCCGCCTGGTTCTTCCCTCGTCGTCCAGAAGATTTACCGGCTCCACCCGTTTGCTGGGCCAGCCATACCAGGTGTCCCTGCGGTGTGGATTGGTCGAGTCCGGTCCGCCGGCGTCCTCCATGCGAGGAAAGTCGGGGACAGCCCCTCCCCCTTGCTGCGAGGCGATGTGCTGCTCCTAATTCGGACCTGCGATGGGGCATCGGTCCGGCGCCCCCTGTAATGCGACGGCGGACTCAGCCCCTTGGGCCGGTCCGCCGTCGCTGCTTGCCGCTGCTTTTTGGGCTGGCCTGGTTACACCAGGTTTTGGTGGATGAACGCGGTCATCTGCTCCAGCGCCCGCTGCGCAACATCCGTGGAGAGGTCCCGCAGCACTCCTTCGCCCTCATCTTCGAAGATCGTTACGTCAATCTGCCCGCCGGCCTTGCGGTACTGCATGATGAACTCGTCCAGATCCGGGCGCGGGTGCGCTGCCTCGTAGAGCCGTGCCAGGCACAGCGTAGGTGGTAGTTCCGTGCGCTCCCCACCGGCCAGAATTCGTGCTGGAGCGCCTTCTGCCATTGCCTCTTCCGTCACCCAGTACATGTCGTGCATGGACGCAGTACGCTCGCCAACTGACTCGGGTGGTTTGATATCATCCCGCAGACCCTTGGCGTAATGATAGCGACCCAGGGGATCGATCACCGGGGAGACCATGATCACGCAGCCCAGGGCGCCATCTACCTCGGTCGCGCCGTTGGTGAGGGACAGCGCCGCGTAGCGGGAATCGTGAGGCCGCATGCCCAGGAGCATAGCCTGGTGGGCGCCGCTGGAGGTGCCCATGGCGCCGACCTTTTCCGAAATGCCGTTCCAGCCTTCGGCGTGTGCCTTGCACCAGCGGACTCCATAGTGGATGTCGGCCAGGGAGGCAGGGTATGACGCTTCCGGCGGAACGCGAAAGTCCAGGGCCGCCACGATGACTCCGTTCCTGGCCAGCGCTTCATTGCCGACATTGCCATTCTCACGGTTACCGTTCACCCAAGCGCCGCCATGCAACTCGACCATTACCGGGAAAGGTCCGCTGCCCTGGGGCTTGAAAAGGCGCGCCAGGAAGGGCTTATCACCGTGCCGCAGATATTCCACGTCTTCGATTTGGACTTCATAGGTGGTCTGTTTGCTGGTAGTCATGCCAAACTCCTTTTGGTGGTCGGCCTTTGTATCTGGATGAGCCTAGGTTAAATCCCTTAGGCATCCCCGTCAATGCCATAATCATCAGGTCGATGTCCGTCTCCGGCGCACTGGTACCAGGGTGGGTTCCGTGCCTTCGGCATCCACCCTGGTACCAGTCCGGAATGCGACCAGTTTGGTGCTCTTCATGGTTTGTCGGCACACCCACCAGCGCGACGAACTGAAGCCGGTGGCCACGGAGCCGCGAACCTCCCTGGAAGAAGCTCCCTTGAAGCGGAATGGGAGTTGCCCGAGGGTGGTCTGGCCGCCTTCGGCGAAGACGGCGACGCCCTGATGCCAACCCTGGCCAGACAAATCGTCCACGGCGAGAGGGAGGACGCCAAGTCAGTGGAGATGTTTTCTCCCAGGCGCGGGAGGCCGAGTCGGGGGAACTGTCGGTGGACCACCGGTCCGCGGCAACTGGATTCCACCTGCTCCATTACTACCGCGACCACCGTGCAGCCCCTGGTCAACGGTCGGCGGGTTTGAAACCGGTGGCGCAAGGTGGGAATCTTGGCTATAATCCCCGTGGCGATGAGGCCGGGATCCGGGACTAACGCTCCCGGCTGAAGCAAATTTAATAGATGAAATCAGGCATGAAACTATGACGACAACGGCAAACACCAACGAATCCAAGATATCCGTGGCGGGAACCGAGGTCCAAATGTTTTCCGGCGGTTCGGGACCGCCCTTGCTGTACCTGCATGGGGCCGGAGGCAACCGCGGCTGGCAGGACTTCCACGAAGAATTGGCCAAAAACAACACTGTCTACGCTCCGTCTCAGCCGGGATTCAACGGCACCGCACGGCCCGGTTGGGTTTCGACCATTACCGACATGGCCCACTTCGCCCAGAAAGTGACCCGGCAACTAGGATTGGACCGGTACGCGTTGGTGGGGCACTCGATGGGCGGGTGGATCGCTGCCGAAATTGCAGCAATGTCCCCGGACAGTTTAACGGGTTTGGTGTTGATTGACGCGGTGGGCATCCGCCCCAAGGAATCGGACATCACCGAAATATTCATGGTTTCGTCCGAGACCCGGGCCGGATACCGTTTCTATGATCCGTCCCAGGTCCCCAACCTGGAGGAACTCAACCGCGAGATGACCCCGGAAGAGGCCCTGGTGGACTTCTCCAACCGGGAAATGGCATCGCGCCTATTGTGGCGGCCTTACATGCACAACCCCAGCCTGCCCCACTACCTGTCCGACGTGGGAACGCCCACCTTGATTGTCTGGGGACGGCAGGACGCCATCGTGCCTTTGGAGTGCGGCGAACTCTACCACCAGGCGCTCAGTAATTCCAAACTCCAGGTGATCGACCAATGCAGCCACTCGCCGCAAATTGAGAAACCGCAGGAATTCATCCAGGGCGTGTCGGAGTTTCTGGGCAGTCTTGATTGACCTGCCCCGGTTTCCGGCCACACCGCCCGGTTTAGACGGGGGCTTTCCCGCCCGGGGATTATCCGCAAGGAGGACACCATGACCGAGATTTTTTGGTTTTCAGAGCAGCCATACGGCCACGTGACGGACGAGGACTTGGAACATTACGAGTCCGGCAGGATGCACTTTCCCAACAGTCACTTCGACCCCCTCAAGGCCAACGTACTGTACAACAACTACCACGACCAGTACGCCTGGGCGGATGAAGTGGGCTTTGACGGCATAATGTCCAACGAGCACCACAGTTCCTACTGGTGCATGAAGCCCTCGGTCAACGTTGACGGAGCGGTTATTGCCAAGGTCACCAAGCGGGCCAAGATTGCTTTGCTGGGCAACGTCATCGCCCTGAGCGACCCGGTGAAAATGGCCGAGGAACTGGCAATGCTGGACTGCATTTCCGGCGGAAGGCTGATTTCCGGTTTCGTCCGGGGAACAGCGGTGGAAACCCTGCACGCCGGCATCAGCCCCACCGAAAACCGGGGCCGGTTTGAAGAGGCCCACGACCTGATTCTCAAGTGTTGGACTACGCCGGGACCCTTCCGCTGGGAGGGCGAATATTTCCACCACCGAATGGTCAACCCATGGGTTGTGCCTATTCAGAAACCCCATCCACCAATCTGGTTCCCCGGCACCGGCAGCCCTGAGAGTGTGATATGGGCGGCGAAACGCCAGTATCCCTACATGAATCTGGGCGCGCTTCTGGACCTGACCATTCAATTGAAGCAGATTTACTTTGAGACGGCGGTAGAGACCGGGTACGAGCCGGGCAGAGAGCACTTTGGCTACTTAATGCGAATATTGGTGGCCGACACCGACGAACAAGCCCAGGAAATCGGCAAAGAGTTTCTCTGGACCGAGGCCCACCGCCAGAGAGGGCCCATCGAGTTCAACGACCCGCCGGGTTACCAGTCCCGGGAAGCGCTGGCAATCAAGATGTCCCGGCCTACGATCGGCACCGGGACGGTGGGCCGCAGGCTTAGCTATCAGGAGCTTCAAGACGCCTACAACATGATCATCGGCAGCCCGGAAACAGTGATCAAAAAGCTGCGACACGTCAAGAAGGAACTAGATCCCGGGTACATCCTGATCTACGGAAATGAGGGCGCCATGCCCCATCAAGCGGTCATGCGTTCCATCGAGTTGCTGGGGACCAAAGTGATCCCAGCCCTCAAGGACGATTAGAGGCGGGCCCGAGACTGCCATTCGAGCGCAAGAAGACGGCGCGGGACCCCCACATCAAAGGGGGTTTCGCCAGCGAAGGCCTGGAAAGCGGCTGAAGTCGGTATCGTTGGAGTGTACTTCCGCCTGGTACTCCATAGCCAGGGCCGCTATGTGAGCGTCGGTCACCAAGTTCGCTCCGACACCGGCGGCATTGAGATTTCGCCGGAAGTGGACCAGATGTTCCCCGCCCGGGTTGACCGGGGATAGGCGCGGCAACCGGAACCATTCGCCCACATATCCTACTGCTACTTCCGGGGATAACGGATGTTCCAGCACTCTGGGGTGTGTCATCAGCCTGACGAAGCCGGTTGATACGACCCACGGAACGCCGATCCTCTCCGCGCCGTTGACCAGGTCCTCCCACCATTGCCTGGCGGAGTCGTGAAAAGGGGCCCCGTCGTTGTAGGCGTAGACCAGCAGGTTGAGGTCCGGGATTATCACCCTGCGCCGGGTCCGGCGAAGTCCTCGGCCTCGATTTGGTCGTTGAGCTGATTGAGCTTCAAAGGGTCGACGCCGTGAGTGAGCCCGCTCCGATTTGGGACAACTCGGTATTCAGGCGCCGGAGCCTCTCCTATCGAGGGCGATATCCCGCGGCGCAGCGCGTCGTTTACTACTTGCTTGAACGGCTTGTTGAGCAACCGGGCCAATTCCTTCAAGGAGTCGGCTATGTCATCATCCAATGTGAGTGTTGTTCTCATCTAGGCATCATCCCACAACAGCATCATGATGTCAAACTCGTATCGCTGCCGCTAGGATCGCATCCATTGACTGAAGCCGGCCAGGGCATTGCCTGGCCCTAACCCACTACGCCTTCCTCTTTCCAAGCCAAGTACTGATCCTGGGTGAACCCCAATTCCGCCAGTACCTCTTCCGAATGTTGCCCCAAGGCCGGGGAAGGCGCCGGGGCCGGCAGTTGGTTGACGCTGAACTTGGCCAGCGGTCCCATCATTTTCACCGTTCCGGCGTCCCGATGGTCCGCTTCCGTCAACAACCCGTTGGCTTGAATCTGCGGGTCCTGGAACAGCTCTTCAGCGAATTTGACCGGGCCCGCCGGCACTCCCCGCTGCTCCAAAATCTCCAACCATTCGGACGAAGGCTTCCCGGCAAAAATCTCCTCCGCCTGTAGAGTCAGGTCCCTGGCTTTAGCCACTTCCTCCGCAGAGTTGGGGTCAAATCCCGACTCAACCGTCGGGTCTTCCAGGCCAAGGAGGTCCAGGAGGCGCTGCCGCAGGACCAGGCTCAGGCAGCCGACCGCTATGGGGACATCCTTGGTCAGGTAGACCCGGTAGTACATGGTGGCGTGGTGGGTTTGGCGTCGGCTGCCCGGGGAGGCGGACAGGATCTCCATGTAAGGTGCCGACTCGGCCCGCTTGGCCTCAATATCGGACAGGGCCCTGTTTCGGGTTTCTCTGTCGTAGGACTCAACGTGGAGAAACCTGGGGCCCATCAGCGTCAGCGCCGAGCCCAACAGCGTGGTTTCAATCTTTTGACCCTTGCCGGTGCGCTCCCGGGCGTACAACGCGGCGCAGATACATCCCACCATGTTGACACCGCAGTTGGTGTCGATTAGAGGGGTCGACCAAATCTGCTGCGGGACGCCGTTTTCCTGCTTCGTTTCCGAGGCCATCAACCCGGACAGGGCCTGGATTATCATGTCGTAACCGGGCCGGTGGGCGTCGGGTCCCTCGCGCCCGTAGGCTGTTACCTCGCAATAGACAATCCGGGGGTTCACCTGGGCCAGGCTTTCATAGTCCACGCCCAGTTTTGCGGCCACGTCGGGGCGGTTGTTCACTAGGACCACGTCCACACCCTCGATAAGCCGGTGCAAGATCCCGCGGGCTTGGGGCTTGGACAGGTCCAAGGGCAAGCTGCGTTTGCCCCGGTTGTACACCATAAATCCCCGGCTTTCGGTTTCCATGAACTTTTGATTGTGGCGCCAGGGGTCTCCCCAGGGAGGTTCCACCTTGACCACCTGCGCCCCCATCTCAGCCAGCAACCGGCCGGCCAAGGGGGCGGCAATGATCTCGGAAAAATCGGCCACTTTTATTCCGTCGAGCGGGCCAGCCATTTGCCACCTCCCGGGGCAGCAAGTATCTGGATGTCAGGGATAGCGTCGAATCATTATGCCGACGGTATCCCGGTCTGGCAACCGCGGACCGGCGGCCCAGAGCGCAGACTGCGGCGATTGAAGGCTTCCTGCGGGTATGCTATTCTACGGGGGTCGGGGCGTAGCGCAGCCAGGTAGCGCACCTGCATGGGGTGCAGGGGGCCCCCGGTTCAAATCCGGGCGCCCCGACCAGCGCATCGCTCAATACTGGTGAGTCCGTTGCCATATTCGGCAGCGGATTTTTTGTTGAGCGAAGCGGCGCACCCCGAGGGCGGCCGATGATACGCCCGGATAGATATGCTAAAATAGCGAACATGCAACCAGAACAGACTCCAGACCAACCCATCTATTGGGACAACGACCGGACTTCCATGAACATTACCCTGGTATTGGCTATGGGGATCGCTGTTTATGGTCTGGTCGTGCAACAATTTCTGATGGGTTTGGCGGGGTTGGCGATAGCGGCCTATACCTGGTTGACCCGGCCCAGGCGTTATTTGATCTACCCCACGTACCTGGTGATCCAGTACGGCGTCCCGCGAGTGAAAGTAATTCCCTTTGGTGAAATCTCTCACGTGGAAACGTTGACTCTAGCCATAGGCGACCGGCTCCGGGTGGTGCTGTTAAACGGCCGCCGGATGATGATCATGGCCCGGGACCTGGACACCTTCCGCGAGAAACTGGACACTGCCCTGGAAGCCTTTCAAGGAGGGAATTCGGGGGGCCAGGGAGAAAGATCCGCCGGTGGTCGCCGGATCATTGACCAAGCTCCTGACCGCCAAGAGCCGGAATCCTCGCAAACTCCGGTCAATGGCGCCTCGGACCAGCCAGCAGACACAACCCTGGACCCCGAGGCAAAGCCTGACTTCGAGGGCCCGCGACCGTAGAATGCCCTCGGAGTCCGACGGGTTGCGACAGATACCTCAAATTATCTAATCAAGGGAACTGCTACCCCGGCGTGACTAACACGCGGGGGTTTTTGTTGGCTACGGGCTACCGCCGTCTTGGATTTCCCCAACCAAGGTGTCCAGGGTAAATCCCTCTTTACGCACCCGGAGGTCAAAGTACAGCAGGGTGGTGCCAATTAGTATCCACGGCATGCCCAACGCTCCCACTAGGATTAGCCCTAACATAGCCGCAGTCGAACTGTCCAACAACCAATTACTGGTTAGACCCGCCAATACCACCAATGGCACCGCATAAACCAGGACATACACAATCCCGATCCCGAAGATCCTCCACCAACTCCCCTGTACCAACCTGGCGCTGCGGCCAAACGCCGGTGCAAATGCACGTCTTTCGATGATTGTAGCTTGGGGAAAGAAGCCGAATAACACCAGAAGATAGAAGGCAACCGGGATACCAACGATGATTAGCACAAGGCCAAACGATGCCGCCAGCAACAAAAATTGGCCTACCACCAGGGGAGCGCTCAGCCCGATGGCGCGCCGGTAGGAGACTTGGACGGACGCCGGAAGCCCGGCGTAAATTGCGGCTACGGAATGCACGACGGCGCCCTGGGCAATAACGGTCAAAATAAAGACCACGAATGCGAGCACCACCTCTTGCACCGGCGAGAGCGTGGCCAGACCGATCAGACTGGGAATTTGCGGAACCAGGGCGATGGGAAAGAACAGCCAAAAGTAACCCCGGTACAGCCGGAGAGTCTCCGTAACCAGATCGGCCAACAACCTTGGGGGAATCCCGGCGGATGGTTCGCCAATCCCGGTGGTTGCGGTCGGACCGGCCGGCCAAGCGGCTCCCGGCTCCAATATCTGCCCACAGGATTGACAAGCGCCGCCGGTGGGTGTTCCGGTCGCACCACACGCTGGGCAAAAAATCTGGCCAAGATCCGCGGCTTCACTGCGCCCCACAGCCGGAGGCATGGCGCTGCCGCATTGGCCGCAGTACCGGGCTTCTTCCGGATTAAGTGACCCGCATTGGGAGCACTGCACGCGACAACCGGGCTTAAGTCGGGGTGGATTTGGCGACGCGGTTAGGTTCACCGGCCGGTTGTCCGGCTCCCGGCAGGCTGATATCCGGGCGGACCAACTCGAAAACATCGGTGGTGTGGCAGTACATGCTGCCGGCCAACCTTCCGGTAGGCCGCAGCTTTTGATGGTCAATCCGGTGGCCGTCGATGATGTCATCCCGGATGTGGGCCAGCACGACCTCTCCCAGAACCAGCCCGTGTTCCTGGGCGCCCTCCCCGATTTGAATGATCTGGTTCAGCCGGCATTCCAGGTTAACCGGGGATTCGGCAACCCGCGGCGGTTTTACCAGGTCTGAGGGGGCCGGGGTCAAACCGGCAATATCGAATTCACTCTCGTCAGACGGGTATTCGGCGGCAGTTAGATTCATCGCTTCCGCAATGTCGTCCACCACAATGTTGACGACGTATTCCCCCGTTTTTTCGATGTTGTCCAGCGTGTCCTTGCTCTTGTGCGGGACCCGTCGGGTTGAAGAGAATATTACGGTAGCCGGATTGTAGGCGACTACGTTGAAAAAAGAGTAGGGGGCCACGTTCAGGACCCCATCGGGGGACATAGTGGACACAAACGCGATCGGCCTGGGCACCACCACTCCGGTGATGACGCGATTGAATCCCTCGAAAGTGCGAGGATCGATTTTCAAGATGGAGCCTCCACGGCCATTTGTTTCGTCAGGGCGGGGAGTGTCGAGGGAAAGGTGGATGGTTACCGTTGGAACACAATTCGGTGGTTCTGCGCTGCGATTCCTTGAGCCGGCTCGAGACGCATTACCGCCGCTTCGGAGTGTTGGCCTCGGTCGATTTAATGCCGGATGGCGCTCGGGCGCAACAGTTTGGGCCACGCTCCATAGCCAGCCAGTGGACCACCGCTAGTTATATACCCGGCAATGACACCTGGCAAGGCAGCGGTGGCCGGCCAGGGCAGTCGCATCCTAAAATCGGAGGACTCGCAGAAGCGGAATCCATCAAAGCGTTGGTGTTGCAACATTGGTCGGCCCCATTCTCCGTCTTTCTCGCCGCAGCGGGAATCCAGAGCCTTTTTTGTGCTTTATGAAGGCTCCGGTGTCCAGGGCATGATTATGCGGCGAGCGCAACGGTAGGGGCGCAGATTGCCCACGCCTTGCGTTTCCCGATGCCATAACCGCGTCGGCGTACGGAAAGGGCTCTGGATTCCCGCTGCGGCGAGAAAGACCAGGGGTTGGCGTGGTTGAAGAACGGGGATCAAGCATCACTTCAGATGCAAAATTCCCCCGCCCAATTAGAATACGTTTTCCCTGGGTCTGGGTCGATTCGGCTTTGACTTTCGCCAGAGCCGCTGCTAAGGTTGACCCGATTTTACAGGGGGCGCTCAGCCAAAAAGGAGACCAGCCATGCCCTGGGCCGAGACGATAGTCCAGGCGCTGAAGGATTGGGATACATCCCTCATAGCCTATGTGCCCGACGTTTCCATTCACCAGGTAACCAGCCTCATTGACGAAGACCCGTTTTTCCATCTGGTTTCGGCCACCCGGGAAGAAGAGGCCATCGGCATTGCTGTGGGGAGTTACGCGGTGGGCCGCAATGCCGCGGTGTTCATGCAGTCCAGCGGTTTTGGCAACAGTGTAAATGCGTTGGCCAGCTTGTGCGTTCCCGCAAGGACGCCCATCCCCATGTTTATAAATCTGAGAGGTGGCCCCGGGGAGTTCAACATTGCCCAAGTATCCATGGGACGCACGACCAGGCCTATTCTGGACCTATTGGGCTTGGTCCACTTCACGTTGGAGTCGGAAGACCGAATGGACCGGCTTTTGGACGGAGCGATGAAGCTGTGCCACGCCAACCGGCAACCGGTAGCCATTTGCCTTACGCAGATGCTGCACGGAGGCAAACTTGCTTAGACTTGATGCGACCCGGTTGATACTGGAACGGTCGGGGCAGCGGCCAATAGTGGCAAACCTGGGACCAACGAGCGACGAATTGTGGCACGCCGGGCACCGGGACCGCAACTTTTACACCTACGGCAGCATGGGCCTTTGCTCGTCCATTGCCCTGGGGATGGCCCTTTCCACCACCGAGCAGGTGATCTCCCTGGACGGTGACGGCTCCCTTTTGATGAACATGGGGACCATCGCCACCATCGGGCGGGAGCAGCCAAAGAATCTCATTGTCGTGGTTTGGGACAATGAGGAGTGGGGGCAAACCGGCCACCAGCCCAGCCACACGGCCACGGGCACAAAGCTGGACCAGGTAGCCCGAAGCTGCGGAATCAACAACACGGCCTTGGTGTCAGACCTGGAGGGGTTGAAGGCGGTCTTCACCGACGCGCTGGAGCAGGAGGGCCCCTGGTTCATCGTGGCCAAGGTCCAAGAGGCGGAGTACCTGCCGGTGGGCCCCGTGGAACCCGAGTTCACGTTATACCGGTTCAGGGCCTCCTTCAACGCCTGACGGTTTAGGGCCCAAAGCGCGGCCGGATTCAAGACAGCACATCAAAAGACCCCGGCGAAGTCCAGGATTTTGCCGGGGTCTTTGCTTGAACCCATGGTGACAGGCTTACTGTCTTGCTTAGGTTAGTTTTTCACGTATTGGTCGAACCAACCCAAGGTCCGGGCGAGGGCGTCGCTGGCTGAATCGGCGTGGTAACTTCCGCGTTCGTCGCAGTTGAACCCGTGGCCTGCGCCTTCGTAAACCTTGAAGTCGCAGGTGACCCCTGCCTCCTTCAGCTTTGCCTCAATGGTTTGAACATCCTCGGGCGATGGGTTGGCGTCTTCAGCGCCAAAATTGCCCATTACCGGGATTTTGATCTGGTTGCTCAAGTCCACCGGAGCCGGACCGTCTCCGAAGGGCACCAAAATTCTGCCGCCATAATAGACAGAGGCGGCGCTAAGTCCCGGGCAACTGGTTGCGGCCAGGTAGGTGATGCGTCCCCCAACGCAGTAGCCCACTATGCCGATCTTGTTGCCCCGGGTCCGGGCGTAATGGTTCTGAAGGTAGTTGATGGTAACGTTGATATCCTCTACCAACTCATCGTCATTGAGAGCTCCCATATAACGCTGTACGGCGGGCATTTCATCGTAGCCCAGCTTCGGGTTTGGATGCTGCCGGTGATACAGGGCGGGAGCCACGGCAACGTAGCCTTGCTGGGCGAAGCCGTCACATACCTTCTCGATGTGCCGGGTAACCCCAAAGGCTTCCTGGACGACAACAATTGCGGGAAAGCTATTCCCGGCGTCCGGGTTGGGATGGCTCACGTAAACGACCATGTCCTGGCCTTGATAGCCATGCAGGTCGTCCATTTCCCGGTCGCCGCCGAATCTCAAATTCTCCCAGAATGAAGGCATTGTTCAACCTCCTCGATCTAGTCCTATCAAGCCATGTTGCAAGGCGTCGGGTGCGCCACAGTCCCAAAACGGCGCCTTCCCGCATTCAACCAACCTGAAATCGCCCCGATTTTAGCAGAGCCTCAAGCCAGGCACAAGCAAGGCCACAACCATTCCGGGGCCATCGTACTTCAAACTGTAGGCACAGCGTCCGAAAAATCTCGCCAGCGTGGATTGGAAAAGGTTAGGGAAAAGGGTGTTTCAATAACCTTGCCATTTTGTCGACATATGGAATCCAGAAATTACTTATGAGCAGCCAGGCTTACACCTGCCGGCAATGCCAGACGCGAGGCGTGTGCCCACCAGCGCGAGCGCATTCGCCACTGACATTTTCTGGGTTCCCCCTGTAGCGCGCATGACCGCAGTTGGGTGAGAATCGCGGCGGAATCTGAGGCGGAGCGGGTTTGGTGCGGATGCGAATGCTCGCGACTTGGATTGTGGGTGTGACGCCGAGCCCGAAACCAAGAGCCCCCGAATCCACATTCAGGGGCATCAATGGCTGGGCTGGATGGACTCGTATTTTCAGGGCGCTTTCAGGCCAGCGGGGGCTATACCTATTTCCAGGTCTGACGTTGCCGTAGCGTTATACCGAAATCAACCGCCCCTCTTGGTTTCAATCTGGTCGACCAGTTGCTGGACCTCTATGAGCACGGTAGCGACAACTTGGTCGGCGGGTCGCTTCAGGATCAAGGCTTCATCCGGCTGCAGACCGCTCAGGTCCAGTTTCATGGATGCATTCACCTTGCCGGTGTCGTCTTGCAACTCCAAGTCGTAGTACATCCTAACCCGGAGGGGCTCCGAGAAAATACTGGGGACGGCCGGCTGGGAATAGGTCTGAGTCACGCTCAACGTTCCTTCGAAGCCGTCGAAGAAGAGAACGCGTTGCACGTCGTTGCCGTGGAAGAGAGTGATCTCGGCGCTGGCCGGGGTTTGGCCTCTGGAGTAGTTATCGATTTTGACGGTGCTGGTGATGTCCGATTCATCGTTGTACGTAGCGAAGAGCATCGTGTTGGTTTGGGTCTCGGTATTCACCTGCAAGGTGTACCAAGTCTCGGCCGTCACCCCGGCGGGCAGGACCAGGTTGACCCATCCTTCGGAAAGAATTTCTCCGAAGTCCACTTCCGGCACCATTTTGGTTTGGGGTTCAACAGGGTCCGATTCGGCCGTTGACTGAGGAGATTCCGTAGCAACCGGCGCGGCAACAGTAGCGGGTACATCCGGCGTAAAGACGGCGGCGCCGGTCCCGTTCCCATCTCCGCCATTGGAGTCTGAACCGAATGCTCCTGTAAAGAATGCGCCCAAGACCACGACTATCACCACCACTATCACTACGGAACCAATGATAAGCCAATTGTTTCCGCGCGCTTCACGCGTCCTTGTGGATCGCATCAATCTCTCCCTGTAAAACTTAACATTCGGTTAGCGCGCGCCGCGGGCGCGCGGGGTCTTGCTTGTGGCTTGATTCGGGAATCCGCTAAAGCAACGGCACGTCGTCGGCCATACGGGTAGCAACCTCCCAGGCCTTTTGTCTCGATTCCCTTTTCTCTTGAACCTTGGCCATCATCTGGGTGGCCCGCTCGGTGAACCATTCCACCTTTTCA
This sequence comes from Dehalococcoidia bacterium, assembly GCA_963663135.2. Taxonomy (GTDB): domain Bacteria; phylum Chloroflexota; class Dehalococcoidia; order Lucifugimonadales; family UBA3495; genus Io17-Chloro-G2. Next base: position 159,513 of record CAXXRM010000001.1, on the reverse strand, counting down.
ATTGCAGCCCCTTCACCCACATTGGTGATAATAGTGGTCACTGCGATGGTATCGGAGGTCCGCCCGGGATAGGTGCCCTTGCGGCGCCCGGCTCCGGGAACCCGGTCGGCGAAGCAGTTGTCCATCATTTCGATGATTTCCTCAGTCGCTTCTCGGGCAGGTCCGCTGAACAGTCCCAACACGTTGGCGGCGTCGTAGTAAACGTGACCATTGCGTTCAACTTCGCAGTCGATGGACAACTCTGCCAGCGCCTGGTGCACCACGTTCTGAGCGCGCTCGATCCGGGCCTTGGACGCGGAGAAGTGCCTGGGGCTGTTGCTTTTCTTGAAAATTCCTCTCAGCAACCGTCCCCCTTCCTTGGGGACAGTAGTTTGGCTAACGCCTATGGCACAAGGTCCTTTCACGATGCGAATAACGTCGTTGGCATCCAGGACTTCGCCGATGTAGCGACGGTCAGTCTCCTCGCCGACACAGAGAATGTCCATGAAGGAATCGGCGATACGGCGATTAATCTGCTGCAGGTTAACCCCAGCCTCGGCTCCCTTCCTGACAAATTTTTGGTTGTCCACCATGAAGACGGCGTCGGCCTTGGAGTTGTGCAGCATGCGCTTGAGACAGGTGGCGGTGTTTACCATACTGTCCGGGTCGTCATATTGGTTGTCAAAGGGCAACACCAGCATGGCCCAGACCGGTTTCTTGAAGGCATCTTTGAGCAGGTCTACTATGACTCCAACCGAACCGGAACCGGTGCCTCCCGCCGTTGTGGCGCACACCAGGATTGCGTCAGCGGTATAGACGTCGCCATTGTCCCTGATGGTGCTCATGATGTTCTTTTCGCCCCGGCGCGCCTGTTCGGCTCCGTCGGCATTCACCTTACCGGCGCCGCGGCCACGGAACTCATCGGTGGTGCCCAGCAGGATGGAGTGGTTATCCGTTTGCGGGATATGCTTGAGCCCATAGAGGTCGGCAGCACCCAGGTTGATCGCGAATGCCCCGGTATGAAGGGGATCATTCTTGCCACCGGTGAAAATGCGTATGTGCCTGTTTTTCCAAACCCATTTGCTGAGAGCGACGAACTCATCGGCAATGTTAGAGCCACCCTGTCCGGTACCGACAACTACTAACTTCATAACTCGCTCCTATCTACCTTGGATATCGATTTTCGTTCACAAGCAAGCCAGGTGAGTGAAGTGCTGAACCATGGAGTAAGCTTGTGTCTTTCGTCAAATAATGCCAAAACCAACACTACCGCTGTGGGCCGGGGTAACACAGGGGTAATACGTTCGAGTGTCTTATTTTTCGCATGTTTTGGCGATTATGTCAATCTTCCTACGGTGTCGGTGTTGCCTTGCGCGGAACTCTACCCTTCCTAAGCGCGGAACGCGAGCCTTACCAACGTCGTTGCGACGGCCCGGTAGTTAGTATATTTGAGAAAACATTGCGGAGTCATATAAAAATCGTACGAAAGCAGCAAGTTTTCAGGCTCGACTAAAGTGGCCGACCGGTGGCCAGGCCAAATCAGCAGCCCAAATCCCCAACCTCCGCCACAACCGGATGGGCCATACGAGAACGTCCGGCGTAACATGCGGGCCAATCGTTGCAGTGCGGGATCCCCAACCCGGCCAATGGCTTTCCGGCCAGACTTCTAGGCAACCGCTAGGAGCTGATTGACGGCCCGCCGAACCAAGTTTCTGGCCAGGGTGACTTTATAGCCGTTGTCGGCCATTGGTCTGGCCGCTGGAAGGGCGAGGCCGGCAGCATAGGCTGGGTCTATCTCATCGATGCACCGGTCCCGCAGGTATTCTTCCACCTCTCCGGCCCGATATGGGGTCGGAGCAACGCCTCCCATCACAATTGCGGCTTTTGTTATGTACGCTCCCCGGTTGGCGCCGGCGCGGTCAACCCCGGACAGAGTTAAACCAGCCGCCACGCTGACCAGCGCAAAGTCACCGGATTCGCGCTCGCCGGCTTTCAGGTAACAGCTTCTATGCTCCGTGCCGGAACCGCTCTCGGCAACGCCGGCGGGATGCGGGATGTTGACCGAAGTGAGGACTTCATCCTCGCGTAGGACGTTTTCCCGCAACAGGTTTTTGCCTGGTCCCACAAAATATTCTTCCAGCGGCATCGTCCGACGGCCAGCGGGCCCGACCAGGTCCACGGAGGCGTCGAAGGCGGTCAGGGCAACGGCGGTGTCCGACGGATGGACAATGAAACACCGGTCCCCCCCGGTGATGCAGAGGTATTTGCTGTTCCCGGCCAGAGCGAGGCATTTGTCTCCGCCCTTTTTCAGGCAATGGGTCAAGGGATTGCGGAAATACCAACATCGGGGCCGCTGGTTCAGGTTCCCTCCCAAGGTCCCCACATTGCGGATTTGAGGGGTTGCCAGCCCTGCTGCCGCTTGGCTCAATGCCGGGTAGGTTTCCGCTACGTGAGTATGAATGCCGATATCGGAGATTGTGGCCATAGCGCCTATACGGAGTCCATGGTCGGTTACCGTAATCTCGGCCAAGCCCGGCAGACCCGACAGGCTGATTACGCTGTCAGGGGAAGTCAAGCCGTCCTTGATTTCATCCAGCAGGTCCGAGCCGCCGGAAATCAGCCGGGCATTGCCCTGGCTCCGGGACAGCAGATCCACGGCTTCATCCAACGACCGGGGCTGTATGAATTGAAATGGGCGCAAGAATGATCCTCCGGATGTTTAGGTGAACAAAACGCAATGCAAGGTTTAACCTCCGGCGGCATTTGGGCCTCGGGAGGCATCTGTGGGGGAAGCAAGGGCCGCCAGAACCCGGTCCGGCGTCAGGGGAAGGGCTTGGAATCGAATCCCCACCGCGTCGAAAACTGCGTTAGCGATTGCCGCGGCGACTCCGGCGCACGGGACTTCACCCAACGCCTTGGCTCCCAGGGGTCCTATCGGGTCCGCGACATCGGTGAAGATTACGCGTATTTCCGGAACGTCCTGAATGGTGGGGGACTTGTGCTCCAAATAGGAGCCGTTGAGAGTCACCCCGGTTGGGCCGTCGGTCACCAGTTCTTCGGTCAGAGCGAGACCCAACATCTGGAAGACGCCGCCCTCCACCTGGCCCAGAGCAGCCCTGGGGTTGATTATGCGTCCCGAGTCGTGGGCGGCAACGTAGTCGACCACTCGCACGCGGCCGGTGTCAGTGTCCACCTCTACCTCAACAAAGTGCGCGCCAAACGAATTTACGATGTAGTCAACGGAACCCGGGGTGATGGTGGACTTTGCCGACAGGTACTCCGGCTCCATGCGCCGGGTCACCTGGGCCAAACTGATGCGCCGGCTTGGGTCGTCCTTGACCGATACAAACCCCTCTCTGATTTCCAGCCGTTCGGCGGGGGCTTCCAACCCTATGACGCCCAACTGCAGGATCTGCCGGCGCAGGTCGGAAGCGGCCTGGACCACAGCAGTCCCTGTGGAAAAAGTAGCGGCAGACCCGGCGGTTATCGGCGCATGGGGCGTGGTTTCGGTGTCGCCGTTGACCACGTCGATATCCTGGCAGTCCACGCCCAACACTTCTGCGGCCATCTGGGCCAGCACCGTGGTGGCCCCTTCGCCCACGTCCATGAGCCCGGTGATCAGGGTGATGCGGCCCGACCGGTCGGCTCGGACCTCCGCGGATGAGTCCGAACCCGGCCCTCCCCGGTAAATCATCATGCTCATCCCTCTCCCCCGTTTCTTGGCGGGGTCGGGCGGGGGGCCGGAGTCTGGGCTGCCCCAACCAAAGGCGTCGGAGCCGCGGCGCAAACATTCCTCCAGGCCGTTGCTGGAAAATGGGATTCCGCCCTCCAGGGGTTGGCTGTCGATGATTTGGTCCGCCGGGGACTCCCGCCGTCCCGGCTGACCTTCGGGCTTCACCCGGTTCTTTAGCCGGAACTCCAACGGGTCCATACCGAGGGCTTCCGCCGCCCGGTCCATCAGCGTCTCGAGGGCGAAATGGCCCTGGGGCGCTCCCAATGCCCGGTATGAACCTGCCACGGGCCGGTTGGTGTAAGCCAACGTTGCCGTGTACCGGACATTGGCGCACTCGTATAGATACAGGCCCCCCTGGCCGGCGCGTCGGGCTACACCGGGCCCAGAGGCAAGGTACGCCCCGGTATCCAACACGGCGGCGGTGTCGATGGCAGTGATACTGCCGCTTCTGGTCAGTCCCACCCTGGTTTTAATGCGAGCGGCATGGCGCACCCGTCCCGCAACAAACTCGTCCTCCCGGGAATACTCCACGCGCACCGGTCTTTTCGCCCGGTGGGCCAGCAGCGCGGTCAACGCTCCCAACCGCGACTCGTCCTTGTTGCCGAATCCACCTCCCAGATAGGGCCCCACGACGCGAATGTTAGCTTCCGGCACACCCAAGGCGGCGGCCAGGGCCGACCGGTCCACGTGCACGCCCCGGGAAGACTTCCAAATCGTCAGGAAGTCACCCTCCCAGGCGGCCAACGCGGCGCGCGGTTCCAGGGGCGCGGCCGAATGAGTTGGAATCCAGCTTTCACCTTCAATCACCAACTCGGCGTCAGCCAGTCCCTTCTCGACGTCTCCCCGTTCCAGGGAAAGCGCCTGACCGTTGGCGAGATTGCCCTGCGGATGTATAGCGACGCATCCGAGTTTTAGCGCCTGTTCCGGGTCCAAAACAAACGGCAACGGTTGATATTCCACACGAACCAGGTCCAGGGCCCGGCGCGCGACGTCCGGATCGTCGGCGGCAATCGCCAACACCTCGTCCCCAACAAAGCGGACCCGGGTATCCAATACCGCCATGTCCGGCGCCAAGCGGCCCGGTGGAACGTCGAAGGGAGTTACGATGGCGTGTACCCCCGGCAGGGCGGTGGCTTGGCTGTAGTCGATGCTTTGGATCTCGGCGTGGGGGTGAGGGCTGCGAAGAATGCAGCCATGGAGCATGCCGGGAAGCTTCAGGTCGGCGGAATAATCAGCCTCTCCGGTAAGTTTTTCCCGCAAGCCCCTTCTGACCGCGCTGGTCCCAACAGTAGTCATGGCCATGGTTGGTCAGGCCTCAGGCTGAATCGGCTCAAGGGCCAGCACCCGGACCGACTCGATTATCCGGGCGTAGGCGTTGCAGCGGCAGAGGTTGCCGGAAAGCGCCCGGCGGATTTCATCATCCGTGGGATTGGGGTTTGTTTCCAGCAGGCCCTTGGCGGCCAGCACGAACCCGGGGGTGCAATAGCCGCATTGGCCTCCGTCGTGGTCCAGGAATGACTGCTGCACCGGGTCCAACACGCCGTTGGACGACAGTCCTTCGATGGTCCTTACTTGGCGGCCTGCCACCTGCATCACCAGTAGCTGGCAGGAGTAGACCGGGGCGCCATCCAGCAAAACCGTGCATGCGCCGCATTCGCCGCGATCACATCCCTTTTTGGCTCCGGTGAGGTCCAGTTCCTCCCGAAGCACGTCCAGCAGTGTCCAGTGGTGGCGCACGGCAAGTTGGCAGGTGCGACCGTTGACCACCAGGTCGATTTCAGATTCGGAAATAGGCCCGGTCGAGGCCAATGCCAAGAACTCCGGTACGCCGGCGGCCGGCAGGATAGCGTTTTACGTTATGCTACGCCATGGCTGAGTGGTCTACAATGTCCCCAGTGATTCTCGCCTCGGCGGGTTTACGTTCCATTCACCACAGAGAGAACAGAGAACACCGAGGTTTTTGGGTCAGTAGGCCAAATCCAAAAAACTGTGTGCTTTCTGCGCTTTCTGTGTTAAAACGGGCTCTGGATTCCCGTAGCACCGGGAATGACGGGGGATTCAATGACAACTGACAGACGCTGGGCCCGGCGGCCTTCACTTGATTCCGACACCGTCAATTAGTATGCTGGCCTTCAGCAAACCAATATTGCTCTCTATCCCGAGACTTGGAGCCAAGGCCAATGCGGCTAGCAGTAGGCGCCGACCACGCCGGCTTTGAACTGAAAGAGCAGTTGACTCCCTGGCTGCGGTCCCAGGGCCATGAATTGCTGGACCTGGGCGCCCACCAATTTGATCCCGATGACGACTACCCGGACTTTGCACTGGCGGTGGCAGAATCAGTGCGGGCGGGCGATGCCGACCGGGGCGTGATTGTATGCGGCAGCGGCGTCGGGTCTTGCGTCACCGCGAACAAGGTGGTTGGGATTCGGGCGTGCGTCTGCCACGATACCTACTCCGGACGCCAGGGCGTCGAACACGATGCCATGAACGTGATCTGCCTGGGGGGCCGGATCATCTCCCCGTTGTTGGCCAAGGAAATCTTGGAAGAGTTTCTGTCGGCCACGTTTCTGCCGGAGCCCAGGTTCAGGCGGCGGTTGGAAAAGGTGCTGGCGGTAGAGCGTAACCAGTCCGACCCTTAGCGCCGGCGCCCGGGGGGAACCGCCTGCAGCGCCCTGTCGGATAGCGCCTCAGAAGTCCGCCAAAAGCTCCAGGACTTGCGCAACGTCTTCCGGGGCATCGACGCGGTGCAAAGCCACGGTCGGCTGCCGGGCCGGTCCCACAAACACAGCCACCCCTCGGGAATCCTGGACCACCCGGAATCCATCTTCATCGGTCCGGTCATCACCGAAGAACACGGTAAGGCCCGCCCCGGTAAACGTCTCCTGAAGCTTGGCTATGGCCTTTCCCTTGTCCCATTCCACGTTGGGGCGGACCTCCAGGACCTTCTTGCCGGTAGTGGTTCTCACCGAGCCGGACTCCACGAAGGGCGCAACCGTTGCGCTGAACGCTTCGTTTATCTGTTGTTCACGGGAATCCGGGGCCATGCGGTAGTGAACGGTGAGGGACAGGCCTTTTGGTTCTACAATCACTCCCGGCTCACCCGCCATCGCCTCCCTTAATTTGGCGCCAATCTCCTCTTGCACCGAGGCCAACGCCGCCGCCGCTTCATGGACGAATTCCAGCCCCGGCCCCGTTATCTCCAATCCGTGGTTGCCGGCGTAAATCAACCCCGGCAGGCCAACCCGGCCCGAGATATCAGAAAGGGACCTTCCGGTGACCACGCCTACCAGGAATTTGTCAGAAGATTCCAGCCGTGACAGCAGTTGTTTGACCGGCGCCGACAAGACCGCAGCGTCCGGGTGCCCCACGATTGGCGTCAAGGTCCCGTCATAATCGAATAGCAACAAGACCTGCGCCTGATCGCGCAGCCGTTGGCTCACCTGGGGCCAAACGTTCAAAAGATGGGGCATGGTAGAAGAAGAGCGTCTAATCCGGGCTGGGCTATGCGCGCAATCAGGCGCTGGTCAGCGGTCTTTGGGACCGCCGCGCCCCTTGCATCAGGTCTACCAGCAGGTGGGCGGCCCACTTGTAAATGTTGTTTTCTTGAACGATGGACCTCATCCGGACCATGCGGGTACGCCGTTCCTCGCCGGGCATTTCGACTGCCTGACGGATGGCATCGGCGAAATGCTCGGTGGCGTAAGGGTTAACTATCAAGGCGTCGGATAGCTCCAGCGCGGCTCCGGTAAAGGGGCTCAAAATCAAAACCCCGTCCTCATCGAAGCGGCTGGCCACGTACTCTTTGGCAACCAGGTTCATACCATCGTGCAGGGAACTGACCACGCAGAAGCGCGCCAGCCGGCGCAGCGCCGTCAAGGTGAGATCGGGCAGATCCGTCGGCATATAAATGATCGGGCGCCAGCCGTTCCGACCGAACCGGCCGTTGATTTGCTCCACCAAGTCGTCAATTTGGGTTGAAAGCTGCTGGTAGGCTACGACGTCGGTGCGGCTCATCACTCCGGCCTGGACAAACGCAACCTTCCCCACGTATTGAGGGTATTTCTCCAGGAACCGGCCCACGGCCCGGAACCGGTGGGGTATGCCCTTGGTGTAATCGATGCGGTCGATTCCGAGACCGATTACCTGTCCCCCCAGGTCCAACTCGGCCGACACGCGTTCCATTTCTTCATCCACGGCCGGGTCTTGAGCGTCGAGGCAAATCGACTCGAAGTCGACACTAATGGGAAAGGGCCTTACCAATGTTATGCCGTTTCGGCCGTTCACCATGTTGTAGTCGAAATTCACCGTGCCGACGCCGGACCGTTCCACGGTTTTCAGAAAATTCTCGCAATGTTCACCGATATGGAAACCCAGCATGTCGTTGCCCAACATTCCGTCAAGCAACTCCTCCTGCCAGGGGCAGATGCGGAAAATCTCGTGATTGGGCCAGGGAATGTGCCAAAACTGGCCGGTCAGAATAGTGGGATCGGCCTGCCGCAACATATTCGGCAGCAACGCGAAGTGGTAGTCCTGGGTAAAAACAGCTCCTGGGCGGCCATCCAACTCGTCCAGGACTTGGTTGGCGAAGACGTTGTTGACCGCCTTGTAAGACTCCCAGTTTCCCGCGTCAAACACCGGCTCGATGTAGGCGTTGTGGCAGAGGGGCCAAAGCGCGGCGTTGGAAAAGCCGTCGTAGTGCCCGCGGGCGTCATGTTCGTCCAGCCAGACCAACCGCAGGGTATAAGAGGGGTCGTCGGGAGGGACCATTACCTTGTTTTGTTCGTCTACGGCTTGCCAATCAGCCTGGCCGCCGCTTTGGGCGATCCACGTGCCTCCGCACTCCTGCATCAGGGGGTCTATTGCGGTGATCAGCCCCCCTGAAGGGGAAGCGTGTTGCAACTTGCCGTCGATTATCTCGTGGACATAGGGTTGCCGGTTGGAGACGAGGACCAGGCGGTAATCGCCTATTTCCCGTTGGACCAAGCGGCGCAGGGACTGTTTGGTCCAGATGGCTTCCCTCATCACATACCCGTTCAACTACCTTGATGCCGCTGCCACCCCTCCACGCCGCACAGACCCTCACGAGCCATCAGGCTGCACCGGTTAAAGGCCTGTACGAACAACCGGCAGGCTCGCCGGATGTTGCCTTAACCGCACAAATTCCCGCATGGCTGTCAAAATTGATTCTTTCATAGGCATTGGAAAAGGTCAAATTGAACCGGCGGTGCTTAGCCAGTGCAAATTGACAGACCCGGAGGCAGTGGATACGATACCGGCGCGACCTCAGAAGCGTTGTGCCTGCCGGAAATCGCCCCTAAAAGTCTGGAGGACCTATGTTTGTACGGCGTGACCTGACCGATATGGTGCCCACCCCGGAAGGGGACATGCACTTCGTAAAAATGGGCACCGGCTACCCCCTGGTGTTGCTGCACCCGTTGGGGACCTCGACGTGGGCCTGGAATACCGTTATAGAGCCGCTCAGCCAGCATTACACCTGCTACGCTTTCGACATGCTGGGCCACGGGGAATCGGACAAACCCACCAGGCATTTCAACATTCCGGATTACGCTCAGGCGTTGGACCACGCCTGTCAGCTCCTGAACATCCACCGGGGTCACTACGTGGGCAATTCGGTGGGTGCCATTTTGGCGACGGAAATGGCGGCCAGCTTCCCCGAGCGATTGGACAAGCTGGTGCTGGTGGGATGCCCGGTTTGGGATAGTTTCACGGCCAAGCAACGGTTGCAGGAAACTGCCGGCGGTTACGAGGCAGACGGGATGCCCAAGCCCCGAACCATGCAGGAAATGAAAGAGGGGACCACTTTCGCCGAGCCCAAGCAGGAATGGGTAGACAGCATGAACGGCACCCGCGCCCAGGCCGGGCTCTGGGTGGGCAAGCTGATGGAGTCCCTGGCCCACTACGATGTGATGTCCCGTTTGCCCCGCATCCAGGCTTCCGCCACGTTGGTGATGTACGGCGAGGTGGACCGGCTCCGAGACGGCGAAGAACTGCTCCACAATAACATTGTCAATGCCAGCAAGACGGTGCTTCCGGGACTGGGACACATCCCCCAAATTGAAGACCCTGAGGCTTTTGTCGGGGCCTTGCTTCCCTTCCTTGAAACCTAACCGGCCTTGAAGCTTAACCGGAAGCCTGACGGGAAACCCAACCCGGATGCGAGTCAACAATCCCGACGCGGCCCGGCCCCCGTGGTCTCACTGATCAATCCGAGCCGGGCAATCTTTGGGAGCAGCCAGCCGGGGGACAATTGACCAGCCCTCGACAGCCGTTGCGGCTCATGGAGACCTTCCGGTCGGTGTTCTACACGCCGATCTACGTCTCCGTGACCGGGGGCTTCCTGGAACAAGAAGGGCTGGACGTAGATTTCTCCACCTGCCCGCCCGAGTTCCATCACCCCCTTAACGCCTTGAACCAGGGCGCGGCGGATATTGCCCAAAGCGGCATCATGCGCTCCATAATCGCCGGCGATTGGGGGGCTGAATCCGTGCCGGCCCACTTCGCCAAGATCAACGCCAGGGACGGCTTCTTCGTGCTGGGCCGAAAACCGGAAAGCGAATTTAGCTGGGCTGATTTCCGGGGGGCCACGGTTATCCCGGTAGGATTTACTCCCATGCCCTGGGCATCCTTCCGGTACGCCCTGCGCAGCCACGACATTGACCCCGGCAGCTTGACCCTGATCCCCGAATTGGGATTGACCGAGGCGGTCGCCGAATTCGAAAACGGCCGCGGGGATTTCATACAACTGCCCGAGCCAGCGGCCGAGCAGGTTATAGCATCCGGGAACGGCCACCTGGCAGTGGCTTTGGGCCGGGCCAACGGGCACATTGCGTACAGTTCCTTCGCCGCCACCAGTCATTTCCTGGCATACCGGCCGGAAGCAGCGTTGAGTTTCGTCCGGGGATACGCCCGAGCGCTCCAGTGGCTGTCGGCAAACACGCCTAGCGCAATCGGCGGCGCCATCCAGGAATTCTTCCCCCACGTGGACCCGGAGCTTATCGTCCGATCAGTGGCCCGGTACAAAGACCAGGAAACCTGGCCGGCTGAACCATCACTGAACGAGCCCGAGTTCCAGGGATTACAGGACATTCTGATCGCCGCAGGTATGGTTAAAGAGCGCCAACCATACCTAAAGGTAGTCCGGCCGGACATCGCGCAACTGGCATTAAAACCCGAACGTTAACGACCCTCACGGAAACCGGAGTCGACGCGCGCCGGCCTTGGCTGGCCTGGCGCCGGATAAGTTGGCCTCACTCCCCCGGGATGACAACTCACCGGGTTGACACCAACTGGGATAGGCAGTCTAATTCACTAAACGGACCGGTGCATTTCGAGCCCGGCAATGGGCCATAGGAGAAGTATTGTGGCAGAGTTAGTGTTTGCATTGGCTAGTTCCCACAGCCCACAGCTCAGCACCCCGGCAGAGGGTTGGCCCGCACGCGGAGAGCGGGACAAGGGAAACCCCATGCTGATTGGGACTGACGGGATTCACTCCGACTACGAAGACCTGCTGGCCCGCACCGACGTAAATCGAATCGCCAAAGAGATAACTCCGGAAAAAATGGAACAGCGCCACCAACGCAATCAGAAGGGAATCGCCAAACTCTCCGACGCCCTGTACCAAGCCAATCTGGATGTCCTGGTAATGTTCGGCGACGACCAGCAGGAGTACCTGCAGGACGACAATATGCCGGCGTTCTGCGTCTATTGGGGCAATGAAGCCCCCGTCGGCGGCCGGGGCCCGGAACCGGGCAGCGGCTCATCGCTTATCGGATACTCGGCTGAAGACCGAATTGTCCCCGCCCATGCCGCGTTGGGCCGGCACCTGATCGAGTTCCTGATGGAATCGGAATTTGACGTCGGCACCTCCAAATACCTGAACCCGGATAAGGGCGGCCAATCCAAGGGCAGCATTGGGCACGCCTTTGGCTACGTTTACCACCGGTTGATGACCAAAGAAGTAATCCCGGCGGTGCCCTTTATGGTCAACACCTACTATGCGCCCAACCAGCCAACTCCCAAGAGGTGTTACAACCTGGGCCAGGCAGTCCGGGAGGCCATCGAAGCCTGGCCGGTTGAAGCCAGGATTGGAGTGGTTGCTTCCGGCGGGCTCAGCCACTTTGTGGTGGATGAAGAGATTGACCAGCTGGCGCTGGAAGGCATGAAGGAGCACAACCTGGACAAGCTGTCCGCGCTCCCGCGGGAGCGGCTGAACGCCGGTAGCTCCGAAATCAGGAACTGGATTTCGGCCAGCGGCGCGGCGGAACACCTGGAAATGGAATTGATCGATTACGTTCCCTGCTACCGGTCTCCGGCGGGAACCGGCTGTGGCATGGGCTTCGCCACCTGGTCCTAGGAACACGGGCTGCCGCCCTTTTCGGAACGCGGCCCACGCAAAATGTTCAAATCCCGGCAGTAGTTTTTATCGCAAGCGGGATGTCCACCCGTCCATTGACCTAAAGTGCAGGTGGACCATCCCGCTTGCGGGTAGTCCCCAAGGTTTTCAATGGGGAGGTTGCAATGGCACAACTGACCGTCATAGGCACCGGCTTGATCGGCACCTCCTTGGCCCTGGGTTTGAAGCAATCCAGGGGCAAGGACCTGGAGTTGGTTGGCACCGACTCGAACGGCCGGTCTCGAAACGGCGCCCAGAAGTCCCAGGCCTTCGACCGCATCGACAACAACCTGTATTCCTCAATAAGGGACGCCAAGATGGTGGTCCTGGCAACCCCGATTATGGCGATGGAAGAAATCATGCAGGCCATCGGCAATCAACTGCCGGAGGGCTGCGTGGTGACCGACGTGGGCAGTTCCAAGAAAGTGGTCCTGGAGTGGGCCGAGCGGTACCTGCCGGAACGCGTCGAATTCGTGGGGGGCCACCCGATGGCCGGCAGGGAGACTCCAGGACCCGAGAACGCCGATGCCTCCCTGTTTCAAGGCAGGGTTTACTGCGTTATTCCGTCTCCCCGAGCTTCCCACCGAGCAGTGTCGGAAGTCACCAGCCTGGTGGACGCGGTGGGGGCCCGCCCCTACTTCATCAGCGTGGACGAGCACGACAGCTTTGTGGCCGCGGCCAGCCACCTACCATTCCTCTTATCGGTGGCCCTGATGGGGTGCACCTCCAAGAGCGCCAACTGGAGTGATATTGGCCAGTTGGCGGCTTCAGGGTTTGATGGGCTGACCCGCCTGGCCTCCGGCGACCCGGTGATGCACCGGGACATCTGCCTGTCCAATCCCGAGCCCATCGTGGCGTGGATTGACGCTTTTATCCGGGAGCTTTACGAGATCAGACAGCTTCTGGGAGTTGAAGGAACGCCGGACAGCGCCGCCGTGGAGGACGTGTTTCAAAAATGCTTTCAAGCTCGCGAATTGTGGCGTTCGGGTGATTTCAACCAAGGAGATATGGCCGCCAGGCCTGCCCCGGAACTCCCCACCATGGGGGAGGCATTCTTCGGGACCCAGGTGATGGATTATCAGAGACGGCTTTTCGGAGGCGGGCGGGGGAAAAACGACGGCCGCAAGTAGCCTTTGACAGGTTGGCGGCCGGCTCCGTTCCGAGCCGCCCGGCCATCTCCTCGAAACTCCCGGACCCATTCACAACCGGAGGCCCCGGTTGGCGCGGCATACCCGGCGGTAGCTTTTCTGCGCCGCTTTCAGGAGAGTCCCCGGTTGCAGCTAACAGTTCGCAGCCCCGATTCATTGAACGGTGACATATCGGTCCCCGGCGACAAGTCAATCTCTCACCGCGCCCTGATTCTCAACGCGGTTGCCCGCGGGCGGGCGGTGGTCAGTGGCCTATCCGACGGGGGCGACGTGGTCTCAACCATGTGGTGCCTGAGGGCCATGGGGGTTGAGATACAACCCGGAGACCAGCCGGGAATGGTCACGGTAAACGGGACCGGCTGGGACCTTGACGAACCCGGGGAGATTCTGGACGCCGGGAACAGCGGCACCTCCATGCGGCTATTGTCGGGAATACTGGCGGGGCAGTCGTTTACGTCAGTGATTTCCGGCGACGATTCCTTGAGAAGCCGCCCCATGGGCCGGGTGGTCCATCCCCTGCAACAAATGGGCGCCACCGTCCTCGGCCGGCAACGCGACACCCTGGCTCCGCTTACGGTCAGAGGCGGGGCGCTGAAGGGCATTGAATACGACTTGCCTGTGGCCAGCGCCCAAGTCAAGTCCTGCATCATGCTGGCGGGGCTTTCGGCCCAAGGAAACACGGTATTACACCAGCCGGCGCTGTCTCGGGACCATACCGAGCGCATGGTGTCCGCAATGGGCGGCGTGGTTGTATCCGACGGCCTGACGCTGGTGGTCCACCCCGCCGAACTGACAGCGGTAAACATTGCAGTGCCAGGCGACATCAGCGCGGCCGCTTTTTGGTTGGTGGCCGGGCTATGTCATCCCCAAGCGCGAATCCTGGTGAAGGGAGTGGGATTGAACCCATCCCGCACCGGGATCATCGAGGCCCTGGCGGCCATGGGCGCCGGTGACGGGTTGAAGCTATTGGACGAGCGCACCGAAGGGGGAGAGCCGGTGGCGGACCTGCTGGTAACACCGAGTCCTCTTTCGGGCATCGAGATCGGCGGCGACTTGATTCCCCGGATCCTGGACGAAATTCCGGTACTGGCGGTGGCTGCCTGTTTCGCGGAAGGCGACACCGTGATCCGAGACGCGAAAGAGCTGCGAGTCAAAGAGTCGGACCGCATCGAAACCACGGTCAGTGAGCTTTCCAAGATGGGGGCGCGGATTGAGGCGCGGGAAGACGGAATGGTGATCCACGGCTCAGGGAGCCTACAGGGCAGCGCCTGCGAGAGCCACCTAGACCACCGGCTGGCTATGGCCCTGGGGGTAGCCGGGCTGGTGGCGCAGGGCGACACCGTAATCGACGGCGCGGATGACGCCTCGACATCCTACCCTTCCTTTTGGGAACACTTGGCCTATCTCTCCGGAGAAGGCCGGGAAGATGGGCCGGGAGACGGTTAGTTGCCTGCCGTACCCGAATCCCAACCCCGTCCGCCCCTGTTGGTGGTGGTCTCAGGGCCGTCGGGGGTAGGGAAAGACGCGGCCCTGGACCAGCTAAAGCTAATGGACCGTCCGTGGCATTTCGCCGTTACTGCAACCACCCGGCCACCGCGACCCTCGGAACAGGATGGGTTGGACTACATATTCCTGGAGCCCGAAGCGTTTTCAGCGATGAGAGCGCGACAAGAACTCCTGGAGTGCGCCGAAGTATATGGACGCTGGTACGGCGTTCCACGCAGCCAGGTTACCAAGGGCCTGGAAGCGGGCAAGGACGTTATTCTAAAAACCGATGTCCAGGGGGCCGAAACGATCCGGCGGCTGGTGCCCCAAGGGGTGTTCATATTTATGCTTCCGGCCTCCTGGCAAGAGCTGCGGGAGCGGCTGTCGATGCGAAAGACGGAAAGCAATGCAGAAGTGGAGCTCCGGTTGGACAATGCCCGCTCCGAGGCGGCCCGCGTCAACGAGTTTGAATACCGGGTGGTCAACCGGGACGGGGGCCTGGCCCAGGCGGTTGCCGCCATCGATGGGATAATCTCCGCCGAGAAAAGCAGGGTTAAGCCTCGAAGTCCAGTGGTGATATGATCACGGGCGCAGCAGGTTTAGTTTTGGTAGTGGGTTTAACATGTCGTCTTCGATAGAAAAGACCGGCCCCCAAAATACGGGTCTCAGGCCCAGACTGCCGGACTGGCTGAAGGTCAAGGCTCCGGGGAACCCAAGGTATATCGAACTCCAGCAGATCATGCGGAGCCAGTCCCTCCACACCGTGTGTGAGGAGGCCCACTGTCCCAACATCGGCGAGTGCTGGGGACGCGGCACCGCAACTTTCATGATTCTGGGGGACATTTGCACGCGCGCCTGTCGCTACTGCGCCGTAACCACCGGCAGGCCAACGGGCATCGACCTTTTTGAACCGGCAAGACTGGCCGACACGGTGGCCCGGATGGGCCTCGACTATTGCGTTATCACGTCGGTCAACCGGGATGACCTGGCGGACGGCGGCGCCCTGATATTCGCCGGATGTATCAAGAAAATCCGGGAGCAGTCTCCCTCGTGCAAGATGGAGGTGCTGATCCCGGATTTCGCCGGGTCCTGGACGGCCCTGGCAAAAGTGCTGGATGCGGGGCCCGACGTCCTGAATCACAACATCGAATCAAGCCGGCGCATTTTCCCGCTGGTCCGGCCCAAAGGAGACTACCGGCTGTCCCTGGACCTGCTGGCCAAGTCCAGGGAGTTGGCCCCTGACATCGTAACCAAGTCGGGGATTATCGTGGGAATGGGCGAGGCTACCGAGGAAGTGGTGGAAACCATGGCCGATCTGCGCGAGGTGGATTGCGACCTTCTTACCATCGGTCAGTATCTGCGCCCGTCCCTGAAGCATCTTCCCATCAACCGGTTCTACACGCCGGCGGAGTTCGACGAACTGCGGGAGCAGGGGGAAGCAATGGGCTTCAAAAACGTGGCATCGGGCCCGTTGGTGCGCAGTTCTTACCACGCCGACCAGCAGCACGCTGCCGCTGCGTTGGCCTGACCGCGGGGGAACAACCTTCCGGCGGTTTCGCACTCATGTCCCAGCCCCCTACGGACGCCGAGAGCAAGGGGTTCATGGGTCAATCCCGAACCAATTTGTTGCTCCTCAACGCCCGGGTGCTTGATCTTCATGCCCCGCCAAATGCCCCTTCGTCAGCACGCCAGGCGGTGGCCATCGGGGGCGGCAGCATCATATCGGTAGGCCGGAACGATGAGGTTTCCACATCGGCCGGCCCCGCAGCCAGGGTGCCAGCCAGGGTAATCGATTGCAGCGGGCTGACCCTGTTGCCAGGGTTGGTTGACTCCCATTGCCACCTGCTGGCCCTGGGCTCCACGCTGCGCGGCTTGGACTGTGGGCCGCAGGCGGCATCCTCCATCCCGGCGCTTCAACGGTTGGTGAGAAGCCGGGCCGATCTAACCCCGCCCGGCGGTTGGATACGGGGCTTCGGCTACGACGACAACGCCCTGGCCGAAAGGCGTCATCCCTACCGGTGGGACCTGGACCCGGTAGCAGCCGGCCATCCGGTCCGGCTGGACCACCGCAGCCGCCACGCCAGCGTGCTAAACAGCCGGGGTTTGGAACTGCTGGGAATTACATCCGAGACACCCGACCCGGTGGAGGGAGTCATTGACCGAGACCCCGCGTCGGGGACTCCAACCGGTCTTTTGCTTGAAATGGGAGATTTTCTGCGCCGGCGATTGGACGCCGCCCACGATCCGGGGGGACTAAAAGATGGAGTCCGGCTGCTCAATCAAAAACTGCTGGCGTCCGGCATCACTTCGGCGCACGATGCCGGACCCGGCAACGACCCCAATCGGTGGGAAACCTTCCTGGAGTTGAGAGCGTCCGGGCAGTTGTCCTGCCGCGTGACCATGATGGCCGGCTTTGACCATATTGATGAGTTCCGCGAGGCCGGCCTGAATTTCGGGGATGGCGATTCTGGACTGCGGCTGGGGCACGCGAAAATAATGGTCACAAGAACCACCGGGGCGCTTTATCCGGGAGTGACCGAACTGCAAGACATGGTCCGGCGGGCTCATGCCGCCGGGTTCCCCGTAGCAATCCACGCCGTGGAGCAGGAAGCCGTCGCCGCTGCCGCCGCCGTGCTAACCAGTGAACGGGAGTCCCGCGGCGGGTTGACGGTAAGGGACCGCATTGAACATTGCTCGGAATGCCCCCCGGAGTTGGTGGCTCAGGTAGTTCAATCGGGAGCGATGATTGTCACCCAACCGGGGTTCGTTTACTGGCAAGGCGATAGCTACCTGGCCAACGTGGAGCCAGGCCTGCTCGACCATCTGTACGATGCCAGGGGGCTACGTCAGGCCGGGGCCAGCGTGACATTCGGGTCCGATGCGCCGGTGATAGACCCCAACCCCTGGCCGGCAATCTACAGCGCCGTAACCCGCCGTACGCGATCGGGAGCCTTTCTGGGCGCATTCACCGGGCAAGGTGACCCTGGACAGGAACTACCGGTACGGGATGCGCTGCGGATGTACACCGGCGATCAAGCGGCGGCCGTACCACCGGAGCGGCGGGTGGGCATAACCCCCGGCGGCGGCGCGGACCTGGCGCTGCTCGACGCCGACCCAACCGAGATTGACCCGGAAGGGCTTAAAGACATCCGCGCGACTATGACCATCATCAGTGGACAGGTTGCGTGGGAAGCGTCCGGCAACTAGGTCGCGACCGGCGCCAGCGGACCGCTCTGGAATGACGTTAGTGGCTGCGCTCCCAGATGTAATCGGCCAGTTGGAGCAATGACTGCCGCGCTTCGCAGTCCGGGAAGGAGTCCAAGGACTTGCGGGCGGCGTGGCAGTGGCTTTTGATGACCTGGTAGCAATCCTCGACAATGTCGGAATTCTGGATCATCTCCAGGGCCGCCTCGAGGTTCCCGACCTGCTCCCGGTCCTGGAACAACGCCTTGATCGGGTTGGTTTCGGGGTAGCGCTCCATCAGCATGATGGCGGGCAGCGTCAGGATGCCATGACGCAGGTCGTTGCCCACCGGCTTACCCAGGGACAAGGCGTCGCCCTGAACGTCCAAAAGGTCATCGACTATCTGGTATGCCATTCCGATCTGGTACCCATAGTCTTTCAATGCCTCTACTTCCGGCTCCGGGGCGCCGCTCAGAATCGCTCCGGTCTCGGCGGCGGTGCGGAACAGGGACGCCGTCTTGCGGTAAATCCGGTCATTATAGATAGACCTGGACTGCAGCGGGTCGAATACACCGAAGTATTCCATCAGTTCCCCGCTGGCCAGGTCCATGATGGTCTCGGAGAACCTGCGGATCACCCTCACGTTGTCCGTGTCGCAAACCACACTCGCCGCGGCAGCGAAGACGTAGTCGCCGAACAGCACCGCGACGTGGGGTCCCCACAGGTTCGAGACGGTGGCTTTGCCCCGGCGAAGGTCTGAATTATCCACCGTATCGTCGTGAATCAAGGTGGCGAGGTGGAGCAGTTCCACGGCGCCGGCCATCAATATAGGCGGCCTGGTGTCGCCGGGATGAAAACTGGATGCCAGCAGGGTGACGGCGGGACGGATCCGCTTTCCGCCCTTGGCCATGGTGTAATCCAGCAACGGCGCAATTTGTGGTGCGTCGGACTGGGTTAAACGGTGTAAGCACTCTTCGGCCTGGTCAAGCAGCGGCCGGATTGGTGCATAGATAGACTCGGCCTGTCGGTCCAACCCTTCCAGCAAATGGACTCCTAAACGGCCTCTGCGCCCAGTCGCTGGTATTCCTGGTCGGCGACATCCGGGTCAAGCTTGGTGTACAGCGGGGCCGGGCGGTTCAAGGGTCCGCCGGCTACTATTTTTTGCATGGCGGCGTCGAAGTCCCAGCGGTCATCCTCCACCTTCCCGTCCAGTCCCAAGAACCCATGCAGATTTTGGGAGCTAAACGGGAGGAACGGCGTCAGGACTGTCTTCAGGCAGTTAATCACCTGAATAGCCGCCCAGAGGGTTGTGGCCGCATCTTCCCGGTCGGTCTGGCTTTCGCTCTTGATGGCGCGCCAGGGCGCCTTGGTGTCCAGGTACCGGTTGGTATCCTGGGCCAACCCGAAGGCGAAGGCCAACGCCTGCTTGAACCGGCACTGATAAAGGCTTCGGTCAACGTCGGCCATCGCCTCCCGGGAGGCGTCCAACAGCCTCTGGTCAACCTCGGCCAGCGGTCCGGGGGTTGGAATCCTGCCATCGAAGTTCCGATAGGTAAAAGACAACACCCGGTTTACCAAATTGCCGTAGGTGGCTACCAATTCCTCGTTGTTGCGACGGACAAACTCAGACCAGGAAAAATCCGAGTCTCCGGATTCGGGCATGTTGATCGACAGGAGGTATCGGAGGGGATCAGGGTCATACCGGTCCAGGTAATCGGGCAGCCAAACCGCCCAATTCTGGCTGGTAGAGAATTTACGGTTTTCAATGCTCAAGAACTCGTTGGCCGGGACGTCGTAGGGCAGGTTGAGGCCGCCGTAGCCCATCAGCATTGCGGGCCAGATAATGGTATGGAATGGAATGTTGTCCTTGCCGATGAAGTAGTAGGACTTGGTGGACGGGTCCTTCCAGAAATCCTGCCAGGACTCTTCATTCCCTGAATTCTTGGCCCACTCTATGGCGGCCGACAGGTAGCCGATAACGGCTTCGAACCAAACGTAGATGCGCTTGTCTTGGTACCCTTCCAGGGGAAGTTCGATACCCCAGGTCATATCCCGGGAGATTGCCCGGTCCTTCAGGCCGTCTTCCAGGTACCGCCGGGTAAAATTCAAGACGTTGGGCCGCCAGTGGGTCTGGCCGCGGACCCATTCCAACAGCGGTTCCTGAAAAGCCGAAAGCTTCAGGAAGAAGTGCTCGGACTGCCGGAATTCGGGCGTGGTCCCCGAGAGTAAACACCGGGGTTGGACCAGGTCTTGAGGGTCCAAAGTGCGCCCGCAGCTTTCACATTGGTCCCCGCGGGCCCGCAGGTCTCCGCAGTGGGGACAAATGCCCTCCACATAGCGGTCCGCCAGAAACCGGTCGCAATCGGGGCAGTAGGCCAGCAGCATTTGGTCGGTGTAAATGTAGCCGCTCTCCAGGAGAGAGGTGAAGATTTCTTGCGTTACTTCCTTGTGGTTATCAGTATTGGTGGACGTAAACAGGTCGAAGGACACGCCCAGCCTTTTCCAACTGTCCAGGAATTGGGCATGGTACCGGTCTACCACTTCCTGCGGTTCCACACCTTCCTGGTCCGCCCGAACGGTAATGGGAGTGCCGTGAGTGTCGCTGCCGGACACCATCAACACGTCGTTGCCCTTCATCCGGTGATACCTGGCAAAGATGTCCGACGCCAGATAGCAACCGGCCACGTGGCCCAGGTGCAAAGGACCGTTGGCATAGGGCCAGGCAACGCCGATGAAGATACGTTCGGGCAAAGGGTTTCCTAGTGAATTACCGGAAGATTTTATCTGGACACGCCTGTGGTAGTTGATGATTCATCATATCATAATATCCTGATATTCCGAGGCTTAATCCCCGGAATTGGTCCGGAGGGCAGGGCTCGCAGCGGGATTCAGGTTCGAGGCAAGAATCCGGGATATTTTCTTCCGGAACCTTGTTGCGATCCTCGTTCCAATCCTTGCCCCTGCCTGTTTGGGCCGTGCGTGGTGTTGTTGACAATGGTATGACGTACTGATAACATTTTGGCTGGACATTGTTACGAAATCCGCGATGAAGGGGAGTAGTAGGGGAGCCCTGTCCCAGAGAGCCGGCGTTAGGTGTGAAACCGGCGGCAGATAGACCCCGAACTCGCCCCGGAGCGGCCCGCCTGAACCCCAGTAGGGCGGGACGATTCGGCCCCGATAGAGGCCTTTAGAGCAGTCCCGGAGACGCGGTCCAGGCGACAACCATGGGCCCCAAAGGCCAACGTCCCGGGAAAGAAGGGTGGTACCGCGGGAAAACTCAACCCGTCCCTTCATGGGGACGGGTTTTTCTATTTGCCGGTTTGACGCCGGCTTTGTGGAGCGAAAATGGAACTTAGCGGCGCCGAAATCGTTTGCGAAAGTCTGCTCCAGGAAGGAGTAGATGTCATTTTTGGGCTTCCCGGCGGCGCGGTGCTTCCATTATACGGCGCCTTGGCGAAGTACCCGAGCCTTAGGCACGTGTTGGTCCGCCACGAACAGGCCGCCGCGATGGCCGCGGACGGCTATGCCCGGTCCAGCGGCAAGGTGGGGGTTTGTTCAGCAACCTCCGGACCCGGAGCCACAAACCTGGTGACGGGCATCGCCTCCGCAATGATGGACTCGATCCCCATAGTCGCCGTTACCGGCCAGGTGCCCCGGGCAGCTATCGGGAAGGACGCTTTTCAAGAAACCGACGTGACCGGGATTACCTTGCCGATCACCAAGCACAACTACCTGGTGATGTCGGTTTCCGACATTGCCCCGGCGATCAAAGAGGCGTTCCACATTGCCAGGACCGGACGGCCCGGCCCGGTATTGGTGGACATACCCAAGGACGTTCTGCTCGACGAACGGGCCGAGTTTGTCTGGCCGGACAAGGTCAACCTGCCGGGATACAATCCACCCGGCGAGGCGCCCCAAGACCAGATCGACCGGGCCGCCGCCCTGATCAACCAGGCAGAAAGGCCGGTGATTCTGGCCGGACACGGGCTGCTCATCTCCAAGGCCTACGACGAAATGCGCGAACTGGCGGAGAAGGCCCAGATTCCCGTAATCACCACGCTGCTGGGCATCAGTTCCCTGCCCACCGACCACTATCTGAACGTGGGATTCCCCGGAATGCACGGCCAGGCGTATTCCAGCCTCACGATAGACCACGCCGACCTTCTGATTTCTTTAGGGATGCGCTTTGACGACCGCGTGACGGGCAGGGTCAAAGACTTTGCTCCCAACGCCAAGGTTGTCCACGTCGACATCGACCCTTCAGAACTAAACAAGAACGTCAAAGCCCATGCGCCCGTGCTGGGAGATTTGAAGCTGGTGCTGAACCAGTTGCTCCCCAAAGTGGCGCCGAACGTCCACCTGGAATGGCTCAAGTACGTGGACAACCTCAAGGCCGAGCACCCGTTGAACCGGCTCGATGACAGCGGGGAACTGTTGCCCCAGTATGTGTTGACCCGGTTGGCTGAGGCCACCCGCGGCGAGTCAATCGTGGTGACCGGCGTGGGGCAGCACCAAATGTGGGCCGCCCAATACTGCACCTTCCAAGAACCCAACACGCTAATAACCTCCGGGGGCCTGGGTTCGATGGGGTTCGAGGTCCCGGCCGCCCTGGGCGCCAAGATGGGACGCCCCGACAAAACGGTCTGGTCGGTAGCGGGAGACGGCGGTTTCCAAATGACCATGTGCGACCTGGCCACAGCGGTGGAAAACAAGATTGACGTCAAGTTCGCCATTCTAAACAACGGTACCCTGGGCATGGTGCACCAGTGGCAAGACCTGTTCTACGAACGGGACTACTTCTCCACCGTCTACTCCGGCAATCCGGATTTCGTCAAGCTGGCCGAGGCGTACGGGATCACCGGCCTGCGGGTCACTCGCCGGGACCAGGTGTCCGACGTCATTCAACAGGCCCTGGAAACCCCGGGGCCGGTAGTGGTGGATTTTGTAGTCAAGCGGGGCGAAAACGTTTACCCCATGATACCTGCGGGTGAGTCTGTCAACGAGATGATGGAGTCCCCGCCGGTCGGCCCAACCGGTTAAAGGCTGGATTTGATGACCCCCAACGACGAGTTGCACACCATAGTTGCACTGGTGGAGGACCGGCCCGGCGTCCTTACCCGCATCGCCAGCATGTTTCGCCGGCGCGGCTTCAACATTGCCAGCTTGGCGGTTGGCAAGAGCGAGCAAGCAGGGCTTTCCCGCATGACTTTCGTGGTAGAGGGCGACGAGGACACCATCAACCAGGTCACCAAGCAATTGGACAAGCTGATTGACGTGATCCGGGTCACCGACATCACATCCGAGGACCACATAGGCCGGGAGTTGGCTCTGATCAAGGTCCACGCCACCACCGCCAACCGGGGAGAAGTCATCCAAATCGTCCAACTCTTCCGGGCCAGCATCGTCGACGTGGGAGCCCAATCGCTGGTGATCGAAGTAACCGGGGAAGAGGACAAAATCAACGCGATCCACGACTTGTTGAAGCCGTTTGGGATTATCGAAATGCTGCGCACCGGATTGGTGGCAATGGTGCGGGGACAGGCAGACGGACGGACCAGCGACGGTGGAGGGTTGGACGCCTACATGCAGGTTGCCAACGGCCACCAGCACTCCCAGGACGCCCGGTAAATTGACCCCGGACCCGGTCCCCTACACTGTCCCACACCGCCGTGGACCGGGGCGGGATTGAAAAAAGAGGAATGGAATAATGGTTAACGTTTACTATGACTCCGACGCCGACTTGGCCACGTTGGCTGGCAAAACCATAGGAATCGTCGGGTACGGCAGCCAGGGACACGCCCACGCCCTGAATCTGAAGGACAACGGGCAGAACGTCGTCGTTGGCCTTTACCCCGGCAGCTCCAGCATCGCTACGGCGGAAGCGGCCGGCCTGCGGGTAGCCGAGGTCCCCGCCGTGGCCGCCGAGGCCGACGTGATCATGATGGTGATCCCGGACCACCTCCAGGGCCGGATCTACCGGGAACAGATTGCTCCCAACCTCAAGCCGGGCAGCGCCTTTATGGTGGCCCACGGCTTCAGCATCCACTACCGGGAGGTCGTGCTGCCGGACAACATGGACGTGATGATGGTTGCGCCCAAGGCCCCCGGGCACCGGATGCGAGAGTTGTTCGTCGAGGGAGTCGGCGTGCCCAGCCTGCTGGCAGTGCACCAGGACGCCACCGGCAACGCCAAAAACATCGGCCTGGCCTACGCCAAGGGAATTGGCTGCACCGGCGCCGGTGTCCTGGAAACCACCATCAAGGATGAGACCGAAAGCGACCTGTTCGGCGAACAGTCGATCCTGTGTGGCGGCGTAACGGCGCTGGTCAACGCTGCCTTCGAGACGTTGGTGGAGGCGGGATATCCCCAGGAAATCGCCTACTTCGAGTGCCTGCACGAACTCAAAATGATTGTGGACCTCATGTACCAGGGTGGGCACAACTACATGCACTTTTCGGTCAGCGACACCGCAGAATACGGGTCGTTGAGCCGGCGGAACCGGATTATCGACGAACACGTCAGGGAGAATATGCGCTCCGTCTTGAAGGAGATCCAGGACGGCACCTTCGCCCGTGAGTGGATTGCCGAGAACGACGAAGGCCGTCCCCGCTTCATTCCAATGCGCGAGGCGGCCCAGAACGCTCCCATCGAAATCATCGGGAAGGAGCTCCGGGCCATGATGCCCTGGATGGACCCCAAGTAGGGTTAGTGAGAATTTTGGAGTGTACTCCATGATGACGCAGGAGATGTTGAGTGTAGTTCACCATCGCGTGCTGGTCCTGGCCGGGCTGGATGCGGTGGACTACACCCCCCTGGCAACCCTTTCCGGAGCACCAATCACGTTGGAATAAGCGCGTTTCACGCCCGAGTCCACGTCGGCCTCCGCCAACGAATTGGGGACAGGGCGGTCAGTACCCGGCAAAGCAACCACAAACCAGAAAAATAAGGAAAGGGAAAGAAATGCCAGATCCAAAGGTCTTGTTTTTGGACACTACTCTCCGGGACGGAGAACAGTCTGCCGGCATCGGAATGACCGGCGACGAAAAGTTTGAGATTGCCAAGCAATTGCAGCGGATGAAGGTGGATATTATTGAAGCCGGATTCGCCGCCAGCTCTCCGGGCGATTTCGAAGCGGTTAGTCGGATCGCCCGGGAAATTGAAGGGCCCATTATCTGCTCCCTGGCCAGGGCCCATCCCAATGACGTAGATCAGGCGTGGGAGGCGGTAAGGCACGCCGAAAAGCACCGTGTCCACGTCTTCCTATCCTCGTCCGACATTCACGTAATGCACCAATTGCGGAAGGACCGGGAAGAGGTAATGGGCATGGCGGTCTCCATGGTGGAACGAGCCCGCGGCTATTGCTCCGACGTGGAATTTTCCCCAATGGACGCCACCCGCACCCGGCCGGACTATCTCTACCAGATGCTTGAAGCGGTAATCCAAGCCGGAGCCACCACGGTCAACATTGCCGACACCGTGGGCTACGCCATTCCTTCGGACTTCACTCGGTTGATCCACGACATCAAAGCCAATGTCCGTGGAATTGAGAACGTAAACCTCAGTGTCCACTGCCATAACGACTTGGGCCTTTCGGTGTCCAACAGCCTGGCGGCCATTGAGGCGGGCGCTAACCAGGTGGAAGGCTGCATAAACGGCATTGGCGAAAGGGCCGGCAACGCCTCGCTTGAAGAGATAATCATGGCCCTGGACACCCGTAAAGACCTGTTCCACGTGGATATGGGAGTCGACACCACCCAGCTATACCCGGCCAGCCGGCTGGTGAGCCGGATAACCGGAATGTCGGTCCAGTCCAACAAGGCAATCGTGGGCGAGAACGCTTTCCGCCATGCCTCCGGCATCCACCAGGACGGGGTGTTGAAGGACCGGTCCACCTACGAAGTGATGCAACCCGAGCGGGTGGGCGTTCCCGGCAACAGCCTGGTCCTTGGCAAACTGAGCGGCCGGGCCGGCCTGCAATCCCGGTTGGAAGCCCTGGGATATTCCCTGGACCGGGAGGCTCTGAACGGCGTGTTTGAGTCGTTCAAAGCACTGGCGGACAAAAAGCCTGAGGTCACCGATCGCGACCTGGAAATCCTGATGGACGAGGAACACAGGGAGTCAAGCGAGCCGATCAGCTACACGCTGGAACACGTCCAATTCACCGGCGGCGACCATGACATTCCCACCGCCACTGTCAGACTGATGGGCCCAGACCAAAGCGTGACCACCGATGCCTCCACGGGCAACGGCCCCGTCGACGCCGTATGCAACGCAATTGACCGGGTGGTAGGTTCCGACTGCAAGTTGGTGGACTTCAACGTCCAGGCTGTCACCGAAGGGCTGGACGCTATGGGCACTGTGACGGTTCGGGTGGACTCCGCCGGGAAAATCTACACCGGGCGGGGAGCTGACACCGACATCATCGTGGCGTCCGCCAAAGCCTACCTGAGCGCGGTGAACCGGGTCCTGGCCGCCGACGAGGAGGCCGCGGCGCCGGCATTGGGCGCCACACCGGACTAGTCTCGCAACATCCCAGTTGGAACGCACGACCTGACCCGGTCCGGATTGCGCTAAGCAACTGCTAACAGCACGAGGCTACTGGCAACAAGAAGTCCCTTTGGGTAAATTGGGCTCCTAGGCCGATATTCAACCAAAGGGGCTTCTTTAGTGTTTCACCACGAGACGCGATTTCACCCACCCCCCGGTCATCCCCGTTGCGACAGGGATCCAGCAAATCCTCATGAGGAACCCGGCTTACTCCCACCCGGCGTGTCTCCACCACCACAACCGTCATTGCGCATAGAAAGGGCTCTAGATTCCCATTTCGGTGACAACAATGGTTGGGGGCAGCTATCGCACCGCGAGATTTATCCAGCCCGTCCATGTAGTCCCGCCTCAGCATGGCCGGGGGTGAGGGCGTACCCTTCGTGAATGCTGAACTTCACGGGGAACCGGGAGTAATGGTGTTCTCAATGCGATTGGCCTGTTATAGTTGTCAAAAAGTGTTGACACGGTGGCCTCATCGTGTATAATCACAGGTTACCGATCTATGCCTCACACGTCCTTTTGCGCCACTTTTCCTGTAGACCTCGGCATTCCTGATCACTCTTTGTGCCATTTTTTAGGCGCCCTTGCCTAGCGGATAACCTCGAACCTCGGCGGATTTGCTCGCCCTAAAGGAGATCTGGTAATGGCTTTGCTTCCCATTAAAGCTGCCCAAGCCCCCTCGCTTCCAGAAGCTAGGACCTACGCGCGTATTCCCAAGGTGGTGGAAATCCCCAACTTGATCCAAAGCCAGCTTCAATCGTACGAGTGGTTTACCACCGATGGGCTCCAGGAAGTTTATCAGGAAATCTCGCCCATCACCGATTACACGGCCAAGAAGTACGACCTTCATTTCCAAGAGCACTACTTCCGACCGGCCAAGTACCTCCCTCAGGAGTGCAAGGAGCGGGAAATCACCCTGTCCCAAGCGCTGTACGTAAAGACGCAGCTGGTTATGAAGGAAACCGGCGAGATCAAGGAGCAGGAGATCTTCATGGGGGACATCCCCATGATGACCCCCAACGGGACCTTTATCGTCAACGGGGCCGAACGGGTGGTAGTAAGCCAACTAGTCCGTTCTCCGGGCATCTATTTTGTTCTGGAACGCAACGCCGTTACCGCCAGAAACCTCTGCTTCGCCAAGTTGATTCCTTCCCGCGGCGCTTGGCTGGAGTTTGAAACCTCCAGCAAAGACGTTCTTTCCATCAAGGTGGATCGGAAGCGGAAGGTCTCAGCATCCACCTTCCTGCGGGCCCTGGGCGTCGCAACCGACGAGGCGATGCTGGAGCTGTTCGTCGGGGTGGACACCGACGATGCGCACAGATACATACAGTCCACGCTGGACCGGGACCCCGCCTATGACGCCAAGGACAGCAATTTCCGCAAGGAAGAACTGGAATCCCTCTGGGACTGGCTGCACCCGGATGAAGCGTACGACCACGTAAAAGCCCAGCGAATCGCCGTTGCTCAGGTCGAATTCTACCGGCGGCTGCGTCCCGGGGAACCTCCCAGTTTGGAAAACTCGCGCAACCTGATCCGTAACCTTTTCTTCGGTCCCCGACGGTATGACCTGGGCCGTGTGGGCCGCTACAAGCTGAACCGGCGGCTGAACCAAACCTCCAACGAAGGCGTCATGACCTTGACCCTTGAAGACGTGGTCGCGGTGATTCGTACCATGATCCGCATCAATCAGGGAGATGGCCGGCCGGACGACATCGACCACCTGGGCAACCGCCGCGTCCGGGCAGTGGGCGAACTGGTGCAAAACCAGGTAAGGGTGGGCCTGTTGCGCATGGAGCGCATGGTCAAGGAGAAGATGACCCTGGTGGACCCGGAGACCGCCGCTCCCCAGGGGTTGGTCAACATCCGCCCCGTGGTCGCCGCCGTCCGGGAGTTCTTCGGTGGCTCCCAGCTCTCCCAGTTCATGGACCAGACCAATCCGCTGGCGGAGTTGACCCACAAACGCCGCCTTTCCGCCCTCGGACCCGGGGGCCTTTCCCGAGAAAGGGCCGGGTTCGACGTCAGGGACGTCCACTTCTCTCACTACGGGAGAATTTGCCCCATCGAAACGCCGGAAGGGCCCAACATCGGACTGCTTAGTTCCTTGGCGTCGTACGCCAGGATCAACTCTTACGGGTTCATCGAATCTCCCTACCGGCGGGTGCTCAAGAGCCTCCCCCATGACTCGCCGGACCTGAAGGGGCGCATCGTCACCGAAGACATTAGAACTGAGTCGGGCGGCGCCATCATAACCAGGGGGAAAGCCATCCCACCCAACCGGATGGCGGCCTTGCGGGAGCTTCCCGCGAACACGGAGATACCGGTCAAGGCCTTCGTGGCCAGCGGTGATGACGCCGTGGTCTACCTGTCAGCAGACCAGGAAGAAAACTACCGGGTTGCTCAGGCGAATTCGGTGTTGGACGAATTGAACCAATTCGTGCAAGACCGCGTGGAAATGAGAGTGGGTGAAAACTACATCCAGGAACCCTCGGACACCGTGGACCTGATGGACGTGTCGCCCATGCAGATCATGAGCGTGTCGGCGGCGCTTATCCCGTTCCTTGAGCACGACGACGCCAACCGGGCGCTGATGGGGTCCAACATGCAGCGCCAGGCGGTCCCCTTGCTGCGGCCCCAGGCTCCTACGGTCGGCACCGGAATCGAAGGGCGGGTGGCCCGAGACAGCGGGCAGGTGGTCATGGCGGTAGTTGACGGCGTGGTCACTTCGGTGTCCGGCCGGGAAGTGGTGGTCACCGACCGGGACGGCATCGAGCACGGTCACCCCTTGATCAAGTTCGCTCGAACCAACCAGGGCACCTGCTTCGACCAACGGGCAATTGTATCCAAGGGAGACGCGGTCAAGGCCGGCGACATTCTGGCGGACAGCTCCTCCACCGACCAGGGAGAACTTGCCCTCGGCCAGAACGTGCTGGTGGCATTTATGTCCTGGGAAGGCTACAACTACGAGGACGCCATCATCCTTAGCGAACGGCTGGTGAAGGACGACAGGTTTACCTCGACCCACATTGAAAAGCACGAGATGGAGGCCCGGGAGACCAAGCTGGGCCCCGAAGAAATCACCCGAGACATTCCCAACATAGGAGAAGGCAGCCTTAGAGACCTGGACGAGCGGGGGATCATCCGCATCGGGGCAGACGTCGGGCCGGGAGATATCCTGGTAGGTAAGGTCACGCCGAAAGGCGAGACCGAGTTAACCGCCGAGGAAAAGCTGCTCCGGGCCATATTCGGAGAAAAGTCCCGGGACGTAAAGGACACGTCCCTCAGGGTGCCCCACGGAGAGCGCGGCAAGGTGATCGACGTCCGGGTGATGAACCGGTCCAACCGGGACGACCTTTCCCCCGGCGTTAATGAAGCGGTCCGGGTCTGGATTGCCCAGACCCGGAAGATATCCGTGGGCGACAAAATGGCGGGACGCCACGGCAACAAGGGCGTGGTCGCCAGGATACTGCCGGAAGAGGACATGCCGTTCCTCAAGGATGGCACCCCGGTGGACATCATTCTCAACCCCATCGGCGTTCCTTCCCGAATGAACCTGGGCCAGGTGTTGGAAACCCACCTGGGTTGGGCCGCCCAAAAGCTCAATTTCCGGGCCAACACCCCGGTGTTCGACGGAGCCAACGACTGCTCCATCGAGGATGCCTTGTCCCGGGTTTGGTTCCTCCAGCAGGCCGGAGCAATTGATGGAGCCCCCACGGAAGGCGCTCCCGCCGTAGACCTGGACAAAGCTATGGACTGGCTGGCCGAGCGGGGGTATGACGGCCGGGAGATTTTTGACGACGCCATCGAAGGAAAAGCCCAGGAAGCGTGCCTGCGAATCTGGTTGAACGAGGTCGCCAACACCGATACCTCTGGGCTTGACGTGCCGGCCATGCACCAGTTGGCTCTGAAGATTCACCGGGACCAGCGACTCGCTCCACCCACCTTCGGCAAGTTGGACCTGTACGACGGCAGGACCGGCGTCCGCTTCGACCAGGCCGTTACGGTTGGGGTCATCTATATCCTCAAGCTGATACACCTGGTGGAAGACAAGATTCACGCCCGGTCAACCGGACCGTACTCCATGATCACCCAGCAACCACTGGGCGGAAAGGCCCAATTCGGAGGCCAGCGGTTCGGTGAAATGGAAGTCTGGGCGCTGGAGGCCTACAGCGCCGCCTACAACCTGCAGGAAGTGCTCACCGTCAAGTCTGACGACGTCGCCGGGCGGGTTAAGACCTATGAAGCAGTGGTGAAGGGTGAGCAGATCGGCCAACCCGGCGTGCCCGAGTCGTTCAACGTGTTGTTGAAGGAATTGCAAAGCCTGGGTCTTTCGGTGGAGTTGCTCAATGAAGACGTTCATCCTCCACTAACCCAGGGCATAACTGACGATACTGACCTATATCAGACGTTGGAGGTTCTTTAATGGTCAGGATGGCCGACCGCACCGAGTCCCGGGGGACTAACTTCAATGCCATTCGTATTTCCATAGCATCCCCGGAGCAGATGCTCAACTGGTCTCACGGCGAGGTCACCAAGCCGGAGACCATCAACTATCGGACTTTGCGCCCGGAAAAGGACGGGTTGTTCTGCGAACGCCTTTTCGGGCCGACCAAAGACTGGGAATGCTTCTGCGGCAAGTACAAGCGCATCCGCTACCGCGGTGTGGTTTGCGACCGGTGCGGCGTGGAGGTAACCCGCTCCAAAGTCCGCCGGGAACGCATGGGCCACATCAAGTTGGCCGCTCCGGTGGCCCACATCTGGTTCAGCAAGACCACCCCCAGCCGGCTGGGCCTGCTGCTTGACCTATCTCCCCGCAACCTGGAGCGAGTCCTCTATTTCGCCCAGCATATCGTCGTGTCTGTCGACGATGAGATGCGCGACGAGGCCATGGAGGCCGAGAAGATCAAGCACGAGTTGGACGTCAGTAAATTCCAGCGCGAGGCCGCCGCAAAAATTCAAGCCCTCGAGGGCGACCCCGCTGAAGCGGAGGCCGAGCACGCCGAAGTTGACGATTCCACCGCAGAAATAGCCCCTGACGGGACTGACGTGGGCATAAACGGCGCGGCGCCGACACCGGAGCAATCCGCTGAGATGGAGAAGGAAATCCGGGCCCGGCAGGCGGAAATAGACGCCATTAACGACCAACTGGCCCAGCAGGAAACCCAACTGGAAGAACAATACCAGGCAAACATCGATGAGTTGGAAGACCTCCGGGTACATAAGCTCATCGCCGAATCCCGGTACCGTGAGCTGAAGGACCACTACGGCAACGTGTTCCAGGCCAACATGGGGGCAGAGGCTATTCTGGCCATCCTGCGCACCATAGACTTGGAAGCCCTGCGGGAGCAGCTGATTAACGAGATGCAGACCACCTCGGGTCAGCGGCGCAAAAAGGCCATCAAACGCCTGCGGGTTGTTGAGTCTTTCCGCAACAGCGGCAACAGGGTTGAGGACATGATCCTCTCCATTCTGCCGGTGCTGCCCCCCGAGCTTCGCCCCATGGTCCAACTTGATGGCGGGCGTTTCGCCACCAGCGACCTGAACGACTTGTACCGCCGGGTAATCAACCGCAACAACCGCTTGAAGCGTCTGATGGACCTGGCCGCCCCCGAAATCATCATCCGCAACGAAAAGAGAATGTTGCAGGAGGCCGTGGACGCCCTGATAGACAACGGCCGTCGCGGACGCCCCATCCAGGGCAGCCATAATCACAAGCTGAAGAGCCTGTCTGACCTATTGAGAGGGAAGCAGGGCCGGTTCCGCCAGAACCTGCTGGGCAAGCGGGTGGACTACAGCGGGAGATCGGTAATTGTGGTGGGCCCGGAACTGAAAATGAATGAGTGCGGGCTGCCCAAACGCATGGCCTTGGAGCTGTTCAAACCATTCGTGATGCACCGCCTGGTGGTGCTTGGCATTGCGCCCAACATCAAGAACGCCAAGCGCATGGTGGAAAGAGCCCGTCCTGAAGTGTGGGACATCCTGGAAGACGTGATCAAAGACCGCCCGGTATTGCTCAACCGGGCTCCCACGCTGCACCGCTTGGGAATCCAGGCATTCATGCCCGTGTTGATCGAAGGTAATGCCATCCAGATACATCCGTTGGTGTGCTCAGCGTTCAACGCCGACTTCGACGGCGACCAGATGGCCGTGCATATCCCGCTGTCCCGCATGGCCGTGCTGGAGGCCAAAGAGGCCATGTTAAGCATCCACAACATGCTTTCACCTGCCTCAGGAGACCCCCTGGTAGCGCCCACCCTGGACATGGTCATGGGATGCTACTACCTGACTGAAATTCAGCCGGGCGCCAAGGGAGAGGGTCGGAAGTTCAACAACTTCGACGAGGCTGGCATCGCCCACGCTACCATAGACCCGAAAGACCCGCACGAGAGCACGCTGGTTGATTTGCGGGCAGCCATCCAGGTCCGCCAGGTGCGGGGGTACGATGAGGACGAATGGGTGGAGACCACTGTGGGCCGGCTGATTTTCAACGAGACCATGCCTGAGTCAGTACCCTTTCAGAACAAACTAATGGACCGCGGCGCTCTGAAAGACCTGACGGCCGACTTGTACCGGTCACTGGACCCTGAGGAAACGGCAGCCGCCCTGGACCGTATCAAACAACTGGGTTTCCGCTACGCCACCACCTCCGGGATCACCATTGCCATCAACGACATCCAGGTGTCGGCCCGCAAGCCGGAAATTCTGGACGAGGCGGCCACACTGGTGTCAGGTTATGAAGACCAGTACCTCTCAGGGTTGATTTCTGAGGAGGAGCGTTACTCCAGAACGGTGGATGCCTGGACCGCTGCGTCCGACCGCACCACTGCTTTGGTGGAAGAGGAGTTGCCCAACTACGGCGGTATCGCCGTCATGGCGGTGTCCGGAGCCAAGGGAAACATTTCCCAGATTAAACAGATGGCGGGAATGCGCGGGCTGATGAGCAACCCCAAAGGCCGGATCATCGACCTGCCAATCAAATCCAGCTTCCGTGAGGGCCTCAGCGCCCTGGAGTACTTCATCTCCACCCACGGCGCAAGGAAGGGGCTGGCCGACACCGCGCTGCGTACCGCCGACAGCGGCTACCTGACCCGCCGCTTGATAGACATCGCCCAGGAAGTGATTGTCCTCGAAGAGGACTGCGGCACCTTTGACGCCTACTGGGTCTCCCGCGCGACCAACGACCGGCTGGATTCAACACTGCAACAGCGCATTTTGGGCCGATTTGCGGCCGCGCCGACCCCCCACCCCGAAACCGGGGAAATTCTGGTCGATCGGAACCAATTCATCGACGAAGCAATCGCGGAATCCCTGGCCCAGGCAGGCGTAACCGAAGTACCGGTAAGGTCTCCCCTAATCTGTGAAGCCCACCGGGGGGTCTGCCAGCTTTGCTACGGGCGTTTACCCGCCACCGGCTTGACGGTGGGAATCGGCCAGGCCGTCGGCATCATCGCCGCTCAGAGCATCGGTGAACCCGGCACCCAGTTGACCATGCGCACCTTCCACACCGGCGGCGTGGCCGGCACCGACATCACCAGCGGTCTGCCCAGGGTTGAGGAGTTGTTTGAAGCCCGAGTGCCCAAGGGCGCCGCAATCCTGGCCGACATTGACGGGATCGTGTCCGTGGAGACTACCGAAGATGGACGCCGGCTACGGTTGGTAAGCCATGAGGAGTTCCGAGAGGACTACGCGCTGCCCGAAGGCGCCAAGCTGCTGGTCGATGACGGCGAATACGTTGAGCCGCGTATGATTTTGGCCGGGGTCGTGGCCGACGAAGAGGGCGAATCCGAAAATAGTACCCAGCCGGGCCAGCAGGTTGTGGCCAACATCGGCGGCCGGGTAGAACTGGGTGAAGACACCGTGTCAATCATTTGGGAGGACGTGGACGAACGGGAACACATCATTCCCGCCACTGCCCGGATACTGGTGGCAGACGGCGCTCAGGTTTCGGCCGGAGACGCCCTAACCGCCGGCCACTTGAACCCCCACGACATCATGCACATTCGCGGCAAGGACGAGCTTCAAAGATACCTGGTGGACGAGGTGCAACAGGTCTACCAGGCGCAGGGTGTGGCCATCCACGACAAACACATTGAGATTATCCTGCGCCAGATGTCGCGGCGGGTTCAGGTTGATTCCACCGGGGATTCGGACTTCATCCCTGGCCAGATGGTGGACAAGTTCGAATTCCATGAGAAAAACGCCAAGGTCCTGGCGGAAGGCGGCGAACCCGCTACGGCCAAGCCCATCCTGCTCGGCGTAACCAGGGCATCGCTGCTCACCAACAGCTTCCTTTCGGCCGCATCCTTCCAGGAAACCACCCGGGTCCTGACCCAAGCAGCCGTCAGCGGAGCTCAAGACGCGTTGTTGGGACTCAAAGAAAACGTAATCATCGGCAGGTTGATCCCCGCCCGGATCCAGATTCCGGGCATGGATGAACTGCTGGCGCCGGAACAACCGCCAGAGTTGGCCGAACTCGCATCGGCCGGTTGGTTGGGGATCGGAGAGAACGAATCGGACGATAGCGCGATTATCGCCCGTGAGCCGGCGCTGTCCCCGGAAAAAGACCTGTTGGAGGATGACGGCCTGGATTTTGACGATGAACTGGACGATGAGGACGACGACGAAGCCGCGGAAGAAGACCAACCCATCCTCAGCAGCAACGGCGCATCGACCGTGATAGAACTACCCGGCTCGATATCCGGGGTTGACACCGCAGAGGACCCCGTGGGATCGTTGGCCCCCATTGGCGAAGAAGTCGAAAACGTTTCTGATACCGGCGGGGAGGAGGATGCAACCGAAATCGACAGCCACCAAGCCGGAGACGAAAACCCCGGCTAGGGTCGAGGCCCCGGCCAAAGCCCAACCGCAGGCAACACAACGCCAGGTCGGCCTTGAGGTCGACCTGGCGCCTCGGCATCCCCGGCGCCTGATCCTCGCAAACCCGGTTATGATCGCCTCCGGCACCCTGGGGTACGACGGCTACGGCCGGGGTTTGACCCCCGACCTACCCTTGCGCAAACTAGGCGCAGTTATCCCCAAGACGGTGACCCGCCTCCCCCGGGAAGGCAACCCGGAGCCTCGCTGGTATCCCCAATCCTTTCGTGTTGGCCGTGAAACCGGGGAGAGCATTATGCTCAACTCCATCGGGCTGGCCAACCCAGGGATCGAACAGGCGGTTGGTGCCCTGGCCGAGCAGTGGGCGCGGTGGGACACCACCGTGCTGCTAAGCCTGTCGGCGGACAGCGCCGCCCAGTTCGGGGAGATGGCGGCCATGGCTCAGGGCGCTACAGTCTTCCAGGGCATCGAGCTGAACCTCAGTTGCCCCAACATCGAATCCGGAGCCCTCTTCAGCCACAGCGCCAAGCTCACCGCAACCGCCGTGACCGCCGTCAAGGCCAACAATGACCTGCCGGTCCTGGTTAAATTGGCGCCGAATGTTCCCGATATCACCGAAATCGCCCTGGCCGCGGTTGACGCCGGCGCAGACGCCTTGACCATTTCCAACACCCTGCCCGCAATGAAGATTGACCCAATAACCCGGAGGCCGGTCCTGGGGGCCATCACCGGCGGCCTTTCCGGAGAAGGGCTCCGCCCCGTGTCTCTGGCGTTGGTGCACCGGGCCGCCCAAGTGGTGGACGTTCCGATCATCGGCGTGGGCGGCATCTTCACGGGCGCGCACGCCCTGGAATACATCCTGGCCGGAGCTACCGCAGTTCAAATAGGCAGCGCCAACCTGGTCAACCTGGAATCCCCATTTCGCATACTAGACGAACTGACCGAGATGGTGGCAGATTCAGGAGCAGCCAGCGTCAATGAGCTAAAAGGCGCCGTAGAAAGCCCCGCCGCTCCCTGACCAACTCCATCCACCGTCATCCTCTCCGCCTCTGGGTCAAAAACTGCCAGCCGTGAACGCGCTCGCTCTAAAGCAGACGCGCCCGGCGCCGGGCATTGCCGGCGGGTGTAAGACCGGCTCCTCTCCCGGCCGCAGCAGCGGAGATTTTTCGGACGCTGTGCCTGGCGGGCTAAAAGGCGATTCCTCTGCCGTTGTTCCGTCAGGGCCGTGCAGGCGGACGCTTCATTGGGTACAATAAGGTTTCAAAGCTTCATGGTATCTCCTTGAGGATTTCTCCCGATGGTGTCATTACTGAATAAGCTGGTTAGCGATAATAGCGGGCGCCTGGCCAAGAAAAGCGCCCCACTGGTCGAGAAGGTCAATAGGCTCGAGGGGCATTTCCAGGCATTGTCCGATGCTGAATTGCTGGACAAGACCCAGGTCTTCAAGTCCCGTGTGGCCGGCGGGGAGTCTCTGGACGAATTGCTGCCGGAGGCCTTTGCCGCAGTTAGAGAAGCCGCCAAACGCAACCTGGGGCAACGGCACTATGACGTCCAGGTGATCGGCGGCGGCGTCCTGCATCGGGGCCAAATTGCCGAAATGAAGACCGGCGAGGGCAAGACCCTGGTCGCCACCCTGCCGGTTTACCTGAACGCCCTATCGGGCAAGGGTGTTCACCTCGTCACGGTGAACGACTACCTCGCCCGGCGGGACCCCGTGTGGATGGGGCCGGTGTACCACGCCTTGGGTCTGACCGTGGCGTGCCTCCAGCACGACGCCGCGTATATCTACGACCCGGAATTTACAGACCCAACCAACGGGCTCAAGTTCCTGAGATGGGTCAGCCGTGCGGAGGCCTATCAGGCAGACATCACCTACGGGACCAACAACGAATT
This sequence comes from Dehalococcoidia bacterium, assembly GCA_963663135.2. Lineage (GTDB taxonomy): Bacteria > Chloroflexota > Dehalococcoidia > Lucifugimonadales > UBA3495 > Io17-Chloro-G2. The sequence goes on along the minus strand of CAXXRM010000001.1, from coordinate 122,300 downwards.
TGGCTTTGACTACCTCAGGGACAACATGGCCCTTGAGGTCGCGCAGCGTGTGCAGCGGGAACTGAATTTCGCCATCGTCGACGAAGTGGACAACATCCTTATCGACGAGGCCCGCACACCGTTGATAATCAGCGGGCCTGCCGCTGAACCGGTCCAACACTACTACACTTTCGCCAAGCTGGTGCCCAGGCTGAAGGCCGAAGAGGACTACACCATCGATGACCGCACCCAGGCCATTTCGTTGACCCAGGACGGCATTGCCAAGATGGAGAAGTGGACCAATACCCCCAACCTTTATGAGCCGGAAAATTTCCACCTGGTCCACTACATGGAAAACGCCCTGACCGCCCAAATAATGAAGATCCATGACAAGGAGTACGTGGTCCGGGACGGAGAGGTGGTCATTGTTGACGAGTTCACCGGCCGGCTCCAATTCGGCCGCCGCTGGTCCGACGGGTTGCATCAGGCGGTTGAAGCTAAAGAAGGAGTAACCATCCAGCGGGAAAGCATTACCTATGCCACGATAACGCTGCAAAACTACTTTCGTATGTACCGGAAGTTGGCGGGTATGACAGGAACCGCCGAAACCGAGGCCGATGAGTTCCACAAGATTTACGGCTTGGAAGTATCCGTTGCGCCGACGAACCTGCCAATGGCCCGGGAAGAACTCCCGGACCTGATTTTCCAGACCGAGGAAGCCAGGTGGCGGAATGCGGCGGAAAAGATTGAATCGCTAAACCAGGAAGGCCGGCCGGTGCTGGTCGGGACCACGTCAATCGAATCATCAGAGCACCTCAGCGCCATGCTTAAACGCAGGGGCGTCCCCCACGAGGTGCTCAACGCCAAGAACCACGAGCAAGAAGCCTCGATCGTGTCCCAGGCTGGCCGGTCGGGAGCGGTCACCGTGTCCACCAACATGGCGGGAAGAGGGACCGACATCGTCCTTGGAGGGGCCGACAACGACCGGCCCGACTGGCAGGCGGAGCACGACAAGGTGGTGGAGTTGGGCGGCCTTTACGTGTTGGGCACCGAACACCATGACGCCCGGCGCATCGACAACCAACTCCGGGGCCGCGCCGGCCGCCAGGGGGACCCGGGCAGTTCCCAGTTCTATATCTCTCTGGAGGACGAGTTGATGCGCCGCTTTGGCGGGGAACGCATCAAGGCGGTCATGAGTTGGACCGGGATGGAAGAGGACGCTCCCATTGAAAACCGGTTGGTGACCAAGTCCATCGGGAACGCCCAGATCAAGGTGGAAAGCTACCACTTCGACATGCGGAAGCATCTGCTGAACTACGACGACGTGTTGAACACCCAGCGGGAGGTTATCTACGGCTACCGCACGGACATACTGAAAGGCGAGAATCTCCGTACCAGGATCCTGGACATGTTGCGTCAGGAATTCCAGGACCTGGTGAGCCGCCACCTGCCGGGCCGCCACTCCGACGACTGGGACCCCGGAGCATTCCTGAGCGACCTGGAGCAGGTCTGCCCGCTGCCGCCCAACTTGGCCGATGAGGACATGGTGGTCCAGCTCCGCCAGGACGAGGTGCAGGAGATTCTGAACGGTTACGCAGAAATCGCCCTGGATAACCGGGAAGCCGAGATTGGCGCCGAACAGATGCGCACCGTGGAAAGGCTGCTGCTGCTAAGGGCCATTGACACTCATTGGGTAAACCACCTGACCGGCATGGAAAACCTGCGCACCGGCATTGGCCTTCACGCCTACGGCCAGCGAGACCCCCTGGTTATGTACCGCTCAGAAGGCCGCAAGATGTTTCAGGACCTGTTGGCCCGTATGCAGCACGACGTTGTCCACACCCTGTTCCACGTTACCCTGAACGATGGCGGCGGGGAGTCCAATGGCAGAACTCAGCGGCCGGCGGGTCAACCTCCCAAGGGGAGCCCCATGGCCCAGGTGAACGGCACCCGGAGCGACGCAACGCCCGGCGGCAGGTCCAAGGTTGGCCGAAACGCTCCCTGCCCTTGCGGCAGCGGCAAAAAGTACAAGCGGTGCTGCGGGGCGACCGCCAGAAGCGGCTGAATCCGGCTCCGGCCCCGCCCTTCCGCTAACCTCGTCCGAATAACTTGGCGAAGAACCCCGGTTTCTTTTCCGGTGCCGCGTTGGCCGAGGTGTGCCCGTGGTCATGGGCTCCGTGGTCGTGGCCCTCGTGTTGCCCATGGTCGTGGCCTTCGTGGTCGTGGCCTTCGTGGTCGTGTCCTTCGTGGTCGCCGTGCCCGTGGTCGTACTCTCCCAGGTAAGCGTGGGGGTCCTGCTCGAAGGCCACCTTGCACCCCGGCGCACAGAAGTAGTAGGTAGTTCCCTCATGTTCGCTGCGCCCGCCCGGCGGGTTATCGGTGTCAACTTCCATTTTGCAAATCGGGTCGATGGCCGTGGCCATGGTGAAACCTCCCGGGATTTTTGACTACTGCTTTTAGCTGTCGGTCGTCGGCCCCACGAGTCTAAATCCCTGCCCGGCGCAGGCGCAGGGAGTTGGTGACGACGGTTACCGAACTGAAAGCCATGGCCAGGGCCGCCAGGACCGGGTTGAGAAACCCGTGCTCACCGAAAAAGGGACCCAACTCCCCCGGCACCCCTCCCAGGGCGTTGAACAATGGATACAACACTCCGGCGGCCACAGGTATGAGCATCACGTTGTAGAAGAACGCCCAGAACAGGTTCTGCTTAATGACGCGGATGGTTAACCGGCTCAACGTCAACGCGCTGCCGACCCCGGCCAAGTCCCCTCGCATCAACGTCACGTCCGCCGATTCCATGGCCACGTCGGCGCCGGTCCCCATGGCAATCCCCACATCCGCCTGGACCAGGGCCGGGGCATCGTTGATGCCGTCGCCCACCATGGCGACCACGTTGCCCCGGGCCTGCAGCCGCTTCACCACCTCAACCTTGTTCTCCGGCATTACCTCGGATTCCACTTCGTCGATGCCCAATTCCCGGGCGATGGCCGCCGCCGCCCGGGAATTGTCACCGGTGAGCATCACCACCGCAACGCCAAGCCCTTTCAGGCGCGAAACCTCCGAGGCGGCCCCTTCTTTGGGAGTGTCGGCCACGGCTATGACGCCCACGGCGATGTCATCCGAAGCCACAAACAGCGGAGTCTTTCCCGAAGCCGCCATTTCCGCCGCTTTCTCGGCCAGGCCGTCGGTGTCGATTCCGGCGTCTTGCAGCAACGCCTGCGTCCCCAACCGGACCAACCTGCCATTAACCTGGGCCTCAACCCCTCGGCCCGGTATGGCGGCGAAATACTCAGGATAGTCCAACGGCAGGTTCCTGGCCCTGGCTTCGGTTACTATAGCTTTACCAACAGGGTGCTCCGAACCCAACTCCGCCGCGCCGGCGAGCCTAAGGACATCGTTTTCCGACGTCCCGATCAACCCGCCCAGCCCGTCTGATGTTTCCAGGCCTGGAGCGAGGGTCACGCCGGTCACAACCGGGTGGCCGGTGGTGAGGGTGCCGGTCTTGTCCATAACCACCAGGTTTACGCGGTGGGCGACTTCCAGCGCACGGGCGCTCCGGACCAGGACCCCCTTCTCGGCACCTCTACCGATTCCAACGATGATGGCCGTTGGGGTGGCCAGTCCCAGCGCACAGGGGCAGGCAATAATCAAAACCGCCACAAAAACCAGAATGGCAAAGGTAAGGGCCGGCGCAGGGCCCAGCAGCAGCCAGAAAAGGAATGACGCCAGGGCCACCGCAATTACTGCCGGAACGAAGTAGGCGGCGACGCGGTCAGCCAGGCTTTGGATGGCCGTCTTGGATCCCTGCGCCTCCTCCACCAACCGGATGATCCGGGCGAGAGCCGTGTCACGGCCCACCCCGGTAGCCTCGAACCGGAACGACCCGTTCTTGTTCATGGTCGCCCCGTAGACCATGTCATCCGGGCCCTTGTCCACCGGAATGCTTTCGCCGGTTAGCATCGATTCGTCCACGGTGGAGAAGCCTTCGATAACCCTGCCATCCACGGGAATGGACTCGCCCGGGCGGACCAACAAGACGTCTCCAGGGACTACTGCATCGATCGGCAGGCTTGTTTCTTGGTCGTCGCGCATCACCCGGGCCGTGTTGGGCCTGAGACCAATCAGGCGGCGGATGGCTTCCGAGGTCTGACCCCTGGCCCGGGCTTCCAGGAACCGCCCCATCAGGACCAGGGCGACGATAATGGCGGCGGTGTCGAAGTAGACCGCCGTCCCCACGCCTCTTGACGCCAGGACCTGGGGCGCGAGGGCATCCAGCGCCACCACCACGGCGCTGAACCCGTAGGCCGTTGAGGTTCCCAGTGCAATCAACGTGTGCATGTTGGCGGAGCCGTGCCGGAGCGCGCCGATCCCGGAGGTATAGAAGGACCACCCCGACCAGAACTGTACCGGCGTAGCCAATGCCCAAAGCAGGAACGGGTAGAAAGACCAACTAAGCAGCGGCTCGGTCCAGGGAAAGCCGGGAAAGGTACCAAGAAACAGTAACGCCCCCGCCGCTGCCGCGAACAACAACCTGGCCCTAATCTCCCGGATCTCCCGGACCTTGGCCAGGCGTTCCAACTCGCCAGGACCATAGTCGGAATCGGCGGCGGCATCCTCCACCCGGTACCCGGCCTGCTCCACTGCTTTGCGGAACAGGTCCATCCCCGCCACCCCGGGTATGAATTCCACCGACGCCTTCTCGGTTGCCAGGTTCACCACCGCGCCGGAAACGCCGGGAACACGCTTCAAAGCGTTTTCCACGTGCATCACGCAGGCGGCGCAGGTCATGCCGCCGATGGCCAACGTTGACTTGGCCGAGCCGACCGCGTAGCCCGCCTTGGCGACCGCCTCCCGTAAATCCTCCAGGGAAACACTGGAAATACTTTGGGACGCAAATTCCACCGAGGCTTTTTCGGTCGCCAGGTTCACCGCTGCCCTGGAAACACCGGGAACGCGCTTCAGGGCATTTTCCACGTGGGAAACGCAGGCGGCGCAGGTCATCCCCTCCACCGGGAGGGTGATTGCCTGCGGTATTTCTTGCCTGTCAGCCATGCCGGTCCCTGTTTGCTCCGGAACGAACGCCGGAGCAGAGTCTACACGCCCTCCACCAACACCATCTTACTGTCGGTGGAACTGATTCTCAGCTCTTTGAGCGGCCGGTACTCCTCGGAATCGTAAAACTGCTTGGCCTTCTCCACACTGGGAAATTCCAACACCACCAGCCGGCGCGGGGTCCAATCCCCTTCCAGGGTTTCCATATCACCTCCCCGCACCAGGTATTTCCCGCCAAATTTTTCCACGATAGGCGGGACCTGCCGGCGGTAGTCGGCGTAGGGCTCGGCATCGGTGACTTCAATATCTACCAACACGTAGGCTGCCATGAGTTCCTCCCGTGAAACGGTGGGTCTAACCGGCCGACCAGGGTCTTTCGATTGTCATTAAATCCCCCCGTCATTCTCGCCGCACCGGGAATCCAGATGCCATTTTGTCCCCTACTCCCGCCATTCTCGGCGCAGCGGGAATCCAGAGCCCCTTCTCCCATCCAACCTGATGCGGGTCTGCAGGAATGGTCCAGGTAGGATGTCGGCCCGTCCATCCGGGGTGTCCTAGCTCCCATAACCGTCTTGGCGCATGACTAGGGCTCTGGATTCCCGCTGCGGCGACGATGACGGGGCACAAATGAAAGGCCCTGACCAACCAACCGGGACCGGTCTCTCCCCGCTATTTATTCGCCATAATGTACCGGTCTTTAAGTTCCACGACCACCTGGGTTGTCCCTCCCGTCACGGATGCCCTCCACGAAACAGCCGCGTAGTAGTTGTCCGCTCTCAGCATCTTTCCTATGCCGGTCAAATTCCTCTCATGTATCTCAGCTGTTTCAAGGCGTCGGACCTGTCATTGGGTGGCATGATCTACCCTTTGAACTGCATAGACCAATACCTCGTAGGGTGGTGTCTAGGCCATCCTATCCACGGGAGACAACTCCGTCAATTAACCGGGTCTTGCCGCTGGAACGCGCCGCTACCCGCTTTGAAGTGGGAAGATCCAACAACACATGGTACAACCCACAACTGCCGTTGGACCTGGACGTCGCCGGAAATCTGCGCCTTCAGTCCACTGTCCTATCTGGACCATAATCGCCGGTGGCCTCAAGCTGGGGCCGGGACGATTCGATATATAATGCAAGGAACCGGAACAAGGAGTTTAGCATGAGTTCTCCCGCCGCTCTGAAAGTGCTTTGTGTTCTCTATTCCGATCCGGTGGCGGGATTTCCGCCAAGCTACGCCCGCGAGAGTATACCCGGCCTAACCCGGTATCCAGACGGCCAAACTCTGCCCTCGCCGGCCTCCATAGACTTCGCCCCCGGCCACCTGTTGGGATCTGTTTCGGGCGGACTTGGGCTGGAGCGGTTCCTGGTCGAAGGGGGACATCGGTTCGTTGTAACGGCGGACAAAGATGGCCCCGATTCCGTTTTCGAGCAAGAGTTGACCGACGCCGACATAGTCATTTCCCAACCCTTCTGGCCCGCATATCTCACGGCCGAGCGGATTGAAAAGGCCCCCAAGCTCAAATTAGCCATAACCGCCGGAATCGGGTCGGACCACGTCGACCTCCAGGCAGCCATCGACCGGAACATCACCGTTTGCGAAGTGACCTGGTGCAACAGCATCAGCGTCGCGGAACACGCCGTTATGCAGATGCTGGCGTTGGTCCGGGACTACATTCCCCAGTACGGTTGGGTCGTCAAGGGTGGTTGGAACATTGCCGACGCCGTTTCCAGGTCCTACGACATCGAGGGAATGGATGTGGGCGTGGTGGCCGCCGGCAGAATCGGCCTGGCAGTCCTGAAACGAATGAAACCTTTCGACGTCAAGCTCCACTACACCGACCGGCACCGGCTTTCCGCCGATGTCGAGCAAGAGCTGGGGCTGACGTTTCACCAAACCGTGGAATCTCTGGTCAGCGTGTGTGACGTGGTCAGTATTCATTGCCCTCTCCATCCCGAAACGGAGAATATGTTCAACGACGAGCTAATCAGCAAGATGAAACGCGGCTCATACATCGTCAACACCGCCCGCGGCAAAATCTGTGACCGGGACGCCATCGTCAGAGCCCTGGATAACGGCCAGCTTGCGGGCTATGCCGGAGACGTTTGGTTTCCTCAGCCGCCCCCCAATGATCATCCCTGGAGGACCATGCCCAACCACGCCATGACTCCCCACACCTCGGGCACCTCCCTTTCAGCCCAGGCCCGCTACGCGGCGGGAGTCCGCGAGATCCTGGAATGCTGGTTAAATGGACGGCCGATCAGGGAGGAATACCTGATAGTGCAGGGGGGCGCGCTGGCGGGCGCCGGCGCACACTCCTACAGCGAAGGGGATGCCACCGGCGGTTCGGAAGCGGCGGCAAGGTTCACCGCCGGCTAGGGCGGCTGGCCGCGGGTGGTCAATCGTGGCCTTTCGATTGTCCATCGTCAAACTCATGTGCGGCCTCGTCGAGGCCATAGCAATTCCCGTCACAACGATGACCCAGAACCATTTCCGTCCCCCACCCCCGCCTTTCCCGTCGCAACCGGAACACGAACCCCCACCCCCCATCCGGGAGGAGCCAACACCACCTTCGCGGGAACCCCCACCACCCACCCCTCCTGCCCCCGTCATTCTCGCCGCAGCGGGAATCCAGAGCCCTCTCCATGCGCCGACACGCGTACCCCAACGAGGAAACGCCTGCTATGGGCAATCCGCACCCCTCTCACCACCATAGCGAGTCGCCCGCCCCCCCCCCCAAAACCTCCGCGCCCTCCGCGCCCTCTGCGGTGAAACAACCCCAGCGTCACCTGCCCCTTGACACCCCCGATTGCATCTCCCTATCATCGAACTAATGTTCTCTCAACCAGACAACCCGGCCGACAACCCGGCCAACAACCAGGAAGCCCAATCGCCATCCCTCGCCGACATCGTCCGCGAGGAAACCGAAGACGGCCGGCTCATAGTCCGCTTCCTCATAGACGTCATGCAGGGCCTCCTCGAACAATCCAAGCCCTGCCACCGCCTCGACGCCGCCCGTCAACTGCTCACCCTCGGCTTCCACCCGGCCCAAACCTTCATCGACGCCAACACCCCCGCCTCCCCAACACATAAAAAACTCCGCGCCCTCGGCGTTGAAACCACCACCCTCCACCGGGAGCTAGCGGCCCTCATCCGGGAAGAGACCGACAACGGCCTCACCGCCGTCCGCTTCCTGGTCGACGTCATGCAGGGCAACCTCCAGGACTTCAAGCCCCACCACCGCCTGTCCGCCGCCAAAGAACTCCTGCGCCGCGGCTTCGACAACCCGACCCCTCCCGACGCCGGTAACTCAACCGCCACGGAATCCGGCGAGGAATCCGCCCCGGCTGGAAAAACCGCCGAGGCGCCCAACGCATGGATCCGCGCCCTCAAGGGCCGTTATGCCGACTACGAACCGGGCTATAACCGCTACGAGGAGGAGTCCGGCCCCTTTAACTTCGAGACCTACGATGACGAGGACTACCACTTCGACTGCCACGGCTCTTACGCCCAACACCACGTCCTCGGCGGTGAAGAGGCGACCAGCGTAGCCCAAAAGGCGGTCTTCGACTTCCGCTACGATGTCCGCCGGGTTGCCATCGATTCCGGCCTGCATCCCAATGAACGTCGCGACCACCTGATAGAGGTCCCAGACGACGCTCCCCAGCCCGAAAACATCTACGGCTACCAGGCCCTGCGGCGGATATTCGGCACCGAGCAGGCCGCCCGGATAGCCGCCTGGGCCGCCGCCGGCTACCACCGGAAGCAAGCCGCCCTGGCCGCCGGCCTTGGTCCCGAATCCCCGGCCCGGCCCCCGCCCCCGGACACCATCTGGGACCAACCGGCGGAGGAACTGTACCCGGGGAGGACCGGCCGCCCAAGCCACCTGTGGACGAGGACTACATAGTCCGCCTCCGCCGGGAACTCGGGCAGGACGGCTGGGGACGCCGGCGGGACGGCCCGATTGACTCTTGCAATGACGGCTACCACTAAAGTCGCGTTACCATGCCCATAATACCGTGACGCCCCAACCCAGGGGCGCCGCGGTCCTTCATCCTCACAACCTACCCACGCCCAACAAAAAGGTTTTGCCCAGCTTTTCCAAAAGCGGGTCCCCCACCCCCAGGTCTGACCGGTTACCCCACCAAATTCCCTTTGCTAGGGGTAGCGGTTTTTGTTAAGCTAGGGACGTATCGAAAAGAGTTGCAGTGCCGGATCAAGCGCCGGTTTTGGGAAGAGAATTAGGTCATGAAAGAAGTAATTCAAGAAGCCGCCAAACTGTCCAAAGAAGGTGAACCCTGCGTCCTGGCAACCGTGGTCCGGACCAAGGGTTCCACTCCCCAAAAGGCGGGCGCCATGCTGTTGGTGCGCCAGGATGGTTCGGGTGTAGGCACGTTGGGCGGGGGCTGCGTCGAGGGCGACATCTGGTTTGCCGCCCAGGAAATTCTCAGACAGCAAGGCGGTCCAGAATTCAAAGACTATTTCCTGAATGAAGACATCGCCGCCCGCGACGGCTTGGTCTGCGGCGGCTCCATGTACTTCTTCCTGGAGCCGATCAGGCAGCCCGAGGACTTCTCGGATATAGGCGACGTGTTGATGGAAGCCTACGAAGGCGGTCAGGCGGTTGGACTGGCGACCGTGGTCAACGTCCGCGAAGGGGACGATAACCTGGGGGCCAAGTTGCTGCTGCGATTGGATGGCTCAGTGACGGGAACGCTGGGAAACGCCGACCTGGACCAACAGGCCATTGAGGTTGCCAAACGGGTGTCGGAAGTTGGCAATACCGAATCATTCAGCACCAACACCGGCACCGAGGTTTTTGTAGAGGGGTTCACCACGCCGCCCACGCTGGTTATGGTGGGCGGAGGACACGTGGGTAAGGCCACCGCAGACTTGGCTCATTCTCTGGGCTACCGGGTGTACGTGGTGGACGACCGCCCCGAGTTCGCCAACGAGGAACGGTTCCCCTGGGCCGAACAGACCATCGTCACCCCCTATGAACACTGGTCGGACCTGCTCTCGCTGAACGTCAACAGTTTCGTGGTCGTGGCCACCCGGGGACATCGTTTCGACGACATGGCGCTGGAATCCGCGTTGAAAACCCGGGCACGCTACATCGGCCTGCTGGGCAGCCGGCGCAAGACCATGATGATCTACCGCAGGCTCATCCAACAAGGCGTTCCGGTCGACCGGCTGAGGCAGGTCCACGCCCCCGTCGGGCTCGACATTGGAGCGTTGTCGCCGGAGGAGTTGGCCGTGAGCATCATGTCCGAAATAATCATGGTCCGCCGCGGCGGCAAAGGCGCGCCCATGAGCATGGACGAGTGGTTTATCGAGCGAGCCGCCAGCATCGTGGAAAACGCAGTGGAAGCCTAGGTCCGGAAACTACTGCCGGTCCGAGCCATGAATAATACCTCCGCGCCCACCGTCGCCATTCTGCTGGCCGCCGGGGAATCGCGCCGAATGAAACAGTTGAAAGCCCTGCTGCCATGGCAGGGCTCTGTTTTGTTACGCTACCAGGTGAATTCCTTGCTGGAAGGAGGCGCAGACCAGGTCGTGGTGGTCTTGGGCCATCGCGCCGGCGAACTCAAACCCTTGGTGGAAGGGGTGGACGGGGCTTACTGGGCCATCAATCCCGACTACATGTTGGGCAAGACCACGTCCTTGAAAGTTGGAGTGGCGGCAGCGAAAGAGTTCCGACCCCGAGACCTGTTGATCTTGAACGTGGACCAACCGCGGCAACCGGCTACCATCCGGAAAGCCTTGGACAACCATCGGCGGCAGCCCGGTCTGATTACCAACCCCGCCTTCCAAGGCAAGGGCGGGCATCCGATCATAATTTCTGCCACCCTGATAGAGGAATTGGCCCAAGTGGATGAGGCAACCCTGGGCTTGAAAGCCGTCACGCAACGGCACGAAAAAGAAGTCAACAAGGTAGACTTGGGAATACCGGAAGTCCTCTGGGACCTTAACACCCCAGAGGACTACCAGAATGCTCTGAAGAAACAGGACTGAGTCTACCGGGACCAGACCCGGCCACGTCTCGGATAGAAGAAGTCCCGGATAGACGGGTTCCCGGATTACGCCGGTTGTGGGTCCCTACGGCCCGCCGCGGCCGGGATCATCAGGGACGCGAGCCAGCCTACGAAGAACATTGCGGAGCCGAAATAGAACCCCGACCGCCAGCCGTACCCGGCGAAGTCAAAGTTCAGCCCTATCAATTTATCCAGCCCGCCGCCGCCCACCAATATTCCCACGGCTATCAGGGAAATCGTTCCGAAGGCCGAGTTGCTGCCCCACATTAGCCCGATGAAGGTGGCCTCCAGTCCTTTCCCCTCAGCTACGTCGATAGCTGCGGCCTGCGTCAGGGAATTCACCGAGAAGTGGAACAGCCCAAACAGCCCCACCGATAGGGTCATCCAGATTCCGGAGCCGCCCAGGGCGATTGCCACCGGAAGGACGACGGACACGCCCATAATGAAGGAGATAATGGGACGGCGGCCAATCTTGTCGGACATGGCGCCGAACAGGGGGCCGCTGAACACCCCCGGGGCCGCCAGCAGCGCCACGTGGACACCAACCCAGATGGATGACTTGGCCAAGCCGCCATCCTCGAAGCTTCGGGTCAGGTAGAGTGGCAGGACGAACAGGACGGCCACGTCGCCCATTCCCCGGAGCGCGGAAACCCCAAAGATGGCCCACATGCCTCCACCTTTGAATGCCTCCCGAAGACCCCTCCCCTGCCTGAAGAAGTTGGCCCGGATTGGCGCTCCCTCTACTTTCTGGCCGCCAGCATTTTTGAGGAGGAAGAAAATTATTACCGCCAGGATGATCAATACCGGTGTGCCGCCCCCCAGTATCAACCGCCAGCTTAGGATTCCCAGAAGGGCGCCGACCAAAAGCGGGCCGGCCCAGTCGCCGATGTTCCCCATGGAGCGGTGCAGGGAGATGAAGAAGCCTCTCCGTTCGGGGAACCGCCGGGCCAGCAGCCCGAGCGCGGGCGGGTGCCACAAGGCGCTGCCTCCAGAGGCCAAGGCGAGTGCGGCCAATATCACCCAGTAGACCTGCGAGACCGACACGAATAGGTAACCGACGCCGATCAACCCCATGCTGAATGCCAGAATCCCGTTGACCTTGTGATGGAACAGGTCCACGAAGAAGCCGCTGGCCATACTGGTGATGCCCCCGACCAGACGGCGCACAACCAGCAAAAGCGCGCCTTGAATTGGGACCAGCCCCATGGCGTCGTATATCACCGGTAGGATGACGTTGAAGCTGTGAGCGTACATGTGCTCCAAGCCGTGCGCGCCGATCACGGTCGTGGCCATGACCGAGTTGCTCGAGTGGCCCGGCTCGGTGGACACGTCTGTTGTAACCAAACCCCCTGGGCGTTGAACGGCTTCTGCCATGTCCTGAAACCTGCCTGTTGGGCGTCAAATTGGGGTCTACCGGGCGCGCCGGTCAGGACACGCTTGGGGCCGAGTATACACCCCGGCCCTAACCGGGAAAAGGGCATTGGATATTGGAAGGGTGTCAGAACCGTAAATCCATTGCCCGGAAAGACCCGGTTTAATGCGTGGAAGACCCAGTATAATGAAATTATTCAGGTCTAGGTGTAGGAGAATCTGTGCGGAGCCTGATCCTTGCGGACGTCCACGCGAACCTGGAGGCGTTAAACGCCGTTTTAGCCGATGCTCGTGACCGGGGCGGGTTCGACGAAATCTGGTGCCTTGGGGATACCGTTGGCTACGGCCCCGACCCCAACTCTTGCCTGGAATTGCTCCGCGGGCATCACCTGGTAATGATTGCCGGAAATCACGATTTTGCCGCGGTCAACAAGCTCTCGATATCAAATTTCAACCCGGCCGCCCAGGCATCCACCCATTGGACGTCAGCTCAATTGTCCCGGGACGGGTTTGATTTCCTGGCTGCGCTGCCCCTGACCGTTACAACCGGCGATTTCACTCTGGTCCACGGCAGCCTCAAAGACCCCCTCACCGAGTACCTTTTGAATGTAGGTGCGGCCCTGGACACGTTTGCCGTGATGGATACCCCGTATGGTCTGGTGGGCCACTCTCATATTCCTTTCATCTGCGAAGCAACCAACGACGATGCCACGTTCCTTGAGTTTTTCTGCGACGCGCCGGCGCCCCTGGGAGACACGCGGCGCATCGTCAACCCGGGAGGAGTGGGCCAGCCCAGAGACCTGGACCCCAGGCCGAGCTACGCGATTTATGACAGCCGGGCCAACACCATCCAGCGGTTCCGGGTGGTCTACGAGATTGCAGAAACGCAGTCCAAGATGCGCCAAGCCGGGTTGCCTTTGTCTTTGATCGAGCGTCTGGACTACGGCCGGTGATGCTGCTGGGGAACCTGACGCAAACCTGATATCCGAATTGACACGCGAGTTGGTTCTTGTTAGATTTTTGGCAGGTTCCGGGGATAGGCAGCCCTTGGGCCCAACCGTGAATGGCCCGCTAGCTCAACTGGCAGAGCAACGGACTCTTAATCCGTAGAGGGGAGCATTGTTGGCTCCCCTCTAGTGTTGTCCAGCGTAGAATTGTATCTGAAAGCGAAGTTATTTTTAGCTGTAGCATCGTGGAGTGTTGTGGGATGTCATTTACAGGAATGGCAAAAGAATGGCAAATTTGCCATTCTCCATGTGCCTCGGGTGATGTCCTTGACACTCCGTCCGTTATCTCGGATGACCGGATCAGAGTCACGTGGTCCCCGCTTAACTCTTCCTTTATTCTGTCCAACTAACCGGGTCCTCCCCAATGGCGGCTCCGGGGTGTTGAATTTTCCTGATCGGACTTAGTTTCCGACGCTTATCGTTCGCATACCACGCCATCCCCGTCTCCGTCCCTGGCGGATGGCACCAACTCCTTCGGGAAACCTCTTCCTCCCCCTTGGCCACCCTGCACCCTCGTTGCCCCGGCGGCATCTGCCTCTTCGCAGGACCCGTACACCGAGCTCTCAGGTTCCTTTGTTGGCTCGGGTTCGGCCGTCCCTTTCAACTCCACCACCTTCACCGGGTCCTCGCACCCTTCCAGCATCTCCAGCACCGCTCTCGATTCCTCCCGGGTCATCGTGAGTCCCCATTGGGATTTCACCTCCGTCCAGTTCACGGCATACTCGCACCAGTACCCCTCGTCCGGCGGTCTCCACTCCTCGGGCCCCTTGGCGCCCTTGCTACGGTTCGCCCGGGCCGTTACAGCGATCAGATGGTCAGCGTCATCCAGGTAGTTGGCATATTCCGCCTTCCGGGACGGCTCCCATCTCCACCCGCCGGATACGTGAGCGTTCTTGAGCGGGACCAGGTGGTCGACGTCCAGGTCTCCCGGCAATTCTACGTAGATCCCAGTGAAGGCCCCATACCACCGGCCGGTCTCGACCCTACACACCTTGGCGGATTCAAAGGTAACTTTGACCAAGCTTTCGGCTATCAGGACCTCCTGCCGGGCGTCCTGGCAGTCTCCGTCCTCGTCGGCCCAGTGCTTCCACTGGGACCTACTGTAATCCGGTATGTCCGAAGGGATGGGGGACACGGCTATGGTTAGGGTCGTTGTAGGAGGTGCTGGCTCTCTCGTAGGGGCCGGCGTTGTCGTGGGTATCGGCGCCGGGGTTGAGGTCGCAATGGCCTTGGTGGGGACCGACGTAGTCGGGTTTGTCGCAGGTGTAGGGACGGCCGTAACCTCCGAGTTCGTCGGATTGGGTGCCGGTATCGTTCGCACCGGTACCGATGTCGGCGCAGTGGGCACCCCCGTGGGCACTATCGTCGCCTTGGGAACAGGAGAGATGGTTGTTGGAGTCGTGGTCGAGTCGATGCGGTCTGGTGTCTCAGTCGTAATCTGGCCGGAAGCCTCAGTTGCTGTCTCTTCCGCCATGGCTTCCGATTTCGCCGGGAGCCTCGTTCCCACGGTATCCGGGGTCGGTGCCGGTCCCGCGCAGGCCAGAAGGCCAATCAGCAGTGCAATGGTCGCCGCCACCAATGTTTTCCTCAATCCAAGCTGCTCCTTCTTTTCAGACAATTGCTCCATCACTCCGCTGATTCCTGATAGCCCTCTTGTCACGCCGAAGTCATCCGACGTTCCCATTCCCGTTGCCAATGTCTCCAGCCTGATTTGTCCTGGTCCCGGATGCGCTCGAACCGGACCTTATAGTCGAACAGAAACCTCCTCTGTGGTTCCGTCGGAGTCACCTTGACTGGCTCACCATCCCTTTCGCAGGCATGATTCGGAATACAGAAGCACCCCAAGATGGCTTGGATTCTGGTTGCGAACTGTTTGTATTCAGATTTTCTCTTTGTGCCCTCAATTTCCTTCCCCCAATAGCGCGCGGCTCTACCTGAGTAGTGGGGAAACGTCCCAACGTGACCATACAGTCCCTTTTTGGAAAGGAACTGACCGACCCTATTTCCTATGGAGATGATTTTCGCATCCGGTTTGGCCACCAGGCCGAGTTCCTTTTCCAGCAGTGGATACCACTCGCCGTACTTCTTCTCACTCCCGGCGCTTTTCTCGTTGGTGAGCATGGCTCCCTTGGCGAGGTCTGTGACGTAGTAGGATTCGCCGTCTTGGCACAGAAATGTCCTGACGGGGTAGTGCAGGATCCAAACCTCGCAGAAAATTCGGAATCCCAAGTCTATCTTCCTCTGAGCGTACTCCAACCTGGCGTCACCCTTTCCCTTTGCGAACCCACCCAGAGAGGGTTCCATCCCGACTAAAACGTAGTCCACGGGACCTGCTGGCTCGACATTTGGGAGGAATATGCACTTCATGCCGGAATGCTTATCCCCTTCGACTCTTTGCCTGAAATCATCCTCCAGTGCTCTCTAAGCTTCCTCGAAGGTCACGGCCGCCTCTCCCATCGCATTCCGCTCCCGGTGGGGGTGTCCCGGGCGTGATCAGGCCGCGGTATCAGGGTGCCCCGAATGCCGGACCTACTTGCCTTCTGGGACCGGGAAAGCGTTCCTCTCTCAGGGAGACCGCCTCACTTTGCCGGCCAGTCCCCTTCCTTCTGCAAACCAAAACCAGTCGGGGTTTGATTGCTGCCGGCGCAACGTTATCCCGTCTTCTGGTGTTTCGTCATGATCCCTTTTCCAGGGTCGTCGTGGGGGCAAGCCCGGGAGCTTCCGCTCACCTCAACTCCGTTCCGAAAACGGGTTTATCACCCGGAGTCCATCGTAGTCCTGCTGCTCGCTCATGTCTTCCGAATACACGGCTTCACAGCCAAGCATATTTGCCGCCGCCAGGATTGCCGCGTCCCAGTATGACAGCGCGAATTTCTCCTTCATCGCGGCTGCCATTTCGAACAGCTCCACCGTGATTTCCTGGGTCGGCAGCGCCCTGAACGGTTGCAGGAATTCCATGGCCTGCTCATGGGTCAAACCCGCCGGCCCCTGCGGCCTCGTGGCCTGGTAGTAGAACTCCTGGAGGACCTGGACGGACAGCGCCAAATCCGGTTCCTTCAGAGTTATTGCCGCTTGGGTCCTCTTACCTGCGTCCGAGTCCATCCTGCTGACGGCGTAGAGGAGGATGTTGGTGTCAACGAGCCGCATTTCTGTCGTACATCTCTTCTCTGGTTAGGATCTGGCTGGTGTCCATGCCCACCCCATCTCTTTCGAACCTGTCCAGCACTTCGTCCAAAAGCCTGGCGCGCCTCTCGGGTTCCGTCTCGGCTTGGTCCGACCCCGCCCGGTGTTTCAGCAGCGCGGTCAGCAGGTCTCTCATCATCGCCGACACGGTGGTTCCGGTCTCAGCCGCCCTGATTCGGGCCAGACGGTGGGTTTCGTCGTCGACCGACACGCTGATTGTCTTCATTGACCATTTTCCCCAATTTATTGTCTTGTGTTTTTGTGGTTCGCAGTGTACTCCGCCGCTGTTGGCCCGGCAACAGGGGTCGTTGGGGTTCGGGCAGGGCTTCAATTCTCAAAACTCTGGTTTGCCGGCTCCCCCGATCCTTTCTCCCGTGCCCAGCAGAACTCGGCTGTGCCAGTGAGCGGACCATGACACCGTCCGTCACCGACCTTCACCTCTTTCCGTCATTGTAGGTCCCGTCGGCCTTACTCACGCCGGTGAGGAACTTGTGGTGAGCGTCCTGGTCCGCCCAGGGTTTCCACCGGGACCGGCTGTACTCCGTGACGTTGGATGGGACGGGAGCGACGTTCACGGCCGGCCCCGTCGACGACCGCAGATGTCCTCATGGGCTTGGGTGTCGGCCAAAGAGTAACGGTCGCCGGTCTTAAAACCGTCGTCGGCGTTGCCGCCGCCACCGGGAGAGACGACGTGGAGCAGGGAGTCGTCGTTGCTTCCTCTGGTACTGGGACCGGTATCGGTCGAGGTCGGGGAAGTCTTGTCATTGCAGGACGGAGGAATGGCCGACGTTACCATCAGAGCTGGAGAAAGTGGGAATTTTGGCGAATACACTTCAATGGTGAAAGACCTCACAGTGCGCTGGGTAACCTGGTCCGCCGGGAATTTGCCGCATTGTCTGAAACGGAGGATTGGCCCCCAAAACTCGCACTCAGGGTGTTAGAGAAAAGGAGGCGAGAGCAGCCCCATTGCATGGTCCCGAAGGAGCCGCGCCAGGCTTGTCCCGCGTTTTGGCGTAAATCAGCCGACGGGCAAAATCCCCCGACGTATGGCCGTGAGCACCGCGTCCAGCTTGGTGGCCGCACCCAGTTTCCGACGGCAGTGACGTATGTGATTCCGGACCGTGTGATAGCTAATGCCCAGTTCATCCGCGATTCGCGGGGTTCTCCAGCCCAGAGAGACCAGACGCAACACCTCCAGTTCCCGCTGGGTCAGCGCCCGGGCATTCTCCGGTGACGCTTCCACCTCGGGTCCCACCGTCAGTGTGGGAGCGCCGTTTTCCCGCGGCGTATCCTGCACGGCGCCGGGGACCACTGCCGACTCCTCTTCATCCGTGGAGTCGTGGAACAGGTGCGCCAGAAGAGGGCCATCTTCCAGGACACCCGAGACCACCAAGGTAGTCAGAGCCACCAGCTTCCGCTGGCCCGACGCGCAGAGCATTTGGAGTTTGATTGGGGTGGTTGCCAGTCCTATCCGGAGATCGCAAATGGAAGGACACCCGCCCTGGCACCCCGGGGTAAATCCTCCGGGAGCCAGCCCCGAAAGGACCTCGTAGCACCGGCGTCCAAGGACGTCCTTGCTCCGGTGCCCGAGAATCCGCTGGGCCCCTGAGTTCCAGAACAGGATGACCTGGTCTGCAGACATGGCGTAAGCGCCGAACCGGTCGGTGCTCAGTAGTTGGAAGATTTCGTCTGGGCTCAATCTAGTTCAGCTATACCGGCAGCGATTTGAGATGGGGACCAGAGTTGGAATACACCTCTTCCTGAAGTAGACCGCTTTACCTTTGACCTGCAACTGAAATATGGAATTAGGGCAATGAAACAGACCATAGTCTTGTGTCCGGAGTTCTTTACAGAACACCGTCAGAGTCCCACCATAGTCGTCCCTCACCGTCTAAGGGCATATCTTGATCTGCGCCTCCTGCCTCGACCAGTCGGTCTGCTCCCATTCGACGCCCTCTGCCCGTTGTCTTTCTCGGACGCTGTCTCAGTGTATGTGCAGGATGGCGTTGTCTGGTACCCGGTGCAGCCCCAGAACCTGGAGCCTGCTGTCCGGAGTACGAGGATTCCCGCCTGGCATCTTGGGCAGGTTCGGAGTGGTGATTCACACACAGGGTTTGAGCATTCTGGACTTCCCTCGTTCAGGCTGACGTAGCCTCGCCTGCAATTTGGGCATCTGGGGGAGAGGTGCCGGCATCTCGGGAAGTTTGAGCAGCGGAGATTATCGCCGCTCTGGGAGACTACGAGCGAACCTCTCGTGCATGCCGGGCACTGGGGTCTCAACCCTTCCCTTGTCTTCACATCCGGGCAGTTCTTTACCAGTTCCCTGACGAAGGGCGATGGCCTTACCGGGTCCGTGATCAGAAAGACTGCCTTTCTGGCTCTGGTCAGCGCCACGTAAAAGAGTCTCCTCTCCTCGGCAAATGGGTACGGGTCTCCGTGGTTGGGTGGCATCACGATGGTGAGAAGAGGATCGTCCTCAACCTTGCACGGAAACCCGTACCGGCCGTCCTTCAAATCCAGGACTATCACGTAATCCGCCTCCTGCCCTTTGGTGCTGTGGACCGTGTTGAAATGCAGGTTTCTCGTCCCTCTTCCATGCCGTCCAAGGGCGCTTCTGCTGCCCCGGTACCTTCCCAGCACCATGATGGACTCCCCGGGGCCACTCCTTACCTCCTCGATTTCCCTGAGTGCTTGATGAAGCCCGGTTTCGGGGAGTTCGGATGGAATCACAGTAATTCCCAGGTCTCCGTCCTGATTGTAGGCTTCCAGTGTCCTCTTGGTCTGTTCCGGATTTTGCTGTACGAATCCGGTCGAGGGTCTGAGTATCCCGTCCCCGAAGCGGAAGGTCCGGGTGAGACTCTCCCGGCGGGTGAATCCCAGGTGCTCTTCCACTTGATGGATGAGTCCGACGTAGCTTCCGGCGAACCGGTAGATGGACTGCCAGTCGTCCCCGACCAAAAAGTAGGCCAGGTCCGGTTTTCTCAGGGCCATGGCCAGGCTCATCCGCCCGTTGGAGATGTCCTGAAACTCGTCGATCAGGACGTATCGAAACGGGTTCTCCCACCTGCCATTCCTGATTGTCTCCGTAGCTTCGTTTATCAGATCGTGGAAGTCCAGGGCGCCCTCTTCCCTGAGTAATTCCTCGTATCCTTCTCTCACTTCTTGGAAGATCTCGAGGAAACACCGGGTCCGGTCTTTGTCCTTCTGGCTCCCAGCCCTTCCCAGAATCTCCTTGTGGCTCAAGTTGCTGGACTTGGCGTGGTTCAGGAATGTGCGAAGCAGGTGGGAGAGCCAGGAGAGTCTCTCCTGGGACAATTTACTGACCAGTTCCTGCTCTGGCACCGGATCGAACTTGACGCCCAGGTCGCTGAGTTTCTGCTCCAGGCTGGACTCAAGGACCCCCTTTCGGTATTGCCAGCTGTAGGTTTCGATGAGCTTGGTTCCCCGCTGGGCGTGGAGGTTCCTCTTCCACCGGGCTTCCTGGGCGTAGGTGGTCCACCCGGCCGGGGCTTTACCCTGCTCGTTCAGAGCGAAGTGTTCGATGTAAATGTCGTATTCGGAGATGTGGAAGTCTGGCTGGTACTGCCGCCGCTCCCGGTTGGCCGTGAGGAACTCGTAGGGTTTTTCGTAGGTATATTTCAGGCCCTTGGCCGCCAGGAAGTTGGCGACGGTGAGTTCCTCGAAGCTCTTGACCAACTCCCCGTTCAGGGTCCGGAGCTCCGCGTCTCTGACGTACTCCTCGTATTCGGTGGGGTTGGTGAAATCGAAGGGTTCCCGGTATTCGCTGGAGAACGAGGAGACCATTTGGATGATCAACCGGGCCGTTCTGGGTTCGGCCATCATCCTGTTTAGTATCAAGTCCAGGGCTTTTGAATAGGCGAAATCGTCCTGGGCCAGCTTGCTGATGGTGGGGGCGGCCCCCTGGCTTGCCACCACCTTCAGGGCGAAGGAGTGGAAGGTGGAAACCTGAGCGCCCTTCAGGTCCTCCGGGAGCCGTTCCCTGATCTCCAGGGCGGCCTTCCGGTTGAATGCAAGGGCCAGTATGGACTCTGGGCGTATGCCCTGGGTGCGGACCAGGTGGGCTATCTTGCCGGTGATCACGGCAGTCTTACCGGTGCCGGCGCCGGCCAGGATAAGGGTTGCGTCCTCGTCGACGGCAATGTCCCGGGCCTGTTCCCCGGTGAGTCCGTTTTTGAAGATGTCACGGGTGGCTTCCCCGACTTCTGGAACTGCGTCGTTCAGGAATGACTCGTTCAGTGATTGCCGTTGGTTTTCCAATCCGGCGGAGTTGGCCGCGTTTTCCGTCCACCGGAGAGCTGCCGCGGCGTCTGGAGCGAGTTTCTGCCTGGTTATCTCGTCGAACTTCTGGGCCAGTTGTCCAACGGCTTCCTGCATCCCGATCACTCGGGAACGGCGGATATACCGATTGGGCGTGAGCAGCGCCGTCAGAGAGTCTTTTATAGAGAATATCTCCGGTGTGAGGGCGTGGGCCTTGGCGGCGGCCTCGTCATCCCGGAGTTCATCGACCCGGGCCCATAGTTGGTCGTAGAGGGACTGGGTTGTGGAGGGGTATAGCCCGTGTACGGTGATGGCCTGGTCCAACTGGGTCAGGACGGTGAGCCGGGTGAGGAGAAGGAGCTTCCGGAAGTGGACCTGCTTGATCTGGTCGACGTCAACTGCATGCGCGATTCGGCCGGATTTGGTATGGACGATGAGAGTGTCGTTTTCGAAGGACACGGAAGCGGCCCTGTTCCGGTTGAACAGGTGGAGGAGTGGTGCAGTTTTGGTTGACCTGGGGATGATCTCTCGCATCACTCTGCTTTTCTTTTGCCCCGGGTTGGAATTGTCCGACTCAGCATCCAATGTCTCGGGGAGGTCGGGCTTTACTTCTGTGCGCGAAACGGCGGCACCCCAGGTAAGGAAAACCCCCGGGTTACGCCGGACCTGTCGGACTTGTCCTCAGTTCTGGTGGCGATGGTTCCAGGTTGGGGTTTTTCTCGTCGTAGCCTGCGCGACCTTTCGCCTTTCCAGGTACTCCCTGACCCTGATCGTGTTGTTTTCACGCCCCCCGGGGTTCGGTAGGGCTTTCCCGGCGTAGACCCTGCGCTTCTCTGTTTTTCCGAACGGTAGGATATCATCTTGGCGGGTGTGAGTTTCGGATGGTGGTATGAACTCGGGGCTTTTGTGATGATGAGTTGTGGTCTTTATTGTTTGGAGCACCTCCATTTCTCTCAGACCTTCGTACGACGCCTCGACGTCCACCGGCTAAATCCCCGGTTCCATGACGCACATGGTCGCTATGACCTTATCTCGTGAGTTGTCCGGGTGAATTTTGTGAACGAAGAGGACTCCCGCCAGGAGTTCCAGGTATCCGTCCGGCTGGTGGGCTGAGGCAGCCAGCAACCGGTCCAGCTTATCTCCCTGATTCTCTGGGCTCGCGCCGCTCTCCCTCTGCGTCTCTTCTCACGATGACCGGGTAGGCCACGGTGTCCATTTCGTTCCAGATTTCCAGGTAGCCCATGGCCTTCATCCAGTCCACTGCGTTAATCAACTCGTCGGAGTTCGGGCAACGCGATGTTGCATCTTGAACCAATGGTCAGTCTTCACCTCAGGCCTTCCCGTAACAGGTAGCTCATATTCTGGATCTTGATTCGGCTGTGTGTTCCCAGTCGTTCAACCAGATGGTGTAGGAGCGAGAGTCGGGGGCCTTGACCGGCCACTCAAGTCCTCTCCGCTTGGCTTGGGTGAATTCCTGCAGTTCTTGCGATCTTCGAGGTCCATCCTGGGAATGTTGGGATTTACCCGGCCGGCTCGCTTCTGGCGGGCGGATAGCCTCAACCCTCAGGGTCGACTTCTTCTTTCTCATGATTTCCGGGCCACCTTCATTCCATTGCTGGCCCATCACGTGAGAACTTCCATCCAAGATGACGGTTTGATCGTCCGCGAGAAACGGGCTTCGAAATTTTGGTCTATGCTTTTTTTATGGAGTCAATCTTGACGGTCATCAGCGGCGCGGCCCAACCGGCGACCTTAGTCGACGGAGAGCGTTTCGCC
This sequence comes from Dehalococcoidia bacterium, assembly GCA_963663135.2. Taxonomy (GTDB): domain Bacteria; phylum Chloroflexota; class Dehalococcoidia; order Lucifugimonadales; family UBA3495; genus Io17-Chloro-G2. Next base: position 99,623 of record CAXXRM010000001.1, on the reverse strand, counting down.
CCTTTCATAATCTGGGCCGGTATCCAGTTGATGAAGGCCTCAGGAGACCTTCCGCGGCCTGATTCAAATCTTGCGATCACAGCGGTCCGCCTGGGAATGTTGGGACCCACCCGGTCGGCTCGCGTCTGGCGGGCGGATAGCCTGAATCCTCAGCTTCGACCTTTTCTTGCTCATGATTTCCAGACCACCTTCATTACTTTGCTGGTCCCCCACGTTAGGACTTGCCTGCAAATTGACGGTTTGATCGTCCGCGAGAAACGGGCTTCGAAATTTTAGTTTATCCTTTTTTTATGGAGTCAACCTTGACGGTCATCAGCGGCGCGACCCAAACGGCGACCTTAGCCGGCGGAGAGCGTTTCGCCCCTTCCACAATATGGGGCGGTATCCAGTTGATGAAAGCCTCAGGAGACCTTCCGCGGCCTGATTCAAACACAGAGACCCATGAGTAAACAAGCAGATGCCCATCCCATGAAAAGCCCACACCCAATGAGGCAGGTGGACCATGATTCCAACTCCGGAAGACCTAGTCGAGTTTTTGAAGCAATTGTTGGGCACTGACGCCCAACCACTTCTTCAAGCCAGGGACTTGGACTCGGATACCGGCTGGCGACGGTGGACCAGCGAGGATACTCAAGCCCTGTGCGAGTGGTTCACGGCCAAGGCCGGTGAGGATACGAGACGTTTTGACCACCTTGCTTTCCTCAACATAAACGAAACCGCCAAATTTATGAGGGTATCTGTGTCACAGGTTCAGATTTGGTTGAGGCGCAGCGACAATCCGATTCCCCACATCAGGGATGGCCGGAATTATCGCATCCCTGTCATCGGCCTGAAACCATGGATCGAGGAGGAAACCGCGAGGAATCTCGAGCGGCGATCTTGAGCATCCCGAGGAGCCATATGAAACATCTTGACAACCCGGGAGTTTGGGAACCAGGGCTGCCTACGATTCAGTGTAAATCCATCAATTCAACTGCGCCTCGGCGCACGCGCACCGACCAATGGGCCTGGGCAGCAATCCCGAATGGAGTGCAACAGATTGACCAACGCAGCATCGTGTCCTGGCCCCATCGTCGGTGTTGGTGTCAACGCCGACGAACCGTTAACCCGTTTCCGCCGATGGGGACTTGACCCACCATGGACTTGTTGTCTTGACCGCCGACTAAGAGTTGACCCACCTCCTGCTTGGTTTCCCAGTCGCCGAGCTAGAGTTGAGGTTGCAGATGCCACCGTATGATCCTGCTGGTTATCTTATAAACCGTCTGCACCCTCGTGATTCCCCGTGAATATCCACAAGTCCTGGTTCGAAATGTTCAGGAGGTCTCGGCCACTCTAGCCCGCCTCAAGCTTCCCTCCTCAAGCCGGTATAGTGAGCCTTACCATCGTGCCCTGGCGGTGCTGGGTCTTCCGGAGCTCGGGTTCTGCCTCGGCGTACATTGTGAGCAGGCCCAATCCGGATTGAATCCACAACTTCCGACCAGGCTTCCTCATCTCGGTGAGGGTCATCCACAGACCGATGCCCCTGGTGGGGCTGCCGGTGCCTGAGACCAACTCCTGGACAGCGAGGGCTATTGCTTCCTCGTCGGTTTCCGGTTGCTTCAGGCTTGGGTTGTTGGCCAGGGCGGACCGTATGCCTATGCCGGAGTCCGCGACCACCACGTCGAAGGCATTGCCCTTCCGGTGAGGCATGTAACGGACGTGGGCGTGGGCGCCCTCAGGGGTCATCCCGTGCTCCGCGGCGTTGTTGACCAGTTCGGAGAAGACCTCAACGATTTCAGGTCTCACGCTGGCGGCGCCCGTCCTTCGGTTCTGTAGGTTTTCCTCCAGAGTGTTGGCCAGGTCCTGGGCTTCCTGCATGAAGTGGAAGGTGGTCGGCTCCAGACTATATTCGATCTCGTTGGTGTTCATTGTGCTCCCTGGGTGATGGTCAAAAACCTGCCCCGCTGACGTGGATGGGGGGGCTCCGCTATGATGAGGTCCCGGTATTCCGAGGAGTCCAAGCCCGGGTTATTTTCGCACAGCATGGCCAGGCCGGGGACGGCATGATGAAAGCGGAGGGTACGGGCCGGGCTCTCGAGGTGATGCTGGTGCAGGCTGGGAAAAAGTTCGAGCTTCAGCCTCCTTTGCCCGGCTGGTAGGTCACATTGAATATCATCTCGTTCAGGTCGTCCTGGTTCTCGGTGTACTTCTTGTAGAGCTCGGTGCTGTCCTTCAGGCTGGCCGTTATCTGCTTCTTCAGGGCCGCGTTGTGCTCGATCCAGGCGTTCTGGCTGTCGGAGGACATCCTAGCGTTCTGGTACTCCTGGTCTTCGTTCACCCGTTCGGGCATGGCCTTGAGGATATCTCCCACCTGGTCGGGGTTGCTGAACTAGTTCCCCCAGGTCTTGTTGAACTCGTCCAGTATCGAGGACAGCAGTTCCAGCCGGGGTTCCTGGACGCCTCCACCCCGTTCGGCTTGGAGGTGATCAGGGTCTCCAGGACCTTTTCGCTGGTATCGGTGGGCATCGGCACGGACTCCGGTCGGGGATGATATTCGTCCTGCTAGTCTGCCGCGTCCCTGGAAGGTGTTCTGCCCGGGAATTTCTCCCGTCGGATATGTTCGGTAAGAGCCTGGTTGATGTCCTTGTGCACCTTCTCAGGGTCGGAGGCGTGTTCCTTGAAACAGTCGATGACGTTTTCGTCAAGCAGGAGCGTGAATTCCCTCCAGGCGGGCTGGTAGAACATCCCCCGTTTGGCATTGGACCATTCTGCCGCGGTCATCTCGGGGATATCCGAGTAGTCTATCTGGTCGTCAGGCATGGCCTCCAGGGACTCGAGTCTGGACATCTGCTCTCCGGTCAATTTAACCATTCGTTGCCGCGTAGCGTCTTCTCTCCGTCCTGTTGGCCTTTGGGGCACTGATGACCCTGCCGGGACTTCCGTCAACCCAAGTGTGGAAGATTATCATGACAGATGGCCTCACCCACCCGGTAGTTCTCCAACGTTGCTCGTAGGGGTAGGGGTCCTCTGGTTGGGTTAAAGGAAGTGGTGATTTGGGTCTCCATGCCCTTTTCGCTGTGTCGGTGGTCAGGCGATTCCTCTGACGTTCAGATGGGGACCTAACGTAGTTCACCGGGGCGTATTTCCTCAAGGGTATTGCGGATGGCTTCCGTTCGTCGCGATATGCGGATGTCAAGGGCGGCGAGAAGGTGTACCACTGCGGCGGAGGAATCGTGTACCACCGGCACGATGAGAAAGGACTGAATTGGGAGCCGGGCGGAGTGAGGTCAGGAGCAGGGGTCCGCAGGTCTGGAGTGAGTCAGGAGTCTTCCGGATCACCCTAGACTTGGGAAGCAACGCCCTGCCGGCTGTGCCGGAGGCGGTAGCTGTCGCCGTTCATCTCCAGGATGTGGACGTGGTGGGTGAGCCGATCCAGCAGGGCCCCGGTCAGGCGCTCCGAGCCGAAGACCTCGGTCCACTCGTCGAAAGGCAGGTTGGTGGTCACCAGGATTGAGCCCCTCTCGTAGCGCTGGCTGAAGACCTCGAAGAGCAACTCCGCCCCGGTGGGTGACAGGGGGACGAAACCCAACTCGTCGATGATTAGCAGGTTCAGACGGGAAAGTTGTCTCTGTAGATTCAGCAGACGCCTCTCGTCTCTGGCCTCCATCAACTCGTGGACCAGGGCGGCGGCGGTGGTGAAGCCCACCGACATCCCCCGCTGGCAGGCGGCCAGGCCCAGTTCCAGGGCCACGTGGGTCTTGCCGGTGCCGCTGTTGCCGACGGCGATGACGTTCTCACGGCGTTGGACGTATTCGCAGCGAGCCAACTCCACCACCAGCGCCTTGTTCACCGACGGGATGGCCGGAAAGTCGAAGGTGTCCAGGCTTTTGACGGCGGGGAATCGGGCCGCCCGGACCCGCCGCTCCACCATGCGCTGGTGGCGATCGATGAGTTCCAGTTCCGCCAGCCTGAGCAGGTATTGAGAGTGGTCTGTGCCCTCGGCGGCGCACTGGGAGGCCATCTTCCCGTATTCCCTGAGGAAGCTGGGCAGCTTCAGTTCCTTCAGATGGTGTTCCAGCAGCAGCGTGGACCGGTTGTTCATGCCGCCCTCCCTGCGAGGAGAGTCATATAGTCTCGTGTCGATGTGGTGCTGACCCTAACCCTGGGCAGGTAGGGATACAGATCCAGGTCGAGGCGGGGCGGCCGGCCCTCCAGCCGGCAGAGCACCAGATGCTTCACCGCGTCGAAGCTCAAAGCCCCCAACCGGAGGGCATCCCGAACCGCGGCGTGGACCTCCCCAGGCGAAAAATGCTCGAATAGCCGGAGCACCTGGACGAACTCCCGCTTGCCCCTTCGTCCCATCCGGGACTCCAGCAGGCGTCGCAGCGTGGCGAACTCCTCGGGAAGGTCCCATCCCTGCAGGGGAGCGGCCTGGTCCAGGGTGCCCGTCTTCTGCTCCAGCAGGGGCAGGTAGTGGACGGGGTCGAACACAAAATCATCCCGCTGGTAGGAGCGGTGATGGCGGGCGATGACCTTGGACCCGCAGCTGATGACCACTCGGTCCACGTAGCCGTTTATCAGAACGTCGCGGTGCCCGTAAGCCACCGGCGCCGAGTAGTCGTTGGTCCTGTACCTCACCAGCGACAGCGAACTCACCCGGCCCGCCTGCTTCTCGCAAGCGTCATAGGGCGCCTCCGGCAGAGGCAGCAGGGCCTCTAGGTCCCGTTCCATCCGTTGACCTATGCTCTCTGAATGACCCCTCAACCTGGCATCCATACGCGCCAGGCAGCGCCGCTCCAGGTGGGCGTTCAGCGCCTCAAAGTCCTCGAAGGACGGGACCGGCACCAGAAAGTTGCGCCGCATATAGCCGACCATCCCCTCGACTTTCCCCTTGTCGTTGCCCTTGCCGGGTCGGCCGAACCGGTCCGAGAACAGGTAGTGGGACTGGAGTTCCGTGAAGGCCCGGGTGCGTTTACGGCGTCCATCCCCCAGGATCCTGGCCACCGCCAGCTTGGTGTTGTCATACAGAATGCTCTGGGGGACTCCGCCCAGGAATGCGAAGGCCGAGACGTGGCCGTCGAGGAAGGCCTCGGTGGTCTCGGCCGGGTAAGCCTTTACGAAGCATCCGTCGCTGTGGGGCAGGTCCAGGACGAAGCAGTGGGCTTTCTGTTCCACCCCGCCGATGATCACCAGGGCCTCGCCAAAGTCGCACTGGGCGTGGCCCGGCGGATGGGACAGGGGCACGAACATCTCCTGCGACCCGCGGCGATGCTCCCTCACGTAGTCCTTGACTATGGTGTACTGGCCGCCGAACCCATGCTCGTCCCTGAGTCGCTGGAAGATCCGCTGGGCTGTGTGGCGCTGCTTCCTGGGACGCCTGAGGTCGTCTACCAGGATTTGGTCGATGACGCCGGTGAAGGGCGCCAGCTTAGGACGCCGGGGCGGAGTCTGTCGCCGGTAGCCCGGCGGCGCTGAGTAGGCCAGAATCTTGCGCACCGTGTCCCGGTGCAGGCCGAACACCCGGGAGACCTCCCGTATGCTCATCCCATCCACCATCACCGCCCGTCGGACCCTTAGATACACGTCCACCTGGTACATCCATCCCACCGCCCATAAGCACGACTTCGAACCTATGGATGGCAGAGGACGGTACATTTTTCAACCGCCACAATGTCAGGCGGTCAATCCGTCCAGGTGGTCCACTTTAGCTCCGCCTTTTACACGGTGAACTTTTTTGCCATGTTTCCTCTCCTGGGGTCGGACTTGCTGCTCATAGTGTCCGATCTTTCAGAGGGGTGAGATTTGTCACCGGCGGGAGGACTGCCCTTGAGAAAAGAAAAGCCCGGCTACCTGCCGGGCCTGGCGACCTTTGCCGTAACTGTCCCGCTCCTGATCTTTTATTGATAGGTACGGCGGCGCTCTGTGTGGGACCTGCTGAGGATGCCCGCCTTCTGGTTACAGCAGGGGCAGGTGAAGGCGGCTGATTTCAGGTGGTTGGAGGGCGTCGCTTTCCCCGATCTTATGGTACCGGTTCCCATCCGGGACGTGAATTTTCTACCAGCGCCGTTCTCCGCTGGAGGTCGTCCAGTCTTTGAACCAGAGGTTCCGCTTCTCTCGGGTCTAAGAACCTGTCTATGTATACCTTAGCGGCGTTGGTTGCGAAAAGGGCTGTTGGCCCAAAGAATTTACCTTCGGTCTGGATGTGATCAGCTTTCGGTTCGTATCCGGTCTCGCTCTTGTTGAGGTAATTTCTTACTAGGTCTGACCAACTCCCGTGGACCGCTTGAGAGGACATGCCTTGAAAGAATGGGTAACCCTCTGCCAATCCGATCTCCTTCATTCTGTCTCTGTAGCTGCCACCCCAGCTACCGGCCCTAGGGTTTATCTCTTCGATCTTGACACCTGAATCCTCGCAGGTTCTTATGATTGACCGGAGCATGTCTCGCTCTATCTCCAGTTCCTGTCCGTTTCTGATGTTCTCCTGAATGATGTCATAGAGTTCTCTCTCGCTCTTGAGTCCTACTTTGATAAATCTCTCGAACACGGTGTCGTCATCTTTCTTCAGGAGGTATTGCAGGTCGATGCTTGACTCGGGTATGCACCGGTAGAGTATTTGAACGGTTTCCCCGTGCTCGACTTCTGAGGACAATTTCAGGACCGACGCCATGAGTTTCGAAATACGAGAAAGGAGTCCGAGGCATACCGCTTGGTTGCGGAGTATGGTGGGTCCGTTTCCCTCATCATAATAAGCGTAGCATGTTATCCATACCGTCCCTGCGGCTTCCTTGAACAGGGCGAAGCTCAGTCCTCCGAATTCATTCCTTTCCTGGCAGGCCCGTATCACTTCGTCGTTGACCTGGACGGTAGGACCCAGCAGTTCCTCTATCTCATTCTGTAGTTCTGTCATGATTCTCTGGCTCCTGCCGTGGGGAGTCCTTTGTTGGCTGTTAGATCGGAAGTTGCGGTAGTCCCTGCACTATCTCCACGGTCCGAACGCTGACAGTGGTGATGCGTTTGATCAGGTCGATAATGTACCTGGGTTCTCCGTGTTCGGTCGCCCAGTCATTGGGGTCATTGACAACGCCGCTCTTGCTGTCGGTTTTCACTTGGTATCGGTCGATAATCCAGTCGAGTGCCGAGCGTGAACCCAGTAGGTACTGGTGAGCTTGGTCTGGAATCCCGCTCAGGGTAACGCCGGCGTTGTAAATGATGCGTGAGGTGTCTAGGTTGGGGCGCTGGGCGGCATAGGATATTTTCTCTGCGCGGTAGGCGCCAGCGGAGTCGGCGTTCCAACCGTCGACATGGATTTCCTCCAGTGGGTAGGGTTGCACGCTTTCGTAGTTCACATGAGGGTCAGCATCAATATCAGGACGAGCATGAGCGCGCCCGCGGCGAACTTGCTTTTCATATTTCGTCTCCTGGGGTCGGACTGGTGTTTCACAGTGTCCGATCTCTCAGAGAGGGTGAGATTTGTCGCCGGCGGGAAGACGGGCCCTTTATGGCTTCTGGCAGTTCGGCCGCGGGGTTGGAACTACTGGTTGAGTACTCGTCGTTTTTCTTCGTCGAACTCTGTTTGGGTGAGGAATCCTTTCTCCATCAGTTCGCCTAGTTTTTCTATGTCATCTGCGACGGTTCTGCTATTCGATTGGTCCTTTGTCACTGGTTTTTCTTGCGTCTCTGGTCGTTGTTGGTCCTTGGCCTGTGCTGCCATTGAGTTGACTATGTCGGCGAATCTGAAGGCTTCTTCCTTTGGTCGTATAATTTCCAGTTTGAAAGTCACGCCTCCGGTGCCGTTTATGGATATTCTTGCTGCGAATATTCCGGAGCTGTGCGTGACGCTCTCTATACTGGTGTACCGCATTTCTCCTATTTCTTGTGAAAATAGGCCTTTGTCCAAGAAGAGGACTCTTTGGTCGGTGGCCACTGCTATTCCATAGCGGAAGCCATTTCCTATCTTTGCTTGGGCCAGTTCTCTCCCGAACCTCCCCCCGACGATGAGGAAGATCTGTTCGTCTTCATTGAGCTTCTGGAACAGTATTTCCTTCTCTCCCCGGTGCCGGTTGACCGGGAGGGCTTTTGGGTAAGCCGCTTTCCATTTCTCTTCGAAGGCTTGTCTCTTAGGTTCAGCTATCTCCTTTGGAATGGCTTCTGTTTTTTCTAACTTCTTTCGGTGTTGGAGTTTCAAAAGCGACCTCTCTTGCCGGTCCCTTGGACTTTTTAGTGGTAGCCCGCTGAATGCCTTGCTTTGTAGAGCAGTAGCATCGCCATCTGCAGGGGTTGGTTCATCCGATGCATCTCCAGTGCCTCCCGGCAGTTCTCCTTGGCTGCTGGCAGGTTAATGGGATGTTCGTCCTGCCCTCTCGGGGTTCCTGATGGTTTGGTCAGGTGACCTTCGTTTGTATTCCGGCGCCGGAGCTCACTTATTGTAATCCGTTGCTGGTTGGCTGGCCAGGTGTTTTCTGCTCCCTCAGCTACCGAGCTCCGATCATCTGGATGATGTCCACCTCCGCCTCCTGGCGGTGTCCGCGGTAGTCGTTGTGGTCCTGAATATCTTCGGCCACCGCCGCCGCGGCCGCAGCTTCTCGAGGGGGGTGGCTCTCGGGTCGGCCGGGGAATTCCGAAGACCTTAAAACACATTCTACAAGGACGAATTTCCTGGAATTCCCGCCGATCGGCGTCAGCCAGTCCCTTCAAGCCCGATTCTCCGGCCTGCTTTGGGCCTGTTCGGTGTCTCGATTGTGGGGGCTGAGGTTCACCGGAAGGGCCACCACCAGCGTTTCGGTCGGGGAGCTGCGTCTTGCGCCGCGGGCAGGGCTTTCGTCATGGTCTTGAACTGCTCCATAAGCTCCTGGTAGCGCCAATCGGCGTCGGTCAGCCTCTCCCTGTAGAGGTCCACGAGCTCGCGGAGCCCCGTTACCTCAGCTTGGAGGGCCAGGTTCTCTGCCCCGGTGTCGTCTCTGATGTGCTCACTGGACTCAGGGATGTGACCATTGGTGTTCCCAGTGAAGTCTTCAGTGGTGTCTCCAACGACGTCATCCATGAGGACCCAGACGGTGTGCCGGTGTCCGTGCTGCTCTGTCTCGGTTTCCAGTTCACCGCGCTTGATCATCCGGTCGAGAGTCGACTTGGAGACGTTCAGCCTGGCTGCGGCTTCTTTCCTGGTTACTCTGACCACTCTGATGTCCTCCCTGTGCTCCGGGTGCGCGCGCAGGTATCAGAGGAAATGGTACGTGGAGTCAGGGTGGCGAGTCGCTGGTGTCACCAGCGACTTCAGAGGAATTTGGGTCCCTATGCTGACCCGCGAATCAGGTCCGAAAGCTGTCCATGCTGCAGATAGGCAAAAAAACACCCGTCCGGGGGAGAGTGCCTAAGCATCAGTCCAGCGAACGGGGGGTAAGTGATTGTCATGATATAGCGGTGTGCTATATCCGATCAACAGTCCGGCTCCTGTTACCAGCCGGCCTTGCCGCAGTGCGGGCAGGGCCGGCGGACCGTTCTGCCACAATGCGTCCCTCCCTGGGTCGTTCTCGTGCTGCAGGTCCTGGGTGTAGCGCGTGGTCATGCTCTCGGTCCCGCGTCTGTATAGCCACGGTATAGCCGGCTGGGATGCAAACCCCGCTTGTAGGCATCCCGTAGTTCTTCATTAGTTGGCATGAGTTCACCATCCGTCTCTGCCGCAGAGGGGGCGGTCGCCGTGCGGCGTAGTGGACCATGCCTCCGTCTTCGTCCGGCGTGTAGTCCGGCTCTGGTCCCTGGTCTACCAGGGGCGGACGGTCAAAGCCTTCCGGAGTGTTATCGAACCGGCGCCCTGGGTGGCCGAAAGGGAGCTCCGCGTCCGCGAACAGGGCGTCGAGATTATTGTTGGTTGTCATCGTATCTGTTGCCTTGAGATGCGGATTCTGCCGCTCGTTACAGTTATGATCGCCCGTTCGTCGAGGGCTTGGCGGTGGTTGAGGATCAGATCTTCCACAAGGGTGATTCTCTGGGCCATGCGGACCTCGGGCAGCCGTATCAGCCCCGTGTGCAGTCTTCCGTGGAGGTGGATGAGTTCAGCGAAATCCTTGTCCATGGTGATGAGGATACTGTTTTCGGAGACGGCTCGTTCCAGGAGTGCCCTGTCTCCGGAGTCTGGACCGAGTTCTCTGGCGTCCACGGCGTCGTGTCCCTGGCTCTGGAGCCACTGTGTCAGTCTGCGCCCTGCGCAGCGGTCCACGAGGAAGTTCATTTCTACCCCACCGATACCTGCGCCAGGGAGTCTCCCGCTATGACGGCGTGGGCATAGGCGATGCAGGCAAGGATGTCTTCCTCCTCAAGGTCCGGGTAGTCATCTTTCAGTTCCTCGTGGGAGGCTCCTTGGCTCAGCAGGCTCAGGATGAGTTCGACGGAGATTCTCATGTCCCGGATTATCGGCTTGCCGTTGAACACGTCGGGGCGGGCGGTGATTCTCTTTAGGAGGTCCTCGCTTGCGGTGGTCATGTCGGTGCTCCGGTACTTCTGATTGTCTGAATGTTGGTTCACTGCCGTATCGTCAGCGGTCTGTGTTCAGCAATGAAGAGGTGTCACCAACGCGAGGTTCAAGAATGCCGTCGCTCTCATGGGTCGTGGCCCTTCGAGACTCTGGCTTTCTCGTTCCTGAAGCGTCTTTTGTGATTTCTCGCACTCTTCAGATTAACTCGTCTGGCCGCTTCCGGTGGTATCCCTCCCAGGCTTCGATTAAGACGGTAGGGTCGTACGTCGCATTCCCGTCCCCTCGGATGATCTGAACCTGTTGCCCTTCTCTCCGTCCTCGTGTGTTGTGCTTGAACTTGTATAGCGTTCTGGGCAGAATCAGGCCTTCGATCTCCAGGTTTGCGTACAATGTCGGGCGTCCCGATGGTGATGCGCGTGGGTGATCCCATAGCCATATCCCGTGGAGGGTACTCAGTTTCTCTTTTCGTTCATTCCCATGCCAGATCCCCAGGCCGTTGAATCCGCTCTCTACGACATTGTCGATCCGGAGGAACTGGCTTCCGTATATGTCGGAGTCGCCCATTGAGGTATTATGGGACAGGTTTAGGACTGCCAGTACCAGCGGTACGCCTCCTAACAGTTCAGGCGTGTATTTCTTGGTTGCCTCGCGGGCTTTTTCGCTTAGCCAAGTATTCTCATGGCCTCTGATTGTGCCGCCGTTGCTGCGGCTTGCGTAGGTGAACAGGCTCCCGGTGTCGTTGGCTCGGGTTGCTACAAGCTCGATTTCTATGCCCGGGAGTGAAACCACCTTGCTTCTAAGGTCTCGCTCCTTCAGTTCCTCGAGGTCGCCTGAGCTGAAGGTCCCCAGCCAGTCGTAGATCTCTTGCAGGAGGCTGCCAAGGTCTGGCTCGCTTTCGGGTATTCCTGATACACCGTGTACGCCTATTCCCTTTCCGTCCACGCTTTTGTGGTCCATCAGTTTGCCGACTATCCAGTCGTCGAAATACCTGTCTTCCTCGGCTGAGTTCAGTCGAACCTTGGCTTCCACATAGCAGCGATTGCCTTCGTCGTCCTCAACCAGGAAGTCAGGCTTTGTGCCGTTTTCCAGTTCAGGTTGTCTTTGTAGAAGCTCCCCTTCCATCTTGAAGATCTGTTCGAGCAGCAGCTCGAACTTCCTGCCCCACCAGTTGTGAAACGTGCTCAATCGGTTTTTCCAGCTTTTGTAGTCATACTCCGGGTTCATCTTCTGCCGCCACGCCTGATGATTCCACGGGGGCTGGTTGGGCTTTCCCTTGGTGCCTGCCGCTTTTGGCCGTATGGCATCACCACCCTGGCCGGCCGCAGTGCAGGCAGCGACCCAGGTATTCGTTGTGGTCCGCCAAGTCCTCCTCCACCAGCTCGAGGCAGCTTTTGCATCCCTGTACCCGGTTGAGGTCGTCTGTGTACACGGCGGTCACGGCGTCGTTGCCGCATAGCGGCCAGTCCCCCGGGGCGTAGTGGACCACGCCCCCTTCTTCGTCCGGCGTGTAGTCTCGCTCCGGTCTCTGGTCCACCAGGGGCGAAGCGTCAAAGCCTTCCGGAGTGTAGTCGAACCTCCGCCCTGGGTGTCCGAAGGGGAGCTCCGCGTCTGCGAACAGGGCGTCCAGGTTGTTGGCGCTCTTCATGGTCCAGAACCTCGTTATTGATACCTACGGCCGACTCAGAGCTGACCCCTGTCTAACTTTAACCATCGGTGCGTAATTTGCGTAATTTTGGGGCAAAAAGAGTGGAAATTACACAAATTACACTAATTACGCATGGACCCTTAATCATGAGGGACCACCATCATGTAGTGGCCCTTCCGGGCGGTCGGTATCAAGTGGCGGTGTGAAACCAGGACTTCCAGCACCTGTTCCCGGAGTCCTGCGTCCGTTCTCACCTCGCCCTTGCCCATCCTGGAGATGATGTTTCGGGCCGCTATGCTGCCGTCCTCCTTGGCAACCTTCTCCCTCTTCTCCCGGAGCATCGTGAGGGTCTCGTTGGCCATGCGCGTGACCTTCTCGGAGGCGGCCTGGATGGCGTAGGACCTGATCAGGTCTCCGTGCCAGGTGATGACTGCCTCTGCTTGGTCCACCTCAGGGCGGGTGTAATACACATGGTCCCAGGACTCCGGTATGCCGTCCTCCAGAATCCGGACATAGGCCAGGGTGGCGGCGTACCGCGCTGTCTGCTCCTGGGCCCTTGCCCAGAAGCCCCTCTCGTGGATGTTGTCTGAAGCGTCGGCCAGGGAGTCGAACTTGGCCGATGCTGCCGCTAGGAGGTCCCTGGCGTCCTGGTCCGGTTGAATCACCGGCCGGCGCAGAACGCCCCGGAGCAGCTCCACGTTGGCGTCCTGGTCCGCCCGGCGGCGTATCACCAGCTCGCGCATTTCGGCAATGGTGTCCAGTGCGGACTGGAAGGACGTGGACGTATCGGCCGGAGGCTTGGGCCTCTCCCGGTCCATGCTGGGCAGGCACCTGGCAGTAAAGCCGTTACCGGCTGCTTGGCTGAACAGCAAGTCTTCGACCACGTTGACCTGTCCCATGATCAGGGCGGTGAGACGGCGCTGGTAGAAATAAATTTCGGGCGCCTCTGGGTTGCGCCTCTCCGCTCTAGCCGATATTCCTCGGTTACGGAGCGACTGGGCCAGGTGGACGTTGACGCCCTCTTCGCGGATTGTCTCGGGAATGTTCCGTCGAGTCGCCATAGCTTCAGCTGCCTTTTACGGGGTTGAGCCAGCCTTCACCGCACAGCAGTTCTTGCGGCCGTTGAACGCCCAGTTCAGCCTCCTAGTCTGCCAAACGCGCGGCGGAAGACCTCGAGCGTTACCCACTGTTGCCGGGAATTTGGACCTATTCTGAGAAAAGGCTGGCAGCATTAGTCGAACTTTCCTGTGCCCAATATTGAGGCGGACCCGGTTAGTTGGACAGAATTAAGGAGGAGTTAAGTGAGAGTCCCGGCACCGGTTGGCTGGTGCGGGAACGCCGGTAGGTGGCCCGTAGCCCATTGACTCTCATCAGCCGCTGCGCCCGCTTCCGGCTTACCGATATCCCCTGCCTCTCCAACCAGGCCTTCATCCGCCTAGACCTGTCGAATGGGGTCTCCAGGTACTGCCGGTCCATCTCGCCCATGAGGGACAGGTCCGCTTCGGAAGTCTCATTGGCACGGTAGTAGAGGCTGGAACGGCTAATACCCAGCAGTGCGCACTGCCGCACTATCGGCAGGGACGGATGCGCGCCAGATCTTCGATTGTGTTGATGGTGGTCGTTTGCCGATTATACCTTAGCCGAATTGAATACGGATCTCCTGGCAGTCCAACCTTAACAATCAGGATGTGAAACGCATCGGGCTCCTTTGATTCGCTGACTCAGAATCGTCGTGTTGAGGCGGCAAATAAGCAGCAGCGTTGAAGGCGAGCCTGACCATCTCGTTCCACCCGGCCTGGAAGGTCCCGCGGCACTGGGAATGTTTACGGGATAGCATGCCGGCTTTCTGGTTACAGAAGGAGCAGGTGCCGGCGGCCGATTTCAGGAGGTTGCCGAGGGGCATAGTTGGCTCCGTGTGGTTAGGAAGTGGCTCCATCTTGAGCAGGTGGCGAATCTTTCAACGCGAATCTGATCTTTGCGGGGTCGATTCTTAGTTTCATGAAGAAGCGGATTTGGTCTTCGTCATAAACTTGCTTGGCTACCTCAATCAGTGGAGTTTCTGCCCGGGCTAGTAGCAAAGCGAACACTTCAGCTACCAATTTCAGTATCTCTCCGCGCGGATTTGTGTCGCCTCTACCTCCATATATTCCCAGTCTCGCAAACTGGGCTACCATAAAATATTCCCCGCTGTCGTCCATCCCGGGATGTGTACTCATCGACGCAAGCTGGTACAGGTTGTAGATGCGTTCGCTTAGTGGCTTATCAAAGGCTTCCCTGCACATTTCCTTGACACTGAGTTGATCCCACTGTGGTGCCGGCTTCCCCAAAGTATGTCCCAGTTCATCTTCCATGTCCTCGTCGAAATCCTCAACAGACTCGAGGTCCACGATGTCCAACGACGCTGCCCTGTATGCCCATTTCTTCAGTTCGAGCGCGCTGTATTCGTAGAACTCCTCAACCTTATCCCTTCTGAGGATGTATCCTAGCCAGATGCACCGCTCTATAAGCACTCGGGCGAGAGTCCAAGCGTTCATGACGTCATTCGCAAATATCCGATCAAGGAAGCCGTCTATTGCCCTAGTGCCTCTGAGCAGGAAGTTGTGCACCAAGTCGATCTTCTTGCAGTACCCACGGTCAGTGGTGACTTGGCCTGCCAGAAGTAACAGCTTGTCGGCTCTTCTTAGATGATCTTCCAGTGGTTGAGCCTCATCCTCCATTCCTAGTGCGAATACGCCTTCAGGGAGTCGGCCTAGGTTTCCATAATATGGTTCATGCCCTTTTGTTCCGTCTCTCTCTATTTCTGACCATCGTGCACCGATGTAACTGAAACTTTCGTCGTAACTGAAACTTTCGATAGGTTCTACCATGCAGTATGGCTCCTCGAATTTCTGAACCCTAACCTCTGGTGACAGAAGGGGCAGGTGCCGGCGTCTGATTTCAGGATGGGCTTCTGGGTTGGTCCTTTACTTTGTACCTAGCAACTTATGGGCCAGGGCCGTTCCTCCAGGAAGTCTGTGACGAGGTCGGACAGACCGACATCACCGCTTGGTGGTGACCAGGATGGGCTCGCGCTTGTAGCGCTGGCTGAAGACCTCGAAGAGCAGTTCTGCTCCAGTCCTGGAAAGTGGAACCAAACCCAGTTCGTCGACGATCAGCAGGCTGAGGCGAGACAGATTCCCCCGGAGGTTGAGCAGTCGTTTTTCATCCCGTGGCTCCAGCGGTCCGCTTTACCTCGGTTGCACCGGTACGACGCCCCATCGTGGTTCCCCAGTCAAGGAGGCTACCTAGGCTTCCTGCGGGGATATGACCACCTGAAGCGTGGCGGGTGGAACGTCGCCCAGAGCGTCCTTGTCGATGTAGACACTCTGGATGACGGCGCCGTCCTTGGTCCCGTACACGACCTTGTTCTTGGTGTCCTTGGTCTTGTGCAGCGTCAGAGTCAACTGATCCATCGTTTTCATCTCCTCGTTGTAACAGGGCCTCTTCTCAAATCCGGCCGATGACCTGTCGGGCTAGCAGCAGTCCCGCCGGTAGGCAGTGAGGTGTCGGCTGGGGCACATCCGTGGTCATGGCACCACCCCTTCCCGCCGCAGCGCCCGCATCACGGTGCTGGGTGAGCACTCGAAGTCGCTGGCGATCATCCGGAGGCTGGCGCCTCCTTCCCGCATCCGCCGCATCGCCGCCAACTGACCTGGGCCGACCTTACGGGGAGGTCCCAGGACCTTACCCTGCTGGCGGGCCCTCTCCAGACCATCCCGGGTACGGCGCTTGATGGACTCCAGCTCCTGGTCCGCCACCCAGGCGGCGAACATGGTCAGGATCTGCCCGAAAAAACTCTCGGGGCTCCCCTCATCGGCCTCCAGGTAGCGGGTCCACTGAGCTTCCGCATCTGCCAGGGAACGAATCTTCACCCCGCGGTCCCGGAGAGCGCAGATGGACCTGACGGTGTCCTGCCAAGTTCGACCGATGCGGTCGATGGCCACCACCACCAGGGTATCGCCGCCGGCCAGGCGGTTGTCCAGACGGTGCCATCCGCGGCGCTCCTGGGTGCCGGTGGAGCCCGAGACGCCGATGTCGCGGAACAGGTTCTCCCAGGGGACACCAGCCCTCCGGAGTTGAAGCTCCTGGGACTCGGGGTCCATCCCGGGGACGCCCTCCTGGAGGCGGCGGCTGGTGCGGATGTATCCGTAGATTTGTGTCATGCCCCGGAGTTTACGTTAATGCAACGCCTCCCTCAACACGGAAATGACAGTCTTTTACGCATGTTGCATACCCCCCCGTTTGCGGAACGTAACGGGGACCTGACTTCGATCAGCAATGCACCAAATCCAAGCGGCCAAGCACTTCCGCAGATCAATGCTGGCCCAGGGCGCCTACCAGGTGGACTCGGCCAGCGAGCGGATCAAGTTGGGGTTGGCACGGGCACGGGCAGGCGGGAACCCTCGGCGGCCATCCACCGGCATTGACCCCGGAGCAGGTCGAACAATGTCGGTGGATGGCCGCCGAGGGTTCGGGATTGCGCCACATCGCCCGGGTGATGCAATGCTCACCCGCAACGATAAAGAAGGCCTTGAACGCCGTCGCTGGTACTCAGGGCAATGATCCATAGAGTGGTGGATCGCCCACGTTGTAGGCGAACCACCCGTCTCCGGGCTTGAAGCTCTGCGGCTTCGCCATCCCAGACTCTGCCGGCAAATTCGTCCCAAGAGGACCGGTGGATTCCCGAACCCTGGCCGAGGTGTTCCACGAAACCATGAATGTTCCGGGGGGGGGGGGCGAAGGAAAGGAGAAATTCACCGGAACGAGTACTGGTATCATTGCCAGGGAGCACCCGGACTCTCGTTTGACTCACCCTCAATCCTGTCCAACTAGTGGGGTCCACCTCATCTTCCGACGGGTGCTGTGTTGACACTATTGTTTAAAGGCACGATTCGCGTCAATGTTGAACCCCGCTCCTTTCAATTCTTTAATGAGTGCCATCTTCCATCCTATGGAGTCGTCTAGCCGAATATAGACAACGCCAGAATAGTCCGAAGGTATCTCTACATCCCCTTTGATTAACGCGCGGACTCTAGCTCGACCAAATTTGCCAATAAAATACCCAAACTCAAAGATGACATTTTGCCTTGTTCGGGGTTGCAGGGCATCGTCATTTGATCCACCGACATCGTCCGGTGTAAACAACGCTATGGCGAAATCACCTTGGACACATTGCTCAAATTTCTCGATTACCGTACGTCCTTGGTCAGGCTGCTCTTCAAGAATCACTACCGCGAGACCCAAGTCCTCAAGGAACCTCGTTACCGTGTCTCTGGTACCGCGGTCTCTACCATGGATCATGAAAACTTCATTTGTGTTGGCCCGCTCGAGTATTTCCGCCACTTTGGAAGAGGTTGGCTCCTGGTTACCGTCCTCCTCCCAATACTCTTCAATTTCTTCAATCATAGATTTGAGAACCGCAGTCGCAGAGTCCAAGCCCCTAACGTATGGTCTTTGAAACTCGGGCGCAGACGTTGCACCTGCCAAAAAAGCAATCGGGGAGTACCGGATGGTGGCAAAATCTTTAGCCTTAGACGGAGAGTTCTCAAAAGCGTAATCGATAGCGACTTTAGTATCTCTCTTCCACTTCTCAAACTCCGGGGAACCATATTTTGCTTGTTTCAGGTCCGGTATCGCATCCAGCGCTCTTTGAAGATGCTCTTTTGCACGGGCTTTAATCGGCTTGGGCATAATTGTCCACTCCTCATCCGAAGTTTCGACTAACCCAAGGCGGCCAAGTCACTCAGGGCCCGCTGGGGTTGTCGATGGTTCGAGCCGTCAGGATCCGAATTCCCATGTCCAGTAGGAAGTCGTTTATGGCAGCCCGAAAAGGGCGCCCCCATTAGCGTGCGCCCTGCTTCGGTACCGCCGCCAACACCGATTACTGTTTTGAGATGGTTTCGGGCCCTCCTCGATTATTCATTGCACTCCGTGGACCGCCCTATAACGATCCCGATTTTGGGCTTGCGCTTCTCGTTCACTCATTGCCTTTGCGCCCCGCAGAGCTAGGTCAAAGATGCGCGAATCGGTCTCCTCAATTTCGTTAAGAGCTTCAAATCTCCTACGCCATCCTGCCCACATTTCGCTTTCGCTCCCCCTCCACAATCCTCCAGCAAGGATGGTAGCGTCTATGATGTCGTTGACCGGATAGCCCGCGTTCAGGGCGAGTATTGCCTTCATGGCCCAAGGCCGATCTGGTATACCCGCTAGAGGGGCGAGATGGTATTTCTTGAGTTGAAGGGAGTCGGTCAACTTACGGTAGAGATTGAGATCATCGCCGACTAGGAGTTGAACGATGTCATCAAAAGAACGGTTGCTGTCTACTGGGAGTGCCTTAAGCACACCGCACCGCTGTCGAGAATTCAACCCCCGGATAGCTTCCGGCGCAAGGTTGATACGATTTTCAAAACAACTATTCCTATGGCCCAATGCGAGAATGAGCCACTCCGAAGCGAGATCGCTGTCGTTAGCCAGTATTTCACCAAGCAAGCACTCGCTGAGCTGCGAGCGGTCGGCATTGTCGAGCGCGGAGCGGAGAAACGCTTGCCGCCATGATTCTGTAAGTGCCTCGTTGATGCTTCCCTTGGGATCTGCACTCCAGTGGCCGATTGCAGCAGCGACCGCGATTCGAGGATCGTCTGCATGAAACATCGCAGTTAATGTCTCGTTTGGCACTCGTCCCCAGAGCCATCCTGTGTTGACCACATCCAACATGGCTCCTGCCTTCAGAATTGCGGACGCGAGTAGGTCTGGTTCCGGATTGGGGTGCTTAATGATGATCGATACCGCAAGCTGTTCATACGAATCTTCGTCGAGACACCGGCGCACCAAGGAGGCCCATCCGAGGCTGTCTTCAGTGACAGCCTTCTGGAGAAATGGCTCAACCACCTTGCCTGTAAGGTTGTGATTCATGAGGGTGTCGACCGCAGCCACCGGATCCGTAAGACCTTCCGCTATCCGACCGCACGCTGTGCTTAACACGCCGCTAGGGGTGTTCATTCCCGCGAAACGTGCCTCCGCATCAATGCGCGCTAGCAATCCGGCTATATCCTCAATTGATCGACTTCCCAGGCGCCCGGCGAGACTGCTGGCTAGCTTAAAGTGCTCCTCCACTGCAAAAGTTTGCATTTCTGGGTAGACGGCTTCGAACTCAGGGTCTAGGGTCAGGTCTATGTCGAGACCTAACCTCTCGGTCTCCCTCCGAAGCCTATGCTGAACACCCGGATGTTCACGTGTAGCTTCCACAAGGTCTCGCAATATGCGTTCTGCGAATCGCCGCATGAGGGCCTGCGTCTCTTCAGGCAGCACAAGATCCGGGTCTTCGTAAGCCCAGGCAGACACCAGCCCGAGCAGGTCCATCCATGGCACATTCGTGGCCTTGCGTACTATACCAATCGCAGTGGGCCAGAGTTCAGTCAGTTGTTCAAGAAGTCGTGATGGATATACTCCTCGGACAATGTTGAGTGTCATTCCAGCCCCGGGGTCTAGGGATGAATAATCAAGCTTGGGCGTAAGTGCAATGCACATCATACGAATAGCAGTGTCGTGGTCTTGAGTGCGTTGCCACCAACGATCTGTCGCTTGTACGAGGGTTGCTCTCCGATGGAATACCTCCTCGATCTCTACGGTGGGAGCAATTCTGAGCGCCCATCGTCGGAGTTCTGTAGTTGGCCCGCCAGAGCGGAAGCCGAGATCGTAGTCTCCTTTTCCCACGTCGTCCAGCAATCGCGGAATGATGGCGTCTGGCATGTAGAAGAGCGCCGCTTGAGCGACCACCGTGATTAATTCCGGATGCTTGGCGATCACATACTCAACCTCAGCCGGACCAAGCTCCGCATACCCTGCCCAGAGCATTGGTGAGGCCCTACGTTCTATGTAGAAGACCAAGTCGGAAACCTGCGCTCCCCTGGAGCGCGCACCGATCAGCGTCTGGAGCGCGTCGTCTTGGTTATCAACTACGTCAAGTAGCGGTTTGTGATCCAGCGATCCTGCACCTCCGAAGAATACGTCTCGAACTAGTACCCACCGCATGGGTGCCGGTTCAACTGACACTGATCCATTCGGCCTTTCTCGGACAATCCCAGTTGCCGATAGGCGAGCAAGCTTTTCGCTGATTTCGAGATTAGAGACCCCAAGATACTGAGCGGCGGCGGCTTGACTAATGCCCCCATTGCCCGCTAGGGCAAAAGGCGCCAATATTCTTCTTGCGTCGGTATCCAGCATTCGGTTAAGTGTTAGGACGATTTGACCGAGCAACGCATCACCGCTCAGCACCCTCTTGATGTCGCCGGCCAAGCAGAGATGCGCAAGTGTCGTGGCTAGCCCCGGCCGGCCATCCGCCTGCTTCCGAATCTCTGCAATTAGCTCGTTCGGCTCCTTAATACCGCAAGCCTTGATGATCTCAACCATGATGTCAGCGTCAATGGTGTTGATGACAAGAACATCCTCGCTGGAGATCTGCAGAGCATCCCGGACAATTGCTGCTTCAAAAGGCCAGCTAGTTGCAATGATTCGAACGTCCGCACCCACCTCCTGGCGAAGTTGGGCAAATGAGTCGATTAGATCCAGCCGGGTATGGGCATCGTCGATAATCACGGCACGTGGTTTCAACTCCCGCAGGTCATTAGCAATCTGCTCACGATCTCCATCAACCAGAAATAACACCTGGCCTTGTAGCGCCAGGGATTGCAGCAGGAAGGTCTTGCCAAATCCTGGGCCTCCGACCAGCAAGCAGTCACGTCGACGATTCATGAGCCACTGTATCTCGCGTTCTCGGCCATATACAGCGTCGCCTAGGATGGGGCGGGATGTTCTCGGGAAAACACTCAACGCACGCGGTCGTCCTGTGACACCAAGGAGGCGTTTACACCAATCGGGATTGCGGTACAGACGGTACGCGAGGTCGTCCTGGCCATAAGTCTGGACAAGTGAAAAGTCAACCGCCTTAGCCGCATCGCGTAATTTCCTGCGCATCCTTCCATCGATGGGCCGCGATGTGACAAATATCGCTCGATTTGCCTTCCAGCCAGTGTCTTTGACCCTTTCTAGGTTCTGTTTTAGGTTCTTGACCGGGTTTTTGCTAGTTGTAACAATGAGTGGGAATGGCTCCCCGATGCCGTCGGCAACAGACCCGTCGAAGCCGTCGTCGTTACCTCCACGGACATGAACGACAGGCCATCCATATTCACGAACTAGCTCGACGGCGCACGCCTCAAACACCCTTGGGTCCAGAGGTCCCTCTAACCCTTCCAGAATCAATCGGTGGTGGGAGTCGAGTACACTGCCCCGAGGCCGGGTAATTGTTGATCCGGACGGACCTTTCACAGCGATCTCCTTGACCCGAGACACCATTGAAGGGCTTACCCGAAGTTCACCTCGTTCCCAGCGGGCCACGGTGTTTGCAGTAACGTCGACGGCTTGAGCTAATTCTACCTGGGTGAGCCCGAGGCGATTTCGAAGGAGCCTAAGTTCGTTGCCTTCCATCAAATTTACCCCGTGAGTTAATTAACTATACGTACAGTATAGTCTCATAATCAATATGTTGCAAACGAGGTGTAAACTCCGAGCATGGCACAGATTTTTGGCTACATCCGTACCAACCGGCGGCTCCAGGAAGGGGTCCCGGGCATGGATCCCGCGCCCCAGGAGTTCCAGCTCCGTCGAGCCTTTCATGGTAGATGTCGCTGAACCCATCTGTGACCAGTTCCCGGAAGTCCGGGCCTGCGTAGGACAGGGCCTGCTCCCAGGATAGGTCGTGGACTTTCATCTGGGCGTTTGGGTCCTCTTTGTCCGGGATGACCTCTATATCGGCCTCCCAGTCGATTTCGTCGGGGATGGTTCCGTACGGGCTTAGGAAACCTCTGAACAAGTCGGGAACGACGGTGTTCCTCTGTTGGAATCGTGCTTGGCTAAGGCGCGCTCTGGGGCAATCCAACAACTTATTCAGAGGTTTCTTAGGTATTTGTAGGGCATATTTTCCTCTCTGGTCTTTCGTCTACCTGCGTGTTGTCAGGTGGATTAGGGCGCCGAGGCGTTTTATCAGGGTCCTGGCCCGGGTGTGTCAGGTGTTCTGGACGAAGCCGGCTGCATTCTTGTGCCCGCCCCCACGGAACTCTTTGGCGATCTGGGAGACGTCGGTGTCCTCCGTGTTCCGGCTCCTGAGACTCCAGCGTGTCTCTCCGCCCGTCTGGGAGTAGGCGGCGGCGAACGGGGCGTCGGGGTATTTGTTCAGGAGGGCTTCACAGGCCTCTGAGACCATGAGGGATGTGTTCACCACGGGGATGTCAGGCCGGCCTCCGACGGTCTGCCTGCTGGCCATGCTAACCAGCTTATTCACCTGGGTCCTCATGTACCTGAGAATCCCCGTGCCCTCTTGGGTCAGGGCGTCAACGTCAAAGCTGTCCCAGGCCGCAAAGGTGTTGGGGTACGAGGCGATGGCCTCGGAGACTTCCCGGGAATCGGGAAGCTTCCACTCCCAGAGGTCCCTGTCCTGGACGTAGAGGATGAGCCCTGGGGGCTTCTCCGCGGGGTTGGCGTACTGCCAGGCAAGGTAGGCCCCGGAATGGCTCTGGTCGATGTGGCAGTGGGGGACGCCCTGGAGTTCTTCCGCTGCGGTCTTGTGGTGGTCCAGGAGAATTACGCTCTCATGGGTGCGCTGGAGTTCCAGGATGGTCTCCCTGGGGTAGGAGAAGTCCAGGATGAAGAGCCTGCTGCCAGGTTCCATCCAGGGCATGGGGTCTCCGTATGATTGTGGGAGGTATGTGGTGGGCTGTCCGCACTCCCGGCATCCCAGGGTCCGGTGGAACGCCCAGGCGGCGCCGAACCCGTCGGGGCAGTGGTCATGGTAGAGCACGTAGGTCTGGGACATTTGTTTCTCCTGAGGAGAGATTTTGAGCCCGGGACTCGGCGGCCGGTGAGCCCGGAAAAGGCTGGGTGTCCCGTTTCCCCGACTTGCGCTCGGTCTCTATGAAACCGTCCATCTCTGCGTGAGTTCTGAATGTGCCACCTGGCGGAACTGTCCGTCTTTGTCCGGTGACCTGGGTCTGGTCTCACGTCACATCTCTGAAACGGGCCGGTTTTGCAGAGGGGTGTAGATGCTGGTAGCAAGAACCGTCCGTGTCAGCTGAGCCTGGTTGTATTGTAGAGGTCTCGGTCCAGTGTCCCGTGCTTCAACGGATTTCCGCGGCCTGTGGGTTTTCCCCAGGTGTGGGGTATGTGTCCCCGGGGACGCGATGGGATGGGGGTTGCCGATTGGTTCGCCCCCCTACTGCTTCAGATAGCCGTTAATCCGTCTCCACTTGAGCCAGGCCTGTGTGTTGAGAAGGGGGCGTCCTTTGGCTTTCTGGGGAACGGGGTTCTCTCCGGTGATGGCTCGTAGTGCCGGGTACCACCAGCCTCCGTTTTCTTGCTATTCCTGGAAGATCATCCGTAGGGCCTTCTCTCCCATCTCTATGATCTGCTGGTAGGCGGGATGTTCGGTGATAGCCCTGGGCGACGACAACCCTGCGGTCCCCTTTCGCCATTCGGCAACGAGTCCCGGGAATCGGTCCTCTATCGTTCTGTGGTTTTGCGTAATCTGTCCCGGTGGATTCCATGACCACGGTCTCCACTCCGCACTCAGCCAGCCAATCCGCCAGGCGATACAAGCCCGCCGTGTAGGCTGCGAACTCTCGCACCGGCCGCTCCGAACGGTCTTGGGACACCGCCACGAAGTGACTGCTGGCCCCCACGTCGATTCCCGACGCGTTCAGGTTTACTTGGGACCAACTCCGCCGGCAGTCTCTCCCGGCCGTGTCCGGGCCTTCTAACTGTCTTCACGCTCCTCTTGCGTGTGCTCATGACCCCCTCCACCATTACGGTGCGAGCGCGTCACCCGGAGGGAGTCAATGACATCACACACTCTACCAAACGGGAGCTCCCCCTGTGGGGGCGTCACCAATGATGCAGCCGTAAGACTCTCGGACCATGCTGAGTACCGGGCAACCCGCACCAATGTCAATTCGGCCTTCGTCCGGACGACACGCCTCGTCATGAGCATATACGTGCATACCGGGCTCGGCAGTTACTTACCCCTGCACGGCCCGGAACGCGGGCATAGGAATGCTGAGTACTAGCCCACCGTTCTCTGCTGGGGAAGGGAAGTCCCGTCCTCTGCTAGGTGAGTGGTGTCCGCACTGTTGTTCCCGTTTTCAGCCTTGGGAGGTCCGGGTGGTTGGGCTGCCCTCCGAAGGAGGCATCCGACCGGTATCTTGGTGACTGCTCCGACCATGCCCGGTTCATCGCTTCGTATTCCTTGGCCGTCAGCACCGCGGTCCCGAAGCTGACCGCTCCGGACTCGAGTCCCATGTTCTTCTCGATCTTGGGTCCCATGCTGACCGGCCTGCCGGCGCTGGCGTTTTCGTCCAGTTCCAAAGGCTCGCTGTCCACCGTGATATATATCCGGTCTCGGTCGTCATCCTGCGTCAACGTCACGACGACAGTCTTTCCCTTCCTGGTGGTCTTGGTCAGGAGTGTGCTCATCTGCTTCTCTCCGAGGGTTTTTTCCTGTCCCTGAAGTTCTCTGTCCAGGGACGTTTGGTGTTCAACCGGCCTCTGACTCTGTCTCCTTTGAGAGTACTTCCGCAGCCCTCGCTATCCTCTTGTTGAGTCCCTGGATGACCTCGTCGGCCATGGTTTTGCCGAGGCCTTTTGCCGGGTGTTCCCCGAGGATTGCCTTGATTCCGTGAGAGCTGTGATTTCCAAGGCCGGTCTGCCTGCTCAGGACTTGGCTGTGTCCAAGCTGTTCCTGGGTGGCTGCGTCTTTTCTTGGCATTGGTCTGTTTCTCCTCTGGGTTGCGGCGTTAAGGTCCTTGTTAGGATGGCGATTCCGATTTCCGGATGCGTATGAGAAGTTTGTTCGGAAGGCCTCCTCCGGCCGGGTGTTCCGGCAGCGTGGACCGGCCGGAGGCTTCTTCCAACTCCCCTGTCAGCCGGTCGTATTCTCTCCCGCACAGTCCGATTTCCGGTGGGTCCAGTTTCCTGTGTTCCGGGCTTCCTTTCCGTCGGGCCAGGAGTTCGTCTATTTGGCCGAGCTTGGTGTCATCGTTCAGAGTGGGGAGATGGACCGCCATTTGCGGCTTTCCCACTTACTTTGCGGTTAACCTGATCTCCAGTTCCGGCGGCGCCCCACCCGGCAGGGCCTTCTTTTGGAGGTAAAGATTACTCACCGCCGCATCCTCTTCCACAGCGTCATATCGATAGGTGTTCTTGGTCTCCTTGGATAGCTTGATGGTGATCGGTTCCGTGGCTTCCAATTTGGATACTCCTTCGTCGGCTCTATTGGGTCGCTCAGAATCAGGTCCTGGTATGGTTCCTTTCAAGCCCGGGCGTTCATCCTACGACCTGACGTAGCGCAATGTCCTCGGACGGGACAGTCCCCACACTTAGGCGCATGAGCCGTACAGACCAGAGCTCCCAAGTCTAGTGGGGCCTGGTTCCACTGGATATCCGCTCCCTTGGCTCCGGCCAGTTCACGAAGCGAGAGCCTGAGTTGCCAATTCGTTTGCTCTGAACTTTCACCCGCCGCCCAGGACGAGGACCTCTTTGCAGCGGCCGCACCTCGCCAGGTGTTGCCCGGGCCGGGGCTGACCATTGCCGGTGACCTTGAAACCGCAGCCGGGGCACTCGAGGCTCCAGCGAAACGTCAGCAGGTCCTTGGGGACCATCCGTTGCGGACCACCACCATTCTTCCAAGGCGGCTTCGCCGGCGGCTCGGGAGGCAGGGTCACCTTGTCGAGTACGGCGATCTCCTCCCTGGTCAGTCTTTCGCTGGGCCTGGAGCGTCCCAGCAGAGAGGTTCTTATGGACATGTTCCTCCTTATATCAGCTCCCACCGGTCTGGTTCGGGAAGCCGTTGTTACGCAATTGTTCATGGTCCCGCCTTCAGGGCGTTCCGAACCGTTTTCTCGTTGACCTCCAGGAGCCCTGCGATCTTCCGTCCCGACGCGCCGGTGTCCTTCATGCGCCGGGCCAACTGCACCTGGTCGTCGGTGAGGGACCGTCGGCGTCCCAGGGTCTTGCCCCGAGCCTTTGCCGCCGCCAAGCCCTCCCTGGTGCGCCTGCGTCCCACCTCGCGCTCTTGGTCCGCCACCCACGCCGCCATGCTGACCATCTGGTGGCCAACGAAGGCGAGGGGGTCGTCGGGCGCCAGCTCCAGAAACCGAGTCCAGCCCTCCGTCTCGTCGAGGGACCTGATCCTCACTCCCCGGGCCCGCAGGGCGATGATGCACTGGAGAGTGTCCAGCCACCGCCGACCGATCCTGTCGATGCGGACGACAACCAGGGTATCGCCTCCGGAGAGGCGCCCGTCCAGGCGGTGCCAGCCGTGGCGTTGGCCCGTGCCGGTGGCCCCGGAGACACCGATGTCCCGGTAGACGTTGTCCCTCTGGACGCCGGCCTCGCGAAGCCGGAGCTCCTGGCTGAACGGGTCCATTCCGGCGACGCCCTCCTGCAGGTGGCGACTGGTCCGAATGTATCCGAAGAGGGTCATGCGGTCATGTTACGTTTTATCCGCACTAGCCACAATACGAAAATGACACCCGGTGGGTATGCGGAACAAACGGGGTTTCCGCCGCTGAGTCGAAGGGGGACGGTCCGAGGCAGGGAGCACAAGCGGCCACGGATGGACTGGAGGAACGTTTCCTTAAGCCTTATCGGGCCGGATCTCCGATCGTCATACGAGGCCGTACTATCACGATAAGCGACCTCGATCGGATTATGGTGTTTCAAACTGACAGACAGTTGGGAAAACCACAGGACATGCCCTGGAGGACCATGTCTGAGGCCACCAGGGAATTTATTACTGGGCCACCTGGTACCGTCGATTCCTATCCCAGGCTCCATGATGAGCAGCGTCCAGATACGGACGCTCGAGAAGTCTTCGTAGTTCACGGGCGAAACTATGGAGCCCGTGATGCGCTTTACCAATTTCTGAGATCAATTGATCTATATCCTTTGGTATGGAGTGAAGCAGTCCAGAGCACGGGGAAACCGTCACCTTACGTCGGCGAAATTCTAAGCGCAGGTTTCTCGCGAGCCCACGCGGTTGTAGTCTTGTTTACACCCGATGACGAAGCGCGTCTACGAGTACCGTTCCACCCCCGGTTGACCCTCCTCACGAAACGCAGCTAAGTGGACAAGCTCGGCCTAATGTACTGTTCGAGGCTGGCATAGCAATGGGTAGATCGGCAGACAGAACGATTCTGGTGGAAATGGGACGGCTGAGACCATTCAGTGATGTTGCAGGCCGGCACGATTCTCCGCCTCGATAACTCCACGCAATGCAGACAAGAACTGGCGCAACACCTTCGCCTAGCCCATAGCCCGGTGAAAATGGATGGGACGGATTGGCACAGCGCCGGGGATTTTGATCCGGCGCTGGTAATGCCCAGCAGTGGATCATCAATTTAGGGGCCGTCCCTGATACCTGGAACTGGCGCCGGACCCGTCGGAGAGTCTGGCGTCTGTGCCTTGATTCGTACCCTCAGCGTCGGATGGGAAGGCGCATTTCCGGCGTTTAGGGGGGCACATTAAGGTTGGTCGACAGAAACCCTTGGTAACAGAGGTTGCCCCAGCCGAGGCTTTAGATTGGTGAGTCAATGAGCAGGACCCTCACTTAGGTAGTTGTCCGAAAAACCGGGTCCACCTCTCTTTTCAGCCCGGTGTCTTCCCGGGTCAACACGGGCCATCCACACTCCCAGTCGTCGATGATTGGCCCCCAGGCGTCATGTTCTAGGGAGTGGATGCACTTGCTGGGGTCGAGTCCGACTCCGTAGAACTCTCATCCCTGCGGGGCACCACCCTCAGGACCGGCCCGTTGCCGGGGCCGGTCCTGAGGGTGGTGCCCACCGGCTTTCCGTTGGGGCCCGGCCGGTTGGGTCCGACGGCCGCCGCCGGGCCGGACGTGAAGGCTGAAATCACCGATCACTTCAGGGAAGAGTTGCGCTTCGGGCTGAAGGTCTTCGATGGAGGCGCCCGGCGCACCAACCTGGAGTTCGCGGCGGCGCCGACGAGCAGCGGAGTGAAGCTCTCCGATATTCACCGGATGCTGAGGTCGGATGTGACGCCGGACCAGCCGGCTGGCTGGTCCGGCGTCAGGAATTAGGAACCTACGATGACCGGCCCGGTGCCCACCATAATTGGAAGCTGGCGGGCCCGCTTGGCTTCCGACTTGGGCAGCGTGATGGTCAGGATGCCGTGCTCGTAGTGCGGTTGCACCTTTTCAGGGTCCACCGAGTCCGGCAGCCGCAGGGCCCGGGCAAAAGCGCCGGTCCGCCGTTCCCGCATCACGAATTCCCCGTCAAAGTCCTGGAATTTCTCGTCGGTCTTTCCCTTGATGGTCAGCACGTGGTCCTCGATAGACACCTGAATGTCCTCGGGGGCCACACCGGGCAGGGATGCCCTCACTACGGTGTCCTCACCTTTGGTGGTAATGTCCAGGGGCACGGACCAGGTCGGTGCGGAGGCTCCGTTCGTCGCCGGGTCGGAGGCTCCGTTCATCGCCGGGTCGGAGGCCCCGTTCATCGTCGGGGCGGCGTCAGGTGCGAACCTGGGCTGCATGCGGTCCAGAGCGTATTGCATGTTCCGGAAATCGTTGATTGGATACCATCGTTGTATTCGTTGCATTTCGTTAGCCTCCTGAATTTCGAACTTTTGAAGTTTCATACTTTAGAATGAGTAGTACCGGACGCCGGCAAAGGGTACGCGGTAGGACCAATCCGCAGCCTGGCGCGGTTCCGGGGCCCGGGCGCCCTTCGCCCGTTCGACGACTTCAGCCACTTGCTCGTCCAGCTTGCGGTTGAGTGTCTCAGGGGTCGGTTCTTGTTTCCCTGCGGGTTCGAGAAGCTCTACTGATGCCACTGCGCAACCTCCTTAAATGAATATGTGAGAAGTGTACTAGGTGATATAATCCATGTCACGTATGTATTTGCATTGGAAGCATATATTGGATAGTCATTTGACACTGCGATGATTAATTGTATATAAATCATTTGCCAGCGTCAGTGAGATCATGGCCGGAGGAAGTTATGCGCCAGACCAGAGGGGTTTATCTGATCAGCATGGCGGCTCGGACCCTGGAAATGCACCCGCAGACGCTGCGCAAATACGAGCGGGCCGGCTTCATCGAGCCGCTGCGCATGGGTACGCTGCGCGCCTACTCCGACGAGGACATCGCGCGGCTGCGGTTGATCAAGCACTTCGTCGACGACCTGGGGCTGAACCTGTCCGGGGTAGAGCTGGCGCTTCAACTCACCAACGAACTGTTGGAGTTGCGGATGCAGCTTACCTCCGATGAGCAGTCCCCCGATGCTATGGCCGAGTCCATCAAGAAGGTGGACGGAATGTTGGCACCCATGGGCGTCCGGGTAGTCCGCACGCCGAAGAGCGACGCCGAAGAACGACAGATTCCCCCTCCCGGCGAGGGTTGGTTCAAGGTTAACCCAGGAGAGACGGTGGAGTTCGCTCCGGTGGAGGAGCAAGCGCAGGAGCGCGATTAAGCCGCGCTTGGGATGGTCGAGCGCTTCGACCGGCTCGGCTCTCACCCACTTTAGGTGGACCCGGTTTTTTGGACCAACTCGTTAAGTCAAGGTCAACCCGGTTACCAGGGGTCTCTGGTGGCCAACCGTGATGTTCCCCAGCTGACAGCCATACGCCTTACCACCCGACGCCGAGTGAATGAATCAGGGGACCGAGGCCAGACTCCCCGACGGGTCCGGCGCCAGTTCCAGGTAGACCAGCGTGGTCCGGATATTGTCAGGATAATGCCCCAATTCCCGTTTCAGTCCCCTGGGAGTCATCGGGTATTTCCCGATGGTTTTTGCTCCCGGTTGCCGCAGCTCGATGTTGAGAATGGGGCTGGGTTTTGCCCCCCCTGGTTTCGCGACGTACAATTGCACGCAGCGAAACCGGGGGGGGTGTATGGTAGACTGACACTATCATTGCTGGATATACGAACGGGACGCCGACGGAACAATCAACCTTCTGAGGCGACGCCCCGAAACCTTCGAAAAGCGCCGGCAAGCAACCTACAATTTACAGCGGTTCCGGTTTATGCCTGGCGTTACGGGGCATGTTATGGTTCCCGGCCAGGTGCTGGCCTGCGACGACGGCGCATTTTGCAAACCCCACTCCGAGCACGTCTCCGGCTACACCGACACTCAAGGGCCGGTGACACGCCCGATCACCCTCCTGATTGACCAACAGACCGCTTCTCAGCGGCCATCTCGTAAGGAAGCGCTGGCCAGGCGGAGGATTGAGGAAGACCCCTCTCTCGACGTGGTTCCGGCGCCACTCGACCCGCCGCCGACCCCATAATCACCCGCTTTTGGTTGAGGTATCGTCTCCCCACTCCTTCACTGCCTCCACAGCCACGTTGGCCTTGAAGGTCGGGCTGTGCTTTCTGCGTTCTTTCGACATTTCCCACTCCTCATTGGCAGCAACCGCTGCCCTCAGTTTAGGAGTAGGACTCTCGCTTCGCCACTTGTCCAGTTTCCTGGGTCCACCTCAACTCCTTGGTGTTGGCCAATTCTGTATCCCGTAGTTTGACATATAACGTATCTGCGTCCGGATCCTGTGTCAAAGTCATTCGAAACCTCCTTTGCTCCTCCATTAAATATTGTGGACTGTGATGATGAACACCCTATCCACCGGGCGTTCTTCAATGAGAACCTCCAGCCAGTGCGTTAACCCGCCGGAATTTTACGATTGATGACATGATCAAGAAAGCAGCCGCAAGGACTCCGATGCTGGTGGCAGCCTCGGTATTGGTGATGACATCGCTCGTGCAAAATGACCGACCGCTACCGCTTATGGTGATCCTGAGTGCGCCGGGGCTCTGGGGATCGGGCCGGGACTCCCAGCGGGACTGTCCGTCCGGGCCTCTGGTCTGCGCCCAACACCGTGGCTCCGCGTCCTGAGCCAGCAGGAGCGTATAGAAACCGAAGCCTACCGTAGCAGCAATAAACAGCCCAGCGACCATGGCCGGCAAGGTGGTTGCCAGCAGGGGGCGTGCGGCGGTCAAGCTTCTGACCGCCGCGAACCAGATCACGAAAGCAGCGGGCAAAAATGCCAGAGTTGTCGGCGAGAAGCTCGCGGCTAAAGAGAGCAACCCAAGGGCCAACAGTAGACCTCCGCGAACCCCAGGGTTTGGTGCCGCCCGGGCTATGAGGACAAGTGCGTAGGGCGCCAGATAAACCAGGGTGAACGCGATGTGTCCGGCCAGTTGAGAGAACCTCGCCGGTTCCTCAGCTAGCACGAACCTTAAAAAGCCCAAAGCCACTGCGGGAACGATACCTAAAATGCTCCCGATTGCGGCTGCCCGAGTCCCGCGTCCGGTATCCCGGATGTCTTCCATGACTATCACGTCCTTCGTTCGCCGTAAACCGAGACCTGATGGGAAAACGCCTCTCAACAGTGTCTGGCGTTGTCGCGAAAAGTTCAAGTGAGCGGTCGGCCAAATCTTGACCATGGCCTTGCTTACGTCCGCCTGGCTTTGCACAAAAATTGTTTTTTAGTCCCACCTTGAAGGCGTCATTGGAGAGAGTGGAGTGCTCAGGGCCGCCAATAATGTTGGCGTCGGCGCCTTCCTCATCTTTTAGGAGGCTGTCGGAGGGGATGGACTGGCTTTGAAAGGGGGGGAGTTGCTCAAGGCTGTGACCTGGTGGTCATTGCTTTGACGTATTCTTCGTTGTTGGTGGGGTCGGTGAGCCCGAACATGGTCTCCCTCGTCTGGATGGTGGAAACCATCGCAATCTCGAGGGCGAGCCGGTGGGTGTCTCCTGGTAGGTGGCTCTGGGTGAATTCCTGGAAGTCTTCCTTGAACTGTTCCCAATGGATGACCTCAAGGTAGTTGTTGTTGTGGATGTTGTCCGGGTCGGCACCGTTTTGGTACCGGTCGGTCATGAATGCCTTGAAGTCGAAGTGGAGGGTCTGGGTCCGGCTGTCTGTGACCGAGTCGAATTCTCTCTGAAGGTCCAGGGCCATTGAGTCGGGCTTGTGTCCGTTCTGTGCGAGTTGTATGTCTCGTTCTATTTGGATCATCGCCTGTAGGTTCGTCTCGACGATCTCGAATTTGTCCTGCTCGTCGATCTGCGAGGGTTCAGCCCGGGAGAGGTACTCTTTCAAATTTTCCTGGAGGGTGGACATCTGGTGGGATAGGTGGCGTCGGACCACGTCGATCATCTGAGAGTGCTTGTCGGGCTCGAAGGCGGCCGTCATCCGGCGGTCAGGGTGGGTGAGGTCCTTGACGCTCTCCTTCAGTGGGTAGGTTATGGCCTGTTGGACTGCGTGGACCAGGTGGGCCATCTCTGGGGCATCGACTTCTTCTGCCATCTCTGTCGTGGTGCGGAATAGGGTGGTCAACTTTTCCTTCCGGTCCTGGGGAGTTCCGCTGGCCCAGGAGAGGCTGGTGGCGGGCTCGGTCAGGTGCGTTACTTCCTTGGCAAGTTTCGAGTCGGCTCGACCGAGTTTTTGGATGAAGTTGTTCACGGCCACTTCTTCCTTCCATTCCGTGCTTGGGTCCTCCTTGTCCTGAAGGTCGTGTTGGGTCCGGAAGTCGTCTGTGGGGGTTTTCATTTTCCCTCCGGTTTGTTTTGGGGCTGGGAGTTTCCCGCGCCGGGGGAGTTGAGTCTGGGCTCTCAAGCCTGGCTGGGGGTTGGGGCTGTGTTCTCTGCTCCATGTTGGTCCGGACCAGTTGTTTCAATGTCTCCATCTCCGAGTCCGTGAGGTTGTCGATTATTTGGTCCGAATGCTCCTGCGCGGCGCCGTCTATTTGGACCATGACGTACTCGGGGAGTTTGTAGGTATGGTAACTCTCGTTGAGCAACTCGTGGAGCCTGGGTATCTTTTCAAGTATCCGGGAAATCTTGGTTATGGGTTCTGTTGCGAAGGTCCCCTCGAGTTCCTCCATTTAGAAAATTGCGCTACTCATTTGGAGTGCGCTTTTTGGAGTTCCCACACTTGGCGTGTATTGGTGGACTCCGCGGGAGCAAGGATGGTCCTTGGGCTTTTCACCCGCAGCCGGGACTGTTTCTCGAACATTCAGCTTATTTGGGATTGCTGGTTGGAGTAGCGCAATTTTCTCGTTCCTTAACCAGAGCCTGGACTTCCCGCCGGAGCGCCTCCTCGTCGGTCGGTCCGAGTCCAGGTGCAGGTCCCGTGCTTCCAGGGCCAGGGCTTCGGACACCCGGAGGCCGGCCCGCCACTGTTCCAGCATGATCAGCCTGGCCCTCGGGTTGGGTGCAGCGGCGATGAGGGCGTTGACCTCGGCCATCTTCAGGTACTCCGGGAGCTTGTAACCGTTCCCCCGGGGTAAT
The DNA here is from genome assembly GCA_963663135.2 of Dehalococcoidia bacterium. Lineage (GTDB taxonomy): Bacteria > Chloroflexota > Dehalococcoidia > Lucifugimonadales > UBA3495 > Io17-Chloro-G2. The sequence goes on along the minus strand of CAXXRM010000001.1, from coordinate 66,142 downwards.
TGTTGCAATTTGCCCCCTTTGGGGTTGATTCCCATGGGGCGCCTCGTGCTCAGCGCGGTGGTGTTCATGGGCCCAAGGGTAACAAAAGGGGCACTTTTGTTACCCTTGGAGATCGGCCTGGATCCACGCTGTAACCCGGCTTTACGTAGATTGAGGCCCCCAACGTTTGCGGCGTCAACCCAACGGTGGGTCCGACGGCCAGGCGATTCCGGCACTGAACCAGACCGTCCGGAATACACGGAAAAAGATCCTGGAAGAATTCTAATTCCACAGGTTGTCAAGAAAGGCGAAGACGCTATGACTGAACAGGCCAAAAAAGCCGCCATGCGCCGCTACCAGAGAGAGGCAGAAGAGAAGTGCCCGACTTGCCACCTGATACACATGGTCTCATAGGACAGAGAATGTGGTGTTACGTGCATAGCACCAGCGCATAGCACCGACATAGCACCAATGCTATGCCGGTTTTTCAGTCTTGCCACGATGCAAGAACAGGAACAGCGCCACCAACCAGCTCGGGATCGGCGGTCCTTCCTGCTCCGGATCCACTGGGGCCGACGCCTCGAGGATGGCGTCGCGGCAGAACTCGGTGACGGTGATTTCTTCCGCCTGGGCCGCGGCCATCACCAGCTCGTATTGCTCCAGGCTGAGCCCGATGTTTAGTTGTTTCCGTTTCGGTTTAGGCTTCGGCATAGCAACTTCTCCAGTGCATAGCAAATCCACCTAGCCATTTTGCTATGCCTGCTATGCACGGGGCCAAGAGGACCGGCTGCGAGTTTCCGGGAGTTTCGGGCCCTGGCCACCAAACCGGATTGCATAGCGAAGTTGGGAGTTTGGGCAAGGGTCTTGGTTTTGTGCTGCGGCGTGTGGTAACGTTACTCGAATCACAACGGGAGGCGGTCGACATGGCGAGGACACCGTCGGCGCAAAAACAACGGGATTATCGGCAACGGGAGGGGGCGAAGATGGCAGCAATCCGAGACTTAGCGGAAGCATTCACACGGGCGCACCTGGAAATCCGGGAAGACGTCCAGGACGGCCTAAAGGGATACCGTGTGGAGCTCTCCGCACCGGCGGAAGTCCACCAAGCGTTAGAAAACTATTGCCAACGCCACAAAATCGACGTTGAGACGTATTTGACCGATGTTGGCGGGGAATTGCTGCTCAAGGTGGCCAGGGAAGCAAAACAAGAGGGATAGGCAAAAAAATACGGCGTCGACCTGCCACAACCGACGCCGCGTTGTCAGTCCCCCGCCGGACAAGTCACAGCGAACCCCACGTGAGGATGTGAGGAGGGAAAGTAAATCCAATGCAATTATACGTCGCCCAAAGCGACTCAAGCAAGCCTGACACGCCAGAATCCACGCCTAACGAACAATCCTGGCCAGACCTTGGGACTCGGGAACGTTGGGCGGACCTGCTAACCCGCCAGCATGGTTTCGACCCATTCCATTCCTTGGCCCTACGCCGGGCTTTCCGCATGGCCAGCGACCCCAACGTTGGCTACTTTGAATCCCAAGGCACGCCTCCAAAGCCTTGAATTGCGACCGGAAAACGGTCAATCGGGCTTTCCAGCGATTCCTTAAACTGGGCCTTTTCCGAGAGATTCGACCGCCTTATGGTGGTGGACGAAGCAAGGCGTATGTCCCCAACTTTCCGGTTGACGTGTACCTACCAGGTACAGCAGCTGTACCCACGGGGGACACAATAGAAAAGGATAGGGGAGATTCTTCTTCTAGTGACGATTGTCTTAAAATCGTAGCTCCGTTGACTGATGAGCAAAGGGTCGAAAATCCAAGCCAAGGGGTACGAAAGAATCAAGGTTTTTCGGAAGAAGAAGGAGCTACCACTGAGGCGAAACCGGCGGTTTGGAAAAATCCGCCCGGCGTCGACGCCAAAATCAAAGAGGCGCAGAACTGGATAGAGGCGAACGTTTCACCGGTCCCTATGGACGGGGAGTGTGCCAGCCTGCTAAGGCATTGCTGGCCTGTCTGGAAGTTTCCCGAGCATCCCCACGGATGGAAGGGCAGCATAGACACGGCAATCAAGACAGTCACGGCCACGATAGACACACGGCGTCAATTCCGTGAGCACCTGCTCCAACACCTGGTCAAGGCTGGCCTGCCCTTGGGTACGGGCCAGGGAGTGATTAGGACCAACCCGGTCAAGTGCGACGGTTGCGGAACCATGACTTTGACGCCGATCGGTCCACTAATGAGCAATCGGGGAGTGCTGATTTCGGACTCGTGCGGAGACTGCCGGGCGATGGTGACAGTATGACCACGCCTTGCACACACGGCCACGATTGCGCCTGCATGGAAGTTAGACAAGGATGGAGGCAGAGTAATGGAATGTCAAAGTTGCAAGTATTGGGGTGGGAAGATTGCACGCATTAGTATGGGAGATTGCAGGCGATACGCACCGCGTCCAGGTGATGGGCACGGGTGGCCGCGCACGAATCCTGATGATTGGTGCGGTGAGTTTGAGCGCCAGCCCGAGGCTTTCAATAATGAAGACGTAGGAGGTAGACCATGAACTCCGCCCCCCACAAGCATACCCATGCCAGGCTTTTCACCGATGAGACAGACCGGATTGTCCCAACCTTTGCCCATTCCCACGGTGTCTACGAGCAGGGACACCAACACCTAATCGAGACGCCGGAGGAATTGGCTTTGATTCCACCGGAGATTGTAGAAGTTTGGCGGAAGCAATGGGACGACAAGGAATAACCCAAAGGGAACCCTGTTAGTCAAATCGAGCGCGTAGGGGCCAGGGTCGGGAGGGTTAGGAGCGGCCGACGACCGGCGCCCACCACCTAGCCCCAACAATCTGCACGGCTTCGCAACACCAGCATCGACACGATACGAGGTCGTGGGCGGCCGGGTCGTGGGACCTAAGTTCCTTGAGTCCTGCAGCTCGGCCGGCGTCCCAGCCGGCAGCCATCAGTTCTTCCACCTGGGCGTCGGAGAGCCCGGCGTCCTCGAGGGCGGCTTCTAGGTATTCGACCAGGAGTTCCTCGAAGGCCTCGAGAAACGCCTGGTGAGGGGTCAGTGGTTCGGGTTGGGTATCTGGCATGACAAGTCCTCCTGGGGGTTGGCCTGGGCCGTCCAGAGGACGGGCCAACCCCCAGGAGGACCGGATTGAAAAAGGCGCGCATTGAGGTGCGACACCTGCTACAAGTCCACCACCAACTATCCGAGCGGCGCCCAGGTCGCAATACGTGGAACCACCAAGGTTATAGACCAACGTAACGATTGCGCCGGCGCCAAGGTTGACGTGCGAGTCCCTGAATTGATGGCGGCGTAACCATGCCGACATTGAACAGTGTCGACCAGGGCGCCGCCGATCGGCTGGGGTCCTGGTGGACTGGGAGCTAGTTGACCACCAGTGCCCGCACAGGTTGATTCACCGGCTGTTTGTGGTGTTCTCTAATACCACTCGCCAGGGGGGCCTGTACGTGGCTTAGGTGGTGAATCATGGGCAGGTGGGCAGAACAGAACCGACGTGAGGCCGAACGGAAGCAACGAGTGGAAAGACGGCTGGAATCGATCCGGGAGGAATGCGCCGAATCGTGGGCGCCGGGGAACGTGGGGATGTTTGTAGCCGGCATGTGTTACGTAACTGGCCGGACACCTGACGAGATCATTCGTGGCGTGTCGACCGCCCAACCGCACTATGACGGATTCGTTGCAAACGTCGCTCTCTGGGAAGAGCGAGCTGCAGAGTGGATTCATGGGGACAGACTGAAACCAGAAGGGGTATGAGACGTGGGCGAAGAAGTATCAACGTACATCGAGCGGGTGGTCCAGGACTTACAGACAGCCTACGGCGCGGCGTGGAGCACACAGCCCGCGGGGAGTCACCGAAGATTGATGATAGAGCCTGGCAGGTCGAGGTTGGGTACTCCAACTCCGCCCCAGTGGCCCAACATGCCTCCGCCATTGACACCAGGCTTGAGGTCGTCCCCGTAAGCCTGCAGGATGAACATCGAATACACCTGGTGGGAGCACGGCGAGCAGTGGAGCGAGGTGATCAAGGAATACACCAGTTTATTCCCGAAGGAGAAAACGGGAGACCAGCAAGACCTGGCGGAAGACCCGGCACAGGACCCGGCACAGGACTCGGCACAGGAACCGGCACAGGAACCGGCACAGGAACCGGCACAGGAACCGGCACAGGAACCCCAGATGAAAGTCCACTACGAGGTGGCAATCCCCCTGAACAGGGTCGGCGAGGGTCGGCGAGGGTCGGCGAGGCCCTGTGGGCCCTAGACAACCTGGGAGTCCAGGTGGACCTGACAGACGACATGCTGGGGGCCCCGCCGGACGACAGCGGACGCCGGACCAGGGGAAGCGACATCCAGTTCCTCCGGGAAGGGATCAACAACCACCTCCGTCAGAGACGGCTGACGCCACTCATCCCGGCAAACCCCGAGAACTGGAGCGTCGCCAGGAAGAGCGAGTTCTTGGACCTCGCGGCCTTCAGGTTCAACTGGGACGAGGGCGGGTTGGCTGGCACATGGTGGGATATGGACGGAAATGACCTGCGCCAGGAAGACGGGAAAAAAGAGAACCCGAATCAGACCCCGAATCAGGAAGTCTGGAACAGGATAACGCCAGAGTATCCCAACCTCTTCACCCAGTCCGCCTGATACCACGCCAACAGCTGGGGGCAGCGAATACCCAGCCGGCCCCGCAGGGAGCAAACCAGCCCCGCGGGAGACAAAAGAAAAGGTGACCCATGAAATCGGACCTCACAAACATCCCGGAAATGCTCCGGGAGACCAGGGACAGGGCGCTGGAATACGCCAACGCCGTGAACTACGCCGAGCACACGGAAGAGAATGACCACTGGATGACCGCAGCCCAACTGGCATGGGATGCCCAGGACGCCGCCCTCAAGACCATCAACTCTGCTCTCATGAAGACCTGCACAACGTACAGCAACGAGCACGCCGCGGCGGGATACATCGACGAGGACGACCCAGGCCCAACGCTCTACAAGCACAATTGCCCCAAATGCCTGCCACTCACAGCCCTGGCAAAGTCAATCACAGAGGTCTTTGGAAGACTTCGGGCGAACCACACCGACGAAGAGGACATGGTCAGCGGAGAGGTGGGCCGCGAAATCCACTCGGGCGTAATAGGACAAGTCTACCTGGCCGCGTTCATGGCGTCCCGGCAGGTCCGCCTCAATCAGGATTTCCAGGCCAAGTTTTCTGAGCCAGGCTTTCAAGCCCAGGTTTTCTGAGCCAGGTTTTCTGAGCCAGGTTTTCTGAGCAAGAATCCCCGAATCAACGTGCAATGTATCCACATCCACCGGAGAGCAGAACAGTGACCGAAAACGAGAGCGGCATCTCCAAAACAATCCCCCCACTTTCGGTCAAGGAGGCGCGCGATAGAACGTAATATGGAACTCGTCCTTAGGATTCTGCGCGGTGTCAATACATCCAAAGGCGACTGGGGTGCCGGGTTCACGTATGTAGTGGCCCCTGAACACGAGCGCATCATAAAGCAACCCAATTCAGTGCTGCTCCCTGCGGATGTGTGCCCGGATGCTGAAACCTTGTATTACCACATCGCCATTATGGAACAGGCAGGCCTGATTGAGACGACTCGTGGCGGGTACGGTGGCTACCCTGTTTGTCGGCTGACATGGAACGGAAACGATTTCCTCCATAACGTCCTGGAAGGCTGCATTTTTCGCCCGCGGTGTGGACTTTAGCCCACACGGCCCGGTCTGTTGGTGGATGCAAATCGCGCTCTCGATTTTGATTTCGAGTAGCGCAATTTTCTCTGGGGTTGATTTTAGTGACGAAGTTCTGTGAGACGTCCGGGCTGGTTACAGAGGACCGGACGGCGAATTGGGGTCGAAGCCCCGGGACTCCCCGACCTGTGGGGAAGGGAGTCCGTTGTTGAACTTGGGGCATTTGACCCTGGGCGTTTTGGGTTTGTGGGGGACACTGGTCTTGGAGTGTTGGTCTTGGAGCGTTGGTGGACGCGCACCGGTCTCCGGACGTTGGTTTGTGGGCAAGGGGGGGATGCTTTGCTGGCTGAAAGCCCGGGCTAACTGCGAGGTGTTGGTCTACCGGCGGAAGACGTCCTGGTCTTCTTGGCGGGTTTGACGTTGACCTTGAGTTCGGGGGCATCGCCCCAGTGCTGGGCGCAGAGGTCCAGGAGTTTTGTCTGGAGTTCAGCCTGGTATTCGTCTGATGTCACGGGGCTCTTCTCCTGGGGGCTGGGCGTTTGGCGTTTGGCGTTGGCCTTGGGTCTTTGGCGTTGGCCTTGGGTCTTTGGCCTTGGGCGTTTGGCCTTGGGCCTTTGGGCTTATCTGGGGTTTGGGCGTTTGGCGTTGGGGTTGAAGACCTTCTGGCAGGGTGCGCAGGCTGGGACATTGGAAGAGTAGTTGAGGGCATCCTCGGGGAATGTACCTTCGCAGTAAGCGCACTTATCGGTCTTGCCCTGGGACGGGGTGGGGTTTCCTGTTCGTTGGGTTTGGCGGCTTGGCCGTGGGACTTTATGACTTCTGCGAGGTAGAGGGTGGCGTGGACCTGGGCGATGGCGGCGGATACGTGGCCGCTTTGCGACCCGCTGGATGTCATTTCTGTCTCGGCTTTGTGAAGAATCTTTTTGGCTTGTTCCTGATGGAAGTTCTCTTGTCTCTCGGTCATTTGTTCGTCTCCATGTACTTGAGCGTTTGATGTGTGTGGCTGTGGTTCTCCCGGTGACCCTGGGCATCAGCGTTTCCTGCCCCCGGGGATTTTAGGGTTTGTCGGGACTGTGATAGGGTTGGGACCTCTGCCAGGTATATCCAGCCTTCGCTCTCCTCGGGTTCGTGAAGAATGTGGTCCAACTGGTAGATGTCCATCTCTTCTCCTCCGAATCGGGTGTGATCAATTGCTGGGGATTAGCCCAAACCCCGATGCCATCGTGGCACCAGGGGAGTAATTGCGAGGGTCCTGGACTGGTTCAGGGATACGCCATGACGAAAGTGGTCACTCCCGCCGCTTCCGCCTGGGCCACTTGGGCCGGGTTCAATCTCGATGTGATGACGACCGGGGTGACTGTCCCACTGTCCCACTGTCTCACGCAGGAAGTTGTGCCAAACCGAATTCTGCGCGGATGGCGTTCACGAGCGGCCAGTAGTCGTTGGTGAAGAAAGAGGCGACTGCGCCCTCAACCTGGACATTTCCTTTCTCATAATCGGGCAACTCCCCTCCATCCGGTGAAAGGAGCAGCTTGCTGTAAACGGTGTGAAAGGACTTGCTTAAGCTCGTGGCCTTCCTCATGGCCACGCCAGGTATCCTGCCATCTCTTTGTGCAAGTTGGTAGAGCCGCTGCCGTGTCTCCTCCGGGCCAGGCCCAACGATCAAGTTGAGCCTCCTGGACCTGTACCTGAGCTCGAACAGCAAGAGACGGTTCGACTCTGTCCAGCCAGATCCCTGTGTGAGCTCTGGCACCTCTTCAAGCCCGGGAGCAAAGAAACGGTGGTACCCTTTGTTGTGGAAGTCGGGCTGCAGAAGGGGTTGGTAGCTCTCGATCATCGAATCGAGCAGGTCCCAGTCCTTTGCATCGGCCGCGGGCATGGCGTTGATGATTAGGTCTATGGCATCCCGGTGGTTGTTGTATATCTGTAGCGCCAACTCTTCCACATTGTCAGGTGTATTCAAAACATGCCTCCGGAGGGTGCGGGCGTACTGCTCCATGAAACCTGCCACGCTGATACTGATGGTCGAGCTTCGGGTCTGTAGGGTGCGATCAATCAGGGCCGCTACTTTCCCGTAGTCCATCGGAATGTAGCGGCTTGAGTCAAAGTCTGACTCTGGTTCCAGGCCCTCCGGTGTCAGGAATATTGGGAGCGGAGTCAGGTCCTCGTATTCGTGAGATACCGTGTCTAGGTATTTGGATAGCTGGTCGGAATGTTCTCCTGATCCGACCTTGTTCTCGATAAAGCAGACCAAAGCGTCCTCCTCATCGACTATAAGTATGTCGATGTTGTGGCGCTCAGTTGCGACCTCGACGCTGCCCAGTTTCCATCCGTCCACGTCGAGCGGAGTTACGTTGGCAATATTCCGCTCATGTGCATCTGCCGCGGCCGCCGACAGGAACCTGCGAAGGAAGTAATCCCTCAGCCCGTGAGAACCTCGGGGATCGAGTAGCCAAGCCAGCAACGCTGAGTGCTGACGCTCCCGTCGTTCGATCTTCAGCACGTCGAAAAGGTTGAACTCGGCTAAAAGATCTTCCAGGCGCTGCAAGTCCTCGTCCATAACGAGGTTCTGCAGTGCCTCCCGGGCAGGCAATTTGCCCGTATCTCCCATGACCATATCCTCATAGTTCCCGGTGCACAACACGTCGGCGTGTTCGATGCAGTCGCCCCCGGCCAGGGCGGGAGCCACCAGCGTCATAATCTAATCGCCACGATTGGCTCGGTCTGGAGCGCGACCCAGATGCCGGCCAACTGGTTGGAGTAGGCCCAGGTGCAAAGCCAACGTGGCCGGAAGGATCAGCCCGGCATTGTTGACCAGTGTGGTTGTCCTTTGTTGATTCGCCTGCCTGATGTAGCAGATCCGGATATGCTGAGGCCTCTCGCCCCTGGAGTCACCCCCCCGAGGGCGGGGACTGAAGATCAGGCCCGGCATTGACCTGGGCATGATCCCGGAGGGTCTGTGCGACCAACTCCAGCCACCGGGTACCTCCGGTCTCCATGTCCTCCCCCGTCTGGGCCTTGAACCAGGCTATCGTCTCCCTGTCCAGTGTGACGGTAACCCGCTGGATGAGACCGGCATTCAGTGCCTCCTTCTGGCGCACCGCCCGTTCGTAGGCCTCGGGGAAGAGCTCCTTTGTGGTCTTCGCGCCCTCGAACCAGGCGTCGTCCAACTCGAAGTCTTCGGGATCGCTGTCTATCTGTTCGTTGATCGCCTGATTCTCTTCGGCGGTGGGCAGGATGATCCGATCACCGGCATTGGTGGTCAGAATTTCAACTTCTTGCCTGCGCATATCTAGCGACCTCTCTGTCGTTCGATCTTCTCATGCTGATGATTCTGGTGTATGGGCCTCGCCGTGTCCATACGACAACGTGCAGTCGTTCATCAACCAGCCCCAAGGAAATCCATCGCTCTTCGCTCGCGATGCGGAGGTCCCTTCTGGTTAGTGCCCCGTTCCAGTCGAATCGCTGAATCAGGTTGAAGCTGAAGCCGCGTGTCCTGAAAGTCTCGGCGCTTTTATCCTGGTCCCACTCGTAGGGAGGGCCGGGTCTTGGTGTCATTCTACTCCGCCCTGGCGTCCATAATCGACGGCTCCCTGGCGATCTCCCGGCGAACCCTATCAACCCACGCGGGATCCAGCCCAAGGGTCTGAGCCACCACGTTGTCGACCTGCTGGCGGACCGGGGCACCCACAATCTGCGGGAGGGACCGCAGGATATCACCTTGGAGCCGGTCGAAGGTCCGCCCAAGCAGCCCCCGTGATGTTCTCCCATAACTGCCGGCAGTGCGTCCTCCCATCCGACGCCGAGGGTATGAATCAGGGCACCGAGGCCAGGCTCCCCGCCGGGTCCGGCGCCAGCTCCGGGTAAACCAGGGCGGCCCCGATATTGCCAGGATAATGCCCCAATTCCCGTTTCAATCCCCTTGGGAGTCATCGGGCATTTTCCGATGGTTTTTGCTCGCCGGTTGCCACAGCTCGAAGTCGAAATTGGGGCCGGTCGTGTTCAGGTCCTCGTCGATGGCCTCTATCAGGTTTTCCCCGACCTTGACTTGCTTTTCACCTTACATCTTCCTGCACCTGGAAGCTCCTGCATCCATAACGTTGCCACTGCACCTCCAACCATGGGACCCGAGGTCATCAGGTACGCGGGACTCCATTCCGCTGCCCCGAACGGCGCGGCATCGTGTGCAAAAGCTGGTCTACGCCACGGCACGTGGGCCCATGGCGGAACTCCTTGCCCATGCCGGAATTAGCGCTGTTGGAGTGCCTCATGGTTCTTCAACGCCCGTTCAATGGCATCTTTGCTATTGGCGTACAAAAACTTAGTAGACCTTTCTACAGTGTTGGCGTCAAGGGTTCGAATTTCGTTTTCCGCATTTCCCAATGAGATGTATCCTCCCTCCGGCTCCCAGCTAAAATGAAGCAAGTGAAATGGTGACAATGCCAGAGCAAGTTCGCAGTCGAGTGCATTTAAACCTCTTCCATGATGGATAAACATACATGGGTTGTCCCCAATAACTAATGGGAACTGATCGGGCAAAATGTAGACCCGCCGCTCCATCGTCTGAATTAAGGCTCTGGAAGGAGACGTTTCGGGGCCCAAACACCACAAAGCGCTAGCAGCCATGCCCCTTTCTACTTTGTCGTCCCACCAAGAACTTTCCTTTATTATTCCTTTAATAGCTAACCTTCTTCTAAGTTCTGCAACCTTTCCTCTAGCATCGGAGTCGGTCTTCTGTAATTCTTTCCTCATCCCAGGCCCACGTCCCATCATCTGAAGGGTGAACAGACGTAGAATATCTTCCTCTGCTTGGCTTAACCCAATTGATTTAAGGAGTTTGCGTTCCAAGATTTGGGCTGCTTTACTTTCGACCTTGGCGAGTTCCTTCTCCGCCCCCACAGTATAGAAGCCTGGCTTCGAGGCGGCTCCTTTGGGTGGCAGGAACGAAAAGCATTCATCTACCTTGTCGTAAACCACAAGCTTGCCACTCTTTTCACCTCTTGGCACAAACCGCTTCAGAATGAATTTGGGAACGTAGTGGGTGTTATCTAATTCCCAATCCCAATTGTCGTTATTTTGGGAGAATTCTCCCAAATCAAATGCCTCCATGTTAGAGCGTCCTCATAGTTCCCAAAATGCTTGCTCCGCTCTTGAACAGAGATTCACCGAGTTCTCTACCAGAACCGAGTGGCAAAAGACAAACCTCCGCCCCCTCGTCAGATCTGCAAGAGTTCTTAAAGCGGATCATCGAAGATTGATCCCTGAGAAATATCCATACCTTGTGGAAGAAGGTCCAGAGGCGCTTGGAGCGGCCACATCCTCATAACCAGGCCAATGAAACGCTGGCATTGTCGAACCCCTGTCGACTCTGAATCTCAGGCTGGATTTCCATTTAGAATATCCTCTGGCGCAGCCGGAGACCGCAGGTGGGCGAAGTCCTCGTTGGTCGCATGGGTAAGGTCATCCCTTCTACTCCTGCCCTTCTCGTTGGTTCGTTCCTCAAATCAGGCCTTCTACAGCCTCTTCACCCAGTCGTGGTGGCCACCCGCCAGCTGCACGTACCGTTCCGTCTCCGCCAGGGAGTGGTGTCCCAGCCACTGCTGGAGCACCGGCGTGGGGACCCCGTTGAGGATGGCGTTCCGCCCATAGGTGTGCCGGAGGGCATGGGGGTGGGCCCTCACGGGGTCCAGCCCCGCCGCCACGGCCGCTTCCTTCATGGACTTGCTGACCCACTGCCGGCTGACGTCAAAGAGCGACCTGGCCCGGTCCTTCGCGTGGAGCGACGCCAGGTCCCCCAGGCTCTCCACCAAGTCATCGGGGATGGGCACCTCTCGACCCTTCTTGCTTTTGTTCCCCGTCACCTCGGGCCTGAGGGAAATGATCGGGGGGGCCTGGTTAAACCGGAGGTCCGCCGCCCGGAGGGAGAGGCACTCTCCGACCCGCAGACGGGTCCGGAGCATTACCCTCATGGCCATGCACACCTGGTAGGAAGGGGCCGCGGCCACCAGCGCCCGGGCCTCCTCGGGGGTGAAATAATCGGGGAGAGCTTGGGGTTTTCTCGCCATGCCACCGCCCATTTGCGGGGATTTCCGCAACCAATTTACCGGACGGGGGCGTCCGGGAGCAATATCCCGAGCGTCACCCGGAGGCCCGGAGAGGCGGTTAGTTGCGGAATACCCCCATTTCCGCAACCTGCGGTACAAGGTTGTCGGGGGGAGTGCGGGCCTTTCGCATGAGCGCTGCTCCCCGCTTTTCGGTAGCATTCTAGTTGAGGCAATGCACCAGACTCTCCGACGGGTCCGGAGTCGATTCCAGGTAAACTAGGTGTGCTGTTTGTCGATGGCTGGCGCCGCCGCTCTTTGATCAGGTGAACTGCTGTCTGGGTTCCAAGGTCCTGGTAGCTGTTCCCTTGGAGCCTTCCCTTGTCTTTGGCTATGCTAAAGCCGGAGAGGGGTGAGTGTTGACGCCCAATTCGCCCCAGCAAAAAACCCTAAACTGCCGGAGTGAGCATGGAACAACCGCCTGTATTATCGTCCCTCGTGTCCCTTTATGAGATGCTGCGTGATGAGTTGGAGCTTGACCCGGCGTCCTTCCAGGTCCCCCCGCCCCCTGCGCCGCTGTTCCGGCCTACGGTTCGCCTCCTGGATGGCCGGAGGTTTCGGGGGGTATATTTCAACGCCACCATGGACGGGGCTCAGCCCTACTTCTACTTCACAATCAACCCCAGGCTGGCCCGGATGTCTCTGCCCCTGACCCTCTGGCAGGAGATCCAGGCAGACCGGGTCCCTGCTCTGGACCGGGAGAAGGAAAACTTCTATCCGCGTCCAGGACAAGAAAGGGAGTGTCTGGCATCTCTCTTTCACCCAGGCTTGGCCGAGTCGTAACAATCGGAGTTTCAATTTCCCAGAGAATTGACCGATTGCCGGGGTCGTCTCCGCCCACGTCGCAGAGGGCCCACAAACGCCGGTTTTAGACCCTTACAAGGAGCTTGAAGTGATGATGGAAAAAGCGGAAACTCACGCCCACACTTGGGGGCAGACTCGGGAAATCTTCTACGGAGACCTATGGACTGACCGGTCCCAGTGCAGGTGCAGGGCGGTCCGTTTGGTCTACCCCTGATGCAGCAAGACCAGCGACGAAATCATGCTGCCAGCCAAAACACCACAAAGACCGGTTTCTGACCTTAAGGAGCAAACCAATGCCTTGGGAATCAAGGTTTCAGGTCTGTGATCCGATGTGCGGATTGGTGGACGTCTACCCATACAAGCGCGAGGCGATGGCCAGGGCAAAGAAGCACGCTATGGAATGCGACTCCGTGACGGTCTACGACCTGATGGCCAAGCGCGGGGCTGCCAACAATTGGAACGTACGCGGCGGAATGATTGGTTTCAGGCCGTGGGAGCCCAGCCCGTAAAGGCCGGGTTATGAGGCGAGCAGCAAGTGAGGGGAATATGGAACGGGAACTCCAGCACGTAGACCAGAGACCCCAACAAGCCCTGGGCTGCCGGACTCCGGCCGAGGTGTTCCACCAGGTGACCGATGTTGGAGAAGAGGGGGCGGTCCAGGCCAAGAAGTTTCCAATAGCCCAGACGCTGGTATCATTGGCAGGAGCAGCGGGACTCTCGCTTAATTCCACCTAGATACTGTCCAACTGACCGGGTCCACCGCAATTGATCACTATTCGCCACAGGTGCCAGACGGTGGTCACCAGGTACTGCCAGGGAAGACGCCAGGAGGTTTGTTCGGTAGGGACATCGGAGCATGTGAATGGTGGTGTATCAGAACGATTTCGGGCGAGCCTCACCAGGGCGTTCAGTGACACTGTGAGGGGAAGCGATGCGTAAGAATTTAGAGGACGTCAACCAGCAGCGAATGCGCTTTAGAGCCACCGTTGGCCGGACAGGGAGCAAAATTGGGTACACCGGCAAAGCTGAGCCAACCATCGTTTTCGAGGACGTCTCCTTCGCCGAAACCGGCGAGCCGGCCGCTTCCCACGCCTGGTTCAAGTGCGGATTGTGGTCGGGTCGACTTCACGAGGGCCAAACCGTTGAATTTGACGCGAGGGTAATGCCTTACCGGAAGGGCTACCGCGGTCATAGGGACAATGTCATAGACGCCCCACCGCCGTCGATTGACTTCCACTTAACCAGGCCAACCAAGGTCAGGACATTAGACGTGGAATAGTGTCCCAACCTGACTGGAACCGCGGCGAAGATTGGGTTCGTTGCCGCCTGTGGGCAAATCCCTTTCCGGTCTCATCCGTGACTGAAGTGGCGCTTTGACCACTCCTCAGGGGCTATCTTATGGGCGCGCATCCAGGATAAAGCCGAGTGAAGTGGCTCGCTGGCCTGGTTTACACCCGGCTACTTGGATGATCGGGGTGAAGAATGGGTTGGGGGCCGGCAGAAATTCGCATCCGGAGGGGGCCAGACCGAACAACCAACCTCCCGGCAGGAGGTCTGCGATCACGGCACTTCCTGCGGCTACTACGCCGAGGGGTACGCGGTCGGGTCATAGACAGCTTCTACAGGGCGGCGGGTTAACCCCGGGGCCTGGATTCCCAGCGCCTGCAGGTCAGCCTCCGGTACTCCGAATGCCGGCCTGGGCCCACCCCGGCTCTACACATCCTCACCATCCGTACATTCGCCGGAGCAGGTTCGTCGCCGCCCTTTGTAAAGGGCGGCGACACCCGGATTGACAACGCCTCATGGGAATGCAGGCCCAAGCAATTTAAAATCGTCGGGGCAAAAGGAAACCATCGCGGGGCCAAACGGAGCCATGGTCACCTTCAACCCCATCCAACACCACATAACCAGGAGCTCCGGGTCCAAGAGACTCTGCGACGGACAGCCCGCCGGCGAAGCCGATATATCCGTGACGGACCTGGACGCCCTCAGAGAGTCCAGAGGCCAGGCCACACTCTGCCCCGTCTGCCAACAGAATTCGTACCAGCCCACGACGGCGCTCCGGATACCCCGCTACCTGAACGGCAACCACACACTCGCCCACCTATATGCCGTCCCCGTCCAGTACGATTTCGACGGCATACGCAATTGCCCCCACTGCCGGGAAAATCCTCATGAAAGAAACTGCACAGCATGGGAAAAGGCCAGGGATGGAGTCAGGGTCCTACGCCAGGAGGCCAGACGAATTGCCAAGGACGTCGACGAAATGACCGACGCAACCGGCGGCAAACCCGCCACACTCTACGAATTCGTCGACGGCTCGGTCGCCTACTTCGCACTCGGAACCCCATCATGGCAGGAGGCCGACGAGTTGCAGGGATGGGCACTGGAGACTGCCAGAAGAATGCTGGACGAGAGGGCCGCTCCTGGCGGAAAGGCCAATTGGCCCCGGGCCTCAACCGACATCTCCTGAACCGCTGGTTTCAGCCCGCACATGGGGCCGGCCGTCCTTAGATCCTGGTCGATGCCATCTATCAGTTTCCCCCCGCCCTTGACTTGCTTTTCACGTTACCTCTTCCTGCAACCTGAACCTCCTGCATCCGTGACGTCGCCACTGCACCTCCAACCATGGGACCCGAGGTCTTCAGGGAGGTGGGGCACCATTCCGCCGACGAGCGGTATTTTTTGTCGCCGCCGCTTACATCCTGGAAGAGCGCTGAATATGGGACAAGGTCACGTGGATTGACAGGACAATTCACATCCACACCTCGCTCGGCCCGGAACACCCGGGCGAATGGGTCGACTTGATGTACTACCTGCAACAATCCTGAGGGTACTGATCCGAGAAAACGGGAGCCGGCTTAGCGGATTACACTGACAGAGTCCTGAACGCCAGATCATGAAACGAGGAGAGGCAATGGCAAGAAAAAGGAGGAAAAAGATGGTAAGGGTAGATATAGAGCCAGAAGTACAGGCCCTCCTGTTTGATGCCACAGATGGTCATGTCTCGGACGAGGCCACGTTCGACGAGCGATTGTCCTGGGTACTCGACAGAGCAGAGTTGGTCGATGCGGTTGAAAAGTTCGCTGCCACAAATGGTCATTTCTCGGACGGGGCCACGTTCAACGAGAAATTGTCCTGGTTATTCGACACAGCAGAGCGGCTCGGTGTGATTGAAAAGGCCGAAGCCGACCTGTTGAGGTTGCGCTTGGCCAGCGAGCGCTCCTAGAGGGCCCCATAATCGTTCGGTTTTGGGCCCATGGCGGAGATGCCCAGGGTCTAACTGATGGCCGGAATAGGCATGAATGGGACCCTCATCGAGGCTCGGCGGCACTGTCGCGTACCAAAACGCATACCATTCTTTTTGTAGACGCAGGTTTCGTTTAATTCCGGGTCCGTCCATACCGGCCCACGTCGTCGGCACGGCCGCGGGAGACTCGGTGATGCCCGACCTAGTGGGATGTAGAAGAACACGTTCCTATGGCCTATCCTTAAGGAAGAGGATTAGCGATAAAAACAATCATCGATGTTCTTGCTCTTGTGGAGTTGTGAACAATGCATATAACCAGCCTGCAAGTCACGGACGTAGGTCCGTTCGACGAGGTTACGCTAAGGTTCGACCGACAGGTGAACGTCTTCACTGGGCCGAACAACTCCGGTAAGTCCACTTTGTTGTGGGTACTGGGGGAACTGCTGGTCTACCCATTCACGATGCCAGCCAAGTTGCTTCGGACTGATCAACCCCGGTGGAGTCTGGGCATATCGTCACTGGCAGGTGGTGAATCAATTGACGGGACTCTTCCGGCCCGCCTTAGCTCATTGCAGCATATCTATGAGAAGATCGGCTACACGTGCTACGTGCCAGCGCAGCGGCTTAGTACAAATTTCAGGTCATCAGGACCAACTGTATCTAAGGGCAACGATGCATTTACAGATGAACAAATAGATCTGTTCGCGGCGGAATATCCGGAGATTTTAAATCGGGCCGGGCGAGATGCTATAAAACTCGCTATGCATCGGGATGAGGAGTATCAATCTAATCCGGAGCTTGCGAAGCGAAGGAAACTGATGCTATCTGGTAACTCGTTGGTCCGTGATGAAGCGATTAAACAGAAGATTGTCGACTTGGATTACGCCGCGCACAGGAGAAACAGACCGGCCATCAAGGCCATAGTCGATCATGTAGCATCAATCGCTTCTGAGATTACTGTCGGTTTTCCCATTGAGTTCACGGGAGTATCCGAGGATTCAGAAGGGCTGTTTCCTCAGTTTCGAACTCCAGACGGAGACTTGCCTCTCGATGTCCTCAGCCAAGGGACCCAATCTATCATCCAATTCCTGTCCCGCCTGCTCTTCAGTTACGCCGAGTACTATGACTTTCCGCCAGACCTTGAAGAGAAGCCGGGCGTCCTGATCGTTGACGAGATAGACGCTCATCTGCATCCGACATGGCAGGCGCGTATTATTCCCTCCCTGATTCGTCATTTTCCGAACCTGCAGATCTTCAGTTCCACCCACTCCCCTCTTATGCTGGCGGGCTTGAAAACGGGACAGGTGCAACTGCTTCGCCGCGACGAGAGTGGCAATGTCACCGTATCCGAGAATGAGTCCGACATTGTTGGCTGGACGGCAGACGAAATCCTGCGCCATTTCATGGGGGTTTCCAATCCCACCGACGTAGCGACCGCAGAGCGTGTTAGCTATCTTCAAGAATTAATGCGTGGGGAGGAATTGTCCAGCGCTGACGCTGAGGAACTGGAACGACTGCGTCACACTGTGCGCAACGACCTCCTCAGCGGTCCAATGTCAGCCCAGGTAATAAAATTCGCCGAAGAACTCCAACGATCAAGAGGCGAGTCCTCTCCCCCTGCGTCTGGAAGCACGGTAGATCAGGAGACTTCCCAAAAATAGCGATGCATTGGGTTGAACGTGGGCCTGAGCCCGAAGGATTGGAAGAAATCCGAGCTCGGAATACTCCGCGCTGGGTCCAATACTACACAAATGGCATTGGCAGCAGGCCGACGGACTCTCAATGGCGCCAGTTCCACTCTGACTTGGAACATTCGTTTCGCGGTCTATGCGCCTACTGTGAGGAGACCACCAAAGGGGAGGTAGACCACTTCCGGCCTAAGAGTCAGTTCCCAAGTCTGGTCTATTCCTGGTCCAACTGGCTGTTTGCCTGCCACGAATGCAACCACAGGAAGAGCGGCAATTGGCCTGTCGGAGGATATGTAGATCCATGTGCAATTTCCAGTTCGGACCGCCCAGAACTCTACTTCGTTTTCGACACTCTAACAGGGTTCATCCTTCCCAACCGGTCTCTGAGTCCGCATCGTCGTCAAAAAGCGCAAACAACAATTGACGATCTCAGGCTCAACGACTTGCACCATCTCAAGAATCGAGTCGAATGGATTGAATTATTTTCGGCGGCAATACCAGCCGACCCGGACGGACTAAGCGACCGTACAAGAGAGATTCTTGTGCATTTCGCATCGCGCGAAACCCAACTCTCCAGCCTCATCCTGACCTGGTTGTCCGACCACGGTTATTCAATGGAAATACCAGAGTCGGAATAAATGTCCAAAAAGCTGAGAGTACGGAGTGCCTGGCTCGGCATTGTTATTGCAATCGCCCATACTGAGTATGAAGCCACATGTTGAACAGGGGTATGACGGAACTATATAAGGACCCTGCCGTCGCTCATGCGATACCGTCACCGGCTCCAATGAACGCCTGCTTTCCTTTGATTCTTGATTCGGTAGTGTCATCGCCCAACGAAATGTCGGTCGTGGTTAGGTAGCCCAGGGCCCGGTGTGACCCCGTGTTTGGGTTGCCTAGACCGATGTGGCAGACTGGCCATAAACGCCCGTTTATGGTCCAGTGCCAAAAGCCACCACCTCAGCCTCGGGGTGGGTGGGCCATAATCGCATAGCGGAGATACCCTCCGTCGAAGTCGCGGCGAATTCCTGGCGCCGGGTGGTAAGCCTGAGGGATCTTATGAAGAAATTGCTGGGCAAAATAAAAGGACTGCGCTTTGAGCAGTCCTTTTTGTGGTCGGGCTTGAATCTCCGGGGTTACTTCTTGTAGCAAGTCCTGCATTCTGGTCTGGCCATGGTGGTGGCGTGTTCTTTGCCGCATCTGTGGCAATGCTTTTCTTTGTAGTCCTCATTCTTGAATTTGTTCCAGGATGTGAAGTCGTCTGGACAGTAGGGTTTGGCCGCGTTCAGTGGAATGGTGGCGTTGCACCTTATGCAGTGGCCGGCTGTTGCGGTGGGCGCAGTTGGGCGGCTTGGAGTCTGGGTAGCCTGGGCATTGAAGGTCCTGGTTGTTCTGGTGGGTGGCTTGGTTGGCTCTACCCTAGCTGGTGATGCACCGTTGACATCTTGGCTGGCCTGCAGGATTCTCCGTGTTTCCTCGTAAATTTTTTCATAGAGGTCGGGGTCGGAGTCTCGTGAGATCAGTATGCCCATTTCCCGGTTGTTGGCTTGGGAGAAATCGTAGAGGTTCATCGAAGTGATGAGAGCCTGTTTTTCGTTCATATAGCATTTGGCGTGGAGGTGTTCGTAGAAGCTGGTCCTGATGGATGGGATTGATTCCAGCCACTTGCTCTCGTCGGGCTTTAGTTCCTTCTTCCCATAGATGACCCGGATGTCTATTTTGAAGCGGTCTCTCTCTTCGAGGAGTTCCCTGATTTGTCGGTTGGTCTGTAGGTATGGGCTGATGATGACTATCCGCTCGTTGGCGCCCTTGATTGTTTCTTCTAATTGGTTTGATATGCCTGCGGTGGTGAGGAATTCTGCCATTATTCAGCTGCCTCATCTCATATTGTCGTGGACGTGGGCGAGTTTATCACATCGTGGTGCACTATTCGGACTGCAATGTGGCTATGGGTTGTGTACCAGGAACTATATTCAAGGGTGGGTCTCCGGGCTTCCGTCCGATGAAGAATGGCTAGTACTTAGAAACTATCTCAAAACACCTACCCTGGCCTCCTCTCCCTCGATGAGAGAGGATTGAGGTGAGGGTGACAGATACAATCCCCCTCATCCTAACTTCTCCCACCAGGGGAGAAGGGACTTTTGAGATAGTTTCTTAGTCAACCTGGTTTTAGCATTTGTTTAAGGAAGAGACCATTTAGACTATCCTATCTGGTGGGAAGTGTTGTTGGCGGGGGTGGCAGTGATGGTCCGGGACAAGTACGCAGTGCGGCTGGCGCTGGAACAACGGGAAGAACTCCAGCGTCTGATTAGGGTTGGGAAACACCCGGCCCGAGTCACCGCCAGGGCTCTTGGAGCACCACGGCCTCCACTGAAAGGTCGTGTCGCTGTTCTTCCCAAAGCCGAGTAAATCCGCTGGACATGTAAAGGCTGGCGGCACCCGGATTGACAACACCTCATGGGAATCCAGCCCCAAGCAATTTAAGATTGTCGGGGCAAAAGGAAACCATAGCGGGGCCAAACGGAGCCATGGTCACCTTCAACCCCATCCAACACCACATAACCAGGAGCTCCGGGTCCAAAAGACTCTGCGACGGACAGGCCGCCGGCGAAGCCGATATATCCGTGACGGACCTAGACGCCCTCAGGGAGTCCAGAAGCCAAGCGACCCTCTGCCCCGTCTGCCAAAAGAATTCGTACCAGCCCACGACGTCGCTCCGGATACCCCGCTACCTGAACGGCAACCACACACTCGCCCACCTATACGCCGTGCCCGTCCAGTACGATTTCGACGGCATACGCAATTGCCCCCACTGCCGGGAAAATCCACAGGACCGGAACTGCGACGCCTGGAACAATGCCAGAAAAGCAGTCAGGGTCCTACGCCAGGAGGCCAGACGAATTGCCAAGGACGTCGACGAAATGACCGACGCAACCGGCGGCAAACCCGCCACACTCTACGAATTCGTCGACGGCTCGGTCGCCTACTTCGCACTCGGAACCCCATCATGGCAGGAGGCCGACGAGTTGCAGGGATGGGCACTGGAGACTGCCAGGAGAATACTAGGCGAGAGGGCCGCTCCTGGCGGAAAGGCCAATTGGCCCCGTACCTTAACCGATATCTCCTGAACCGCTGGTTTCAGCCCGCACATGGGGCCGGCCGTCTTCTGGTCCTCGTCGATGCCATCTATCAGTTGCCCCCCGACCTTGACTTGCTTTTCACCTTACTTCTTCCTGCGCCCTGAACCTCCTTCATCCGTAACGTCGCCACGGCACCTCCAACCATATGACCCGAGGTCATCGGGTAGATAGGACACCATTCCGCCGCCGAGCGGTATTTTTTGTCGCCGCCGCTTACATCTTGGAAGAGCGAGGAATATGGGACAAGGTCAAGTGGATTGACGGGACAATTTACATCCACACCTCGCTCGGCCCGGAACACCTGGGCGAATGGGTCGCCTTGATGTACTACCTGCAAAATTCCTGAGGCATTGATCCGAGAAAACGGGAGCCGGATGAGTGGATTACACTTAAAGAGTTCTAAACGCCGGATCATGAAACGAGGAGAGGCAATGGCAAGAAAGGTGAGGATACAGTTATCGGCAGAAGAATATGAACTCCTGTTTTCTGACAAATTTGGCTCGCACGGGGATACGGCCGACGAGAGATTGTCCAGGGCACTCGATTTGGCAGAGGAATTTTGTTTGCAGTGTGGAGAGACATGCTGTGATCCGGACGTTGGTCAATGTGACTGCATATGTCACCCGTTTTTTCGCAACCGCTTGCCCCGCTGAAGGCCCATTCCCACTGGTCGCAGGTTTATTGGACATTAACCACGGGCAAAGCGACGTCTTTGGGAGGTAGTGAATGGGCCATTCGCCGACGGCCGGAGCGGACGTCGTAGACATCGACTGAGCTGCGGCATCTGGAGGGCCCCGACCAGGAGGCGCGACAGGCTCGCCTGGTGGCCAGATATTACGTCCGGCAGGGAGCACTCCAAGGTGACTGCTTCTACCTGGGTCTCTGCGAACCTCTGGCTGATACTGAACGCCGGATCAGAGAAACCGCCGATTACATCGATGACGCTGAGCGCTTGGCGGCCGGCTGAGTGTCCACAGGCCCTGGGGCGGCGATCCCTGGAGTGAACTGAGAGACTACTTCAGGTTCTACAATGACCAGAGACCCCATCAAGCCCTGGGCTACCGACCACGGCCGAGGTGTTCCACCAGGTGACCGATGTTGGAGAAGAGAGGGCGGTCCAGGCCAAGAAATCTCCGATAGACCAGACGCTGGTATCATTGGCAGGGGCAGCGGGACTCTCGCTTAATTCCACCTCGGTCCTGTCCAACTGACCGGGTCCACCTCAGTGGCATTCAGACGAGTCATTTTCTGTCTTTTAATATACCAATGGCTGGTAATCTGACCCGCTCATGGGCTCATGCTTGTCCCAGCGGCTGGATAGCTCGACCAAAACACGCTGTCGTGATGGTGCCGGCAGCGGGTTAACTCTCACTACGGATGCGGCGTATTCGCCTGCGGTTTCGGCCATCGCTTCTGTTAAGTCATCAACCAGATATCGTGGTGCCCATCCAATCATCTGGTAGTCGGTTGTCTGAATCTGGACCGCCAGCCCGGTTTGTGGGTTGGCCAGTTCCAAAGCAACGAATAATCCGTCCCCTTCTTTCAATGAATTGAGCCGTTGTTGGGCACATTCGCTGACATGTCTCCAACCATGCAAGAAGAACCGGCAAAGGAACCTCCCGTCGGACTCCTTGATCAGCTTGGGAAAGACTTCGTAAGTGTCGGTAACGCGGCGACCCCCATTGACCGAAAGAATTTCGATTGGGTCAGCGTTATTCCCGAGGGCAAGGTTGCTCAAGTACTCTGAGAAGTCCGGACGAGTCGAAGCTACAAGGCGGTTCTGGAAGACCGGGAATAGCTCCGTAGCCCGGTAATCATGATCCATACTCGGGAAGTCCAGAAGTGGCCGAAATTCCGCTTCCTGCTCAGCCCGCATGGCCCCACCGGTATAACGAAAACGGTAGTTTGAGTTCGAGCAATCTGCGTCTAAGCGACCCACGGGATACCATTGGTGGCTATTTTCCTGATCTTGCCAAGCTAAGAAGAGCGTGTTGGTAGTCATTTCGAAATATCTTTATGTATTTTTATTAACTCTTGACAATTGTAGTATAACATGTTAATCGCAAACTTTCGAGATGCCTCAGTCATCCAATTCGGTGGCACTCGGTTAACTATAATGTCCAGTTTCCAGAGTTCGAAGGACTCTAACTGCTTCAGCATTGGGAGAAAAAAACTCGGATATTGTGGTGCCGCCAAACGTATTAGGTCGAGAGGACTTGGTGAATGATCACTGGATTGGGACCAGTAAATCCCGCCATGCCCTCTTTCCGAATATTCCCCTACAGTTCCAGCAGCCAGCCGTCGCTCCCGCCCAGAATCCAATAGCTCACGCCCCAATGATGAGGCATGGTCAAAAGATGGAGCGAGTTTAGCGATTAATTTCCGTCCGCTGAATCTACACAACACAGCCCAATTCTCGTGGTGGCGGTCCGTATTTCCCACTAACGCATCTAGGACTAGATATCGACAGAGGCCCAGCTGTGCCCGGCGTCGTAGTGTAGTGGGCCCGAAAACTTTACCCAGCCCTTCAAATATGTTGTCCAGTGTATGGTAGGACTGATGGAAGTCCAACCCTTGTTCGTAGCTCGGCATCACTAGGGTCATTATCTGATTTCCATGAATTAGACCGATTCCTACCTGAGAAAAAGATTTCGTAGTACTGCCGCGTTCCAATGCAACAGAGCTTGAATCTTCATTAGTTTCGGCTAACTCTACTCGGGCGTGAGGAATCTTCAATGCGCTGGCTACTTCCGCGACAATCTTCTCAGCCCAATGCTCTCCGGTATTCTGCCGAGGGTACTTAAACATCCAGTCGGATTGGTGGCTTGCTGGGTGACGATACCAAAATTTGCGCTTCGTCCCCATTGCTTCCGATTCAACTGCCCACTCTGGCTTAATTTTGTGGATGGGGTAATGGTCGTTCATTGTAGTGTCAAGAGATTGGGACGTCTGCTACGAATTGAAGCGTGTACCAGAGCTTAGATTGTACGTGAGGTTTGAAGTGGACCCCACTAATGGGACCCAACTCACTTCCACCATTGTTAAGTATGGATGAGAGGGCAATTCATCCCAAGCGTAGTTGCAGCCACGCAATTCCATCTAAGGTCGCACGCATCACAAGTAGCCTCGCATGGGTCATCAACGGGGTCAGGCCAATGCCTGGTTGATCTACAGGATTCGATCTGATGGACTGTTTGCTCAAAGGACTGCAACGCCTGTTGGACGGCAGATGGATCCAGGTTTACTGAGGTGGACCTGGTTAGTTGGTTCTTCCGCACATTTGGTGAAGGAAATTGAAAATAGGCGCGGACAGTTAAGGCACCAAGGGCTGACGGTTATGCGGCCCATCAGTGCAATACTAACTTACGTTGATATTTTAGACCTCTTTCGAATTGTCACCAAATGTGCGGAAGAGCCGGTTAGTTGGACAGAATTAAGGCGGAGTTAAGTGAGAGTCCCGGCGCTCCTGCCAGTAGTACTGACCCTGTCCCGAGTGAACACCTCCTGTCATTAGACTCTTCCCCGATTTCCTGGACTTCCTGCTCCCCGTGGAACACCTCGGCCGGGGTCCGGTAGCCCAGGGCTTGATGGGGCCTCTGGTTATTGTAGAACCGGAAGTAGGCTCCCAGTTCCCGACGGGCCTCACCCGCGTTGACGTAGGCTTTCAGGTACACATCCTCGTACTCCACCGTGCGCCACAACCGCTCCACGAAGATGTTGTCGGTGTACCGCCCCTTCCCGTCCATGCTGATCTTCACCCCGCGTTCCTGCACCACATGGGTGAACTCCAGGCTGGTGAATTGGCTGCCCTGGTCGGTGTTGAAGACCTCCGGCTGGCATTGCCCCAGCGCCTCCTTCAAGGCGTCGACGCAGAAGTCGGCCTCCAGACCTGCCCCCGACCCCGATCGGGGGGTATTGGACAATCGCCAGGCCACCACGTACCGGCTGTGCCAGTCCATGACGGCCACCAGATAGAGGAATCCCCGGGCCATGGGCAAGCGGGTGATGTCGGCGGACCACGCCCGATTGGGCCGGGTAACTCTGAGTGTGAATTTCCACGGTCTTTGACCCAGTAAACCGGAGAATTGACAGGGTCTTTGGTAACAGTTCAGAGTTAAGGGGAAGTGAGTAGCAACTGGCAGAACAAGAGGGGGTCTAGAAATCCGGACGGAAACCCCTTGTTGGGAAGAGGGATTTGGGCAGTAAGGCCGACGCGAGCAAAGTGAGGGCCCCAATTTGCCCGAGCCACGCGGCCCCGGAATTGGCGGCGGAGTTGACCATGCCAGCGGCCAGGGCGCTGCCGGCGCTGGGACCGGAGCCGGTTTCTCCCGTCAACCCGGCTTTGGCGGCCACCAGGGTCAGGTTGGCCACCGTGGCGGCCAGGTACAACTGGAACCTGGTTTTGATGCGGCCGAAGTAGCGGGACTGGCGGATTCCCAGTTGGACCAGCCGCGCCAGTCGGTGCTCCACCACCACCCGGCACTGCCGGTATTCGCTAAAGGCTTCACTCTGCTGCAGGGCCCGGGCCTGCTGAGGTGGACCCGGTTTCTTCGACAACAGGTTAAGTGTTGGTCCTGCTCATTGACCAACAGATCCAACACCACTGCCAAGGCCAACCCGGTTGCCAGGGGTTTCAGGTGGCCAACCATATTTTTGGGGAATTATGACGCAAAGCAAACAAACTCACGCCTACACGGGAGCGGCGGCGTGACACTCTGAACAGCAATTAACGATTCAAAGAGAAATGTTAAGGAGTTCAGGCGATTTTACTGGTGTTTTTACCTTCGGTTTAGCCACAAGTTCCGGAGCGGTCGCCACCACCAACGGGCGGAACGCTTAACCGATGCCTGACCAAGAACGTCACCGGTCGTAAGCTCCCATTGACGGAGCGAGTTGTTCAGTCTTGTCCGTTCCTTTATGTCTTCCTTCCACAAGGCCCAGTCAATGAAAGCGACGAAGAGAAAGCCGGCAATGATAGCGAGAACGACTGTTACGGTTGCTCCGACTCCCGTGCTGGTAAAGAACTCTCTCTCCATGCACTCGATAGCAAGTGTGAAGGCGAGGATGGCCAGAGCAATGAAAAAATCGCGTACT
Organism: Dehalococcoidia bacterium; assembly: GCA_963663135.2. Taxonomy (GTDB): domain Bacteria; phylum Chloroflexota; class Dehalococcoidia; order Lucifugimonadales; family UBA3495; genus Io17-Chloro-G2. The sequence goes on along the minus strand of CAXXRM010000001.1, from coordinate 40,362 downwards.
GAAATTCGGTTCTGCATCTGTTCATACTAAGTGCTCCTTCTGTATGCCTCAAGGTGTAACCTCCCCTTCCCTACCTGACTTCAGGCTGATTTGTTTACTTTGCGTTGTAATTCCTTAATTTCTCCTCCAATTACCGGCAGTGCGTCTTCCCACCCGACGCCGAGGGCATGAATCAGGGCATAAACGCCAGAGTTCCCGACGTGTCCGGAGCCAACTCCAGGTAAACCAGTGTGGTCTGAATCCGTCCGTGGCCCAACCACCGGCTCAGGTAGTTCAGCGGAATCCCGTTGAGTAACATGTGCCGGGCATAACTATGCCTCAGCGTGTGGGTCCCAACACCCCCCGGCCCTGAGAGAGTTGGCCGGCTTCTGTGGCCCGACGGGTCGCCTGCTGCACCCACCTCCAGACCGTCACACGGGACACCTCGATCAGTCTGCCTTGGCCAACGATCCCGAAACTGGCGGCGGACATCACACCTTGTATTTCGGTGGACCCAGCCGTCCCGGCTGAGCCTTCGTATGATCTCGCGGCTCTCAATAGGGTGGATGATACACACCCCAAAAGGGAGTGGAAATCCTACGATGCACTGACTCAGAGGTTTGGTTTTCAGTCGGAAAAGAGAAAGGCCCTGGGGCTGTTTATTAAACTCTTGACGCAGTTGTTGAACAGCAACTATTGTTGAACGGGGTTATTGAACACTTCTCCGTGCCTGGCGGTGGGCAACCTGTCGGGGTGTCAATAAACGCCCGTTTTCTGAACACTGACCTGGCCAAGCCCTGGATCTTCCGAGGCCGACTACTGCGTGACGTTACGTTGGGCAGCGTACGGTGCCTCTACCCAGGCAACCACGCTGGTCCGTTAATGTGTGCACGGCTGCAGGTTCACGTCGTTCACCTGGCGATCTTCAAGCGTGCGTTGTGCGGCCGGTGGACCACGCCCTTGACACCATCGTAACGTTGGCGCAGGCTTGGGCGATTCTTGCCCGTTTCACATTAGTACGGCGACCAAACATCTGTGATGTGGCACTTCTCTCGGTTGGCCCTCTCTCCTGAAGCTGGGGACTAGGCTCGGGGAGGCATTGGTCAAAGGTTACCCGAATTCCCAATGATTCTCGTATTCATTCAAGGAAGTAGCCCCCCAGCGGTTCAACGACACAGTGACAATCCCTTCTATGGTCTGCATGTTGCTTGCTTGAAGTCGCCAGAAGCAGTATGCAAAGGGACCAGATGATAATCCCGATGTGTGCGCTTTACCAATATTCAACGTGACAGCAGGCCACGGGCCTTCCGTCTTGAAAAGTGGTGCATATTTTCCTGCCAAACCAGGGGTGCTGGCATTCCAACAGAGCCGAGTAGATGCAACAGTTAGACCGTCAGACAAGACCCTGTCCTCACTATCGATGCCCTTTATCCTCCGGACTCCTAAAGAAGGCATTTCATTAGGGAATACACCACTGGGGAACCCACCTACGTATATGTTGTTCCATTCATGGCTGTCGGTCACGGCGTTCAGGCAAATCTCTATCAACGCCGACTCAGCGACCTCGTTGCCAAGATTTTGAATTCCTATGTGGAGTTTGACACCGTCTTCTTCGGTGCTTTGGCGTCCGTGCGGCAGTAGATCTCTTGCCCATTCCGAATCAAGTCCAAATATAAGCCTGAGGTGAGGTCCCAAGCGCCGGTCTCTTACCATATTGATTTCGTAGTGTTCCATGGGCTCGGCCTTGTAGTGGAATCTTTTGTAGTACTTCTTGTCCTTGGCCTGCCACACATCGCCGTTACCAGCGCCGACCTCCACCACGAAGACTAAACGCCCGTCGTCACCGTAAGGTGCTTCCGTTACCTGAAATAGCTCAGGGCCAAGCCTGGGCTGGATGTGACTGGTTATCAGGTTCTCAATAGTTTCCTTGTCGACATCCCCTCGCTGAAATCCAATATCGCCGCCGCCAGGTACCGGCGAGCCGTCCGTTGAATTGGGGTCGTTGGTCTCCGGCACTCCGTACACCAATACTCCCCCATCCGAGTTGATAAATGAAGAAACATCTTTGCTAATGTCCTCCGCCCTTTTTTGCTTGTCTATTCCACCTCCGCCTCTACCTGGCGGCATGAGGCTCGCCTTGTCCTTGTAATCCAGATGAAGGTTCTCTGGTTCTTCATCAGCAAGCTTGCGCTCGATTTCTTTTTCCCACCATTCGTTACTGTGGAAATGACTCATCGATGTATCCTCGTCGGCGATCTTCATGCAGCACAGCCGTCCATTCGCTCCTCAACTGAGGTTGCCCCGGTTTTTCGGACAACTGCCTAAGTGAGGGGCCTGCTCATTGACCCACCAATCTAAAGCCTCGGCTGGGGCAACCTCTGTTACCAAGGGTTTCTGTCGACCAACCTTGATGTGCCCCCCTAAACGCCGGAAATGCGCCTCCCCATCCGACGCTGAGGGTACAAATCATGGCACAGACGCCAGACTCCCCGACGGGTCCGGCGCCAGTTCCAGGTATCAGGGACGGCCCCTAAATTGATGATCCACTGCTGGGCATTACCAGCGCCGGATCAAAATCTCCGGCGCTGTGCCAAGCCGTCCCATCCATTTTCACCGGGCAACCGGCTAGGCTAAGGCGCTGCGCCAGTTCTTGTCTGCATTGCGTGGAGTTATCGAGGCGGAGAACGTGCCGGCGCCAGTTCCAGGTATCAGGGACGGCCCCTAAATTGATGATCCACTGCTGGGCATTACCAGCGCCGGATCAAAATCTCCGGCGCTGTGCCAAGCCGTCCCATCCATTTTCACCGGGCAACCGGCTAGGCTAAGGCGCTGCGCCAGTTCTTGTCTGCATTGCGTGGCCTGCAACATCACTGAATGGTCTCAGCAGTCCCATTTCCACCAGAATCGTTCTGTCTGCCGATCTACCCATTGCCATGCCAGCCTCGAACAGTACATTAGGCCGAGCTTGTCCACTTAGCTGCGTTTCGTGAGGAGGGTCAACCGGGAGCTGGAACGGTACTCGTAGACGCGCTTCGTCGTCGGGTGTAAACAAGACTACAACCGCGGGGGCTCGCGAGAAAACTGCTTTTAGAATTTCCCCAACGTAAGGTGACGGTTTCCCCGTGCTCTGGACTGCTTCACTCCATCCCAACGGATAAAGATCAATTGATCTCAGAAATTGGTAAAGCGCTTCACGGGCTCCATAGTTTCGCCCGTGAACTACGAAGACTTCTCGAGCGTCCGTAGCTGGACGCTGCTCCTCATGGAGGCTGGGATAGGAATCGACGGTACCAGGTGGCCCAGTAATAAATTCCCTGGTGACCTCAGACATTGTCCTCCAGGGTATTTCCTGTGGTTTTCCCAACTGTCTGTCAGTTTGAAACACCATAATCCGATCGAGATCGCTTATCGTGATAGTATGGCCTCGTATGACGATCGGAGATCCGGCCCGATAAGGCTTAAGGAAACGTTCCTCAAGTTCTTCTGCCGATAGGTCTAATTCATTCTCAGAACGTCTTTTGCCAGCTGCGGGGTTCTTGGAAGTAATGTGCACGTGATATACCAAAGCTAACGTCTCCTCCGAATTCGTCCCGTCAACAGTCCATGAACCCGTGTTCAGCGCCAACTACTTTTGCTGGTTTACGCAGATTATTCTTGCCGGTTCACCTCCTGTTTCTGACCACGCTGCTGAGCGACTCCATTGCGGTAGCTGGGGACGTCGAATTCCAGGATGACCGAGTGGTGGACCACCCGGTCGATGGCCGCCGCGGTGGCCATGGGGTTGGCGAAGATATTCTCCCGCTAGGAGAAGCCCAAGTTGGATGTGATGCCCAGGGACCAAGGCCGACGTGGAACCTGATGACGCCGATATGCTACCCCTAGGTCGATCAGAAAGACAACGGAAACGCACCAAGAGCTCGAACACGCGTTTGGAAGAGGTTCGGCGATTCCGGCCGGAGTGGGCCAATCCTCCGACGTTGGGGACCTCAGGACTCGTGACCCACGCACTAATTGAATCGGACCACTATACCCGCTGGCACCGCTCCGACAGTTCCTACGTCGCCGCTTGTGCTCCTCGCCTCGGACCATTTCCCCATCCGACCTTGCGGCAATAACCCCCGATTGTTCCGCATGCCCACCGGGTGTCATTTTCGTATTGTGGCTAGTGGGGATAAAACGTAACCTGACCGCATGACCCTCTTTGGATACATCCGGACCAGCCGCCACCTGCAGGAGGGCGTGGCCGGGATGCACCCCTTCAGCCAGGAACTCCGGTTCCGCGAGGCCGGCGTCCAGAGGGACAACGTCTACCGGGACATCGGTGTCTCCGGGGCCACCGGCACGGACCAGCGCCGCGGCCGGCACCGCCTGGACGGGCGTCTCTCCGGAGGCGATATCCTGGTTGTGGTCCGCATCGACAGGATTGGCCGGCGGTGGCTGGACACCCTCCAGTGCATCATCGCCCTGCGGGCCCGGGGGGTGAAGATTCGGTCCCTCGACGAGACGGAGGGGTGGACGCAGTTCCTCGAGTTGGAGCCCGATGATCCCATGGCCTTCGTCGGCCACCAGATGGTCAGCATGGCGGCGTGGGTGGCGGACCAGGAGCGGGAGGTGGGACGCCGGAGGTCTCTCACCGACGACCAGGTGCAGTTGGCCCGGCGCATGAAGGACGCCGGCGCGTCGGGGAGGAAGATAGCGCAACTCCTGGGGGTCGACGAAAAGACCGTTCGGAACGCCCTGAAGGCGGGACCTTGAACAATTGCGTAACAACGGCTTCCCGAACCAGACCGGTGGGAGCTGATATAAGGAGGAACATGTCCATAAAAACCTCTCTGCTGGGACGGTCCAGGCCCAGCGAAAGACTGACCAGCGAGGAGATCGCCGTACTCGACAAGGTGACCCTGCCTCCAGAGCCGCCGGCGAAGCCGCCTTGGAAGAATGGTGGTGGTCCGCAACGGATGGTCCCCAAGGACCTGCTGACGTTTCGCTGGAGCCTCGAATGCCCTGGTTGCGGTTTCAAGGTCACCGGCGATGGTCAACCTCAGCCCGGGCAACGCCTGGCGAGGTGCGGCCGCTGCAAATTGGTCCTCGTCCTGGGTAGTGGGTGATGGTTCAGACAACAACTGCGCCCTGTTCCCGAGGAAACGGGCGGACAATCCCAAGATCAATCCTCATTAGTCAGTAATCATCGAGCTCCACAGTATCAGGTCGGTCTGGCCCATCGACATCCCTATGTGGCACACCAGCATCAGGAGGCTGTCGGACGACGGGGTACCGGCAATATGAGGATTCACAAGCCGTCCCTTCGACGACTCAGAGAACGCACTTCTTAACTCGGACGTCCAGTACAGGCGGTCTAAAGAGAGAGCACCTGGTAGTCGAAGGCGCCACGGAACGGAGAAGTCCGCCCGATCGCATCGCTTTCGAGTGAGTCGGGAACCAGCTTGAAGGAGGCAGTGATGAACTTTGAGGAAGCATACAAGCAACTCGAAGAGAAATTCAAAGAGAGAGTGGTTGAAGACTACAACCAATTGGAGTTCGAAAGCGTGTTCCTGCCCAACGTGGCTCCCAAAGGCCCCGTGGACTACATCCTAATTGCCATGGAGCCTTCCCTGAAGGGTTGGGCGCAAGACATTCCGGACGCACGAGAGAAGATAACAAAAGGGTTCAGGAACTTCTGCGGCGTCTGGCTCTTGTACTTTTCCATCAGTAAATTTCTGTGTCGAGACAAGGAAACCTATTACCTCACGGACCTGGCCAAGGGAGCCATGGAGACGAACTCAAAAGGCGCCGGGAGCAAGGACAAATACAATGAGTGGTTTCCCCTTTTGGAAGAAGAGCTCGCCCTTGTGGCCAAGCCTAACGCGAGAGTCATATCAATCGAAAGCAAGGTAGGCGGGTTTCTTTCGGAGAAATGTCTCGACGGACACGTCGGCACAATACCTCATTACTCCGGTGCTGGTGCCGGATACCGGGGCAGGGAGATCACGGGCAGGGAGAAAGAGTTCAAAAAATTCGCAGCGAGCTTGTTAAGCGTCCCAAGTTATTCACACAAGCCGTACCAATCCTGCGAGACAGACCACGTTCCCATCATGGTCACCCCTACAGCCTCACAGAAAAAGTTGCTTTTCGACTACAACGTTCGGTTCAAGCGCATCCTAAACCAGGAGAAGTTGGGATGGCGACGCTGGCAGCAGAAGTGACTCGCCCGCTGCAGGCTGCGGACCACTGAGAACCCCGTTCCTCAGAAAGCCAAAGGACGCCCCCTTCTCAACACACAGGCCTGGCTCAAGTGGGGACGGATTAACGGCTATCTGAAGCAGTAGGGGGCGAACCAATCGGCAACCCCCATCCCATCGCGTCCCCGGGGACACATACCCGACACCTGTGGAAAACCCACAGGCCGCGGAAATCCGTTGAAGCACGGGACACTGGACCGAGACCTCTACAATACAACCAGGCCCAGCTGACACGGACGGTTCTTGCTACCAGCATATACACCCCATCTGCAAAACCGGCCCGTTTCAGAGATGTGACGTGAGACCAGACCCAGGTCACCGGACAAAGACAGACGGTTCCGCCAGGTGGCACATTCAGAACTCACGCAGAGATGGACGGTTTCATAGAGGCCGAGCGCAAGTCGGGGAAACGGGAAGCCAGCCTTTTCCGGGCTCACCGGCCGCCGAGTACCGGGCTTAAAATCTCTCCTCAGGAGAAACAAATGCCCCAGACCTACGTGCTCTACCATGACCACTGCCCCGACGGGTTCGGCGCCGCCTGGGCGTTCCACCGGACCCTGGGATGCCAGGAGTGCGGACAGCCCACCACATACCTCCCACAATCATACGGAGACCCCATGCCCTGGATGGAACCTGGCAGCAGGCTCTTCATCCTGGACTTCTCCTACCCCAGGGAGACCATCCTGGAACTCCAGCGCACCCATGGGAGCGTAATTCTCCTGGACCACCACAAGACCGCAGCGGAAGAACTCCAGGGCGTCCCCCACTGCCACATCGACCAGAGCCATTCCGGGGCCTACCTTGCCTGGCAGTACGCCAACCCCTCGGAGAAGCCCCCAGGGCTCATCCTATACGTCCAGGACAGGGACCTCTGGGAGTGGAAGCTTCCCAATTCCCGGGAAGTCTCCGAGGCCATCGCCTCGTACCCCAACACCTTTGCGGCCTGGGACAGCTTTGACGTTGGCGCCCTGGCCCGAGAGGGCACGGGGATTCTCAGGTACATGAGGACCCAGGTGAATAAGCTAGTTAGCATGGCCAGCAGGCAGACCGTCGGAGGACGGCCGGACATCCCCGTGGTGAACACATCCCTCATGGTCTCAGAGGCCTGTGAAGCCCTCCTGAACAAATACCCCGACGCCCCGTTCGCCGCCGCCTACTCCCAGACGGGCGGAGAGACACGCTGGAGTCTCAGGAGCCGGAACACGGAGGACACCGACGTCTCCCAGATCGCCAAAGAGTTCCGTGGGGGCGGGCACAAGAATGCAGCCGGCTTCGTCGAGAAAACCTGACACACCCGGGCTAGGTGAGGTGGACCCGGTTAGTTGGACAGAAGGCGAAGCTTAAGGGGATGTCCATTCGACGGATGGCAAGGGAATTGGGGATTCATAGAGACACGGTCAGGAGATACGTTGACGCTGAGAGTCCGCCGACGCGTCGGTCCCCGGTCGCATCCACAATGTCGCCATCTGATACCATCGCAGACCAAACAGGTGGCATTTCTGCCGAACAGTTAGACGGACATTTATGCTGAACAGCGACCGCCACAATGTCAGGCAGTCAATCCGTCCAGGTGGTCCACTTTAACTCCGCCTTTTACACCACCATCAGAATTCTTCTCAGCACTCCGCAAGTGGTACTTCTGGGGGGCACTTGCAATAGCCTTGCCGATCGGCTCACTCTACCTGATGGTCAACAAGCCAACCTTCGGCTAGGGCGTTGGGAAGTACGCCCCGGCCTTTCGATGAGTGGACCCAGGTCTTCGGGTCGGAGAGGCCGACCGGCGCGCTGCTGGACCGGCTCACCCACCACGTCCACATCCTGGAGATGAACGGCGACAGCTACCGCCTCCGCCATAGCCGGCAGAACGCCGCCTCACAGGTCTCGGACGAGCCGGAAGACTCCCGACTCACTCCAGAACTCGGACCCCTGCTCCTCACCTGACACCGCCCGGCTCCCAATTCAGTTCTTTCTCATCGTGCCGGTGGTACACGTTCTCTCCGCCGCGGTAGCCCACCTTCTCGCCGCCCTTGACAGACCCTCGAAGAGCCCTGGCCTTGGGCACTATCGCCTCCGGATCCTTCAGGTAACGCAGTACCGTATTCCGGGCCAGGCCCAGGGTCCGGGCAATCTCTCGTGCCGAGTAGCCTTGCCCGTTTAACTCGTAGATCTCTTTCACTTGGCCACCTCTCAGCAATTCTTGCAGGCACCTCCACCGAATCTTCGGCTATGATGCCTCACTATCTGGGTGGCTCAATTCCAACCCGTAATTTTGGCTCAGTTTAAGCCCGTTAATAACACCACAGGAAGCTGTGCCTGGAGTGGGCCAGCACCACTATCAGGGCCCACACCGTGCAGCGGCGGCCCGCCTCCTGGTCCTGGATAAAGCCCAGGCGGCCGAAGTCCAGGTCCGCCACCTCTCCAGGCCCGCTCTGCTCCATCCGCACCGTTCTGGCGCTGCGAAGTCGCCAGTTGCGCCGTTGCAGGAAACGCCGCAGCGACGTGTAGGACACCTGACAGCCCCGCTGGGCCAGCAATTCGCCAATGCGGGTCACCTGCAGCCGGTCAACGGTGATCCATCGGTAGATTTGATCTCCCCAGGGCTCCAGCAGGTCCTCGGCGGGCGTCACTTTCTTCAGTGGTCCGCTCCGGCTCAGAGCTACCAGCCGGCTCAGTTGTTCCTCACTGGGGTCCGGCCCTTCCCGGCTTACCCCACCTCTTCCGCCGCCGCCAGGTATTTCCGGACAGTATCTCTCGATAGTCCGGTCCCCGACGCTATGTGTCGCTGACTGTTTCCCTTTTGCCAGCGCCGGATCACTTCTACCATGTCCACTCGGGACACTTCCTTATAGGCCATCTCCGCTCCTCACTTTTGAAGTGCGGAGATGGTCTGCTATTTGGTGCCCAGGGTGGACTGAAGACCCTGGCGAAGTGGCCTAAAGACCTTGGCGATTTCTCAATTTACCGGTCTATAGTTCGTGATCAATTACACTGGCAAGCCCCCAGGGCTGTACTGCCAGGACAACGCCATCGTGGACCGGGGCGGCTTCATCCTTTCCCTGGGAGTCACCCACGCTTCCGAGGGGGAATGGAAGGCCTTGCCCCATCTGCTTGAACATCTCCCCCTGCAGCCGGTCTCGTCGGCGGCTGACACCGCCTACAATGCGGGCCGGCTGATACAGATCCTGGAGGAACGGGGCATCAGGCCCATATCCCCATCCATCCCAGGCAGGAATCGAACATGGTGGCCGGAGGGGGCTTTGAGTACCGGGGAGACCATGTGGTCTGTCCCCAGGGGAAGGCGCTGAAGCGGGCCGGCTATCACCGCCGCAACGGCAACTACCAATACGTGGCCCGCCAGAAGGATTGCCAGGCTTGTCCGGTAAAGGGAGAGTGTCTTCCTCCTCACCAGAAGCGCCGGTACCTGGGACTCACCATCTACTACCCCTGCACCTTCAAGCCCAGGAACGGAACCAAACTCCCGCCTATCGGCGGGAAATGGCTCGCCGTCGGACCGTAGTCGAGGGAATTTTTAGTCGAAGGAATCTTTGCGTCGCTGGACCGGCTGGGGTGGGCAAAGTCGCGGCTGAAAGGGTTGGGGAAGGTGGACTGCGAGGGATTCATGGCGTCCATCGCCCACAATGTGCTGAAGGCGGTTCGCCGGTTGGGATCCGGCACGGGACCACTCGAACCTTCAGGTTCAGGCGGCTATGCCCAGTGCCTACAGCCAGTGAGTTCGGGAGAGCGTTGCCCAGTTGCCCCTGTCCCAGCATGGTAGGAAGTTGAAAATCCACCCTCGACTCTCGCCCCTTCACCATCAGAAACCGACTTTTTCAACAAGCCGTTACCTCCGCTTTTTACACGTATGGCTCACAGTTTGCGAGGGGAGGGTCAATCGACATATGGTTGCTGCCACGTTCCTGGCGAATCACCAACAAGACCCTCGCCTCCAACTATGGGTTCATCCCTTCGTACCAAATTGGCATTCTCCCGTGACAATGCCCTTCTTGTTACCTCCGTCCAGAGTGTCTTTCATTTAGCTAGGTTTCCCGTTCGTTTGCTTAAATAGTTCCCCGTCCCCCACGCAGTTTTTGCCGGCTGGCCTCAGCGGTTCCGTCTGAAAATCAGGCCATTCGTATCTGAGTTGCTCACTGACCCGCCTGGAGTGTCCCGACCTCCAATACAATTCGGTGGCGGGACTATCCACACGGTTTGCAGAGCGTCGTGTGGACAGTATCAGTTCTGTATTACGGACAGTAGAGATGGTTGGGTTAACCACCGTCTCTAGTGTCTGTATTGCGTCGCCAACCATTCCCGGGCCTCCAGGAGCGTGTACGGCCTCGGCGGATGGTGGAACGACACCTGATTTTGGGGCACATCGAAGGTCGCTGGCTGCAACAAATCCACCAGGTCTGGCCGGCGCCAGTGCTGCACCACCATCTGGGTCCAATCGGCGACCGAGACCCGCCCTTCCCCGGCGCGCCAGAAGCGCAGGTCGATTGACAGACCCATTTTCAGCCCCAGCTCGAAATCCTTGACGGTGGCCGCGGCCACCGGGATCCCCAGGTTGTAGCCGATGCTTTTGATCTTTTCGCAAGTCTGCTCGTCAGGGACGACAAAGACGACCGGCCAGTATCGGCCAAATTCGGCCGCCACGATCCAGGGCCTGAGTTTCCTGAGTATCGCTCTATCCGTCCTTGCAGTAAGCTCGTATTCCACGGGCAACCAGACATTCCTGCCGTTTGGGCACGGCAGCTGCACCCACAAGTCCGGCTTCAGCTGAGTGTCTCCCAAATTAGGGTCGGACAGAGTGACCACCCAGCGGAACCCCGGCGCCGCCAGTCGGCCATACCGACCGGCTATCACCGCCAGCCTCGCCACACCCAGGTAGTGGCGTTGCTGTTGCCGACGGTATTTTCCATCATCGGCGACCAGGGCGGCATAACGGCTCCGGGACGTCTTGTGGGAAACCCGGTCCCGGGCTGCGACAAAACTCATCCCGTGATCGGCCAGATACAGCCGCCTATCAAGTTCTACGACCAGGCCGTCCTTCACCAAGGCCTGCACGATGCCCTGAGCCACACTACGGGCCATATGGCAGCCCTCGGCTACCAGGGTAAGGTTGGACCCGGTCCAGTCTTCAATCCACTTCAGGACCCGATTGCTTCGGACATCCAGCAGGCAGCCCAGTCGAAGCCGACGCAGTTTATCCTCCAGATTCTCAGGGATGCCGGTCTTGGCAGTGGGCACCGTAGGGTCAGGAACCGGTCGTTCGTAAGTGAAAATCGGTGAGACCCCGTCATGCAGAAACTGGCCTTCCCAGACGACCGAGGTAAAAGTCGGGCTGTTTTCGTCGGCAGCTGAGATGGAGGCCGCCACCAGGGGTTTCAGGCGCATGTGGGTCAGCCGGTCGGCACATATCAGGATGGTGTGCCTCGGGTGGACTCCCTCAATGACCTGCGGCAGCCGGGTCACGGACCTCTGGCCACCCACCCACATCAAACCCACCTCCAGGATGGGGCCACCCGGCACATCGTAGTAGGCAATGGCATGGATCGGCCCCCGGGACATCCACCGGAGCCCGATCAGCTTGGCATTTCGGATGTGCCATGCATCCACAACTTCAGGTTCGTGCAGCCCCCGAAACCTGATGCCCAGGGCATCGGGGGCCACAAAGGACGCCTGGCAGAGCTTGGGGGCCAGGTGATAAAAAGCTTTCAGCATGGGCAGCCGAACAATCTGTTTGACCAAACCATCCAATGTGGCCTGGGGTCCAGCTGCGCGGACGGGCCCGTCCTGCAGGGAGAGTATCGGCAACTCACCCGTTTGCAGGAAAAAACGCCGCCGCCGGCGCAGGGTGGCGCCCATCTCCACGCCTAGAACGGCGCCACGCGCCTCCAAGCGGGTCAATGCGTCCCTGACGGTGGACTCCGGCAACTCTATGGCCCTGGCCAATTCCTCGGCGGATTTCAGGGACTCACCATCAAGAATGTCCAGGATTACTCTATCCAGTTCCTCTCTGGGTACCCATTTAATTTCCGTCATGTCTTTAGCCTCCGTCATTCCGATCACCTCTACATATATCTGTGGGGTCTGCCTGAAGGTCGGGCATTTTCTCTAGCGGCCCATGGGTCGATCCTCATCAGACAGTGTCCAAAACCGCGTCGAGCTCCAACGTCCGGCGTTCCATTTGGATTCTCTACGTCGCTATTGCCTCCACCAGCGATGTGAATAGCCGGTACCCGAAACCCCAAGGCGGGAATTGACAGCCAGCACCGGTTTGATTTCCGTGAGATTGATGGTGGACTGCATCAGCCCTCCTCCTCGCTGCTGTCCTCCAAGGCGTAGTCCTCTTCCATCTCACGAAGCCCGTCCTCAGCGATGTGCTTCGCCAATAGGGTGAAAATCCTGCGCAGCCGTTCCTGGGCGTCGGGGGCCGGGTTGCAGCGCACCTCCACTACGGTGGGATCCGGCCCGGAGCGGCCGGACTTCTTCGGCCTTTCGGATTTCCTAACCTTGGCCATGTCCGCGGTCCAGGGACCCACGGAGGCCGAATTCGGAGCCGATGAGAGCCATGAGGGACTGGGTCCTCTTCCGAAGGTCGCCGCACGCGGCCGTCCATCGGATAGCGGCAGGGTCAAACAGGACATCGGGCCATGCTCTGCCCGGAAGAGCTGCCGCCCTGGCGAATACCTTTGTGACCCCGGAAATCGGTCCCATAACCTAAGGCTAGACGAGGAGGGGGAGACCAGGATTATCGTTTCAGACAAACTATGCTTTCGGGCAGCTCCCAGAGGTCAAATTTGCATGGAACCAAGGCTATCTTGATGATGATCTGATGGTGATTCGTTGTAGTTTTCAGAAAATTGGCCACAAAACTCGTTTAAATTCATTTCTATGAATGTTTCATTAGAACATGCCAAAACATCTGTTTTGTCCACCCCGGGACGGGGCCGGCATGGCTTGCTGGGCCACCCTTTTCCAGGCCATGGGATGCACCCGGCAAATGGTCATTTCCCCGGTGACGCGCCCCTATTCCAGGCTTGCCTTTGGGTTTGCCCGGCCAGTCTGGAGGTGAATTCAGTTGATCTCAAAATCAATAAGGACGCGGGGAGGGTTGAAGCGGGTTTTCAATAGCGCGGGGCAAGAAATCCGCCATGCGGGGTGCATTGCATGTGAAGCAGTCCAGTGTCTCAGCGGGGCGGCGGCTGTTGCTGCCGCTGCCGTCGCCCCGCTGAGACCGGTGAAGCCGGCAATTTCAGGGGCGTCACACCCATGATCACCGTCACCGCCATGGAAGAGGAGTTGAGCATATATCCACCCCCCAACACATACTTCCTGCGACCGGTGTCGAGGGCTGCAAAGTATCTCACGGCGGGCCCTCATCACAGGAACCTTCTTCGCCAGGGCCAGAAGGGGCCAAATGAAACCGTCTTCGGCTCGAAACAGGATTTTGTGTTATGCGTGGCTCGTCCAGAATCGCCTCGATGCCAGCACCAACCATGTGGATTTTCCTGGAGTCAACCATCGATTTCATAGTCGAACCCTTGGACGAAAAGCCCGGGGACTTTTCCCGTTTCCTCATTGGGCGAGGACTTCCCGGTTGCGGATGCCTGAGGTATCACCCTCGGATTGCCTGGGGCGCACATCAATAGCGTAAGGTTGACAGCCCTGAATACCCGTGAGGCAATTTTTTACCATCGCCCGCGGGCCTGGTCGCACACGCCAACTGCATTTTTTCGCTGACCAACCCATCGATTTGCCGAAGTGGGCCGATGTGAATCGCCGCCGGGAAGGGCGCCCATTCGACGTCAGGGTGGGCGCTCGTTTCGGGGTGACCCCCAAGCGCCCACCCTGACGTTGAACCTTGGCTGAGGGACAGGATGCTCCGGGCGTTCTCCGGGTGATCCACCGACCTTTGGCTATCCCCAGAAACAAGTTTCCGGAACACCTTCCAGCCGACATGTCCGCCATACCCTGACCATTGGGCTCAAAGCCCCCGGCGGCGTTCCCGGTGGGCTACGCCGCCGGGGGCAGTATTTCTCATCCCCACCGAACGGCAAGCCGGGTGCGTCGCCGGTCCAAACCTCTACGGCCCCGTCCATACGGACCTAGGGGCAATAGCTGCAGAGGCCTTCTCCGACCGTCGTCTCAATCCCCATCCCCGAAGGAGTCCCTCAATTTCAGCCCCATCGCTTTCACCCGCATCCGCGCGCCTTCCCCCATCGCCGGGAGAGCGCCCCCAGGCCCGGCGACCCGTTTACCCCGAACACCCGCGGGCCGTGGGGCCGTTAAACGGCTGCCGCCGCGGGGATGACTTTCACCCGGCCCAGCCCGCAAAGGAGAAATTACTATGAAACCCGACAAACCCGAACCCGGACCGGAACCCATCATCAGCGCCGGAACGGCCCGTTTCACCGTGGCCCTGTTCCTGGCGCTATTCACCCTGGGAGCGGCCCTCCTCATCTGGAGAGGGCTCAGTTCCGTTCCGGAAGCAGACCACTGGATTGACCAGTTCATGGGTGCACTGCACGCCTTTTCGACGTTCGCCGCCATGCTGGTGGTCCTGTACCTGGTCATTGCGGCAAGGGTATTCACCGATCGGTTGGAGGGCCAATTTGGACTCCGCTATCAACAAGGATTGGCGGAGGGCCGGCGCCAGGTTGCCCAGCAATTCAAACGGGACGCCTGCGAGGTGTGGAGGGATTGGTCAGATTGGAAGCAGTCGGCTGAAGCCGCCCGCCGGAAGGGCCGGCCCGAGCCTGAGCCGCCGCGCTGTCCGGGAAGCCCCGGGGATTGACGTCACCGATTCGCTCCGGGCCCTGTCCCACCATGGCCCAGCAACACCTGCCGGGAAGGGGCCGGCGGGAGTCTACCTCATGCGGGACTCCCCACCTGGCCCTCTATCTGAACCGGGAGTCCGAATACCCATCCCCGGCCGCCCAGTCCGCGGCCGGGGCTCCGGACGGAACAAATCAACGAACCCACACACCAGACCTTTCAGGAGGAAGAGACATGACCCCCCAGGATAATTGGCGGCCAGAGATGGCCCGCCTGGCCCAGCGCCAGGACCAGTTGGAGCGACAGCAGAGGGATTCGAACAGGAACGTGGAAGCCCTTAGGAGGGATGCCGATGCCTTGAAAAGGGATGTCGATCGCCGCATGGATTCCCTGCGAGGAGAAATGGACTCCCAGTCCTGGAACAGGGATTGGCGGGTGAGCAGCCTGGAACGGTCCCGAGACACCTTCGAGAACCTTTTCTGGTTTTCGATGCCCCTGGTCGCCGCCGTCGCCGTGATCATCATCCTGGTCATCGCTGCAATCGTATCCCGGGGGCAGCGCCAGGAATCCGGAGAGCCCGAGCAGCGCTCACCCTCGTATATGAACGCTCCTCCGGCCAGTTCCGGAGGTCGAGTACAACCGGGTCTTGCCGCTGCCGGGACGCCTTTCCGACAACCTCATCGACGCTCGGGCAACCAGGGCTTGCGGTCCGTGGAACTAAATGCTCTCGACCCTCCACCGGTGGGGAACCGCCACCGATTGAGTATCAATCCTACCGAATTGACCGTGCCCACTCCCGCGATTCGCCACCTGCTTCGTTACCAGGTCCACGGACCCGGCCGGGCTAGGCCGTTACTTACATCCGGGCGATGAAGTCAAGGGCGGAGACCGTCATCCATAGTCCCCAATTGGTTGGCGCCTGGAGCAGCTTCCATTCCGCCACGGTGGTCCTGAGTGCACGGTAGGTGGTACCGTCTTCGAGATGTGGTTAGGGACTCTGTGAGTCTGTCGGGTCGTATATTGTGACGCGTTGGGGCAGGTAACGCGACAATTGTCACAGGGTCCGTGGCCCTGACAACGGCAAGCCCCGCCCAGCTTCTGACCGGGTGAGAACTTCGACACAACGCCGACGGAACGCTCGCGATACACAATAGTTTCGGGGACCCGATGGTCCACTATCAGGGGGCACCTCTAACAACGAGAAGGACCATCTGACCGAGAAATTGACCGGACCAACGGCGACCGCTGCCGCGAACCGCACCTCTCAACAGAGAGCCTCGAGCTCCCACGGAGCTCGTCCTTCGCAACCTGCCAACCGAGAACGACGAAGCGCTCAGGGCAAGTCAAGGACGGACTTGAGCTCCACCCTTACCCTCATTTCCGGCGTAATCAACTTAGCGACCACATCTGCCGAAAACTGCGAGGATTTTTCTCCGAGCCCTTCGGTGTTGCCCAAAACACTCTTCGCAACATTGAACACTACACCCAGTGCTCCTTTCGCAGACCCGTTCGGACGGATCGCCCCATCACGGGCTGAGGTGTACCGGGAAAACTGGACAGCCAGGAAAGTGAGAGCCCCGCCCCAAATCTCAAATAAGGTGGCCCCGGATTAGTTGCGCAAAATTGCGCAGTTGCCAGCACGTCATGAACGGGCAAACGAGCCTTCGCCTCAAGATTAGCCGTCCGGATCCACTCGTTCAAATTCAGGTCAGCAAATGGGAAGGAGAAAACACAGGGTCAAGGCCTTCGATGAAATGTCCGACGGGAGAATCGGCGAGTTGTTGTGAGCCCTTCGTGAGAAGGGCCCCAGTGGACCCATCACAATCCGGCGAGGGGAGATGATCAGCGGTCGCCTTCGTCAGGCTGAACGCGCCCAGACCGGTGTGGGACACAAGTCTGAGTTCATCGATGACCGCGCCGGAACACCCCGGTTTTGGCAACCCGAGGAATCGAGACCTGTAGGGCCATGCCCGCCCACCGCCGTGCCGGTGGTCCGGTTTCCAGCGCAAACCGGCCCAATTACACCCCGGCGGCCATTGAATCGGTCATCAAGCAACAAATTAAAGAGCTGGTCTGGACGATTTCAGCTTGCTTAGTTCTCTTCTATGGAGGTAACCTTGTATTAGCGGAGCCCGGATTAACTGCGCAATATTGCGCAGTTTCCGTTGGGGGAGGAAGCTGGACCGGCACTCCCATTCCCCAGGCTGGCCGACTCCGGTTCTTGAGATTCCGGTGAGCAAAGAGGTGACTTCCAACGATGGATGAGCATCAGGAATACCCGATCAGCTACCTGGCGCACCTTTTTCCGGATATGACCGACGCTCAATTCGAGCGCCTAGTAAAGAGTATCCAGGCCAACGGCTTACGAGTCCCCATCACCGTCTGGAGGGGAGAGATCATCGACGGCCGCCACCGTTACGCGGCCTGCCTCAGGGCCGGCGTGGAGCCACGATTCGAGCACCTGGATGATGACGAAGACCCGGTCCAATTTGTATTGGACAAAAACGGTGAGGTCCGGGTCCTGGACACCAGCGGACGGGCTGTTGTGGGCTACAAGCTGTCCAGCATGTCCAAGCCGGGCCGCCCTGTAGATTCCCAAGACGAAGAGCTCCAGATGACCCAGGGGGAGGCTGCTCTTCGTCTCGGGGTTAGCAGAAGGTCGGTCACCAACGTCGGACGGGTGCTGGGGGAGGACAGCGCGGCAATCTCGACATTACGCAAGGCGGTCGAATCGGGAAGGGTTAAGGCAAGCGACGCCGCCAAGGCGGTCGACCAGTCGGCAGATGTCCAGGAGCGGGCCCTGGACCGGGTGCTCAGAGGCGAGTCCAAGACTATCTCCAGCGCGGTCCAGCGGATAAAACGCCAAGTGACGGAAGCGGCGGAGGCGGTAGCGCTCGAGTCAAACCGGGCCAGGTCGATTGATGAAACCATCACGCTGCACCGTTCCGCGGTGTCGGACCTATCCGAATTGGTGGCCCCGGCCAGTGTTGATGCCATCGTCACCAATCCGCCGAATACTCCAGCGTCCCTGCCGCTGTACTCCGACCTAGCCGCATTCGCGGCCCATGCTCTCAAGCCGGGCGGTGTGATGGTGGTGATGAACAACGCCATGCAATTGCCACAGGTTCTCGAGCGTCTGAATCACCCGGACCTGAATTGGATCTCGGAGTTCGACCTGCAGCACCAGAGGGTATCGGTCGGTGCGGGCTCCCCATACTGGATCACTCTCCGTCGCAGGTCACTCCTCATCTACGGCAAGTCGGGGTTCAAGCTCAATGGGGGCGACAACGTAATCGCGTTGCCGACCTCCGATGAACTGCCCGAAGAACAACTTCGGCGGCAATGGTTAGGCTTGGCCATGGCGCTTATTGTCGAACGCTTTGCCCGGCCCGGGCAGGTGGTCTGCGACCCGATTCCTCTAGATAAGGCCAGCTCCGCGCTGGCCGCCAGGAAGCACGGTTGCTATTTCATTGGCGCCGACAAGGATGAAGTCAACCTTGAGCGGATCAAGAGGTCGCTGGCGCGGGATGAAGGTGACGTCAGGTCCGAATCGAACTCCCAGGCAGTGTCCCCTGAAGGCCAGGTTCCGGCGGTTTTCCCCACCGAAGACGCCCTACCCGACGCTCAGACCAATCCCACCTCGTGAACCCGCCTCGGTGACAATGAGGGTCCGCCGCCGTCCGGCATCCTCATAACCGACCCCCCTTCTAGCCGTCCACGGGGCCACAACCGTGCCTGCCATCGCCGCCGGCGGCGGCAGTGTTCCACCAATGCCCGGTGGTCCATTGTGCGTTCCACTGCCTCAACCCCACCTCCAGCCACCGCTTTCGCCGGTCCCGCACCCGGACTGTTCCTCGGGCCGGTTTGCTGCCCCATTTCTCCACCGTCCCTGTTTGGCCCAATCACCCAGCATGGATCATGGAGAACCTATCCGAGGGCCCAATGGTTGAACCGCAGGAATCAAATCCAGCGAGGGACCCAGCGGAAACCAAGCGATATCAAGGTATGTACCAACGACAAGCCCTGGTGGCAATGGAAACCCTGCCCGCGCCCATCGGCGGTTGGGCCCATCACGATTCTCACAGGACCTACCTCCTCCCCTGTGACCACGACTCCCGGCGGAACTTTGTATCTATGACTCCCAGACATCTCCTTTGATCGCGTGGCCGGGCGAGCCGTCCGGCGCAGGACGCGCCACCTCCCGGGGTGGCTCGAGAAACACTCGGGGGTTTGACCGGGAAGCCGGTCCCATCCCCGCGGCAAGCTCCACCTGAGCCGATACCTCGCCCGGTCCGGCCTCCGCCGATCGTTCCCCAATCATGAGGTCCAGGCCAGCCCACGATGTGCGGCGGCAAGGGCCGCATCCTGAGCCATGAAGGGCGCCAACGCCGCCTATCTTCGGAGTCTGGAACCCGGGCAACCTGCCCCGAACGCCCGCTCTCCCGATGGTCGAGACCGGAATTTACACCGCTGAAAAAACAAACCCGGCGCCGGTGCTCTGGGGTCCCCGGCGCCGGCTTTGCACACTGGCCTGACACGCAGAGTATCAGCCCAGACCGCAAACGCCTATCCAACAGGACCAAAGCCGAAGCGGACGCGGAGCAGACTCCGAACCTGAGACCACGCCCCACACCTTCACTCCTCCGTTCATGGGCCCGGTTAGGCCTATGGGCCATCCCCGCACTGACCACTTGCTGCAACCTGGTGTGTCCATCTGACCAACCGCCGTGAGACGACAGGCCCGCATCCCCGACCAACCCCCAGGGATTGAATCACGACCTGGCCTCCCGAACGCCGCTCCCGACGACAAAATACCCTTCACGTCTCAAATGAATGGGGTGGGCAGCCGAAGCTGGCGCCCCATGACCATCTCCGGTCTGCGCCCGATGGTCATGGGGCTTGGACGAGGGTTTAACCCCCACGGCATTCAACGAAATGGACCGCTCTCGGGGAGCCTTCACCGGGCCGCGGGACTTTGTGAACTTCCCGCTCGCAGGAAGTCGTGGATGGTCCGAAAAGTCGCCTCGTACGACGCCTGAAGCAGCCGAACAGTCCCCTCGGGATTGTCCCGGACCCCTTCGAGGTTGATGTGGAACAGTAACAGCACATCGTCCGGAAATCCGGCCATGGATCCCATCTCGATGGCCTCGGCGTTGCGGGCAAGAACCGCGTCGGAGTCCTCATGGAAGGCCTTCATCAAATGGTCCGACCAGCGGTCGATCCAATCATAGGAGTCGAGTCTCACGGCCACTCCCCTCCCCCTGAAATTCGAGCCAGTCTATCATACAAGGAATAGAACTAATGATTCAACTCACATCCCCGTTCCGCCCCCACCGGGCCAAGAATCAGAGCCCCGTCAACAGGCGGGCAACACTCCTGGGCGCCAGGGTCACCAGTGTTGAAGCCGAGCCGGAGAAAGCGGCCCAAGTTTTTGGCTTGACCGCGGCCACTGGACAGGCGACGGTGACCGTCGTCATCTGCGAATCAAGAAGCGGAGTGCTCTTGGGAACTTGGCCTTTGAAAGGGATCTGGGCCCTGCCGGTAAAGAAGGATGAGTCTCGAGGGCTTGAGAGTCCCGGCAGGGCTGAGTCTTGCGCGGCGGATCGGGAGCCCGGTCGAATGGCCCTCAAAGCCGCACCGATGTCCCTTGGCCCGGCGCAAAGCCATGTTCAATTCCGGGTCATGCACCATCCGGTCTGCGCCGCCGCATTCCATGAATTCGAGGCCCGTCACCCGGCCACTGATCAACCCGGACTCCAGCCCAACAAGCCAGCGCAGCAAGCTCCGGGCCAGGATGACAGACAAGACTCGATCCAAAAAATAAATGGTTCGAAGAACCTGACCGAGCTTCATCAAGTGGTGCATTCCCAGGCCTACGTGGTAACCGCCAATAGCTCGCCTGACCTGACGCTGCCAATCGGGTCCCGTTCCCTGGTCCACCTGGGCCCGAGAGAGCGGCTAATCTACCGAGAAACGTCCTGGGTATTCGTGGGCGAGGCGGGCCAAGACGAAATGCTCATCGGAGCCAATGTCCTGTTCCGGCTGCCCAGCTTTCAGCAACTTGCCCTCGGCTCCGCCGCCATCCCGGAAGGCAGGCCAGGGTTGGTGGATGACGCCTGGTCGGGGACGCTGAGCGACATCCTGCACGACCTGCTCCCGGGCGGGGTGGTCGTGCCAATAGCCGGAATCCAGGAGGACCTGACCCCCACCACCCAATGGGTTGGATGGCTGCGGCATCCCCAGTCTGACAATTCAAAGTGTTCCGGGGTACTGACCGGATGGAACCGGGACGGCGGGGTGCTCTCGGCGTCTGGAGAGGCCGGTGTCCCGGGGCCGGACCTGTCCAAAGCCCGCCGCCGCATCCATCGCAGCCACGGCTTCGGTTTGGGCGCCTGGCAGCAGACCATCGGCCGGCAACGCCGCCCGGACAATCTGGGGGAAACTCCGGATGGGGAGCTTGGAACCGTTTGCTGCTCACCGGGCGACGAACCAATTCTGACCACCACCGGATGGGTGGCAATTAAAGACCTTGATCCGGCACGGGATAAGCTGGCAGGGCACCACAAGCCAAGCAACAGGATGACCTGGGGCGGCACCAGCAATCCGGCCTCTGACGGGTTCATGTTCGAAAGGTCGGCAAGTCCGTACCGGGGCAACCTGATAGTCCTGGCCACGGAGCGCGGCAGGACCCGGGTAACACCCAACCACAGGGTCCCGGTCCGATTAAACGACGCCTTCCCGGAAAAGCGGTGCGTCTACCTGATGCGCAAGGGGAATTGGTGGCGGATAGGAGCATGTGTGACCGCGCACCGCCCACACCGTTCCGGAGCAGTCTCGGGTCGATTGGGAACGGAACAAGGCGACGCCGCCTGGATTCTGAGCATACACGACACCTGGCCGCATGCCCTGATCGCCGAAGCGACCTGGCAGGGAAGGTATGGCATACCAGGGTTGACGTTCCGGAGCGCGAAAGCCCGTTCGCTTTCCAACCGGCAATTGGCCAACATTCACGAAGAAACATCGGCTGATGTTCAAGAACGCGTCGGCGAGCTCTTCTCCGATACCGGCCTGCAGCCAGATATCCCGCTTTATGTCCGGGGAGTACTGGGAACTCAGGGGCTCAAGAAAAGAATCTTGGGGACAACCTTTACGACGGCCGCCGGGAATCTTCCGCCCCTTTCCGGATACGTGGACATCACTGTGCCACAGCAGTCGTTTGTCGAACGAAATCATAAAAACAGATGCACGCAGCCTAACCTATTGCAGGCGTCCATCACCACAGAACCATTTGAGGGTGACGTATATGGATTGGACGTGCCTCCCTACCATCACTACGTATCCGGTGGGGCGGTTGTCCACGATTCGAGTCAGGGATATCAAAGCCCGGGTCGTGGCGCTGTCGTTGACCTAAACAGCGCCGGGAAAGATCAGCATTGGGGCACGCCGGTAACGACGCCCTGACAGTGGTCAGAGCCGCCGGCTGGAGCAGGACAAAGACCAGGTTTACCAAGAACAACAAGCCCGGCTGCAGTGCAGGGTTCCTCGACGTTGCCCCGCAGCAGGGGCCCGACCGCTTCTCTCCCCACACATCGTCGGAGGGGCCCGGGAGGTTCTTCCACAGGCCTTCTACCTTTCCTTTTTCTCCCTCATCCCAACCTGAAAAGGGCATTCCTGCGCCCGCTCTTTTCGGTCTTCCTGTCGCCGGCTTTGAGACCCTGACAGGCTTACGGCGTAACAACCCGAATCAGACAACAAAGCAAACGCCCGCGCGGTGAACCTAACGCCGAAGCGGGCATACACGAACATGCAAAGGAGTAACCATGGACCAGACTAACAATTCTATTCTATCGCCGCTATCGCCCAAAGACCCCCGGATACCACCGGACGCCAACCTGGTCAAAGCCCGCCGCCGCATCCAACCCGACCCGGGCCTCAGCCCGGGGGACAGTCTGCGGAGCATCGACCATCAACGCAGCCCAGGCAACGGTTTATTGACGCCGGATAGAGAGCTTGGAACCAGTTGCTGCTCACCGGGCGACGAGCCCATTCTGACCACCACGGGTTGGGTAGCAATAAAGGACCTTGATCCGGCACGAGATAAGCTGGCAGGGCACCTCAGGACATGCAACCATATGACCTGGGGCGGCACCAATAACCCGGCCACCGACGGGTTTGTCTTCAAGATGACGGCAAGTCCGTACCGGGGCAACCTGATAGTCCTGACCACGGAGCGCTGCAGGACCCGGGTAACACCCAACCACCGGGTCCTGGTCCGCTTGAACCACACCTTCCTGGAAAAGTGGTGCGTCTACCTGATGCGCAAGGGGAAGTGGTGGCGGATAGGAGAATGTGTGACCGCGCACCGCCCATACCGTTCCGGAGGGGTAGCCGGGCGGTTGGCAACGGAGCAGGGCGACGCCGGATGGATTCTGGGCGTTCATGACACCCGGGAAGATGCTCTGGTCGCCGAAGCGACGTGGCAGGGAAGGTATGGCATACCGGGGCTGACGTTCCGGACCACGACAGATCGTTCGCTTTCCAACCGGAACCTGGCTGGGATTCACCAATCGACAGCCGCCCGTGTTCAAAAACGCGTCACCCGTGTCTTCTCGGATACGGACCTGTGGCGGGAGATGCCCCTTTACACTCGCGGAGTATTCGACAGTCGGGAACCCAAGAAAAGACTGTTGCGGGGGATATTTGCGACGGCCGCCGGCAATCTGTTGCCCCTCTCCGGATATGTGGACATCGCAGTCCCGCGGGAGCCGTTTGTCCATCGAAATCATAAACCCGAGTACAGGCAGCCGGATCTGTTGCGGGCGTCCATCACCACAGAACCTTTTGAAGGAACCGTATACGGACTGGAGGTGCCTCCATTCCATCACTACGTATCCGGCGGGGCGGTTGTCCAGGATTCGGACCAATGGGAGAGCAAACCCGGGCTTGTGCAACTGGTGCTGGACCTGGTTGATGCCAGAAACGGTGAACGTTGATGTACGTTGTTTGAGGTGGACCCGGAAATCGGACAAGTAGCTAAGTGAGAGTCCTGCTCCTGAACTAAGGGCAGCGGTAGCTGTCGGGAAGGAGCTAGAAACGTCGAAAGGGTAACTGAAAAGCTGCCCGACCCAATTTATTAGTGAGTTGGACCGGGTGTTCTCTTTTTGCAGACGGTGCACTCCACTCCTTCGCTCCGGATTGGCAAGGTGCATTTCAGGCACCTGGGCTGTCTTTCCAAGTATGGGAAGTCGTAGTGAATTTGGTCAATATGGGGAGTCGTCCCTGATTCTTTCCTTCTTGCCGGCGCCCTGTCCGCTGGCTCCGGTTCGCCCGTGTCGAAGTGAAACGACTCCCCGAACATTTCGGGGGTCTCGTGCTCGACCGTTGGCAATGGTTGCAGGAGTATCGGCGGCTGGATGGAATTCCCCTGGATCTGCTCCAGATTCCTGAGCGCCAGGTTGGAATTTTCGTGGAATTCCCTGAGGGTCTTCAGCACTAGAAGTCTGGCCGGAAAGTGGCGGTGGCCGGGTAAGCGGCTATACTCGGGGTCAACAAGTGTAGCGAGGGCGGGGAATGCTGGGAGAGCGTTCGGACCAGAGGGGACTTTGGGAAGCGGACCGGCTGTATCTGGATCACGTGGGGCGGGAAAGCTTCTATGGTCTCCTCGCGTCGCTGCGGGGCCGGCTGTTCCGAGACGCCGAGTTCGCCGAATTCTACTGCCCCAACAACGGCCGGGACAGCGTGCCGTCCAGCCTGCTGGCGACGGCGCTGCTGCTCCAGTCCCACGACAAGGTGAGCGACGCCGAGGCCAAGGCTCGGGCCGACTTTGACCTCCGCTGGAAAGTAGCCCTGGGGATTGAGGTGGAGGACCGGCCCTTCGCCAAGAGCACGCTGCAGGTATTCCGCGCCCAGCTGATCCTGCACGACAAGGTGCGGGAGGTGTTCGAGTCAAGCCTTCGGCTGGCCCGGGAGTCGGGCTACCTGAAAAGGCGGAGCATGAAGGTGGCGCTGGACACGACCAACATCCTGGGGCGTGGCGCGGTGAAGGATACATACAATCTGTTGGCGGACGGGATCGTCAAACTGGCGCGAGCGCTGGCAGCAGTGGCGAAGACCACCGATAGAGAGTGGGCCAAGGCCCGGGGATACGGGCGGTACCTTGCCTCCAGCATCAAGGGCGAAGCGGCCATCGACTGGTCCGACCGGCAGGCGCGGACAGCGCTGCTGGCCGGGATTGTTGCTGACGCGGACCGGCTGTTGGAATTATCGCGTCAGGCGCAGGGGGAATTGCCCGAGGACAGCGCTGAGCGTCAGCGGATTGTGGCCGCGGCGGAACTGCTGGGGCAGTTGCTGCTCCAGGACGTGGAGCGGACCGAAGGCGGGGCGAGTCTCAAGGATGGGGTGAGCCGGGACCGGATGATGTCGGTGCACGACCCGGAGATGCGCCACGGCCACAAGAGCAGCAGCCGGCGTTTCGACGGGCACAAGGCGGCGATTGTGGTGGACACCGGTTCCCAGCTGATTACCGCCGTGGAGGTACTGCCCGGCAACGCTCCGGACAACCTGGGGGCGCTGGAACTGGTGGAGCAAAGCGAAGCCAACACCGGCGTGCCGGTTGAGGAGGCCATGGGCGATGCCGCTTACGGCGACGGCGATACCAGGCAGGCCTTCGCCGATGCGGGACGCACCCTGATTGCCCTAGTGCCGGGCCGCCCCAACCGGTCTCACTTTCCGAAGGAAGACTTTCGGATTGACCTGGAGGCGGGTTCCTGCACCTGTCCGGCGGGGCAGGTTACCCGGACGATAGTTCCTGCAGGGCGGCGCACCGACCAAATGGGTCGAACTTACCGTTTGGAGGCCTTCCGATCCGACTCGGCGGTTTGTGGAGCGTGCCCGCTGCGGTCCCAGTGCCTGGCGGCAAAACCGGGTACGGGGCGGACGGTCCGGCTGCACCCGCAGGAAGCTTTTTTGAACAGGCCCGGGCCCCTGCAGCAGAGTGAAGCCTTTAGCGAGTACCGGCAGCGCCGGGTGGTGGTGGAGCACCGGCTGGCGCGGCTGGTCCAACTGGGAATCCGCCAGTCCCGCTACTTCGGCCGCATCAAAACCAGGTTCCAGTTGTACCTGGCCGCCACGGTGGCCAACCTGACCCTGGTGGCCGCCAAAGCCGGTCTGCCGGCCGGCGCCGGCGGTGGTTCCAGCATCGGCAGATCCCTCCGCACCGAGACCATCCGTTCCGCCTTTGATTTCGTCCCTGCGCGACTCTGCCAAATCTTGACCCTAGCCTTGCTTGCGTTGGCCTCACTGCCGAAATACATCTCCACGGACAAGGCTTTCCGGCCAGATTTCTAGGCCTGATACGCGGTGAGGCGGAACAGCGCGGGCGGATCAAACGGAGTCCTCTTAAGGCCACAAATTTGGATGTGCCGGGAAAACGGGGTCTCTTTGATAAATGGCAGGAACCAGCAACCGTCCAGAATCACCTGGCAGATTGGATGCGCCTCAACCCAAGAGGCTCAGAACTGCCGATGGGAGAGGTGGTGTCCCTTTTCACAGGACCATTCCTAAACAGCCATTGCTCAATAGAAAATTGCTTCAACAAGGATTCTGCAGGACCATACATGCACAATATAGCTAACGATACCCGATGGACCGTCCACCACCATGAATAATTTTTTGATTCCCCAAATTGCCCGCGAGCTTCAGTTGGAGCGGAGGCAAGTTGTCGCCACCGTTGCCTTGCTGGACGACGGGGCAACCGTACCCTTCATCGCCCCGTTACAGGAAGGAGAATACCGCCACCCTGGACGAGGTGGCGATTTCCAATATTCGGGATCGTCTGGCGCAGCTTCGGGAACTCGGGGATCGTCGGGAGGCCATACTGTCTTCCCTGGAAAAGCAGGGTCTTCTGACGGAGGAACTGGGTCAGGCGGTTCTCTCTGCTGAATCCTTTGGCAGCCCTGGAGGACGCATATTTGCCCTTCAGGCCCAAGCGACGCACTCGGGCTGCCATCGCCCGGGAAAAAGGGTTGGCTCCCCTGGCTCTGTATATTCGGGGCCAGGAAGATTTTGACGTCGGCCTGGCTGCTGCAGAGTACGTGAACCCCGACACTGAGGTAAAAAATGTCCAGGACGCCCTGAGCGGCGCCAGGGACATTATCGCCGAATGGGTCAGCGAGGACGCCACAGCGCGGCGGGCAATTCGGGAGCTGTTTTGGGACGAGGGAGTATTTTCGGCGACGGTGGCTTCGGGTAAGGAAGAGGCGGCAGCCAAGTACCGGGATTACTTCCAGTGGCAGGAACCTGTTGCGGGTGTGCCTTCCCACCGGGCACTGGCCATGTTCAGGGGGGAGAAGGAAGCGTTGCTTTCGTTGCATATAGCGCCTCCGGTTTCCTCTGCGTTAGCGATCCTGGAAAGGCTCTTTGTTAGCGGGCCAACCCAGGCATCTGAGCAGGTTCGGCTGGCCATTCAGGACCGTTATAAGCCGCTGTTGGAATCGTCAATGGAAACGGAGGTCCGCAAGGAGGTCAGGCTTCGCGCCGAAGAGGCGGCCATCAGGGTATTCGCCGACAACCTGCGGCAGTTGCTGTTGGCTCCGGCCCTGGGCCAGAAGAACATCCTGGCCCTGGACCCCGGCTTCCGCACGGGCTGCAAATTGGTCTGTTTGGACCGGCAGGGCCGGCTGATGCACCAGGATACTGTCTATCCCCTATTGGGGTCGCGGGGGCGGGAGGAAGCCGCCAGTAAGGTGCTTCTGCTCTGCCGGCAATACCAGGTGGAAGCCATTGCGGTGGGCAACGGAACCGCGGGCCGGGAGACGGAAGCCTTTCTGAGGAAGCTGGATTTGGACCCTCAGATTGCGGTGGTGATGGTCAACGAGAGCGGGGCCTCGGTCTATTCGGCTTCGGATGCGGCGCGGACCGAGTTCCCAGATCAGGACATCACCGTGCGGGGGGCGGTTTCCATTGGGCGGCGCCTGATGGACCCGTTGGCCGAATTGGTCAAAATAGACCCCAAGTCCATCGGTGTGGGCCAGTACCAGCACGACGTCGATCAGAAAGCATTGAGGCAGCGCCTCGACGACGTGGTTGCTAGCTGCGTCAACAGCGTGGGCGTGGAGCTGAACACGGCCAGCGGCCAGTTGCTCTCGTATGTTTCTGGCCTTGGACCTCGTTTGGGCAAGGCAATTGTGGAGTACCGGAACGACAACGGCCCGTTTGCCTCCCGGCAATCGCTGAAGAAAGTGCCTCGCCTGGGTCCCAAGGCTTTCGAGCAGGCGGCCGGGTTCTTACGCATCAGAGACGGTGAGCATCCGCTGGACGCCAGTGCAGTGCATCCCGAGTCCTACCGGGTTGTCGATGCCATTGCCCAAGGCCTGGGCCAATCACTGGTGCGGATGGTGGGCAATGCTGCTATGGCCCATAGGATTGACCCCAGTCGCTACATCAGAGATAACGTTGGGCTGCCGACATTGACTGACATCATCGAAGAACTGGCCCGGCCCGGCCGGGATCCACGCCAGGAATTTGAACCCTTTCACTTCGCCCAGGGGATAAACCAGATCGGGGACCTGACGGCAGGTATGAAGCTGCCCGGGGTGGTAACCAATGTCACCGG
Source organism: Dehalococcoidia bacterium (assembly GCA_963663135.2). Taxonomy (GTDB): domain Bacteria; phylum Chloroflexota; class Dehalococcoidia; order Lucifugimonadales; family UBA3495; genus Io17-Chloro-G2. The sequence goes on along the minus strand of CAXXRM010000001.1, from coordinate 11,754 downwards.
TTTTGGCGCCTTTGTCGATCTGGGTGTACACCAGGACGGGTTGATTCACATCAGCAGGCTGTCGGACCGCTTCGTCAGCAACCCCTCGGACATCGTTAAAATTCAGCAGCGGGTGTGGGTGACCGTGCTTGAAGTCGACCTAGAGCGCAAAACGAATCGCTCTGTCTCTTCGGTGAACTGAGAAGAGACTTCCGGCACAGAGTTACGCAGCGGCAGTAAAACAAGCCGTTGGTGCCGGGAACGACCAAAAACCCAAATGCGGTTGCCCTGCGCTGGTATGTAAAGAGTTGTCCATTCGAGGTATGGCGAGGGAGTTGGGCATCCACAGAGAGACCGTGAGGAAATACATTCTCCCTGAAAGACAGCCGTGTCGGCTGTCTCGGGCAACTCCGGCTACCCCGCCATCGGATACCACTGAGGAATAGAAAGTGGCATTCTTGCTGAACACTTACGCAGACATATTCCCTGGATATCGACAACCACAAATCAGGCAGGCCGAGCCGCCCACGTGGTCCACTTTACCTCCGCCGTTTACATTTTTCAACAAGCCTAAGAAATCAGGCCACTGGGGCGGCGGATTCGTGTACCACTGACGGCAGTAAATCAGGCAGGGTGGCGAAGTTACAGGAGCAGGGAGAGACAGCGTTGACGGTGCGGCATATTCTTTGTCGGGATAGTCTGGAGCTTGGGACGCGGCGTATCCCCCACTGCGCTTGACCCTGTAGCTCTCGCCGTTCATTTCGATGATATGTACGCTGCGGGTGAGGCGGTCCAGCAGCGTGCCGGCGAGGTGTTCCGAGCCGAAGACTTCCGTCCACTCGTCAAAGAGAAGATTGGTGGTGACCAGGATGGAGCCCCCTCGTAGCGCTGGCTGAACACCTCGAAGAGCAGTTCCGCACCGGTCCTGGAAAGTTGAACGAAACCCAGTTCGTCGATGATCGGCAGGTTGAGGCGGAACAGCTGTCTCTGGAGGTTGAGCAGACGCCTCTCGTACCAGGCCTCCACTAACTCGTGCACCAGTGTTGCGGCCGTGGTAAAGCCTACGGACATCCCGTGCTGGCAAGCGACGAGGCCCCAGCCCCAAGGCCACGTGGTCTTGCCGGTGCCGCTGTTGCCGACGGCGATGACGTTCTCGTGGCGCTGAATGAATACCTGGATTGGCCCGGCCTAGGACAGGTCTGTCGCGTGGAACGAACCAGGAGGGACAAGGGCAAGGAGACGGTGGAGCGGGCCTCCGTCATCACCAGCCAGCCGCCGGAACGGGCGGATGCCGCCCGGCTGCTGGAAATCTGGCTTGGCCTCTGGGGAAGTGAAAACCGGCTGCACTGGGTGGGGAGGTGGTCTTTGGCGAAGACCGAAGCAGGTGCGAACCGAGTCACCGCCGTAACTGCTGGCGGCACTGCGGAACTTGGTAATAGGAATGTTGAGGCTGATCGAAGTCAAAAACATATCCGCAGCCCTGCGCCACTGCGGGTGGAAGCCTTGGGAGACGCCGTTACTAATCGGCCTACCCCGCCACAATTAAGAGACTCTGGTAACCTGCTGACGATAGGACAACAGTCCATGGACCGGCCCAATGACCCACCGGACCATCGAATAGTCCAACGGCTCATGAGAATGGCCGGCTGCCTGAGCTGGTTGACCGAACCGCTTGAAGAGATCACCCCGGAGGTCCAGTGGTTACGGAATCGGGTCCCGCCGAGGATATTGACCCGGCGGCTCCGGACATCATCGTGAGGTGTCAATGAATCCCTGGCAGTTGCTCGGCCGGGGCCAAACTCCTGGCGGAGGAACGGACCTCGTTTTGTACCAACGTGACTCCGAGTTCTCGCTCCAAGCGGATAACCGGGAACTCATGAACAGCCGTGTTCATGGGTCAGAAGAAGCCATGGCCAGACTGGCTGTCAGAACCTGACAAAACATCCGGGGGCCCGCGTTCTGATTGGCGGTCTGGGAATGGGATACTCGGTGAGAACGGCGCTGGACGTCCTTGGCGAGGATGCCCGGGTTGGTGGTCGCGAACTAGTGCCAGCCGTGGTTGAATGGAACCGGGGAGTGCTTGCCGATCTGGCCGGCCGGCCTCTTGACGACCGCCGGGCTGAACTCCATGAAGCCGACGTTGTCCAGTTAATAAGGGCCGCCAGAGGTGACTACGATGCCATCATGCTTGATGTTGACAATGGCGCGGAGGCGCTGGTCCGAAAGGGCAACAACTGGCTTTACAGCCTGCCGGGGCTGACCACCACCTACGCGGCGTTGCGGCGCGGCGGGTACTGGCGACGTGGTCTGCCGATCCTGAACCCGCATTCGTTAGACGGTTGCGCCGTGCCGGATTCAAGGTGGATGAATTCAAAGTGCGGGCGCGCGGTGGAAGCAACCGCAAGGCAGGCGCACATCAAGTCGTCTGGATTGCAACGCGCGATTGATGGAGGACAGCGTTGAGGCCGAATTTTGTGAAGGTGCCGCGCTACTCCGGCTGCTCGGCGCGCCAGGCGGTCTGGCGGGAGACGCCAAATGCCCGCGCGCCACAGCGGACTGGGATCGCCCGTTGCGGCGCAGTAGCCGCATGGGGGCGGTCTGATCGGTGGTCAATGCCACCTCTCCGCGCAAGCCGACGTTCCTTCAGAGGGAGAGATGGAAAGCCATTCAGAAAGCTAGGCGCATGGGGGATGTCGCGCCGAGCGATCGAGCGGGAGTTGGGAATCCACAGGGCCACCATTAAGAAACTATCTCAAATTAGGATTGGTCTGAAAGGGAGAACACATAGGCGGTTGGGTTAAGCTGGGGGAAACTTGGGTGGTGGTGGTGGATGATGGGAAAGAGCGAGACTCTGCCCACGATATGGGAAATACCCGATGATCTGTGGGAGCGAATTGAACCGGTGATTTTGGAGTTGGACCCACCCAAGGCGAAGGGGCGCAAACGGGTGAACCAGCGGAGGATGCTGGAAGGCGTCATCTTCCGTATGCGTAGCTCCTGCCAATGGAACCACTTGCCCAAGGAGTTGGGGGATGACAGCACCATCCACCGGACCTTCCAGCGATGGGTAGAGGGTGGGGTGCTGGAGCGTATCTGGGCCGTCCTGATAGAAGAATGCCGGGAGTTGGACGGCGTAAACTGGGAATGGCAGTCAGCCGACTGCTCGATGGGAAAAGCGCGTTTTGGGGGGGCGCTATTGGACGCAATCCCACGGACCGGGGCAAGGCTGGGAGCAAGAAAAGCATCCTGGTCGACGGGGCTGGCGGACCACTGAGCGTGGTGGTGGCCGGAGCTAATGTCCACGATACGAAACTCCTTAGGCCGACGCTGGAGAGCATAGTGGTGGAGCGGCCGGAAGGCGCCCAAAACCTGTGCCTGGACAAGGGGTATGACAATCCCACCGGCCACGGGACGGTCGCCGACGCCGGATACCAGCCGCAGATTCGGCGTATTGGCGAGGAGAAATTGGACCAATCAGGCGAGAAGACCCACCCGGCCCGGCGGTGGGTGGTGGAACGCACCCTGGGCTGGCTGTCCAAGTGCCGAGCGATACTGGTGCGCTACGACAAGAAGCCGTCCAATTACCTGGGTCTGCTCCAACTGGCATGTGCCCTTATCTGGTACCGCCGTCAATGGAGCCTCGCTAATTTGAGATAGTTTCTAAGAAGTATCTGGACGCCGAGGGTCCTCCGACGCGGCAATCCCAAGCGGGTCCCACGGCGTCATGATCTGATACCATGGCAGCCTAACCGAGTGACATTTATGCTGGCCACTTAAACAGACAATTTCCCTGAACAACGGCACCCAAGTGGTACGTTTTGTCCCCGCCATTTACAGTAGGCGACCCACACCCCGTTTGACAAAACTCAGCCCATGCTTCCATCAGAGGCCTGCGTGGTTCGAGAAGGTCGGTGGTAGCATAGGCTTTTTCCGTCTCGTCGCCTATGTCATGTGCCAGCGCAAGCTCGCTCAAGACCATCGGTCATCAATATGACTGGCCTCCAGGGACCAGTTCTTGAAGCTGCTTCGAAACCCGTGGGGTACCGCCGGTATACCCAGACGCCGCAACAGCGCCGAGAATGTCATGTCTGACAAGGATTTGCCGGTCGTTGCCGGGAAAATGAGAGCACTGCCCCGAGGGCTCAGATCCCTGACTTCGGCCAGGATTTCCAGGCACCGGCGGCACAGGGGAACCCGGTGGTCCCGGCGGGCTTTCATCCGTTTCGCCGGAACGGTCCAAGTGGACGACTCCAGGTCAATTTCCGACCAGGTGGACATCCTGACTTCGCCGGACCGCGCCCGCGGTCAGCACGAGAAACTCAAATGACAGGCGGGTCAGCGGGTCGGCGGTAGACTCCTGACCTGCCCCAATGCATTCGGGACCTGTTGGTACGGTAAGGATCTGTGATGGCTCTTCAACTTGGACATTCGGGGCAGCACCCGAAGGACCGCTTTGCCCGCGGGGTTGTCCAGCCTCCAGCCATGGGCTATAGCCCAGTCGAAGACGGTTTCTACACGCTGGCGAACCCGGCTGGCCGTCTCATGTTTTTCACTCCAGATGGGAGTCAGGACTGCGAGAACATCACCGCTGGTGATCTCGTCGACGGGCCTCTTCCCAAATATAGGAAAGGCGTATGTGGCCAGGGTGCTTTGCCATTGGGCCGCGTGCTTGGGGTTGCTCCAGGTCGGGCGGCGCAGTTCGATCACCTGGGAGGCGACATGCTCAAATGTGGGAATGGAGGGGGAAGGGGACCGGGCAGCTTCCCGCGCTTCCCGTTTTTGCAGGACTGGGTCCCGGCCTTCGGCCACGGCGGTACGATTTGCGTGGGCTAATTCCCTGGCCCGAGCAAGGCTAACCGTGTGATACGATCCCAGGCCTATGTCCGCCTTCGCCCCATCAACTACAATCCTCTGCACCCATGACTTGTGCCAGAGGGAGCGATGTTCAGGTATAGGCCCTCCCCCGTCACCGTGCCTGCCGGGTGTGCTGAGTGCCTTGGCCGAGAGAACTGTGAGTTTGCCATGCATCCCCCTTTACACACCTTTTCCCACACCATGCGTGGGATTTAGCTGGATTTTAGGGGAACTTGTCGGACGAATCAAGAGCACAGTCTCAATAAATTAGCTACAAGAATAGCTTTGTTGAGACATTATCGGACTCTAACGGACTATTAAATGGCGGAGGGAGTGGGATTCGAACCCACGATCCACTTGCGCGAATAGCGGTTTTCCAAGACCGCCGCCTTCGACCGCTCGGCCATCCCTCCTGGAAAACCTTGGGTTAGTCTATCGCTGGTAGCCGCTTCAGGTCTGGCGCTTGGGCTCAGCTTTTCTGGAACGGGAAACCCCTTGGAAACAGGAATCCTGTGCCCACTATTTTATCATAGTCCCACCACGTCCCTGGCAGTTGAATTGCCATCCTGCCGCTCCGAATGGTTAAAGTTTGGCAAGTTCCGGGAATGGGATTGTGCCGCAACAGCGGCGGTTTGCTTCGACCAAACCGGTCAGGGTCGAGCCATTCGCCTGAACCGGATTCGATCCCGGTGTGCCGAGTGGACCGGAGGTGTGCGCCCGAGTCGAACCTGGACTCTGCCGGCGTTCGGTTCGGCTTGACACTCAAATAGGCCGATGCTAAAATCGCCCGCGATTCCTCGCAGAATTACGTGTTTGATCATTGCTTTGACTGCGTCGAATTCAGCCCCATCCCTGCGCTGATCAATTCGTTTCCCTGCAACTTGCCCCTATCCAAAAGGAGGACGGTTTATGGCTCCCGAAATCATGAAGGGACTCAAGGACGTGTATCTGGACACCACCGAGTCTAGCTTCATTGACGGGCAGGTGGGTAAGCTGTTGTATCGTGGGTATGACATTCACGATTTAGCGGAAAAGTCCACCTTTGAAGAGGTCATCTACCTGTTGCTGTATGGGGCTCTGCCCACCAGCCAGCAACTCCAGGAGTTCGACATCACCCTCAGGGCGAACCGCCGCATCCCCGATGAAGTCATCCAGGTCTTGGACTTGGTGAAAGCCAGCCATCCTATGGACGCCTTGCGCACCGGCATCTCTGCTATGTCCGCCTTTGATCCTGAAGTGGCCGACAATTCCGTGGAGGCGGACCATCCGCAAGGGCATCCGGCTGACGGCGCAGGGACCGACCATCGTAGCCGCTCATCACCGCCTGCGTCATGGTCTGGAGCCGGTGGCCCCCAACCCCGAGCTTAACCACGCCGGCAACTTCCTCTACATGCTGTTCGAGAGGTTCCCGACGAGGAGACCACAAAGCTGCTCGATGTGGACTTCATCCTTCACGCCGAACACGGGGCCAACGCCTCGTCCTTCGGAGCCCGGGTGACCGCATCCACCATCTCCGATCTGCACTCTGCGGTAACCACCGGCGTCGGCGTCCTCAAGGGCCCGGCTCACGGCGGAGCCGCCGAGGAAGTAATGAAGATGTCGTTGGAGATAGGCAACCCGGAGAATGCGGAAGAGTACGCTCGTAACCATCTGGAATCCGGCGGGCGCATCATGGGCTTCGGCCACCGCGTCTACCGCGCCGAAGACCCCCGGGCCCGCCACCTGCGCGAACGCGCCCGCATCCTGGGCGAGAAGAAGGGCGAACCGAGATGGTTCCAGATTCTTTCCCACTTGGAACAAAAAACCATGCTGCCCTACCGCGACCGGGGCATTTGCGTCAACGTGGACTTTTTCCGCCGGGGCCATCTACTACCTGCTGGACATCCCCCGATGACCTGTTCATCTCCATTTTCGCTCTGGGTCGCATCCCCCGGTTGGACCCTTCAGTGCGTCGAGCAGTACAAAAACAACATCCTGATCCGGCCCCTGCTGGAATATACCGGCGAGATGGACTTGGAATACGTGCCCATAGAACAGCGATGATAAACTTCGGAACTGCCACGGCATAACGCAAAGACTTGGGGGCCGGTTCCGGCCCCTTTTCTTTTCGCCCGCTCCTGTGCCAATCCAAACAAACAACGATTGGCGCAAGATAACCTCCCCACAGAAGTCGTAGACCCGCCCTTCACCGGACCCAAATGTTCCGCCCCGTTGATGATTGCCTCTGGGATTGCCGCCGTTGCGCTAGTTTCTTTCGCCCCGGACCCTAGCGATAGTGTTGTTCCCAACCGCGGCCCTTTTGGCTTTCTTAGGCCGTAATCACAACCGGCAACCAGAAGATCTTCCGGCGTTGGACGACATCTGGTGCTGACATCATATGTCGTACAATCCCTCCATGACCGCCGAATCTGAAATACGCCGCCGCATTGTCGACAAAGGCCGCATCTCCTTCGCCGAGTTCATGGAGGTTGCGCTGTACTGGCCCGATGGCGGGTACTACTCCGGGACCTCGGCCGTTGTCGGAGCCCAAGGAGACTATTACACCAGCCCCATGGTCCATCCGGCGTTCGGCGCGCTGGTATCGTTGCAGCTTTTTGACATGTGGCGGAGCTTGGGTAGCCCCGGACGGTTCACAGTAGCCGAAGTCGGGGCAGGCAACGGCATACTATGCCGGGACATTGCCGCTTTCAGCCACCATCTTCCGGAAGGGTTCCCGCAGGCGTTGCACTACATATGCTTGGATCTGGGGTCAACTGCAGGGTTTGAAATGGAATCCCCGGCCGATGACGCGCCTGCCCGGGTTAGCCGGTTGAGGGCGGCGGTCCTCGGTGAATCATCTATGCCGGCCCCCACCGGATTACCGCTACGAGGCCTGACCGGTTGCGTCTTGACCAATGAACTTCTCGATGCTTTCCCGGTGCATCAGGTGGTTTGCCAACGCGGGCAACTCCTGGAAACCTACGTGACCGTGGCTGACGGGAAATTGACGATGGTCCCCGGGCGAGCTTTCTACCGCGGCCTTGTCCGAGCGGCTAGATAATCTCGGCGTAACGCTGGTTGATGGTCAGACTGCCGAGATTAACTTGGGAATGGCGGCATGGTCCCGCAGCTGGCGGAAGCCCTGGAGTCCGGCTTCGTCCTCACCGTGGACTATGGCCGGGAGGCTAGGGACCTCTACTCCCCTAATGAGCGGATGCGGGGGACGGTCACTACGTTTTACCGTCATACCCAAACCGACGCTCCCCTGAACAGAGTGGGCGCCCAGGACATTACCGCGCAGGTAGACTTTACTTCCGTAATTGACGAAGGGCGCCGGGCCGGCCTTGCTCCGCTGGGATTGACGACCCAAGAACGATTCTGAAGAGCTTGGGTGTGGACCGATGGCAACGCCAACTGGCGTCATTGGGTCTTCCCAGCATCAAGCGGATGCCAACCGCGCTGGAATGGTGGACCTCGTCCGCGCCGGCGGGCTTGGGGATTTCAAAGTCTTGATCCAGTCGAAAAACGTGGAGGTTGCTGGGCTGTGGGGTATTGAACCATCCGTCCAGACGCTAGAGTTAGCGGAAGGCCTCCCCGCTCCCTTGCTAACCGCTCAACACCTGGATTTGCTGTCGGGCCGGTATTCCCCTCCGCAGATTGATTTTGAGGAATATTGGCCCCGGGGCCCGGCGGCCTGAACGGACAATCACCCTATTGAGCCGGGCGGGGTGAGGCCAATCTGCTCCGAAATCGGTTTCATGCTTTCAATGACAAAGGCCACGTGATCGTCAAACTCAATGCCGAGTTCCGCGGCCCCGCGCCATAGGTCGTCCCGGTTGACTGCTTGGGCGAAGCCTTTGTCTTTCATTTTGCGGCGCACCGACGTTGGTGTGACGTCGTCGAGGCTCTTGGAAGGGCGCACCAGGGCCACCGCCCGCACGAACCCCGATAGCTCGTCCACGGCGAAAAGGGAGTGCTCCATCAAAGACTCCCGCTTCATCTCGGTATGGTCGCCGTGGGTCAAGACCGCTCGGATGATGTCTTCTGGATAACCCTGTTCTTCCAGGATTTTGGCTCCGAAAACGGGATGGTCGGTGGGGGCGGGGCAGATTTCCCAGTCGAAATCGTGCAACAATCCGGCTATTCCCCACCAGTCGGCGGTCTCTCCGAATTTGCCGGCGTATCCCCGCATCGAGGCTTCCACGCATAGCAAGTGCTTCATCAGCATGTCTGTCTTTACGTGGCGCTGCAGGAATCGACGGTCTCGCTCCGGTCCGTTACGCTCAATGCAGCCACTCCAATCCTAGTTTTTTAGATCACCGGCCGCGTGGAAATGGTGTTTGCGACCTCGTTTTGCGAATGACTGAGGGATTCTCAAACCCGGTCGGGCTATGCTAAACGAAGCTGAGTCAGTTTGGGGCCGTGAAACAAGGAGGCTGGCTAATCTGACCAACCCTCTTTGGAGACTCCCCAACCCCCAGCCGTGCCTCCATTTTCCACCTATGTGCTCACGCTGTCATCGGTCAAAGTTTCACCGTCCGCCGCGCTCGGCGTTTCCGGGACCTGCCCCCCGGATCGCGTTTGGCAGCGCACAGCGGTGGTCAAAAACCCGCTGTGGGCAACCATGCGGTGCACCGGTCTAACGCTGCGGTCCTTCAGGTGCCAGGGCCGCAGCATGGTTTCCAATGACTCGATCAGCTGGAAGCGCCCGTCCTGCTTCAACTCCTCCACCAACTGGTGGACTTGCAGGATTGTCGGCAGGAAGCTCAGGATTATGCCTCCCATCGCCAGGGCATCTCCCACGGCGCCTACGGCCTGCCACGGTTCCGGGACATCCAACACCACGCGGTCCACGTTGTCTTGAGCAATCCCCTGATATATGTCAGCTATGGTGATCGTGAAGTTCGAAAGGTCCGGCACCAACTTTTGGACGTTTCGTTTGGCCTTCGGGACCACCTTCTCGTCAATCTCGTAGGTAATAACCTGGCCCGACGGCCCGACGGCCCGCAGCAGGGCGAGGTCAGCGCCCCGGAGCCAAGCCCGCCTTCCACCACTGTGGCCCCGGGGAAAATGTCGCCGAAAGTGATGATGTTTCCCAGGTCTTTGGGATAAATGACCTGGGGGCCCCGTGGCATCTCCAGCACAAAATCGCCCATCGTTGGCCGGACCGCCAGCAAAACATGCCCCTTGTCGGTGCGATACCAGCCGCCCACCGCCTCGCCTATCAGTTGGTCGTGGTACAGCCGCCCCAGGTGGGAGTGAAACACCTGCGCTACCTCCAGCGTCTGGAGGTAGCGGCGCCCCTTGCGGTCAATGAGCAGGGCCATCTCTTCCGTTTGAAACTGGTTCTTGTCAGTGGTTGTCTGGGTCATTCTGGACCGACTGTAACAAGGGTGAGCCCGAAGATTGCCATTCGCTCTTCCTAGATGAACCGCGCTTGTTCGCGGGTGGCGGCGTGGTCGATGTACACGGTGATGACTTCGCTGAAGAAATCCACCGCCTCTACGCCCTGCTCTCGCTGGCCAACTCCCGATGATTTCATCCCGCCAAAGGGTAGGTGGGACTTCGCCGCCCAAAGTGGGTGCGTTGACATGGACCATGCCCGACTCCACCGTGTCGATGTATTGGAAGGCTTGGGTCAGGTCTTTGGTGTAAACCGAGGACGATAGTCCGAATTTGACGCTGTTGGAAATCTCGATCGCCTCTTCCAACCCGGAGGCCTTGAACACCGTGAGCACCGGGCCGAAAATTTCCTCTTGCGCAATGCGCATGTGGGGTTCAACATCGGTAAAAATAGTGGGCTCCACGTAATATCCCTGGTCATAGTCGCCGCCGGTGACGGCATGGCCTCCGTAGGCCAGGCGTGCGCCCTCTTCGGCGCCGATGCCGATGTATTCCATCACCGTATCGAACTGGGACTGGCTGGAAAGAGGAGACAGGTCCACGCTGGGATCCAGGCCGTCACCGATTTTCAGCCGGCTGGTCCGGTCGATCAACTCGCCCATGAATTGGTCGTAGGCTGAATCCTCCACAATGACCCGGCTGGTGGCGGTGCACCGCTGCCCGGTGGAGCCAAACGCCCCCTGGATAATCCCCCCCATGGCCTTGTCCATATCGGCGTCGGCCAGCAGGATGACTGCGTTCTTGCCGCCCATCTCGCATTGGACTTTCTTGAGGCGTTTGGCCCCTTCGGCGTAGATTCCTGTGCCAATTTCGGTGGACCCGGTAAAAGAGATTGCTTTTACGTCCGGGCTTTCAACCAGGGCGTTGCCGACCGATCCCCCGGGACCGGTAATCAGGTTCAGCACACCCGGGGGCAGCCCCGCGTCCTGAAATACTTCCACCAGTTTGACGGCGCTCAGCGGTGTGCTCGATGCCGGCTTGAACACCAGGGTGTTGCCACAAATCAGGGCCGGCGCCATTTTCCAGGCTGGGATGGCAATGGGGAAGTTCCAGGGAGTGATTATCGCCACTACTCCCAACGGGCGCCGGACGGTATAGGCCACGGTGTCTGGCAGCTCCGAGGGCGTGGTGTAGCCGAACATGCGCCGGCCTTCTCCGGCGGCATATTCAATGATATTCATAGCGCGCTTTACTTCACCCTGGGCGTCGGCGATGGGTTTCCCTTCCTCCATGGTTATGGTGCGGGCGATGTCATCGGCCCTCTCCCGCATGATCTCCAGCGCGCGGAAAAGAAAACCGGCCCGCACCGGCGCCGGCATTCGGCTCCAACCGGGCAGGGCCTCCCGGGCTGCCTCCACCGCCGCCAGGGCATCTTGAGGGACGGAGGTTTTGGAATTCTCCTAGTACATCGGTCTTCCGGGCCGGACTGGTTACCGGGTAGGTGCGTCCCGATTGGGAAGCCACCCACTGCCCGGAGATGTAGTTGTTGTAGACTGGTGCGCCGCCAGTGGCGCTTGGGCCGGTTGTCATTGGCCATCT